>NZ_JBBCUR010000005.1:0-565898 GCF_037147795.1 Paenibacillus sp. MMO-177 | reverse complement strand
TGGGAGGTAAATAAGAGGAAAAAACCGACTTACGGGCGGCTGGTGGGAGTTGAAAGGGCGTGGAGAAGGTAAATAAGAGGAAAAAACCGACTTGCGTGCGGCTGGTGGGAGTTGAAAGGGCGTGGAGAAGGTAAATAAGAGGAAAAAACCGACTTACGGGCGGCTGGTGGGAGTTGAAAGGGCGTTGAGAAGGTAAATAAGAGGAAAAAACCGACTTGCGTGCAGCTGGTGGGAGCTGAAAGGGCGTGGGGAAGCTGAATAAGAGGAAAAAACCGACTTACAGAGGGCCGACGGGAGACGAGAGGGCAGTTGAGAGGTAAATAAGAGGAAAAAACCGACTTAGAGGAGACTGGTGGGAGCTGAAAGGGCGTGGGGAAGCTGAATAAGAGGAAAAAACCGACTTACAGAGGGCCGACGGGAGACGAGAGGGAGGTTGAACAACTAAAGTGGGCACAATAACCAGGACTCCCTCTCACAGGCTATATGCACAGCATAAATAGAGCACAAATCCGATATGGTTGAACATATATTGTGTAATAAATATATATGTGTTATATTAAATCCGATTATTGATGGTTATATAGGTAAATGTGTGTAATAAAAGATGAGAGGGTGAACCGATATCCAGCTATCGAATCGTCAGCTAGAATTGCTTGAGCTAGTTAAAAAGCATGCGCCGATTACAGGGGAGCAGCTTGCGGAGTATATGGGCGTCAGCCGTCCGACGCTGCGCTCGGACCTGTCGCTGCTTGTGATGCTGAACCTGCTTGATGCGAAGCCGAAGGTTGGCTATTTTCTCGGTGAAGCCTACCGTTCGACCGATGATACGGCAGCGCGCCAGCGCTTTGACAATATCAAGGTTCACGAGATCCAAGGGGTTCCGGTTAATATTCCAGAGACGTTATCCGTTCAGGATGCGGTTATCACCTTGTTCACGGAGAACGCCAATACGCTGCTGATCGTGAACGAGAACAAAAATCTTGCGGGCATCGTAACGCCCAAGGATCTGCTCAAAATTACGCTTGGAAACCCGGGCGCAGGTGCCATACCGGTCAGCATGGTTATGACGCGTTACCCGAATATCGTCACGCTTTTTCCTGAAGAATCCGTTTCGGATGCGATTCGAAAGATGATGCTCCATCAAGTTGACTGCCTGCCGGTTATTATTCCCGGCGAGGGAGGAGCGGAAATTAGCGGATGGGTATCGAAATCGAACATTATCCGGCTGATGTCGGATATTGCAACAGCTGCGGAACTGGGGGATTAGGAGCTTATGTCAGAGCAAATTATCTACGTTTGTTCGGATGCGGTAGGGGAGACGGCGGAAGCCGTAGCGAAAGCGACCTTGCGGCAGTTCGCATCGGACCATGTCAAAATTAAAAGGTTTGGTCATCTAAAGACCGAAGAGGAAGTTATTCAGATTGTCGCAGAAGCAGCCCGGACGGGCGGTTTTATCAGCTATACGCTTGTCCAGCCGGAGCTGCGGGAACTAATGAAGGAAGAATCGTTCCGCTGGGGAGTGCGGGCGGTTGATGTAATGGGCCCGATGATGCAGGCTTTTGTCGATACGTTTGGCAGTTCGCCAAAACGCAAGCCCGGACTTCTTCATTCCATCGACGACGATTATTACCGCCGGATGGAAGCAATCGAATTCGCGGTGAAATACGACGACGGCAAGGATGCGCGCGGCCTGATTCAGGCCCAAGTGGTCCTTATCGGCGTATCGCGGACGTCCAAGACTCCGCTGAGCATCTTCCTGTCCCATAAAGGAATCAAGACGGCGAATCTGCCGCTTATGCCGGAGGTCAGACCACCTGCTGAGCTTACGCCGGCGCCGGGCCGGTTAATTGTCGGGCTTACGATGAAGCCTGAGCATTTGCTTCATATCCGGACGGAGCGGCTCAAGACGTTGGGGCTTCCGGAGTCCGCGCAATACGCTTCCATGGAGCGCATTATGGAGGAACTCGCTTACGCATCCAGTGTAATGGAGGCATTCCAATGCCCGGTTATAGACGTAACGAACCGCGCGATTGAAGAGACCGCGGGCCTTATTATTGAGCAATTATCCTAGGTACCCGATATAAAATCTTGCGCAAAAAAACGCCGCCAACGTATTTATCGCATAAAAATGGCAATACGTATGAGAGGATGCCCAAAAATGTTAGAACGCGAATTGTCTTTAGAGCTTGTTCGAGTCACGGAGCTTGCGGCACTAGCCGCTTCCCCTTGGATGGGCCGGGGAGATAAGAACAGCGCCGACGGCGCAGCAACCGAAGCGATGCGGAGCATGTTTGATACGGTATCGATCCGTGGTACGGTTGTTATAGGCGAAGGTGAAATGGATGAAGCGCCGATGCTCTACATCGGCGAGCAGGTAGGCAGCATGCAGGGACCCGAGGTTGACGTTGCCGTTGATCCGCTTGAAGGAACGGAGATCGTTGCGCGGGGACTCAATAACGCAATGGCCGTATTGGCCGTCGCAGGCAAAGGCCAGCTTCTTCACGCCCCCGACATGTATATGGAAAAGCTTGCGGTTGGACCGGAGCTTGCGGGCAAGCTGTCGCTGAAGGACCCGATCCGCATAACGCTGGAAAAGGCAGCGCTGGCGCTGGATAAGCCAATCACGGACCTGACCGTGATGATTCTGGACCGTGAGCGCCATGCGGATATGACCCGCGACTTGAGAGAAGCGGGCGTCCGGATCAAGTTTTTATCGGATGGGGATGTTGCGGGAGCGCTGGCGCCTTCTTTTCCCGAAGCGGGCATCGATCTTTATGTGGGCTCGGGCGGCGCGCCGGAAGGGGTGCTTGCCGCAGCCGCGCTCAAATGCCTAGGCGGCGAAATTCAAGGCAGGCTGATTCCCGAAAGCGGGGAGCAGTATGAACGCTGCGTCTCTATGGGGCTGACGGATCCTCGCAAAATATTAAATATCAACGATATGGTTGGCACCGGGGATGTTATTTTTGCCGCGACCGGCGTAACGCCAGGCGAGTTCCTGGGCGGAGTCCGATATATGCCGGACCAGCGTGCGGAAACGCATTCCATGGTCATGCGGGCACAGACCCGTACCGTGCGGTATGTGAAGTCTCTTCATTATTTACCGAACAAACCTCTTTTGCGCAAATAAACTAGGAATGAAAGAAGGAATGGAAATGGAACGAACCTTTGTCATGGTGAAGCCCGATGGTGTGAAGCGTGGATTAATCGGCAGCATAATAGCAAGATTCGAGCACAAAGGCTTTAAGCTCATACAGGCAAAATTGATCGAGATCGATACGCCTCTGGCAGAGCGCCATTACAGCGAACACGCGGCGAAGCCTTTCTTTGGCGAACTTGTCGAGTTCATTACTTCAGGTCCTTCTTTCGCTATGGTCTGGGAAGGCCCCGGTGCCGTAAAAAACGCCCGTACCCTGATCGGCCGCACGAATCCCACGGATGCAGATGCCGGTACGATTCGCGGCGATTATGCACTAAGCGTAGAGAGCAATATCGTGCATGGCTCCGATTCCGTTGAGAGTGCGGAACGCGAGATTGAGATGTTTTTTGGCGGACAGCTATGAAGTTTTTTCTGGATACGGCTAATGTCGAGGAAATTAAAAGAATTGCAAGGCTTGGCCTCGTAGACGGGGTAACGACAAATCCGTCCCTCATTGCGAAGGAAGGCCGTGATTTCAAGGAAGTTATCCAGGAAATTGCAGGTTTCATTCACGGTCCAATCAGTGCGGAGGTAATTGGAACGACATCGGAAGAGATGCTTATGGAGGCTTTTGATATCGCGGATTGGGCGCCAAATATCGTCATTAAGCTGCCCATGACCGAAGACGGTCTGTATGCGACCCGAGCTTTGTCGGAAAAAGGCATTAAGACCAATGTGACGCTGATCTTTACGGCCGCGCAAGGTCTAATGGCCGCCAAAGCGGGTGCCACCTACATCAGTCCATTTGTGGGCCGCCTCGATGACATTGGTACGGATGGCATGGGACTCATCAGGGATCTCCGGACGATCCTTCTAAACTACGGAATGCATGCGGAGATCATCGCGGCAAGCATCCGCCATATCGGGCATGTGGAGCAGGCTGCGCTGGCCGGTGCCCATATTGCAACGATTCCAGGAGCCCTGCTGCCGTCACTTTGGAAGCATCCGCTTACGGATGCCGGCATTGCGAAATTCCTAAGCGATTGGGACGGCAGGAAACCGAATTCTTAAAGGAAAAAACCGTTCACTAACCCTCATCAAACGGGTAACCGTTTGCATGAGGGTTTTCTTTTTGCCGGAGCGCCTAATTGCAACAATTCGTCGCAAAATTATGAAAACAGCTGAAAAAACTATTGACATGATACGTATTGTATCTTAAAGTAAAGTATACAAATGTTGATACGAATTGTATCTAAAGTCCTACAAAGCTGCAGGAGGTAAGAGAGTGGAACTAAAGCAGTATGCCCAGATCCTATTAAAGAAATGGTGGCTGATTGCCGCCATCGTTATCGTTGCTGTCGTTGCAACCGGCGTTAAAAGCTACTTTTTTACAACCCCGATCTATCAAGCCAAGGCTACTCTTATCGTGAATCAATCTCCTCAGCAAGCCGGCGTGGAAGCACTGAATCTTGGTCTGCTGCAATCCAATGTCATGCTTATCAATTCCTATAAAAAAATTGTTGAATCGGCCTACATCATGGAAAAGGTCGTCGAGCAAAACCCGAAACTTGGGGTCACTTCCGATCAGTTATCGCAGAAGGTTACGGTTACCTCCGCAGACAATTCGCAGGTGATGGACATTATTTACGCCGGTTCATCTTACAAGCAGTCCGCTCAAATCGTAAATGCGGTATCCGAAATCTTCAAGGATCAAATCCCCCATATCATGAAAGTCGACAATGTAACGATTCTCGACAAGGCGGACGAAAAGGATATTCCAAGCCCAATTAATAACAGCCCAATCCTGAATATGCTGATCAGCTTTATCGTTTCCTGCATGCTGGCAGTCGGCATCATCTTCCTGCTGGATTATCTTGACGACACGATCAAGAACGAAGCGGAAATGCTGCAAACTCTCGATCTGCCGGTTCTTGCGATGATCAATAAAATCAACAAGCAGGACATGGGACGAAAGAATACGCCGACCATGAAGATGAAAAAAGAACTTAGCGAACCTACATATGCCACTCTTAATCAGTAATAGGTTTTGGTTTGGCAGCCCTCGACCTAAAAGTCAGGGCTTGTATTTTATAGAGAAACTATATCGATAGGTGAGGGTGAGAGAGTAATGAATAAGGTGAAGAAGGCTATTATTCCCGCAGCCGGGCTCGGAACCCGTTTCCTTCCGGCGACCAAAGCGATGCCAAAAGAAATGCTGCCTATCGTCGATAAGCCTACCATTCAGTACATTGTAGAAGAAGCGATAGCATCCGGCATTGAAGACATCATTATTGTAACGGGCAAAGGCAAGAGAGCGATCGAGGATCATTTCGATCATGCTTTTGAGCTGGAGAATAACTTGTTCAGCAAGGGCAAATTCGATCTGCTGGACGAGGTTCGGCGTTCCTCCAACGTGGATATTCACTATATCCGCCAAAAAGAAGCGCGCGGGCTTGGCCACGCGGTGTGGTGCGCGCGCAATTTTATCGGGGATGAACCGTTTGCCGTCCTGCTTGGGGATGACATTGTGCAGTCCCGCGTGCCTTGCGTGAAGCAATTGATCGACCAGTATGTACGGACAGAACGCTCCGTTATTGGGGTTCAGACCGTTCAGGAAGATCAGACGCACCGGTATGGCATAGTGGATCCGATCGAAAGCTTTGACCGGCTGTATCAGGTAAGGAAATTTGTAGAGAAGCCTGCCAGAGGACAGGCGCCTTCCAAGCTTGCCATTATGGGGCGTTATATTCTGACCCCTGAAATATTTGACTGCCTGAAGGATCAGGAAGAAGGCGCGGGAGGAGAAATCCAGCTCACGGATGCGATTCAGAAGCTGAATGAATTGCAAGGCGTGTATGCGTATGACTTCGAAGGAACCCGCTATGATGTTGGCGAGAAGCTTGGTTTTATTACCACCACGATCGATTTTGCCCTTAGAAATGAAGAACTCCGAATTCCCTTGCTCGCCGCTATGGAAGAAATGATGCTGCGGGAGCAGTTCAATAAGATTAATTAGAGGTGAATGTTGATGGCTCCGACTCCTCAGCAAAAAGATCTCGAAGCAGTCTTTGATGCAGCGACCATATATACCGCCTACGAGCGTCGGCCTCTTCGTATTTACTTAATGGTCAAGCGCGGATTTGACCTCACTGCCGCTAGCTTGGGGTTACTTCTGCTTTCCCCGTTATTTCTTCTAGTTGCCTTATTAATTAAGCTAGAGAGCCCAAAAGGGTCGGTCTTTTTCTATCAAACACGGGTTGGCCGCAACGAGCAGCCGTTCAAAATGTTCAAATTCCGTTCCATGGTGACCAACGCGGAAGCGATGCTGGATAACCTGCTCAGCCAGAATGAAATCCAAGGCGCCATGTTTAAAATGAAGGATGATCCCCGCATCACAAGGGTTGGGAAGATTATCCGGAAGACAAGTATCGACGAGCTCCCCCAGTTGTGGAACGTCATCCGCGGAGACATGTCGCTGGTAGGTCCGCGTCCTGCTCTCCCGCGCGAAGTGAACGAGTACACAAGCTACGACAAGCTGCGTCTCAAGGTACTGCCTGGATGCACAGGCTTATGGCAAGTGAGCGGCCGCAATGAACTCAGCTTTAATGAAATGGTTGAGCTTGACTTGAAATACATTGAGGAACGGGGCTTCCTGCTGGATATAAAGCTTATTATGCGTACGGTAAGAGTTATGTTTGGCTCCAAAAATGCTTATTAAGGATCTGCGAACGGAGGAGTCTTGAATGAAGCTTGTTCTGTTGTCGGGAGGGTCGGGAAAAAGGCTGTGGCCGCTTTCCAATGATGCCCGCTCCAAGCAGTTCCTAAAGGTGCTCGAGGATGAACGGCATCAGCTCGTGTCGATGGTACAGCGGGTATGGGGGCAGATTACGGAGCGGGGACTTGGCGACTGCAGCTATATCGCTACCGGCAAATCCCAGATTGAAATGATGCATAATCAGATCGGCAGCCATGTGCCGTTAATTATCGAACCGGAACGCAGGGATACGTTTGCGGCAATTGCATTAACGGCTGCTTATCTCTATTCGGAGCAAGAAGTCGGACTAGACGAAGTGATTGCGATTCTGCCGGTTGATCCATACGTGGAAGGCCGTTTCTTTGACGAGGTCAAGCAGCTGGAAGCTGTTCTGAATGACTCCGAAGCAAATCTTGCATTAATTGGCGTGAAGCCAACCTATCCCTCCTCCAAATATGGTTATATCGTACCCTCTGCATCAGGCAGACGGGATGAGGCCGGTTATCGCCAGGTGAACCGGTTTGAAGAGAAGCCGTCGGAACAACGCGCGGCCCGGCTAATAGAAGAGTACGATGCGCTCTGGAATTGCGGCGTATTTGCGTTTAAGCTTGGCTTCCTCATTAGGCTGCTGGAGCAGAAAGGGCTGCCTCTTCATTATAAGGAGCTCGTCCGGCAATATCATACTCTGCCCAAGGTCAGCTTTGACTATGAAGTGGTTGAGCGGACGGAACAGATTGTCGTGCGTCCGTATGAAGGGTATTGGAAGGATCTTGGCACCTGGAATACGTTAACGGAAGAGATGGGCAACCGTCTCATCGGCAAAGGCATGATCAGCGAGGATAGCGCAAACACTCATCTGATTAACGAGATTGATATACCTGTATCCATTCTTGGCTTATCGAATGTGGTGGTGGCGGTTAGCCCGGACGGTATTCTCGTGGCGGACAAAAGCGCCAGCCCAAGAGTGAAGGACTTCATTAATTATAATCAAGGGCCGATGTTCGAGGAGCGGAGCTGGGGCTGGACACGAATTCTGGATGATCAACGCTATGATGACGGCCGTTCGGTAATAACGAAGCGTGTGGGAATTCTGCAGGGGCGCAACATCAGCTATCAGCTGCATATTAACCGGGAAGAAGTATGGACCATCGTAAAGGGCGAAGGCGAGTTCATTCAGAACGGCAATTATATGCGGGTGAGGGCAGGCAATGTGCTTCATATCCCGATGAAGACGCTGCACAGCATCCGGGCGGTGTCCGAGCTTGAGATTATCATTGTACAATCGGGCAACGGGGGCGAGGACAGCCGGCTTGTCGAGCTGTACAATACTTGGGAAGAAGTCGAAGAGCACTGTACGAATATGTAGGAATATACGAAAATATCTCGCTGGCGCATTTTTCTCCATACGGAGGGCAATGCGCTTTTCTATTAAATAAATCTAATCTATGAAGGAGGGCTATTCGCGGTTGCCGTTGCTATATTGAGTGCATATATGGAAGGAGGAGAAGAAAGGGGGAGGATGTATGGCGACTGGTAAAACAAGCAACATGGGCATGAACATCTGGGGAACATCCGAAACGGTCAAACCATCCGAATTAAACGCAAACTTTACTGCACTTGACAACGAGCTTGGCGCGCGAGGGATGGACATTCGGTGGAAGGGAGCTGATGCCAGCAGTGCTGCCGGCAGCTATAATGCACTCCTTACGGCAGTCAACGACACGGCAACAACCGCGATTTTTGTTCCGCCCGGCGTATATCTGATAGAGAAGAGCATAACGATACCCCCAAACAAGAGGCTGGAGTTTGCCCGCGGCGCCCGGCTGAAGCCGGCAAAAGGGGTTACGATTACTGTAAACGGAACCATAGCAGCCAGTCTTTATGATTGGATCTTTGACATTACAGCTGGGGGGAGCATTGCGGGGACGCCAAAGGTAGGCGATATTTATCCGGCATGGTTTGGAGCTGTAGGCGATGGGGTTGCGGACGACACAGCCGCGTTCCAGGCAGCGATGGATCTGTGCAACAAGAAGTTCCGCATCTTTATCCCGGTGGGCAAATACCGGATACGGCAGACGATTACTAATAATTCCCGCGGGATGTATGGCGTGGCTAATTATTTGGACGATGGACAATCAGGCTCTTTGCTTGTTTGGGATCCTCTTGATACAAAGACGGATCTACTGCCGTGTATCCGGATCGAAAATGCGGGAGTGGATGCGAATTTTGAGAATTTCGCGATCATTGGACCGGTCGGCTACAACTCCCGCAATTTGTCTACGTGGATAAACAAAAGCTTATATGATCAAGACTCCTACAGTATGTTTGCGGCCGGTACCGCGGCGATTGAGGTGGCGGGAGGGGCTAAGCCTATCTTCCGGAGCATCGGTACCAAGCAGGTGAAGGTAGGTTTATTGTTGAACAGCACCGACGGGCATGTAACCTCATACGATTGCACATGGAACGGCCTGATTGGTCTTTACTGCATGAAGAACAGCGAGGACTACTACATTGAGGGCGGCGGAATAACCGGAGCTTTTTGCTGCATTATGATTGGGATCAAGGAGCATGTCGGCCACTTTGGCGGATTTAACGCTACAATGAAACGCGTGCATATGGGATATTCGCCATACGGAATCTATCAAGTTATCGATTCGGATACCTACGGTAATGCATCTGTCGGAGGGCTCAGCGGCACAATGGAATCCGTTAGGTTCGAACAAATAGGAGAAGCAGCCATCCGTTTATTGCCAAAGTCTATTACCGGCGGGCTATATATGTCCGGTTTCGGAATGTCCTGGTCCTCCATTGATCCTACCTCTTCAGAATATTATGCCCTTCCCGACACTTTAAAGGATAAATCGGTTAAGCAAAGCTACGGAGTTTTCCTTGGAACAGTCGCAAATGCCAAGTTCGATAATACCGAAGGAGTGGTTATCAAATCCAATGCTCCGGGGGCAGCTGGAACAGCGGTCATTAATGTGCTGGATAAAGATAATATATTAACGGGACTGCAGCCGGCTTATATTCGAATCCTGCAACGGAATGTAGAGGCGGCCCTCCTGTATTCAACACCGTTGGCGGTTGGGGAATCTATTCACGCCAAAGCGAATAATCCGGTCAGTCATGGCAATCTAATCGTAAATCCGGAATTGCTTAAGAATTGGAATATTGTAGCCGGTACGGGTGTAAGTCTGTCCATGATTACCAATTTGGAGACGCTGCCGGTTCCGTTTAGCAGCGAGATGAAGATGTATACCGATAAGACGGTTTCAGGCGTTCTTAAAATTACGCCAAACGGCTCAAGCAATCCGTTTGTGGGCATTTCATTTAACCCGTCCCCGCTTTCCGTTGATACGAATCGTTACATTGGATTTGAGTATTTCATTCTCTCCCCTCAGGCTAGGTACCGCAGCCGTCTTGAATTCGGAAATTTCGCAACCTTGTATGACAACACCTTTGAAGTACCGGTAAACCAATGGACAAAAATTACTTGCCGGGAGCAATATGCACCAAATACAAGCGCTTATTCCGCGTCGTTCTTCGATCTTTCCGCAACCCAGCCCACTTATTTGGCTGCTGTGATGGTATCGTATGATTATAACGGAGCATTCTCCCCGTACAATCACGTTTATACGAAACAGGCAATAGAAACGGTTGATTCTATTATCCTTACGGATAAAGCGACAGGGGCAAGAGGAAAAGTCGAGTTGGTTAACGGAAATCTGCAGATTACAACGTTGACTTAATATGGTCCTCTAATCAAAACCGGTCCTCTCGAGAAAGGAGGGTCGGTTTTTGGCGTGTAATAATGCTTGACATGCTACTAATTGTATCATAAAGTTGTATATATACAGAACGTATCAATTCAAAAGTGCCGGCGGAGGTGCGTAAGTGGAAATTAAAAAATATCTTAGAATCGTACTAAAAAAGTGGTGGCTCATCCTTATCCTTGTTGTGCTAGCCTGTGCGGCATCCGGTATAAAAAGCTACTACTATACAACCCCTATTTACGAAGCGAATGCAAAATTGATTGTTAATCAGTCTGCCAATATGAATCAACAAGGTTACCCCAGTGTGGGTTTGCTTCAGACAAATCTTATGTTGATGGATTCTTACAAGGAGATTATCGTTTCTTCCGCCATACTGGATAAGGTGTCTCAGCAATATCCGAAAATTCAAGATTCCGCTAATCAAATGGCCTCTACGCTTGCGGTCAGTTCCTCGGCCAACTCACAAGTACTTAACCTCACTTATTGGTCCACCTCTTATGAAGCCGCTGCGGAAACCGTAAACGCCATTTCCCAAGTGTTTAAAGAACAAATTCCTCACATTATGAATGTGGATAATATCACCATATTAAATGAAGCTAAGATCAATGACGGTCTTTCGCATGATCCGGTGAACATCAATACATTCATGAGTGTTCTAATGGCTTTCATTTTGTCCTTCATGGTTGCTGTGGCGCTGGTCTTTATCCTGCACTTTATGGACGACACGCTTAAGAACGAAGAAGAGCTAAAGGAACTTCTCGGCATACCTCTCCTAGCTGCAATGGGCAAAATGAGAAAGGAAGATTTCAAAAACAGGCACGGCGAACAGGTTCCAATTAGAAAAGAAGCGGGTGACGGCTCTTATGTATCGCTCAACCAATAACAACCGGTTAGTTGTGCTAATCAATCCAAGCTCTGTTGTGTCTGAAGCTTACCGTACTCTTCGCACCAATATACAGTACTCATCGGTGGATTCGAGGATTCAGCTGCTGATGGTCACATCGGCTCAGACAGGGGAAGGCAAGTCTACGGTTATCAGCAATTTGGCCGTCGCTTACGCGATGGAAGGAAAACGGGTTCTGCTTATTGATGCGGATCTGCGAAAGCCCAGCGTGCACCGGATCTTCTCCCAGACGAACCGTCAAGGCTTGACCGATTTGTTAACCGGGATGAGTACGCTGGATGAAGTTGTGAAAGACAGCGGAGTCGTTAACCTATCGCTGATTACTTCCGGTCCGACCCCGCCTAACCCGGCGGAGCTGCTGGGAACGTCAAGAATGAAAGGTTTAATCCAAGAGCTCAAAGAGAGCTATGATCTTATTTTGTTTGATACGCCGCCGGTATTGGCTGTAACGGACAGTCTCATAATCAGTTCGTTATGCGACGGAGCTTTGCTCGTGGTCCATGCGGGAAAAGTGAAGAAGGCGTACGTACGAAAAGCGAAGGAAAGGCTCGATTTTGTTCAAGCCCGTATTATCGGGGCTGTGTTTAACCAGATGAAACGGCAGGATATTTCCTTCATGAAATATTATGGCAATTAGGAATTAGGCTGCACCGGGCGCGGCAGAAGAGGTAATGTCTACTGGACCTTTATCACTGTAGGCACTCGGTCGCGCTGTGGGTCTTGAATGACCTTAGACATTTTTGTCGGTGGTGCGATGTGAGGACAGGTTAAATGCCTGCTTTTTTTAAAAGGCTAGCTATGTCTTCTTGCTTGGCAAGAGGATATAGCTAGTTTTTTTAAAACGTGTAAAGGACTGGTGAGGTTCCAATGAGAATCAGCGTCGTCATTCCTACATACAAGCGTGTACACAGCTTAAGGAATTGTCTGGACGGGCTGTCCAAGCAGCAGCGGCAGCCGGATGAAATCTGTATAGTAGCACGGGATACCGATCAAGACACCTTGGAGTTCCTCCGCGGTTCATTGCAAGAGCCGTTTCTTAAGTCCGTACTTGTTTCCGTTCCCGGGGCGGTGGCCGCCTATAACGCGGGGTTAAAGGAAGCCTCCGGCGATATCATTGTCATCACGGACGATGATACGGTAGCTTACCCGGATTGGCTTGCGAGAATTGAAAAGCATTTTGAAGATGATAAGCTGCTGGGCGGACTTGGCGGGAAGGATTGGGTGTACCATTCCGGAAGGCTGGAGTACGGAGAAGCGCATACGGTCGGGAAGCTCTCGTGGTTTGGAAGAATGACCGGTAACCATCATATCGGAATTGGCTCTCCAAGAGAGGTTGATATCTTGAAAGGGGCAAATATGAGCTTTCGCAGAGAAGCGGTTGACGGCATCCGGTTTGATGAACGGCTTCGGGGTAACGGTGCGCAGGTTCATCTCGAAATCGGGGTCAGTCTTCTCGTGAAGCAAGGCGGCTGGCTGCTTCGTTACGATCCAAGCGTATGCGTAAACCATTATCCTGCGGAACGGTTCGACGAAGATAAACGCAATCGGTTTAATGAAACGGCCTGCATGAATATGGCGCATAACGAAACGTATATGATTTTGAAGCATTCCAACGCTTTTAGAAGATTAATGTATATCATTTGGGCCATTTCGGTGGGCAGCAGCCCTTCACCGGGACTATTGCAGCTAATACGGACGGTTCCCCGTGAAGGAGGCACTGCAATCCGTAAGCTTTATTCCACATTCAGAGGCAGATGGGACGGTTGGAGAACTTGGAAAATGTCGATAAATTCATAGGCTTAACCAAGACTGTCCTTCAAAGAATGGTCAGCGCGGTTGGAGCATTGCTCGTTATTGCGCTGATCGGTATCTTGAGTGCCAAAACTTCTTTATTTCAGGACCTCTGGCAGCTATCGGTAGTCCTTTTGCTTACGCTGGTTGCCTTATTTATTCAGCAGGTCAAGCCGGTAGTCTATTTACCGTACATGCTGGCTGTCTGGTCGGTTTACCCGGAGCTGCGCCGCTTGCTTGACTGGTCTTACAACTCCTACAGCGATACTCCGATTATGGCATTGGCGCCCATACTTGTAAGTCTCACGATGCTGATCCCGATTGTTAAAAATTTCAGGAAGCTAACCCGTGTTGCAAGGGGGGTCCTTTTAACGGCCATTTTTGTTTTTCTTTACGGACTTACTATTGGGCTGCCGAGGTTTGGCGGAGTTGCGGTCGGGTTCGATTTTATCAACTACCTGGCTCCGCTGCTTGTTATTCCGTACGTCAATGTCGGTCATTTCAAAAGCTCCGACAGAGATATATGGCTGAGGAGCCTTTCCAGTATTGCGGTAATCGTTGCAATATACGGGATTATCCAGTATTTCTTTATTCCTCCTTGGGATGCTTTCTGGATGCTTAACTCGGAGATGACTTCCATCGGTCATCCGGAGCCGATGATGGTGAGGGTGTTTTCTACCCTCAATTCGCCTGGTCCGGCGGGCGTGTTTTTTTCGTTCACTCTTGCTGTGATGGTGATGAACAAAAAATGGCGGGTACTTGGATTTGCCGGCATTCTAATCGTCGCTTTTACCTTGCTTATTACGCTCGTCCGTAGCAGCTGGATCGGACTTGCAGCGATGATTATCGTTTATTTCATGCAGGCCAAATCCCAAAACAAAATGAAGCTGATGGCGGTGCTGGTTGTCCTGCTGATGTTCTATCAATTCGTGCTTCCCAGCTTGCCGGGTTCAGATGCTATTACCACGCGTTTTCAAACTTTCGGCAATTTGAGCGAAGATACTTCCTATAAGGAACGCCTTGCTTTCTCGACGCAAATCTCGTCCTCCATTACGTCTAATCCGCTCGGCAACGGCCTTGGCAGTACGGGGCTTACTGCCAAGTTCAACAGTCAGAAAGCCTTGCAGGATTTCGATAATGGTTATTTGAATATTTTTTACACGTTTGGTCTTCCCGGCGGATTGTTTCTTATCGGACTTTTATTATTTCTGCTGGCTTTTGCCTTTAAGGGTAAGAAGGGGCGTCCTGAATATTATCACCTTGCTTTCGGGACGATGGTGGCCGTTATGGTCCTGTTGCTAAGCAGCAATATTTTGTCTGGCGTGGGGGGAGTATGTATCTGGTTTCTAGTAGCTATGATTTTTATGGATCCGGAAGAGAAGGTGAATCATGAAAATTTGCTTCGTCACCCATAAGGTGAAAAAAGGCGATGGACAGGGGCGCGTGAATTACGAGGTTATTCAGGAGGCGATTGCCCTGGGACATGACATCGTTATTATTGCTTCCGAATTATCCGAGGATTTAAAAAACCACCCGCAGGTGGCATGGAAGAGAGTATCCGTTAATGGTTGGCCAACTGAGCTGCTGAGAAACCAAGTTTTTGCTATTGGATCTACTTTATTGTTGATGAGACTTCGTTCCCGTATTGATTATACGGTTATTAACGGCTTTGTTACGTACGCCCGCTCTGATATGAACTGCATGCATTTCGTTCATAGCGCATGGCTTGCCTCCCGCTATCATCCCTTCCGGGAACGGAGAAGCTTCGCGTCTTTCTACCAATACATATATACGAGACTAAATCGCAGCCTCGAACTATTCGCGATGAAACGTTCCCGTACAATTGTTGCGGTGTCCGACCAGGTGAAGCAGGAATTGGTTCACCACGCCGGAGTAGGGCCGGAGAGGATTGCAGTCATTCGTAATGGCGTAGATTTAGAGGAGTTCTATCCCCGGCAGATCAAGCGCGAGACGCTTAAGCTTTCCGAGGAGACGGTCTATGCGATGTTTGCCGGCGATATCCGCTCTTCCCGCAAAAATCTGGATACTGTCCTTAAGGCACTGGTTGAGGTTCCGAATGTTCACCTGCTGGTAGTCGGATGGACGGAGGGCAGCAGCTATCCGCACATGGCATCTGAGCTTGGACTGAAGGACCGGGTACATTTTCTCGGATACCGCAAGGATATGGCGGATCTCATGTCCGCTGCGGATCTGTTCGTGTATCCTTCCCGCTACGAGCCGTTTGCGCTTGTTCTGCTGGAAGCCATGGCGGCCGGTCTCCCGGTCATAGCCAGCCGCAATTGCGGTGCCGTTGAACTGATGAATGATGAAGCCGCCATTATTCTGGACGATCCGGATGACAGCCAAGCCTTGACAGAAGCCATCAGGTTTTGCGCTTCGAACCGTCTCCGGCTGAAGCAAATGGGCGAACAGGCAGCGCAAATCGCCAGAAGCCAGTCCTGGAAGCATATGGCGCGTCATTACAGCCGGTTAATGGAAGAAACGGCGAGCCGCAAAACGATGACGGCCGCCGAGTCGTGAAAGGAATAACGATATGGCTCTGCTAAACATGTTGAAGCGTAAGGACAGCATCGGATACATCGCGCAAATCTTTGCATCGAATGTATTTATTCTCTTCTTGAATACACTGACAGGCGTTATTATTGCCAGATTCCTCGGACCGGAAGGCAGAGGCGAGCAGGCGGCTATGATCATGTGGCCCCAGCTTCTCTCTTATATCGTGACACTGGGACTGCCATCCTCCATTATTTACTATATGAAGCAGAAAGAAAGCGATCAGGGCTCCCTCTTCCTGGCTTCCCTCTGGATGTGCTTTGGGCTTGGAACCATGTCTATGATCGGAGGATTGATCTTCCTTCCGGGCTGGATGGACGGTTATTCCGCCGATAAAGTACAGTTCGCCTGCTGGGCGCTTATCCTGGTTCCGTTTGGCCTTCTCGGGGCGATCAATAACGCCGTGCTGCAAGCCCGCGAAGAGTATGCCTTATTTAACCGGATACGTTATTTACCCAATGTCATTACATTAATCCTGCTGTTTGCGCTGGTTCTCGCGGGACAGGTTAATCCGTTTTATACGTCCCTCGCTTATCTTGCGCCAACGATTCCGCTGTCTGTCTGGATTATGGTCAGGATGCTCAAGATCTACTCCTTCAGGCAAAAAGGGATTATGCAATCATCCAGGCAGCTGGTGCAGTACGGCATACGTTCGTACGGAACAGACCTGGCGGGGACGTTATCTTTTTATATCGATCAGGTACTGGTTGTTGGCTTGCTGTCACCCGTTAGTCTAGGCATCTATTTGGTTGCCTTGAACCTGTCCAAGATGCTGGATATCATTCAGGCTTCGGTTGTTTCCGTTTTGTTCCCGCAGGCCTCGGGATTAAACCAAAGCGATGCTATCCAGCTGACGCTGAAGGTGTACCGGATCAGTTCGGTTATAACAATCGTTCTTGTCCTGGCGGCCATTGCGTGTGCACCTCTTGGATTAATGCTGCTATACGGAAAATCCTTTGAGGACGCCATCCCGATTTTCCGGATTCTAATCATTCAAGCCGCTATCGGCAGCGCAACCTGGACGCTCGCCCAAGGCTTTATGGCGACCGATAAGCCGGGCAGGGTCACCATGCTTAAGGTTGCTTCCTTAATCATGAACGTCCTATTAATCAACCTGATGACTCCGCATTTCGGAATTATTGGAGCGGCCTATTCACTGTTGATCTCGGCGGCAGCAAACTTTTTGTTCATTTTGCTGCTATACCGTCTGGAGCTTGGAACAAGCTGGTCCTCTTTCTTGTTTGACACTGAGGATTGGCTTTGGGTGAAGGAGCAATTGAACCGGAAGCGTTCAAAAGCTGCGGATAAAGAGGGGGCCTTGTTATGAATATTCTCTTATCCATTCATCATGAGATGGATATCAATGCAGGGGCGGCGAATGCCACCTACCAATTATTGAGGCAGTATGAGCAATCCGGTCACCGGGTAACCGTATTCTCCTACGATAATCTGCCGGCCTACCTGCCTGGAAAATTAAAAGGCATCCTCTTTCCCTTTTATTTGTTCTTGCATATACGGCGCTCGGGAACAGAACTGGATATCGTTGATGCCTCAAGCGGCGATGCCTGGATATGGAGCTTGTTCAGGAATAAGAGGAAGGAGCCTGCGCTTGTTACCAGAAGTCACGGACTGGAGCATACGATGCATGAGGGGCTGCTGGAAGAGCATAAGCGGGGGAATATAAAGCTCTCTTGGAAATATCCGCTTTATCATGGCGGCTTGCGCTTATGGGAGGTAGCCGTATCTTTCCGAAAGGCGGATGGCGCGTTGTTCCTGAACCAGCAGGATTACCTTTATGCCGTATCCAGATTAAAGGTAAAAGAAGCCCGAACGCGGCTTGTCAGAAATGGCTTGCCGGCCGATTTTCTCGGATTGCCGGTCTCGCCTTCCGTTATTCAACCGGATGAGCCGGTTCGGATTGCGCAGGTCGGAAGTTATATTCTGCGCAAGGGGATTAAATATACGGCAGATGCGATGAACGTCATCTTACGAGAATATCCGCAAGTTGAACTTTCGTTTATCGGGACGGGATGTCAGGCCGGAACGGTTCTGGCCGATTATGATCCAGCAGTCCATTCCCGGATTCGCGTGGTGCCAAGTTATAACCATAACGAGCTTCCCGCGCTGCTTTCCGGTCACCATATCAAGCTGCTGCCGACTTTATCGGAAGGATACCCGTTATCCTTAATTGAAGCGATGGCTTGCGGGCTTGCCCCGGTTACATCCTTTAAGACCGGCCAATTTCTTCAGGATAACGAAGATGCTCTTATCATTCCGGCACGAGACTCAGGAGCCATCATTAGCAGTCTAAAGCAATTGCTTGAGGAGCCCGAGAGATTATACGCGATTAGGCTTAAGGCTTACGAGACAGCGCAGCAGCACGACTGGAGCCGGATCGCCGGGGAAGCAATCCGTTTCTACGAAGAATTGCGCGGGAGGACGGTCGGATGAAAATTGTACATATCGCTAATCATGTCCAGGAGGCGGGCAACGGCATCGTAAATGTCATGGTGGATTTAGCCTGCGAGCAGGCCGGAATGGGACATGAAGTAGCAGTCGTCTCCGGTGGAGGCAGCTATGAGCCATTGCTTTATAGACATGGGGTTACTCATTATACACTCGACCAGACAAGAAGACCCGCCTCGATACTGCGGGCCTTTTTTCAATTCCGTTCGCTGATGAGACAGATTCGTCCGGATATTATCCATGCTCATATGATGACAGGAGCTTTACTCTCCAGATATTTGAAAGGACTGAATTCCTACAAAATCGTAACGCATGTTCATAATGAGTTTCAGAAACATGCCGATCTGATGAGGGTTGGGGATGCCGTTATCGCCGTTAGTGACGCTGTAGCCAAATCAATGGCCGCACGGGGAATTCGGCAAAATAAGTTAAAGGTAGTCCGGAACGGAACCGTTGGAAGTCCCAGAAAATTAAGGGAATCCTCTATGTTCGAGCATAAAGGTTTGACTATTGTCACGGTAGCAGGGCTATACACTCGGAAAGGTATTGGCGATTTAATAGAGGCCTTTGAGCTAATTGCGGCCAAGATGAAGGATGTTTGCCTCTATATTGTTGGCGAGGGTCCCGACCGAGCGTTGTTTGAGGAACAGGCTGCGTCGTCCATCTACCGAAATCAGATAAAATTTGAAGGCTTTCAGCAAGATCCTGCCCCATACATGCATGCTGCAGATGTATTTGTGCTAGCTTCTCACAAAGACCCGTTTCCGCTTGTCCTCATCGAGGCAAGGGAAGCGGGCTGCGCAATCGTGGCAACGGGGGTAGACGGCATTCCGGAAGCACTTGATCATGGAGGATCCGGAATACTTGTTCCGCCCAAGCAGCCTGCAAAGCTTGCGGAAGCTGTTATTGAACTGCTGGAGAATGCGGAAAGGAGAGAATATTTCCGCATGCGCGCCAAAGAAGGCCTTGAATTTTACAAAGTGCAGCGGGTAGCGGAAGAAACGCTCCATATCTATAGAGAGGTCTTAAATCGATAAGTAGGATGAAGAGAGTGATCATTCATGAATGTATTAACGACAGGACTGGGATGGAATGAGCAGCAGCCCGGGGGGTTGAATCGTTATTTCGTTGATTACACGAACGCCATGAAGGAGTTTGGACATGCGGAGCTCGGGCTTGTCGTGAGCGAGCCGGGTGTTAAGCTTCATACAAATTTGAATGTAGCCAATACAGTGACGCATGCAACCGGACTGCTGTCCCGCATCCGATCGGTACGGCAGCATACGATGCAAGCCTTAAAGACGTTTCATCCTGATATTTTTAATCCGCATTTTGCTTTGTACGCTTCAATGGTGTCCAGACAGTCGCTGCCTGACCATATCCCGATTGTCACCCATTTTCATGGACCATGGGCTCTTGAATCCAAGATGGAGGAAGACGGCAAGCCCCGTATCGTACGGGAAGCGAGGTATCTTCTTAAAAAGCAGGTAGAGCAGCTTACCTACCGTCGTTCCGACCGTTTTATCGTGCTAAGCGAATATTTTCGGGACATCTTATCGAACAGCTACGGAATAGATCACCGCAAAATTCATATAATACCCGGTGCTGTCGAGCATGAAAGGTTCAAACCTCATCAGGATCGGGGAGCCCTTCGCCAAAGACTTGGGATTGAATCCGGACAAAAACTGTTGTTCTGCGCGCGGCGGATAGTCCGCCGGATGGGCATCGATCGGTTAATCGACGCGATGCAGGCTGTCGTACAGGCACACCCTGGGACCAGGCTTTATATTGCAGGCGATGGTGCAATGCGGAGCGATTACGAAGCGCAGATTAGCCGGCTCCGGCTGCAAGATTATGTAAAAATGCTAGGAAGGGTGTCAAACGACGAACTGGTGGAATGGTATCAGGCGGCCGACTATAGCGTTGTGCCAACGATTACGCTGGAAGGGTTCGGATTGGTTACGATCGAGTCCATGGCCTGCGGAACCCCGGTTTTTGGCACCCCGTTCGGCGGGACAAATGAAATCTTAGGACGATTTGCCCCGGACTTGTTATTCAAAGACGGATCGGCGGAGGCTATGAGCGCAAGGATCGTTGAAGCCTTAAACGGACGTCTGGCAATTCCCTCAAGGGAAGCATGCAGGCAGCATGTCCTTCAGAGATATACTTGGAGCAGTGTGGCAGCGGCAGTGACGGAGGTATTCCAGGATGCCAGGGAGATGCGGAGAAAAGGAGGGGCTATTGGATGAGGGTCGCCTATTATAATCATACAAGCGCTGTTAGTGGAGCGGAGATTAATCTCATGGTAACCGCGAAGCATTATACGAAAGCTCATCCGATTATTTTTGCGCCTGAAGGCGAGCTGCTTGATAGGGCCAGGAAGGATTGGTTTGAGGTTGTGCCTCTGCCCAGCTATAATGCCAGGCTTAGCCGTAACCCTTTTCGTCTGGCAGCAGGAGCAGCCGGTATGGTCAGGGCGGGTTATCAATTGGCGAAAGCGGCAGCGGAGCAAAAAGCGGATGTCATTCATGCCAATTCGCTGCGGGCGGGGATGATGGCTTCCTTGTTTTACTGGCGTCACCGTATCCCCGTCGTATGGCATCTTCACGATATTCCGCCCAAAGGGTTGATTGGCAAAACGATCCGGCTCTATGCCTCGCTTGCCGCACAATCGGTTATTGCCATATCCGAGCCCGTTATGCGGGACTATAAAAAGCTTGGCAACCGGGTACATCTTGTGCATAACGGTACCGTTCTTAGCGAATATACGGAAAAGGAAAAGGCTTATAGCCGGGAAAAAATCCGGACGGAATTAAACACACCTCAGGAAGGTCGTGTCATGACAATTATTGGACAAATCGCGCCTTGGAAAAGACAGGCGGATGCAATTCGGGCATTGCATGCCCTACTTGAAGAGGGGAAGGAGAGTTATTTATGGATTGTAGGTGAACCCAAATTCAGAGAAGAAAATGAAAGGTATTTGGAGGAGCTGCACCTTCTGGCAGAGCAGCTTAAAGTGGAAAAATATGTCCGTTTCACAGGATTTCGCGAAGATATAGACGAGGTTTGCTGTGCTGCTGACCTGTTGCTGCTTTGCTCGGAGAATGAACCGTTCGGCAGGGTCATTATTGAAGCAATGGCGCAGGGAACGCCAGTTGTTGCGACCAGCGGGGGCGGAGTATCGGAAATTATACAGCATGGCCAAAGCGGGATGCTCTATGCAACCGGCAATATTTTAGAGCTTGTTCATCGTATTAAGGCGATTGAAGGGGATAAACAGCTGTACAAGCAAATCAGTATGAACAGCATGGACCGAATCAAGGAGCATTTTTCTATTGAACAGGCAGCAGCTAAGACCGAGCAGATTTATCGGCAAGCAATAAACGGAGTTCTCGGCAAGGCTGAAGAGCTCCGGCAATCCAAGGGGGTGGCGAAATGAATTATCGGATAGCCATAGTTCATGATTACTTGAATCAAATGGGCGGGGCGGAGAGAGTTGTTGGCGTTATGCACAAGCTGTTTCCTGATGCACCCATCTATACCACCATAGTTGACCGGGAGAAGCTGCTGCCAGAGCTTAAGGATGCCCATATCGTAACGACATGGATGCAGCATATTCCGAATATTCTTAGAGATTTCAAGCTTTACTTTTGGCTGTATCCTTTAGCCGTCCGGTCAATGAAATTGAAAAATTATGACATTATTATTAGTTCCAGCAGTGCTTATGCCAAAGGGATTCGCAAACCGGATCATGCGGTTCATTTATGCTACTGCCACTCCCCGATGCGGTTTGCTTGGAACTTCGAGGGCTATATCGAGAATGTGAGGGTATCAAGGCTAAGGAAGCTGGCAGCCAAATGTCTCACCTATCCTTTACGCGTTTGGGACAAAACGAACTCGAAGCATGTGGACCGGCTGGTGGCAAACTCGAGTATCGTTAAAGACAGAATAAGCAAATTTTATGGACTAGAGTCTACGGTCATCTTCCCGCCTGTTGAGATCGAGAGATTCTCCATCGGTACGGGGAAGCAGGAGGATTATTTTCTAATTGTCTCTAGACTTGTTTCTTACAAGAAGATTGATATTGCAGTGGAAGCCTGTTCACGGCTCGGACTCAAGCTGGTGGTAATAGGAGACGGAGATGATCGGCAGCGGCTTGAAGCCATGGCCGGACCAACCGTTCAATTTTTGGGCCGAAGAAGCGACGAAGAGGTTGTCCATTATATGCAGAAATGCAGGGCATTGCTGTTTCCCGGCCTTGAGGACTTCGGAATTACGCCGCTTGAAGCTAATGCCTGCGGCAGGCCGGTTATTGCGTTTCAAGCGGGAGGAGCATTGGATACGATCAAACCCGGTTTAAACGGGATGTTTTTTAATAACCAAACCGCGGGATCGTTAATGGTAGCTCTTCAAAATTTCAACGGAATCAAATGGGATTCACAGCGAATTAGAGAATATGCGGAAACCTTTAATGAAAGCTACTTTATTGAGCGAATATTATCGAGTCTGCAAGGGGCTATAGATCCGCTTGGCAATGGCTTGAAGCATTATGGGGTGGAGGCAGGTCTTCCTATTGGGAGATAGTTATGTCTACTGTGATACATTTTGTTGATTTTTATAAAGTGTTTTGCTACAATTAGTATCATGAAACTCGGAGAGGTGAGAGCCATTATGGACAATGGACTGTTGGATAAAAAGCTTTATTCGGCATATGGATTGCGGTTGGCCAGCGAAATAGAATTGCCGGAATTATGGGATGAAATAGATGGAGAACCGGACGTAATTATCGAGCTTGCCGATTTAAGCGGTTTTGTTTCCGGCTGGAGTGAAGATCAATTGGAGCATGCGGAACACGATGAAGTGGTAATCCGAGTACCAGACGTAGCCGTATATCGCGTTGTTGGTAATCATCTGATCCAAATGATGCCGGAGAAAGGGGCAGATCCCAGAGAATATCGATTATACATTCTGGGGGCATGCTGTGCGATTATCCTTATCCGCAGAGGAATGGTGCCTCTGCATGCAAGCGGTGTTGTTATTGACGGTAAGGCCTACGCTATACTTGGGGATTGCGGAGCAGGGAAGTCTACGCTAGGAACGGCGTTTAGGCATGCAGGCTACCAGCTGCTCAGCGATGATATAGTTGGAATAAGATTCAACGAGAGCAACAACTCACTGACCGCGTATCCGGGATATCCGCAGCAGAAGCTCTGGAAGCAAAGCATGGATTATTTTGAACTGGAAACCGCCAATTATGATTCCATTCTGGAGAGTTACGATAAATATGCTGTCCCAGTCAGAGATCAATTCGCCAGGGAACCGGTTCTGCTTTCGGGTATTTTTGAGCTGGAAAAAGCGGATATTCCTCAAATTATGATGAAGCCGATGAAACCGCTGGAACGCATTCAATTAATCCGGTATCACTCCTTTTTGGATAAGCTGCTGAAGGAAATGAAGATGGAACAGTGGTTATTCGCAATTGCCGCCAAAATTGCTCTTTCCGTGCCTTTCTACCAGTTAAAAAGGCCTATTCATGGGTTTACAGCACCTGATCTAGTGAAAAAAATTATAAATACGGTGACAGAAGGAGAGGTTGTTTTGTTATGAACAATATTGTGATAAGCGGGAATATCATGAGGGCTGAAGGTTTCCTTGTCAGTGATATGGGCGGAGAAAAAGTGATGATGAGCATTCAAAGCGGTAAATATTATAACCTTGGCCAAACAGGCGGAGCAATCTGGGAGCATCTTGCGGAACCGACTACTGCAGACGAGATTGTTAATAAGCTGTGCGAAGAGTACGAAATTGACAAGGACGCTTGCTTGAGACAAGTATCGGCATTTCTGCAGCAATTGGCGGAGCAAGGGTTGATTGTTAACACTGGGGCGTAGTCCCATGAGGAAGCTCCGTGCTTTTCTCGCCTCGGATATGAAGCTGCTGCTGCTGGAAGCTTTTGTTTATCTCGGGTGGGCCAGAATCTTAAAAGCGCTGCCGTTTGCAAAAGTAGCTCCGGGACTCGGGGTTTCACTTCTGGAAACTTCATTCCAAATGACTGAAAAAAATGAGGAGCTTATCCATAGGATTGCAGATGCAATCCGGATTATGAGCCGGTATACCTTATGGGAGAGCAAATGCCTTGTTATGGCGATTGCTTGCATGAAAATGCTCGAGAAACGGCAAATCGAAAGTACTTTGTATCTGGGCACAACAAAAAACTATGAGGGAAAGATGACTGCACACGCTTGGCTCCGCACAGGTCCGCATTATGTTACCGGCGCAGATATTATGAACCGATACACCGTTGTCGGCATCTTTGGGAACTTACTTGAACGTTAGTCAAGAAAACCAAGGGGAGAATTAGAGATGAACCGCCCTCAAATGTTGGATATGAGCTTATTCTCAAATGAACTGAACTTTATGCTGCAGTTGCTGCGGTCCGATATGCCGCTTGAGATGGATGAGGCTATTCAATTATCAAGCCATTTGGATTGGCAGCAGTTTTTTCGAATAGCTTTGTATCATGAGACTTTCCCGGTACTTTATCCGATACTAGTGAAACTTAATTCGCAAAAGAGCTGGACGCCTGATCATGTGATGAAACAGCTTAAAACGATGTATACCCGAAACACAATGGAGATGCTGCATTTACGGTCAGAGCTGGAACGAATGAACGGACTTTTTGCTGCCCAGGGTATTCGAATGCTGGTTCTTAAGGGGCCTGTGCTGGCTGATATGCTGTATGGCGATATTTCAGGGCGAACATCAGGCGATCTGGACATTCTTGTGTCAAAGGCGGATTGGGATAAAGCGGTCAATATTTTAGTGGAAGCCGGTTACGTCCGTGGCGAGGAATATGATGATACAGCAGAAGTATTCGGCAATACAGAGCGAAAAACACATCATATTTCGTATATGCATCCTCAAAAAAATGTTGAGATTGAGCTGCACTGGAGTCTAAATCCAGATACGGTTATTGAGCCGGCGTTTGACGAATTATGGAGTCGCAGGCAGCCAAGCACGCTGAATAAAAACATGTATACGCTTGGTAATGAGGACCTGTTTGTTTATCTAATCCTACACGGTACGAGGCATGCCTGGACTAGTCTGAGATGGTTGCTCGATATAGACCGGATGCTTGGAAGATTCATGAACTGGAATCGGGTCCTTCAGCTGTTTGATTTTAGCAAAAGCAGTATATTGGGCGGAAAAGCAATGGTGCTGTCAAGCAATCTCCTTGGCAGCTTGCTTCCTGAGGAAGCATTTGTTTTGTCGCAGCATCCCAAAGCACGCAAACTCGCTCAAATGGCGACTATCTTTATTCGCCAAGAGGTTGTGCTTTTTCCGAAACCGGAAACGAAAGAAATCGCTGTTGCTTATAACCGGTATTTACTCTCAACGATGACTTCCAAGCAAAGGCTGCTATATATTTCAAACAAAATGTATCCAAGCTCCAAAGATATGCTGTTATTGCCTCTGCCTAAATCACTGCATTTTCTTTATTTTCCTCTCCGCCCTTTCTTGTGGTTCTGGCGGCAAGTTAAACGGCAGGCTGTATAGAAAGGAGAGATACCGTTGAGAGATATGATTTTGCTTCTCAAAAAATTGTACGCCTCTTCCGGTAATCGGATTTATCTTCATCTGGTGTTAATGATTTTTGTTAGTGCTTTGGAGGGTATTGGGATTTTTCTTATCATTCCGCTTCTAAGCATTATTGGCGCTTTTGATATGGATATAAGTTCCGTTCCGTTTGTCGATGAAGCCATGAATCAGTTGAAATCCTGGAATATGCCGTTGAATCTGCCAATCGTTTTGTTTGTTTATGTCCTTCTTGTAGGAGGGCAGGCGCTCCTGCAGCGCAATCAATTCATATTGGCGACCAAGATAGAACAACGTTATATTCGACAGTTGAGAGCGGAAACCCATGAGGCGCTGCTAAAGGCGAAATGGGAATTTTTTCTGGGCCGAAGAAACTCTGACTACAATCAGATTCTTTCTACGGAGCTGAACCGGGTGAGCAATGGCATCAATCTGCTACTGACTTTAACCTCGGCTGCAGCATTTACTCTTATCCAAATCGGTTTTGCCATGTGGCTGTCGGCCAAGCTGACATCCATTATCATTATAAGCGGTCTGCTGCTTTCGCTAGTATCACGACGATTCGTGAGAAAATCATCCAAGCTTGGCAAAGAGGCTTCGCAGCTATTTAAAAGCTATTTTGCTGATTTAAGCGATCATTTTAACGGCATTAAGGATATTAAAAGCAATCTTCTGGAGCGTTCGCATATCCGAAAATTCGTAGAATTATGCGGCCGAATCGAGAGCAACTATGTAAAGGCTTACCGCGTCTATGCCAATTCGCAGTTTCTGTACCGGTCCTCATCCGTTCTATTAATTGCTTTATTCGCTTACGTATCTATTCATCTGCTGCAAGTTCCGGCTGAGCAGTTGATTCTGATTGTACTGATCTTTACTCGTCTGTGGCCGCATTTCATCACCATTCAGTCCAGTCTTGAACGAATCATGTCCCAGCTGCCGGCAATGAAGGTGTTGTCGGATCTACAGAGGGATAGCGGGCTTGCGCAAGAAAAGCATTTTTCGCAAGAGGCCAAGGAAGATGCATCTTCTTATTCAATCAAAGACAGTATTTCTTGCAGCAACGTATCATACCGGTATGATAAAGAGAATTCGAAATCCGCATTAAGCCATATTGATATTAGGATACCGGCTAACCAGATGACTGCTATTGTCGGAAAATCTGGTGCGGGTAAAAGTACGCTTGTTGATTTGCTAATGGGACTGATTCAACCCGACGAGGGGAAGCTGCTTATTGACGGTAAGGAACTTAATGAAGGACAAATGTATCCTTACAGGAATGCCATTGGCTATGTGTCACAAGATCCTTTTTTATTCCATGGCAGTCTTCGTGAAAATTTGCAGCTGGTTGTGCCAAGCGCTACGGAAGCTGAAATGTGGGAAGCGTTGCGGTTCTCGGCCTCGGATGAGTTCGTACGCAAGCTGCCTCAAGGCCTAGATACGGTAATCGGAGATCGGGGAGTCCGGCTGTCGGGCGGAGAAAGACAACGTATAGTGCTGGCACGCGCCATCTTGCGGAAACCTTCCATTCTGGTGCTTGATGAAGCGACCAGTGCTCTTGACGGAGAGAATGAAGTGCAAATAAAAGAGGCGCTGGACATGCTGCACGGAACAATGACCATCATCGTAATTGCGCATCGTTTATCCACGATTAGGCACGCCGATCAGGTTATTGTACTGGAACAAGGAACAGTTGTTCAGCAGGGAGGATATACGCAGCTGTCCATGGAGACGCGTGGTACCTTCAGGAAACTCTTAAGTTATCAATCCTAAGCCAATGCCTAAGCATAGGCTTTTTTATTTTGTCCCTGAGCATTTGCAAAGCAACAGCTAGACAAAGAACCCGTTTATCCGAGGATAAACGGGTTCTTTGTCTATTTTAATGAACAATTACCACTTTTTGCTGCCAGGTTTGTGGTTGAAGCTTTCAATATCACCGTCGAAAGTCATTTTAACATCAAGTACTTCCAATGCAGGAGCTTCCCATACTTTTTTCATACTTTCACCTCCTCCTTATGGTTCAGGTACCTCGATATGTAATGAGATACGTTACGTTTCTTATTATAGCACATGTTGATACGATTTGTATCCTTTTTCGAAAAAAGTTTTTAGCTTTTTTATGATGTTTTAGTTGACGGGCATTTGGACGAAGTGGTAATATTTGTACAATAAATTGAATCGGCACATGTACGGAAGCACCGTAGAAGGCCGCAGGTAAACTGCGCCTTTTACGGTGTTTTTTTGCGTTTGCCGGAAGAAAGGCAGGAGCAGGCAGGTGAGACAGCAATTGGTGATTGCGGTCAAGGAGCAGGACTATGTGAAGAGACTGGCTGATTACGTGCGAGACAGCCCGTTCAGCGAGCAATGGCAGTTGACGATTTTCACCCATGCGGAGGCGTTTGTTCAGTTTCTGAAATCGGGCTATCCGGTTCACGGAATCGCCGCACAGCCTTACATGCTGGAGGCGGCTGCCGGGGTATTGCCGGAAGGGGTCCCGATTGGGGCGCTTGTCATGGCGCCGGGCCAATTTCCGGCCTATTGCGAACTGCTTCAATATCAGGCTCTGCCGGGTTTACTGCAGGGGATGGCTTCCATCATGGCCCCAGCTGTACAGGGGACTGACAGAGAGCAGACTGTGCAAGCCATCACCGTTTATTCAGCGTCAGGCGGCGTCGGGAAAACAACATTAGCCAGACAGCTGGTTCATACAGCGGCAAATAACGGTCAGCGCGTATTTTATGTCAATCTGGAACGCTGGAATGCGATGGATACCTGGCTGGAGCGAGGGGCGGCTCACGGCGATGAAGGCTTGTCTCAACTGCTGTACATCCTTCAAACGCATCCGGACAAGGTTGGAGAGTGGCTTGGGCGGCACAGCAAGCGTCATGCGCTTTTGCGCGCGGATTATATTCTGCCTTGTTCGAATGCGGAAGACCGGATGACGCTTCAAGCCACGGATGCTGATGCTATCGTCCGGGCCGTCGCGGCAACCGGTCAATACGATCTTATCGTTATTGATCTGGATGAAGGACTGGATGAGCTTCATTTGGCCGTAATGGAGCTTAGTCATCAGATCATTTGGCTTGTAACGGAGGATCCGGCGGTTCAGCGCAAGAGCCAGCTGGCTTATCAGTACGGCATGCAGCGTTTCGGAGAGCGGTTCCGCTTGCTGAAGCCCCGGCTGCAGCTGGTTGTAAACCGCAGTGACGGCCAGCTTCATGCAAAACGAAGCATATTCAAGCCGGCTTGTGCTTTCCTTCCCGATACGGCCGTAATGGGCAAAGGCGCAGCCGCTGTTCTTTCATCGCCTCCGTATATGGCCGCCGTGGAACGGCTGTACCGGCAGCTGGTGAAGGAGGAGGGAGGTGAGCCGATTGCTAACGGATGAAGCGGTCCTTGAATTAAAAAACCGGATTAAGGACCGGCTTGATTACTCCGGCTCGGTAACGGACGAGCAATTAACGGCAATCGTGGAGCAGGCTGTATTTTCCTGGAGCAGCAGCCATCCCCTAACCGCTTCGGAGCTGGCTTCGCTGGTTCGGCGTCTGTTTCACTCGTTCCGGGGACTTGATATTTTGCAGCCGCTAATGGATGATCCGACGGTGACGGAAGTCATGATCAACCATCATTCGGAGATCTTTATCGAACGAAACGGCCGGCTTAGTCTGCTGCCCTCGGCTTTTGAAAGCAAGGAGAGACTGGAGGATCTCATTCAGTCTATTGTTGCAAGCGTGAACCGGGTCGTCAATGAATCTTCTCCGATCGTCGACGCCCGTCTAAAGGATGGCTCGCGTGTTCATATCGTGCTGCCGCCTGTTGCGCTAAGGGGACCCGCGATGACGATTCGTAAATTTCCGGAACAGCCGCTGACGATGGACGAGCTTGTAACGAAGGGAGCATTAACCGGGGAAGCGGCTATTTTTTTGCAGCTGCTGACAAAAGCGCAATACAACATTTTTATAAGCGGCGGAACCGGGACGGGTAAAACAACTTTTCTTAATGCTCTATCCCAATACATCCCCCGGGATGAGCGTTTAGTTACGATTGAAGATTCCGCCGAGCTGCAAATCCGGAGCGTTCCCAATCTTGTTTCCCTTGAGACGCGGAATGCCAATACCGAGGGTAAAGGAGAGATCGCAATCCGCGATCTGATCAGGGCATCGCTTCGGATGCGTCCAAACCGCATTATTGTTGGCGAGGTACGCGGCGGAGAGGCTTTGGATATGTTGGCGGCCATGAATACTGGCCATGCGGGGAGCATGTCCACCGGCCATAGTAACGGTCCCCGGGACATGATGTCCCGGCTGGAGACGATGGTCATGAGCGCGGCGGAAATGCCGGTTCAGGTTATCCGCAAGCAAATCGCATCGGCTTTGGACATTGTGATCCATTTGTCTCGTTTTAGGGACCGCTCCCGACGCGTCACGGAAATTTGCGAGGTTGTCGGGATGGAGGATGGAGAGATTGCCGTCCGGCCGCTGTTCCAATTTGAAGAGGAAGGGGAGGAAGACGGCAGAGTAATCGGCAGGCTTAAGCGTACCGATAATAAGCTCTGCCATACCGATAAGCTGAGGATGGCCGGAATTAAGCTGGCAGAGGAGGATGCGATATGCCCGTAATTCGAGCTGCGCCTCTCGCAGCAAGAGTGCTTGAATGGTGCGGTTGGGACTCTTCCTTTCGGGCTGGCGCGCGGCGCAGTATGCCGTTAACCAACGTGAAGCCGCACCAGGACTATAACCATTACCAGTTGTCTTATAAGCAGTTTATGGGATCGGCAGCCGTTGGATTCGCTATTCTATTTGCTGCTGTCTACCTCATCTATCATTCCTTTATTGTATCTAGTTTGTTTGCCGTGGGAGGCCTGGCTGCGCCTCGACTGTTCAAGTCCTTCTTGCTTGTCCGGCGGAAGGAAAGGCTGCAGCTGCAATTCAAAGAGGCCTTGTATTCCCTGGCATCGTCGCTGGCGGCCGGCCGGTCGGTTGAAAATGCCTTTTTGGCAACGATTGATGACCTTAAGCTGCTGTACCCGGATCCGAATACGGAGCTTCTGCACGAATTCCAGATTATCAAGTATCGGCTCGATAACGCGGAACCTCTTGAGCAGGCGCTTCACAGCTTGGCTAAGCGTGCCCATCTGGACGACATTACGCAATTTGCCGACGTATTTGCCGTATGCAAACGCTCCGGCGGGGATCTGGTCGAAGTAATGAAACGGACCTCGCAGACGATCGGCGAAAAGTTGGAGGTCAAACAGGAAATTTCCGTTCTGCTTGCGCAGAAGCGTTTTGAAGCCCGGATTATGATGGCTGTCCCGTTCGCCTTCCTTGGTTTTCTGAGCGCTTTTGCCCCTGATTATATGAAGCCGTTGTACAGGGGAGGCGGATATGTCCTGCTGACCATCGGCCTTGCCGTTTTATCCTTTTGTTTCTGGCTAATTCATCGAATTATGCAAATACGCGTGTAGGAGGCGTCAAATGGCTATTCTTGTACTGCTTCTGATCCTGTTTTGGGGACTGCTCATGGGAAAGGACGGAATGGCGCAGCTTCTGAGCAAGGGAAAACCGGATTGGAAGGAAGTATGGTTTGCAAGGCCTTTTGATCGGCTGCTTGAACGCAGCAACCTGTACGGGCATTTGCAGCTTCCGCTCAGCAGCTACCATTCGAAGCAGATTCTCCTGAAAGGCACGGACTGGCAGCTTACTCAGACAAAGCGGCATATTGCGGAAACGGCGGGTATTGGTTATGCCGTGCTGACGGGCTGCGCTCTTCTTGCTGTGCTGGCGAAGGAACCGCTGCTTATCGGGATGGGCGCGCTATTAGGGCTATTGCTTCCGCTCCGGCCTATCTTGGAAGCCGGCAGGCTGGTTGAACGGAGAAAACAGGCGATTGTTTCCGAGCTGCCCGAAGCGCTTAGCAAGCTGATGCTGCTCGTTGGCGCGGGGGAACCGGTGCTGCGGGCGTTCACCCGCTGTCTGGAGGGGAAAGATCCGGCTGTGCAGCCTTTATATAAAGAGTGGAACAGAGCGGTTATTGCCTTAAGGAACGGCGAGTCCTTCAGCACGGCGCTTGAGCGGTTTAACCGGAGCTGTGCCGTACAGGAGGTATCCATTTTTACAACGGTAATGCTGCTTAATTACCGCAGAGGCGGAGATCAATTTGTCCTCGCATTGCGGGAAATATCCTACTCCTTATGGGAGAAACGCAAGGCGGTTGCCCGTTCCCGCGGGGAAGAGGCTTCTTCCAAGCTTGTTTTTCCGCTTGTGGGCATCTTGCTCGTGTTAATGGTATTTGTTGCCGCGCCGGCGATGCTGCTCATGTCTTGAACTTATCTATCAATATTTAGGGAGGATGTTTACTATGTTGAAAAAGTTGGGGAAATCCGTTCGTTCATTCTGGCGCTCGGAAAGCGGTCTAGGGACGCTTGAAGTGATTCTGATTATTGCGGTTGTTATCATAATCGCTCTTCTATTTAAAGATTGGATTATCCAGTTGATCGAGAAGTTGATGGGAAAAGCCGATGATGAAGCGGACAAAATTTTCTCCAACTAACCGTAAACGAAGCTTGCCGCAATGGCTTCGCCAAACGGAAGGGAGCTTTACGCTGGAATCCTCGCTGGTGTTTCCGGTCATCTTTCTTCTAATCCTTATGTTTCTACTATTCAGCATGTATATCTATCAGAAAGCGGTGCTCTATTACTCCGCTTCCGAGACGGCGGAACGGGCTTCGTTCAGCTGGGATAACAGTCACCGTAATGCCCGCAACGGGATGCTGACAACCGGTCAGTATGACGGCTTGTACTGGCGGGTGAGCGGAGATTACATGCTTGGTTCGTTATTTGGACTAACGGCAGATCAGACGGATGTAACCCTGGAACTGCCGGGGGCACGGAGCACGGAAAAGCTGGAGCTTGCGGGAACCAAGCTGCATCAAGCATCAGCTTGGCTGACAGGCGATGCGGAGCTGCCGTTTAAAGGGAACATCGCTTACGCAAACAGCCTGCTGAAGCGGGAGGTAGCGGTAAAGCTGATGCAGCCGGTATCTCTTGCTCCGCTTGAGCGTACGCTAGGGCTGTCTGAACCCAAGACGGTTGCAGCGGCCAGCATCGTTGATCCTGTTCAGTTTATCCGGGATGTCGATACGGTCAGGTATTATACCGCCAAATTCAGCAATGGAACGTCGAAACAGCAAGCTGCAAAAGCACTGACGGCATACAGTGGCGGGAAAGAAGGCAAGCCGTGAACAAGCCAGCAGCATCTTACGGCTCGATAACGATATTTTCCGCGGTTGTTTTGTCGGGGCTGCTTCTGTTCTCGGCGGTGCTGATCGATTATGCAAGAATGGCGGTTTTGCACAAGGCCGCCGAGGACGCGGCCAGATCCGGCGTGCGTTCAACTCTTTCCGCTTACGATAATCGGCTGTACGAACGGTATGGGCTGTTTGGACGGGGAGGGACGGACAGTAATGACATTTTTGAACGGACGGTCAAGGCGAATCTGGAACAATCCGCAGGGCAGCCGGAGACCTTTAAGCTGGTGCAGGCGAAGCTCCAATCGGCGCATGTAGACAATGCGGAAGTACTGGGGAAGCACGAGGTGTTTGCCCGGCAGGTACTGGAAGAAATGAAGTATAAAGCCCCGGTGGATTTTACCCTTGAGCTAGCTTCCAAGTTTGCCCCGCTTTCCGGGGCGATGAAGGAGGCGACCGTCACGGTTAATATGCTGGAGGAGCTTCGCAAGCTGTACGACGAGCGGGAGGAAAAGCTGGCTGCAGCTTTGCAGCTGCAACGCCAGGCCGCGGAAACCGTTGGCGGCATTGCGGGCCTTATTCCGACGAAAGCGCTGGAGCTTGCGACGGGTGCCGCGAATGCCGCAAGGCTTGCCGGTGATTATACCGCGTATGCGAATTGGGTCATGACTGATCAGCGTCTGACTCAGCAAGGCAAAAAACCGAAATACGCGGATGAAATTAGGGCCTACGAGTTAAAGGCGAGAGGATGGACGGACGATATGTCCCGGGAGCTTGCCGTGGCTAAAAAGCAGCATGACAAGCTGCAGCAGGACGCGGTCAAAGCAATCAACGAGGCTAAGCAGGTTAACTCGGACATGCAGCGTATCAAGCAGGAGACGGCTAATGCTGCTTCTAACAGCGGTTATGACCGCGTAAGCGGCAACAACGTTGCCGATGCTGGAGCTGGGGCTCCCTCCCTGGATCCTGCGCCGGAAAACGATATGCAGGAGATTCGGAAGCTCGCGGATGAGCTTATTTTGCCGGACGGCTGGTTTGCCGAATACAGCGGGGAAATTGCGGATCAGGCCTCTAGGTTTGCTTCGCTGCAAATGGAGGCGGGAGGTTTTATCACCAATTTGACAGCCGGCCTTGCCGCGCCCAATCTTTCCAATGAGCAGATCAAGGAGGGGGCCGTGAATCTCAGGATTGCTTATGAGCAGTATGAGGGAGCATACGTGCGCAAAGGCTCTAGCCTGGACGAGCGGGAGCGGAAGCTGACCGATAAAGAATTGAAAAAAGAACGCCAGGCACAGGAGGCAAAGGCAGGGGAGCTGTGGTCCCAGGCCCGCCGCCTGCTGCACGGGATGACATCGGTTCCCCAGACCGAGGAGCACCTTCAGGTTATTCAGGATATCGAGAAACGGTATAAGAACAATCTTTTATTTAATCAGGAAGCAGCCGGGGCGGAAGCGGAAGGACTTGTCTTCGCGCAGGATGCCCATGAGGAAGCGGAGGAAGCGACAGCCGTCATGAGCGGGTTGTTTTGGGGCATTGCCGATATGCTTGAGCAAACCAGGGACTCCGTCTATTTATCGGAGTATGCGGTTTCGCGTTACGCTTCCTTTGCGCCGCAAAATCTGCGGGCATTGCTTGCAAGCGGCGATACGAACGAGCTTGCCCATGCCGTCGCGTTCAGCAACCAGGAAGCGGAGTATGTCATTTACGGGTTTCATAGTCCAACGGCCAATTTGGCGGCTGCTTATGGCGAATTAATCGGCGTAAGGATGGCGGTCCGGACGATGGAAGGCTTGTCGGCCTGCAGGGCAGCCGCCCATCCCCTGCTAATTTTGTCATGCTCCGTTGTATACGGCCTGGAAAAAACCATGGAGGATATGGCGGCGTTTACGGAACGCGGGGCGGCTCCGTTATCCAAATATATAAACGTGGATGTTGCCTACACGGATTACCTGCGGTTGTTCATGCTGGTACACGGAGGTGCCAACCGGCCTTCCGCGTTAGCCCGGATGATCGCCGTTATTGAGCATAATGGCGGAGTTTCCTTGTCCAAGGTTCCAACTGCCCTAACGGGAGAAGTAAAGACCTCCGCCAGGCTGTGGTTTTTACCGGGCGTGATGGACGTCCTCCAGCATTTTGGATCCTTGCGAGGAAAGGTTGTTGGCGACAGGTATGAAACCGTTCAAACGATTGGCTGGTCTTATTAGGCGGCGGGTAAAAGCCCGGGGCAGCGAGAACGGAAGCATGGTGCTTGAAGCTGCGCTTGTCATGCCGCTGCTTCTGATGGTCTTGCTGCTGTTCTTGATGATGATTCGCTTATGCGCCGTGCAGATGGCCCTTCAATCGGCCGCGTCCCAGACGGTTCGGCAGATTGCGACGCATATTCGTCCAGCCGATCTCACCTTTCAAAAAGCTTCTTCATCGATCCCGGATTTGGGCTCAATCGGTCTGCCGCTGCCGGATTGGGGAGGAGCTATGGCGAAGGACGCTGCCGGGTGGCTGCCGGCGCCTGCGGATGCGTTAGCATCGGCCGTTCTAGAAGGAAGCTGGCAGCCTGTCGCGGATGCGGCCGCTACCGAACTGGGGAGAGGCGCGGTTGAGCCGCTGCTCCGGCAATTTGCGGATGAAGCGGTGCTGGAAAAGGAGCGTTTGAGCTTAGCGCGCTTGTCTTTGCCGGATCTGAAGGAAAAACGGCAGCCTTATTTGACGATTGAAGCGGAGTACGAGTTCCCTTTGTCTTTGCCGTTCTTAAATAGAAAAATCGTATTGCGCGAGCAGGCATCCGAACGGGTATGGGTAAGCGACGCAGCGCCGGCGAAGGAAAACGCCGCCGGGGATGCAACGTCGATTCAAATTGTCTCCATCCAGCCGGTTCCGCTGCGTCCAGGGAATAAAGCAACGGTTATCGCTTTAACCTCGCCGGGTGCTTCAGCCTCCCTAACCGTCAATTATAAAAGCGGTACAAGCACGGCAAAGCATCTCGGCAGCGCAACGGCGGATGCAAACGGTTATGTGCGGTGGACATGGCTGGTATCCGGCAATACAACGCCGGGAACCTGGGAATTGACCGCGACCTCGGCGTCAGGGGACGCGGTTTCCATGCATTTTAATGTAACAAAGAAGGAGGATACGCGATCGTGACGGTTCAGCTCTTGGCTGCAGCCCTGCTGCTTCTTGCCGCGTTATATACCGATTTGAAGTCGATGACCATTCCTAATCTGCTTACGGCTCCTTTTCTGGCAGGAGGATGTTTATATGCCTTGTTCGCAGGAGGAGGCCAAGGGCTTTTGCTCGCCCTGTACGGTGCGGCTGCAGGGTTTGTTCCGCTGCTGATTTTGCATCTGGCCAAAGGAATTGGCGCGGGAGACGTCAAGCTGTTTGCGGCGCTCGGAGCCTGGCTTGGCACATTGGCGGTTCTACAGCTTATGATGTACGCCATCTTGTATGCGGGGCTTGTGGGACTTGTCCTGCTTGTTTTTCATAGGCCGTTTGCGAGAAGGATGACCGCAGGAATATTTTCGTTTCTAGCCCTGCGTTTTGGAGGTCGGGAAGGTGCGTCGTCATGGCTGGCATGGGCGAATAATGGACGAACCTTTCCGTTTATGCTGGCTGTGGCTCCGGGGGCCTTAACTTTATGGTTGATATCGGGTTGATCAAAGGGGGAACAATAGTGAGGCAGCCGTTCAGAATAGATTTTTCCATGAACCGGGGGCATGAGATGATTATTGACCGGAAGGAAGGTATCCTGCGGGATGAACTGGATGAGCTTGAACTGCAGATGCTGCAGTCCGGCAAAATTCCGCATCTTTTGCCGGTAGAATGGATTGAAATCGACGGGCGCATCACCTTCCGCTATGTCTTGGCAGGACGGAAAATGCTGCTGCACCGTCTGCAAGTCCAGTCGCTTTCCATGGAGCAATTTTATACGTTGTTGCTTGGAGTTGTAGAAGCATTCGAAGAATGCAAACATTATATGCTGCGTCCGGAAGGCTGCCTGCTCGACGATCAATATTTGTTTGTAGGCGAGCAGCTTAATGATATTGCCCTTGCTTATTTGCCCTTAAAAGAAGGAATGCGCGACAGCGTTTCAGGTGTAGCGGATCTGCTCACCCTTGTAGTCAGGTGGACAGCGTACATCCAGGACATTGACGGCGCGGGTCTTCAGCGTATTTTACAGCCGCTCAACGGAAGCAAATGGCCGCTATCCGAGCTCAGGTCCGTTCTGCTTGGATTGATTGGAGATGCTTTTATTCATGCTGGCCCGAAGCAGGCTTCGGAGCGCATTTCTATCTCTTTTCCCGCAGCTTCGTTAGCAGGCGATGCGCGAGTAATAGAGTCAAAGGAAAGCTGCGAGCCGAGGCCGCAAACTGTCGGCGTATCCGTCTTAAAGCACGCAACAATCGCAACATCCGTACCAAAGCTTCAAGATATTCCGCTTGTTGAGCTGGAGGCGCAGGATTCCGACGCGGCAAGGAAAAAATTATGGGTAACGGCGGCAGTTGTAACCATAGCAATTGCTTGCGTGTGGAAATATATCTACTTATCCTCGCATTCCCGAAGCAGCTTCTACATCTCCTTGGGCTTGACCTTTATGGGGATTGCTGCTCTTTATATGGTTTGGTCCCGCAGGCTTCCTGCCGGGCTGCTTGCCAAAAAAGGCAATGGAGACGAGGAGGAGGAGTTCATCCCCGAATCCCAGCCGCTTGGCATGTGGGGGCGATATGAGGATTTTGAGCATAAGGAGATGGTCGAACCTGCCTCCTCCTATGTTCAATCTGTCAAACCGGCCAATCGAAAGGAAGAGGAGCTCCACCCTTATGAAGGGAATACCGCGGATCTTCGCAGCCAACCGGCCTCAGCTGAAGCGACGGTGCTGCTGGCAGAGAGGGACATGGACCCAAAAGGCTCAAAAGGGCCGGCCTTATACAGGGAATGGGCAGGCGGAGGCTCCTGGATCGAGTGGCAGGAGGGGAAGTTTACGATAGGCCGATTAGGCGAGCAGGTCAGCTATGAGGAAGAAGCGCATGGCATTTCCAGGCTTCATCTGGAGCTGGAGCGGGACGGCGGTGCTTATATCGCAAAAGATCTGGGCTCCCGAAACGGAAGCATGTTGAACGGTGAGATTATGATTCCGTATAAGTCTTATCCGTTTGTTATAGGAGACGTTATACAGCTGGCCGGCAGCAATGGGCCCAAATATGAACTGAAGACGAGAGGTTAACCTCTCGTCTTCGGCTTTTTCTGTTCTTATTTAGGTTTGGGTTATTTGCTTCATTGCGCTTTCAATGGTCGGGTATTTGAACGCGAAGCCGTTCTCCAGTGCTTTGCGAGGCAAGGCGCGTTGTCCTTCGAGAAGCAGGGAGGACATTTCCCCAAGTACGGCTTTTAGCAGAAAAGCGGGTGTTGGCAGCCAATGCGGTCGTCCAAACGCCTTGCCTAATGCGCGCCCGAATTGGTCGTTGGTAACCGGCTCCGGTGCCGAGGCATTCACCGGCCCTTGAATTTCGAGATGGTCTATACAGAATAGTATCAGCCGGACCAAATCCTCCAGATGGATCCACGACAGCCATTGCCCGCCGCTGCCAAGACGGCCTCCGGCAAATAACCGGTGAGGCAGACTCATCAGCGGAAACGCGCCGCCGGTCCGGTTAAGCACGACGCCTACCCGCAGCTTAACCAGCCTTTTTACGGGAATGGAATCGGCAGCTTTCTCCCAGTGCTCCACAACGCCGGACAGAAAGTCGGTTACTTTTAGCGGACTCTCTTCCGTAAACGTAGCCGTTAACGAATTGCCGTACGCAGAAATGCCGGAGGCGTTAATGACGGCCTCCGGCTTGGCGTTCAGTTCGGTAACAAGCTTGGCAATACGCGCTGCGGCATCAATCCGGGAATGAAGAACGCGCTGCTTGGCGGCTTTGGTCCAACGCTGGTTAATGCTTTCGCCGGCCAGATTCACGATAATATCGGTGCCCTCCAGCCACTTAGGCGATGCGGCAAGCTCGTCCCATGTCCTATGATGGAGCCTGGCATTCTGAGGTGAAGCGGAAAGCTTTCCTTTCCTGGATACGACAGTCACTTCATCGCCCCGGTCAAGCAGCGCATTCACCAGTGCCCGTCCTACAAAGCCTGTTCCTCCCGTTACCGCAACGCGCATTGTTCATCCGTCCTTCATTAGGATTTGACTTCAAGCTTCTTAAGGAAATATTGCGTTACATCGCCGCTGACCTTTTCGGTATATTCGAATTGTACTTTTGCGTCCGCCGGAATACTGTTGATTTTATCCGTCATATCGTCCGTGAATTGCAAAACCATCGGTCCATCCGGCAGGTCAATCTCAACCGAGGTTGTATCGGCTTGTCCGACAAATACGCCTTCGCTTGTCTTAACGGCGCCGTCAGCCGGCGCTGTGTTTGCATCCGTATCCGGCGAAGCCGTTTCCGGGTCAACCACTCCGCTGTTTTGCCCTTCGGACTGGCTATTTCCCGCATTATTATCAGTTGTATTATTGCTGCTGTTCTCCGGTGCGGCGTTGGCCGGCTGTTCAACCGACGAGCCCTGTTCGTTGCCGTTCGAATTGGCTTTGTCCGAACCGCATGCCGTTGCGGTCATCATTACCGCGAGTAATACGGCGCTTGCCGCGATTAAGCTGCTCTTCTTTTTCGTTTTCATAGTTGTCATAGAAGCACCTCCTGAAAGCATTAGCTGAAGAATGATTATACAAACAGCCAGTTATAAGCTGTTCATATGCTATATAACGAAATCATCCGTTTAAGGTTCCAATAGATTTGTACACACTATTCATACGGATTAAACAATAGGCTGCCATAATTGAAGCAGCCCGCTGCCTTTTATTTATTGAGCAAATGCCGGTAGGGAGCGTAGTCGATACCCTTGCGTTCCAGGAAAGAAACAAGGCTTCGATAGTCACGTTTAGGCGTTGCGCGTATGTATCCCTCGATGCAGTGCTCCCGCGTTACTTCCGAAGCTCCGTTATCGATAGCGACCTGACCGATTTTCGCGGCAATCGAGTGCTTGGCGATATCCCGGAATGCGGACGGAACGGGAGAGACCAGCTCGTCCAAAAAGCTTTTCGATTCATCGGTCCACATGCTGCGGCTCCGTTCAACCCAATAATTTTGCCAATCCAGCTTGGACTTGCCGTCACGCTGAGGCAGCACCTTCAAAAACTTGCGGAACATGAAGAAACCGCCGATGGCCATAGCGCCGACCATTACGACCGCCCAGAAAATAATGAAAAACATAAACCAATCGGGAGCTGATTTCATACTGTACCTTCACCTCAGGAAGAATTATACCGTATTCCTAGATTTATTTCGACATTCCTTGTAAAATAAGGGTTGATCAACCGAAAGGGGCGTTTTAAAGATGTTGAAAATCGGTTCCCATGTATCATTTTCGGACAAGGGGCTGCTTACCGCGGCCAAAGAAGCTGTGTCCTACGGTTCCAGCTCGTTTATGATTTATACCGGCGCACCGCAGAATACACGGAGAAAGCCAATAGAAACTTTATATATTGAAGAAGGCAAACAAATGATGGAACAGGCCGGCATCAACGAAATTGTCGTGCATGCTCCTTACATCATCAACCTGGGTTCTTACAAGGACGACACGTTTGAGCTTGCGGTCCGCTTCCTGCAGGAGGAAATCCGCCGTACCGATTATATCGGGGTGCGCAATATCGTTCTGCATCCGGGCGCTTATACGGACAAGGATGCCGAGTACGGCATCGCTCGTATTGCCGAAGGCTTAAATGAAGTGCTCGAAGGCACCAAAGATACGAATGTTAACATTGCTCTCGAGACGATGGCCGGCAAAGGTACGGAGATCGGCCGCAGCTTCGAGGAGCTTGCCCAAATCATCGATAAGGTGCAGCATAACGACCGTTTGACGGTTTGCATGGATACCTGTCACATGCACGATGCGGGCTACGATCTAATTAATGATCTGGACGGCGTGCTGCAGAAATTCGATGAGACCGTCGGGCTTGACCGCGTTGCGGTTGTCCATGTCAACGACAGCAAAAACCCGGTAGGCGCGGGCAAAGACCGCCATGCTCCCGTAGGTGCCGGCTGGCTTGGACATGAGGCGATTCACAGAATCGTTCATCATGAAGCGTTGGCGGGCCGTCCGTTTATTTTGGAAACGCCATGGATCGGCAAGGATGACAAGAAGCAGTTCCCGATGTACGAAGCGGAAATCGCGCTGCTCCGCGGCGATGCCATGGAGCGCTTTGGGGAGTCGTTCTTCGACCATGTAGAACGTCTGCATCACTTCTATGGCAAGCAGGAAATTGATCCTCGCCAGTTCGTATTGTCGACCTGGGACGTTCTGAAGAACGATGCCAAAGCGAAAAAAGCGGATCCGCGCGAGCCAATGGAGCGCCTGTTCGATCTTCTGGCCGAAAGCGACGCGCTTCCGGGCGAATTGACCGAAGAGCAAATCAACCAACGGATTACGGCATGGTTCGCCGGCAAGCAATTGCTTAAAACCGTTTAACCATACTTTAAGATAACCATTGCAAAAGGAAGGAAGTTTTAACGTTTATGTCTTCATCTACTACGGAGTCGCGCAGCGGACGCGCGCGCATGCTGATCTCGTGCCCGGATAGACCGGGTATCGTGGCGGCGGTATCGCATTTCTTGTACGAGCACGGTGCGAATATTGTACAATCGGACCAATACACGATGGATCCGGAAGGCGGCATGTTCTTTATCCGCTTTGAATTTGATTTGAATGATATGGACAAGGAGCTTCCGGTTCTTGTCGAGGATTTCGCCCGCGTGGCGGACCGTTTCGATATGAAATGGCATACGTTCCGCGCGAGCCGCAAAAAGCGCCTAGCGATCTTTGTTTCCAAGGAAGACCATTGCCTGATGGAGCTGCTGTGGCAGTGGAAAGCCGGCGATCTGGACGCGGACATTTCGATGGTTGTCAGCAACCACCCGGATATGAAGGACATGGTGGAATCGTTTGGCATTCCCTACCACCACATTCCGGTAACCGCGGACACCAAAGCGGAAGCGGAGCGCAAGCAGATGGAAGTGGTCGCGGACAAAGCGGACCTTATCGTTCTCGCGCGTTACATGCAGATTATCTCGCCGAAATTCATCGAGCAGTTCCCGAACCGCATTATCAATATTCACCATTCGTTCCTTCCAGCCTTCGTTGGCGGCAAGCCTTATGCGCAAGCGTACAATCGCGGTGTTAAAATCATCGGCGCTACGGCACATTATGTAACGGAGGAACTCGACGGCGGTCCGATTATCGAACAAGACGTTCAGCGCGTCAGCCATCGCGACAATGTAGAGGAATTGAAACGAATCGGACGTACTATCGAACGCGTCGTTCTCGCCCGTGCCGTGAAATGGCATACCGAGGACCGCATTATCGTACATCAGAACAAAACGGTCGTTTTCAATTAATCCAATAAATGCTCTAGTCTTTCTCCATTTTAAGGATGGCAAACGGGTTTTCGGAATGGTACAATATTCAAAGCCTTTGCGCTACAACTCGCGCTATATCCAGATATATAGAGAGAGACAGAGCAATTTTAAACAGGAATTAGGAGGAAGTAAGAAATGACAGTTACACAAAAATCGATTGACCAGCTGTCGATCGACACGATCCGTACGCTGGCAATCGACTCCATCGAGAAAGCAAAATCCGGACATCCTGGCATGCCAATGGGCGCAGCTCCAATGGGTTACCAACTGTTCGCGAAAAACATGACGCATAATCCGTCGAACCCGACTTGGATTAACCGCGACCGTTTCGTTCTGTCCGCAGGACACGGTTCGATGCTGCTCTACAGCTTGCTTCACCTGAGCGGTTACGATCTTCCTCTGGAAGAGCTGCAAAACTTCCGTCAATGGGGTTCCCTGACTCCAGGTCACCCGGAATTCGGCCACACGGCTGGCGTTGACGCAACAACAGGTCCTCTTGGACAAGGCGTTGCAATGGCTGTAGGTATGGCCATGGCAGAAGCTCATCTGGCAGCTACTTACAACAAAGAAGGCTTTAATGTTGTTAATCACTTCACATACTCGATTTGCGGCGACGGCGACTTGATGGAAGGTATCTCTCATGAAGCGGCTTCCTTCGCAGGCCACCTGAAGCTTGGCAAATTGGTTGTTTTGTATGATTCGAACGATATCTCCCTTGACGGCGCGCTTAACCTGTCGTACTCCGAAAGCGTTCAAAAGCGTTTCGAAGGCTACGGCTGGCAAGTTCTTCGCGTTGAAGACGGCAACGACCTGAACGCATTGTCCAAAGCAATCGCTGAAGCGCAAGCGGAAACAGGCAAACCGACTTTGATCGAAGTTAAAACTGTTATCGGCTACGGCAGCCCGAATAAAGGCGGCAAAGGCGGACATGCCGGTCCTCACGGTTCCCCGCTCGGTGCTGACGAGACTAAGCTGACTAAACAATTCTACGGCTGGAACGAAGAGCATCAATTCTATGTTCCGGACGAAGTTCGCGCTCACTTTGCTGAAGTGAAGCAGAACGGCGAGAAAGCAAACGCTGCTTGGAACGAACAGTTCGAAGCCTACAAAAAAGCATACCCAGAGCTTGCAGCTCAATTCGAGCTCGCTACTTCCGGTCAATTGCCTGAAGGCTGGGATAAAGACCTGCCTAAATACACAACGGAAGACAAGCCGTTGTCGACTCGCGTAGCTTCGGGTAACGCTCTGAACGGCCTTGTTCACAACGTACCTGCTCTGGCTGGCGGTTCCGCTGACCTTGAGAGCTCGACAATGACTCACCTGAAAGGTTTGGCACAATTCAAACCAGGCAGCTACGACGGCCGCAACATTTACTACGGCGTTCGCGAGTTCGGTATGGCTGCAGCAATGAACGGCATGAGCCTGCACGGCGGCATGAAAGTATTCGGCGGTACGTTCTTCGTATTTACCGACTACCTGCGTCCGGCAATCCGTCTGGCTGCCCTGATGAAACAGCCTGTAACTTACGTTCTGACGCATGACTCGATCGCGGTTGGCGAAGACGGTCCTACGCATGAACCAATCGAGCAGCTGGCTTCGATCCGCATTATCCCTGACCTGACGGTTATCCGTCCAGCGGACGCGAACGAAACTTCCGCGGCTTGGGCTTATGCGGTTGAGAACCAAAACAGCCCGGTAGCGCTTGTTCTGACTCGTCAAAACCTGCCTGTACTGGAAGGTACGGTTGAAGGCGTTCGCGAGAACCTGAAACGTGGCGCTTACGTGGTTTCCGATGCGGCAAACGGCGCTCCGCAAGCTCAAATCATCGCTACTGGCTCCGAGGTGCAGCTGGCGGTTGCCGCTCAAAAAGCGCTTGCTGAAGAGGGCATTCAAGTTCGCGTAATCAGCATGCCAAGCTGGGATCTGTTCGACAAACAAGATCAAGCGTACAAAGATTCCGTTATCTTGCCTGAAGTTAAAGCTCGCGTAGCTGTCGAAATGGCTCATCCGTTCGGCTGGGAACGTTACGTTGGCGACAAAGGCGTAGTTATCGGTATCGACCGCTTTGGCGCATCCGCACCTGGCGACCGCGTGATCAAAGAATACGGCTTCACGGTTGAGAACGTAGTAAGCAAAGTGAAATCGGTTCTGTAATCGATAAGCTATTTGGCGTAGAGGAGCTAACCATACAATGTCGCAATTTGAAAACGTAACGGTTGTCAAAGAAGCTAATGTTTACTTTGACGGTAAAGTAACTAGCCGCGCTGTTCTGTTCGCAGACGGCACGAAAAAAACGCTTGGCATTATGCTTCCTGGCGACTATGAGTTCGGCACGGACTGCATTGAAATTATGGAAATTTTGGCTGGCGACCTGAAGGTGCTGCTCCCTGGCGAAACAGAGTGGGTACACATCCAAGGCAAGGGTGAATTCACCGTTCCGGCTAACACGAAGTTCAAGCTTCAAGTAGCGGCTGTATCCGACTACTGCTGCTCTTACATCTACGAATAGCATTGGTTGAAAAAGGGGCCGTCCCATTCGTCATAAATATGACGATGGGACGGCCCCTTTATATTAGGTTAAACAGCAAACTGCGCATTTAAATGTTCTTCCGATCGTCATTGCTCAGGGATTCCTTTGAATCAACGAGGTATGGTTGGAATCCCTTCACAAAAACGAACGCGGCGCTTCTACAGAATCATTTAAATGCTCCGTATGCCATTAACCTGTTCATTTCAAAGGCAAGAAGAGATTAAAAAGGTGGTCATGCAAGGAACTGCATGGCCACAATTAATTATACTATTTTGTTATTTTTTTTCGCCGATTTTACGGCCGATCCATTGCTCATAGGCTTGCGTTACGCTGCTCATGTCGAGCTCGCCGAGACCCATGGAGTCGCCGATCTGGAACAGGCTTTTTGCCGCTTCCAGCATCGGTGTAGGCACCTTCAGTCCATCCGACAGCACGGAGGAAAGACGAAGATCCTTCAGCATCAGCGCGAGGGAGAATTGGACGTCATAATCGCTGGCAAGTACTTTCTCGCCCTTCAGCTCGGCTGTGCGGCTTGCTGCGCCGCCTGATTGGACGAGCTCCAGGAACGCGCTGCCGTTGATGCCGCCGCTGGCCGCGATCGCCATGCCTTCGGCCAGGGCCGCCATATTAATGCCAACGATGGTGTTATGCGCAAGCTTTGCGGTCGCGCCGCTGCCGTTAGCGCCCATATAGATCACCTTGCGGCCCATAGCGGTTAGAACCGTCTCGACCTCTTTCAGGGTCTTCTCGGGGCCGCCAACCATAAAGGTCAATGTACCGCCTTCGGCCGCCGGCTTGCTGCCTGTAACCGGGGCATCAAGGAACGATGCGCCTTTCGACTCTGCCGTTTCCGTCAGCTCTAGTGCGAGGGATGGAGAGATCGTGCTGCTGTCAATCAGGATGGTACCCGGACGGACTGCGTCAAAAATCCCGTTTTCACCATAGTATACTTCGCGAATCGCAGCGTCGTTGCTGATCATCGTGATGACAATTTCGGCTTCGCGTACAGCGTCGGCCGGAGTTGCGGCTGCGCTTGCCCCGCACGCGATCAGCTCGCCGGCTTTGCCGGCTGTGCGGTTGTAGACCGTAACCTCAAACCCGCTGCGAAGCAGGTTCGCCGCCATCCCGTATCCCATAACGCCTAGGCCGATAAATCCGATTTTTTTCATGTACAGTTCCCTCCAGTGTATCTTTAGGTTCTAAGTATTTATCGCTTTTATCTTCTATCATAGCTTAGATTCGAGCGGAATGAAACTTGCCGGCCGTCGAAGGCGGACCAAGCCGTTCGCGCTTGATTAGCTCTATATTGCAACAAGCCATAAAAGCTTTTACTAATCATTATAGATAATCTTCATACCTTTTTCACGGTTAGTTGCTTGTTTTTCAAATCTAAATCCGATATTCTAAAGGCTAAGTAAGACGGTAATTGAAAAACAGTATCAGGGAGGCCTTTCTTTCATGAGTAAAACGGTAAAATTCGATTACACTAAAGCCCTTGGCTTTATTGGACAACATGAAATCGACAATCTGTCGGAACAAGTTCGTATCGCTCACGAACAATTACATAATGGTACTGGCGCAGGCTCCGACTACCTCGGCTGGATTGACCTGCCTAACAATTATGACAAAGAAGAATTCGCGCGCATCAAGCAATCCGCGGAAAAAATCAAATCCGATTCCGAAGTGCTTGTTGTTATCGGCATCGGCGGTTCTTACCTCGGCGCGCGCGCAGCGATCGAGATGCTCTCGAATTCCTTCTACAACCTGCAGACAAAAGAACAACGCAAAACTCCGCAAGTTCTGTTCGCGGGCAACAACATCAGCTCGACTTACGTGACGCACCTGCTTCAATTGCTGGATGGCCGCGACTGGTCGATTAACGTGATCTCCAAATCCGGCACAACAACGGAGCCGGCTATTGCGTTCCGTATCTTCCGCGAAGCTCTCGAGAGCAAATACGGCAAAGAAGCAGCACGCAAACGCATCTACGCGACAACGGACCAAGCTAAAGGCGCCCTGAAAAAGCTGGCGACCGAAGAAGGCTACGAGTCGTTTGTAATCCCTGACGACGTAGGCGGCCGTTATTCCGTCCTGACAGCGGTAGGTCTTCTGCCAATCGCGGTTGCGGGCATCGACATCGACGCGATGATGCAAGGCGCGGCAGACGCATCGAAAGAATACAGCAACCCGAACCTCGCCGAGAACGAAGCTTATCAATACGCGGCAGCGCGCAACGCGCTCTACCGCAAAGGCAAAGTAACGGAAATCCTCGTGAATTACGAGCCTAACCTGCACTTTGTATCCGAGTGGTGGAAGCAGCTCTTCGGCGAAAGCGAAGGCAAAGACTATAAAGGGATCTACCCGGCATCCGTCGACTTCTCGACCGACCTTCACTCGATGGGTCAGTTTATCCAAGAGGGCAACCGGAATATCTTCGAAACGGTTATCCAAGTAAACGAGGTTGCCGAGCACATCACCATCGGCAGCGATCCTGCGGACCTCGACGGATTGAACTTCCTGACAGGCAAAACGATGGATTTCGTTAACAAAAAAGCGTTCCAAGGTACGCTCCTCGCTCATACGGACGGACAAGTACCTAACTTTATCGTCAAAATCGCCGACATGACGCCTTATACGTTTGGTTACATGGTGTACTTCTTCGAGAAAGCTTGCGGCATCAGCGGCTACCTGTCGGGCGTGAATCCGTTCGACCAACCGGGCGTAGAGGCTTACAAACGCAACATGTTCGCGCTGCTTGGCAAACCAGGCTACGAGAAAGAAAAGGCTGAGCTCGAAGCTCGTCTGTAATGCTGGAACGTTATTCTACGGTAAGAGGTCCGGGCAGCGAAGAGGTCGTTATCAAGAAATCCCGTTTCATCGGCTACGCCAAGCCGGTGGAGACGGAGGAGGAAGCCGTTTCGTTCATCGATGAGATCAAACGGCTTCATCGGGCTGCCACCCATAACTGCTCGGCTTATGTAGTCGGGGAACGCGATCAGCATCAGAAAGCCTCCGATGACGGTGAACCCAGCGGGACGGCAGGCAAGCCAATCCTTGAGGTCATCAAGAATAAGGGGTTAAAAAACGTTGCCGTTGTGGTTACCCGTTATTTCGGCGGAATCATGCTTGGTGCCGGCGGACTGGTCCGCGCTTATACGGACGGTGCGGTAGCCGGCATCGAAGCGGCCGGCGAAATCGTCAAGGTGCTCCACCGGGAAGTTTTTGTCGACGTGGACTATACCTGGTACGGCAAAGTGGAGAACGAGCTTCACGGCCGGGGTACGCGTCTTGGGGGGACCGAATTTACGGACCGCGTTACGGTGAAATGCCTGCCCGTTATATCGGAGGCTGACGCCTTCGTGGCGTGGATAACCGATTTGACGCAAGGACAAGCCGTTATTACGGAAGGCGAAGAGCTTTATTATATCGAAGGTGAATAAAGAAAAGCCGCCCGCTATCTTGGTTTCAAGACAGCGGACGGCTTTTTGCTATTTTCTAAATAGCATAACAGTAATAATGGACAGTCTATTTACGCATAAAATGTAAATATGGGATTGACTAGACCAGTTGTTCTCTGCTAAATTTAGAATACCAAGTGATCTAATAGGAATTGTGTATTTACTATTGATTAAGGATTAGCAAACACCTACGGTTCGAGCCGATGGTTTGGAGGTCATAAGCAGCATGAATGTCATGTTTCGCAGCAAGTGGTGGAGCTTCGGATTTCGAAGCGCGATTATGCTCTACTTTATTGTATTAATTGTACTTCCCATTATCGGAATTTATACGCAGTCGGTATCCAGAGGGTTTGTTCCTTTCTGGGAGAGTATATCGGATCCCCTGGCATGGAAGGCTGTACTGCTGACCATTAAGCTGGCCCTTATTGCAACCGTCATTAACGTGCTGCTGGGTTCCATGATCGGATGGGTGCTTATCCGGTACCGTTTTCCGGGAAGAAGGATTTTGAACAGCTTGGTTGACCTGCCGTTTGCTCTTCCGACAGCCGTAACCGGTCTTATGATTTTGCTCTTGCTTGGCCCAGGCAGCTTTGTCGGCGAACTGGCTTCGAAGATGGGCTTTACGATCGTTTTCCATCAGCCGGCGATTGTGATCGCAATGGTGTTCGTTACGTTTCCGTTTGTGATCCGGGCGGTTCAGCCGCTGCTCGAGGAGATCGACAAATCGGAAGAAGAGGCCGCCTACACGATGGGCGCCAGCAAATTCCGTACCTTTTTTAGCGTAATCTATCCTTCCATGCTGCCGGGAGTAATCAGCGGTGCGATGCTGGCTTTCTCAAGAGCACTGGCGGAGTTCGGGGCCGTTGTGCTGGTAGCGGGCAATATCCCGGGCAAGACGCTGATTGCCGCCGTTTATATTTTTGGAGAAATCGAAAGTGACAATCCGCAAGGGGCTGCGGCGGTTTCGGTATTGCTGCTGACGCTTTCGTTTATCATTTTATGGACGGTCAACCTGATTCAGTCGAGGAGGCCGGGGAAATGACAATTAGACGGACGTGGATTGGTCTTACTTATATCGTTTTTACCTTATTGCTGATTATTCCGCTTATCGAGATCTTTACGGGCTCATGGGCGGACGGCTGGAGCGGCTTTGTTGAAGGGTTAACCCGCAAGCAATCGCTTCATGCCCTGCAGATGACGGCTATTATCGTTGTTGTGGTAACGGCTATCAACACCGTATTTGGCGTTATGCTGGCGCTTTATCTGGTTCGTGCCCATTGGATCGGGCCGCGCATGAAGCGGCTGCTTAACAGCATTGTGGATTTGCCGTTTGCGGTTTCGCCGGTTATCGGCGGTTTAATGATTGTTCTGTTGTTAGGTCCCAATACCGTAATCGGTTCTTTTTTCGAGGATACCGGATTTAAAGTCGTTTATGCTCTGCCGGGGATGATTCTTGCCTCTCTGTTCGTGACGTTCCCTCTGATGGTACGCGAAGTATTGCCGGTGCTTCAGGAGATCGGCGCCCAGCAGGAGGAGGCAGCCTCTACGCTTGGGGCATACTCGTGGTATACGTTCTGGAAGGTGACCTGGCCGTCCATCCGCTGGGGTGTTATCTACGGCGTTGTACTGACGGTAGCAAGAACGCTAGGCGAGTTTGGCGCGGTGCTTGTCGTATCGGGCAATATTATGAACAAGACGCAGACGGCTACTACGCTCGTGTATCAGGATGTCGAGAATTTTAATGTTGTTGAAGCAAACGGCGTAGCCCTTGTGCTTGCCGTATTCTCCGTAGGCCTTCTCCTTTTAATGGAATGGGCGAAAAAACGAAAGGAAGTGCATTAAGCCATGCATATTGAAGTTCGTAACTTGAGCAAGAGCTTTGGCGATTTCCACGCCGTGCAGGATGTCAGCTTCGAGATTGAAAAAGGTCATCTGATCGGGCTTCTAGGTCCAAGCGGCGGCGGCAAAACGTCGATTCTTCGTATGCTGGCCGGCCTTGAGACGCCAACTTCCGGGGATATCCTGTTCCATGGCAAGCGGGTTAACGATCTGCCTCCGCAGGAACGCGGAATCGGCTTCGTATTCCAGAACTATGCCCTGTTCAAGCATATGACCGTATACGACAACATCGCTTTTGGGCTGAAGGTGAAAAAGCAGTCCAAAGAACAAATCCGCGAGCGCGTATCTACACTGGTTGAGCTGACGGGGCTCAAGGGCTTCGAACACCGTTACGTGCATCAGCTGTCCGGCGGCCAACGCCAGCGTGTCGCTTTTGCCCGCGCCCTAGCTCCCGAGCCTCAGCTGCTGCTGCTTGACGAGCCGTTTGCGGCGATTGACGCCAAGATTCGTACGGAGCTGCGGACTTGGCTGAAAGAGATGATTGAGCGCGTAGGCATCACCTCCATCTTCGTTACCCATGACCAGGATGAAGCGATTGAAGTAGCGGATGAGATTATGATCATCGGCAAAGGCAAGCTGGAGCAGAAGGGAACGCCTTGGGAAATTTACAAAAATCCTGAAACGCCGTTTGTCGCAAGCTTTATTGGCGAATCAACGATTGTAGAGGATATTAAAGTATTAAAAGGCTTTGATGCGGCATTGTCCTATCCGGGGACAAAGGCTCTCATCCGTCCTGAATATATCGAGATTGGCAAGCCGGGCGAGATTCGCCTGCAGTCCGCGACCGTAAACGCAACGGTGAAGGCTTTGCATTTCCGCGGCAGCGAGTGGATGGTCGAACTGCTTGTTGACAACGTAAAGCTTATTACGTACCGTTCGCTGGAGAAAGAAGTGCTGCAGCCCGGCGAGCAGGTTAGCGTGCTTGTCCACCGCGCGTACCTCTTTAACGATAACGACAGCTGGATTATGGAAAACAGTCTGAAGGTTGACCCAATGCCGGTTCATATTTAGCACTCATCTTAGTAGAAAGAGTTGTATACGAACATGAATATAAATCGAAGAGCAAGCCGGCGGATTGCCGTACTGCTCCTGGCCGTACTGCTGATTATTACAGCGGGCTGCGGCAAGGAGGAGACGAAGCAGCCCGCCGTGTCTACCGCACAAGACGGTGATGTAACGCTTGTCATCGGTGCCTACTCCGTAGTGAAGGATGCGTTCAGCGAGATTCTGCCGCAGTTCCAGGCCTATTGGAAAGAGCAGACAGGTCAGAAGGTTGTATTCCAGGAATCGTATGAAGCTTCGGGGACGCAGGCACGCGCCATAGCCGGAGGCTTCGAGGCGGATGTCGCGATTCTGGCGATGGAAGGCGATCTGGATAAAATTTCGGCCGCAGGCTTCATTACGCATGATTGGAAGTCGCAGCCGAATAAAGGCCTGATTACGAAATCGATTGTTGTCCTCGGGACGAGAGAAGGGAATCCCAAAGGGATTAAGGACTGGGATGATCTCACCCGCAAAGGCGTAAAGGTTCTCTATCCGAATCCCAAAACGTCCGGGGGCGCGCAATGGGATATCAACGCGATCTACGGGGCAGGGCTCAAGAAATCGGAGGAAGAGACGGGGACCAAGGATCCGGCTTTTGCCAAGAAATATTTGGAGTCGATTCATAGGAACGTGGAGTCTCTCGATAAGAGCGGGCGCGCTTCCATGGCGGCGTTCGAATACGGAGTTGGCGATGTTATCGTCACTTATGAGAATGAACTGCTTGGCCGCATTATGAATGGCGTTAAGTATGAGGTTGTTGTACCGAAGAACACGATTCTGATCGAAAACCCGGCTGCGGTTGTGGATAAAAACGTAGATAAACACGGTACGCGCAAAGTGGCCGAAGCGTTTATCTCGTATCTGCAAAGCGAAGAGGCGCAGCGTACGTTCGTCAAATACGGTTTCCGTTCGGTGAACGAGAAGGTAGCGGAAGAGTCTAAAGACAAGTATGTCGTGCCGGAAGGGCTGTTCGATATTTCCTATCTGGGCGGCTGGAAGGAAGTCCGTCAGAATCTGTACTCGAAAAAAGGCATCTGGTATCAGGTGCTTGCGGGAATCTAGAACCAAGCAAAAAAACTCCATGGGGAAGCGACGCTTCCACCATGGAGTTTTTTGTTGCGCTATTTTATTTCGCGGCAGGCTGCAGCACGAATTTCTCAATGACATGACGAACGCCTTCTTCGTTATTCGTCAGCGTGATATAATCCGCAATTTCCTTCAGCTTGGGGGTTGCGTTGCCCATCGCTACGCCAAGACCGGCTGCTTCGATCATTTCGTGGTCATTCCATGCATCGCCAATCGCGATGGTCTGCTCAATCCCGCAGCCCAAGTGCTCGGCCATAAAGCGGAGCGCATGGCCTTTGGTGCCTTCCTTGTGCATGAACTCGAGGTAGTGAGGCTTGGATTTGGTAATATGGACCCGATCGCCGATAATAGGCTTTAACTCTTCGGCCAGCTGATCGAGGTAGGCCGGCTCGTCAATGATAAGCATTTTATTGTTAGGCTTGTCGAGCAAAGCTTCGAAATCCTCGGCTACGACATACGGGATATTCGTCAGCGTGGAATATTTGATTGCTTTCTCGTTGGCTTCCTTCACGTATAAAATATCGTCCGCATACAGCTGCAAATGCAGGCCGCGCTGCTCGGTGATCGCGTACAGCTCCTTCGCCGCATCCTGCGGCACGCAGCGCTCGTAGAGCACTTCTCCATCCAGGAGCGTCTTCACAAGCGAGCCTTGATAAGTAATGATCGGAACGTTCAGTTGGATCTGATCCGCGATTTTTTTGGCCGAAGCGTACATCCGCCCGGTAGCCAGAGTAACGGTTACGCCTAACGCTATGGCGTCCTCCATCGCTTTTTTCGTGCCTTCGGTAACGATTAATTCGTCATTAAGAAGCGTATCATCGACATCGATTGCAATTAATTTGTACATATTCTCTCTCCTGTCTCTATTCGTCCAATAAAAGCTAGGTTGATTGTAGCGAAAAAAGTAGCCTTCTTCAACCCTGTATCAAGATGGGGGAGCCGGCCAATTTGCTCAGCGGGCCCCAAATAAGCTACATTAGAATACAGAACATCAGTCATAGTCAGGAGTGACCTTTAGTGAAAGAAATCTCGAATGAGACAGCGAAGCAGCGGATTATAACGTTTGCGGTTCTCGGTGCATTACTATTTACGATTATCGGATTTATTCTTGGCTGGCTCTGGATGGAGGTGCGGTACCCGATGCTGAAGGAGCCTGCATTCCGTAATTTTACGGTGTCCTATAACACCATTATGGATAAATACTTAAACGGCGCAAAGTCGGAGGATCTCATTAACGGCGCCTCCCAAGGCATGCTGGCCTCGCTGGGCGATCCATACTCCAGATACCTCGTGAAGGAGCAGGGCAGTGCCTATACGCAAGGCTATGAAGGAGAATTCTCCGGGATCGGCATCACCCTTCAGGAAGCGGACGGAAGGTTTATCGTGGCCAGCCTTACGGAAGGAGCGCCGGCAGAGCGCGGTGGCGTTCATACGGGGGATGAGATCGTTGGCGTGAACGGGACCTCAATAAAGGGCAAGGAATACGATGATGTGATTACCGTTCTGCGGGGAGAGGCCGGTACTAAGGTAAAGCTGTCCCTTCAACGGGGAGACGCAGCCAAGCCGATTGAAGTGGAGCTGACACGGGAAGCCATTACGGTACATACGGTAACCTCGGAAATGCTCAGCGGCGGCATCGGGCATGTAACGATCTCGAAGTTCGGAGAGAAGACCGATGACGAGTTCAAAACCGAAATAGAAAAGCTGCAAAAAGAAGGGATGAAGAAGCTGCTGCTTGACCTCCGTTCGAATCCGGGCGGCTTGCTGCAATCCACGATCCAGATCGCGAATATGCTTGTGCCTAAGGATAAAGTCATTCTGGAGGTTGTCTACAAGAATCATACGAATACGATTACGTACCGCTCGAAGCAGGAGAAGCCTTGGACGATTCCGATCGTTGTCCTGGTGAACGGCCAGTCCGCAAGCGCCAGCGAAGTGCTCACGGCAGCGCTGAAGGAATCCGCGGGCGCAACGGTTGTTGGGGAGAAGACCTTCGGCAAGGGGATTGTTCAGACCTTCCAGCAGTTCAAAGACAAATCGGTGCTTAGCTTGACGGAAGCCCAGTGGAAAACGCCGGGAGGCACCTGGATCCATAAACAGGGCGTGACGCCGGATGTGACTGTCGCTCTGCCGGCCTTCGCTAGCCTGAGCCAGCTACCGTTCGGAACCGAGCTTAAAGCCGGAAGCTACGGGGAGAACGTCAAGACACTCCAGCTGATGCTGCAGGAGCTTGGATATACGCCGGTTGGGGATATCGGCTTGTTTAACGGGCAGACTGCCGATGCGTTAAGCCGGTTCCAGAAGGATAACAAGCTGGAGGCAACCGGCACGTTTAATGATATGACGGGCTACCGAATTCTCGAGTTATTAAGCGGCAAGCTGAAGGAAGAGGATACGCAGCTTCACAAAGGGATCGAAATTTTAAATAGTAAATAGGTACGCCGATGAATTCGCTATTGACAACGGGAATGATAATTATTATCATTCAAAGAGGAAAGCATTACACCGTTGCGCAGCGAGGTGAGCCGGCATGAAGAAGATCAAATATTGCACCAGGAATTTGAAGAACGGAACAAAGCCTGTTTACAAGGCGATGAAGAGCAAATATCCGGACATAAAGATGAAGAAGAAGGACTGCCTGGGTAACTGCAGAACCTGCAAGCGCGAGAGCTTTGCGATGATAAAATCCAGAAGCATCTGCGCTTCGAGCCCGGATCAGCTGTACAAGGAATTGAAGAAATTGATCGGATAACCGAATGTTATTGGATAATATTTCAAAGGACGGCTTTTGCCGTCCTTTCCGTTTGTGTTAGAATAAGACCAAACAAGAAAAAGAGGTGCATAAGCGATGAATGATAAATTAGCGGAAGCGCTCAATGAGCAGATGAATTTTGAATTTTATTCGGCGCATGTGTATCTTGCAATGGCAGCCTATTGCTCCGGCGAAAGTCTCGATGGTTTCGCAAACTTCTTCATTATTCAAGCTGAGGAAGAGCGGTTCCATGGCATGAAAATATACAAATTCCTGAACGACCGCGGCCGCCGCGCTACGCTTTCCGCGCTGGGCGAACCAAAGAACGAATACGAATCCATGCTTGACGCCTTCCAGCATGGCTATGCGCATGAGCAGCAAAATACGAAGCGCTTCTACAACCTGGCGGATCTTGCGCTTAACGACCGCGAGCATGCAACGATGTACTTCCTCAAGTGGTTCATCGACGAGCAAGTTGAAGAAGAAGCATTGTTCGATAATATTATCCAGAAGCTGAAGCGCATTGATAAAGACAGCAACGCCTTCTACATGCTGGACGCGGAATTCGCGGCACGTACGTTTGTAGCTCCGGCGGAATAATAGACATCACGAGGAAGCGGGACCTGGCAGCATAACTGACAGGTCCCGCTTTTTTATGGAATGAATCGGAGGTAAAGCTCATGTTTATCGCACAACGCATTTTAGGATATGCGGCCTTATTACTCGGATTATATATGGCTCTTTTCGGAGCATTTATAGAAGGTGCGGCGATCGCCGCTGCCGGTTTTGTGCTTGTCTCGCTAGCCGAGCTGGTGCAGCTGCAGCAAGGAATGTACCATCTGGCCTTAGGTTTGCCGCTCAAAAACGAGCAGATTCATAAAATACTTAGACGAACTCCGTTGGTCAAAGTGACCTCTGCGACCTTGTCGATTCATCCCTTTAATGAGACCGAATACCCGCTGCTGGAGCTTCAAGGGGAATCCTATTTACGGGTAAAAGCCTTTATCCCCTATATCGAGCAGTCCGAAACGGAGTACCGATTCACCTTTCCGGATTCGGCGCTTGTCCTGCTCATTTGCGACCCCCGTTATAGTCATGGAAGCCGCTTGTTCCAATATAATGACCAAGTATTCGTCAAGCTGTCGGCGTTGCCTCTTTCGGTACAGAAGGAAGGGGATCGGCTACGGGTTGAGATCGCAGCCCCGAAGCATTAACTATAAGCATGAATAATGAAAGACGATACCGCCGCGGGCTTGCCGCGGTAATAAGCGGGGGAGCTGATATACAGCTCCTCTTCCGCTCTAGTGACGGCTACATAGGCAAGACGCCGTTCCTCTTCCATCGCAGCTTCCCCGACGTTGTCGCCAGCCTGAATAGCGCTTCTGTCGCTGTTCTTCTCCGCGGTAATTGCCGAGCTATGCGGCAGTATCCCTTCGGACACTCCGCACACAAAGACGACAGGAAATTCCAGCCCCTTGGACTTATGAATGGTCATGAAGTTAACCGCATCGGCATTGCTGCTGTCCAGCTTCATCCGTTTCATCTCTTCGTGTTTCGCGGCAATCTCGTCGATAAAAGCAAGGAAAGCCGTTATGCCGTCAAACCGTTTGGCTGAAGCCTCAAGCTCGTCCAGCATTTCCTTCAAGGAATCCTTATGCTCGGTTAAGGCCGGTCCGCTTTTGTTAGCTTCAATGAATTGATCGTAGAATTCTATGCGGAGCCGGCGGATCGCCGCCTCCGGCTTCAGCTTTTCCAGGGAACGGATCAGCTTGATCCGTTCTTTTATTTTATCCTGATGGAAAGACTTAATCTCAGGGTACCGGGTTAGATGGATAAGCGGCCATTTCTTCGCCTGCTTCTTATCCTCGTTCCATATAAACGCCATCGCCTGATCCGGCCGGACATACATCGTGGCAAGCATCGCTTCCATCGCGTCAAAGTTGCGGCGGTCGATGGACAAGCGGAGATGGGCGAGAACCGGCTTAATGACCCATTGCTCGTACAGCGACTCGCCGCTGCCGTAGTCGATAAACGGCACTTGACGGGTGACCAGCTGATCAAATACCGCCCGGCTGCTGCTGGCTGTGCGGAATAGAATCGCAAAATCGCGGAACGAGCGGCCTTTTTTCTCCTTCTGCTGGAGCAGCGTATTTACGATCAGATCCGCTTCGTCGTCGCTATTGCCGGGTCTTGCATACACGGGCGGAAGGCCATGGGGCTTAGCCGTCAGCAAGGTTTTGCTGCGCCGCTGCTTATTATGGCGGATAACGGCGTTGCCAAGGCCAACGATGCCGGAGCCGGAGCGGTAATTGACGTCGAGAATGATATTTTTGGCGCCGGGGAACTGCTTCTCGAAGTTCAGGATATAATCGTTGCGCGCTCCGTTAAAGGAGTAAATTGTCTGATCGTCATCGCCCACCACCATCAGATTCCGGTGCGGCTGGACAAGCAGCTTGATGATCTCGTATTGAATCGTATTGGTATCCTGGAATTCATCGATCATGACGTAACGGAAACGGTTCTGCAGCATGGCGAGAAGGTTCTCGTCCTGCTTCAGCAGCTGGTACGCTTCGAGCAGCATGTCATCGTAATCGATCAGGTCCATTTGGCGTTTCCATTCTTCATAACTGGCAAAAATAAGCTTAAGCTGCCGGTCCTCTTCCGTCTTCTCCGGAAGGTCAGGAACGGCAATCATTTGCATCTTGTACGAGGAGAGAAGCATAATAAGCGTCTCCGGCTGGTACGTCTCATGCAAATTCCGTTCGCGCAGCAGCCGCTTGAAGTAAATCTGCTTGCGCCCGGTTTCGCCCAGGATGTTCTGCTTGTATCCGCGTCTGCGCAGCATAAGAAGGCAGAACGAATGGAAGGTGCGGGCTTCTATCCGGGATGCGGCTCCTTGACCGATATTAGGCAGCTGGCTGATTCGAAGCTTCATTTCGTCGGCTGCTTTTTTGGAAAAGGTCATCAGCAGAAGCTGCTGGGGCGGGATGCCGCGGACGGACAGCATATAGCCGGTCCGGCAGACGAGGACGGAGGTTTTGCCCGAGCCTGCGCCCGCCAATGTCAGGATGGGGCCTTCGATATGGCGTACCGCAGAGATCTGCCGCTCGTTCAGCCGGATCCCTTGGTTCTCCAAAGCGCGGAAATAAAAGGCGTCCTTGTCGGAAGGCGGGACCAGCTGCTCGCTTGTATCAGCGGAAGCGGGGGCGGCTGGTGTATAATTTTTATTAACAACGCCGTACGGGCGTTTGTAATAGATTTTATTGTTGGAATTTGTTGCATTGTTCATTGTCTGTAATCACCTGTTGTTGATTATAGCATGATAGAATGGATGTTCGTACGCTTAAACCGAAATTATTAATATTTGGAGAGGACTGTGACAGCATGATTGAACCGGCAGACAAGGAAGACGTGGAACAAGTTATGCCGCTGCTGCATGAGGCTATTGGCAGCATCGCCTGCTCGCTTACTGGAGTGGAGGATGAAGCGGAAGCGATGCGCATATTGGCGGAATTTTATATCGAAGAGGGGAACCGGGTCAGCTATCGGAATGTAATCGTAGACAAAAGAGACGGCGTGGTTGCAGGTATACTGGTATGCTATTCCGGGGATCACGCGGAGCAATTGGATCAGCCGTTGATCGAGCGCGTGAAACGGGTAACCGGTATCGCCGATTACGCAATCCTGACGGAAACGCGCCCGGGCGAGTTTTACTTGGACTCTATTGCCGTTCATTCTTCATTCCGCAATCAGGGAATTGCAAAGGCGCTGATGGCTTCATTCGAGCAGGAGGCTGTGAAGCAGGGTTATGATTTGGTTTCTTTAATCGTTGAGGAATACAACGGCCAAGCAAGGCTGTTATATGAAAAAATGGGCTACAGGGCAGACGGCGAGCTGATGATAAGCGGACATCGCTATACGAGGATGGTAAAGACTGTATCCGAAGAATAAGGGCGAGGAAAGGAGGAAAGCGGCGAGTTATGTCGAAAGTGTAGAACCGTCGTAATATTACAAACGTAACGGGTGATACATATATGAACCTTATCCCTTCCTCGTGGAGTACCCCGACTTTTAGTTGTGAAGATTTGCAGTCTTTCGAAATTGGAATTGTGCAGGAGCTGTACATGGCAAACGCGCCGGTCGCCTTATGGGACGGGAAAGAACATGATCCTCATTATATCGAGCATTCCTATCGTGAAGGCATACTGCCGGAAGGCGGCGTGAAGGAACGGTTCAGGATTCAGGCCATCAGGCTGAAAACAACGGAGGAAATCGTTGGCTTCCTTAGCGTTTATCATGGTTATCCTCATTCGGATTCGCTGTATCTTGCGATGATGTGCATCAGCGGTGACTTTCAGAATCAAGGCTACGGTCAGGAAGTCATGAAGCATTTTCTGCTGGAGATCGGATTGCTTGGCTATTCCGAAGTGAGGGTCAATGTCTCTCTGCGCAATTGGGCGGGACTTCGCTTTTGGACGAAATCCGGGTTCAACCGCATCAGCGGTATATTTGGGGATAAGGAGTTCGCGGAAGGCAAATTTGCGGATATCGAGCTAATTAACCGATGGTGAGAATGAACTGAGAATTATTAGATGTCATTGTATAATAATGATTACTATGCTAAGATTATAATTATTCTAAATTATAATGATTCTAAATAAGCTTTGTGGCACAGCGCATCGGGTAATGAAACACAAGGAAAGGCGGGTGAGCTTTATGATGATCGAAGAACAAATGGAAACGATCAACCGTCAGCTAAGAACAAAAGGCTACAAATTAACACCTCAGCGCGCAGCGACTGTTCGCGTATTGCTGGAGAACGAGAAGGATCATCTCAGCGCGGAGGATGTCTACATGCTGCTGAAGCGCAGCAATCCGGATATCGGTCTGGCAACGGTCTATCGTTCCCTGGAGCTGCTGAGCGAGCTGCATGTCGTGGAGAAAGTGAACTTCGGCGACGGCGCAACGCGCTACGATCTCCGGAGCAACGATCAGGAGCATCACCATCATCACCTGATTTGTACCGAATGCGGTACGGTCGAGGAGATTATGGATGACTGGCTGCTCCCGATGGAAAATCGGATTGCGAAGGAATTTGGATTTAAGGTATTGGATCATCGGCTTGATTTCCACGGGATTTGCAAAGCCTGCAAAAGCAAAGCAACGGATAACGACCACAAGGCCGTATCCTAACATAAATAAGGAGCCTTGGATCATCGTTTGGTCCAAAGGCTCCTTTGTTGTTAAAAACGGCTTAAGTGCATGACTTGCCGTTTATGTAATAGCTGTCTTCCCGGTACGTGCGGAAGGCAACCTCCACTTCATCGATGCCGATCCGGGCGAGATGCGAGGTAACGGCTTGCGCGAATCGGTCCCGGACCGCTTGTCCGCGCTCGAACCAGCCTACCTCAACGAACGGGTAAGATTGCCCTTCCGCAAGACCGCCAAAGATGGCTGTCGTATGAAGGCATTCCATCGTAAAGTTATCCGTGCCGCATTCGCAAATGGATGCCAGATCTTCGGCCAGTGCCAAGCTGACCGTTGTCAGCCGATCTGCGGGCACCCCGCGAAACAAAAGCTGTGGCATATGCAACCTCCTTATAATGGTGATGATTCTTGCCTCAAAAGCATCAGCTTTCATCAAGATGCACTATCCATTAGATTACCTTGACCCCGCTCTCAATTGCAATGGAAGGATTGTGACTGGACGGTTGCGGACGCCGCTGCTCTTGCGTTATCGTAGGAGACATGAATACAACAAAGCCCCCTTTTGTATAAGGGGGGCCTGCATGCAAGAACATCAGCTATACTTCAGCCAAATATTGCTGAGGGCAAGAAGCGGCCAAATATAGTTGTTGCTGGCATAATGGACGTAGACGCTGCCGGGCAGCGCTCCGCCGGTCGGATACGTATAAGTCCAGTCACGGCGGTCAAGGGACTGCAGAAGAGCTTCCACGCCTCGCTCCAGAGCGGGAGTAGGATTAGGCAAAGCCGCGGTCAGCCCATCCAGCGCCCAAGCCGTCTGGGACGGCGTGCTGAAGTTTAAGGGAACGTAGCGCCTGACTTTATCGCTGATACAGGATTCGCCCCAGCCGCCGTCTTCATTTTGGACCTGAAGCAGCCAATCGACTCCTTTCTTAATAGCCGGATGATCCTCCGCAATGCCTACGGCGATCAGCCCTTGAATCGCGGCGCTTGTGCCATGCACATAAGTAATGCCCCAGCGGCCGTACCAGCTTCCGTTGCTTTCCTGCTGGGACAAAACCCAGCGCAGCGAGGATTCGATCCAGCTGTTGCCGGCGTTCATGCCAAGCTCCTGGCCGAGAAACTGCAGCGTACGCGAGGTTAGGTCGACCGTTGACGGATCAACCGCGATATCCTTGGCCCCGTCAAAATTAAAAAAAGCAATCGGCAGTCGAGAGCCCTGCCGCTCAAAGGCCGGCCAGCCGCCGTTATCGTTGCGCATGGTAAGCACCCAGTTAAGGCCCCGCTGCCAGTCCGCTTGAAGCCCCGGCGTGCGGGAGCTGTAGGGTCGGATGGCGCGAAGAGCGGCGGTAGTGTCATCCACATCCGGATAAAGGGTATTTACATTGGAGAAGCCCCAGCCGCCGGCAGGCGTGCCGGGATTACGGATTGACCAATCCCCTAGCTGGGTCTGCTGTCTTTGGCGCAGATAAGCTCCGGCGTTTTCCAGCGCGGTTGAGGTAGGGTTTACGCCGGCTTTGCGCAGGGCATGAACCAGCATGGCGGTATCCCATACTTCCGAAGAGGCGATCTGCACATGGCTATTGGCGCACATGACGGAACGAATGCCGGATACCATGCGGTGGATAAGCGCCGAGCTTGGGGAATAACCAAGCATCAGAAGCGCCAGAATCATAAACATGGTAGCTGTTGTATAAGTGAGCAGCGTACCGTCCGGTTCAAGCCGGTCGAACAGGAATTGGACTGCTTTTTCCTGCGGAGTAGGCGATTCGAAGGGAAGCAGCTCCGACAGCGACAAGGAGCCAATCAAGGTGGCCAGGGCTGAAATCCACGGCGAATCGTTCTCGAACCGCTTGGAGCCGCCCGCAAACAGATCGGACAGATCGGGCATGGAGGCGCTATGCTGCACGAACTGGGCGTTAGCCAGCATAATGATCGGTACGATATGTACGCGGGCATGCCCGGACAAGGAGAAGAGATCGATGCCGATCCCGCTGTCGGAGAAGAAGACCTCTAGGGGAATGCGCATCGACTTTGGCCAGGCAGCCTGACCTGCCGCGGCGAATATGGCCTGCGTCAGGAGAGAGCGGATTTTGGACAAACCGCCTTTGCTTAGAATGAACTTCTTCGCCAGCTGCATGCGGGGATCCAGCCTGTTCAAAAAACCGGAGTAGAGCAGCGCGAAATAAGCTTCGGCCGTCGCATCCAGATTGCCGTCTTCTTCGTCGGGGTATATTTTCCACGTACCGTTTGGAAGCTGTCTGCTTAGGATTCGGCTTGCTATTTGGCGGATAAGGGCTTCATCCTGACTGTAGCCAAGCATCCGGAGAATAATGATAAAATAACTGTCCGGCATGGTGCCGGAATCAAAGCAGAGCCGCCATGAGCCATCCGCTGATTGAAGCTGCAAGAGCTCACTGCGCATCTGCTCGATCCTTGCGCGGATTCGATCCATATCCATAGTCCGCATTCATTCCTTTGCCGCGATGATATTGCTGCTTGTAATGTATATGCGGGAGCAAGCGTGGAAAAGAAGAAGCCTTGCAATTTCAAGGCGTCATATTATGAGAGGAGACCGATTAGATGTATGATATTACGATAGATTTATACAAAAACTGGATTGATACGGTGAAGGAAGTATTCCGCGGCTCGGGTCATCCGATTCCGGGAAATGTGAGCGATACGGAGGTGGCCATCCTATATTTCCGGCAGACCGCTCAGTCGGACGAGGAGGCAGCAGCGCAGCAGCAGGTGAACGAAGAAAGGCTTCGCGGCATGCAGCAGACGATTATGGACAATTTCGAATCGGTTGTCTTGCCGGATATCCGGAATCGCACCCGCTACGAGGGCAACCGCTTCTGCTTCCAATGGGTGTACAACAACGGTGAACATATTATCGAGGAGTACTCGTCTTACCGCATCCCGGTATAGGATCGAAAAAGAGGCTGACCAGTCTAACGACCGGTCAGCCTCTTTATCATTGTTCGTCCGCTTCCTTGTAATGCTCCTTGCAGAAAGCAAGCAGCTCCTGCTCCTCGTCTTCCTCTAATTCGAAGTCGAGCAGCTTGTCCGTTACTCGTTCGATCAGCTCATGCTTAATCAGGCGGCCGGCGCCTTCCTCTTCGCTGTATACGGCGCGGATATAGATGCCGTTACTCGAATACAATTCATCTTCTTCATCCAGATCGATATCGATCAGAAACTCGTAACGGCGTCCGGATAAGATGCCAAACGGATCTTTAACAAATTCTACGCTATAGCTCGTAATCTCCAGCATATGATCATCCTTTGCTTCTTCTGTTGTCTGGTGTGGCTGCCGCATTCCGGAGCGGATTGTAGAACAGCTTGGGTATTCCGGTATCGAATTTCAGCAGTTTCCCCGTTACCGGGTGCTCGAAGGCAAGAACCCGCGCGTGAAGGCCAAGGCGGCCGATCGGCTTAGTCCGGGAGCCGTATTTTTTATCTCCTGCGATAGGGTGCCCGATATCCTGCATATGAACGCGGATCTGGTTTTTACGGCCCGTCTCCAGATGGACCTCTACAAGCGAAAATGCTTTTCCGGCCTGCAGCAGCTTGTAGTGGGTAACCGCGTGTTGTCCGTCGTTCGGGTACGGGCTGGAATACATCCTGAGCGTCTTGCTTTCCTTCAGCCAGGAGGAGACGGTGCCCTCTTGCCGTTTCACTTCGCCCTCCACAAGCGCGACATAAGAGCGCTCCTTCACGATCGTCTGCCACTCTTCCTGCAGCTTTTGCTGCACGGCTTCGCTTTTGGCGAACATCAGCACCCCGGACGTATCACGGTCGAGGCGGTGAACGATAAAGATCCGGTTCTTCGGATCGGAATCGCGAACATAAGCCATCAACTGGCGGTAAGCGGTCATCTCGGTTTCTTTGTCCGAAGCTATCGTAAGAAGGCCGGCTTCTTTGCTGGCCACAATGACATGCTCGTCCTCGTGCAGAATCGTAAGCCCGGCGAGGGGAAACTTCTCTTTCTCCCGTTCCTTGCGGATGACAACCGTTTGTCCGGGCTGAAGCGGGTAGTTATATTTCGTTTCGGCGCGGTCATTTACGAAAACTTGACCATGCGCCAGCAGCGATTTGACCGAATTGCGGCCCTGGTTCAGATGAGCCAGCAAAAAAGAGAGCAGCTCGGACGCCTCGGTAACGGCAAACGTCTTGTTTTGCGCCGGGCTTTTGCCCGAGCCGTTTTTGGATGAGGCGCTTTTAGCCGGGCCAGGGCTATTAGGTTTCTTTGACATGACTTTAAGTTCCTCCTGCGCTTGACTTGCTCAAGCTTGACTGCAATCACTATACCATGATCGGCTTTGCAAATTCTACACAGAGCCCTTCACACTCCGTTCATGTTCAGCCGATATAATAGGTATTAGTATTATTAACCTATGAAACCATTTTCATAGACAAACAAAGGCAGATAGTGGTACGATAGATTAATCTATCATTTTAGCTGGTAATACAGTAAAAATTTGGAGGAAAAAGTAATCGTGAAGAGAAAATTATCCTATACCTTGTTAACTCCGCTGCTTGCAGCAGGCCTCCTGCTTTCTCCTCTAGGTGCTCCGCAGCATGCCGCAGCCGCCGCGTCGCCGGTTAAATTCGCCGCTACGGCCAAAGCTTCCGCTATCAGTGTCTACGTCGATGACAAGAAGCTCTCGCTCTCGAAAGCTCCCTATACGAAAAAAGGCGTTACCTTCGTTCCGATGCGTGAGCTGTTCAAAGCCTTGAATGCCTCCGTAACCTGGGAAGAGAAGGCCCAGACGATTATCATCCGCAAGGATTACACATCCATCACGCTTACGATCGGCAATAAAGTAGCGCTTATTAACGGCAAGTCCGTAAAGCTGGATGCCGCGCCGGAAATCAAGAACAATACGACCTTTGTTCCGGCTCGTTTCGTAGCGGAATCGCTTGGCGGCACGGTGAAATGGGATAATGCCAAGCAGGCCGTGCGAATCGCAACCGAGGAATACGAATTCCAGAAGGAATACGAGCAGATCCAAAAGGAACTAAATAACCGTACGAAGTATACGCCGCAGCAAATCGTTGATATGTACGACGACAGCGTGGTAACCATTACGACCAATTTGGGGCTGGGCAGCGGCGTAGTTATTGGCGACCGTTACGTTCTTACCAATTATCACGTGATGCAGGATGCCTCTTCGGCAACGGTTATTACCGTGAACAACAAACAGATCAAGGTGTCCGGCGTCGTTACATACAGCAAAGACAATGATTTGGCGATTATCCAGACCGACCAATCGATTGGTTCGGCTCCGGTCGAGGTAGGCTACAGCAGCCTGAATGTGAAAAAAGGCGATAAGGTTGTTGCGATTGGAAGTCCGCTTGGTCTTCAAAATACGGTATCTGACGGTCTAGTCAGCAATATCATCTATGAGGGCAGCACACGCTACATCCAGACGAGTGCTCCAATCGACCATGGCAGCTCCGGAGGCGCTTTGTTTGATGAATACGGCGAGCTGATAGGCATTACCTCCGCAGGTTATACATCGCAAGCGGATCTGAATTTTGCAGTCTCGACGGTTTATGCGGCGATACTGATGGAGGATCTTCCGAAGGAGCCTTCTACCAAAGTGAAATTCCTCGATCCAACCCTGCCGGACACGCTTGTTGGTCAATCGGAGGATAAGATTGCGGCGTTATTGAAAGATCAATTCGGTACGTTCTCGACGGAGCAAGGGGAAGCGAAGCTGAGCAATTGGAAAGTAACGCGGGATTCCCAGGGCTGGCTTGTGATTACGACGGATATGGATCCCGTATTCTATACTTATTACGGCGGGCAGAATAAAGAGGAGCTTCGCACCTGGGCCATTAACCTGGCCAATGAGCTTCATCGCATGCTGCCGGCCGACAAGATTCAATTCCAGATTTATTACGACCGTATTTTCGGCTTTGAACCACGTGGGTTTAACGCAAGCGAAGTGACGGCTCTCGGCAATGACAAATGGGAGGTTCGCTTCCCGATTCTGGATATGCAATTTAAAGATCAGCTTTATATTAACATGAAGGACTAATTCTCCATTATACGGAAAGAGGCTTACCGTTGGGGCAGCAGGATGCTCCTTGCGGCGGGCCTCTTCTTTTTTGGCCGCGTTTTCGGTACAATAGGGTAAGCTTGCATGAGAGCAGAAAGAGGTACCGTGATGAAAGTTGTGTTATCCACGCTAAATGCCAAATATATTCATACTTCGCTTGCCCTGCGCTGCCTGAAGGCGTATAGCGGCGAGCATTTCGATATGGAAATTGCCGAATATACGATTAAAGATCCCGTGATGAATATCGTTTCGGATATTTTCTCGCGCAAACCGGATGTTGTTGGCTTCTCCTGCTACATCTGGAATATCGAAGAGACGATTACCGTCATCAATATGCTGCGCAAAATTATGCCGGAAATCAAGATCGTCCTTGGCGGTCCGGAAGTGAGCTACGACACGGAATATTGGATGGAGCGAATTCCGGAGGTTGATTTTATCGTTGTTGGCGAAGGGGAAGAGACCTTCCATCATCTGCTGACGGAGATTGAGGGAGCGGGCAAATACCACATGGTGTTTGGCGTTGCTTACCGCAAGCAGCGCGAGGACCGGGTAGAGATTCTTCTCAATCCCGGCCGTCCGAAGCTGGATCTGGCGACGCTGCCGTCTCCTCACCGCTTCAAGGAGGATATTCCTCATCTGGGAAGCCGGGTTGTTTATTTCGAGACAAGCCGCGGCTGTCCGTTCAGCTGCCAATTTTGCTTGTCGAGCATCGAGGTTGGAGTCCGGTATTTCGATATGGAACGGACGAAGGCCGATATTACGTATTTGATCGATTCCGGCGCGAAGCTGATCAAGTTTGTTGACCGTACCTTTAATATCAAGCGGGATTATGCGCTCGAGATGTTCAAATTCCTGATCGAGAACCACCGCGGCTGCGTATTCCAGTTCGAGATTACCGCCGATATCATGCGGCCGGAAGTACTCGATTATTTGGCGGAGCACGCACCTCCCGGAATATTCCGCTTCGAGATTGGCGTTCAATCGACGAATGATCCGACCAATGAAGCAGTGCAGCGCCGCCAGAACTGGAAAAAGCTTGTTCGGACCGTTACGAAGGTGAAGGAGTCCGGCAAGATCGACCAGCATTTGGACTTGATCGCGGGCTTGCCGCTCGAGAATTACGATACGTTCCGCGGAACGTTTAACGATGTGTTCGAGCTGGGGCCTGAGGAGCTGCAGCTTGGCTTCCTGAAGATGCTTCGCGGCACGGGCTTGCGCCGGGATGCCGATAAGTGGGGCTATATTTATATGGACCACGCGCCGTACGAGATGCTTGGCAACGAGCTGATGCCGTTTGCCGATATCGTGCGGATCAAGCGGGTAGAGGATGTACTGGAGAAGTACTGGAACGCGCACCGGATGGACCGGACATTAGGTTACCTGGTCAAGGAAGTCTTCCCTTCACCGTTTGATTTCTTCCAATCCTTCGGCGACTTCTGGGAGGAGAGAGGCTGGCAGAAGATCGGCCATCAGCTTGAGGACCTGTTCTCAAGGCTGTGGGCGTTCCTGTCCGAGTATAAAGCGAATGCGGCATCCGAAGAAGCGGCTAAGCTTGATCTGGATGTTGCGCTTGGCCTCATGAAGTACGATTACTTCTTGAACCATAACTACAAGCCGCGGAAAACATGGTGGGAATTCACGATGGACAAATCGGAATGGAGCGGCTGGATGCGCCGCCTTGCCGAGCGTCCGGAGGAGGTATCCCGTGAATTTGCCGCTCTGCAGCTGAACGAGAAGGAGCTTTACAAGCATACGGTTATCGAGCTGCTTCCGTTTGACCTCGAGCATTATCTGGCGACGGGCGAGGTTGTGAAGAGCAGCCATACGCTGCTTGCCGTCCTGTATGCGCTGGGCGGAGGAGAACGTCAGGCGAAGCCAACGCCTAAGCCGGTTATTATGAAGGTAAGCGCGGATGCCATGTCCGTAGGTTTCTAATCGATTAATGCCGCCCCGAGGGGCGGCTTTTTTTTAGTAGAGCCCATATAAAACCATTGCTCGCGGCTGCTCATATGATACAATAGGAAGCTATGTGGAACGTTGAATAAAAGGAGTTATTATACATGGAACATGGCATTCCTTCTAATGCGCTTATTACGATAGCCGGGACGGTTGGGGTCGGCAAATCAACGTTAACGTCTGCTTTGGCAAAGCGTCTTGGCTTTCGGACGTCGCTGGAGCAGGTCGAGCATAACCCGTATCTGGAGAAGTTTTACCATGATTTTGAGCGGTGGAGCTTCCATCTTCAAATCTATTTTCTGGCTGAGCGCTTTAAAGAGCAAAAGGCGATTTTTGAGGCAGGCGGAGGTTTCGTGCAGGACCGTTCCATTTACGAGGATACCGGCATATTTGCGAAAATGCATGCGGATCAGGGAACGATGACCGCTACGGATTACGCGACGTATACCAGCTTGTTCGAAGCGATGGTGATGACGCCGTATTTTCCGCATCCGGATGTTCTCATTTATTTGGAAGGCAGCCTGCCGTCCATTCTGAACCGGATTGCGGCGCGCGGGCGGGAGATGGAAATTCAGACGGAGCGCGCTTATTGGGAGCGGATGCATGAGCGTTACGCAGCCTGGATCGGCGAGTTTAATGCTTGTCCGGTGCTTAGGCTTAACATTGACGAATACGATGTTCACGATCCGGCATCGCTGGACGGAATTATCGCGCAAATTAGCACCGTAATTGGGGAGTCGCGGCTGGCAAAGGCGCAAGCGGCTGCCGCAAGCGAATAAAAAAAACTGCCGGGGGAATCCCGGCAGTTTTTGCGTTTTTATATGGATTTATCTGAACCCGAACCTGAATTTATGCCAATGCCTGCGTGCGCTAAATCGGTTTTTGATTTAAGGAAGATATTCAGCCGTTCCGTAAACAGGAACATGGCTGCCGTGCACAGGACGATATAGAAAGGGAAAATGCCGATCGTGATCGTGGAAGCCAATAAACCAAGAAGCGGAGGCATAAGCGTGCTGCCCGTGTAAGCAACGGCCATCTGATAACCCATAATGGACTGCGATTGCTTTTTCCCGAACCGCACCGGCGTTTCATGCAGCATGCACGGATAGATGGGGGCAAGCCCAAAGCCAACAATGATCAAGCCGGCAAGCGCAAAGCCTTCAGGCAGCGGTAGGAAGAGCAGAAGGGCTCCGGTCAAGGCGATCAACTGGCCTCCGCGAATCAGATTGCGGTTGCTGACTTTGAAGGTGATGAAGCCGGTAATAAACCGGCCTGCCGTAATGCCTGCATAGTAGAGCGATACCCACTGCGCAGCGGTTGAAGCGGACACGTTTTTCATATTTACAAGGAAACTGCTGCCCCAGAGGCCTACCGCCGCTTCAATCCCGCAGTACAGCATGAAGGATACGAGAGCAAGCTTTACGCCTCTGATTTTTAACGGATGACCGGCTGCGGTTTCCTCCCCAAGCTCGCTTAGGGCTTCCTCTTGCACGGCACGGGCTGAGACTCTGCTGTGAATTTTGGCAACCCGGTCCCATAAGGGGAGGGAGAAGAACAGGATGACGACGAGAGCGCATTGTATAGCCGCAACGGTCAGATAGCCGTATCTCCAGGCATTACCGGCAATGAATTGAGCCATAATGACGGGTCCAAGCGTAGCGCCTACGCCCCAGAAGCAATGCAGCCAGCTCATATGATGCGCTTTGTAATGAGCGGCAACATAGTTATTCAAGCCGGCGTCAACCGCCCCGGCTCCAAGCCCTAACGGAATCGCGCAAACAAGCAGCCAGACCAGGGACGGAGAGGTGGCATAGCCAAGCAGGGCGCCCGCGGTCATGATACAGCTGACCAAGGTTACTCTTCCGGTGCCAAAGCGATTAAGAATCGTGCCGCTGGCGAGGCTGGATACGATCGTTCCGGCGGCAATGGTCATATACAGCACGCCCGCCGCTCCGAGGGGAGCATTCAGCTCCGGCCGCATGACCGGCCACGCCGTTCCGAGAAGGGAGTCCGGCAAGCCTAGGCTGATAAAAGCCAAATAAATAATGATCAGAAAAAAAGTTGCCATGCTCATTCACCTGTTTCTTTTATTCAAATGGAGATCATCAGATCCAGCCCAAGGCTTTGCAGGCCGTCCAGATAATCCTTCTTCATATCGCTTGCCTTCAGAAGCGGGAGATGCTCCTTCGGGATATAATCGGCGCTTCGCTCCTTGATCCGTTCCAGAATCGCGTCATTCACTTCGGCGTTATTAAAAACAATCGTGTGCGGATTGATAATCGCCGCAAACGATGCGATAAGCCTGCCGATGGCATCAAGCCTGCCGATGGCATCAAGCCTGCCGGCTCCGTCCTTTTTTTGTATCGCTTGATGGAAGTTCAATTCATTGTACTGGGGCACATAGGAGACCTCTCCGGAGAAGAAGGTGCTTCCCCTTACGACATCGCCGTTGATTATAATGCCCGCGCCCGGGCCGAATTGCCCGAAATACAGATAGACGAGGGATGGATTATCCTTATGGCTTCCGGTTTTGTAATAGCCCAGGACAGCCGCGTTCATATCATTCTCCACCACTACGGGCAGGGAAAACTGTTCTTCCAGGTAGTGCTTCAGGTTAATATTCTGAAAGTTGGAGTAATCCGGGATATGGATGACCCGGCCGTTATTGACCGCGCCCGGCACTCCGATTGCTATGGATTTAATGTTTGGATGACCCAGCAGAAGCTGTTCGATATACATGGTCAGGCTGGGAAGATCATTCATTAACGCGCTTGACGTCGAACCCTGTTCCTTGGTTTCTCCCGCGCAATTAAAGATCGTATAGCTGATATCCGACTTCTCGAAAAAGATAGCCAGCCCCAGCATAAACTCCGGATTATACGCGTAACGCTGAGCCCTTCTTCCGCCGCTTGAATCGTCCAGCCCTACGGCTAGCAGCTCGCCGGCCTCTTCCATCTGGGTCAGAAACTTGCTGATCGTCGGAAAGCTGAGGCCTAGCTTTTGGCTAAGCTCCGCTTTGGTCGCGCTTCCCAGCGTGAGCAAGGCGGAACGCAGGCCGTATAGGATTGCGTTTTTCATCTCTTTAGGTGTTGCCGGGAAATCATTCACGGTTAGTTACAGCTCCTCTGTACAGACTTATTAAACGTCTTTAATAAGTTGGTTTGATCGTATCAAATATGATTCCTTTGAGCAAGAGGGTTGGCGTGGGAAAATTGTTTACGTTGGTGGGTATAGTCGAAAGGAGTGGGAACAGGGAATTGGGAGGCGGGCGTTTGGCGGGCTTAACGATACGGCGCATCGTTAAGGAGAGAAAAGCAGCTCGTTTGTATGTCCTTAACGATGCGAGGCATCGTTAAGCATGCATGCGGAGGCGGGGAAGCGGCAGATAGGAGCGCGTTTGCGGGGCTTAACGATGTGGGATATCGCTAAGGTGGGAAGAGTAGCCGGTTAGAGAGTGCTTAACGATACGGGGCATCGTTAAGCACCTTGAAAATAGCGGGAAAGTGGCGGAAATGAGCAAATCTGCGGAGCTTAACGATGTGGGATATCGCTAAGGAGAGAAAAGTAGCTAGTTTGTGTTTCCTTAACGATGCGAGGCATCGTTAAGGAGGCGAACGGATGCTGGGAAGCGGCAGAAATGAGCGCATTTGCGGGGCTTAACGATGTGGGGCATCGCTAAGGTGGGAAGAGTAGCCGGTTAGTGAGTGCTTAACGATGCGGGGAATCGTTAAGCCGTTAAGTTATGAGGAGAGGGTGAGTGGAGCAGCTCAATGGCGCCCAGGACATAAAGAAGCGCGCCCGAAACGTCAGTTCGACCTTTCGGGCGCGCTTCTTAAAGCTGCATGCAGCTTTACCTCTTCTCCACCGCGATCAAATACGGCGCGGTGTCTCGTTGCGGCTGGCGGTACAGCACAGCCGCATATAAAGCCCCGGGCAGCTTCGCTGCCCAGTCGGCGACAATCGCCGCCTCCTCCGCGCCGCCCGGGTGCCCCGGGTACAGCGCGACAGTGACAATGCCGCCGCGGCGCAGCAGCGCCAGCGCCGCGTCCAGGGCGGCGATCGTCGTCGTCGGTACCGTAATGACCGACTCGTCGCCGCCCGGCAAATAGCCGAGATTGAACATCACGGCTGCAACGTTTCCTTCGGCGGAGGGGCCAACGGCCTCCGCCATCAACGCGTGATTGCGCAGGTGAAGCTGCACCTGCGGCAGCTTCCCGCGCTCCTCCAGCGGGCGGAGCCGCTCGAGGGTCCGTTCCAGCGCATCCTGCTGGATGTCGAACGCGTGCACCGTGCCGCGCGCGCCGACCAGCTCGGCGAGCTTGAGCGTATCGACGCCTCCGCCAGCGGTGGCGTCGATCACAATGTCGCCAGGCTGCACGCGTTCGGCGATCCATTGATGCGCCATGCTGAGAATAGACAGGAATCCCATTTTATACCGCCCCCCATAGCTTGCCTTGCCATGTACCGCGGCGTTTCAGCTCCGCGTCGATGGCATTCAGCACAACCCATTTCTGCATGCTCCACATCGGCCCGATGAGAAGCTCCTTTGGCGCATCGCCGGTAAGGCGGTGGATGATCATCTCCGGAGGCAGGAACTCAAGGGTGTCGACGATCAGCTTGACGTACTCGTCCAATTCAAGGAAGCGGAGCAATCCGGCTTCGTATTGCTTGACCATCGGCGTCTTGCGCATGAGATGGAGCAGATGGATCTTAATGCCCTGCACGTCCATTGCGGCAACCGCGCGGCCCGTCTCCAGCATCATTTCGTGCGACTCCTGCGGCAGACCGTAAATAATATGCGTGCATACGCGGATGCCCCGTTCGCGCAGTCGGCGTACCGCGTCGAGATAGCAGGCCGTATCATGGGCGCGGTTGATGAGCTCCGAGGTTGATTCATGGATCGTCTGCAAGCCCATCTCCACCCATAGGTAAGTCCGCTCGTTCAGCTCGGCTAAATAATCGACTACATCGTCAGGAAGGCAGTCCGGCCGCGTTGCAATCGATAGCCCAACCACCCCCGGCTGCTGCAAAATCACCTCGTAATACTCCCTGAGCTCCTCTACGGGAGCATACGTATTCGTATACGCCTGGAAGTAGCCGATATAATTGGCCTCCGGCCATTTCTGATGCTGGCGGTCGCGGATTTTATTGAATTGCGTTACGAGGTCATCGCGCCGGCTGCCGGCAAAATCGCCCGACCCGCGGGCGCTGCAAAACGTGCAGCCGCCTTTGGCGATCGAGCCGTCCCGGTTCGGGCAGGTAAAGCCCGCATCAAGCGTCACCTTGAAGACTTTGCCGCCAAGCTGCTCGCGCATCTCGTAGTTCCATGTATGAAATCGCTTGTCGCCCCACAGCATCGGCTGCCCGGGCGTCAAGGATATTGAATTTGCTTTCATGCGGTTCTCCTTTATACGGATAAGAATGGCATTCTTCATTTTATCGGAAAGAAGGGGGAAATGCCATGCCGGATTAGGCGGATTGCCAGACATCCGAAGACACATTCCGAACCGTAGAACAAGCTGGAAATTATTTTAAAACGGGACCGAAATAGGCTTGCAATACCTTACATGATCTGTTATATTAAAAGTGCGACAAATCAATGAAAAAACCTTACATGCTTAATTCGTAATGATCGTCATAAAACGTCGATAAACTGGAAATGCTGTAATAAAAAAATCGATGAGGTGATCCCAATGAGTCAGCAAACAAGAATTCCGCATGGTGATGAGAAAGTAACGGTTGAATTAACGGTCAAAGAATTGATGGCGCTTACAGGAGTTCGGTTCCACAACAACCATCATATCGAAATATCCGCACGCAAGAAGCTGAACGAGATTATCGAGAATACGTATCGCGACATTCAATCCGAAGGTCCGATTGATTACCAATTGCTCGTTTAATGGTTAGGCCAATATCCATACAAACCTAAAGCCTTGGCGATTTAATAATCGTTAAAGGCTTTTTCTTTTGCCATCATCCCCTCTGGCATCTTTACAAGGAGGCCGAACTTGGGCACAATAAGGACTAGCTTAATTTGTAGGAGGACCTGTACAAGATGCGTTTAAGAGGAAGAAAAGGAATCCGCGAGTCGCTGGAAGCGCAGCCGGAATTAGTCGTATTGGATGCGAAGCCGCACAAGGGGAAATGGCGCGAGTTCTTCGGCAACGATAAGCCGATCCATGTAGAGCTTGGCATGGGGAAAGGCCGTTTCATTAGCAATATGAGCTTCCGCAATCCGGACAATAACTATATCGGCGTCGATATGTACGACGAGCTGATCCGTCGCGCAAGCGACAAGGCTCGCAACATTTGGGAGGAAAGCGGTGTGGAAGAGCCGCCTAATCTGGCGCTGCTTCGCGCGAACATCGAGCATATCGAAGAAATGTTCGAGCCGGGCGAGATTGAGCGGATTTACCTGAATTTCAGCGATCCATGGCCAAAAAGCAAGCATGCCCGCCGCCGGCTGACCCATCCGCGCTTCCTGCGCAAATATGCCCAGCTGCTGAACGAACGCGGAGAGATCCATTTCAAGACCGATTCGGAATCTCTGTTTGAGTTCTCCCTTAATAGCTTTGCAGAGGTGGAATTCCAGCTCCGAAATATCTCGCTTAACCTTCATAAGAACGGTCCGCGCGAGGATCTGGTGTTTACCGAATACGAGATGAAGTTTATGGAGAAGGGCCAGCCGATCTACCGTCTGGAAGCTGTAATTGGCGAAACCGTGCTGCGCGAATACCGCGAAAGCAAGCTGGAGAACTCGCGCCGCGAAGAAGCGGAAGCCGAGATTGCCGGCGACGACGAGGACGATTCGGCACAATAAGAAAAAGGCTGTTCCCGCCGGGAACAGCCTTTTTCGATTCTAAGATTTTATAAATATTTTTCTTATAAACACGGCTTAGAATTCTCCGGATTGAACCGCGCTTGCTCAAGCCGTTTCACCTTGCTTCTAAAATAATGTAAGAGTCCAACCGTACTGGACGGTTATTGCCGTCAGCGTGCCGACAAGCGCGCCGGCCGCCACATCGGACGGGTAATGCAGGCCTAGGTACATTCGGGACCACGCAACCGACAGAGCGAGTACGGCCGCAACGGGCAGAATAATAGGAAACCATATTCCGCCTGCTCCGATAATCGGAACGACATAGGCGAAGATAGCGGTTGTATGTCCGGAAGGGAAGGAGGAGTCGACAAGCGGTTTTTTTCCCGTGTTTACTCCGTTTAACGCCTGGTAAGGGCGAAGCCTTTTTAGTTTCCGTTTCACGACATAGACCGGTAGATGACTGATAAATACGGCAGTAAAGCATTGCCAGCCTGTCGTGCTCCAGGGATTAGGCGCAAACATGGCAACGAGGAAAGAGCTGATGAGTGTAAAGGACGCTCCTCCAACATGCGTCACCGTGCTCAAATATACCCCAAGCAACCGGTGAAGCCTGCTTTGTGATCGGCGCTGATTCGCCCATAGGATCATTTGCAATTCCCGGGTTCGTAACCACCCTATCATTCTTCTCATCCGTTTCCTCCTAAAAGAATTGTAAGCATAAACCTTAGAATTGCGAAGCCTAACTCCCACACATTATAATCGATATTTGTCTATTATGGTTCAATTAATAAGCTTGTACAAGTTTTAAGTTTATACGAAGAAGCCGAGTTTCAAAAGATTAACTATTTTTTAAAATGATGTTGATTATTCGCTAACAGACCTCCTGTAGAATGGTGCCGATCAAGGTTTCATTCTAAGCCTATGCTTTCGAGGCATGAATCACCACAAACGGCAGAACCTTGCCTTTTGAAGGTGGTAATTCATTTTAGGAGGCGTTCTTCATGAGAGTTGCGCTTTTTACCGACACGTTTGAACCTGATGTGAATGGAGTAGCGCGCACGCTTGGACGCTGGACCGATTATTTGAAGCGGCAGGGCGCCGAAGTGCTTGTTCTGGCTCCGGATCCGGCTGCCGGCAAGCAAAGCGGCAAACAATCCACCTCCGTTGAGCGCTTCGCCAGCCTGCCTTTCTTCCTTTATCCAGAGTGCCGCCTGGCGCTTCCCAATCCCATTCATATCCGCAGGGCGTTAAAAGAATTCGAACCAACGATTATCCACGTAGCTACTCCGTTTAACCTTGGGCTTTGCGGCATTCATTATGCCCGCAAGCTCCGGATTCCGCTTGTTGCGTCCTATCATACCCATTTTGATCAATATTTGCCGTTTTACAATTTGCAATGGATGGCAAAGCTGTTATGGAGATATATGGAATGGTTTCACCATGACTGCCGTTCCATCTACGTCCCTTCCCGTTCCACGTACGAGGATTTGAAGGAGAAGGGCTGGGATGACGGCCGGCTTGAAGTATGGAGCCGCGGCATTGACACGGAGGCTTTTCATCCGTCTGTGAATCGGGAGGAATGGCTTCTCCGGCATGGAATCGACAACGATCGATTTGTCGTTTTGTACGTGGGAAGATTGGCTCCCGAAAAAAATGTCGATATCGCTTTAGATGCTTTTGCGGATTTTCGGCAAAATATAAGCGAGGAAGCGGTTTTTGTCATCGCGGGCGACGGTCCATCGTCGGAGGCGCTGAAGGAACGATGCCGCCGTGAAGAAATAGACGCCCGTTTTATCGGTTTTACGGCCATGCCGGATTTGCAACAATGGTATGCTTCAGCCGATCTGTTCCTTTTCCCTTCGGCTACGGAAACATTTGGAAACGTCGTACTGGAGGCGATGTCCTGCGGGACGCCCGTTATCTGCGCCGATAAGGGAGGGGTAACGGATTCCGTTCAGCATGGCGTAACCGGCCTGCAGTGCAATCCGGACGATCCGCGTTCGTTTACGAACGCGATGGGGCTCTTGTACAGCAATCCGGAGCTGCGCTCCGCGATTGCCGAGCAAGGAAGAATTTACAGCCAGAAGCAATCCTGGAGCGCTATTTTCGACAAACTGGCCGCCAGCTTTGAACGGTATTCGATTCCAGTGCAGCCACATATTCGTCACAAAGCGAAGTGACGGACCGGGAACATTGTATCAACTCTTTACGTATGTATTGGACGTAAGGGCTAAAAAATTAGGAAATGGATGAAAATAAGGGCGATAGGGCGCAAAAGGAGGGAATGAAACCATCTTACCGCCATGCAAGCGTTTTAATGGCTGGATAAAGGATAATGGCGGGAATTAGAGCTTTTGACAAAGATAATCAATGTGTGGAAAATCAAAATGTCCCGTGATTCGTTTACACAAACACAAAAAAAACGGACCGGACACAAGAGAGAATTATGATAAAGAGCCTGTCGGCGCCCGATAGCAGGGTGATCAGAACAGGCAATTAAAAAGGGGTCTCAAGGGGGCAGTACCGAAAAATGTTCAACACGATTATGCTTGTATTCCAAGTCGTATTTGCATTGCTGGGCTTGTACCAACTGTTTTTGACATGTTTTGGCTGGCACCGCAAAAAAGAAGATTTATCCCATCCGCCGCAAAAGACGTTCGCGCTTTTGGTTGCGGCGCATAACGAGGAGCAGGTTGTAGGAGCGCTAATTGAAAACCTGCTGAAGCTGAAATATCCTCGCGAGCTGTTTGACATTTTTGTCATCTGCGACAACTGTACGGACGGCACGGTCGATATTGTGAACAGCTACGAAGGCGTTTATGCCTGCGTGCGCAATAACAAGAACCAGCGGGGCAAAGGCTATGCCGTGGAATGGATGCTGAAGGAACTGTGGAAAATGCCGAAAAGCTACGACGGCGTTGCGATCTTTGACGCCGACAATCTGGTAGCTACTGATTTCCTGCAGTACATGAACAATGATTTGATCAATGGACACCGCGTTATTCAAGGCTACCTGGATACGAAAAACCCGAACGACTCGTGGATCAGCTCGGCGAATGCGATCAACTACTGGTTCTGTAACCGCCTCTGGCAGCTGCCGCGCACGAATCTGGGTCTGGCTAACTTCCTTGGAGGCACGGGCATGTGCTTTGATGCCAAGCTGCTGCAGGAAATGGGCTGGGGCGCAACAAGCCTCGTGGAAGACCTTGAGTTTACGGTGCGCTGTATTCAACGGGGGATTTATCCGAAGTTTAACTTCGAAGCGAAAGTGTTCGACGAGAAGCCGATTACGTTCCAGGCATCGGCACGTCAACGCCTGCGCTGGATGCAAGGACATTTCGACGTTACGCGCAAGTACATGCTGCCGCTTTTGTGGCAGGGCATTAAAGATCGCAGCATGACGAAGATTGACGCTGCGCTGTACGTATTTAACGCATATAATTATTTGGCCGGCTTCTTCATTGCAGCGATCATCTGGGGCGACATGCTGCTCTTTAGCGGCAACAATGTGGAATCGGTATACAATCTGCTGCCGATTTGGTTGAGCGTTCCGTACATGGCTTACGTGTTTATCCAAATTCCTTTGTCGATGTATATGGCGAAGGTGCCATGGAAGCTTTACCTGCGGATTCCGACGTTCCTGCTCTTCACTTTGTCGTGGTGGCCGATTACGGTTCACGCGTTCTTCACGCAAAACAACAAGAAATGGAGCCATACGCAGCATACGCGCGTTATCCGTCTGGAGGACGTGCAAAGCAAACAGCTGTAATAAGGCATGACATAATGGGTTGACACATAGAAATCCATTGTGTTATATTATGTCGGTAACGTTTTTGACAAAACATATTTGCACAAGCAGAAGCACCCGCTTCTCACCTTTCGGTCACGCCGACTGGTTTGCGATAACTGACTAGCTTAACGAGTTGCTTCATTGTGAGGTAACGAGGGCGGCCACAATCAACGGTTATAACAATGCGGGTTCGTGCGAACCCGCATTTTTTATTTTGCATCACAACACATAAACATCCTATCTTGGAGGTGGCACGTTATTAGCAGAGAACATCAAATCAACGATGAGATCCGGGCCAGAGAAGTACGACTTGTAGGCGCGGACGGCGAGCAAATCGGTATCAAATCGATCCGTGACGCTATGCAGATGGCAATTGACCTGAGCTTGGATCTGGTGAATGTAGCGCCAACGGCTAAACCGCCGGTTTGCCGGATTATGGACTACGGTAAGTTCCGTTACGAGCAGCAGAAGAAAGAAAAAGAAGCACGCAAAAATCAAAAAATCGTCGACCTGAAGGAAGTTTGGTTCCGTGCCAACATCGACGAGCATGACTATCAAACGAAATACCGCAACGTTGTGAAGTTCTTGGGCGAAGGCGATAAAGTTAAAGCCTCCGTACGCTTCCGCGGACGGGAAATCGCTCATGCCGCCATCGGCCAGAAAATTCTGGACCGTCTGGCGCAAGAGGTTGCCGAAATATGCAGCGTAGAACGTGCACCGAAGCTGGAAGGCCGGAGCATGATTATGATTTTGGCACCAAAAAGCAACAGTTAAATAAAGGGAGGATAATCGACATGCCTAAAATGAAAACACACAGCAGTCTGAAAGACCGCTTCAAAATTACTGGTACTGGTAAAGTGAAACGCTACAAAGCGTACAGAAACCACTTGCTTTCCCACAAATCCGGTCGTCAAAAACGTGTTCTTGCTGGCCAACCACTGATGGCAGCTGGCGACGTTCGTCGTATTCAACAAGGTCTCGCTAACCTTAAATAGTAGCAATCGTTCAGATAGCTTAATCAAATTCAACCTACGGGAGGTTTCCACTCATGGCAAGAGTTAAAGGCGGTTTTGTCCGCGCTCGTCGTCGTAAAAGAATTCTTAAACTGGCAAAAGGTTATTTCGGTTCGAAACACCGTCTGTTTAAAACAGCAAAGGAGCAAGTTGGTAAGTCGCTTCTTTACGCATACCGCGACCGTCGTCAAAACAAACGTGAATTCCGCAGACTGTGGATCGTTCGTATCAACGCGGCTGCTCGTCAAAACGGTCTTTCCTACAACAAATTCATGTACGGCCTGAAACTGGCTGGCATCGAAGTAAACCGCAAAATGCTGGCTGACCTGGCTGTTAACGACATCAACTCGTTCAACTCCCTTGCTGGCGTTGCAAAAGCGAAAATCAACGCTTAGTCTTAAGCGTGATATAGAGAAGAGGTTGTCCCTGAGGGGACAACCTCTTTTTTGCGTTATTGGCGCAAGCTACATCTCTCGCTCGGAAGAGGGCTGAAGCCGGTAAGCGCGAGGGCTGACGCCGTGATAAGCGCTGAAATGGCGGGTGAACGGATGAATCGACGAATATCCCAGCCGTTCGGCAATAGCGGTTACGGAGTAGTCCGTTTCGACGAGCAGCTGGGCGGCCTGCTTCATAAGCAGTCTATGTCGGTATACCTGCGGCGTAAATCCGGTCTCGCGCTGAAAGAGAGAATGGAAGTAGGAGCGCTTGAGGCCGCACATCGCCGCCCAATCCTCTACGGAGCAACGCGATTCGGGATGCTCATTTAAGTGTGCAAGCAGCTTCACGATTCGGAAATCGCTTGGCTGGCGGGTGTGAACAACGTTGTACCAGCTGAGCATCCAGGCATACAGCATGCTGTTCACCAGCTCCGTGCGGTAATGCCGGCTGTTGTCAAACAGCCTGGAAAGCGTAACGAAAGCATCGTACAGCCACGGATAAGATTGCAAAGAGAAGAAGCTTGGCAGGGAGTCCAGCTCCGGGCAATGCTCCACGCGCGAGCTGGACTCCAGCTCGAACGGCTCCGGGGCGTGGATGAATATCCGATTATAGGAATCGGAAGTGCCTTCCCACAAGTCGCAATACAGATTATACGAAGATAAGGGCTGTCCTTGCCGGATATGAAAGGCATGAGGCTCGCCGGGGCGCAGGAAGATGAGAGTCCCTCGTTCAATCGGATAGAGTTTACCGTTCACCTCCATTTCGCCAGGTCCGTCAACAAACAGGTGAAACGCGTATACGCTGCTGACGCGCAGCTTTTCGTTCCACCCCCCTACGTACAGATAGCGCATGGAATCTCCGACATAAGGCTTTAATTCATTTATCATTCTCAATCTTTTCTCCTGCCTTTATTTCCGCAATCCTAATCTTCCGTTATGCCGACCGGCAAAAATTAGCGGATGAATCGTCAAATTGTAGGACTGACGGGCAAATACGTTAATTGTGTTCAATGTTACAATAATGGCGCGATTTGATAAAGGGCCTGCTTTAATAAAACGGACAATTAGCTAAAGTTTGAGAGGATGAGCGGGATGAAAATGATATATACCCAGCCAGCCGCCGGCTGGAAGCAGGGACTGCCGCTTGGGAACGGACAGCTTGGCGCGGTGCTGCATGGCGGCATCGGCAGAGAAACCTGGAATATGACGGAGATCACCTTCTGGTCAGGCAAGCCGGAGCGGTTCGGCGGATCTCCGGATGCCAAGGAGAAGCTGAAGACGATGCGCGAGGCTTTTTTCAATGGCAACTATGTGCTTGGAGACAAGCTGGCTGGCGAGCAGCTGGAGCCCGTAAAAGGAAATTTCGGCACCAATCTTTCCTTGTGCGACGTTCTGATCAGCTATAACGATGAAGGCAGCCAGCTGGTACGCGAGCTGGACCTGGAGAAGGCGGTTGCCGCGGTTTCTTACCGAAGCGGTTCCGGAGCGGTCATGCGAAGGGAAACCTTTGCATCCCATCCGGACGGCGTGCTTGTCTCCCGGATTAAAGGGGATCAGGCAGGCTCCGTGTCTTTTACTCTGAGTATTCAGGGCAGAACAACCACGTTTGATGCCCGTCACGATGGGCCGGAAAAGCTCGTTTTCCGCGCGCAGGCGACGGAGGATATCCATAGCGACGGCACCTGCGGGGTATGGAGCGAAGGCGCGTTAAAGGCAGTCGTTACAGGCGGACGGGTATATGGAGAAGCCGATTCGATAACGATCGAGCAAGCCGACGAGGTTATTCTATATTTTGCAGCAGCAACTGATTACGGTCGAACCGATGATACATGGAAGGCGGAAAGCGCGGAGCGGATAGAAGCGGCGGAGGCAAAAGGCGTCGAGCGGCTGCTCAGGGATCATATCGCGGATTACCGGTCGCTCTATGGCCGCGTTGATCTTGATCTTGGCGGATCCAAGTCATATGATTTGCTGCCTACGGACGAGCGTATCCGCAAGCTGAGAGCCGGCGAGCAGGCCGATAACGGACTTATCGCGTTGTTTTACCAGTACGGACGGTATTTGACGATTGCGGGCACGCGGGCGGATTCCCGTCTGCCCCTTCATCTGCAGGGGTTATGGAATGACGGCGAGGCTAACGCCATGGCTTGGAGCTGCGATTACCATCTGGACGTCAACACGGAGATGAATTATTATCCGACTGAAATCAGCAACCTGGCGGAATGCCATATTCCGCTTATGAATTATATCGAGCAGCTTTCTTATGCGGGGCGTGCGGCCGCGGAAGATTTCTACGGCTGCGAAGGCTGGGTGGCGCATGTGTTTTCGAACGCTTGGGGATTCGCCTCGCCTGGCTGGGGACGCTCATGGGGTCTGAATGTAACAGGGGGGCTCTGGATTGCTACCCATTTGAAGGAGCATTACGAGTATAGCCGGGATCGAGAATTTTTGACTCGTCAGGCCTACCCGGTTATGAAGGAGGCGGCGCTTTTCTTCCTGGATTATATGACTATTCATCCGAAGTACGGCTGGCTGGTGACTGGACCGTCGACTTCGCCGGAGAACAGCTTCTATCCGGGAACGGAGGAGCAAGGCGAGCAGCAGCTTTCCATGGGCTCTACGATGGATCAGATGCTTGTCCGCGATTTGTTCGGCTTTGTGCTGGAATCGGCGGAGCTGCTTGCAGTGGATGAAGAGCTGCAACTGAAGCTCAAGGAAGCCATGGAGCTGCTGCCTCCGCTGCAAATCGGCAAACGCGGACAGCTGCAGGAGTGGCTGGAGGATTACGAGGAAGCACAGCCGCAGCACCGGCATTTCTCCCATATGTACGGTGTTTATCCCGGGAACCAGATCACGCCCGAGGAGACGCCAGAGCTTGGTCAGGCCATGCGGCAAACGCTGCTAGGACGAATGCTGGTCGACGAGCTGGAGGATATCGAGTTTACGGCAGCCTTGTTTGCCCTCGGCTTCTCCAGGCTTCATGACGGCAATCAGGCGGTGAAGCATGTCCGGCATTTGATCGGGGAGCTTTGTTTCGATAATCTGCTTTCCTACTCCAAGCCCGGCGTGGCCGGCGCGGAGACGAATATTTTCGTCATTGACGGCAATTTCGGCGGTACGGCGGCCATCGCGGACATGCTGTTGCAGAGCCATGCGGGCTCCATTCATCTGCTGCCGGCATTGCCGGCGGATTGGGCAACCGGCTCGTACCGGGGGCTTCGGGCAAAAGGGAATGCGGAGACGGCGGTCAGTTGGGAGAACGGACAATTGACGGAAGCCATTATAACCGCTTATTCGGATCTGGAGACGGTTGTGAAATGCGGCGACAGCCAGATTCATCTGCGGATGGAAGCGGGCAGGCGTTACCGGCTTGACGGCCGGCTGAAGCTGCTTGAGGCTGTAACGGCATAATAAATCTATACCAAACCGCCAAAGAGGAAGGGCCTTTGAAGGGCTTTACTCCAAACTTTGGCGGTTTGTCGTATGGTTCGTTAAATATTTGGATTGTTCGAGCCCTGTCTCTATTTTACATTGAAAAAGCAAACTGAAAGCGCTTCACCATTTTTGATGCGAACAGGAGGCTTGATGTAATGAAGAGGAAATTTGGGGCTTGGTCCGGCAAAGGATGGTTTTTGCTGCTGGCAGCGGTCCTGGTCTTTCAATTGGCTGTAAATCCTTCCGGACGGGAGGTTGAAGCGGCAGGCGAGGAGGTAACCGCTGTTGCTGACCCAGCGGGTGCCGGCAGTTATTCCTTTGAGGCGGAATCCCCCGTCAACACGTTATTGGGCAAGGCGGAGATCAAGGCATGCGCGGACGCAACCGGCTGCTCTGGCAGCCAAATCGTTGGAGGGCTGTGGGGCGGCTCGTCGCTCACCTTTAACGAAGTAACGGTAGATACAGCCGGCGTATATACGATGACGGTCCATTATATTTCGGGCGATCCGAGATCGGTTGGAGTCAGCGTAAACGGCGGCACGATTGATCATTACGATTTGCCGAAGACAACCAACTGGAATACGCTTGGCGTCTACGAGCTGGAGCTTGAGCTGAAGGCGGGAAGCAACACGATCCGTCTGGACGACGAGGGCGGTTATTCCCCCGACATCGACCGTATTGAGCTTCGTTTGTCGGAAGGCGGCTCCGGCGAGCCTGGTACGGGCACGGCTTATGAGGCAGAAGCAGTGAATAACGTTCTGACGGGCAATGCTTCCGTCAGCGGCTGCAGCGCAGCTACCGGCTGTTCGGGCGGCAAAAAGGTTGGCAATCTGTGGGGCGGCTCCACCCTGCAATTCCGTGACGTAATGGCGGAGAAAGCAGGCGTGTACACGCTAAGCGTATCTTACATATCGGGAGACCCGCGTCCGGTATCGATTGCCGTTAACGACGGCCCGTCGGATAACTACGCATTGCCTAAAACCGAGAATTGGGACACGCTTGGCATATTCAAGCTGGAGGCCCAGCTGAAGGCGGGGGCAAATACGATCACGTTTAACGATGACGGCGGCTGGTCGCCGGATATCGACAAGATCGAGATTGCTTCCACGGATGGTCCGGGCGAGGATCCGGGTCCGGTAGACAATATCGGCCAGATCGGCAAAGCGATCGACTCGAAAAAATACGGCTCGATCAAAGTAACTGCGTACGAGAAAGGTGCAACCTTCGTATCCGGCAGCTACAGCATCACTTACAATACGGAGTCGGGTCTTTCTGCGTACGCCTGGAACGGCAAAACGTTTGTAAAAGGCGCTTACGCAAGCGCTCAGCTGGAAGATCAGCTGCTGGACAGCCGTAAATACAGCGAGCATAGCTTCAAGCTTGGCAGCGTGGAGAAAATCAAGGACGGGCATGGCAAGGGCGTCCGCATTACGGTTGAGAACCGCAGCGAGGGCCTTCCGGTTATGAAACAGATTTACCAGCTGTATGAGGATCAGTCCTACTTCCTTGTATCCCAACAGGTAACGGGCAGCTCCGCGATCAGCTCGAACGATATGGCTCCGCTTGTCGTGAATGCGAGCGGCGGCGTTGATCTCGGAACGAGCGGCGACAACCGCGTCTTGATCACGCCTTATGACAACGATGCTTGGTCCCGTTATCAGGCGCGTACGATCAACACGGCTCTGAACAACAATAACTACATTAGCTCCGAAATGACGGCGATCTATGACAACACGAGCCGCATCGGACTGGTTATCGGTTCGGTAACGCATGACGTATGGAAGACCGGTATTTTCTGGAGCGGCTCGAATGACAAGCTGAACAAATTGAAGGTGTACGGCGGCTTCGCTTCGCTTACATCCACTCATGACAGCATCCAGCACGGCAAAGTATCGGGTACAACGATCACTTCCCCGCAAATTGCGGTTGGTTACTATGCGGATTACCGCGATGGACTGGAGAATTACGGAGAAGCCAATGCCGCGGTAGCGCCGCCGCTCAAGTTCGAGAAGGGCGTGCCTTCCGGCGTGCCGGTCGGCTGGAACAGCTGGGGCGCTTACGAAAGCTCGCTCAGCTATGACAAAGTCGTAGAAGTATCGAACTTCTTCAAGGAAAATCTGCAAAAGTCGTTTACGAACAAAGGCACGGTCTATATCAATATGGACTCTTACTGGGACAATCTGACCGAGCAGCAGCTTCGCGACGCGGTGAAGGTCATCAATAAAAACGGTCAAAAAGCCGGTATTTACTACGGTCCGTTCGTTTACTGGGGTGACAACATGTCGCAGCCGGTTGAGGGAACAAACGGCAAGTACACGTACGGCGATATCGTGCTCCGCGATGCGAACGGCAACATTCTTCCGAAGGTAGACGGCGCGTATGCGATTGACCCGACGCATCCGGGCTCGAAGCAGCGTATCGAGTATATTTTCAATAAGTTCCTGGATTACGGCTTTGAATATATTAAGATTGACTTTCTGTCCCATGGCTCTTTCGAGGGCAAGCATTACGATCCTAACGTGCAGACCGGTATTCAAGCCTACAATCAAGGAATGGCTCATATCAACAAGACGCTGGGCGGCAAAATGTTCATCAGCGCGTCGATCGCGCCAATGTTCCCTAGCCAATACGCGCACGCAAGACGGATTTCCTGCGATGTCGACGGCTCGCTTGGCCGCACGGAATACCAGCTGAACAACCTGACATACGGCTGGTGGCAGAACGGCACGATCTATTCTTACACCGATCCGGATTACATGACGCTTGCAAAAGGCGGCTCGTTTAACGCGGCTCAGACCCGGGTTAATGCCGCGGCTATTTCCGGCACCGTCTACATGAACTCCGACGACGTCAGCAACGCGGAGACGCAAAAGCTGATGAAATCCCTGCTCACGAACAAAAACGTCAACGATATTGCCCTGCTCGGCGAAGCATTCCGTCCGGTTGAAGGCAATACGGGCAACGCCGCAGCGGATATCTTTGTCCTTCAGGACAAGAAGGACTACTACCTTGCCGTGTTTAACTACACGAACGACGCGGTAACCAAAACCGTCGATCTGAAGCGTGCTCTAGGCGTCTCGGCTGCTGCAAAGGTTGAGCTCACAGACGCTTGGACCAACTCCAAAGTCGAAGCGAATGACAGTCTCCAGGTGCAGCTCGACGGCGCTCAATCCAAGCTCTACAAAGTCAGAATCAAGAAATAAGCTAAAAGGCTGTGCGGGGTAAATCCCGGCACAGCCTTTTGTTATGATGGTGTCCTTTGTTTCCCTTCTCCACACGCGACGCGCTCATGCGCCAACCTTACTATCGTTACGTTGGAATTCGTCCACTGGTATGATGACGCAATGCCCGAAATTGGCGCGTACGTTGGATTCTATCCTGCGTAAAAGTCCAAAAGTGGACTTTGACGCCCAAAAACGGCTGAATTCCGTTGGATGAACTCCAATGAAGGTTAACTCCAAAGCTCTAATGCATTAAAAAACGTTGGACTATATCTAACGTAGCTGCTGTCGGTGGACTAAAACTAAAAGTAGACACGGATGTTCTAGCCAATGCGGGAGAGGTTGGTCTTTAACAGCAAACGGCTGTGCCGGGTAACCCCGCACAGCCTTTTTTTGCGTCACCCAAAAAAAGGTGACGATTCTTTTCCTTGGCAGTGTAAGAACTTGAATGACAGGTTAGATGTAAACGGAACAATTAAATGATTCTGGAGAAACGAAGTGGTCGCTTTTGTGAGGGGATTCCAATCCTATTGGAATTGTTCCAAGGAATCCCCGAGCAATGGCGATCGGAAGAACATTTAATTGTGTAGTTTACCGTGAAACCTAAAATGGTTCTTACTTCCCAGGAATCCGAATCGTCACCGACGTCCCGATTCCAAGGCGACTAAATATCGATACCCCGTACGAATCGCCAAACAGCAGCTTAATCCGGTTATCGACGTTGCGGACGCCGTAGCCCGACAACGTATCCTCGCTTTGCGGCAGATCCCCGCTTGGCATCTTCATCCCCATGCCGTCATCGATGACCTTCAGGATGATGTCTTGTCCCTCGCGGTAAGCCCGGATGATAATATTGATGCCGCACTCATGATCCCAGATCGCATGATTAATGCAATTTTCCACAAAGGGCTGAAGAGTCAGCTTAAGAATCATGCAAGGCAATACGGATTCCTCGATATCGTAGTGAACCCGAAGCAGATTGGCGAACCGTACCTGCTGGATCGACACGTAATAACGGGTCAGCTGAATCTCCTCGTGGATGGACAGCGTGTTTTTGCCTTTGTTCAGCGAGATCCGGTAAAACTTGGCTAAATCGGTTACCATCTTGTTCATTCGCGGATCGTCGTTGCGGATGGCAAGCGACGAGATCGAAGCAAGCGAATTGTACAGGAAATGCGGATTGATCTGAGCCTGCAGCACGTTAAGCTCCGCCTCCCGCTTGTCGATTTCCTTCATATAGACGTCGGAGATGAGCGAGCTTAGACGCTGGCTCATTTTTCGCAGCGCATTGCCGATTTGACCGATCTCATCCCGTCCAAGCGGCCGGATGTCGATGAGCTCGAAGTCTTCCCGCTCGATTCGGCGGATCATGCCAACAAGCTTCTCCATCCGTTTGGTGAACAGCCGTGCGGTGACGTAAATCAGGATAGCCATAAGGCCAAGGCTGACCAACGCGTAAGTCAGTATTCTTTTTGCCGTCAAATGAGCCTTGGACAAGAAACTGCTGTAAGGAATGAGCGATACGCTTTTCCAGCCGTATTTGGTCGTGTTGTACACGACCAGCACCTTCTCGTCTTTATAAGTACTGTCGAACCGGCCGTTTTTCTCCTCGGGAAACGGGTCCGGCAGGTCAATCGGCTGATTCAGGAGGCTTTTGTCCTTGGCGGACATCACGATGCCGTCTTCATTAATGATCAGCACCGTCTTGTCGCTTGTTTCCTTCTCCATCAGCCGGAAAATATCGGATTCCAGAATATTAATGGTTAATACGCCGTACGGATTGTTCATGCTGCTTATGTTTAGCAGCCGCGTCAGCGTGAACATCGGAGGCTTGTCGGGCTCGGGAGGGGATGTGACAAACCTTACGTCCCCGAAGCTGCCGCTGAGCGATTTATAAGCAAGCGAGCTGCGGAATTTCTGATCCATGGGTTTGATGTACATGCCGTCCGTAGGCAGCGTCTCGTTGTTAATATAGATGCTCATCGATTCGATATCCGGGTTTGTCGTCAGCATGTTAACGAACGAGTTGTTGATGTATTTGTAAGCATCTACGAACAGCGACGGATCTTTCGAATAGTCGTTAGTCAGATAGGCGCGCATGTTGGAGTCCAGATACAGCGTTGCCGATAGCTTCGTGTACGTGTCCAGCTTGTTTTCCAAGTTGGAATTGATTTGCGCGACCGTTGAGTTCGTATTGGCGATCATCTGCGAAGAAAGCTCGCTGCGAATCGTCTCGTACGAATATTGAACGAAAAAGAGCAGGGGGAGAATACCCCCAAGCAAAAACATGACGAACAGCTTCTCGCGAAGCCGCCAATTATAAAACGGATTAATCAGCCATCCTGCCAGCTTCCTCATGATTTAAGACCACTCCAGCCTAAAGTTGCAGTTTACGGTATTCGTTAGGCGTGCTGCCCTTGTGCTTCTGGAATACCGAGCAGAAATAGGAAACATTCTCGTAGCTGACCCGGTGCGCGATATCGCGTACCTTGAGAGACCGGTCCTTCAGCAGCTCCGCCGCATGATTCATGCGGATTCGGGTCAAATAATCCAGGATCGTCTCGCCCGTCTTTTCCTTGAAGATGGTGCGCACGTAATTCGGCGACAGGTAAACCTCCTTGGCGATATCCTCCACCGTAAGGGGCAGATGATAACGCTCGGCAATCAGCTTCATAATCTGCTCCGCAACCGACTGATGGCGGTCAAGGTCGCGCTCGGCTGCGGCTTTTAGCAGCTCTCTGCAGAAACGAAGCGCGTAAGCGTGATAATGGGCAATTGTCGGAAGCGACGACAGCTCCTTCCAATGGTCGGCGAGCAGCTGATCGCGAAGCGGCCCTACCATAAGAGAAGCGAAATGCTGCTCCAAAGCGGACAGCAGCTGAATAACGGCCCGGACGGCATAGTTCCGCTCGATTCGTTCCTGGCGCATGCCGGAAAACCAGTCGTCCAGCAATTGGTCCGCCCGCTCGGCATCGCCGGCTTGCACGGCCGAAATAAGCGAAGCCGAAGTCGCGTCGACCGAGATATCGGTCTGCTTCACATTTTCGCCGGTACCGCCGCGGATAACGGAGCCGGCTTGACGGTATAGCTTCTCTTCATTAAGTCGCTGCGATTCTTCGAACGCCTCTTTCAACAGATGAAATCCTTTGTATGGGCCTGACAGGCCGATGGTTGCGAAGGCTTCTCCTTCCGAAGTCGCGGCCAGCAGCTCTTCCCGCAGCAGCTCCCAATAAGCCGTCTCCCACTGCTGGGGTTTTCCTTGAAAGAGGACAAACAGCGTGCTTGGTCCGGTCTCAAGCACAATAGCGGCATCCAATCTCCACCGCAGCAAAGCGCGGGCTGCTTCCGCGGCATCCGCGGTCAAGATGGAGGAAGAGGACGGCTGCGCCTGTTCTCCGTCTAATCCGCCGGTTGGAAACGCGGGAGACTCCACCGTCATGTAAGCGGCGCCAAAAGCTTGGTGCGAGAGAAAGCCGGAAGCTCTGTTCTCCCATTGCCGGATCCACTCCATCCGGCGCTCCGGGGAAGGCTCACGGACGATGCGCAGCAGCAGCCTCTCGAGCTGCCAGCCGCCGCCTTCGCTCGCCATCTGTTCCTCTTCGAATTTTTTCTTCACTTTCGCAAGGAGCAGAAGCAGCTCCTCCATATCGATCGGCTTCAGCAAATAGCCGGCTGCTTCGATATTAAGAGCGGACTTGATATATTGGAATTCGTTATGTCCGCTTAAATAGATGATTTTGACGCTTTTGTCGATTTGCTTCGCGCGCCTTCCGAACTCCAGCCCGTCCATAATCGGCATGCGCACATCCGTGACAATGATATCCGGTTTCAGCTCGGTAAGCTTAGCCAGCGCTTCCTTCCCGTTGCGTGCTGTCCCAATGACCTGAATGCCGGCCTGCTCCCAAGGAACGTAATGCTCCATAGTCTCCAGCTCAATCGCTTCATCGTCAACCAGAAGTACTGTATACATGTCGGCACCGCCTTTTTTCAATAGAAGTAAAACCTTATGCTGTACGATGATTCTAGTTTAACGGGTATGCCGTTATTCAACAATGGAAGAGGCGGAAGTGTGTGGGTTTGGAGCATGAATCGGTAGATCTTAATATAGAACGGTTCAAATGCGGGGCTATAATTAAGTCCATAAAGCGATGCAAACGGAAACTATATTTACGGGAGGGCAACACGATGAACATGCAAACGAAAGCGCATCCACAAAGCACCGGAGCGCTTGCCGTCAAGAGAAACAAAGGCGGTCTGCTGGCGAGGCTCAAGGAACAGCGGCTCCTTTACGTACTGATGCTCCCCGCCATTATCCTGACTCTGATGTTCTCCTATGTGCCGATGTTCGGGTTATATATGGCTTTCATCAATTATCAGCCAGGCGGGGGAACGTTCTTCAAACAATTTTTTACGACGGAGTTTGTAGGCGGGCAATGGTTTAATTATTTCTTCACCAACGGCGATTTCGTACGAATTATGCGCAATACGCTGGCGCAAAGCTTCCTCTCGCTGCTGTTCGGATTCCCGATGCCGATCATTCTGGCGCTTATGATCAATGAGCTGCGGAACGGCTGGTTCAAACGCACGTTCCAGACCGTCTCCTACATGCCGCATTTTATTTCCTGGGTTATCGCCGCAAACATTATCATTACGATGCTATCGTCGGGCGGTGTCATCAATAACATTCTGACCGGGCTTCATATCGTAGACGAACCGATCCAGTTCATGCAGAAGGGCCACTTGTTCTGGTGGATTATCGCCTTCTCGAATGCCTGGAAGGATATGGGCTTTAACGCCATCATGTATCTGGCTGCGATTTCGGCGATTAACCCCGAACTGTATGAAGTGGCGAAGGTCGACGGCGCGAGCCGCCTGAAGCAAATGCTTCATATCACGCTGCCTTCCATCCGGCCGACTATTATCATTCTGGCGATTCTCGCGGTTGGCGGTATTTTGAACGCAGGCTTCGACCAGCAGTACCTGCTCCAGAACAATACGGTTATGGAGTACTCGGAAGTTATCGATACTTACACTTACAAGTACGGCTTGCAAAACGGGATGTTCTCCTACGGTGCTGCCGTCGGGTTGTTCAAATCGCTCGTGGCTTTCGTCCTTGTCATTAGCGTGAATCAGATGGCTAAAAGAATGGAACAGCAGTCGCTGTTCTAGAACAATAACGCAAAGAGGAGAACACGCTATGGTGAAAGACAAAAAAGATTTTCTGTTTATGGCTGCCGTTTACGCCTTTATCGTTGCGATATTTGTTGTTACCTTCTATCCTTTCTGGAACATCTTCATTATTTCGTTAAACAGCGCGGAGGATACTCTTAGAGGGCATTTGTATCTATGGCCGAGAGAATTCAGTCTGAAAAGCTATGAGCAGATACTCGGCGACAGCGAGATCTGGACGGCCATTCGGGTTACGTTGCTGCGAACCGTCATCGGAACGCCGCTCGCGGTCCTCACTATCAGCATGCTGGCGTTTGCGCTCAGCAAGAAGGAGCTTGTTGCCAACCGATTCTGGACGTTATACTTCGTCTTTACGATGTATTTCGGCGGCGGTCTTATTCCGTACTACATGGTACTCAAAAGCTATCATCTGATCGACAGCTTTATGGTGTTTATCGTGCCGGGCTTAATGAACGTGTTCTATATGATCATCGTCCGGACGTTTATGCAGGGGCTGCCGCAAGAGCTGGATGAGTCGGCAAAGATGGACGGAGCGAATTATCTCCAGATTTTCTTCCGCATCATCCTGCCGCTGACAACGCCGGTACTCGCAACGATTGGCCTGTTTACGGCGATCAGCCACTGGAATTCCTGGTTTGACTCGTACGTGTTTACGTATAACCCGGATTTGAAGACGCTGCAGGCCGTGCTTGTCAAAATCCTCAACCAGTACCAGACCGGTTCCATGGTTGGCGATGCGCAAGCGATGGCGAATTCGGCGAAACGCATGCAGGTATCGCCGGATACGATCCGGATGGCGGCGACTATGGTTGCAACGCTTCCTATTATTATGGTGTATCCGTTCCTGCAAAAATATTTCGTTAAAGGCATGACGCTGGGCGCGGTTAAAAGCTAATCTGCCCGGCTTAGCTGGACCAGATTACTTGTAAGGGGGTGTGTTCCGGCCGGGGATGCCCTGGCAGCTTGCCAATGCTATTATTAGTCCAAGTTCAATCATAGGGGGATTACAGTATGAACTCGAAAAAATGGATGCTGTCTTTGCTTACGGCCGTTATGTCGGTTTCCTTGATTTCCGCTTGTTCTTCGAATTCATCGGATAAGCCAAGCAGCAACTCGAATGCGGGATCGGCGAATACCGGCACCAATGACAGTGCAACAAAGGATCCAAGCACGGATCCGATTACGATTACCTTCTTTGATAAAAATACTGGCGACAAGTTCGACAATGCCATCGCCAAAGAGATTACAAAGCGTACCGGCGTAACGATCGAGATTCAGCAGCCGACGGGCAACCCGACGGAAAAGCTGAACCTGATGCTCGCGAGCGACGATTTGCCCGACATGATCATGTTCGACCGCTCCAGCGACCTGGTAGCGAAATATACGGAAGCGGGGTCGATTATCCCGCTGGACGATCTCATCGAGAAGTACGGTCCGGACGTGAAAGAGATGTACGGTGACGTATTAAATAAAACGCGTTACAAAGACGGCAAGAACTACTACCTGTCCAACTGGTACGGTCTTGAGCATGAGCCGGTGTTCGGCTTCAACATGCGCAAAGACATCGTGAAGGAGCTTGCTCCGGATAAAGCGGACGGCGGCGTGCCGTTTACGCAAAGCGAATTCAAGCAGCTTCTGACCGACTTCAAAGCGAAATATCCGCAAATGGACGGCAAGGATACCATCGCTCTGACGATGGACGGCGAGAATTGGGGCGGAACGCTGGGCACGTTCAAAGGGATGTTTGGCCTGATGCCTTATTACGAGCATGACGGCAAGCTGCAATACGACGTGAAGGATCCGAAGTACAAGGATATGATTCTGTACATGAATGATCTGTACCGTTCCGGCTTGATGGATAAGGAATGGGCAATCAACAAACGCCAAGTGTGGGAGCAAAAGATCGCTACGGGCACCATTTTCTCCTCGACAGGCGCTTATTGGGATCTTGGCAACTCCAACACCATCCTCAAAAAGGATAAGGGCGATGAATCGCAGCTGTTCGCGTACAAAGTGGTTGCAGACGGCGTAGATCCTGCGAAAACAACTTACGGAGGCCGCAGCTCGCTTGGCTGGGATGCGATTGCGATCACGAAGAAGAACAAAAATCCGGAACGCACGATGCAGTTCATTAACTTCCTCGCAAGCGAAGAAGGCCAATACCTGCTCATGTGGGGGATTGAAGGCACGCACTGGGATATGAAGGACGGCAAGCATGTGCCGCGTCCGGAAACCCTGCAAGCATTCAAAGACGACTGGGCTGCTTATACGAAAGAAACGGGTATCCGCAAATGGACTTGGTTCATCAAGAACGGTCCTGGCAAAGACGGTACGCCTTATGACCTTCCAGGCCGTTATGAGCGTTCGCCGATCGACCAAATGGCGATCAAAAACCTGTCGGACAGCGTATTCGATACCGCGATTTACGATGGAATAAGCCCGCAGGGCGGCACGCCGGAAGCTCTGTCCGAGCAAAAGATCAGCGATATTACGAAACAGGCGATCACAAAAGCGATTATGGCGCCTACGGCGGAAGAAGCAAGCTCGATTTTTGACAAAATGCTATCGGATATGAAAGCTGCAGGCGACGAAAAAGTTGAAGCGGTCTACACATCGAATTACGAAGCCCGCAAACAACTTTGGAACTAATCAAGATTATACATTCGAATAGGAAGTAGAAGGGGAGGCCAGCTGTGCTGGCCTTTTTCCTTCCATAGTCATTTAGAGGCTATAAATCTATGAAAGAATGGGAGCGAAGAAATGATGACGACGGAGATGGGACAATTCAAGCTGGAGCAGGCTTCGGGAATGTTTGCGGCGGATAACGGGCTGCTGAAAGTAACGGCAAATACGGAAGACGGCACGCTGTCGCTTGCTTGGAATAGCGGCCAGACGATGACGGGCTTTTACGCGGAAGCGCGCGTTGGCGGAGCTGTTGCCCGTTCTACCTGGTACGCTGGACATGAGGTTCGGCAAAGCTCGGTGCAAGAGGTGGAGGACGGCTTTGGCAAAGGGATTCGTTTCTGCATTGAGCATACCCAGCCGGGCATGCCTTCGTTGAAGCAGCATATCCGCCTGTATCAAGGTCTGCCTTACGCTTTGATAGAGCTTGAGGCGGCAGACTCGCAGGAGTGGGAAACCAATGAGTTAACGCCTTTTGCCTCCTATCTGAATGACAATGGCGTGCTTGATTTCGGCGACGGCTCGAAGGAAGAAATCCGCTCGCTGTTTATTCCGTTCGATAACGACAAATGGGTGCGTTTTGGTTCTCACGCCAATCCGTCCAGCATCCGCAGCTATGAAGTAACGGCTGTCTACCGCGCCGAATCGCGCCGCGGCTTCGTGATTGGCTCGGTTACCCATGATACCTGGAAAACGGCCGTTGACGTGGAAGGCACATTCACCGAAGCCATTGGCCGCCTGCGGGTAATCTCCGGCGTCTCGGATCTGCAGACTCGCGATACGGTTCCGCATGGCTCGCTCCGCGGCACCTCCATTGTCTCGCCAACGATACTTGTAGGCGCTTACGACGATTACCGCGAAGGCATGGAAGCCTACGGCAAGGCCAATGCGGTTATTCGGCCTGCGCTTTCCTGGAACGGAGGCGTTCCGATGGGCTGGAACAGCTGGTCGGCCGTTATGACGAAGCTGGACTACGACGTGTATACGCATACTTCCGATTTCTTCGCGAAAGAGCTGCAGCAAAACGGGTTCGCCGATCAGGAAGGCAGCCTGTACGTTAACTTCGACGCTTTTTCGGACAATCTGAAGGAAGGCGAGCTTGAAGATGCGGTACGCCGGGTGAAGGCTAACGGCCAGAAGCCGGGAACGTACTACACGCCGTTTGCGTTCTGGGGCAGCAACCCGGATACGCCGGTGGAAGGCACAAACGGTACGGTTCTGTACCGGGAAATTTTGCTGAAGGACGGGGCCGGCAATCCGCTTCCGAAGCTGGACGGCGCTTTCCCGATCGATCCTACGCATCCTGAAGCGATTGCGCGCATTATGCGCAAGCTTGATGATGTGGTGGCTGCAGGCTTTGACTACTTGAAGATGGACTTCCTGGCGCATGGCGCAATGGAAGGCGTCCATTACGATGCTTCCGTACGGACCGGCATCCAGGCGTATAACTACGGCATGGCGGCAATCGCGGAAGCGTTAAGCCCGGAGAAGCTTGGCCGTCCGTTCTTGATTAATCTGTCGATTGCGCCGCTGTTCCCGCACGGTTACGCGCATAGCAGACGCGTATCCTGCGATGCCTTCGGCATGATTAGCGATACGGAATATATGCTTAACGCGCTGACGTACGGCTGGTGGATCAGCGACAATCTATACCGCTTTAATGATCCGGACCATATCGTCCTGTTCAAAAGCGACAATCAGCGGGCAACAACGGAGCATGAAGGCCGCAGCCGCCTGAACTCCGGCGTTATCTCCGGTACTTCGCTGCTGCTTGGCGATGATTACCGGATGGAGGAAGCGGCTGAACGGGCTAAAGCCTGGATGACCAACCGGGAAGTCATGGCGCTGGCAAGGCGCGGCGAGTCCTTCCGCCCGGCCGAAGGCCGAAGCGGGATGGGCGGCGAGGATCTGTACTCGCTGGCTGGAGATGGCGGTACTTGGGTGGCCGTCTTCAACTTTGACGGGGAGAACGGGAAGTCGAAGACGATTGAGCTCTCCCGCGTTGGCATCGACGGCGCGAAGGGCCTGACGGTCCTCGATCTGTGGAGCGGGGAATCATACAGCCTGAAGCCGGGCGCCTCCGAGCATGTGGTTCAGCTGGAGCCTGCGGAGTCGAAGCTGTTGTTCTATATTTAGAAAGTAGCGGTGCAGGGTTATCTTGCACCGCTTAATTTTTGCTGCCCGCACGTCTTGGCCAGCCCTAGCGGTGCTTCCACCGCGGACTCGCGAGCCCATCGCTGCTTGCCCCACCGACTTCCGCCTAGCGGTGCTTCGCCGCGGACTCGCGAACCCATCGCTGCTCCTCCACCGGCTCCCGCCTAGCGGTGCTTCGCAGCAGACTCGCGAGCCCATCGCTGCTTGCCCCACCGACTTCCGCCTAGCGGTGCTTCGCCGCGGACTCGCGAACCCATCGCTGCTTGCCCCACCGGCTCCCGCCTAGCGGTGCTTGCTAGTATCCCTTGGTTGGTCCAGTATTTTCGCTAATAAGGAAGTGAATTTCCTTATATGGAGGGTATCTGGCCAACAGCCCGCATCTTATTTACTTTTTGCATGAACAGCGGAAACGAGTTTCCGTATTAAGAAATAAATGACTTAAGGCAGCCGGTTGGAGGAAGAATTCTGAATCCCCCCAATGGTCGAAGGAAAAAACGACAGGATATAAGGAAGTTTATTACCCAGCGACCCAGCACAAAGCTAGGCGTATACCAATCTAAGCGTAAGAGTACGGATACCACCATCCAGCGATGTCTTAATGCAATGACTTCGCTAATAAGGAAATAAATTTCCTTATATGGAGGGTATCTGGCCAACAGCCCGCATCTTATTTACTTTTTGCATGAACAGCGGAAACCAGTTTCCGTATTAAGAAATAAATGACTTAAGGCACCGGTCGGAGGAAGAATTCTGGATCCCCCCAATGGTCGAAGGAAAAAACGGCAGGATATAAGGAAACTTATTACCCAGCGACCCAGCACAAAGCTAGGCGTATACCAATCTAAGCGTAAGAGTACGGATACCACCATCCTGCGATGTCTTAATGCAATGACTTCGCTAATAAGGAAATAAATTTCCTTATACGGAGGGTATCTGGCCAACAGCCCGCATCTTATTTACTTTTTGCATGAACAGCGGAAACCAGTTTCCGTATTAAGAAAAAAATGACTTAACGCACCGGTTTGAGGAAGAATTCTGGATCCCCCCAATGGTCGAAGGAAAAAATGACAGGAAATAAGGAAACTTATTACCCAGTGACCCAGCACAAAGCTAGGCGTATACCAATCTAAGCGTAAGAGTACGGATACCACCATCCAGCGATGTCTTAATGCAATGACTTCGCTAATAAGGAAATAAATTTCCTTATATGAAGGGTATCTGGCCAATAGCCCGCATCTTATTTACTTTTTGCATGAACAGCGGAAACGAGTTTCCGTATTAAGAAATAAATGACTTAAGGCAGCGGTTGGAGGAAGAATTCTGGATCCCCCCAATGGTCGAAGGAAAAACCGACAGGATATAAGGAAATTTATTACCCAGCGACCCAGCAAGAAAGTTAGGCATATACCTTTTTCAACCAACGGCAGGGTTTCCAAGTAAACTTACAAAAGCATGACCTCAAGATATGTAGCCTGCCAGTCGGTAAACCGATACTCGCTTTGCGTTAGGATCACTTTCGAGGATGCCTTCGTCGCGCAGCCTATGGAGCCAATTGACTGCGGTGCGTCCGGTGACCTGGAACTGCTTCGCTACATCGTCCGGCTTGATCCTGCCATCCTGCCGGAGAGCGATTTGCATGATCAAGCTCTTCTTGATGTCCTGAAGCTGATTCGGATTACCGCTGTCCGAAGCGTAATTCCGCGACCACCAGTACCCGATCGCCTGCATGACGGCACGCTGGCAGCGCTCGGGTTGATGCTCAACCTGCCAGGCGGAGAAACGGAGCACCAGCCAACCGGAGAGTATCAGATCGTTCTGCCTGGATAAATGGTCATTAAATTCGCCTGGAGTCAGATCGCGGGCGTGCGTTGTAAATCCGTCAATCTCAATCGCTAAGCGGATACCGTTACGCACATAAACAAAGTCGACAAACCGCTGCCCGCCTTTGAAATCGCGGAAGGGGTATTCCGCTTTAAGACCTTCGTACTGAAATTGAAAAGCAGGTCCCCAAACCTGTTCCAGGAATATCAGCTCCATTCTGCCCAGCTTGCTGCGGTATTGACCCTTTGCCGCCGCTTCGTGCTCGAACGATTCGATAAAACGCGCTAATTCGTATCTCATCTCTATCACAGTCTTCCTTTCCGGAAAATAGAACACCCCGATCACAGCACGAGCAAGAGTGCTGAAATCGGGGTGTTCTTCATCCCTGGATGATATCTATTCCTAAATTATAGATCAAATAGATTTCTGCTTCAATCCGTTAAGCAAGGACAAATAAACAGGCAGCCGCGCCGACATCTGAATAATCTGTAGAATAACGGGAAGGGAGGGATACTCATGAGCAAAGTGAGCAAAGTTTCAAAAGCGCAAGTAAAGAAGCTGATCGGCAAACCCATTTATGCGGTTCGCAAAGACGGCTCTGTCGTTACGGGCAAGCTTGTGGAACTGCGGCAAAACAAGCTCGTATTAGCACCTCTGAAAAATGAAAAGGGGAAAGTCGTTCGAACGAAAGCTATTTTGCCGCTTGTATTGTTTGATCTGCTGGCGATCGGCACGCTTGGGTTCTGGGGCGGCGGCGGTGGCTGCGGATGCGGCAACTTTGGATGCGGCGGCGGCTGTGGCGGCGGTGGCTATGGCGGCGGATACGGTGGCGGCTATGGCGGTGGCTATGGCGGCGGATACAATGGCGGTTATGGCGGCGGCCCGTACGGCGGCGGATTCTATTAATAGTTAGGATAAGATGAGGAAGCAAGCGGCTTAATCATCTCATAACAGCGAAGCTCCGGATAATACTGGGTGGGCTGATAGCCAAGGCGGCTGTACAGATTTTGGGCCTTGGTATTGATGTCGTCCACGAAAAGCCGGGATACTTTGCAGTTTTTGGTTAAGCCGTAAGCTTCAGCGGCAAGCAGCAGCTTCCGGCCCCATTGCCGGTTGCGGTGATCCGGATGGATTACAAGCATATCCAAGTACAGGATTTCCCCTGTAATCTCGAAGCGGATAAAGCCATAAGGCTTGCTGGTTTTTCCTTCTGCGGCTACATAAGTGACACCCCGGCGGAAGCGAACGGGAAGATCCCGTATCGTCTGGGCATCCAGAGGATGCGCCGTATGCGACATTGGAATAAGCTCGGCCTGTATAAGGCGGAAGATTTCCTTATCGTCCGTTTTGGGATTACGTGCTCGTATCATCAACGATCCCTTCCTGACCGAATGAAATTGCCGAAAATGGGCTATGTTATTGTATGATCGGCTGGCGAAATATGCCTCACACAATTTTTCAAATTGTTAGGCACTTTAGCTTGACGAACAGATGTGCAAGGCATATAATAAAGAAAATCTTATCCAAGCATATGTAATCGGCAATGATGAGGACGAAGTGTTAAGGGCTCTTTTGCTCAGAGAGCGGATGGATTAGCTGCAACCATCGCCAAAACCCCTTTTCTACGAGCTCACCTCGGAGCTGTTTTCCTGAAAAGCAACACTGTCAATGTTGGTTATTAGGGAAAATCGCAAGACACGCGTTATTGTGTCAAAGGTATGGGCGTTTTGTGCGCACACGTTCATTACCTATGGAGGTTGTACATCGCAAGATGTATAACGAATTTGGGTGGTACCACGGAAGATATAACCTTTCGTCCCTCAGGCTTCGCTGCATGAAGCTGGAGGAACGAAAGGTTTTTTTGTTGTTTTCGAGAGGAGGATGACTAATGGTCACGCAAAGTGTAACGCTGAAGTCAAAAGAAGAAGTTATGGAACGGATGAGAAAGCCTGAAGTAATTTCCGGTTCTGAAATATTACTCCGCAGTTTGGTGCTGGAAGGCGTCGATTGCGTGTTTGGTTATCCGGGCGGTGCCGTATTGTACATTTACGATGCGATGCACGGGTTCTCCGATTTCAACCATGTTCTCACAAGACATGAACAAGGCGCGATTCACGCAGCGGACGGCTATGCGCGCGCAAGCGGCAATGTTGGCGTATGCATCGCAACATCCGGTCCGGGCGCAACCAACCTCGTAACGGGGATTGCGACGGCTTATATGGACTCTGTACCACTCGTTGTTATTACAGGTAACGTTATCTCGTCCCTAATCGGTACAGATGCCTTCCAAGAGGCGGACATTACGGGTATTACAATGCCAATCACGAAGCACAGCTACATGGTCCGCGATGTTGAGGATCTTCCCCGCATCATCCATGAAGCCTTCCATATCGCAAACACTGGCCGTAAAGGTCCGGTACTGATCGATATTCCGAAGGACGTATCGGCGGCAAAAACGTTGTTCAAGCCGGTAACGGAAGTGAATATCCGCGGTTACAATCCAACGATTTCGCCAAACAAGCTGCAAGTCGACAAATTGATCAAGGCGATCGAAGCGTCCGAGCGTCCGCTCATTCTTGCCGGCGGCGGGGTTGTATACTCCGGGGCGCATGAGGAATTGCTGGAATTCGTAACGAAGACAGAGATTCCGATCACAACGACATTGCTTGGCCTCGGGGGCTTCCCAAGCGGCAACGATTTGTGGCTCGGCATGCCGGGTATGCACGGTACGTATACCGCAAACAAATCGATTCAGGCTGCGGATCTTCTCATTAATATCGGAGCGCGCTTCGATGACCGCGTAACGGGCAAGCTGGCCGGCTTCGCGCCGCTCGCGAAAATCGTTCACATCGATATTGATCCGGCGGAGATCGGCAAGAACGTTCCGACCGATATTCCAATCGTAGGCGACGTAAAAACGGTTCTGCAGCAGGTTAACCAGCTTGCGAAACGGGCGGACAAGGCAGATGCTTGGCGCCAGCAGATCCAAGAATCGAAAGCGCAATATCCGTTCAGCTACAAGGATTCGGACGTTGAGCTTAAGCCGCAATGGGTTGTGGAAATGATCCACGAAACAACAAACGGCGATGCTATCGTAACAACGGACGTAGGCCAGCATCAGATGTGGGCTGCGCAATATTATAAATTCAACAAACCGCGCTCCTGGGTAACCTCCGGCGGTCTCGGCACAATGGGCTTCGGCTTCCCGTCCGCGATTGGCGCCCAAATGGCGAATCCGGATCGTACCGTTGTATCGATCAACGGTGACGGCGGCATGCAAATGTGCGCGCAAGAGCTTGCGATTTGCGCCATCAACAACATTCCGGTTAAAGTTGTTATCCTGAACAACCAGGTGTTGGGCATGGTTCGTCAATGGCAGGAACTGATCCACGAAAACCGCTTCAGCCATATCGATCTGGCAGGCAGCCCCGACTTCGTTAAGCTGGCCGAAGCTTACGGCGTGAAAGGCTTCCGCGCTTCGAACAAGGAAGAAGCGAAAGCTGTATGGGAAGAGGCGCTTCGCCATCCGGGCCCTGCGGTTGTCGAGTTTGTTGTTCGCAGAGACGAGAATGTATACCCGATGGTAGCGCAGGGTAGCACGATCGATCAGATGATCATGGGGGATGCAGAATGAAAAAGCACACGATCGCAGTCATTGTCAACGATCAGCCCGGCGTTCTGCAGCGCGTATCCGGCTTGTTCGGACGCCGCGGCTTCAATATTGAGAGCATTACCGTAGGTGCAAGCGAAGAGCAGGGCTTGTCCCGTATGGTTATCGTCACGACTGGCGATGACCATACGCTCGAGCAAATCACAAAGCAGCTGTACAAGTTGATTGATGTGATCAAAGTTATTGATCTGAGCTCGAATCCGATGGTTTCCCGCGAGCTGGCGCTTATCAAAGTAAGCGCGGAGCCTTCGGCCCGTCCCGAAATTCTGGGCGTAGTAGACACCTTCCGCGCAGCGGTAGTCGATATCGGCACTCATTCGCTTATCGTACAAGTTATTGGCGATACCGAAAAAATCGATGCCATGGTAGAGCTTCTGAAGCCTTATGGCATCCGCGAGCTTTCCCGTACTGGCGTAACAGCGCTTAACCGCGGTAACGTACGTTAATATCAGCTTTTGCAAAAAAATAGGAATGTCCCGTTTTGAACGGGAGTTTAAGGGGAGAATTTATATCGTCCATTCTCCGCTTAAACACCCGTTCAAAAGGGTTAAATTAAAGGAGGCAATCATTAAAATGGCAGTTACATTGTATTATGAAAAAGACGCGGATCAAAGCGTGCTTCAAGGTAAGACAATCGCAGTTATCGGTTACGGCAGCCAAGGCCACGCGCAAGCGCAAAACCTTCGCGACAGCGGCCTGAAAGTCGTTATCGGCCTTCGTCCGGGTAAATCCGCAGACGTTGCTAAAAAAGACGGTTTCGAAGTGTTGACTGTAGCTGAAGCGACTAAAGTTGCTGACGTTGTTCAAATTTTGCTCCCTGACGAAACCCAAGCGAAAGTATACGCGGAAGAAATCGAACCAAACCTGAAAAAAGGCGCGGCTCTGATGTTCTCCCACGGCTTCAACATTCACTACGGACAAATCGTGCCTAGCAAAGACACAGACGTATTCCTGGTAGCTCCTAAATCCCCTGGTCATATGGTTCGCCGTACATACCAAGAGGGCTTCGGCGTTCCTGGTCTGATCGCAATCCACCAAGATGCTTCCGGCAACGCGAAAGCAATTGGCCTTGCTTATGCAAAAGGTATCGGCTGTACTCGTGCAGGCGTTATCGAAACTTCCTTCAAAGAAGAAACAGAAACAGACTTGTTCGGTGAGCAAGCTGTACTGTGCGGCGGCGCTTCCGCGCTCGTTAAAGCAGGCTTCGAAACTCTGGTTGAAGCTGGCTACGCTCCGGAAATGGCTTACTTCGAGTGCTTGCACGAGCTGAAGCTGATCGTTGACCTGATGTATGAAGGCGGTCTGGCTACAATGCGCGACTCGATCTCCAACACAGCTGAATACGGCGACTATGTAACTGGTCCTCGCATCGTTACTGAAGAAACGAAGAAAGAAATGAAACGCGTTCTTGAAGACATCCAATCCGGCCGCTTCGCTCGCGACTTCATCCTTGAAAACCAATCGAACCGTGCTATGCTGACAGCTACTCGCCGTAACGAGGCTGCTCATCCAATCGAGCAAACTGGTAAACAGCTGCGCGAACTGATGCACTGGATCAAGAAGTAATAAAATCATAACCCGCAGATAAATTATCCCGGTTCGCCGGAGTGCGCGTAGGTGAGGGTCCAACCTGCCTGCCACGCGCTCTGTGCGGCCGGGATGATTCTGTTCCCGGAGGTGTAAGGCACAAATGCGAAAAATTTATATTTTTGACACGACGCTTCGCGATGGAGAGCAGTCTCCCGGTGTTAACCTGAATACGAAGGAAAAGGTTGAGATCGCGCTTCAGCTTGAGAAGCTTGGCGTTGACCGGATTGAAGCAGGCTTCCCAGCGGCTTCCCCGGGGGACCTCGCGGCAGTTAACGCGGTTGCGAGCGCAGTTAAGAATGCTACGATTATTGGCTTGTCACGCTCCCGCGAACAGGACATCGACGCGGTACGCGAGGCGCTGAAAGGCGCGCAGGATCCATCCATTCACGTTTTCCTTGCAACAAGCCCGATTCACCGCAAGCATAAGCTTCGGATGGAGAAGGAGCAGGTGCTGGAAACGGCTGAACGTGCGATCACTTACGCGAAAAAGTATTTCAGCAAGATTGAATTCTCGCTTGAGGATGCGGGACGTACCGAACTGGATTTCATATGCCAGATGACGGATATGGCGATTCGCGCGGGCGCTTCCGTCGTGAATCTGCCGGACACGGTTGGTTACCTGAATCCGCTTGAATACGGCAACATCTTCAAGACGGTGAAGGAAAATGTGCCAAATATCGAAAAAATTCAGCTTAGCGCTCACTGCCATGACGATCTCGGCATGGCAACGGCTAACGCTCTCGCGGCTATCCTGAACGGCGCCGACCAGATCGAGGGTACGATCAACGGCATCGGCGAACGTGCGGGTAACACGGCGCTTGAGGAAGTGGCGCTGGCGCTCGAGACGCGTTTCGATTATTTTGGCGCAAAAACAGGCCTGAATCTGCAAGAAATCGCTAGAACAAGCCGCCTTGTCAGCAAGCTGACCGGTATGGTCATCCCTGGCAACAAAGCGATTGTTGGCGCCAATGCATTTGCTCATGAGTCCGGCATTCACCAGGACGGCATGCTGAAGGAGAAAACGACTTACGAGATTATTTCTCCGGAAACGATCGGTCTTCGCGATTCGAAGCTTGTTCTTGGCAAGCATTCCGGACGCCATGCGTTCCGCGAGAAGCTGATCGACCTCGGCTACGAGCTGGATGAAGAAGCGGTAAACGTTGCTTTCGCGAAGTTCAAGGATTTGGCTGACCGCAAGAAGCATGTTACGGATGAAGATATCCGTGCCTTCTTGGAAGAGAAGCTGGTCGATACGCCGGAAGTTTATACGCTTGAAGCGATTCAAGTCAGCTACGGCAACCAATCGACGCCAAGCGCTTCGGTTCGCATCCGTACGGCGGAGAGCGAGACGCGCGAAGAAGTCGCAATCGGCAACGGCTCCGTGGATGCGATCTACAACGCGATTGATAAAGTAACGGCTGAAGCGGTCGAGCTTGAGGATTATTCCATCAAATCCGTATCGCAAGGCAAGGATGCGCAAGGCGAGGTTCACGTGGTGCTGAAGCAGGACGATATTTCCGCGCAAGGCCGCGGTCTTAGCACGGACATCCTTGAAGCAAGCGCACGTGCTTATATCGACGCGCTGAACCGTCTTATCGAGAAGCGCAAGTCCCCGGGACGCCGCGACAAGATGAGCTTGATCTAACAAGCCGAAGTACCGACAAAAGCCAAACCGACAAAGTCCATTCAGACTTTTTCAGTTTGGCTTTTGCGGTTAATAGAACAAATGAAGAATGATTCGTTTTGTTCAACGGATGAGGTTTTTTATGTACATAGATGGAGTGAAAGGAGCGGGATAAATGATTATCGAAACGCTGCAAACAGCGAGAAGAGATGAAATGATCGACATAACGCGCAAGGTAGCTTCTATTGTTGCCCGAGAAGGGATCCAGAACGGGTTTGCCGTTGTGTACTGTCCGCATACAACGGCCGGGATTACGATTCAGGAGAATGCCGATCCGGATGTGAAGCATGATATTCTGATGAGGCTGAACGAGGTATATCCATGGGAGCATCCGAAATATCGCCACGCGGAAGGGAATACGGCTTCCCATCTGAAGGCGCTTACGACCGGGACAAGCCAGACGATTCTCATTAACGGCGGCAAGCTGGCGCTTGGCACGTGGCAGGGCATTTATTTCTGCGAGTTTGACGGGCCGCGAACCCGCCATTATCATGTCAAGCTGATCGAAGGTTAAAGAAGGCTGACTGCCTTTATAAGCAGCACCTATAAAGATGATAGATTTTATATCTTGGATTTTCATACTAGAAATGTGGTACAAATGATAACAGAATGAGAATAGCTTAATAGAGCGAATACGAGGAGTGTTTAATTATGTCAGAAGTGAAAAAAATCGCTGTCATCGCCGGCGACGGTATCGGCCCAGAGGTAGTTGGCGAGGCGCTTAAAGTTATGAAAAAAACCGAGGAGCTGTTCGGTTACCAATTCGAATTCGAGCATGGTCTGTTCGGCGGTATCGCGATCGACGAGAAGGGTACGCCGCTGCCGCAAGAAACGCTTGATATTTGCAAAAAGGCTGACGCCGTATTGCTCGGCGCTGTTGGCGGTCCGAAATGGGACAACAACCCTAAAGAGCTTCGTCCGGAAACGGGCCTGCTCGGCATCCGCAAAGCGCTTGGCTTGTTCTCGAACATCCGCCCCGCTAACGTATTCGACTGCCTGAAGGAAGCATCGACACTGAAGCCTGAAGTTCTCGAAGGCACTGACCTGATCGTAGTCCGCGAGCTGACCGGCGGCATCTACTTCGGCGAGAAGTTCCGCCGCGAAGGCGCAAACGGCGAAGAAGCGGTTGATACTTGCGTATACAACGTGCAAGAAGTAGAGCGTATCGTGCGCCAAGCGTTCGACATCGCGATGACGCGCAGCAAGCGTCTGGCTTCCGTTGATAAAGCAAACGTTCTTGAAACTTCCCGTCTGTGGCGCGAAGTGGTTAACCGGATCGCTCCTGAATATCCGGAAGTTGAACTCGAGCATGTACTCGTGGACAACTGTGCGATGCAATTGCTCCGCCGTCCGTCGAGCTTCGACGTTATCGTAACGGAAAACATGTTCGGCGACATTCTGAGCGACGAAGCAGCTATGCTGACGGGTTCGATCGGCATGCTCTCCTCCGCTTCCCTGGGCGAAGGCAGCTTTGGCCTGTACGAGCCGGTACACGGCTCCGCTCCTGACATTGCCGGTCAAGGCATCTCGAACCCGATTGCTACGATTCTTTCCGTTGCGCTCATGTTCCGCCTGACATTTGGTTACCATGAAGCGGCTCAAGTCATTGAAGATGCGGTTAAAAACGTTCTTGACGCCGGTCATCGTACAGGCGACATCGCGGTTGACAAGAGCACGGCAATCGGCACAACGGCAATGGGCGATCTGATCGTTGCGGCAATGACAAAATAAGGTCTCCTTATTTATAATGATTATAAATAAATATCGATTCTAATATTGACTTTATTCTAGGCTAGTGTTACTATTCTATAAGTAAGTCACGGCTTTAATAGTGACATTAACCATAAAAAAATGTTGGATAGGTTAAGGAGGAATTGTATTATGGCAGAGCGTTTGGTTGGCCGTCCGGCTCCGGATTTCAAAATGGATACGGCAACAGGTGACGGTAAAGATTTCGGAACAGCATCCCTTGCTGATTACAAAGGTAAATGGCTGGTATTGTTCTTCTACCCACTCGACTTTACATTTGTATGCCCAACTGAAATTACAGCTTTGAGCCTTGCTTCCGAGCAATTCAAAGCGCTGAATACAGAAGTTCTCGGTGTATCCGTTGACAGCAAGCACAGCCACCGTGCTTGGATCAACACTTCAGTTAACGACAATGGCCTTGGCGAATTGAACTTCCCGCTGGCTGCCGACATCACAAAGAGCGTTGCTCGTGACTACGGCGTCTTGATCGAAGAAGAAGGCGTTGCACTGCGCGGCCTCTTCATCATCGATCCGGAAGGCGAAGTAAAATACCAAGTCGTTAACCATAACGACGTTGGCCGCAGCGTTGACGAAACGCTCCGCGTATTGCAAGCTTTGCAATCCGGCGGTCTGTGCCCAATGAACTGGAAACCAGGTCAACAACATCTGGTTGCGAAATAAGTTCCGCTAAGCGGCAAGAAGCCCGTACCACATTTGTGGTGCGGGCTTTTTTTGTTTTTAACTAATCAAGAAGAGTCTCCAAAGGGAAATCCCATTTTCTCCATCGTATAAAATCGATGCGGAAGCGGGAAACTACCGCAAGAGGAGATGGTAAAATTTGCAGCGTACTGATATGGATGATGTTCAAAAGTTGGAGAAACAGTTTCTAGAACATTTTCAAAAAAGCTCCGATTTTTCATATAAAGAGATTGAAATTGGGGGGGAATTATTCAAAGCTTACTTTTTCCATTCGCTAGTCAATCTTTCAGCCACTATGTCCATTATGAACCAATTCGGTCATTCCCAAGATAATAAATGGAAGGGGAAATTTCTTCATGGCCTGGAGGGGGAGGCATCCGCAAAGGTATCGCTAGAGAAGATTTGCAATGCCGTGCTGCAAGGAATGCTTGTTCTATTTGGTAAAGAAGGCGAAGTTGCGGTCATCGAGCCCAAGGCCCAAGATATTTCAAGACCGGTGATGACTCCCAACAGCGAGAATCCTCTTCAGTCGGCATTTGACGCCTTTACGGAGGATATTGAAATGAATATCGGACTGCTAAGGAAAAAAATATTATCCGATCAATTGGTCATCGAAAGCCGCCAAATCGGAACCCAATCCATTAAAAAAATGGCTATCGCCTATATGGAGGGCGTAGCGAGACCGGAAGTGATCGAGAGCATCCGAAAAAAGCTGGATGAGAACAGCGGTCAAGAACTGGCCACGATTCGCGATTTAACCCGGATTTTGGGACATCCCAAATTTACGCTAACACCAACCTATACTTCCTCGGAACTGCCTGGCGAGACGATGCAGAACATACAAAACGGCAAAGTGGTTATTCTGTTGGACCAATTCTCGTTTGCTTTCGCTTTTCCTGCCATCGTCACGGATTTGTGGAGCACGTCCCTGGATACTCAGTATCCGCTGCCTTTCCAAATCTTCCTGCGTATGATTCGGGGCATGGCTATGTTATTGGCTATTATGCTTCCGGGGCTGTATGTCGTTCTCAATTCCGTTAATCCGGAGCTGCTTCGCATACAACTGGCCATTGCCGTTGCCGAGAACAGGCAAGGGGTGCCTTATCCATCCCTGATCGAGGCGCTGCTTGTCATGCTGCTGCTGGAGATGATTATCGAGGCTACCATTCGTCTTCCCAAAAATATCGGTCCGACGATTACGATGATCGGAGGCATACTGCTAGGACAAGCCATTATTCAAGCCAAGCTGGTTAGCAATTTATTAATTATTATTCTGGTTGCCTCGGCGATTGCTAATTTTGCGCTGACGAGCTATATGAACTCGGTTGGCGTAAGACTATACAAGTACGTGGTATTGTTCGCTAGCTCCGTCTTTGGCATTTGGGGCATTGAGGTTGCGCTGATCTGGCTCACATTGTACTTTTCGTCCTTGACCATTTGCTCCGCACCTTATTTAAGCTTTAGCTTGAAAGGAAAGACTTCGGATGAATAAATTAAAAACAATCATCACGTTCTTCCTGCTGCACTTGGCTTCTATATTTGCTATTTTCCCGGAGCGGGTGATGTCCTCAGCGTCTAGGGGACATTGGATGGCAGTTCTGCTTCTTTTTCTTGCTGAACTACTGGCTCTATGGTTTTACTTGAAAGCCTTGTCGTATAATCCTCAACAATCGGTAATTGAAGTTTGCCGTGCTGCCGTGGGAGGTTGGGGGACAAGGCTTATTATCCTCCCTTTTTTGTGTTTTCTGATCATTGAGCTCGTCCTCCTAACCTATTACGAATCGATTGAAATTAAGACGGTACTGCTTCAGAAAACGCCAATAACCGCCACTTCGGCTCTATTCGTAGCTATCTGCCTGTATGCGGCATGGAAAGGCTTAATCGTCATGATTCGGGCGAGCATAGGATGGTTTTTATTGTGCATGCCGTTTTTTTTGTTTTCCATGTTGATAAGCATCAAAAATTTTGAATTCCGTTACATTTTTCCTATATGGGACAGCGGGATGCATTTTCTTTTTCATCCGGATTTTTATGTCGGAACCGTTATTTTCGCCGGTTTTTTGTTCCTGGGAATGACGCCATCCCACTTGCGAATTGGGTTTGGACTAGCTTCTGCGGCAATAGGAGTCATCTTCCTATGCGCGCTGGTTTCCGTCTATATTCCGCTGCTCATTTTCGGACAAGAAACCGCGATTCATATGGAATATCCGATGTTAATGGCTTCTGATACCGTCGATTTGGAATGGGTCGTCTTCGACTGGCTTCCCAATTTCTATGTCGTGTCTTCCAGCGCATTGGGAGTAATAAAGGTATCTGTCTTGCTCTGGATGTTTGTAACCATACTGAATCAATTGTTTATGCCCAAAGTCAACAGTCGCTGGATCTTGGTCTTTATATGCGTTGCCCTGTATGTTTCCTGCCAGAGGATGCCTAATGAGGACACTCTTAACAAGTATTTGTATTTCAATTCTTACTTTTGCTTGTACGCCACCATCGTCTTTCCGGTCATAGTATACTTGATGGCATTATGGCGGCGAAAGAAGGTCGCGGTATGAATATTCTGGGGTCGAAGATATTTCCGGTTGTTCTATCCATGCTGCTGCTGGGCGGCTGTTGGGATACAAAAGATATTAACAAAGAGTATCTTCCTGTCGTGATGGGCATTGGAAAAGGCCGTACAGAGAAATACAGGATCATTCTGCAAGTCCCAAGCCAAAAAGGCCGGACTCAGTTCCTGGATAAAGAGGCGGGCTCGATCAGTAAAGCTATCGACTTGATCCGGACCGATTCCGAAAAAAGCATTAATCTGGTTCATTTAAGGCTGCTGCTTTTTGACCAGGAGCTTGCCCGCGAAGGTATCCACGATCTTATCGATTTCGCTGTAAGAGCGAATGACATTTCCATCAAAGGGATGATAGCGGTGGTTGATGGAAATTTCGTACAAACGCTTTATCATGTCATTTCGCCGACACCCGAACTATCGTCATATGATTTTTTCAGCGAGGAAGCAGGGTGGACGCCTAATCAATCGATTGTGAGGATATGGGAGGCGTACCGCAGCCAAAATTCTTATTCCGAAGATATGGCCATACCGATGCTTAAAAGCGGCAAACGAACCTTGTATACGTTTCAAGGAACGGCTATTATGCTGGAGGATCGAATGGTCGGAAAGCTTAATCAGGAAGAGACCCTGTTGTACAACTTATTCAAAGGGAAGTATTCGGGCGGAACCATAGAGGTCGCTGAGAATACGAGCGTACTGATTCAAAAAGCCAAAATTAAGCATCATTGCCGCTGGACGAATGAAGGTCCCTTATTGTTAACCAATGTAAGTATCGATGTCGTCGTTTCCGAAAGTCCAAGGGGGAAAAGCAAACAGCAGATTGAAAAGGAAATTAAGCAGCTGTTGGAGCGCAATTTCAACAAGACAGCGGATAAAATTCAAAGTTTCCATTCGGATGTGTTGGGAACCGGCCTGATTTTTCGTCCAAGGCTGTCGGATGCGAACATTAAGGAATGGAGATCAAAGTGGTATCCGAAGCTGGAGCAGAAAATAAACGTTCGCGTAAATGTACAAAATGAGATTTATCTCAAAGAGGAAGCGGGCGTGAAGAAGTCGCGGATTCATTAGACGATTCGCTGCCTTCTGAAGCTCGCGACCAATAGAACAATTAAACGAAGGGGCTGCTCCCGTATGTCACGAAGTTGAAGATGGGCAGCCCCGTTTTAATGTTTTGTTCGGTATATATTTATATTGAGGTAAATCCTGGTTTGCATGTAGAAAGAAGCCGGATTATGCTTGTAAAGCAGGAATTTCGGCAATGAGAAGCGAATAAGTTGAGAAGTAAGCCGTGCGCTAGAGTTATCCTTTACGAAGCAGAATTATCGCAAAGACAGCGAAATTCTTAAGCTGATCCTTACGAAGCAGAATTATCGCAAAGACCGCGAAATTCTTTTAGGAGGTAGTCGCCCGATGAGCTTTTGTTGTGGAGCTAGTATGATCGGAACGAAAGGCACTTTGAAGCATATGCGAACTCATATTCATAATGTACCGATTTTATTTTGTCCTGTCTGCCATCGCGTAGAAATACATTATCTGATTGAGAATGAATATGAAATATTGGCTGAATACGCTCATGGAGACGGCGCCGCCGAAGTTGACTTCCAGGATTACGTGGAGCAGGAAGGCAAGACGTTGTATGAGAATTGCGTGAATCACGAGAATGAGGATCCCATGGAGGTTGTATTGAGTCAAATCGATATGTCGCTTGATCTGCTCAGCTTTGCGAAGCAGATTGGCGACGAGGCATGGGGAAATGAGCTTAAGACGCGTCTTGGTATGTTGAGCGGAAGACGTAATAAATTACGGCAGCGACGAACTTCTGTTTAACTTTTATGTACGACCAAAGTTAAGCCTCCGAGTCGGGGGCTTTTTTTTCTAAGCAAAATGAACGCGGTTCAATAGATTTCTCATATTAATTCTCATTTTTCTAACATTGTTAAGCGGGAACCCCCTAAAAACAAAAGTACGTTATCGAAACTTATACAGAGAGGAGGATACTCTCATGTTCAAACGGTTTTTGCGGAGATCAACGGCCGCTGAAGCTGCTCATGACGAAAGATTAGCTCCTGAACAGATTATTAAACGAATTCACGACGGCGATGACCAGTTAAGAGAAAAGTTTATCTCGGACTACAAACCCTATGTGGCCAAAGTAACGAGCGGATTCTGCAAGCGATTCGTTGATCCGACCCGCGATGACGAATTTAGCGTCGCTTTAACCGCATTTAATGAAGCTATCACGCAGTTTTCGCCCGAGTCGGGCCGGTCTTTCCTTAGCTTTGCCGAGACGGTCATGCGCCGAAGACTGATTGATTATGTGCGCAAGGAGCAGCGTCATCTTAAAACAGTGCCATACACGGCATTTGATCAGCAGGATGAAGAGGATCAGATTTATAATCCGCTCGATACCAAGCTAGCTATGAATGCCTATCAGCTGAAGCAAGACGGGGATGACAGGCGGCTTGAGATTGAAGAATATTCGAAGGAGCTGCAGCAGTTCCAGATTTCCTTCATGGAGCTTGCCGAATGCTCGCCGAAGCATGCTGATTCCCGCCTGCTGCTGCAAGGCATTGCGCAGACGCTTGCGGGCCAGCGCGAGCTGTTTGCCCAGCTGTATGTGACGGGCAAGCTTCCGGTCAAAGATCTGACGGAGTTATGCGGCGTATCCAGGAAAACGGTCGAGCGCAACCGTAAATATATTATTGCAATATCGCTTATTTTAAATGGTACATATCCGTATCTATCAGATTACTTAAATATTTCGATACCCATGCAAGGGAAGGAGGCGGGATTATGAAACGAGGGATTGTTCTCTCCATAGAAAACAAAAAGGCTGTCGTCATGACGGCGGATGGCCAATTCATTTCTATCCCGCATCAAGCCCATATGCGGATCGGGGAAGAAACTAAGCTTCCGGCGGAGACCGCCGCACCGCCAAGGCGCAAACCGAAACGCGTCTATTGGTATTCGGGGGCAGCGGCAGCCATCCTTCTCTTTATTATTCCATTCTTCTACCTGACGACAGCAGAAGCTCATCCCGTAGTCGCTTATGTGAGTCTGGATATTAACCCAAGCATCGAGCTTGGCGTGGACAAACAGCAACGGGTGCAGGAGCTGAGCGGTCTTAATAGCGACGGACAAGCGATTATAAGCAAGGTCAGCTATAAAGGCAAGTCCATTGAAGCGGTTGCCGCCTCAATTATGAGTACGGTAGCGGAAGAGCATTATTTGGATAAACCGGATAAGGATATCGTTATTACCAGCTATATGCTGGATGATAAGAACCTGGGGGAGGATCTCGAAAAAACCGTAACCGATGCGGTCGATCAGAAGATCAAGGAGACGATCAAGCAGATTGATGCGGCCAAGGAGCCTAATGTAACGGTCCTGTCCGTCCCTTCCGAGGTGCGCGAAGAAGCTTCGGCCAATGGCATTTCTTCCGGCAAAATGGCTGTCTATCTCATGGCCAAGGACGAAGGCTATGACATTAAGCTGGAGCAAATGAAGGTTCAGTCTCTTGCTGAAGCTACAAAGACGGCGGGCGGCGTGAAAAAAATCGTGGAAAAAGGCGCCAGCAAAGAAAAGCTGAAAGAGCTTGCCGTCAAGGAAAAACAAAGCAAAAATCAGGCGTCGGCTACGCCTGCTGCGGATAAATCCCAAGCCTCCAAAGACGGAGCGGCTTCAGGCATAAGCAATGGCAAGACTGCGCCGGTCAAACCAACCGAAAATCCGCCGAAGCACCCGACAAGACCATCCCAGACCGAGAAACCGTCTTGGTCCAGAGGAAACAACTCCAATAAACCAACCCGCCCCGTGAAGCCTGTAGCGCCAACAACCAAGCCATCTGGCTCGGATAAGGATAAATGGCCGAATGGGGATTGGTCTAATCACAGAAACGATCAGAATAATGATCAAGATGACGACCGGGAGGACGACAAGAAAAATAACTCCCATAAGAATAATTCGGAAAACGAATCCAATAAGCTTGAAAAGTGGACTTGGCAAAGCGATGATAACGATGACCAGGGGAAAGACAATAAGAATAACCGCAATGATAACAAAAGGGATAATGAACATGAGGATCGTCGCGACCGGGATAAATAAAAACTCGAATAATAGGACGCTAGACATGGGAAAAAAGTCGGTTTTTCTCTAGGGAATAGGCCCATCTTTCGACAAAGTCTCCGATTGACAGCTATTGGCAATAAATCCTATGATAATAGAGATATGTAAGGTTGTTAAATGTTGTAAATAGATGTGGCCGGGGAGGATTGATGATGCATTCCATTAGAAAGCGCTATTTCCCGGCGCTAGCCGAATATATTCGTGGCGGCGAGGAGCAGTCCCTCTACAAAGCATCGGAACTCGGTAAAGACATGCAAGGCTTCAACCCTGAGGAGATCATTGCTGTTCACGAGGAAAGCATTCAATATTTGGCCGCCAATGTGGAATCCGAAGAAGCGGTAAAGCTTTATAATCAATCGTTCATGTTTCTAATAGAAGTGATGGTTGCCCACAGAATGAATGAAGTACCGGCGGAAACGGTCGAACAGACGTTTTCGGATATGCGCGAGAGGCTTTTCCTTTCCAACCGCTCGTTTGAGATGGTTAAACATAAGTATGAGAATGTTCTCCAGCATATGGACAGCGGCATTGCGTTATTTGACAGCGACGGGATTTTGTCATTTATCAATGTCCGGATGGCTAAGCTCCTTGATATTCCGCGCAAAACGCTTGTCGGCTGCAATTTGCGGGAGATTTTGCTGCATCCGCTGCTGAAACGTTCGACCAAGCGCGTTATTCTCCGCTTATATAAGGAAATGATTCTGAAGCGGAATGTGTACTACGAATTCCAGGACAAGGACGGCAAGCATTTGCTTGTATCGTTTACCTATGGCGATCAGATGAACGGCGATTTCTTGATAAGCGTCAAGGACGTTTCCGAGTACAAGCAAATCGAGCAGACTGCCCTGCAAAACGACAAGCTGGCGATGCTAGGCCGGATTGCGGCAGCGATTGCGCATGAGATTCGTAACCCGCTCACTTCCATTCGCGGGTTTATTCAATTGCTGCGGCCTTATCTGATGCAGCTTGGCAAGGAAGAGTATGCCCGGATTATTCTTACGGAGATCGACCGGGCCAACGATATTATTTTCGAGTTTCTCAATTCATCCAAGCCTTCCGCGCCAATGAAGAAGTCGGTATCGATAAACCGGCTGGTACAGGAAGTTATTCTTCTGACAGAGAGCGAAGCGTTGATGCGCAACTGCGACATTCAATTGGAAACCTATGAGAATGACCGCGATTTGATGGTGTCCATCGATGTGAAGCAGATCAAGCAGGTCATTCTGAACATCGTTAAAAATTCCATTGACGCTATCGAATCGCTGCAGGAAGCCCGCAGAGGCCGGATTGATCTTGTTGTGAGATCGGATGGCCAATTTGCGGAGATTACGTTGAAAGACAATGGCAAAGGAATGGACAAAGCAACGCTTGCCCGATTGTTTGATCCCTTCTTTACGACAAAGGAAGCGGGAACCGGTCTTGGCTTGTCCGTCAGCTATCGGATTATCCGGAATCATGGCGGTTCCATCCGGGTGGACAGTACCGAGGGAAGCGGTACTTCGTTTGCGATCTATTTGCCATTAGCTGAATAAACGATTAGAATCGGGGATAGATCGCTTATGAGGATGCGGTCCCCGATTTTGTCATTGAGAGAGAGGAATTATTTGATGCGTACACATTTTACATACGAACCGGCGGCAACGGCCGGTTCTGCGGATGCGATCGTGAGACTGATTAGCAGCGCCGAGCTTAAGGCTGGCAGCATGGCGGAGTGGGTACAGCCGCAAATCGACGAAGCGGTTCGCGGGCTGCATGCCAAAGGGTTGTTTAAGGCGGAGCCGGAACAAACCGAGACGTTGTCGACGCTTGGGCTGCATTCGGCTTCCCATGTTATTTTTGCCGGATATGACGATAAGACCGGCGTACACGGCCTTCGTCTGGCGGCAGCGGCTGCCGCAAATGCCTTAAAGCGGATCAAAGCGCAAACCGCGCAAATCCGTCTGCCCGAAACGATTATTTCGTCTGCCGATTATACGCTGCAGCAAGCCGCGCAGGCGTTGGTTGAAGGGCTAACGCTTTCGGTTTACGACCGTCTTCCGGAATTGCGTCAGCCCAAGCAGCGCTATGCGCTTTCGCATGTATCCTTTGTACCTGCTGCGGGAGCGACTGTTCCGGCGGATATCTCTGAAAAATGGAATGAAGGCATAATCGTAGGCCAGGCTTACGCGGAGGGGGTTAAGGTTGCGCGTGATTTGACGAATCTGCCGGGCAATCAGCTGGTTCCGGAATCTCTTGCCGCTCACGCGGAAGAGCTTGCCCGCGAATTGGACTTGGAAATCGAAGTGCTGGATGAGTGGGCAGCTATCGAGCAGGGAATGGGCGGCTTGCTGGCCGTAGGCCAAGGCAGCGTCCATGCACCAAGAATGATTGTCATTCATTATAAGGGCGCCCCTGATAAGGAAGAGACATGGGGATTAATCGGTAAGGGCATTACCTTTGACACCGGCGGCATTTCCTTGAAGAAAGGACCCGGCATGGAGGAAATGATCTCCGATATGGGCGGCGCGGCAGCCGTGCTTGGCGCGATGCGTATTATCGGCGAGCTTAAGCCGGAAGTAAACGTCGTAGCGGTTATTCCAACGGCGGAGAATATGCCGTCTGCACAAGCCTTTAAGCCAGGCGATGTCATTAAAATGATGAACGGCTTAACGGTTGAAATCGTCAATACCGATGCGGAAGGTCGCCTTGTCCTTGGGGACGGCCTGACTACGGCGATTCGCAGAGGAGCAACGCAGCTGGTTGACGTAGCAACGTTAACCGGAGCGGTGATGGTCGCGTTAGGCACGGAGGCGACTGGCGCCATTACCAATAATGATGCGCTCATGCAGCAGGTGTTCGAAGCCGCCGGGCGCAGCGGCGAACGGATCTGGCAGCTGCCGGCATTTCCGGAGTATAAGAGACAGCTGAGAAGCGATGCGGCTGATCTAAAGAACAGCGGCGGACGATATGCGGGCGCAACCACCGGCGGATTGTTTATCGGCGCTTTTGCGGAGGATCTTCCTTGGGTCCATCTGGACATTGCTGGCACGGCATTCCTCGATAAGAGCCGCGGACTCGAGCCAAAAGGAGCAACCGGCGTAATGGTTCGCACGCTAGTCGAACTCGTAACGAAGAACGAGGGCTAAAGCTATCTCATTGAAACAGCTAGTTATGAAAGGCTGCAATCCGGCCGTCATAGCTGGCTGTTTTGCTTTCTCCGGAAGAAGGACGGCGATAGCCGATTCCCTTTAATTCACAAAGAATGTTCTAAAGTTTCTTGGTATAAGAGGCAGTATAACCGCTTTATAATTTTCACTATAATGTTTGAGGATTCATAAAACGATAACTTGAAATCGCTTACAGAAATAATGTTAACTGTTCGAAAGACCTAACAATAGGAGAAAAACAGGTAATCGGAGCGGGATGTTTTATAATAAAATTGCTTTTATAATTATTAATGTCATTAAGGATCGGTTGCAAAAGATTCAGCTGTCGGGGGGCCTTGCATATATGTACAAAGTGTTATTGGTGGATGACGAGATTTTTGTGCGTAAAGGGTTAAGAAACTTAATAGATTGGGAAACGCTTGGCTATGACATTTGCGACGAAGCGGGTAACGGACAGGAAGCAATAGAGAAAATAGAGCTGCTTAAGCCTGATCTTGTTATCGCGGATATCCGGATGCCGGTACTGGACGGATTGGAGCTGATCCGGAAAATTACCGAAGAGGGCGTTTACAGCCCGACCTTTATTATCGTCAGCGGGTATCACGACTTCCAATACGCGCAGCGCGCGCTTCGTTACGGAGTCCATGATTATATATTAAAGCCTATCGATGAGGCTGAACTGGAGAGCACCTTGAAGACGCTTTCCGGAACGTTGGGTTTAAAAAAGCTGACTACTATCGCAGGGGACAGTCTGGTTACCGACTCTATTGTAGAAACGCTTGTTCAGGGCCAGTTCTCGGAAGCCGATAACGGTGCTTTATGCGCCGCTCTGCAAATGCCGGAATTCTCCAGCTTCGATTATGTGCTGGCAGAGCTTCATGCCGGCACGCAATCCACGCAATCCGCAGGCACCGAATGGCAGACCAAGGAATTGGCAGCGGCCGCCCAATCGGTGAGCGCGAATCCGAACAGCAAAATTCCGGTCTATGAGCAGGCGAGCGGTTTATTTGGGCTGCTTATTGACCGGCAGTCGTTTTTATCGCCGGAATTAGGTATTGAATCTTCTTATAACAGTCTGCACGCGGCCATTGCGAGGTCCTCGGGCAGACTTGTCACTTTGTATATCGGCAATACCGTGGAACGACTGCAAGAGATGTGTATCTCCTACCGCTCGGCGAATGAAGCCATGTCCTATAAATATGCCGAGCATGGCAGCTCCGTTATCTATGCGAATCAGGTACAAGGGACCCCGCTGTATTATTTCGACGTCGATTCGGAGCTGTACGGCAGATTGCTCGAGAGGCTGGAAGAGAATAACGCGGAGTTGTATGAGCAGGATATTGAGCTGTTATTCCGCCAATTTGTTAAGAAGCGATTTGCTCCCAATGCGGTTGCCAATACGATTACCCGGTTTGTAATCGGGATTATTAACATTATCCGAAAGATGGAGGGAGACGAGAAGGGGCTGAGCAAGCTCCCATTCATCATGAATTGGCAAAGCAGCTATAGCCGGCTGCAGGATTTGAAGGGCCTCTTCACCGATTTTCTCCGCGAGGCGGCCGTCTATTTGGCCGAGCTTCGGAACGAGCAGTCCAAAGGCGGGATAGAACGCATCAAGAAGTACATCGAAGCGAACTATACCGAGAATATCAGCCTGAAGAGCATTGCAGGCAAATTTTATATGAACTCCGTTTATTTGGGGCAGCTGTTCCGCAAAACCTACGGGATTTATTTTAATGATTTTTTACTGCAGATTCGAATCGGCGAGGCCAAAAAGCTGCTTCGCCAGACGGATTTCCGGATATACGAGATCGCGGAGAAAGTGGGCTTTCAGAACGCCGATTATTTTGTGACCCAATTCGAGAAGTTGGAGAAAGTGACCCCGACCGATTACCGCAACAAGCTGCTGGGCAAAAAATAAACGGGTGGAGATTTGATGGGCAGATTTCATTGGAATCATCTAAAATTGCGGGACAAGCTTTTGCTGATGTACATTTTGTGCGTATTTATCCCGATCGTATTAACCAATATCGTTTTCTATAACGTGACAACCAACAATATTAAAAACCAAAAATCGCATGACGCCGATATCGCCCTGGAGAAGCTTCAGGGCGAGCTTCGTGCTGTCATCGATGAAGCGGCAGGCATCTCCTACCTGTATTATATCGATCCGATGCTGAATCAGCTGCTGGACAAAAAGTACGAATCTCAAATTGAATACGTAGAGGCTTTCAACAATATCCGAAGCGTCTTCAACAAATCCGAGCAGGCATACAAAACGATCGGCGCTACGGTTATTTATACCGATAATCCAACCGTGCTGTCCTCCGGTCCTATTATGCCAATCAGCGAGACGGAGAAGGAAGCCGGCTGGTACCGGGATTTCATGAAGACGAATGTGTCTTATCCGTTGTTCATACAGGATGGAGACACGTTTAGCCTTGTTCAAAAACTGAATTATGTCAAAGGCAATGGCTACAACAATCTGATTAAGATCGATCTAAATATGGCAACGGTTAAGCAGCTGTTTGCGATATCCGGCTTTGAGGGCAGCCTTTACTTCTTGAATCCGGAAGGTACGGTGCTCTATTCCAATGACTCCAGCGCAGACTGGCTCTCACACGCGCTGAAGAGCGAAGCGCTTCCGATGCCGAAGAACTCTCTTTCCTTTGACAAGGTATACACGAACAACAATTATTTGAACGACTGGTCCTTGCATGGCGTCATTAACGAGGGCAGCTTCCTGCATGATGTGCGGAAATCCGGTTCCTTCGTTATCTACCTGGCGCTTATTAATTTTGTGCTGCCTTCTCTGATTATCGCGGCACTCTCCAGATCCATCAACAAACGTCTCGTTAAGATCGTAAAGCATATGAAAAAGGTGAAAAACCAGCATTTCGAGACGATCCCGCTTGATGATGCGCGCGATGAAATCGGCCAATTAACCGGCGAATTCAACCGGATGACCGAGCGGATCGACAACCTCATTACCGATGTCTACCTGGCTGATATTCAGAAGAAGGATCTTGAGATCCGTCAGCGGCAGGCGCAGCTTCATGCCCTTCACAGTCAGATTAACCCCCATTTCCTGTTCAACTCCCTGGAGACGATTCGTATGCGGAGCTTGATGAAAGGAGAAACCGAGACCGCGAAGACGATTCATTATATGGCCAAAATTTTCCGGAAGTCGATCTCCTGGAAACGAAGCTGGGTATCGATCCGCGAGGAAATCGAGCTGACCGAATGCTTCCTTGAAATTCAGAAATACAGGTTTGGAGACAAGCTGCAATACCAGATTACCGTTGAAGACGCCGTATACGATCAGATGATTCCGAAGATGACCTTCCTGCCGTTTGTCGAGAACGCCAGCATTCATGGCATTGAAAGCTCGCCGGGAATCGGTCTTATTCGGATTCACATCGGAATTGCCGGAGGCAAGCTGATGTTCAGGCTGTCCGACAATGGGATTGGCATGTCCGAAGCCAAGCTGGCGGAGCTGCTGAATTACCTGCGCTTGGATGATTCGATCGGCGATAACGTCGGCATGAAAAACGTCTATACCAGGCTGAAGCTATGCTATAAAGACTACTTTGAATTCGACATTTTTAGCGAAGAAGGCCATGGAACAACCGTTGAGCTGCGTCTTCCGCTCGACATGAACGGACAATAAACGGCAAAAAAGCTGAACTATGCTTTTCAAAGTACGAACTAAAGTTTGAGGGGTAATCAAGCTTTCGGATTCGTTTTATGATGAAAGTGCTTACAACAAACACGTTGAAATGACGAAAGGGGTCAAAACAGAAATGGTTAACAAAAAGCTTTTAACTGTCAGCTTGGCTGCTGCAATGTTAGCTGTTACGGCATCCGCTTGCGGCGGCAATAACGATAACAGCAGTGCAGCTTCCAACTCCGCTTCTCCCGGAGCAGATGACAAAACGCCCGTCACTTTCTCGTACTACAGCTTCACCAGCCAGAAGGACACTCTTGCGAGCGACACCGTTATCGGCAAAGAGCTGCAGAACCAGACCGGCGTAGATTGGAAAATGGAATTCCTCGTTGGCGACCCGCAAACGAAATCCGGCGTTATGATCGCAAGCGGCGACTATCCGGACGTTATCGTTCCGGAAGGCGAAATCGACAAGCTGCTTGACGCCGGCGCATTTATTCCGCTTGATGATCTGATCGAAAAATACGGTCCAAACATCAAACGCGTATACGGTCCTTATTTCGATAAATTCAGACAAGCAGACGGTAAAATGTACTTCCTGCCGTTTGGCGCGAACCAAGGCTACATCGGCGATCCGGGCATCAGCCAAGGTGCATTCTGGATCTAGCGCTCCGTGCTGAAGGAAGCGGGATATCCGAAAATCAAGACGCTTGACCAATACTTCGATCTGATCAAGCAATATCAAGAGAAGCACCCGCAGGTAGACGGCAAGGACACGATCGGCTTTGCGTCCTTAGCGGGTCCTGCCGACAGCTTCTTCTCGATTACGAACCCTTCCATGCACCTTGCGGGCTACCCGAATGACGGCGACGTTATCGTCGACATGAACACGCATGAGGCTAAAACTTACGCTGCTACGGATATCGAGAAAAAATGGCTGCAAAAGCTGAACGAAGTAAACGCTGAAGGCTTGTTCGATCCGGAGACCTTTACGGCGAACAAAGACCAATTCCTGGCTAAGCTGACTTCCGGCCGCGTGCTTGGCTACTTCAACTACGCATGGCAGGTTGGCGACGCGACAAACAACCTGATGAAAGCCGGCATCGACGAGAAGCGTTACGCTCCGCTGCCAATCGTATTCGACGAGAATACGAAAGACCAATACGTGGATCCGCCTAGCTTCGTTAACAACCGCGGTATCGGCATCTCGGTAAAAGCAAAAGATCCGGTCCGCATCATAAAGTACTTCGACAACCTGCTTAAGGAAGAGAACCAAGTTCTCGTTCAATGGGGCGTTAAAGATCAGAACTACACCGTGGACGCTAACGGCCGTTACGTGATGGACGCGCAGCAAATCGCTGACCGCAATGACCCTGAGAAGAAACGCTCCATCGGATGGCAGTACTTCGAATACAGCTGGCCGCGTTACGGCAACAACTCCGTGCTGGCGGACGGCAACTCGTATGCCGTAAGCAACCAGCCTGAAGTCGCTTACGCGGGTTACACGGACGGCGACAAAGCCCTGCTGGACGCCTACGGAGCGAAGACCTTCTCCGAATATTTCTCGAAGCCTGACGAGCGTGCTTGGTACCCGGCATGGAGTATCAACAAAGGCCAAGGCACGCCTGAGCAGATCTTCCAGCAAAAAGCCAGCGACCTGCAAAAGAAATACGTTCCGAAGCTTGTTCTTGCCAAGCCAAGCGAATTTGACTCGATCTGGAACGACTATGCGGGCCAAATGGGCAAGCTTGACGTGAAAGGCTACGAAACCTTCGTGACGAAAGTGGTTCAAGACCGTATCGCGGGCAAGTGGTAAGCAAATAAAAGTAGACGGAAGGCCGGAAAGCTGATTCCGGCCTTCCGATCTATTGGATTCATGCAGGATGCTAGAGAGGGGAAGAGCAAGTGGAGAACATACAAGAAGTTACACCATCTGTTGTCAGGAGTCCAAAAGCAAGCGGATCACGGCTTCAACTGTTTTTCAAAAAGCTAATGCAGCAAAAAGTGCTCGTATTTATGTCCATGCCGTTTGTATTATGGCTGTTCCTGTTTAAGTACGTACCGCTCTGGGGCTGGACCATCTCCTTTCAGAAGTTCAGACCGGCAAAGGGGCTGTTCGATCAGGAATGGGTAGGCTGGAAAAACTTCCGCTTCCTGTTCAGCGACGATTCCTTCTATCGCGTGTTAAGAAATACGATTGTAATGAGCTCCATCAATCTCGTATTAGGTTTTGTTACCGCCATTGTATTGGCGATTTTATTAAACGAGCTTCGCCAAGTGATGTTCAAGCGGGTCGTACAGACGATCAGCTATTTACCGCATTTTATTTCCTGGGTCGTTGCGGCCAATATTATTTCCTCGGCGCTTGCGCCTGAAGGGATCGTTAATATCCTATTGACGAAAATGCATCTGATTGATCAGCCTGTCTTATGGCTGGGCAAAGGGAATTACTTCTGGGGCATCCTTGGCGCATCGGAAGTTTGGAAGAACGTCGGCTGGAACACCATTATCTATTTGGCGGCTATTACAACCATTGACCCTTCCCAATACGAAGCTGCCGAGATTGACGGGGCGAACCGTTTCCAGCGGATTCTGCATATTACTTTACCGGGCTTGAAGTCGGTAATCGTTATCCTGTTGATCATGAATCTTGGAAATATTTTGGAATCGGGATTTGAGCCGCAATACTTGCTGGGCAACGGTATGACCGTGGACTATTCCGAGAACCTTGATATATTCGTGTTGAAATACGGCATGAACATGGGCAACTATTCTTTGGCTACCGCAGCCGGCATGTTCAAAACGGTCGTCAGCTTTATCTTCCTCTTGTCGGCCAACTCGATTGCGAAGCGGCTTGGCGAGAGCAGACTGTTCTAGATTGACCCGAAAGTTGGACGAAGCAAGGAGGCTATCGACATGAAAGAGAGTTCGGCCAAAGCCAGGTACAGCTCTATTCCGGATAAGATTTTTGATATAAGTAATATAGTTTTTATGTTGCTCATCGTGACGGTTACGCTATATCCTTTCCTTAATATGTTCGCTTTGTCGTTTAATGATGCGAATGACTCGATCCGCGGCGGCATATACGCTTGGCCAAGAATGTGGACCTGGGATAACTACAAATACATCTTTAATGAAGCTTCCATCTATCACGCTACGCTGATCTCCGCATTGCGTACGATTCTCGGCACGGTCACTTCCGTCTTCTGTACGGCCATGCTGGCTTATACGATCAGCCGCCAGGAGTTTGTTCTTCGCAAATTCGTAACGCTGGTCGCGATTTTCACGATGTACTTCAGCGGCGGTCTCATTCCGGGGTACTTGCTGATCAAAGAGCTTCATATGATTAACTCGTTCTGGGTTTATATTATCCCCGGCATCATCGGCGTCTTTAATATGATCGTTATCCGTTCCTTTATCGAAGGATTGCCGGACGGCATTATGGAATCGGCGAAAATTGACGGCGCCGGCGAATTCATTACCTTTATGCGAATCGTATTGCCGCTCACCGTGCCTGCTCTTGCAACCGTATCGCTTTTCGTAGCGGTGTATCAATGGAACTCCTGGTTTGACGTATTTTTGTACAACTCTTCGCATCTTAACCTGAGCACCCTGCAATATGAGTTAATGAAAATACTGCAAACCTCCAATACGGCGGCATCGTCAACCAATGCAGGCGATCAGTTTGCAGCCGGACAAAGCGGCGTCACGGCGGTAACGCCAACCTCAATCCGTGCGACGATGACGATTGTTGCGAGTCTGCCGATTATTCTGGTATATCCGTTCCTGCAGAAATACTTTGTTAAAGGGATGACCGTAGGCGGCGTTAAAGGTTAATCGCTTGAATCACGCGTCCCTCGACTTTACATCGGGCGGACGCGTTTTTTCTAATTCTGGCTGTTTGTGTGACATTTCTTATTAGGGGGATTAAAGATGGGAGACAACGGATACGCGGCATGGCTTAGATACGATCAAGTATCGGATGAAGAGCTCGCGGAGCGATACAAAGACTGGGCGGGCGAGCTGGTGCTGCCTGCGGGAGTGCCGATAGAAGGGATCATGAAGACTGCCGCTCTGGAATTGTCGAGGGGAATCCGCTCCATGCTGGGCGCAGCGCCTTCGGTTACGCACGAAGCTTCCCGGCAGCGGTTTATCGTGCTCGGGGTACTCGGCGGCGGCACTTGGGTAGACGATGCGGCAGGCGATGTAACCGCTTTAACCAATGAGGGCTACCTGTTAAAAACCGTACGCGAAGCGGAAAAGGAATATATAATCGCAGCCGGCAAGTCCGAGAAGGGGGTTCTGTACGCGGTATTCCATCTGCTGCGCCTCATGCAGTCCGGGGCTGGGATTGAGCAGCTAGATCTGGCCGAGTCGCCGAAATACAGCCTGCGCATGATTAATCATTGGGATAACATCGACGGCAGCGTGGAGCGCGGTTACTCCGGCCGTTCGATTTTTTACGAGAATAACAAAGTGCTGTCCGATTCGGAACGGATTCGCGATTATGCCCGGCTGATGGCATCGGTTGGCATTAACGGGATTGCCATTAATAACGTCAACGTTCACCGCGAAGAGACATTCCTTATTACGGAGAAGCTTCTGCCGGATGTTGCCCGCATTGCCGAGGTGTTTGGCGAATACGGCATTAAGCTGTTCCTGAGCGTGAACTATGCCGGAACGATTGAGATTGGCGGCCTGGAAACAGCCGATCCTCTTGATCCGGCCGTGCGCGGCTGGTGGAAGGAGAAGGCGGCTGAAGTATACCGTTATATTCCGGACTTTGGCGGCTTCCTGGTAAAAGCCGATTCCGAGAATCGTCCAGGTCCGTTTACCTACGGACGAGACCATGCGGACGGAGCCAACATGCTGGCCGAAGCATTGGAGCCGTACGGCGGACTTGTGCTCTGGCGCTGCTTCGTCTACAACTGCCATCAGGACTGGCGCGACCGTTCAACCGACCGTGCACGCGCCGCATACGATCACTTCAAGCCGCTGGACGGACGTTTCAAGGACAATGTGATTTTGCAGATCAAGAACGGTCCGATGGACTTTCAGGTCCGCGAGCCGGTCTCGCCGCTCTTTGGCGCGATGGAGCATACCAACCAGATGATGGAAATCCAGATTGCCCAGGAATATACGGGCCAGCAGAAGGATGTCTGCTTCCTGATTCCGCAGTGGAAGGAAGTGTTGAACTTTGATACTTACGTCAAAGGCGCGGGCAGCACGGTGAAGGAGATTGCGGCAGGCAACGTTCATGCTTATACGCACAGCGGCATTACGGCTGTCAGCAACATCGGCAATGACGAGAATTGGACGGGGCATCATTTGGCGCAGGCGAATTTGTACGGCTACGGCCGCCTGATCTGGAATCCGGAGCTGTCTTCAGAGGAAATCGCAGCGGAATGGGCCGTTCAAACGTTTGGCGGCAATAAGAACGTGAAGGATGTTCTCGTTAACTTCCTCTTGGAATCATGGTCCATCTACGAGAATTATACGGCGCCGCTTGGCGTGGGCTGGATGGTTACGCCTCATTATCACTACGGACCGGATATTGACGGCTACGAGTATTCCAAGTGGGGAACGTACCATTTTGCCGACCATAAGGGAATCGGGGTTGACCGTACCGTGGCGACGGGTACCGGCTACAGCAGTCAATATACGCAGCCTAATGCCGAGATCTACGACAGCCTGGAGGCTTGTCCGGATGAGCTGCTGCTCTTCTTCCATCATGTCCCTTACACGCATCGGCTGAAATCGGGCAAGACGGTTATTCAGCACATATACGATACGCATTTTGCCGGCGTGGAGCGTGTCGAATATTGGATCAGCCGCTGGCAAGAGCTTGAGGGTCTTGTTGACCGCGACCGCTTCCGCCATGTGACGGGCCGTTTGAATAAGCAGCTTGAGAATGCCAAGCAATGGCGCGACATCGTTAATACGTACTTCTACCGCAAATCCGGCATTTCGGATGCCCGTAACCGGGTCATTTACTAAATCTACAAGGAAAGAGTTGGTGCATGATATGTCATACCTTTCGAAGCCACTGGCACTTTATTCCGCTTATAACGATTACTTTGACATTGGGGCAGCGGTTAATCTGACGACGATTGAATCCCAGAAGGATGTTCTTACCGCGCATTACAACAGTCTGACCGCCGAGAACGATATGAAGTTCGAGCGTATTCAGCCGCAGGAAGGGCTGTATACGTTCGAAGCAGCCGACAAAATCGCGGACTTTGCGGCGGCAAACGGCAAGAAGCTGCGCGGGCATACGCTGGTCTGGCATAATCAGACGCCAGACTGGGTATTTGAAGCTGCGGGTGGAGAACCCGTTGACAGGGAAACGCTGCTTGCCCGGATGAAGAGCCATATCGATACCGTGGTTGGCCGCTATAAAGGCATTATTTATTGCTGGGATGTCGTGAATGAGGCAATCGAGGATAAAAGCGATGTGTGGCTCCGCGAGTCTAAATGGCTGAACCTGGCCGGCGAAGACTTTATCGCGAAAGCCTTCGAATACGCCCATGCCGCCGATCCGAAAGCGCTTCTCTTCTACAATGACTACAACGAGTGCAATCCGGAAAAGCGGGACAAAATCATCCGCCTCGTCCAATCGCTGCAGGCTAAACAGGTTCCGATTCACGGTATAGGCCTGCAGGGACATTGGAATCTGAACGGTCCAAGCCTTGCCGAGATCCGCGAGGCCATCGAGCGTTACGCGGCAACGGGGCTTAAGCTGCAGGTCACGGAGCTGGATATTTCGGTATTCGATCATGAAGATAAGCGGACGGATCTGACGGAGCCTACGGCAGACTTGCTGGAGCGGCAGGCGGAACGATACGGGCAGGTATTCGAGCTGTTCCGCGAGTACAAAGAGGTAATTACCGCCGTTACGTTCTGGGGCGCGGCCGACGATTACACCTGGCTGGATAACTTTCCGGTTCGCGGCCGGAAAAACTGGCCGTTTGTATTTGATGCCAAGCATGAGCCGAAAGCATCCTTCCGGAAAATAACCGAATGGTAGAAAGCGGGGCAATCGATTCATGGCACATGCATTAACCGGCAAGATTACGTATACGAACCCGGTATTACCGGGTTTTTATCCCGATCCAAGCGCTGTCCGGGTAGGCGAAGATTATTACCTGGTGACCAGCACCTTTGAATATTTTCCGGGCGTTCCGGTGTTTCACAGCAAGGATCTCGTTCATTGGGAGCAGATCGGCCATGTATTGACCAGGGAAAGCCAGGTAAATTTACTCGGCCGCAATAGCTCGGAGGGCATCTACGCCCCTACGCTTCGTTATCATGAAGGCGTATTTTATATGATTACAACGGATGTGTACGGAATCGGTAACTTTTACGTAACCGCAACCGATCCGGCCGGGCCATGGTCCGACCCGATCCGGGTTCCTTACGGCAATATCGATCCTTCGTTGTTTTTTGACGATGACGGCAAAGTGTACGTAACGTCGCAGGCCGGCTTTGGCGAGACCTCGCATATAATCCAATACGAGATAGATATCCTGACGGGCGAGGCCTTAACGGAGCCGGTTGTTGTATTTGAGGGCGATGAAGGACCTTGGGTGGAAGGTCCGCATCTGTACAAAATAAACGGCTTTTATTATATGATGACCGCTTCCGGCGGAACGGGGCCGATGCACCGGGAAATTATCGGGCGCGGCACCTCTCCTTACGGACCTTTCGAATTGCTGCCGCATCCGATTCTGACGCATAACGGGTTAAAGGATCATCCGATTCAATACACCGGACACGTCGAGCTGCTCGATGATGTGCATGGCCAGTGGTGGGCGTTGTTTCTTGGCGTTCGGCCGCAAGGCGGGAAGGGCAGCGTGCTTGGCCGCGAGACGTTCCTTGCTCCCGTTCGCTGGAGCGAAGACGGCTGGCCGATGATTGACAATAATGAAGGCCATGTATCATTAGTCATGGAAGGGCCGGCTATCCGGGAAAGCCATACATCCGCCTTTGGCTTGAGCAGGTCCGTCACAAAGTTCTCTTCCGAAGGGCTTGGTCTCGAATGGATGTATACCCGCATGACCCCTGTACCGGAGGAGATGTCTTTAACGGAAAGAGATGGCTGCCTCAAGCTAAGCGGCAACGCCAACGGTCTTCGCGACGGAGGGGCTAATGTATTTGTCTGCCGCCGACAGCAGCACCATCGGATGAGCAGCGAGACTCGCCTTACCTTTGCGCCGGGAAGAGAAGGCGAGCAGGCGGGAATTGCCGCGCGGCTGAGCGACAAGTCTTATTACTCGATCGGAATAACGAAGAAAGATGGGCAGACCGGCATTCTTGTGACAGCGATGGCGCAAGGAAGCGGAACGGAAGCCTTTACCCCGATTAAGGAGCAGGTTCCCGTGCGGCTGTCGATCCGTTCGGACGAGAAGCAGTATGAGCTGTTATACACCTTAGGCGGAGCGTCCGCGGAGTGGACCAGTCTAGGAATTTTGCCGATGGAAGCCTTAACGCCGGATGCCGATGGGGCGTTTACGGGCGTATGCCTCGGTATGTTTGCGGTTGGAACAGCGGAAGGCCCATCGGCTCCGGCTTATTTCGATTATTTCGAATATGAAGGCTATGCCTAGATACAATATGTATAAAAAAAGCCCCGTCTCCAATGCGAGACGGGGCTTTTTGGGGCACGATATAGGGTGACGGCAAAATTACAAATTTTTGCTTGACTCGATTAACTGTATATAATAATATTACAGTAACAAAAGTTGTTACAGTTAATGCGTAAAAAGAGTATACGATAGGAGTGGAGATTTTGGAACAGAAATATAAACCGTTATTTGAATCTTTTGTTTTCCCGAGTGGCGTGGAAATAAAGAACCGCATTGTGATGGCGCCTATGACGCACTCATCCTCTAATGATGATGGAACGGTAACAGATGCGGAGCTGGCATACTATGCCCGCCGCTCCGAGGGAGCCGGAATGGTCATTACGGCATGTATTTATGTCACGCCAAACGGCAAAGGATTTCCCGGGGAATTTGGCGGAGACAGCGATGCCATGATTCCGGGACTTACCCGTCTTGCGGAAACGATCAAAGCCAAAGGGGCGAAAGCTGTTCTGCAAATTTTCCATGGCGGCCGCCGGGTACCTCCGGCATTGGTGCCAAACGGCGATGTGGTCAGCGCTAGCGCCGTTGCCGCAACGGAGAGTCCGGATGTCGTTCCTCGCGAGCTGACGCATGAGGAGATTGTATCGATTATCCGTGATTTCGGCGAGACGACCCGCCGCGCGGCGATTGCCGGTTTCGACGGAGTTGAAATTCACGGCGCGAACACTTATCTTCTGCAGCAGTTCTACTCGCCGCATTCCAACCGCAGAAACGACCAGTGGGGTGGAGATATCGACCGTAGGCTTGCATTCCCGCTCGCCATTGTTGAAGAGGTGAAACGGGCTGCGGCTGAGCACGCCAAAGGGCCATTCTTGGTCGGATACCGCTTCTCTCCCGAGGAGCCTGAGACACCGGGGCTAACGATGGAGGATACGTTCCGCCTGGTGGATGAGCTTGCGCGGAAGGAACTGGATTATCTTCATGTCTCGTTGTTTGACTACCGTTCTAAGCCGGCGCGTGGCGCGGATGACAGCAAAACAAGGCTGGAATGGATTGCGGATCGGGTAGCTGGCCGTGTGCCGCTTATTGGCGTAGGTTCGATTCACTCGGCCGATGAGGCCATTGAAGTTCAACAAACGGGCACTCCTCTAGTTGCGATTGGACGCGTGCTGCTGACGGATCCGGACTGGGTACAGAAGGTGGAAACCGGACGCCAGGACGAGATTCAGCCCCGCTTAAGCTTAAGCTCGCAGAAGCAGCTTGTAATTCCCGACGGTTTATGGCGCATGCTGACGGCAAGAGAAGGCTGGCTGCCATTCACCGATTAATATAAATGAGAGCTGACAATTCGGCGCATGATGCGCCGATTGTCAGCTCTTTTTGTAATTCTAATAATTTATAAGATTTTGACGGCGATAGCCGCTTTACTTTGTTTGCGCATGTCTTGCCGCGGCAGTATACTCGAATGAGATGAACGTTTAATTGGAGGCCAAGAAATGACCTTTGATGAAGTTTTGCGGGCGTTAGAGGGAATGGGAAGCGCGCAGACCAAGAGCACGTATGTGCGGCACGGTGCGAAGGAGCCTTTCTTTGGCGTAAAGATCGGCGACATGAAGAAGCTGGTCAAAGAGGTGAAGAAGGACCAGGAGCTGGTGTACAAGCTGTACGATTCCGGCAATCACGATGCCATGTATTTGGCAGGACTGACGGTTAACCCGAAAACCATCACCAAAGAGAGACTCCGTCATTGGGTGAAGCAGGCTTATTGGTATTCGCTTGCGGAATATACGGTCGCGAATGTAACGGCGGAGAGCCCTTTTGCACGGGAGCTGGCTTTGGAATGGATGCAGTCGCCGGAAGAGATGGTTGCGGTGGCGGGCTGGAGCGCCTATGCGAATTACGTGACGGTTGCTCCGGATGAAGTGCTCGAGTTGGCGGAAATCCGCAGTCTTCTGGATCAGGTCAGAAAGACCGTCCATGAAGAGCGGAACCGCGTGCGGTATACGATGAATACGTTTGTCATTTGCGTCGCGTCTTACGTCGCGCCGCTGATGGAGGAGGCAAAAGCCGTAGCGGAAGCCATAGGCGCCGTAAAAGTCGACGTTGGCAATACGGCCTGCAAAGTTCCGCTTGCCTCCGACTATATTGCGAAGGTAGAAGCGCGGGGAAAGATCGGCACGAAGAAGAAAACTTGTATTTGTTAAATTATTAAGATGAAACGCGCGCCGCTAAGGACGGCGATACCGTTTCACGTTGAAAAAAGGCTGCGCCACCAGACGGGTGGTGCAGCCTTTACGCATGTTGCCCCTCTTGAGAACGCGCAGCCGTTTACGCTTGTCACGCTGCCTGCAGGGGCGCTTTTTTTGCCGAACGGTCAAGATGATAGCTGTAGGCCGTTGCGGCAAAAGCAAGCAAGGCGAGCGCGGCCGCTGCCCACGGAAGATAACGCAGACCATAATGATCGGTTACAAAGGCGCCGATCGAGGAGCCGACCGCAATCCCTATATTGGCGCTGATTGGCAGCAGGGAAGAAGCGAAATCCTTGGCTTCGGGCACGTATTGCTCGGTCAGATGGATGAAATACAGCTGGCAGGCCGCATTGATCGAGAACGAAATAAGGGCAATGGCCATCAAGCTGACGATGCCAAGCCACGTGAACGATAAGGTAAAACCAAAGATGACGTAAACGACGGCATGAACCAGGAACAGCGTTTTCAGCTTCGCCATATAAGTACCGCTTGCGATTTTGCCGCCTAGTATATTGCTGACGATCGTTACCGCTCCGTATATAAGCAGAATAGTGCTGGTTCGTCCCTCCGAGATATGCATAACTTCCAGCATAAGCGGATTAATATAGGTATAGATGGCGAATATGGCTGCGACCCCGATAATCGGGATAAAGAAGGCAAGCAGCACTCTCGGGTTTGTCATCAAGCGAAACTGGTTTTTGAGCGAGCTTTGCACGGGGGGCAAATTTCTCGGTACGATACGGTACAGAAGCAGAATGCTTACAATCCCGCAAGCCGCAACCAGCCAGAAGGCGGCAGGCCATTCGAAATGCAGCCCTACGAAGGTTCCGATCGGAACGCCAAGCACGTTGGCAATGGTGAATCCGCCGATAATATAGGAAAGCGCAAGTCCTCTCCGCTCGGGGGACACGTAATCCGTACAGATGGAGACGGCCAGAGAAACGCTGAGTCCGCAGAAGACGGCCGTTGCCATTCGGGTTAGGAACAATACCGGATAAGAGAAGGACAACGCGCTTCCCATCGTAAACAAAACGACCAATGAGGCGCCTAGCAGCAATGCGCGGCGTTTCGTAAAATAACCGGCGGCCATCATGACAAAAGGCGTACCGGCCGCATAAGCAATCGCAAAGCCGGAGACCATAATGCCGGTCTGCGCGACGGAAACGCCAAGGCTGCTCGCAATGGGGGTCAGCAAACCAACTATGACATATTCGGTTGTGCCCAAGATAAAGGCCAGCAGGGTAAAAGTAAAGATAAGCAGGTTTTCTTTTTTCATGTTGCAGATCCTCCAGATTTCTTGCTTCTACCAGCGCTCGGAGCCAAGAAGCTTATAGCCCCTTGTCGACAGATAAGGGGGATTCGGACAAGCATCCCAGCTGCGCATCCTTTCCTTCAGCATGGGCCGATTATCGGGAGCAGCCGGGAAGTAGGCGATCGGAAGCCAGCTGTAATCCGGCAGGGCGTCCAGATCAATATGGCATACTTTCGTGTTGTATATAAATAAATCGCCGATATTGGCAATTCTCCACTGGTTTACCGGTACTTGAACCGATTGCCGCAAGCATATTCCGCCTTGGACGGGAGCGGGTTCGCCCGGGCAAAGACGCGCCCACAGCTTGGTTGTCCCGAGTATCTCGCTAAAGGCCTCATAAACAGGCTCATACATGCGTATATCCCATAAATATTGATGATGAATGTCGAAAGGCTGCTCCACGGGAAGCTCCTTTATCCATAAAAGGTAGCGCAGCGCATAAAAATGCGTCACCGCCCTTGGAAATAAAGCAAAGCCGTGCTGCTTCCAGCACTCCATCTCGCGCATACTCTCACCTCTTTTGGCTCGCTCTCCTACAGTCAAAGCTTAATGGAAGCCTCGAGAAGCGGCAATGAAGCATCTTGCCGTATATGTTTGAGATGTGATATATCTTGCTGTATGGACAAAGGATATTTGGAAAAGAGGGAGTAGGGATGACGGCATCCGTTGCCGGAGAGGAAATACAAAGTCACCTGCTGTATGCCGGAAAAGTAAGCGATACGCCCAACTGGAATTTTCCGAGCCATAAGCATGATGATTTGCACGAAATTATCGTCGTATGCGGCGGCCAAGGGATGTTTACGATTGGAGGACAATCGTATAGCGTAAGCGGGGGAGACATTCTGGTCTACAATAAAGGCGTGCTGCATGAAGAGCAGTCATTCAGCGATAATCCGTTAATCACTTATTACTGCGGATTCTCGCTGCCCAAGGCAAGCTCGTCCGAGGATTGGGTCATTCCGCCTGACGTCGAGCCCGTGATCCGGTCCAGCCGCGTGTTCTCGGAAATTGAGGCCTTGATGAAAATGATTGTGGATGAATCCTCCATCAAGGAGGAAGGATATGAGAAAATCAGCCGTTATTTGATTAATTCCGTTATTCTGCTGCTAAGAAGAGCGGTGAGGAATCAACAGCATATTAAGCAGGAATCGAATACAGGACTAGCCGAGCAAATCAAGGATTATATCGACAGGAATTTTACGCAAAATTTAAGCCTCAAGGATTTGGGACGGCAATTCCACGTGAACCCCTATTATATTTCTCATGTATTTAAAGATTATTATCGGATTTCCCCGATTAACTATGCCATTCACCGCCGGATCGGAGAGGCCACCAGGCTGCTCGTAACCACGGAGATGAAGGTATGGGAAGTGGCGAAGCTTCTCGGCTACGACAATCCGAATTATTTCTCGATTATTTTCCGGCGGGTTACGGGGCTGTCTCCGAACCGGTTCAGGGAAAGCAATCAGCAGAATTTGTTTCCCCGCTAAAATCAAAAAGAAGCTGTCCCAAAAGTAATGATTTTTGGGACAGCCTTCTTATTCCTCCCGTACGTTGGATCTCCTACAGGAAAATATGGATATATGGAAGGACTTCAGATCTACGTTGGAGTCACTCCAGCATAAAGGTCGAGAATTAGCCACTATCGCCCCTATCGGAGCGATTATTCTGCAAAAAATCCAATGTAGCTATTGGTCAGCTTATGATCATTTGTTAATTTATGAAGTCAGGGCTTCCGCACCTGCGGCGGTTGCGGCATCCTCGCGGACAAGCTTCAGGAACTCGCGCATAAAGCCGGGAAGATCCGGCCAAGCATGGCCGGTTACAAGCTTGCCGTCCACATGCAGCGTTTCGTCCGCATAGCAGGCGCCAAGGCGCTCAACTTCCAGGCGAGAAGCGTTATAGGCTGTCATGGTGCGGCCATTGAAGTAGCCGTAATCGGGCAGCGACAGGAATACCTGCGCCCCGTGGCAAATCGCGCCAATCGGTTTGTCGGCATCGATAAAATGCTGCAGAATGCGTGGCAGCTCCGCGTTGCCGCGAATATACTCCGGCGCTCTTCCCCCGGGAATAATAATCGCAGCGTATTCGGACGGGTCTACATCGGCGAAGCCCAAATGGGACTGCAGCTGATGAGCGGGCTTTTCCGTATACGTATCCCAGCCCTCGATAAAGTCATGACAGACGGTATGTAAGGTTTTTTGTGTCGGGGAAGCGATAACAGCCTCGTAGCCTTCTTCCAGCAGTCGGTAATAAGGATAATACACTTCCAAAACTTCCGCGGCATCGCCAGTTACGATAAGCACTTTGTTCGACATAGGACCACTCCTTAAAAGAATTGTGAAGCAATTCTTACTTCGAAAGCATGGGCTTAAAGAATTGTAAGCAATTCTTACTTCGAAAGCATGGGCTAAAAGAATTGTGAAGCAATTCTTACTTCGAAAGCATGGGCTTAAAGAATTGTAAGCAATTCTTACTTCGAAAGCATGGGCTTAAAGAATTGTGAAGCAATTCTTACCATCCGCTTAATGAATCGTGATGATGAACACACAGCTATTATGCTCCTCACTCTCCTCGCAGTCAATATTTTCCTTTTTTTGATCTCGAAAAATCGGTCGTTTTTACTAGAATCACGCTTGAAGTGCGTGAAATTACCTATACAATAAATAAGAATAGCCATACTGACGAATTACATATTTGCTATATTTAAAGGAAGGAAGCTGGGGGTGCGTCATCATGAGAACGGGCTTTTCCAATCCAATGACCAAGCTAAGCGTGAAGCAGCAGCTGCTGCTATTGTTCCTGCTCATGGTCAGCCCGATATTCATTCTTCACAGCTACGGAAATTCGGAGGCCGAACAGATCCTTAAACGCCACGTGACGAATGCCTACGCTGAACTGAACAAACAGAACCATACGCTGATCGACAGGGATATCGATACCGTCAACAAAATTACGACGACGATTATCCAGAACCCCACGGCTCAGCAGCTTGTGCCCGATGACGACGAAACCGTCATTGAACGCGTCCGGAAATACGAGAAAATGGACGCTTTGCTGGCAGGTTATTCGACCGCTTTAAACGGCGGGGAAGCCGTATATTACAGTTTGTATATCTATGATCCAAATAACTATTATTTCTTTGCGCCAAAGGTTCAGATGATCCAAAGCGGCGTCTATTTCTTCTCCGATGCCAATAAGCCGAAATGGTTCGATAAGGCGGTAGGGCTGAAGGGTCAAGGCTTTATGGAGATTATCGAAAATAACGACATGCTCGTCAAGAAGCGTACTTTGGCTTATATCCGTGCGGTAAATACGGTTAGTCAGGGGCACAGCGTCATTGGCGTGCTGGTCGCGACCAACATGGATAAGAAGCTGGCCGAATCCATGCAGTCGGTGTCCTTGCCCGGCGGAGAAATCTTTTTTACGGATAAGCAGAATTATATTCTGGCCTCCACAAGCCGGAAGACCATGGGTTCCACGGTTGAGCTTCCTGTAACCGCTTCCGGCGAAGCGGAAAGCCTGAATAAGCCGATTATGACCTCAGAATACATTTATATGGCTAGCGACAATGAGCTGCTGCAGCAGCGGCTAATCTACAAAATTCCGATCAAATCGCTCCTTCAGCAGCAAAATGAAGTGAAGCGGGTTATCCAGCTGATATCGGTGGCATACATCCTGTTCGGGTGTATCGTTATTTTCTATTTCTGGCGTTCTTTAATGACACCTTTGCAAAGACTAGCCACGTTTGTCCGCCGTTACGAGCCTGGCAAGAGAGTGCCGGAGACGCCTGGCAAAGGCAGAAACGACGAGGTGGGAGTATTGATTGGAGCCCTTTATGATATGGCCCGCCGGCTTAATGGACTTATTCATGACAAATACCAGATGGAGATCAAGCAGCGGGAAAGCCAGCTTCAAATTTTGTATCAGCAAATCAATCCGCATCTTCTGTATAACACGCTTGAAAGCATTTATTGGAAAAGCTCGCTCGAAGGCAATTCCGAATCCGCGGAAATGATCAAGGAGCTGTCGAAGCTGATGAAGATCAGCCTAAGCCGCGGCCGGGAGTTGATTACGCTGGCGGAGGAGCTTGAGCACGCGGCTGCTTACGTGAAGCTGCAGCAGAAGCGTTACGACTATGACTTCCGGGTCGTCTGGGCGGTTCCGGAGGAGATGATGAACCATCTCATTCCGAAGGTTACGCTGCAGCCTTTGATCGAGAATGCCATCATCCACGGCGTCAAGAACATGGGAGAAGACGGCGAGATTCATATAAACGCGGAATACGAGGGCGACAAGCTGCTGATCCGCGTGGAGGACAACGGTTATAAAGAGGTGGATCATAAAGCGATTGAGTCTCTGTTGAACGAGCCGGCCGCTCAATCGTCTTCCGGATACGGCGTGAAAAACATACACCAGCGGCTTCAGCTGCATTTTGGCAATGTCTACGGCATTCAGTATAAAAAAAGAAACGGCGGCGGAACGATCGTTACGATCCAGCTTCCCGCCGCCGGCGAAAGGAAGGAACTAGGCGATGTATAACATTCTGGTGGTCGATGACGAGCCGCTTATTTGCAAAGGCTTAAGCAGCGTACTGGCTTCTTCCGGCATTGATATTTCCGCCATTCATATGGCTCATAACGGTTACGAGGCATTGGACGTCCTGCGGACCGACGATATTGATCTGCTTGTTACCGATATTCAGATGGGAACGATGAACGGCATCGAGCTGATGCAGCAGGCGAAGTTAATTAAGCCGTGGGTGCAGACGATTATTATTTCGGCCCACGAGACGTTTCACTATGCCCAGATGGCGATCCGTCTCGGGGCTAAGGATTACTTGATCAAGCCGCTAAACAACGAGCAGTTTCTGGATTCCGTGCGCAACGTTTTGCTTAAGCTCCACAAGCCCGAGCCTACCGAACAGGAGGAGATGATCGCCGGCATGCAGGAGCATTTTCATATGGATGAGCTGAATCCCCAATCTGTCGAATGGCTTAATCAGCTGGTGAGCAGCCAGCCTTCGCATAAGGTGCAGGAGATTGTCCAAATATTGAAGGAAAAGCACGGGATCCGGCTGGAGGGCCCTTATTTCTCCATGATCCGCATCCGGCTTAATCTTGCGGACCGTAACCGCGAGTTATCGAAGACGGATGAAAGACTGCTCCGTTATGCCGCGCTTAATATCGTTAACGAGCTCTTTGACGAGCATTGGAATAATACCGCCTTTTACGCATCGGAGCGGGAAATCAATATTATTTTGCAATGGAACGAGACGTTGTACGGGGAGACGGCTTCTTCCGGCATTATGAACGAGCTGGACATGATCGGCCGCAGCCTGCACTTCAACATCCAGAAGTATCTGGGGATCACAAGCGTAATCGGCATCAGCCAGATTCTGAAGGGGATCGAATTCATTGACGTCCTTCAAGACCAGGTCATTAAGGCGTTAAGCTGTAACGACCGGCATAAGGACCACTATGTGTTCTATTACGGGGATTTCAACTGGAATCAATATTCCCAGCGCCCGACGGAGGAAGAGTTCACCGCCCAGACCAGCCTGATTGTCGAGAAAGCCATGGAATATATTAACCGGAACTATGCGCAAAAGGGTCTAACCCTGCATGAAGTGGCGCAGAACAATCATGTAAGCCCGAACTACCTCAGCTATCTGTTCAAGAAGGAGACGGGTTATAACCTGTGGGAATACGTCGTTAAGCTGCGGATGGAGGAGAGCAAGCGGCTTCTTCTTCATACGGACATGAGACGTTACGAGATTTCGGAGAAGGTGGGTTACGAGTCGCCGGAGCATTTCAGCAAAATTTTTAAGAAATATTACGGCATGAGTCCAAGCGAGCTAAAGAAGTAGAATTACTCATCATTGCCTTGGATACGCACATTACCTCGGGAGGCTCCTTTTTTTACAATAAGGATAGAGGATTGTTAAAGAAAAGAGGGAGACTTGTATGGAGCAACACGCTATCGCAAACGTGCCTCTCGAGCGTAAAGGCCGGTTTGCCGTATTTCTGAGGAAGCATTTCTGGGGGCTGCTGTTTCTGCTTCCCGCCTTCGTTATTTTTATCTTGTTTCTATGGGTCCCGATCTTCAAAGGATTCATCTACAGCTTCTACCACATTGACTTTGTAAAAGGGAACAGCTTCGTCGGATTCGACAACTATAAAGTCGCGCTTCACGATAAGGACGCCTGGACGGCGGTGAAGAACACCGTTTATTATATGTTCCTTTGTCTTGTGATCGGCTTCTGGATTCCAATTGTGTTCGCCATTGCGATCTCCGAGCTTCGCCGGTTCCAAGGAGTTGTCCGCGTGGCCGCTTATCTGCCGAATATTATTCCGGTAGTCGTATTGTACGGATTATGGCGCTGGTTCTATGACCCTGTCGGACCGATCAACGGAGTGATTACAGGCTGGTTTGGCGCCGATGAACCGGTCTCCTTTATGACGGATACCAAATGGTCGATGATCTCCCTAGTTATTATGGAATCTTGGCAGCAATTCGGCTCGGCGATGCTTATCTATTTGGCCGCCGTGCTCAGCATTCCGCGCGACTGGTACGAAGCGGCGGAAATCGACGGAGCTGGCGTATGGAACCGAATCCGTCATATCACGCTGCCTTCGATTAAAGGCCTGCTTGGCCTGCTTCTCATTTTGCAGCTGATCGGCACCTCGCAGGGCTACCAATCCCAGCTTGCGATGCTGGACGGCGGACCTAACAATGCGACGTTGACTTACGCGCTGCTCATCGTAAAATACGCCTTTAATCAGCAAAATTACGGGGTTGCGGCCGCGCTTGGCGTTCTGATGTTTATCGTGCTGGGCTTGCTCGCCATCGTTCAATACAGGCTTCAAGGCAAGGAGGGAGACGTGCGATGAAACAGATGGACAGAGGTATACTCTCTTCGTTCGACCTGAAGAAGAAGCCTATCTTGATCGGTTATTCGATCATGGTGCTTGTGCTGATCGTCATGTCCTGTTCGATGATTTACCCGATTCTGACGACATTCTTTAACGGCCTCAAAACCAACGTGGAGGTCAATTCCTTCCCGCCGAGGTTCCTGCCAAGCGAATGGCATTTCGACAACTTTAACAAAGGCTGGAATTTTATCGATCTGCCGGAGTTTCTAAGAAACACGCTTTATATTTTCGGAGGCAACCTGGTCATTACCGTAGGCGTTCTTGGACTTGCATCCTTCAGCTTGTCGAGGCTGAACGTGCCTAAGCGCAAAGCGGTCTATTTCTTCTTTATGATGACCTTGTTTATTCCGCCAACCACGTACATCATTCCGAACTTCGTAAACCTGAAGGATCTTGGCCTCATGAACTCGTTTGCGGCCTTCTGGCTGCCGGCCGGCGCAAATGCCTTCTTCCTGCTGCTGCTCAAAAACTTCTTCGACGAGATTCATTACGAAATTTTCGAAGCAGCCCGTATCGACGGCGCTTCGGATTGGAGAAGCTTCGCGCAGATCGCGCTGCCGCTGTCGGTACCGATCTTCTCGACGCTTGCGATCTTTATCTTCTCGTCTTCCTGGAACGACTGGTTCTGGCCATCGCTCATTATGCATAATGACAGCCATTATCCGCTGGCGACGGCGATCTACAAATACGTTATTAACGCCAAAGGCCTGGCGCTTAATATCCGGTTTGCGATTCTGACCATGGTTATGCTTCCGCCAATCGTGGTGTTCCTGATCTTTCAGAAGTACATCATGCGCGGATTGCATCTGGGCGGCGTGAAAGGATAGTATTCAAATCGTAATCGTGCACATGATCGGAATAGGAATACACCTCGCAGGCCCCTATCCCTCTCCACTATGATGAGGGTGTAACAAATAAACGAACTCGAGAAGGGGAGTTACAATGAGAAAGAGCGTCTTTACGACAGTAGCTGCGGTATTACTTTGTTCGACTCTTGCTGCATGCGGCGGCAACAACAATACGTCGAACAACGGCAACAAACCGGCTGAAAGCGCAAACGCAAGCGCAAGCACAAACACGGCAACAGCCACTCCACAACCATCCGAAGATATTACGCAAAAGAAAATTAAAATCAGCATTTATTATCCGCTTCCTGACCAAGTCGAAAACCGCAAGCTGGAAGACGACAAGATCGCTCGCTTCAACAAGGTGTATCCTAACGTTGAGATCGTGAAGAGCGACTGGCATTACGCTCCTAACGAAATCGGCATCAAAATGGCCGCCAACGAAGCGCCGACCTTCTTCAACACTTACGCAACCGAAGCGAAGTTCCTCGTTGAAAAAGGCTGGGCAGCAGACATTACGGACCTGTACAACAGCTACGAGTTTAAGGATCAAATCAACCCGGTTCTGCAAAACCAATTCATCATTGACGGCAAAGTATACGGTATCGCTCAAAAAGGTTATGTAACAACGACGGTTGTTAACAAAAAAATGCTGGATGACAAAGGCGTAGCCGTACCTTCGTACGACTGGACTTGGGACGACATGGTGAATACGGCTAAAGGCGTTGCCGATGCGAAGAAAGGGATCGCGGGTATCGCTCCAATGGGCAAAGGCAACGAGGCAGGCTGGAACTGGACCAACTTCCTGTTCGAAGCAGGCGGCGAGATTCAAAACATTGCGGACGGTAAAGTAACGGCGGCATTCAACTCCGAAGCCGGCAAGAAAGCTCTCGATTTCTACAACAAGCTGAGATGGGACGCAGACGTTATTCCGAAAGACTGGGCACTTGGCTGGGGCGACGCCGTAGGCGCGTTTGGTCAAGGACGTACGGCAATGGTTATCGCCGGCGCGGAAGGCGTACTGGAGCAAGCGCTGAATCAAGGCGGCATGAAGATCGAAGACGTACTCACTTATCCAATGCCGGCAGCCGAAAAAGGCGGCAAACATACGGGCGTATTGGGCGGCGACTACCTCGTCATCAACCCTAACGCTACGAAAGACGAGCAAGAAATGGCGTTCCGTTACATCACGTTCGACTACTTCACCGACGACTATCTGACTTCGATCGAAAAAGACATTCAAGCCCGCAAAACGGAAGGCAAATACTTCATTCCGCCGCACATTAACTACTTCAGCCCGGATTCGGAGTATGGCAAAAAAGTTCAAGCGATCTTCGACAAGTACGACAACGTATACAAATACAACGCTGAATCCAATGCTCTGCTTGACGGCAAGCCTGAGGCTCAGTACAACACGCAAGAATACTACGGCTCCATGACTAACGTACTGCAAGAAGTATTCTCGAAAAAAGGTACCGACACGCAAGCTCAGCTCGACGCGGCAGCGAAAGAAATGCAAACGAAGTATTACGACGCGATTAAGCCATAATACGTAGGGGAGTATCTCCTCGATTTAAACCAATAAGCGGCCGTGCAGATGAAATTGAATCTGCACGGCCGTTTTTACTATTCGCTTAAGTATCGCCTTATCCCATTGCCCAACCTCGAACTTGCTCTGCAACACGGAAAAAGCCTGCTATTTGGGAGTCAGTGAGTCCGACCCACCCCAAACTTGCTCTGTAACTCGGAAAAAGCCTGCTATTTGCGAGTCAATGAGTCCGATCCACCTCAAACTTGCTCTGTAACACGGAAAAAGCCTACTATTTGCGAGTCAGTGAGTCCGTCCCACGCCAAACTTGCTCTGTAACTCGGAAAAAGCCTGCTATTTGCGAGTCTGTAAGTCCGTCCCACCCCGCCTTCTCCTTGAATGATAAAAAACAGGTTAAAATTGTTGACATATTTAATATATTGTTTATATTGTGAAGGTGGACGTATGAATCTGGTAGCCAATAGGATAGGGGAGATAACATGGACCGTTATAGACCAAGGTATCATTTTACGGCACCTCGCAATTGGATGAATGACCCGAATGGGCCGTTTCAGTTAAACGGCGAGTACCATTTATTTTACCAGCATAACCCGTCAAAGGCCGAGTGGGGCGACATTCATTGGGGGCATGCTACAAGCCCGGACCTGGTGAATTGGACGCATCTGCCCGTTGGAATGGCTCCATCGTATGAGCTGGGCGAGGCCCACTGCTTCTCCGGCTGCTCCGTTGTGAATGACGGCGAAGTAACGTTGTTCTATACAAGCATTGGCGAAGGGGAACGGAATGCGGCTACGGGTGCACAGCAATGGATGGCCCGGGGGACGGATTTGCGTACCTGGCATAAACCGGACATTAATCCGGTCCTAACTCTGGATCTGCATGGAGACCTTGAAATTCGGGACTGGCGGGATCCTTATGTCTGGAAGACGGAAGAAGGCTGGCGAATGATTCTTGGCGGCATCCATGAGGAGAAGGGCTGCGCGTTTATATACAACTCCGAGGATTTGGAAAAGTGGAGCTTCCAAGGTGTATTTTATAAAGGGGAAGAATGGATCTGGGAATGCCCGCATTTGTTCCGTTTCGGGGATAAAGCAGTATTGTTCTATTCTCCAAGCGGTCCGGTTCGTTATCTTTCCGGTACCATCAGCGAAGATAAGCTAATCGATGTGCAAAAGCATGGCACTGTCGACCATGGCGGCTGGGAAGGCTATTATGCTTCAACCGGATTCGTGGACGAGAACGGCCGCCGCATTGTGCATGGCTGGATCCCGGAGGGCAGCAGAGGCGAAGAATTTCCCGAGAACCTGGACTGGGCTGGAGCATTGGCGCTTCCGCGTGTCGTGGATCTAAAGCCAAATGGAGCGCTCTCCATGACTCCCGTGCCTGCGGTGGAATTACTGAGAGGCGACAATTTCAGCTTTAAAAATCTATCTGTCGGACAAAAGCCGTTCCAAACGGGAGTGCAATCAACCTCCTTCGAATGCCTGCTCGAGCTCGATAGGAAGTCGTTCGAAGCTAAAAGTCTGACCGTTTCTTTATTCGCTTCTGCCTGTTACAAGGAGCATACCGATGTATGTCTTGATTTGGCCTCCAAGACGATTACCATCGAACGATCGAATTCAAGCCTGCTTCCAAAGGTGCATAAAACACCAATCCAAGGTGTATTGCCAACTGCAGACGGCACGGATCTGATCAAGCTTCGTATCTTCGCGGACCAATCCATTGTGGAGGTGTTTGTGGATGACGAGACCTGCCTTACGACCAGAGTTTACCCAACTTTGGAAGACAGTAACGGCATCCAGCTCCGAACAGACACCGGCGAAGCCGTAGTCTCCTGCCTTCAGATTTGGGAGATGAAGGCTGCTGAATTCAAATAAATGAAAGTAACAGCTAGGGCACTTTTCGAAGGTGCTCTTTTTTAACTTTCGGCATCAAAAAAGCTGGGCGAAATCAATCGCCCAGCTTTTCTGCTTATATTATAAAAATTGAAGTTGATGGAGTGAAGAATGTATCTCGTGGAGGAGCGAAGCGTTCGCCTTTGCCAGCGCATTGCAACCTTTGAATATTGTTCAAGCAATGTGCGGGCAACAGCGGCCGGAAGGAGATACATCTCTGCGTACACTCATAATCAACACCAATACGCAGTTCCTTACTTACTCCAAGAAGCTTCAATTTCCTCGAGCGACTTGCCTTTCGTCTCCGGTACAACGCGCATCGTAAACAGGAACGTAATCAGCGACATGGCGCCGAAGATCCAGAACGTTACGGCGGGACCTGCCGATTCGAGCATCGGCGGGAACGATTGCGATACGACGTAGTCGGCAATCCACAGCGCCATCGATGCGATTGCGGTAGCCCGGCCGCGGACGCGGTTCGGGAAGATCTCGCTTAGGACAACCCATACGACAGGTCCAAGCGACACGGCGAATGCCGCAACATAGATCAGGATAAAGATCAGGACAAGCGAACCGGTTGTATGGCCGGTATGGAATGCAATCCCGATAACCGCCAGACAGATGGTCATGACGGACGAACCAACAAGCAGCAATACTTTGCGGCCGACTTTATCGATCAGCCAGATGGCCAGAATCGTAAACAGGAAGTTAACGAGGCCAATCAGGATCGTTTGCAGCAGGGACGAATCCGTGCCGGAGCCCATCGACTTGAAGATTTCCGGCGCGTAGTACATAACCGCATTGATGCCGGTGACTTGCTGAAGAACGGCAAGCACGACGCCAACGATCAACGCAAGGCGGATGCCCGGGCGGAAAATCTCTTTGAGCGAGCTGCCTTTTTCTTCGGCGAAGGACGCTTTAATGTCGAGTACTTCTTGTTTCGCATCTTCTTCACCATGGATGCGAAGAAGGATATTAAGAGCCTGCTCCGATCGGCCCTGCTTGATCAGCCATCTTGGGCTTTCGGGCACAAGGAAGAGCAGAATGAAGAAAATAACGCCCGGCACAACGCCTACGCCAAACATCCAACGCCATGCGTTTGCGATATCCCAAGCATCATCGCCATAGCCTGCAATACCCGAGTTGACGAAGTAAACAAGGAAGATACCCGTAACCGTTGCGAATTGGTTCAAGGCAACGAGACGGCCGCGGTATTTAGCCGGAGCAATCTCCGCGTTATACAGCGGGCAAAGCGTGGACGTAATCCCGATTCCAAGACCGCCGATCATGCGGGCAACGATGTACATCGAGAATGTATCCGGAATCGCGGAGCCAATCGAGCCGATAATGAACAGGGCTGCGGCGGCGATAAGTACTTTTTTGCGGCCGAAACGATCGCTTAGCACACCGGAGAATCCCGCGCCAACAACACATCCGATAATAAGAGAGGATACGGCCCAGCCGACTTCCACCTCGTTTAAGTCAAAACGGTCTTGCATAAATCCGATTGCTCCCGATACGACAGCGGTATCGAAGCCGAATAATAAACCGCCAAGGGCGGCAATCATCGAAACGAGCGTAACAAACTTCATGCTTTTGCCATTGGCATTTGCAGTTAAGCTGCTCACTTTATTTATTCCCCTTTCATGTGTGACTGATTGAATAAATGGTTGCTTGTATTGAAACGAATTTCATTATATCACCGGATTGCAGGGGATTATCGGGCATTCGTCAGCACTTATTTGTGTTGTTCCAGCATGGAACGGCAGCTTGACCACCTACGATCGCGGCAGTTTCAAGCGACTAGCATTTTATTGGTTTGCCAAAACAAAAAAGTCCATGCCTGACTGGCATGAACTCCCTCTATATCCTATCATTTCGCTTGACTGCGGTATTCCGTCGGGGTAAGACCCGTTACTCGCTTGAACACCCTGCTGAAATAATTCGGGTCCTTATAACCAACCTCGAAGCATACTTCTTTCAAAGCCAGCTCATCGGCAGACGAGATCAGCTGCTTGGCTTTCTCGATCCGAAGACCCGTCAAATAATCGATAAACGTCGCTCCAGCCTGCTGCTTGAACACCTTGCTGAAGTAATGGGGATTCAGATGGACATGCTCGGCGGTTTCCTCGAGAGACAATTCCTCCGTAAAATGAAGCCCGATATATTGCTTGGCCTTGTCCATCACATTAATCGTCTGCTGCTCCCGCTGCTCCCGGATCCGCTGCAGGGCGGAGATGACATAGGAACGCTGATCCCCCGGATCGGAGTGCTCAGCCGGAGAAGCGGGATCTGCTTCTCCGGCAGATGCGGCGGCATGTAATCCCGTCCCCCGCACCACTTCCTCGAAATCCCGGACCTCGCCAGCATGCCGGTCAACGTCGGAAGCAAACACGGCCTCGAAATACGATTTGCGCCAGCCGTCGGCGCCTGATTGGAGCGACCCGATTCCTACGGTAATCGTCGCTTGGAATTGCCGTTCGGCCAGCCTGCACAGCTTCTCGCCAAACGGCTTGATGCTTTGCTTCCATAACGCATCGCCCGTATCTTTCCGTATGAAAATAGCCATATGCAGGTCAATCAAGGAGCTTACAATGCAGGAGATCCCGTAAGTCTTGGCGAAGCTGCGGAACGTTTCGTACAGCTTTTTCTTATCCAGCGAATAAATCTGCTTGGGGAAGGCGACAACAACCGCACAGCCCTCATCAAGCGGAAAGGCCAGCCAGTCGGACAGCTTCTCCTCATCCGCATCCAGCACCTGATCGACCATAAGCAGGAGGGACAGCTCGTTTTCGACCAGCGGCTGCAGCTGGGATACTCTATCCCGCAAGTGCAGCTCTTCGGTTCGCTTGGATTTCTCGCGCTCCAGCTCTTCAATGAGCTGGTTCAAGATGGACGAGATCTGCTCACGTCCGGCAGGCTTGACGATATATTCTTTTACCCCAAGCGACACCGCTTCTTTGGCATAGGCAAAAAAGTCATAAGCCGTCACCAGAATAAACTTGGTGTCCGGAAGCCGCGATTTTATTTCCCGTATCGCTTGCAGACCTTGAATACCGGGCATATTAATATCCATCATAATGATATGTGGGCGGAATTCCTCCGCTTGTTCAATGGCTCTCCGGCCATTATCGGCAAATGCGATCTGGAATATATCGGGCAGCATGCGGTGAATAAGATGCTCAAGCCCTTCGCGTTCCAGCGCTTCGTCATCGGCGATCAATAGACGGTACATCTTGCTCCGGTCCTCCTTTCTGCTCCTTTTCGGATGGATTAGGCAGGAGGAGAATAACCGAGGTCCCCCGTCCTGGCTCGCTTTCGATCCTTACAACATCCTGCCTGTTATAGAAAAGCCTTAGCCGCTTAATCACGTTCCGCGTGCCAAAGCCCATGGAATTTTTTTTCGCGGGAGCAGGTTCGGCGGGCTCTTGCAGCGTAAGAAGCGCGTCGCGTTCCCCGGCTGTCATTCCGGCTCCGTTATCCCTAATGACTATTCTAACGTTCCCGTCAGACCGCTCGATAACAAGCTGAATCCTTCCGCCGGATTCCATTCGTTCCACGCCGTGTACGAAAGCGTTCTCCGCCAGCGGCTGTATCGTTAGAGCGGGAATCAGCATGTCCAGCACGGAATCGTCGATCTGCTGCCTAATTTCCACGCGGTTGCGGAACCGGGCTTGTTGAATCGTAAAGTACTCCCGGACATGCTTAAGCTCGTCACCCAGCGTAACCGGACGGTCTAACTGGCTTAAATTATAACGGATCAGCTTGGACATCGACACAATAAGGTCGCTTGTCTGGTCGGCCCCTTCAAGCAGAGCAAGCTTGGACAGCACATTTAGCGTATTGAACAAAAAATGCGGGTTGATCTGGCTTTGCAGAGCTTGAAGCTCGAGTTCTTTTACCAGGCGCTCCGATTCCAGACGCTCTTTGTCCCGGCCCATCAAGTCATTCAAATCTTTAATCATATGGCGGAATGCTTCCGACAGAATGCCAAGCTCATCATTCGAACGTTCGGGAAGATAAGCTGTATCGAGCTGCCCTTTGGATAGATGCTGCGCCGTTTGCACGAGACGGTCTACCGGCTCCGTAATGCTTCTTGATATCCATAACGCAACCACGATACTCAGCAGCGTATTGATTATAAATACGGCAGGCCCAAGCCAGTCCATTCGTACGATTTCCAATTGAATGCTCCGGTATACCGGCTCATAAGCGCTAAGCTCCAGGTCAATGAGACGGCGTTCTTCTTCTCTTATAAAAGAGCCCGTCCGTTCCGTATCCTCGTAGTAACCAAGCGCCTCATTTGGAGCGCTGGACTTTATGGCCGCTTGTGTTTGCTCCGCCAGCGTCTGAAGCATATGAACATAACCCTGCAGCACGCCGGCTATGCCCGTTTCCGTCGGCTGGTTTGCCAGCTTCCCGCCGATTTGCGCGAGTTCCCTCTGTTGCCGCTGAAGCGAAGCGCGGCTGTTGTCCTCGGGGTTAAGCAGATACGCGTACAAGGCCCGAACATTCTCATCGGCCGTTTGTGCCGATTGGGTATACAGCAGCATGCGGTCCATCATCGTATTATAGCTGTGCTGTACCGTTTTGGAGCTCTCGAACAGGAAGAACGTGACGCCGTTCGTCAAGAGCACCAGCAGCGGGATAAAGAGCAGCAGCTTTTTGCGGAGCGTCATGGGGCGGCAACCTCCTTCTCCGTTACGACGGAAATCGGAGTATACTGCTGCGAGGAGACGGCTTCTCCCTGAAAATATTGATTCAGAAGCGACATCGCTTCATAGCCCATTTGGGAGGGCTGCTGCACAATCGAAGCTTCAATCTGCTTCTTCTTAATAGCGGCTATCGTATCCTCGAGGTCGTCAAAAGCAAAGATGGTAACCCCGCCGGGCTTCACGCGGGCAACGGCCTCCGCCATCCCAATGCCGTCAAGGGAGCTGAAGCCGACCATATAGGTGATTTCGGGATGGTCCTTCAGCATTTGCTCCGCCTGCTGCGCGGCTTGCAGCCGGGATATATTCGAAGCCCGAACTTCGGCGATCGTCAGCCCCTTCTTGGCGGCAATGACCGATTGGAATCCTTCTAAGCGGAGCCGCTGGTTTGCAGCCTCCTTGCTTCCGACCAGTACGCCAATTACGCCGGAAGGCTCCGTCTTGTCGCTATTCGCAATAAGACGCCCCATCTCTTGCCCTGCATAAGCGTTATTGGTACCAACGTACGCGAGGCGCTTGCTGCCGGGTTCATCCGTGTCAACGGTAATGACCGGTATGCCTAGCTTGTTTGCTTTTTCGATTAGCGCTTTATCCTGTTCGGTTCCGATTCCCTGCAAAATAATCCCGTCCATCTTGGAGGCGATCGCTTTCTCCAGCAGCTTCATCTGCTCCTCCGCGTTAATGCGGAACGGCCCCATATATTGCAGCTCCATCCCATATTGACCGGCTGCTCTCAGCGCTCCCTGCTCGACGGACCGCCAGAAAGGGTTGTCCAGCTCTTGCGAGATCAGGGCAATCTGCAGCTTGGCATGCTCCTTACCGCTTGCTTCCAGCGGGGTTACAAGCCCTCTAATCCGTTCGGTGGACAAATAAAACTGGACCAGTACATAAGCAAAAATAATAAGTAACAGAAGGACGCCGATGTTCCATCTTTTTCGGTTGGCCATTTGGCTTCTCAAGCTCTCCTCGGGTGTCTGAATAATAGCCACATTATACATGAATGGCCATGAAAGCCAAAATTAATCTAATTTCAATGTTCATGTTAGCAGGGGATTCCGGCATTTTGTGGAATTGGTTTGAGTAGCGATCACTTTGACTTCGAAAAGGTGGAAAATATTCGAATGGACAAGCATGGTCATATAATGAAGCATACGCTTATGGAATCGATATGGAACAATATCCCCGACGGGATTGTCGTCATAGATTTGGATGAGAATATTCTTGATGTAAATCCGGGGTTTGTCGCTCTTCACGGATGGACAAGGGAAGAGCTGATCGGCAAGCCCTGCTGCTTTACGCCGGTTCACCTTCTGGAAGAACGAAGGCTAATGATTGAGAAGGCCAAGCTAGGCGAAAGCGTGCAGGGCCACGAGACGTTTAAGCTGCGGAAAGACGGCACGATGCTCTACGTTAGCCTAAATGTTACAGCTCTAAGGGATGAGAGTGGAGCTATTATCGGGGTTGTTGGATTCGAGAGGGATATCTCCGACCGGATCAAGATGGAAGCTTCCTTGTTCGAAGCGGAAAGCTTGTACAGCCACCTGGCGGACAGCGCGCTGGCGGGCGTATTTGTCGGGCAGGGGGGCCGCATTTTGTATGCGAATCCTTACTTGGCCGCGCTTTATGGGTATACAAACGAAGAATTGCTCCAGGTTGAGTTGGAAAAATTGATGCTGCCCGGTGAGCTGGAAGTGGTTACCCGCGATGCCCAGACGACGTTGATGGAACAGAAAAAAATCTACTTTCATTTTAATATTACAGGGGTCAAGAAGGATGGCTCCCCTGTGCACCTCGAAGGCAACTCATGCCTGATCTCCTTTCAAGGCAAACCGGCGCTGCTGGGCACGGTACAGGACATTACGATCAAGAAGGAAAAAGAGCGCTCCCTTCGCGACAGTGCCAACATGTATCAGCGTATTATCAAGTTCCTCCCCGAACCCATTGTCTTGATCGACAATGGCGAGATTGTATATGCCAATAAATTAGCGGTCAAGCTGATTGGCGCAGCCGATGATTCCGAAATGGTTGGTCGGCCAATCCTCGATTACGTAGATCCCGCTTATAGCGACGATCTGATGGATGTGCTCAACAAAGTGATTCATACCGACGATCCCACTAATTTTATCGAAAATAAGCTGCTTTGCAACGACGGCCAAACGATCGACGTGGAGATGTCGAGCATCCGAATTCATAATTACCGGGGAAAAATGGTCATTCTGACCGTCATCCGGGATTTGACGGACCGCAAGAGGTCGGAAGAGATGCTTGTCCGTTCCGAGAAGCTGTCGGTGATCGGACAGCTGGCTGCAGGCGTGGCGCATGAGATCCGCAACCCGTTAACCGCATTGAAGGGTTTTACCCAGCTGCTGAAATCCAAGGCGGAGGGAAATTCCTTCTACTACGACATCATGACCAATGAACTGGACCGTATAAATTTTATCGTGAATGAATTTATGACGCTTGCAAAGCCGCATTTCTCCAAATTTAGCACGCGCAGGCTGGATCATATTCTGCATGCCGTCATATCGATATTGGAGACACAGGCGATTCTGATGAACGTATCGATCCGAACGGAGTTCGAGAACTGTATTCCGTCGATTTATTGCGACGAGAATCAGCTGAAGCAGGTCTTTATCAATATTATTAAAAATGCAATCGAAGCGATGCCGCTTGGAGGACAGATTACGATATCCGCATCCATGGAGCCGGATCAAGAGCGGGTGCGCCTGACGATCCGCGATGAAGGCATGGGAATTCCGGATGAGATTATCAGTCAAATCGGGCAGCCGTTTATTACGACCAAGGAGAAGGGGACGGGGCTTGGACTTATGATCAGCTCGCGCATTATCGAGCAGCATCAAGGACTGATGCATATATCAAGCGTTCCGGGCGAAGGAACTACGATTGAAATCATATTGCCGTTAAATACGGAAGAGCTTGACAAGAAGGCTGGGCGATTATAACGCCCAGCCTTCTTGTCTTTTATAGAGGAGACACGGAACGGCGAATGATCAGTTCCGCGGGCAGGACGATTTTTTTCCACGGTCCGGCTTCTTCCTTGTTCTGAATGCGGTCTATGAGCATCTGCATGCCCAGGTAACCGAATTGATAGGCCTGCTGCGCGGCAACCGTCATAAACGGGTCAATCTCGGAATACGGACCGAAATCATCAAAGCAGACGATGGAGATGTCTTCCGGAATCCGCATATTCCGCTTTCTCAGCAGGCGGATGGCTTCGATCGCCAGGACGTTGTTGCCGGCTACGACAGCCGTCGGGAGCGGGTCAAGCGAATCCAGCCAGGCTTCCATCTCCGACAGATCGGTACGCGGACCGTAGCTGGTCTCAAAGACGATGCTCTCTTCATAGTTCAATCCGTTCAGAATCAGCGCTTCCTTATAGCCTTCAAGACGCAGTCTTGCGCTTGAGATCGTATCCGATCCGTTCACCATCGCAATGCGGCGATGTCCCTGCTTGGCAAGATGGTTGACCAGCTGGCGGGCGCCTTCCTTGCTGTCCCCAAGCACGATGTCGCATTCCACTCCGGGCACCTCGCGGTCCAGCAGGACAAACGGGATGTTATGGCGCTGCAGCGATTCGAGATGGGGCAAAGACGGATCGCCGGCCGGGGCAAGCAACACGCCGTCTACCCGGGTCGTTAGAATCGTGTTAACGTAATCGGCTTCCTTCTCCAGACTTTCGTCGCTGTTGCCGAACAGCAGGCGGTAGCCGTTCTTGGTGGCGGCATCTTCGGCCCCGCGGGACAGCGTTGTATAGAACGGGTTCGTTATATCGGTAATAAGCAGGAACAAGCTCCGGGTCTGCTGCAGGACAAGGCTGCGGGCCATCTGGTTGGGCACGTAGTTCAGCTCTTCCATAACCTTTTTGACCTTGGCTCTTGTCTTCTCGCTAATTCTGCCTGTGTTATTGATAACTCTAGAAACGGTCATCGCGGATACGTTAGCTTTCTCCGCAATATCATAGATTGTAACCATGCCTACTGCTCCTTATCGACAATTCATGCTTTTATCTTACAAGAGAAAACGATTGACAGCAACAGGACGCCTTGCTAAATTAGAGTTATCGGTAACATTTTATTTGCTAGTTTCGTTATTATTCATTCATTGGTTTATGCTTTCGAGGTAAGAATCATCACGAACAGCCTTAACGGCTGTTTGTGTGACAATTCTTTTTAGGAGGGGTATTTATGACGGACATCGCTTATCGCTTTCAGAATGGTTTTCCGAAGATCGGGATTCGGCCGACGATAGACGGACGCCGCAAGGGAGTTCGCGAATCGCTTGAGGTTCAAACGATGAATATGGCCAGATCGGTCGCGAATCTGATCGCCGAGAATTTGCGTTACCCGAACGGTGAACCGGTACAATGCGTCATTGCGGATACCACAATCGGCGGGGTGGCGGAAGCGGCGGCATGCGCGGACAAATTCGCCCGCGAAAATGTTGGGGTATCGATAACGGTTACGCCATGCTGGTGTTACGGTACGGAAACGATGGATATGAACGCATCCATCCCGAATGCGGTATGGGGCTTTAACGGAACGGAGCGTCCGGGTGCGGTTTATTTGGCTGCCGTTCTGGCTGGATACGCGCAAAAAGGCATTCCGGCATTCGGTATTTACGGCGAGGAAGTTCAGGAAGCATCCGATACTTCCATTCCGGATGATGTGCGAGGCAAGCTGCTTTCCTTTGCCAGAGCAGGTCTTGCGGTAGCTTATATGCGCGGCAAATCGTATTTGTCGATGGGCTCGGTCTCGATGGGTATCGCGGGTTCGATTGTAAGCGATTCCTTTTTCCAGGAGTATCTCGGCATGCGGACGGAATACATCGATATGTCCGAGTTTGTGCGCCGATTCGAGGAGGAGATTTACGATACGGACGAATTCGAGCGGGCGCTTGCTTGGGTGAAGGAGAACTGCGCGGAAGGTCCGGATAACAATCCCGAGGCGATTCAAACCTCCCGCGAGAAGAAGGATCAGGACTGGGAGACCGTTGTGAAAATGACGATGATTGCCCGCGACCTGATGATCGGCAACCCGCGCCTTGCCGAGCTGGGCTTCGGTGAAGAAGCGATGGGTCATAACGCGATTGTGTCCGGCTTCCAAGGGCAACGCCAGTGGACGGACCATTTCCCGAACGGCGACTTTATGGAAGCGATACTGAACTCCTCCTTTGACTGGAACGGCATCCGCCCTCCGTTTATCGTAGCAACGGAGAATGACAGCCTGAACGGCGTCGTTATGTTGTTTGGCTATCTGCTGACGAATACGCCGCAAATTTTTGCCGATGTGCGCACTTACTGGAGCCCAGCTTCGGTAGAGCGGGTAACGGGGCATAAGCTTGAAGGCCATGCGGCTAACGGCATTTTGCATTTGCTTAACTCGGGGTCGGCAACGCTCGACGGAACAGGCGAGCAGCAGCTGGACGGCCAGCCGGCCATGAAGCCGTTCTGGGATATTACGGAAGAAGAGGCGGCGGCTTGCCTTGCGGCTACTTCGTGGAGACCGGCGGGCGTCGAATATTTCCGAGGCGGCGGCTTCTCCTCCGACTTCCTGTCGCGCGGCGGCATGCCGATGACGATGTCCCGTATTAATTTCGTAAAAGGCGTGGGACCGGTTCTGCAAATTGCCGAAGGCTACTCCGTTGAGCTGCCAAGCGAGGTGCATGATAAGCTCGACAAGCGGACGGACCCAACCTGGCCAACCACCTGGTTCGCTCCGAATCTGACAGGCAAAGGCGCCTTCACTTCCGTTTACGACGTCATGGACAACTGGGGAGCGAACCACGGCTCGATCAGCTTCGGCCATATCGGCGCAGAGCTGATTACGCTAGCTTCGATGCTGCGTATTCCGGTCAACATGCATAACGTTCCGGAAGAGAATATTTTCCGGCCGCGGGCATGGGGGTTGTTCGGCACTAACGACAAAGAGGCGGCGGACTACCGTGCCTGCTCGAACTTCGGGCCATTGTATAAGTAAGGACCATGCTTTCGAAGTGAGAATTACCTAATATGTCCATTGGCGGTCCAAAAATATGGAAATTCTTTTGGGGGATGAAAGGATTGGATATTCGGCAGGAGCTTTGCAAATACGCAAGAAAGACGGTTGCGAATAAGCTGGTCGTTGGACCGGGCGGCAATATTAGCGCAAAGCATGAAGGGAAAATGTATCTGTCGCCAAGCGGCTTTGCCCTTGACGAGATTGAGCCGGGGCAATGGGTAGCCGTTGATATCGAGACGGGTGCGGTAGAGGATAACGGGCTCCGTCCGTCCTCCGAGGTTCTGATGCACTTGTATGCTTACCGTGCGAATCCGGCGATTGGGGCTATCGTTCATACCCATCCGCCATACTGTATTGCTTTTACGCTGGTGGAAGAGGAGCTTCCGATCATGTTCCCGGATCAGGCCGCGCTTGTGGGCAAGACCGTCTACATTCCTTACGTGCTGCCTACCACGGAAAAGCTGGCCGATGCCCTTGTTCCTAAAGTAAAGGAAGCAAGCAGCATTTTGCTGGGCAATCATGGCCTGGTTACAACCGGACGCAACCTGCGCGAAGCGTATTACCGTACGGAGGTTGTGGAAGAGAGCGCGAAGATCTTCCTGATCGCCAGCCAGGTGAAGGAACCAAAGGTGCTGACGAAGGAAGAATTCGAGGAGATCGCGTCGCTTGAGAGCGAAGCATACCGGATCAAGCTGCTGCAGAAGCAGCAATAACTTGAGGACAGCGGCTGCCGCTGCAAGGAGGAATTCAGGCATATGGAACAAGCAACCACCGTATTGGCGTTTGATCTTGGAGCAAGCAGCGGCAGGGCGCTGATTGGCAGGCTGACGGGCTCCGCTCTAGCGGAACGCAGGCTGGAAGTAGAGGAGATACACCGTTTTCCGAATGTTGCGGTTCAGGTCGGCCGTCATCTGCACTGGGATATTCTAAGGCTGCTGCAGGAGATGAAGCATGCGCTGCGCAAGGCGTTCCAGCTTGGGTATAAGCCGGCGACGTTTGGCGTGGATACATGGGGCGTCGACTTTGGCCTTCTGGATGCGAATGGCGAGCTGCTCGGCAATCCCTATCATTACCGGGATCCGCATACGGAAGGGCTGATTGAGGAGATTGAAGGCAGATTCGGCAGAGAGGAGCTGTTCCGGCAAGGCGGTCTGCAGTTTATGCCGTTTAATACGGTCTATCAGCTGTATGCCATGAAGAAGGCGGCTTCTCCCAAGCTGGAGGCGGCGAGAACGCTGCTGCTGACGCCTGATCTGCTCGTCTATTTGCTTACGGGGAAACGGGTTTGCGAGTTTTCGATGGCGACAACCACGCAGCTTCTTCATCCTGAGACCCGGCAGTGGAACACGTCTCTGATGGAGCAGCTGGGAATTCCGGAAGAGGTATTCCTTGAGCCTGTTTATCCGGGAACACGGATTGGACCTTTGTCAGAGGAGGTTTGCGAGGAGCTGGCAATTCCGGCTGTTGAAGCGGTTGCCGTTGCCACGCATGATACCGAATCGGCCGTCGCAGCCATTCCGGCAGCGGGTGAACCGTTCGTCTACCTGGTATGCGGGACTTGGTCGCTGGTAGGGACGGAGCTTGATCAGCCGTTGTTAACCGAAGAGGCGATGGAGCTTGAGTTCTCGAACGAGGGCGGAGTTGGCGGCAAATACCAGCTGCTGAAAAACATCATGGGGCTGTGGATTTTACAGGAGTGCAGGCGGGAGTGGGAGGAAGAAGGAAAGAATTATTCTTTTGCCGAGCTGGCCGTTCTGGCTGAGCAGCAGGAGGCTTTCCGTTATCTCATTAATCCGGATGACCTGCGGTTCTTCGGACCTTCCAACATGACGGAGAAGGTAAAAGGCTATTGCCGCGAGACGGGGCAGCCTGTTCCGGAATCGGAGACGGAGGTTGCAAGGTGCATTATGGACAGCCTTGCTCTTAAGTACCGGAATGTGCTTGAGCAGATTGAGAAGCTGACTGGCAAGCAATATGGCGGCATGCATATGGTTGGCGGCGGCATTCAGAACAAGCTGCTGTGCCGTCTGACGGCCAATGCGATCGGCCGTCCGGTATGGGCAGGACCGGTGGAAGCAAGCGCGGTTGGCAACATGCTGGCACAGTTTATGGCGCTTGGAGAATGCGCGAATCTGGAGGAGGCGCGGCAATTGTCGGCGGCATCCTTCCCGGTTGAAATCTACATGCCAGCGGATAGGGATGTATGGAATGAGGCTTATGAACGATTCAAGCAGCTTTTGTAGGCTGATCTATATGGGGAGGACCACAAGCGATGTTGAATGGTATTCCGAAGATTCTTTCACCCGAATTGCTGAAGATATTGATGGAAATGGGGCATAGCGACGAGATTGTGCTGGCTGACGGCAATTTCCCCGCAGTAAGCCATGCCCAGCGTCTTGTCCGCTGCGACGGACATGGCGTGCCCGAGCTGCTTGATGCGATTATGCAGCTGTTCCCTCTTGACCAATATGTCGAGAAGCCGGCTGCTCTCATGCAGGTAGTTCCCGGCGATCCGGCTGAAACGCCAATCTGGGGAGAGTACAAGGCTATTATTTCGCAGCACAGCGGCCTGGAAGAGCCGTTCGAGGAAGTGGAGCGGTTCGCCTTCTATGAGCGCGCCAAGAAGGCCTACGCTATCGTCGCAACCGGCGAAAGCGCCATCTACGCCAACCTGATTTTGAAAAAAGGCGTTATTAAATAGTCTGTAATGGAGGAAGCTGCCCGCGAGGGCAGCTTTTTTCGTTAGCGCTGGCTTAGCACAGGCATAATGCTCGGAAACGGTTAATATTAAGGAGCTTAACATTGCACGGCATCGTTAAGGTGCACACAATGAGTAAAATAGACGGGCTTAACGATGCCGCGCATCGTAAAGGGGTCGTTCATTCGGGGAAAAAGCCCGGATTTAGCTGATTTTGAGGAGCTTAAGGCTGTGCAGCATCGTTAAGGTGACCATAGCCAGTAAAATGATCAGGATTAACGATGCGGTACATCGTTAAGAGGATAACACGGAAAAACCGTGTTACAGAGTGGCGGCTGGGCCAACGCATGGTGGGAGCAGGTCAATAAGAAGGAAAAACCGAGTTACAGAGTGGCGGCCGGGCCAACGCATGGTAGCGCAGGTCAATAAGACGGAAAAACCGAGTTACAGAGTGGCGGCCGGGCCAACGCATGGTGAGAGCAGGTCAATAAGACGGAAAAACCGTGTTACAGAGTAGCTGGTGGGCCAACGCATGGTGAGAGCAGGTCAATAAGACGAAAAAACCGTGTTACAAAGTGGCGGGTGGGCCAACGTGCGAGGTCGGGAGTGTCCAATTGAAGGGGGCTCGATCGCAAACGCAAAAAAGGCCGTGCCGGTTACCCCGCACGGCCAACAAGCCCTAAGTCGTTTTAAACGTATACGATTTGCGGGAGGCTTCGCGGTTCTTGGAATCAAATACAACAACCTCGATTTTGTGGCTGCCGGCTTTCAGCTTGTCCGGCTGGATCGGGAAGGTGTAAGGATACTGCTGGCGCGTCAGCACAACGGCGCCGTCCAGCTTAATGACAACCTTGCCGATATAAGGATCGTACGTTTTTACCCATACGATGCCGGTAGCAGGCTTACCGATCGTGCCTTGGTTCGCAAACTTGCTTACGGTTTTCGTATAACTGCCGGAGCCCGATACAACCTTCGACAAGTAGTAAGGATCTTGAATCATTTTGCCATACGAAGCGAGCAAGGCCGGACTTTCCGTCAGGCTGAAGTTGTTCAGGCTGCGCTCCGCGCTGTAGGAATCCGTCAACGTATTCAGACTGAACCAGTTAATCGATTTTACTCGCGGATATTTCAGCTTTGCGCCATGATAAAGCATATTCATCTTCGTAATGGCAAAATTGACGGCAGATGTATTGCCCGCCTTGCTGAAATGCGTCGCGCCAAATTCGCTGATCATTATCGGCTTGCGCGAAGCATACAGCTTGTACGTATAATCTACGGAGTCAAGCGGATTCACCTGATCGGCAGGCTCATTGACGTTGCCGTTGAAATATTTGACGCTGTAGATGCTGAGGCCAACCCAGTCAACCCAATCGTCGCCGGGATAATAAGCCGCGATTTTTTGCTTCGGATTCGCCGCCGGCGACCAGACCATCGCCACATTAGGCGCCTCTTCCTTCATGACCTTCGAGACAAGCCGGAACTTCTCGATGTACAGCGACGGATTGCCGTTCCATTTCACCCAGCTGCCGTTCATCTCGGACGCGAACCGGAGGAAGATCGGAACGCCTGCCGCTTTTGCATCCCGCGCGAATTTGCGTAAATACGCATCGTCCTTCACCGCGCTTAACCCGTCATCCGGCTGCAGCGCAATCTGAATCGCACCGCCGGCTTCTTTTACGGTCTCTGCCCAATGATAAGGGAAAGGGCTGCCGTATTTATGGTAGTTGAAAAATACGGCATGCTGTTTGCCGGCCAGCTTGTTAAAGGCATCGAACTTGCCGTCTTTTTGCTTCTCCACGCCGCTGTCCTTCTCCACGTACGCACCTATATACATGCCCGACGCCGGTTCGAACTTCGCTAAATGGCTGCTCCCGGATGCGGGGGGAGCGGCATCTTTCTCGAGATAAAGATCAATTTCCGTATTCAAAGCGTCAGCTTTGGCAAGTACGGCAAAATACGTGTTCAAGTCTCCGGATTTTTCGCCAATCGCTTTGTGGATTTTGGCTTCCCGGTAATACGTATCGGCCGCCTTCTGGAACTGGTTGTCCAGCGTATAAGCCTCTGCCAGCTTCCGTAAGTAGCCGGCCTGCTCCGACTGGGCTACGGCGAGCTCGAATTCCTTGATTGCGAGCTTGATCTTGCCTTGATTCATATAAGCAACACCATTGGTGTAATGCTTCCAGTGGTGAACCGTATCTGCCGCATGTACCGTTTGTGCGAGCGGCTGTACCGTCAAGGCCAGAATAAACGCCATCGCAAGGATGAAGCGCAATCCCCTCCAGCCTTTCTTCCGAGCGGTTGTCATTGTCATGCCCTCCTTATTTGTCCTATAGCTTGTTGTATGCCTGGAATAGGCATTTCTTTCTACAGTTATCGGTTTCGCCTCTGTACGGGTGAATAGTTGTCCGAAATAGACGGCTTTAGTCCTATTAACTTCTTATACACATAGGCCAGGGAACTTGAAACGGAAGAAATCAAAAGCCAATTCCTCCATCTAAAGCAACCTTTATCCGGAAAATAATGTCTAAATCATAAAGGGATAAAGGGAGGCATAACGTATGAAGCTTGCCGCCATAACTATGGCAATCTTAATGGCCCCATTATTTTTGACGGGCTGCAATTCGAATCCAAACTCAAATCCTGCCACCTCAACAAAACCGCCGGCAACGGCAGAAGCCACAGCTTCCAGCATTCCGCCAGCATCGTCCGTGTCATCCGCTAGCGAAGGTTTAAGCATAGAACTAGTTAAACATGATAAAGGGTTCTCCTTTCCCTTACAGTTTTCGGAAGGAGTTAACGGTTTTGTCGCACAAACATTCCCAGTCCCGAATGATCCAAATCTAGTTGCCCATCTCGTAAAACGAAAAGTCCATGACCCGGAGGGGATTAGATACCGGTTGGACGTCGTTGCCGTTAAACCCAAGGAGCAAACCTGCAGCTTTTATCCGGTAGCCGATATTGTCGTAAAGGATGATTACTCCATCGATTCCATTACCGGGGCTTACGGATTTACCAAGCAGGATCAGCTTGTTCTTGTCCGGCCCAAGAAGCGGGATAACGGGCAGGAGGGCATCCAGTACGATGTGGCCGCGCTTGATTTACATACCGGGCGGATGAAGACAATAGCAGCGAATGCGGTGCCGGATGTGTCGCCGTCTTTTTATGCGAGAGGATGGATGAACAAGTCCGGACAGCTGTATTTGAACAGCTATTCCGACGGTCGTCTTTGGTCGGTGGATGTTCATTCCGGCGAGGTTCAAACGATGGGAGAACAGTTCAAAAATGAATGGCCGCTCTATCTGCTGTATGCCTCGCCGGACGGTCATTTGTTCTGGCATGAAGAAACCGACAACTTCCGTCTGTATGATCGCAATGGCAAGGAGCTCAAGGTTATTCCGCCGACGCTTGGTTATCATTCTTATCCGGCATTCGAATGGAGCCCGGACAGCCGGTTTGCGGCATTGGCCTTTACGCTGAGCGACAGTCATGACAATATACTAGGCGGGGAAGACGCCTACATTATTGCGCCTGAAGCCGTAGCTTTTTACGATGAGAAAGGGGACTTGACGTGGGATGTGCAGGCAAAGCCGAAGGAAGGTCTGACTCATGTAGATTGGAACGGCTGGCTGGCTAATGGGGATGAAGGCGTGTTGTCCTGGTACCGGCTCGATCGCTCTAAAGAAGGTGCTCCCCGCAAGGCAGATTTGAGCTACGCTTTGGCCAATGTGACTACGGGCAAAATAACAGAGCTGGCGCAAGCGGCGAAGCTGGAGGATTTGAAGAAGCCTATGCCGGTTGTTGGAAGCCGGATGACTTCCGTGCTATTTATTGACCGCGAAGAAGGACTGTATTGGATGCCGGAAAAAGCGGCGCAGGCAGATTCGTCTCTCGGCTATAAACTTCTTTCCAAACCATCGGATGCTCAGCTTATATGGTCGGCCTACGACTATGGCTCAGAGCAAGCGACGATTACCCGCTATAACCCGGTCAATCATGCAACATCTATTACGGTATTTAACGAGCCGCTCGGAGATGAGCTTCAGTTAATCGACGATACGCTTATTGTTGATAACAAAATGAACTATAGATGGATTCATTAGAATAGGCGAATAGCCTGCCCTCGAATTACCGGTGGCAGGCTATCTTTATGGTCATGCTATATAAGTACCGCATCAGCTTCCGCTGCCTATGCGGGCATTCTGTTGTTGTTTGCATATGATTTTCCGTAAGCTGTCCCCGGACAAAAAATAAACCCGCTCAAGGTCAGCGATTGACCGCCCTTTGCAATATTCCGCGTAGATTTCACCATTGCGATCGTTGATCCGCGCTTTGGTGCCGCTCAGCTGTCCCCAGCCGGCACGCTCTTCGCTTTGTTTCGGAATGTAAAGCAATTCGCCATCAATATATTGCTGGATTTGCCTAAGCAGAGTCGGGGGAAGCACATCTTTTCCGTTTTTGTAACGCCCCATCGAGGCCCTCCTTCGATATTTGGTTCCATTGGCTTTCGTTGGCTTGTTTTGCGTTAAACATGGCTAACCCTCCTCCTTTCATATTTTGCGATGCAATTATATTCAAATTATGATGGGGGAACCGGGTAGGTTCCCCCTATATGGGACATTCGCTTACGCGAATGCCACCTCCTGGATCTGAATCATTTCGTTCAGCCTCCTTTCCGTTCATTTCGTCGGCCCGACATCTATATTAACGCATAGAAAGGCGCTATCCCGCAAGGGCAAAAACGGTTAAATTTGTATTTTGCCATAATCAAATTTAAAAAACGTTCTGGCTCATTCGTCGTCTCAGCCGGCTGCAACGCGAGTCTAGTTGACATTCTTAAAATATTTAAATAATATTCACCTATCTGACAGGTGTAAAGGAAGGATGAACGATGATTCGCAAAATTAAAAAGCAGCACACGCATGAGCTCGTATCGGAAGAGATCATCAGATATATCGCCGACAAGGAACTAGTGGAGGGGGACAAGCTTCCGTCCGTTGACGAGCTTGTCCGGATGTTTGGGGTAGGCCGGTCTTCTTTGCGCGAAGCGCTGCGATATTTGGAAGCCATGGAAATCGTAAAGGTCATTAACGGCAAAGGCATATACGTAAACGATGCCGGTTCTTACCGGTACAGCGGAAAAGTGAAAATAGACGACGAAAAATCGTTTTTGCTCGATATCCTGGACGTTAGAAGGGCGCTGGAGGGCAAAGCCGTCGAATTGGCCGCGAAACGGATAACGGACCGCAAAATCGAGGAGATGAGGGCATGCCTCGCGGAATACGACGAACGAAAACAAAAAGGTCTGGATACGTCGGCCATCGATTACGAATTTCATCAGCATATTTACGACGCGGCAGCCAATCCGCTGCTTCACAGCGTGTACGATTCCATATCGGAGCTGATTAAGAAGTTCTTTTCGGGTCCGTTTGGGGTGAAAGAGCTTTTCGATAATACGTACCCGTTCCACCGGACCTTATTTGACGGCATCGCAAACCACGATTGGAAGCACGCGCTTCAGGAATTTAACAAAATGATGGATATTATCGAAGAGACCATACGGGAATATTGACAGAAAATTTAGATATTGACAACTTGTAAAAGCCTCACTTATATTAAACCTATCAGACAGGTATACAGTATGATACTCACTCATTTTAAGGGGGATTCCAATGCAACAAATGTCTTGGAAGAAATCACTGTTATCCGTATCTATGATTGGTTTGGCACTTAGTTTGACCGTAACGGCTTGCAGCTCGTCCGGATCCAAGAATAGTAACGGGGGAGGAGACAAGGTTGTTACGCTGCGCATGATCGAAAGCTTAACCAGCCCTAACCGCACGGCCATCATTCAAGAAGGCATAAAGGCATTTATGGATCAGAATCCGAACATCAAGGTCGAATTGATTTCGCCGCCGTTCGATCAGGCGGACAACAAAATCAGAACGATGCTTAACGCGAAGCAAGAGCTTGACGTGCTTGAGGTACGCGACCTCAACGTGGCCGAATTCGTGAACAACGGCTACGTGGAACCTCTGAACGAATATACGAAAAATTGGGATGACTTCAAGACCGTCACCTCCGTCGCCCAGTCCGTCGCTACCGTTGGCGACAAGCTGTATTTTATCCCAAACGGATTGTATCAGCGGCAGCTGTTTTATCGGGCGGATTGGTTGAAGGAAGCGGGCATCTCGGTTCCGGCTACATACCAGGAGCTAGTGGAAGCTTCTATTAAACTCACCGATCCTTCCAAAAACCGCTTTGGCTTCTCGTTCCGCGGAGGATCCGGCGCCAATGCGGTTCCGGATACGATGATTCAGGCATACGATTCGGAGAAAATCAATATCGATGACGCGATGTTCCTGAAGGACGGCGGCACGATCTATTCTTCTCCCGAAGCAAAGGAAGCGGTTGAACAATACGTGAAGCTCTATAAAGAAGGCTCTCCGCCGGACTCCATTAACTGGGGCTTCCAGGAGCAAGTGCAGGCGTTTACGTCCGGCGTAACGGCATTCCTGTTGCAGGATCCGGACGTTATACAGACGTTGACGGGCAGCATGGAGGAAGGCACATGGGCAACCGCTCCGATGCCGAAGGGCCCGAACGGCAAAGCGCTCATTTCCGCGGGCGGCGCGGGTTGGGGCATTACCTCTTACTCGAAAAACAAGGAAGCAGCCTGGAAGCTGATCAGCTTCTTGTCCTCGCCGGAACAGAATACGAAGCTTTCGAAGAACCACGGTACGGTGCCTATTCATTCTTCCGCCACGGAGGACGCTTTTTTCCAAAGCGGACCTTACAAGACGCTGCTCGATATGACGAATCAGCCGGATACTTTCGTTAACTTCAAGCCGCCTTTCCAATATCCCGCGAACGGACAATGGGGCACGGTAGCCATGGAATCCGGTCAGAGCATGCTGCTGGGACAGACGAGCGTGGAAGATACGCTGAAGAAATGGGACGATTACTGGGTGAAAGCAAAAGCGGAAATGAAAAAATAACCTTAAATACGCGGTGGGCGGCATGAGAACCGCCCGCCGCATTTTACTAGCGGGGAAGGTGAGATGGCATGAGCAAGCAAAGAAGGTACATATTACTCAGTTTGCTTCCTGCATTGGCATTGCTGCTGGTGTTTACGTTCTATCCTTTTTTGCAAGGGGTAGTCATGGCGTTTCAAAATTACGTGCTGTTTGATTTGACGAACGTTCAGTTCATTGGCTTGCAAAACTTCGAAACCGCGTTTCGGGACGCGAAGTTTCTTTCGGCGCTTGAGAACAGCGGGTATTGGGTGTTTTTCTCGCTTGCGCTGCAGTTTCTCATTGGTTTGTCGCTTGCCCTTACGCTGCGAAAGAAATTCAGGGGAAGAGGGATCTACCAAGGCTTTGTTTTTTATTCCTGGGCCTTGTCCGGTTTTCTGATCGGCCTGATCTGGAAGTGGATGTTCAACTCGCAAATTGGCGTCATTAACGATCTGTTAATGCGAACGGGCCTTATTGATACGCGAATCGGTTTCCTCTCCGATCCGAAATGGGCCATGACCTCCGTCATTATAGCGAACGTCTGGTACGGCATCGCTTTTTTTGCGATTATGCTGCTGGCCGCGCTGCAATCCGTGCCTTCGGATCTGTACGAAGCGGCGGAAATGGACGGAGCCGGAGGGCTGCGCAAGTTTTTTAACGTGACGTTTCCTTATATCCTGCCGACGGTAATCGCAACGACATTGCTCCGTGCCATCTGGATCTTCAACGATCCGTCCATCATCTACGGCCTTACGAATGGCGGGCCTGCCGGTACGACCCATATTCTCTCTTCGCTTATGCTAGATAAGATTATCTATGGCGGGGATTACGGGATGGCATCGGCGATTGGCGTTATTATGATCATCATTCTTATGCTGTACACCGTGTTTTATTTGTTCGCTACAAGATCGGAAAAGGCAGGTGACTTCTAGATGAAGCAACGCGCGTTGACGGGCCTGAAGACGCTTTATCTTGCCGTCTTTTTTCTGATTATGGTTTTCCCGCTGTATTGGATCGTGATCACCTCGCTGAAGCCTCGCAAGGAGATTTTTTCGCTGCCGATTCGGTATTGGCCGGAGAAGTTTACATTCGAAAACTACGCCAACATTTTTAAAGTATCGAAGTTCCATGTCTATATCGGAAACAGTCTGCTTATTTCGGTGATTGCAGCCCTTATTGTCATCTGTATTGCAACGTTAAGCGGCTATGTGATGGCCCGGTTCCAGTTCCGGGGGCATAAGCAAATCATGATGGCCTTTTTCTTGACCCAAATGCTGCCCGGATTTATTTCGCTCGCGCCGCTCTATCTGCTGATGGCAGACATGAACCTGATCAATAACCGATTTTCTTTGGTTCTTGCCTACACGGTAATGCTCATTCCTTTTTCCACGATTATGCTTCGGGGGTTCTTTCAACGCATTCCGAGCAGTCTGGAGGAAGCGGCAATGATTGACGGCTGCTCCCGATTGACGGCATTGATCCGGGTCATTATTCCGGTCATGCTGCCGGGGATCGCGTCCACCTTTATTTTTGCATTCGTGCAAAATTGGAACGAGCTGTTTATGGCGGTCATGTTTATTGACGACGAAAATTTGAAAACCTTGCCCGTGGCGATGAATTCCTTCGTTATGAAATTCGACGTGGATTGGGGCTCCATGTCCGCCGGAACCGTGTTGTCCATTATTCCGACCGTCGTTTTGTTCGCGTTCGCTCAGCGGTATATCGTGGAAGGGCTGACGCAAGGCGCCGAGAAGGGTTAGCGGCGGAATGACACAAGCAAAGGAATGAATGCGTATGGAGAGAAGACAAATGGATGAAGGGCTGCACACCAAAGTCGCGCATGACGAGGTGGATACGAAGCATTACGGCGCGGTAACGATTCCGATTTATCAAAATAGCCTGTTCGCGTTCGAAAACCATAAATCGTTCGATCATGCCATGCAGGACGTATTGGCCGCCACCGTCTATTCCCGGGGCAATAACCCGACGGTGCAATATTTGGAAAGTAAAATCGCCGAGCTGGAAGCGGCGGAGCAAGCTCGTTGCTTCGCATCGGGGATGGCAGCCATAGCGGGCTCCTTGCACGCCCTATTGCGATCGGGCGACCATGTCATCTGCGTCAATCAAGCATACGGGCCGACAAGACAGTTTCTGGACGAATTGTCCGAACGGTACCGGGTCGAAGTTACCTACGTCGACGGCTGTCTCTTATCCGACTTCGAAGACGCTTTGCGGCCAAACACGCGTCTGATCTATTTGGAGAGCCCGACATCCGGATTGTTCCAGCTTCAGGATCTGGAGGGAGTCGCGGCGCTTGCGAAACGGGCGGGCGTTCTTACGATGATTGACGGCAGCTGGGCGACGCCATGCTTCCAGCGACCGCTGGCTTGGGGAATCGATCTTGTGCTCCACTCGATGACCAAGTATTTCTCCGGCCATAGCGATTGCTTGGGTGGCGTTGTGGCAGGACGCGCGGAGCTCATCGGCGAAATTGCAAACAAAGGATATATGCTGTTTGGGGGCGTTATGACGCCGCATACGGCTTCCCTCATGATACGGGGGCTGCGAACGCTGCCGCTCAGGATGGAAAGACATCAACGCAGCGGCTTGATTCTCGCGGAATACATGGAGAAGCATCGGCTCGTGAACCGGGTGAATCATCCCGGCTTGCCTTCGCATCCGCAGCACGCTCTTGCATGCAAGCAATTGGACGGATACGGCAGTCTATTTTCTTTCGAGACGCAGTTATCGGTAGAAATGCTGAAGAAATGGGCGGATGCCTTGCGTTACTTTCGGATTGGCGTTAGCTGGGGCGGCTTCGAAAGTCTGGTCACGGTTGGGCAAACGCCGGCAAACCGCAATTTGGAAGGGAATAACCCTTCGGTAGCCCGATTGTACATCGGTCTGGAGGATCCGCAAACGCTGATCGGGGATATCGAGCAGGCTTGGCGGCAGGTCGTCGGAACATAACGTCAATTCATTAAATGGATATGCAGGGTAGCTAATGTGGGGCCAACCAGCTCACCGTACGTTGGATTTACTCCAGTGAAATCAGGTTGTACGAAATCCAATGTAACTCTACCTCTACTGGGAATGGAGTCATACAGGTGGCTTTATCACTCAACAAAAAGGGCTGTTCCGATGTCACTAATGACTTTGGACAGCCTTTTTTTGGCTTGAGCAAGGGCATATGTTATTTTAGTAAGTAGTCACTTTACTATATTGAAGGAGAATGGATGAAATGAAAACGTCGCTGCCCATCATTGTTCGCTCAACGGAAATCGATGTCAACGGTCATGTGAACAACGCCAAATACCTGGAATATTTCGAATGGGGCCGCGAGGAATGGTACGAGCAATGCGCGCTTTCTTATGAAACCTTCGCCAGCATGAATATACAAACGGTTACCGTGAACATCAACGTGAATTATAAAAAAGAGTGCAGGCAAGGCGACAAATTAACGGTCACCTGCCAGCCTGAACGAATTGGTAATTCCAGCTACGTTCTGAAACAGGAGATTAAGGACGAGCGCGGCGAAGTGCGTGCCGATGCCTTGGTTACGAGCGTAACGATGGATCATTCAACCCGCAAAAGCCGCGTGGTCCCGGATGAGCTGAGAAAGTTTTTTTCCACTCAGGAATAAACGGCCTCATTTTTCAGACCGCAGGTTTCTAGTACGCCGGTCAGAATCTCAATCATCTTCTCTGCATCCTCGGTAGTTACGATAAGCGGCGGCATTAAGCGGATCGAGCGCGCATTTGGCGCGTTAACAAGCAGACCGTTGCTCATGCACTGCTCGGCAAGGGCTGGGGCAGCTCCCTCGGGCACGTCAAAAGCAAGCAGCAGCCCTTTGCCGCGAACCTGACTAACCGCGTAATTCTTAGCCAGCCCGGTCAGCTTCTCTTGAATAAAAGCCCCCTGTTTAGCCGCATTGTCCGCCAATCCCCGCTGCAGAATTTCGCTCACCACCGCATGGCCGGCCGCCATGCCAAGCGGCGCCGCGCTGTAAGTACCGCCTTGATCGCCGGGCTCAAACAGATCGTACTTCCCGGTGGTCAGCATCGCCGAGAGCGGAAATCCTCCGGCAATCCCTTTTGCTAACGTCATAACATCCGGCTTCACGCCATAATGCTCATAGGCAAACAGCTTGCCGGTTCTTCCGAGTCCGGTCTGCACCTCGTCGAAAATCAACATGATGTTGTAAATATCGCAGGCTTTGCGCAGGGCCTGCAAATACGGAGCCTCTACCGAGTGGACGCCGCTTTCGCCTTGCACAAGCTCAAGCATAATCGCGCAGGTTTTATCGCTGATCGCGGCAAAGCAGGCGTCGAAATCATTAATCGGCACATGCTTGAAGCCCGGGACCTTGGGCTCGAATAAAGATTCAAACGCCGGTTTGCCGGTTGCGGACATCGTGGCGAGCGTTCTGCCGTGGAAGCTGTTCGTCAACGTAATAATCTCGTAAGCGCCGTTCAGATGAAGGGCGCCATGCTTCCGGGCAAGCTTAATGGCGCTTTCGTTCGCCTCGGCGCCGCTGCTTGCGAAGAAGACTTTGTCAAAGCCCGAAATCTCCGTCAGGAGGCTCGCGAACTCAATCATGGGCTTGTTGTAGAAACCCGGACTTGCATGCACGAGCTGACCGCTTTGGTAAGCCAGCGCCTCCTGCAATACGGCTGGGGAGTGGCCAAGACTGGTCACGGCCCATCCCCCAATAAAGTCCAGATAGGCCTTGTCTTCGGTATCCCACAAATACATACCTTCACCGCGGGTCATGATTACTTCAGGACGATTTGCCGTATATAGGAGCGATTGCTTGGCGGATGCGAGCAAGCTGTCGGTTGTTTTCGTTAACGATTCCATGAATGATCGAACCTCCGTCTCTAACATGATGTGAATTAATATACAGTATAATGCATATTAATTCAATATCCGAATAAGCCATTCACGAAAAGAATATTTTTCCTGCCCTCAGGAATGGGAAAAGGCCATCCCGCATAAGCGAGGATGGCCTCAAGCTATCTTTTATCCAATCGTAATTTTACCTTCCGGATGCCGGTAGAGCTCTTTCGACTGATTCGGAACTAGAGTATAAGCAAGGGTGAGCGGCCCCATCCTTCCGATAAACATCACGATGATAATTAAAATTTTGCCGATCTCGGTCAAATGCGGGGTTAAACCCATCGATAAGCCCGTTGTTCCGAAGGCGGAGGTGACCTCGAACATAACCGTCAGGAAATCCGTCTCTTCCGTGGCAGATAGAATCATCGTGAACAAAACGATAGTAGCAACGGAAACAGCCGTTATCGTCAGGGCTTTATGGACCCGGTCTTTTGCCAATCGGCGCTTGAAGAAGACGACATCTTCTTTCCCGCGGATCATGGCCATAACGGCTCCGATCAGAATGGCGAAGGTCGTGACCTTAATGCCGCCGCCCGCGGATCCCGGGGAGGCTCCGATAAACATCAGAATAATAAGCAGGAATTGGCTCGCATTCCGCATATCGGCGATATTCAGCGTGTTCGCGCCGCCGGAGCGCGGCGAGATCGACTGGAACAAGGAGCTGTACACCTTGCCCGCAAAGCTAAGCGGCTCCAGCGTATTCGTATATTCGAATATAAAGAGGAGAACCGCTCCTCCAAGGAACAAGAGGCCGGACGTATACAGCACTACCTTGGAGTGGAGCGAGAGCTTGCGTATTTTCGGAAAGTCAATCACCTCGGCCAGGACGATAAAACCGATTCCGCCAAGAAAAATAAGCAGCATGAGCACCGCATTAATGACCGGATCGTCTACATGATTGGTAAAACTGTTAAAAGGACCATGAATCGGTCCCATGATATCGAGGCCGGCATTCGTAAACATCGACACGCTGTGGAAGACGCCGTAATACAAGGCCTTATCGAACGGCATCATGGCCGACCAGCGCAAGGTCAGGAGCAGGGCGCCGGCAAATTCGATCGTAAAGGCGTAGATCAGAACGCGGCGGATAAAACGGACAATCCCCTCCAGCGAGGTATGGCTCATCGATTCCTGCAGCCACAGCCGTTCCCGGAGCGAAATCCGTTTGCGGAAGGCGAGGGCGAATAAGGTAGCCATCGTCATAAAGCCAAGTCCGCCGACCTGCATCAGTATCAGGATCACGAGTTCGCCGAAGGCGGAAAAATGCGTCCCGGTATCGACGACAACAAGTCCGGTTACGCAGGCCGCCGTTGTGGCGGTGAAAAAGGCGTCAATAAAGGACGTATGCATGCCGTCTTCCGAAGCGTAGGGCAGCGAAAGCAGGATAGAGCCGATCAGAATAATAACAATAAAGCCTCCGGTCAGAATTTGGGGCGGACTGATTTTGGTAAGTATCGATATCTTCAAAGCCGTGTATCACCTTTCATGGAGCCTAGGACTTATCGAAAATTCTAAGTTCCTAACGTTATCTGGTATAATTAGTATAAAGCAAACCGTACAGGAGGACTACAGCTACTATGAAATCAAGATACATTGCGAGTTTGTCATTGGCCATTATGTTTATCGGCTTTATCGTAACCCGGTTGTGGCTGCCGGACAATTGGTGGACACGGCTTCTGGAGAGCGGCTTTGAAGCGGGTCTTGTCGGCGGGATTGCCGATTGGTTTGCGGTTACGGCTCTATTCCGACATCCGTTCGGCATTCCGATTCCGCATACTTCCCTGCTGCTGAAGAACAGGGACAAAATCGTCAATTCTCTTATATCGGCGATGGAAAACGAGCTGCTGAACAAGGAAAGCATCAGCAAAAAGCTGAAGGAGCTGAAGCTGTTCAGAGGATTGGCATCGGGCATTACGGGGCTGATCGGCAAGCGTAAATTGCGGGTTGGCGTCCTGCGGTTCGCCCAGTCCTCGCTTGAGCAGGTTCCGCTCGAGAAGCTGAGCGCAAAAATTCAGGAGCTCGCCGTGGATTATATCCGCAAGCAGGATATCGTTCCGATCGTCGACAAGCTGACGGACAAATTCGTCTATGAAGGCTGGGACGAGAAAGCATTGGATTTCGTGCTTGCGCAAGGACAGGAATGGGTGAAGAAGCGGGAAACCGAGCAATTCTTCGGAAGACTGGCGCACAGCAAGATGGAAGAATTGCAGGTAGGCGGCTTTATGGGCTTTGCCGTGCAGGCCTTTGTTGGCTTTATGAGTCCGGAGAAGCTGGGGCCCATCATTCAAGGCATGCTGCTCTCGAGTATCAAGGAGCTTGGCACGCCGGGCAATCCGAACAGGCAGAAGCTGCTCGATGAATTGAAAAAGCATGCTTTGGCCTTGTCTTCCAATGAAGAGCTTATGGCCCGCCTGAAGGCTGGATTGGAATCCGGCGCGGAGAGCGTTGGAGTAGAACGGTTTATCCATCTTCGTCTGGAAGAGCTCCGTCAGCTGCTGCTCGATAAGCTGGAGGAGGAATGCCTGAACGGGGGACGCATACTCGTCAAAGCCTTCCGCTTCCTGGTAGAACAGGCGAAGAGCAGAGAGGATCTGATCCATCGCTGGGAGCAGTCTATTCTGGCCTATTTGGTCAGCTGGATTGAGAAGAACCATTACCGGATTGGCATGCTCGTCCGGGATAATGTCAACCAGATGGATGATCAGGCATTGGTGCAAATGCTGGAGCAGAAGATCGGCAAGGACCTGCAGTGGATCAGGGTTAACGGCGCGGTATGCGGCTTTATCGTCGGCATCATCCTTTCCTTCTTTTAATCCGTGGAGCATTGGAGGATAAACAGATGACCGTATTGCAGGTAAATGAAATGGCAAAATCCAAATTCGATAATCGGGATGAATGGCTGTTCAGCGGAATAACGGCAGAGATCCGGCCGGAAGACCGGATTGTCTTGCTAGGAGGCTCCGGCCAAGGGAAAAGCACGCTGCTTCGCATCCTTTCGCTGCTGGAGCCTTTAGATAAAGGCGCCATACGTCTGGATGGGCAGCCTTCCACGGAATTCAAGCCGCAAAGCTGGCGCAAAAGGGTTACCTATGTAGCCCAGAAGCCGGTCATGCGTAGCGGCACGGTTGCTTACAATCTCCGTACGGTCAGCGAGCTTCATAACAAGCCTTTTGAAGAAGAGCTGGCCCGGCGATATATGCAGGCTGTTGGCCTTGGACAGATGGACTGGGACAAGCAAGCGGCGGATCTTTCCGGCGGAGAGCAGCAGCGGCTTGCGCTAGTCCGTTCCCTGCTGCTTCGTCCCGAGCTGCTGCTGCTTGACGAGATTACGTCCTCGCTGGATCCGGGCAGCAAGAGGGCCGTTGAGAAGCTTCTTATGGAGTGGGTGTCTGAACGGGCCGACGAATCGGAGAGAGCATACCTATGGATCACGCATGATCTGGATCAAGCTCGTTTGATCAGCAATCAGGTCTGGTTTATGGCAGAGGGAAGTTTGCTCGAACGGAACGATACAGAAGTGTTTTTCGTAAATCCGGCTACGGAATCGGCAAGATTGTTTATTCGCGGCCTGCAGGAAGCAAGGGGGGAAAAGCAATGAACAATATTGCCCTCCTATGCACGTTATGTTTTGTTGCGGTTGCTGCATTGATCTCCATGAAGCAGAAGCTTGGACTGGAGAAGGAAATCCTGATCGGCACGATACGCTCTGCGGTTCAGCTGCTGTTTATCGGTTATGTTCTTCATTTCGTATTCGAAACCAGCCATCCGGCTTTTATTATCCTCATCATTCTATGCATGATTTTGGTTGCCTCATGGAATGCGGGAGCCAAGGCGAAGCATGTCCGGGGGATCCGCAGCCGGATTGCCATATCACTGGCCTGCACGGAAGGGGTGACGATGGCGATTCTGCTTGGCCTAGGCATTATAGATCCGACGCCGCAATATATCATACCGGTCAGCGGAATTATTATTGGAAGCTCGATGATCGTATGCGGCTTGCTCCTGAATCAGATGAAGAGAGAGATGGAGACGGCCAGGGGAGAGATGGAGATGCTTCTTGCCCTTGGGGCAACGGAAAAGCAGGCGGTCCACGGTTCCTTGCGGCGCTCCGTCAGAGCCAGCATGATCCCGACACTGGATGGCATGAAAACGGTAGGACTGGTGCAGCTGCCCGGCATGATGACAGGGATGATTGTGGCAGGAGCCGATCCGATAGAAGCGGTCCGTTATCAGATCCTCATTATGTTTGTGCTGGCTTCCTCCGCGGCAATGACCGCAATGGTGCTCAGCTTGATCAGCTACAAGCTATGGTTTACGAAGGATGCCAGGCTTCTGCCCCTGCTTAAGGGGGATAAATAGAGAATGAGATTAGAAAAAGATTTTGTAAATTCTATTGAACATTGCGAACATGCGTTCTATAATTAGAGAGCGGTAATCAATATAAAAGAAATAAAAAAAAGCCCGCCTTTTCCGTATCGGAAAAGACAAGCTTTTTACCAAAAATTCATTTATTCAGAAAGGGTCGCAGCCTCTTCTTCCAAGCTTATCCACTCTTGTGACCACTTCTCGATTTCCCTCACAACAGGCTCTAAGGCACGGCCTTTCTCAGTCAGGGAATATTCGATGCGGACAGGAATTTCCGGATAAACAACGCGGGTGACGATTCCTTCATTCTCCAAATCCTTGAAACGTTCGGATAACAGCCTGCCGCTGATCGGAAGCGCGGCTTGAACAGCGCAGAAACGCTGCGGGCCGGCTAACAGCTGATAAATGATCAGGCCGATCCAACGTTTTCCAATGAGATCCATCCCTTTCTGCACGCGCGGACAAAGGTCAGATTGCTCCATAACGATCACCTCTGGTTCATTTCCATTCCATTATAGTCACATTGTTAAATGAATACAAGCAAACTTTTGTTGGGCTTGTAACTTGACGTCACTTGTTTATGAATTTATAATTAGTTACTATTAGTAACGAAGTGATCTGCAGTTTTTCCATTTCGGCCTATATGGGCTAATGGGAGGATGAACCAGCCGCCTGTTGCGCCATGGCATATTTCTCAATATACTGGTAACTACTGCAAGAATTTGATCAATTATTCGTGGTTTATTATTCAGCTAAAAAGAAGGTGCGGTAAACATGTCTAATGAACATATCTTATCGATATTGAAAAATAAAATTAAAACCATCGACAATGGCGATCATGCGATCCATGTCGTAGGTCCAATCAAGCTGCCGGTCGAGCTGGACGGGGAAACCGTAACATTCCAGTGGTACAGCTGGCTCCGCCGCGACATTGGGAAGAGCGAATCCGTGGAAGAGCTGATTACGGAGCTTAATCAAGTTCATTACGCGGACTTCCAGCAGTCGAGTGTTCTCGTCTACGGCGATTTCGAGCATGAGGAAGAAGTTGTAATCCGGATGCATAGCATCTGCCATACCGGCGATATTTTCGGCAGCCAACGCTGCGATTGCGGCTTCCAGCTGAAACAGTCCATGCGCATGATTATGGCCAATGGAGCAGGCGCATTGTTCTATCTGGCCAACCATGAGGGACGCGGTATCGGCTTGTTCAGCAAGGCGATGGCTTATCTGCTTCAAGAGGAAGGGCTTGATACGGTAGATGCCAATCTTGAGCTTGGTTTTGCCGAGGATGCGCGTGACTACAGCGAAGCTATTGATGTCCTGAAGCTTCTGCGCCAAGCGCCGGTATCCATTATTACGAACAATCCGCGCAAGGTAGAAGCCCTTCGCGATGCCGGGATGAACATCACCTCCCGCGTACCGCTGTGGGGAGAAGCCTCCGTTCATAATGAGAAATATTTATCCACCAAGGTTGCCCGTTCCGGCCATTTCGAGCGGGAGCTGGCGGTAAAATAAGGAACAGGCCGACTAGTCGGCCTGTTTTTTTGCGCATGGACCGAAACCAATCGATCTGTCCTGTCGTCTAATGGATATGCTCAATCTGGCATACACTATATGGAACGGAAGGTTGGGTGCATATGAACTCTCGTCTAAAACTGTCCTTATATAGATTAATTACCTTCTGCATCGTGATCGGATTGATGGGATGCAGCAAAGCGGAACAAAATGAAAACGCCGTTCGGTCCGACCGGGCAAGCAAGCAACCCGCAGCTACGGAAGCGGTTGAGAAAAGCTCCGATCAGGATGCTCTCATACATAAATTTAAGACGGTGGTCAGCACGGCGAAGGAAGCTTCCGAAATCGTATCCTTCCTGAACGAGAATTTGAACAAAGCGGGGCAGAATAATGCGGACCAGATGGTTAGGGAGCTTTACGGCTTTTACGCGAAGGATCTGCCCGCTTCCCAGAAAGCCTTCTTCGGCGATCATGTGCAAAATGTGCTGACGGAAATGGACTGGCCGATTACCTCGGCGAACGCAGCATCCATTCCCAATGAAGCGGTCAGACAGCTTGTGGTGACCAAGCTGTCCGGCGGTTATAAGCTGGTATGGGTAGAAGGTACCATCTATCCGATTGTGGACTACGGCAACCAGCAGAAATACAGTATGTATCTATCCAAGCCGTTAAACAGCTATATCGCCTTGAAAGCCGCGGAATCAAGCGATCCGGCTGCGATGGATGCCGGACTTGTCATTACGTGGAACGAATTAGCGAACAGAGCGGTGATGGCCGAAACCTTCCTGAAGCAATATGCGGATACCCCGGAATATACGGAGGTCCAAAGTATCTATTTGGATACTTATTTGAGAATGTATTTGAACGGACTTTCGAATACCCCAATCTTTGATTCAAGCAATTTGAAGCTGCTGCCGGAAGTGAAAGCAAGCTATCTGAAAGTATCTAAGGAATATCCGGATACCGTTACCGGTATTATGGCGAGCCGTTTTTTGGAGATATTGGCGAAGTCGGATGATGTCGGTATGATGCGTGGGCCTGCCGGAACGCAGCTGCTTCCAGAGGTGAAGGAATTCCAGAAAAACTACCGCCAGACGGCACTAAAGCTGCTGAAGGAAGCCTGAATCGCAATCCAAAAAACGACAAAATTACTTTGCGTTCCGCATCTATTTCAAGTATGATTGAAGGTAACATAAACGAACCAGAAGGAGTAGGACATGAATTCGAAAACTAGCCATTGTAAAATTGTCGATTGTACGATCCGCGACGGCGGACTTGTGAACAACTGGGATTTCAGCGTTGAATTCGTTCAACATCTCTATAATACATTGAACGAAGCCGGCGTGGACTATATGGAAATCGGCTATAAAAACTCGCCTAAGCTGCTGAAAGGCGCCGACACGGCTGGTCCTTGGCGGTTCCTGGATGACAACTTCCTGAAGCAAGTCATCCCTAACAAAGGCAATACCAAGCTGTCCGCTCTTGTCGATATCGGCCGCGTAGACGAAAATGACATTTTGCCGCGCAGCGAGAGCCTTCTTGACCTCATCCGCGTAGCCTGCTACATCCAGGATGTAGACAAGGCTTTGCAATTGGTTCAACTGTTCCATGAACGCGGCTACGAAACAACGCTTAACATCATGGCGCTCTCCAACGTGATGGAGAACCAGTTGATCGATGCCTTTGAATTGATCAAGGAAAGCGTGGTCGACGTTGTCTACATCGTAGACTCGTACGGCAGCCTGAAGCCTAACGACTACAGCTACCTAATTGAGAAGTTCCAGCACCATCTGCCTAACAAACGCCTCGGCATCCATACGCATAACAACATGCAGCTAGCTTTTGCAAACACGCTGCTTGCCGCGGAAAAAGGCGTAGAGCTGCTTGACGCTTCCGTATACGGCATGGGCCGCGCTGCGGGCAACTGCAATACGGAGCTGCTTGTCGCTAATCTGCAAAACGCGAAATACAATGTACGTCCGGTTCTCGACATGATCGAGAAATACATGATTCCTCTTCGCGAGAAGGAAGAATGGGGCTACATTATCCCTTACATGATTACAGGCATGTTGGATGAACATCCACGTTCGGCAATGGCGCTTCGTGATTCCGAAGACAAAGATAAATGCGTTGACTTCTACGATCGTTTGACGACTCCCGAAGTTGCTCATAGCAAGTAATGGTGGGGCTGCCTTGGTTTAAGGCAGCCTTTTTATTATGGATAAGTGAATGCTCAGGGCGGGATTAACGCTGCGTTTTGCTCAGGACGGGATTGTATCTCCTTCGGCTGCTGTTGCCACTCTGAATATTTGAATTTACTCGGCTAACGAGTATTCAGATTGGCAAAGGCAGACGCTGCGCTCCTCCAGGAGATACAATTCCCTCTCTTCGCTCACTCCGCGTTCTTCACTTTCTTCGCACTCTTCCCCAAAAGGGGCTGCCTTAAAAATAGGCAGCCCCTTTTTGGTGGGACGTGGAGGCGCCTGGTGGATTCCAGGCGCCGGGCAGGAAAAGCGTATAGGGACTTGCGGAAAAGAGATTTGCCCGCAGCTGCAGGATAAACCAAATGAAAATCTTAACCGACTAGGCGCTAACGAAACGTAGTATCGTTATTTGAAGTAAATGGGCGATTTTGGAATTCTAACGAAACTACATAACGTTATTTGCTTGTTTTGCAGGGAATACGAGGGCAAATCAGGTGAATAGCGATACCAGGTTTCGTTAGAACGTCAGGAGCGAGTTTTTTGAGTAAATAAGGTTACCTAGTTTCGTTAGAACTGTATAGTTGGGCGCGCGGGGCAGCTTTTGGCGGGAGTGAGGAGCCCGGTCAGGCGTGTTAGCTAAAAGCGCAAAGCGGGTGGGGCATGGCAAGTATATAAAGCGCACGTAAAGAGGGGAGTGGAGAAGGGCAAGTGGTAGAGGGAGAAATGCTGAAGGGGGAAGTGGCGAAGGGCTAGTGGTAGAGGGGAAATGCAGAAGGGGAAGTGGAGAAGGGCGAATGAAATGAAAAAGGGGAAGTGAGGAGAGGGGAATGTGGATGGAGGGAAGGTGAGGAGAGGTGTGAAGAAAGTCAAGCCAAATGAGGAGCGGTGTGTGAAAAAAGAAAGGGAAGCCAAATGAGGAAAGGTATGCATATATAGACAAGCAGAGAAGCAGAGAAAGGAATGTGTAGAAAGGTGCGGAAACACAAAAAGAAAGGAGCTGCCGTTGAATCGCAGCTCCTTTCTGGTGTAACAGAGAGTTTACAATGTTTTTTTCATGGTTACGTGAGGGATGCCCTCTTCCAGGAATACGTCGGAGACGGTATGGTAGCCCAGCTTTGCGTAGAAGGCTTCGGCATGCGTCTGGCCATTCAGCTTCGCTTCCTTGAGGCCGTCTTCGCGGGCAACAGACTCAAGGGCTTCCACAACGGCGCGGCCTAGTCCGTATTTGCGGTGGGAAGCAAGGACGCAAATGCGCTGGAGTTTTGCAACACCGTCCACCACTCTGACACGGCCCGCAGCTACGGGTTCATTATTGTAGAGGACCAGGACATGCTTGGACGATTCCTCGAATTCGTCGTACTCGTTCTCGGCTGGTACGCCTTGCTCGTCCACAAAAACTTTTTTGCGGATGTCGTAGACCGCCTGCAAATCCTGTTCATTGGTAACCAATCTTGAAGTAATTGTCATGTTGTTCTTGTTCTCCTTCCCTATGTACAAGAGGCTTAGGATTCGCGCAGCTCCCCGTCGCCCCGGATGGCAGCGGCCAGGTGAGGCTCGTTCGGGTGCAAATAGGCAGTACCGTTAAAGGTTCGTCCATCGGTTGCCGTTGCGTATAACTCGATTCGGATATCCTCGCTTTGCCCAAACCATTGAAGCAGTTCGGTATCTTTAACTCCGTTAACGTCCACGTACCATAGCTTTGATCCGTAATCCGATACCAGCACAAGCTCAGCGGATTGAAACAGAAGCTCCTTCATCTGCTGCCGATATACAATCTCAATGCCCTTTAGTTGAATAGTTTCCATTATTGCAGCCCTCCATGAACTGGCATAAAACGGCCCTATATTCAGCCTGGATGCCTGCTTTTGATTGTAATGTTCATTGCCGGCTAATGCAACAATCCTACAATTCTCCGCGTCTAATTAGGAAATAAAGGGGGTTATGGAAAATGATAAAAAAACAAACAAAAAGCAGGCTCATGTCCATGATCATTTCAGTGTTAGTTTTCTTGCTTATTCTGGCCGGTTGTTCGTCAAACCGGGATGATAACGCAGCTGACCGGGCGGCTCCGGACCGCGGGGAGGAGAGCAGCAGTGCCAAGTCTTCGGCGGATGACCTGGGAAACCGGGTTGAGGATCGGGCTGTTGAACCCGAGTCTCACCGGGAAGAGGTACGCCGGCAAGGCCGGACAGACGCTCCGATTCAGGCAGGTCAGCTGACCGCCGGGGAATGGGATGATCTAGCCGCCTGGGAACGGTTCAATAATTTGCTTAACAGCTATGAAGGCAGTGACAGCTCCTCGTATTGGGGCTTTGCATATTTTAACCGGCTTGAGGTATCGGTGTCCTCGGAAGGCCGTGCTGTATCCGATGCGACGGTAAGGCTGATCGGGCAGCAGAATCAGACGGTCTGGGAAGCCAAGACCAATGCCGAAGGCAAGGCATTTGTGTTCGCGGGACTGTTCCAGGATAACGGACAGCCGAATCAGAGAACGCATTATTCGGTTGAAGTGATGGCCGACCAGCAGAAGAAAAAGATATCCAACCTCGAAGTGCCTGGCCAGGGAGCCCTGAAGGTAGACCTGGACGGGGAGCTGCCGGCCTCGAATCAGGTAGACGTGATGTTTGTAATGGATACAACCGGCTCCATGCAAGACGAAATGGATTATCTGGAAGCCGAGCTGAAGGACGTGATCACCCGGGTTGGCGAGAAGCATGCGAATCAACTGGATATCCGGATGAGCACGAATTTTTACCGGGATATTCATGATGATTATGTCGTGAAGGCGAATCCTTTTACGACCAACATCGATCAGGCGGTAAAGCTTATTGCGATGCAAAAAGCGCAGGGCGGCGGGGATTATCCGGAAGCGGTGGAGCAGGCTCTGCGCAATGCCGTCAGCGATCATAAATGGAGCGAGCACGCGCGGGCAAGACTTCTGTTCCTTGTGCTGGATGCGCCGCCTCATCATGAGACCCAAATTTTGCAGGAGATGCACAGCGTATTGGCAGATGCGGCGAAGGCGGGCATTCGCATTATCCCGGTAGCCTCAAGCGGCGTTGACGTGGATACGGAATATTTGCTGCGGTTTGCGGCAGTTGCAACCGGGGGCACGTATTTGTTCCTGACCGACGACAGCGGCATCGGCAGCGATCATCTGGAACCGGCGGTAGGCGAATACGAGACAAAGCTGCTTAATGATCTGCTCGTTGAGGTCATTAACCGATACGTTCATTAAGGTAAAGGATAAAGCCCCTTATTTGGTCCAGTTGGACCGGATAGGGGGCTGTTCTCTTTTTTCTTTGCATAGGATGGCTGTTATCGATGATTTCTTTTACAATGGGAGAAAAAGAGCAAACGAGCCGGAGGTGCTGATGATGTCTATTCACGTAACGCCGCTTGGCGACCGCGCGCTTGTCCTCCAGCAGGATACGCAGGGAGCGGACGGCTGGAAGCGGATGGCCGACCTTGCATGGACGCTGAAGCAGCAAGCCGAAGCATGGGTGATTGATATCGTACCGGCTTACGAGACGGTTACCGTTTTGTATGATCCTGCCATGCTATGGCGGGAGATTGAGCGAGGGCCGGAGGCTGACGTTCTGCTGCCCTATCAGCTCGCGGAACAAAAGCTGCGAAGGTTGATCGAGAACGGAAAAACAGCCTCCGAATGGGGAGGAAAAGGCCGTAGATTCGATCTTCCTGTTTATTACGGAGGGCAATACGGTCCGGACCTGGAGGAGTCAGCCGAACGTTCGGGACTGTCGGCGGCAGAGTTCGTCGAGGAGCATTCCAGAGCAGAGTATACCGTGGCGATGATTGGGTTTATGCCGGGCTTTCCGTATATGAGCGGGCTGCCGGACATGCTAGAGCAGCCGCGAAAGGCGGCGCCGCGATCGATTGTCCCGGCAGGGTCTGTGGGAATTGCGGGAAAGCAGACCGGGATTTATCCGCTTGCCACGCCAGGGGGCTGGCAGATTATCGGATACACGCCGATACTTATGTTTGACAAGGAACGCAGCGAGCCTGTGCTGCTTCGGGCAGGCGATCGCGTCCGGTTTATTCCGGTGTCCGGAGGTGACGTCCGCATATGACGGAGCGAAGCATGAATGGGGAAGCCGTAATGAAACACGAAGCGGAGAGCTTTCGGGGAATAAAGGTGCTAAAGCCCGGTCTGTTGACGACCGTACAGGATTTGGGCAGGGATGGCTACCGTTCCTCAGGCATTGCCACCGGAGGTGCGATGGATCGTTACGCATTGCGGATTGCCAACCTTCTAGTCGGCAATGAGGAAGGGGAAGCAGGACTTGAGGTGACGCTTGTTGGTCCAGAGCTGGAGGCGGATAAGGATCTTCTTATTTCCGTTTGCGGCGCTTATTTGGAACCAACCATCGATGGCGAAGAGCTGCCGATGTGGCGGCCGGTCTTTGTTCCGCGCGGCGCGGTGCTGCGCTTTGGCCGCGCCGTGAGCGGCTGCCGCGCCTACCTTGCGGCAGCGGGGGGCTTCGGCGTGCCGCGCGAGCTCGGCAGCCGCAGCACGGATGTGCGAGCCGCGCTGGGCGGGCTCGCCGGGCGGCGCCTTGCCGCCGGCGACGCCTTGCCCTGCGGCGCGGCGCAGGGCGCAGCTGCCCCGTCCCGGTGGGCAGCCGCATGGGCAACGGCGCTTTCGCGGCAGGGCGAAGCCTTCGCCGCGAAATCGCCGGAAGGCGCGGGCCGCCGCCTGCCGTGGGCGGCCGCGCCATGGTTTGCGCCGCCGGGAGCCTACGGCGGCGGCGACGGCGAAGACGGCATCGTGCTTCGCGCGATGCCGGGGAGCGAGCACGGGCAGTTCAGCGCAGCTGCCCGTGAAGCCCTGTACCGGGAGCGGTATACCGTCGCTCCCGCCTCGGACCGCATGGGGTGCCGCCTAATCGGCACCCCGCTGGCAAGAGAGTCCCGTGCGGAGCTGCTCTCGCACGGGGTAACGCCCGGCGCCGTGCAGGTACCGCCCGGCGGCGGGCCGATCATTCTGGCCACCGACTGCCAGACGACCGGCGGCTATCCCAAAATCGCGCATGTCGCTACGGTCGACATGCCGCTTCTGGCCCAGGCGAAACCGGGCGATACGATCCGGTTCCAGCCTGTTACCCTGGACGAAGCGCAGCGGCTGGATCGCCAGCGCGAGCAGGACATCCGCTATCTGGCCGCTGCCATACGCAGCCGTCAGCCTTAAGCGAAAGGAGAACCAGCATGGCAAATAGCAAATCAGTCAATCGCGCGGTTGATCTCAACTGTGATTTCGGGGAAGGCTATGGCAGCTATTCCTTCGGGCAGGATGCCGAGCTTCTTCCCTATATAACAAGCGTAAATATCGCCTGCGGCTTTCATGCCGGCGATCCTCACACGATGCATGCGGCCGTGAAGCAGGCATTGTCTGCCGGCGCCGCTATTGGCGCCCATCCCGGTCTGCCGGACCGGCTTGGCTTTGGCCGCCGGGAGATGCAGGTGACCGCAGCCGAAGTATATGATTTCGTTTTATACCAGGTCGGCGCATTGCAGGCCTTTGTTCGGGCATTGGGCGGGACAATGGCTCACCTTAAGCCTCATGGAGCCCTTTACCATATGGCTAACCGCGAAAGGGCAGTCTCGGAAGCGATTGTCAAAGCGGCCTTGGCTGTAGATGACCGTCTAATTATGTACGGTCAATCCGGCAGCTTATTGCTGGATACGGCCAAGGAATACGGTCTGCCTTCCGCATCCGAGGTATTTGCGGACCGGGCTTACGAACCGGACGGGAGCCTTGCTCCCCGCAGCAAGCAAGGAGCCGTTCTGCATAATGCGGACCAAGCGGCCGCTCAAGCGGTAGCGATGGCAGCGCAAGGCATTGCCTTTACGCCGGAAGGCGCTCCGGTAAACGTACAAGCTGACACGATTTGCCTGCATGGCGATGGTCCTCACGCAGCCCTGTTTGCTTCCCGTATCCGGGAAGCGCTCATCAAAGAGGGGATTACCCTCCAGGCTCCGGGCAAGGCATAACGCATGTCGGTACGCGACAATATTTCCGTGTTTGTATATGGTTCCTTGCTTCCGGGTCTGATCAACCATTTTGTCATAGCTCCCTTCCTTCTAGACAGCAGAAGCGGCATGATTGCGGGGAGACTGGTGGACGCGGGAGCTTATCCGGCTGCGGTTAGAGATCAGGCGGCCGGAACGAGCAGTGCGGTTATTGAAGGGTTATGGCTTACGATCGACCGTGCCGGACTAGCTGTGCTCGACGAGCTGGAGGAGTTTTTCGGGATCGAAGAAAGCAATGACTACGAGCGGGTGTGGGTCCATGATATCAGGGATCCAAAACTTGAGGGCTGGGTCTATATTTGGCCGTCGGACCGCGGCTTTCCGCCTGTTCCCGGCGCATCGTGGCCGGATTATCTAAATAGATTGACCGCTAAACCAAAGCTTTCATGAAATGTAAATTTACTGCTAGACTGGAATCGCATAATCTCCTAAAATTAGATATGATGCAGAGGTATGATCTAGGGCTAGGGGAGAGATTAGCTATGACTGAGGGTGGGATCACAGGAGAGTTTTTTGAAGGTTATAAGGTCACATTCCCTATGGGACGTTATGATGTATCCGTCTATATGACAAAGGTATATTATGAAGCCTGGAAATACTTGAGAGATGCGGAAATTACGGATGTATGGGTCGAAGAGGTTAAGCTGGATTTAGTAAAGTTTCTGAAATAACACGATAAAGACTTAAACGGGAGAATGCGCCTTGTGGTGCATTCTTTTTTTCTCCAAAAATCTCGCACCCAGGACATCTAACGAAACTACAACACGCTATTTGCCCAGAATCGAGGCTTTTGATTTTCTAACGAAACCTCATATCGCTATTCGGTCATTTTTTGCAGATTCCAACCTGTATTGAGTCAAATAACGTTACCCAGTTTCGTTAGCATCCGGAAGAAGCTGATTTTCGCGAAATAAGAATACGTAGTTTCGTTAGCGGAAGCAAAGCGTGGGCTATTGAATCGCTGCAGGGTGTCTCATGTGTTCAATTAGGTATTGTCTATCTACGATTCGCGAGTATTTTTGCAATTTCCCCTGTCATCTCTCACAATTACGCTCAAGCCGCTGGCTAATCACCAAAAAAACCTCGGATACTCCTAATCAAAGGAGCTGCCCGAGGTTTTTTTACGGCATTAAGCCTGAAGCGTAATATCCTTGCGCTCCGCCAAATGCCGTTTCACCCGGATCGCCATCAGGGAAGCGAAGAAGCAGGTGAAGCCGGCGATAACAAAAGCCTGCGAGTAGCTGCCGAGCCAGTCGCGCATAACGCCTGCGCCGTACGCGGCGGTTGAAGCGCCGATCTGGTGGGCAACCACGATCCAGCCGAAGATCATGCCCGACTTTTCTTTGCCGAAGGTTTCCCCGGCGAGCTTGGCGGTAGGCGGTACCGTCGCAATCCAGTCCAGACCGTAGAATACGGAGAAAATAACAAGCATAGCCGGAGTAGCGGTCAGCGCGTACGGAAGGAACAGCAGCGACAGCCCTCTCAGCCCGTAATACCAGAACAGCAGCCAGCGGCTGTCGAAGCGGTCGGACAACCAGCCGGAGATCGTTGTGCCGAAGAGGTCAAAAATCCCCATCATGGCGAGAAGTCCGGCTGCGGCAACCTCGACCATCCCGTGATCGCCGCAGGCGGCAATCAGATGGGTGCCGATCAGGCCGTTTGTAGAAAAGCCGCAGAAAAAGAAGGTGCCGGCGAGCAGCCAGAACGTTTTATTTTTCATCGCGTAACCGAGATTCTGGATAGGAGCCAGGAACAGGTTGCCGCGGAATGGCGCGGGTTTAACGATTTCATCCGAGCCGTAAGGAGCGGCACCCACATCGGAAGGATGATTTTTCATCCAGATGGCAACCAGGACAAATACCGTCACGATACCCACAACAGCCGTATACATGGCGGAACGCCAGCCGTAATCCGAGGTCATTTTGGCAAGCAAAGGCAGGAACAACAGCTGACCGGCAGCGGCGCTTGCTGTCAACATGCCGACAACCAGCCCTTTTCGCTTCACAAACCACAAGTTGCTGACGGTTACGCCAAGCACGTTGGCCATCATGCCTGTTGCAAGACCGGAGACAAGGCCCCACAGCAAATCGAACTGCCATAACGCATTAATGAAAGGCGTTGCGGCTAGGCTTGCGGCCAATACGGCTAGAGCCAGAAGCACGACCTTGCGAATACCGAAGCGCAGCAGCAGCGCAGCGGAGAACGGGCCAACAAGACCGTATAGTAAAATGCCGATGGATGCTACGCTGGAGATTTCTCCCCGGCTCCAGCCGAATTCGTCCTGAAAGGGGATCATCAGCACGCTTGGCATGGAACGGATGCCTGCCGATACCAGCAAGGTAACGAAGGTGAGCAGAACGATTATCCACCCGTAATAAAACTTGCTTTTGACCTGATTCATGTCGCACCTCGAATTATTTTGTTTGTACATACAAATGTATGTATTGGAATAGTTCCGGTTAAGGAACTATGGTGGAAGTTATGATTTATTGCGGTTAGCGGTTATGGATATAGAAGTTATAGAACTAGCAGTTATCGATCTAGCCGTTATTGGGCTGTAACAGATGCGATTGAATACATGATGAATGATCACCGGGTGCGCGTAACCGTTATGAACCGGTATCCCACCCACCTGTAAATTATAGATTGGAAACTAAACGAGCTGTTATTTCTCCAGCTGTTCGCTAGTCGATTCCAGAGATAGCGTCAACTGCGCTGCAGCTTCGTTGCCAAGAATCGCTTGGTACGATTCAAGCAGTTTTTTGGAGGCGGCGCGAATCGTTGGCTCCAGCTCGCGGCCTTTATCCGTCGGATAGACGAGAACGGTTTTCCCTTGCACCTTGCGTTCGACAAGCTGTTTGGCTTCCAGTTTATCGATGAACCGTGTCAGGGTAGAAGGGGTAATATACAGCTTCTCGGATAATTCCTTCTGCGTGATGCCGGGTTTGGCGACACTGAGGCGAATGACATAGCCATAACCGGGCGCAAGCCCCGTTGTAGCAAAAGCATCGTCTGCCATGCGGGTAATCGCTCTGCTCAGGCGGTTCGCCGTAAAATATAAGCAGGTATGCAGGAAAGCCTCGGGATTTTCCACTTGTTTTTCTATTTCCGCAGCTGCTGCCGGGTCCATGTCTTTTGTCATATCCTATGCCCTCCTTGCGTTTTGATGACTTCTATTTTGTATGTACAACAAAAATAATTCAAAATGAATTCCCTGTCAATAGAAAAACGCCCCCATGCCCAAAATGGAGGCGTAATAGATCTACTTATGTTCGTCCTCGGACTCGTAAGCGATTAAGCTGATTGTTGAACCCATTTGGCCGGTTAGCTTTTGCTCTAATTGTCGGATTTCTTCAAGTGCTTCGGTATGCCCTTCAAGCTCAGCAAGCTTGAAATGATTGTTGGTCATTGGTATTCCTCCTCTCTAATTTTCATTGTGCTCGCGGCAGAGCATTCTTATACGAATTGTTCTTTCGCAAGCTGTCTAGTACACTTGGAGGGAGGTCAAATAAGCATTACCCGGGAAATGTTACTTGCGTTAATCATTTAGCGCATTAGTTATGTGCGATATTATTAAGCGAATGCTTACGGAGTAAGAATCATCACAAGCAGCTTTTAAGCTGCTTGTGTGATAATTCTTTAGGTTAATGCTTACGGAGTAAGAATCATCACGAGCAGCTTTTAAGCTGCTTGTGTGATAATTCTTTAGGTTAATGCTTACGAAGTAAGAATCATCACGAACAGCCTGCACCAGGCTGTTCGGGTGACAATTCTTTTTAGGAGATGCAAAAATGTCCTACAAATCTCTGAAATTTTTGATTTTATGGATCCCTACAATTGTTGTTGGTTTGTGGGAGTACGTTCGGCACGTCTTCCTGCTTCCGTATATTTCAATGGAGCTGGGCAACTTTTTGGCGCCGGCCCTTGTGTTTTTGTTTACTTTAACTTTGTTGCGCGGACTTTTCGGTAAATTGGAACAGATGCAGGAAGCCCTTCAGCGGGAGCGGGTATCCAAAGCCTCCTTCCAGCAGCGGGAGCAGTTGGCTCGCGAGCTTCATGACGGCATCTCCCAATCGTTATTCCTGCTCTCCGTTAAGCTGGACAAGCTGGAGCATATGGAGCTGAGCGATAATGCGAGGGAAACGACCGTTCAAATCCGGCAGACGGTTAAGCATGTCTACGAGGATGTAAGGCAGTCGATTGCGAATTTGCAGTCTCCGGCTGTTATCGTAGACGACTCATGGCTGACTGCCATTCATAGCGCGGTAAATGATCTATTGCAAAACAGCGGAGTTCGCGCCCAGCTGGACTGGCAGCTGCCGGAAGGCGTGTTGTCCAATAAACAGCTGGTCGAGCTACAGTCGATTATACGGGAAGCGCTTATGAACGTCCGCAAATATGCGCAGGCAACTGAGGTTTGGGTTATAATCCGGCAGCAGGGCGAAGAGGGTTTCGTATGCGAAATAAGAGATAACGGAGTTGGAGCGGAATCGGGTCAAATCGAGGCGAAAGACCGGTACGGGATCCGCATGATGCGGGACCGCGCGGAGCAGATGGGTTGGACGTTTGACATTAAAAGCGCGATAGGAAAAGGAACATCGGTGCGTATTCTATCCGGAGGTGAAGGAAATTGAGTGAGGCAAACGGGCAAATTCGCGTATTTCTGGTGGATGATCATCCTCACGGCAGGGAAGGCATGCGGGAAATTATGGGGGCCGATCCGGAATTTGCGGTTGTTGGAGAAGCGGCCAGCGGCGAGGAAGCGATGGCCCGAATAGATGATGTACTGCCCGATCTGGTGCTGATGGACATCAACATGCCCGGCATGGGCGGGCTTGAGGCGACGCAGCAGCTGAAGTTTTTGTACCCGTCTCTGAAGATTGTTATGGTAACCGTATCCGACGACATTACCCATTTGTTCGAAGCGATCAAGCGGGGGGCACAGGGTTATTTATTCAAAAATCTTTCTCCTTCCGCCTGGAGAGAATATCTCCGGGCCGTTGTGGATGACGAAGCGCCGATGTCGAAGGAGATTGCCTTCAGGCTGCTGCAGGAGTTTACTTCGGCTGCCTCGTCAAACGGGACAAACCCCGCAAAGACCGGCGCCAAACCCGGCCACGCCGGTGATGCCTCGGCAATGACAACGCCTCTTACTTCGCGCGAGAAGGATATTCTTGAGCGGGTCGTGACGGGAGAATCGAATAAAGAGATTGCGGTTGCCTTCGGGCTATCCGAGCATACGGTCAAAAATCATTTGAAAAACATTTTGCAGAAGCTACATCTCGATAACCGCGTTCAGCTTACCCGTTATGCCTATGAACAGGGGCTGCTCGAAAAATAAACTTGCCTTGGCAGCGAATGGTTGCAAGGAAATAAGGAAATGCATATAATATAGATTATTGTGTCCAAGTTTAAAAATGAATGAAAGCTTTGATGGAGATAAGTAAGCAGAGCTTCCGTACAGGGAGAAGACGCCATGGATTGCGAGCGTCTTTACGGGATTAGGCTGCCGAAGTTCACTCCGGAGCAGACGCCTGAACCGCTACAAGCAGCTAATGGCTTGCGGCGAATTAGGGAAGGTCCGGTTCCCGCCGTTAACGGGATTTGAGGGGTTGCTGTTTTTATGGCAATCCGAATTAGGGTGGTACCACGGTCTTTCGTCCCTTGCGGGGAGAAAGGCCTTTTTTTGTTGCTATTTTGTTTTAAATTCCACAGTGGAGGCGAGATTTTACGATGAAAGAACGTTTGGAAGCATTGCGCGTAGAAGCGCTGCAAGAGCTGCAGCAGGTTGACAGTCCGCAGCAGCTGAATGATTTGCGTGTAAAGTACTTGGGTAAAAAAGGGGCGCTGACCGAGATTTTGCGCGGCATGGGCGGCCTGAGCGCGGAGGAGCGTCCGATTATCGGCCAAGTGGCCAATGATGTTCGCGCCGCAATCGAAGGCGTAATCGACGAGAAGCAAAACGCGTTCCTCGCGGCCGAGACGGAAAACCGTCTTCGCGCGGAGACGATTGACGTAACGCTGCCGGGCAAAGCCTTGCCGACGGGCGCGGTACATCCGCTGAACAAAGTTGCGGAGGAAATCGAAGACGTATTCGTAGGCTTGGGTTACTCCATTGCCGAAGGTCCCGAGGTCGAGACCGACTATTTCAACTTCGAAGCTCTTAACCTGCCGAAGAACCACCCTGCCCGCGATATGCAGGACTCGTTCTACATTACGGAAGACATTCTGATGCGCACGCATACGTCGCCGGTTCAGGTCCGCACGATGCAGCAAATGAACGGAAAGCCAATCAAGGTTATTTGCCCGGGCAAAGTATACCGCCGAGATGACGACGACGCGACGCATTCGTTCATGTTTAATCAGATTGAAGGCCTTGTCGTTGGTCCTAACATCCGCATGAGCGACCTGAAGGGCACGCTGCTGCAGTTCGTTCAGCAAATGTTCGGAGAGCAGGCGCAAATCCGTCTTCGCCCAAGCTTCTTCCCGTTCACGGAGCCAAGCGCGGAGGTTGACGTAACCTGCGTGCAATGCGGCGGCCATGGCTGCCGGATGTGCAAGCAGACCGGCTGGCTTGAAATTCTCGGCTGCGGCATGGTGCATCCGCGCGTTCTCGAGATGGGCGGCTACGATCCGAAGGAAGTGAGCGGTTTCGCGTTCGGCATGGGCGTTGAACGTATCGCGCTTCTGAAATACGGCATCGACGATATCCGTCATTTCTACACGAACGATCAGCGGTTCTTAAGCCAATTCGCGAGAATGTAAAGGGAGGGGAAACAAGCGATGAAAGTATCTTACCAATGGTTAAATGAATATATCGATTTGACAGGCTATACAGGCGAAGAATTAGCCGAAAAAATGACCCGGGGCGGTATCGAGATCGACAGCGTGGAGTCCCTGAATAAAGGGGTTACCGGCGTTGTTGTCGGTTACGTAAAATCCCGCGAGAAGCATCCGGATGCCGACAAGCTTAGCGTCTGCAAGATCGATGTCGGTACGGGAGAAGAGCTTCAAATCGTATGCGGGGCGAAAAACGTGGACGCCGGCCAAAAGGTGCCGGTTGCGATGATCGGCGCGAAGCTGCCGGGAGATTTCGCAATCAAACGCGCGAAGCTGCGCGGCGTGGAATCGCAAGGCATGATCTGCTCGGCGAAGGAGCTTGGCATTAACGACAAGCTGCTGCCGAAAGAGCAGCAGGAAGGGATTCTCGTGCTCCCGGAATCGACTCCGGTTGGCACGCCAATCGGCGAAGTGCTTGGCATCAACGACGAGGTGCTTGAGCTGGATCTGACGCCTAACCGTTCGGACTGCCTCAGCATGCTGGGCGTTGCTTACGAGATTGGCGCTTTGACCGGCCGCGAGGTGCGTATCCCTGAACCAGCCGTTAACCATGCGGCAGAACGCGCGGACAGCCACATTGCGGTATCGATCAGCGCTCCGGAGCAATGCTCGCATTACAGCGCGCGTTACATCAAAGGCGTGAAGATTGGCCCATCCCCGCAATGGCTGCAAAACCGCCTGATCGCAGCGGGCATCCGTCCGATCAGCAACGTGGTTGACGTAACAAACTTCGTTATGCTGGAATATGGCCAGCCGCTGCACGCTTTTGACGCGGATGCCATTACGACGGGCCGAATCGACGTTCGTCTTGCGAAGCAAGGCGAGAAGATCGTAACGCTGGATGACCAGGAACGTGCGCTTGAGCCTCACATGCTTGTTATTACGGATGGCGAGAAGCCTGTAGCCCTGGCCGGCGTCATGGGCGGAGCGAACTCCGAAGTAAGCGACAAGACGGTTAACATTTTGCTCGAGTCGGCGAAGTTCGATGGCGGCACTGTCCGCAAAACCTCCCGCCAGCTTGGTCTCCGTTCGGAATCGAGCATCCGCTTCGAGAAGGAAGTGGATCCGGCCCGCGTTATTCCGGCACTGAACCGCGCGGCTGCTCTTATTGCGGAGCTTGCCGACGGTCTTGTGGCCGAAGGAATCGTGGAAGCGGTCGTTACGAAAACGGAGCCGGCTATTGTGGAAGTAACGCTGGACAAAATCAACGGTTACCTTGGAACGGAGCTGTCCCGCCTTGAGGTTCTGACTATTTTCGACCGTCTGCATTTCAGCTACCGTATATCCGACTCGAATGACCAGTTCGCCGTAACGGTGCCGACGCGCCGCGGTGATATTACGCGCGATGTTGACTTGATTGAAGAAGTAGCCCGGTTGTTCGGCTACGACAATATTCCGACTACGCCAATTCACGGGGATGTAACGCCTGGCGGGTTGACCAAGCCGCAGACGATCCGCCGCGAGCTGCGCAGAAGATTGACCGATGCCGGCCTGCATGAAGTGATCACGTATTCGTTTACGGGTCCTTCCCGCACGGAGCTGTTCCCTGAGCTGACCGGCAAGGATCTCAAGCCGGTGAAGCTGGCTATGCCAATGAGCGAGGACCGCAGCGTTCTCCGTACTACGCTGATCGCACAACTCATTGAGACAGCGACGTATAACCGCAACCGTAAAAACGAATCGTCCGCTATTTTCGAAATCGGCAGCGTCTTCCATACGGAAGAAGAGCAGCTTACGCGCCTTCCTCAGGAGAAGCAGCGCCTTGCGGTATTGCTTACAGGCAACCGTGCGGACGCACAGTGGAACCGCAAAGCGGTGCCGGTTGATTTCTACGATGCCAAAGGCGTTCTGGAAACCGTGGTTGATGTTCTTGGTTTAACCTCGAAGGTTCGTTACGAATCGGCTCAGCCAACAAACTTCCATCCGGGCAGAACGGCAGCGGTTATCGTGGATACCGCTCATGGACCGGAAACGATCGGTTACGTCGGCCAGCTGCATCCGACTTTGCAGCATGAAAGCGACCTTGCCGATACGTACGTGGTAGAGGTGGAATTGGGCACGTTGTATGAGCTGGCTGATTCCGGCATCGAATACAAGGCTCTTCCGCGTTACCCTGCTATGCAGCGCGATATCGCCGTTGTGCTTGATCAGGCCGTTCCGGCAGCGAAGCTGACAGCAACTGCTTGGGCTGTTGCAGGCGAATTGCTGGAGTCCGTTCGGGTGTTCGACGTATTCACCGGCGAGAAGCTGGGAGCCGGCAAGAAAAGCGTTGCTTTGTCGCTTGTATACCGTCATGCGGACCGTACGCTGACCGATGAAGAAGTGACCGAGCTGCACGGCAAAGTCGTTGACGAGCTTGAACAATCTTTTGCCGCTGAATTAAGAAAGTAGGCAGGAAACCTTTTAAGTCGCATCGAAATAGTTCCTTGTGAACTTTCGATGCGGCTTTTTTGTGCTGAAAGGCGCTAAAAAAGGGCTCAAAAGATGAGTTTTTTCACATTTTTGAAACTTTCGCAATCGTTTTTTGTTACATAGATGAAGGCAAATAATTGGATTTGCGCATTACTTAAAAACGCGAGACGTTGAATAGGAGGATAACCCAGTATGGATGCTGACCAAACCGTAGTAACAGTTGATATATACGGCCATCAATATAAACTTAAAGGTCATAACAATGTTGATTATATAAAGCGGGTAGCCGGCTCGATCGATGACGCGATGAAGAAACTGGCGATTGGCAATCCTCGTCTCGATATGCCCAAGCTGGCCGTTCTGGCAGCTGTTCAGATGACCGAGGAAGTTTTCCGGCTGCGCCGTGAAAACGATACTCTGCACGACGCCGAGGCCAAGCGTCTTGTGCTGGTAGATTTGTTGGAGCAGGCAAGCCGGCTCGAGGTTTCGCTGCGCGAGGAGCTTGCGGCTGTTCAGTTGAAGTCCAAGACGGAGCTGGAAGAGCTTCGGGGAGAATATGAGACCGAGCTGGCCGCCGCGAAAGCGGCAGCTGCGGAGGAAATGGCCGCAAGGCTGGAAGAAGCGGCCGAGCTTCTGGCGTTAGCCCAAGCGGAGGCGACGGAGGAAATCGAGCGCGTCCAGATGCTGGCAGCAGAGCAGCTGGAGCAGGAGCTCGAGCTTGCGCAGGCAAGAGCGGCGCAGGAGCTGGAACGCGAGCGGGCGCGGGCAGCGGAAGCGTTAGCCGCGCAGCAGGCGGCGGCGGAAGCTGAGCTGGAGCAGGCGCGCGCGAGAGCGGCGGAAGCCGCGGAGGAGCTGGCGCTGGCGCAAGAGCTGGCCGCGGAGGAGCTCGAGCGCGAGCGCGCGAAGGCGGCGGAAGCGCTGGCGGAGCAGCAAGCGGCAGCGGCGCAGGAGCTGGAGCGCGAGCGGGCGCGGGCAGCGGAAGCGTTAGCCGCGCAGCAGGCGGCGGCAGCGCAAGAGCTGGAGCAGGCGCGCGCGAGAGCGGCGGAAGCCGCGGAGGAGCTGGCGCTGGCCGAATCGTTAGCCGCGGAGGAGCTCGAGCGCGAACGCGCGAAGGCGGCGGAAGAGCTGGCGGAGCAGCTTGAGCGGGAACGTGCGAGAGCGGCGGCAAGTCTGGCGGAGCAGCAGGCGAAGGCGACGGAGGAGCTGGAACGAGAACGGTTAAGGGCCGTCGAAGCGGCCGAAGAATGGGCGTTGGCGCAAGCATTGGCGGCTGAAGAGCTTGAACGCGAGCGCGCAGCAGCGGCGGAAGTGTTGGCAGCGCTGCAGGCGAAGGCAACACAGGAAATAGAACAAGAACGCGCGAAAGCGGTAGAAGCTGCGGACGAGTTTGCGCTGGCGCAAGCTTTATCGGCGGAAGAATTGGAACGTGAGCGTGCAGGAGCAGCGGAATTGCTGGCGGCTTTGCAGGCTCAAGCGGCTCAGGAGTTAGAGCAAGAGCGGGCAAAAGCTTCGGAAGCGTTGGCCGAGCAAGTAGAGCGTGAGCGTGCGAGAGCTGAACAAGCACTGGCAGAGCAGCAGGCTAAGGCTGCTGAAGAGCTGGAGCGTGAACGGCTTAGGGCGGTAGAAGCGGCTGAGGAATTAGCGTTGGCTCAGGCTCTTGCAGCAGAAGAATTGGAACGCGAGCGCGCAAGAGCAGCGGAAACGTTGGCGACTTTGAAGGCACAGGCCGCACAGGAGCTGGAGCAGGAGCGTGCGAAGGTTATCGAAGCCGCGGACGAGCTTGCGCTGGCGCAAGCCCTGGCAGCGGAAGAGCTCGAACGCGAACGCGAAAAGGCATCGGAAGCCTTGGCCGCTTTGCAGGCGCAAGCCGCGCAGGGACTGGAGCAGGAGCGCTTGAAAGCGGCCGAAGTACTTGCCGAGCAAGTAGAACGCGAGCGTGCTCGGTCTTCGCAAGCGCTAGCAGAGCAGCAAGCGGCGGCAGCGGAGGAGCTTGCATTAGCGCAAGCCTTGGCTGCAGAAGAACTGGAGCAAGTGCGTGCTAAAGCCGCGGAGCTTGCGGAACAGCTGGAGCGTGAACGCGCGAAAGCGGCTGAAGCGGCACACGAGCTGGCGCTGAACCAGACGCTTGCTTCGGAAGAGCTTGAGCTTGAACGAATCAAAGCTGCGGAAGCTTTGTCCACGGTGCTGGAACAAGAGCGCTCAATAGCCGCGCAAGCCCTTGCGGAACAGCAGGCGGCAGCGGCACAGGAACTGGAACGCGAGCGGGCGAAAGTAGCGGAAGCGGTAGACGAGCTTGCATTAGCTCAAGTCATTGCTGCAGAAGAGCTGGAGCAGGAACGCGTAAAAACGCTTGAGCTCATACAGTCGAAGGAGCAAGAGTGGCAGGAGCAGATTGCACAGCTTGAGCAATCGCTGAAGGCTGATTTGGAGCGCCGCCGCAATGGCTGGATTGAGGAGCGTACAAGGCTTCTTACGAAGTTGTCCGAGCTGGAGCAAGCTTGGAATCAGGATAAGCAGCTGCATGAGCTTCGACTTCAGGCTGCGGACGAGCACCTGATGCAGGCAATGGAGCAAGAAGAAGCGCTGCGTGCATCCATCAAGGCGATGGAGCAGCAATCCAATGAGCTTGAACAGCAGTACGGTGAAGTTAAAGAGCAATTGGAGGAAGTCTCCAAGCAGTATGCCCAATCGCTTGAACAGATCGGTCAATTGGAGCAGCAAGCATCCAAGCAGTCGGAATTGCAGACTGCCGTTGAATTGCTGGCGGCTGAACAAACGGAGAAGCTGCAGCAATTGCAGGGGCAATTTGATCTTCTTCAGGATGAAATGGACAAGCAACAGCGCCAATTCGAAGCAGAACGTTCTGTTATCGAGCAGCTTCATGCGGATCGTTACAGCGAAGCAGAACGCCGGTTGGAAGAACAAGCTCGTCAGTTGACAGAAGCGTCTGCTATTTTTGAAGAAAAGGAGCTTGAGCTGGAGCTTCAATATGAAGAGGATAAGCACAGGCTGGAACGTAAATATCAAGAGCAGCAAGAGCAGCTTGAGCTGCGTCATGCCGAGCAGCAATTCGAATTGAAAGAACGTTATGAGCAGCAGTATGCCGAGCTGAAGCAGCAGCTTGACGCTATTGTGGTGTTGAATCAGGAGCTGGAAGACCGGCTGCAGGCCGAAAATGCCGCTATGGCAGAGAAGCACAACCAGCAAACTGCCGAGCTGGAGCAGCGTCATCAAGAGCAGCTTCGTTCCCTCGAACGGCAGTTCGCCGATCAGAACGAATTGCTTGAGCTTCAGTATATGGAGCAAATCGAGCAGCTGGAGCGTCAACAGCAAGAGCTTAAAGCAGAGTGGGACGAGCGGGAGCAGGAGCATAACCGTAAGCTCGACCAGAAGCGCCAGCAATATGAGCATCGTTACGAGGAACGTCTTACTGAGGCGGAAGAACGTTACTCCGAGCTTCTGGCGAAGCAGGAAGAACAGCAGCATAACCTGCGCTCCCGCATTGAAGAATTAGAATCTTCGTTGGAAAAGGCGGAGCTCCGCGGTCTTGAAAAAGAAGAACAACTCGCGGCTTCAACTAAACGCGAGAACGAGCTTCTGGAGCAGCTGGAATATATCGCTGCCCGCGAACGGATCACGGTGCAGCAGATTGAAGCTGCCGCGCAGCAGATTCGGAAGCTTAACGAGCAGCTTCAAGCCGAGCAGCAGCTCGCGCGGCAAGCGAAGCAGGAAGCGGAGCGTTTGACAGAATCGGAACGTGCCCGCGAAGCATCGGAGAAGTCGCTTCTTGAACAGCTCGAAGCGGCGCGCAAAGAAGCGGCAGCAGCTGCGGATCTGCGGGTATTGCTGGATGAGCAGGCGCAATCGCTGGCGGCTGAGCATCAGGATGCTTCCGGTGAAACGGAAGTTCTTCGCGAGGAGCTCCGTGTACTTGGCGTGAAGCATGAGAAGCTGGAGATCGAATACCGCAAGCTTCAAACAGAGTACAATGAATGGATTGAGCTGATCGAGCACAGTTAAACCGGTTATAGTAAAGAGCCATCTGTTAATGGGGACTGACCCCCGTTTAATGTGCAGGTGGCTCTTTTGCGTCAATAGGCATACTCAAGCTAGGCAAATGCGCCATACTGGCGCATGGAGCCCAATAAGACGGAAAAACCGTGTTACAGGGGTAGAACGTTGCGCCATACTGGCGCTACGATACAAATAAGACGGAAAAACCGTGCTGCAGGGGTAGAACGTTGCGCCATACTGGCGCGATTAGCCAAATAAGACGGAAAAACCGTGTTACAGGGGTAGAACGGTGCGCCATACTGGCACGAGGAGCCCAATAAGACGGAAAAACCGTGTTACAGGGGTAGAACCGAGCGCCATACTGGCGCATGGAGCCCAATAAGACGGAAAAACCGTGTTACAGGGGTAGAACGGTGCGCCATACGGGCGTGACGATCCAAATAAGACGGGAAAACCGTGTTACAGGGGTAGAACGTTGTGCCATACGGGTGTAACGATCCAAATAAGACGGAAAAACCGTGCTACAGGGGTAGAACGGTGCGCCATACTGGGGTGACGATCAAAATAAGACGGAAAAACCGTGCTGCAGGGTTGGAGAGATTCGCCTCTACGCGAAGAAGCCGCTCCAATGTCACAGCATTGGAGCGGCTTCTTCGATTGGGTTACCCATAGCTGACTATAGTTCCGGTAGGGCCTCCTACCGGAAGGCTGGCCAAGCGGATGAGGTCCGGGGTGACGACCGCCGGATCTTTGCCGGTGGCGTGCATTTCGGTACGCAGCGTACCGGGATTGTATAGGTTAACAAGGATGCCATGTTCATGCTCCTCGTCGGCGAGCGTGCGGGTCAGCGATTCCAAGCCGGCTTTCGCTGCGCTGTAGGCGGCATAACCGCCTGCTCCGTTCCAGGACAAGCCGGAGGTTATATTAATAATGCGGCCGTATTTGCTTTTGCGCATGGATGGCAGAACGGCTTTTGTAAGAAGAAACGGTCCTGTCAAATTGGTAGCCACTTGTGCATGCCAATTCTCAGAGGTTAATTCCAGCACGGAACCGGGCTCGAATACGGCCGCATTATTTAATAACACATGGATGGAACCCCATCGATCGATGACCTGCTGAACTGCGGATTGGATTTGGCACTCCTGCGTAATATCGGTAGGGATGATCAGCGCTTCGCGGCCCGTATTCTGTTTGATCAGCTCGGCAGTTTCCTGCAGCTTGCTTTCACGGCGGCCTAACAAAGCAACCTCGGCTCCTTCTTTCGCGAACGACAGGGAAGTTGCCCTTCCGAGTCCTGAACCTGCACCGCTTACGATGGCAATCCGTCCGTTTAATAAGCTCATGGATCATACCCTCCTTAAATGAATAGTTTATGAATCATCTTATCAGACCGGAAGGCGGTAGGGGAAGAGTTCGTACCATCATTCTTTCTTACCCTTTTGTAAAGGAATCATTATAATTCATATGTACGTTGGCAAGCTCGCATGTCGCGGAAAATAAAAAAGACCTCTTTGAGAAAGAGGTCTCTGCAGCAAGATCGCTTAAGCGGCTTCAACAATAAGCTTGGCTGTCATTTTCGAATGTCCGCCGCCGCAAGGGATGTTGCATTTGATTTCGTATTCGCCGGCATCCAGCGTGATGGTTTTTGCTTTATTCTGAGTCAGCTTCACGTTTGTCTTCTCAATCTGGACGCCATGAACGCCATCGATGAGCTCGAGCTTAATGGTCTGACCTTTTTTAATATGGTATTCCGGCTGGTCGAATTCCCAGCTGCTTGCTTTAATCACAACGTCGGGAACGGCAGAGCTTGCCGCGTCCGATCCGGAGTTATTGCCCTTGCTGTTGGAGCCGCAGGCAGCAACGACGAACACCAGGCATAGCACAGATGCAAATATGAGCCACTTCTTCATCTTCATACCCCTTTCATAGCCAAAAGCATAAAAATTCAATTCTTTTCCTATTGTAGCTTATCCCTAACCGATTTGCAGTGACAGTCCCGTGACAAATGAAAAAGCCCCTGCCCATCGTTTCCGATAGGTCAAGGGCTTTAAGGCTTTATTTACTGCTAGTCACGGTTTCGGTAATCGCTTCTGCCTGCTTCGTACGGGGTGCTGACCGGAATGAACAAGTCGATAATCCCGATAACAAGAGCGGCTAAGATTGCGCCCAGCCAAGTGACGGATACGCCGCCTACAATAAACTGTGCAATCCAGATGACAGCCGCGCTGGCAAGAAAACCAACGATACCGCGTCCAAACGGGGTAACTTTTTTGCCGAAAATACCTTCAATAATCCAGCCCAGAGCCGCGATAACAAGCGCCAGCAGAAGGGCACTCCAGAACCCGCCGACACTGAATTGCGGAACGATCCAGCCGACAACCATCAGAACGATGGCTGCAACGATAAATCGGACAACATGACCAAGAAAACTCATATCATTAGCCTCCTCACATTAGGTTAGCCTAAGTATGGTGCGTTTCCTCCCTTATTATGACCATAATCCAGGGAAACATGTATGAATCAAGCGGTGATGTCGTGCATCCTAAACCTCGATCAGCTATAATATAAGGGCGAGAGGAGTGTTCACTTGGACAGCAAAATTTTATCCACTTTGGAATTCCATAAAATTACGAATAAATTAGTGCATCATGCCGCTACATCGCTTGGGAAAAGCGTGTCGGGACAGCTTGCTCCGGTCTCCGATCTGGAAGACGTCAAGCTTATGCTGCAGACGACCGATGAAGCGTACAAGGCCGACAGGCTTAAGGGCAATGCGCCGTTTGGTGGCGTTGTTGATATTAGCGCTTCCCTGCATCGCGCGCGAATCGGCGGAACTTTGAATCCGGCTGAGCTGCTGGATATTGCAGCAACGGCCAGAGGCGCGCGCCGGGTGAAGAAGCATATCGACAATCTGCATGAAGATGATCCGATTCCGCTTCTGTTCCAGATGACGGAACAATTGTCCGAGCATAAGCCGCTGGAGGATGCCATCTTTGATTGCATCGATGACCAGGCTGAAGTATTGGACAGCGCGAGCCCCGAGCTGGCTTCCATCCGCCGCGAGCTGCGGAGCGGAGAGTCGCGGATCCGGGAGAAGCTGGAGCAGATGATCCGTTCTTCCTCTGTTCAGAAAATGCTGCAGGATTCCATTATTACTCTTCGCAACGACCGTTATGTCATTCCGGTAAAGCAGGAGTACCGTTCGCATTTTGGCGGGATTGTTCACGACCAGTCCGGTTCCGGCGCTACCCTGTTCATTGAGCCCGAAGCCATTGTATCGATGAATAACAAGCTGCGGGAGACCAAAGCCGCGGAGCTTCGCGAAATTGAGAAAATCCTGCAAAAGCTGACGGCCCGTGCGGCAGAGCATGTGGAAGACCTGCTTTATAACCAGGATCTGCTGGGCAAGCTGGACTTTGCTTATGCCAAAGCGCGCCTTGCCCATGAAATGAAAGCGACTTTGCCGCGCATGAATGACAGGGGCTTCCTCAAAATCAAACGCGGACGCCATCCGTTGATCGCTCCGGATAAGGTTGTGCCGCTTGATGTGGAGCTTGGCAATCAATTTACGGCTATTATTGTTACCGGTCCGAACACGGGCGGTAAAACGGTATCCTTGAAGACGGTGGGACTGCTTAGCCTGATGGCGATGTCCGGGTTGTTTGTTCCTGCCGAAGAAGGCAGCCAGCTATGCGTGTTCGACTCGATCTATGCCGATATTGGCGACGAGCAGAGCATCGAGCAAAGCCTTAGTACCTTCTCCAGCCATATGACGAATATTATCCGCATTCTGGAGTCCATGACGTCCAAGAGCCTTGTGCTGCTCGATGAGCTTGGTGCGGGGACAGACCCGGCGGAAGGCTCGGCGCTTGCGATCGCCATTCTGGAGCATATCCATAAGCTCGACAGCCGGATTATTGCGACCACGCATTACAGCGAGCTGAAAGCCTATGCGTATAACCGTAAAGGCGTCATTAATGCCAGCATGGAGTTTGACGTTGCTACTCTTAGCCCGACTTACCGCCTGCTCGTTGGCGTACCCGGCCGGAGCAACGCGTTTGCCATTGCGGAACGGCTTGGTCTCAGCCAGGCGATTATCGATCATGCCCGCGGCGAGGTCAGCGAAGAGGATCAGCGCGTAGAGAACATGATTGCCTCCCTGGAAGAAGACCGTCTAAGCGCGGAATCTGAACGGAATACGGCAGAGTCTATGCGCCGCGAGATGGAAGCGCAGCGGAAGCGCCATGAAGCGGAGCTGGAACGTTTCGAAGAGCAGCGCGACAAAATGATGCAAAAAGCGCAGCAAGAAGCGAACGAAGCAGTCGCCAAAGCCAGACGCGAAGCGGATCAGATTATTGCGGACCTGCGCAAGCTTGCCCTTGAGGAAGGTGCTTCCGTCAAGGAGCATAAGCTGATTGAAGCGAAGCGCAGACTGGAGGAAGCGGCACCGGAGCTTGCCGCGAAGAAGAAGCGTCCGGCAGGCGGCGGAGCGAAGAAGCCGGCCAAGATCGGAGCGGGCGATGAGGTTATGGTCTATAGCCTTAATCAGAAGGGTATTGTTGTAGAGATAGGGGCATCGGATGCAACCGTCCAGCTTGGCATTATGAAGATGAAGGTTGCGCTTGACGATCTGGAGCTGATTAAACCCGTGGCTCAGCTTAACAAGCAGCAGCAGCCGAAGCAGACGGCTAGCCTGAAGCGCTCCAAGGAAGATAGCCTTCGGATGGAGCTTGATCTGCGCGGAGCGAATCTGGAGGAAGCCATCATTGAAGTCGACCGTTTCCTCGACGAATCGTATTTGGGCGGTCTTGGTCAGGTCTATATCATCCATGGCATGGGTACCGGCGTATTGCGTGCGGGAATCCAGCAATATTTGCGCAAGCATAGTCTTGTAAAGGCGTATCGTCTCGGAAAATACGGCGAGGGCGGCGCAGGCGTAACCGTGGCGGAGCTGAAATAGCTTCGCCGTTAAGCCGGCGGCACGGGTAGCAAGCCTGGGGAGTGATAAGAATGGGTAGTGAAGTCGATCGTTTGCTCAGCAATTCGTATGCGGCATCTCTCGTTTATGTATCGCTGGTTGTGCTTTCGCTTATTGTCTTTTTGTCCGTATTTGAGCTTGTAACCCGTTATAATTGCTGGAAAGAAATCAAGAACGGCAATTTGGCGGTAGCTATGGCAACAGGCGGAAAAATATTCGGGATCTGCAATATTTTCAGATTTTCCATTGAAGCCAAGGTTTCCGTTTACGAAAGTCTAATCTGGGGGATATTTGGTTTTATCATATTGCTTGCCGCTTATTTCTTGTTTGAGTTTCTAACTCCGGTATTCAAGATCGATGACGAAATCGCAAAGGACAACCGGGCGGTAGGATTAATCGCAATGATTATTTCCGTTTCTTTGTCCTATGTGATTGGCGCGACGGTAATATTGTAAGAAAGAATTGCTTCGCAATTCTTTAAGCTTATGCTTTCGAAGTAAGAATTGCTTCGCAATTCTTTGTAGGAGGGCAGTCATGAAGTATTTGTGGGGGATTTTGCTCGCGGTTGCAATTATATTTTTTGGACTAGGCGTTATCTATATGATGAACAATTAAGCTTGTGGAGGGTTTTGGAATGGAACAGCAAACAATTTGCCCATGGTGCGATACCGAGATCGTATGGGATGAGGAGATCGGCCCGGAGAAGCATTGTCCGCACTGCGAGAATGAATTGAGCGGCTACCGCACGATGCAGATCGGGATTGACCGCGACGAAGACGAGCAGGACGACAACTGGGAAGAGGAGCAGGAACAGCAGCAGGATGATTCCTATAACGATGATTCCAACGAAGGCTTCCGTCAGATGAATGTTTCCTGGCTTGCCGCAGAAGCAACGATCCGTCAAATGACGGACAGTCAGGAAGAAGCGCCCGAATGTCCTTCTTGCCGTGAGTACATGCTGGAAGCGGGGAAACAAACGGTATCCCTTCAGCCAACGATTCATGCGGTAACCGGTAAACCGGTCATCCAATCGCCGTTTGAGACCGTAACCTATATCTGTCCGTCCTGCTTCCAGACCTCGACGGTTCTGAGCGAGAAAGCCCGTAACCAGATGCTGGAGCTGCTTGCGCCAAAAGAGTAATTACTGGAAAAACGGCATGCGGCCTGCTCAATTGGGAATCCTAACGGAACACCACTGTTAGGAGGAATCGGATTGAAGCAAGGTTATCATGGCGTTAAGACCGGCGGGCGTATGCCCGGCAGATCAGTCGGCCGCGTTGTTCCGGGTTCCCGCCACGGCGGAGCGCTGGACTCGCAGGCCATCCTGCTGCTGACGGTACAAGGCCTGTTTGGCGTAGCAAGCGCGCTGTCCGGAACGTTTATCCCGGTCTATCTCTGGAAAGCAAGCCAGTCCTTTATGCTGATTGGCTGGTACACGCTTGGACAATACATAACAAGCGGCCTCATCTTTTGGCTGGCAGGCAAATGGGTGAAGGAACATCATAAAATGTACAGCCTCCGTCTTGGCATCGTGCTGTCGGGGGCGTTTTATTTTACGGTATTGATGCTTGGCCAGCAGGCCAAAACCTACAGCATACCTCTTGGCATGCTGAGCGGTATGGCTCTAGGCTTTTATTGGATGGCTTACAACGTGGTTTATTTCGAAATCACCGAGCCGGATAACCGCGACCGGTTTAACGGAGTGGCAGGTATATTAGGCTCATTATCGGGGATCATTGCTCCGTGGGTGTCGGGCTTCCTGATTACGACATTGCACGGCGAGCGAGGTTACAAGCTTATATTTACGATTTCCCTTGTTATCTTTGGACTGGCTGTTGTCGGCAGCTTCTGGCTGAAGAACCGCGGCGTTGTAGGTGAGAAGTACAAATGGTTCCTTGGCGTTGCGGAGCTGAAGGAGAAGGGGAATCCATGGCGGAGGATGTTTGGCGCCATCGTGGCTCAAGGCGTCCGCGAGGGTGTCTTTATGTTCCTGATCGGTCTTGTCATCTATATCGCTACAAAAAACGAAGGAAAGCTGGGGAATTTCTCGCTGATTACTTCCCTTGTTGCCTTAATCAGCTTCTGGTTTGTCGGCAAGCGTCTGAAACCGGGCAACCGCAGAATCGCGATGCTGGCGGGTACGATTATGATTGGTCTGATCATTCTTCCGTTGTTCTATAAAGTCAGTTACAATACATTGCTTATATTCGGCATAGGTACTTCCTTGTTTATCCCGTTGTACATCATTCCAATGACGTCCCGGGTGTTCGACCTGATCGGCCGCTCCGAGGAAAGCGCCGTTAACCGCGAGGAACTCATCGTACTCCGCGAGGCCGGCCTCATTATCGGCCGAGTCATCGGACTTGCCGCTTATCTGGTCGTTGTGTCCCAGACGCAGACACCGGCCGCTATCGTTACCCTTATGTTTTGTGTTGGTATCGTTCCGATCGCCGGATGGTTTTTTATCCGGCCGTTCCTTTCGGCCAACAATAAATTTCGTTAAGTGCTTTTTAAAATAACTGTTAGCCGTTTGTGCGGAGCAAAACTATTAGAATGGAGAAGCGGTAGCGTTCGCCTTTGCCCCCGAATTTCAACCGCTAAAGCGGTTTGAAATGAAGAAATTCGGGGGCAACAGCGATCGGAATCTAATAGTTTTGCGTAGCATTACGCCACGGCTGCAGTTTTTTAACTAACACGAAAAGGAGAATTTATGCCAAGAATAGTGTCTACCATCACCGATCTCATCGGCGATACGCCAGTCATCAAGCTTAACCGGCTTGTCCAAGCCGGAAGCGCGGATGTGTGCGTAAAGCTGGAGCGGTTTAACCCAAGCGGCAGCGTGAAGGACCGCGCCGCATCGGCTCTTATCGAAGCCGCCGAGCAGCAAGGGTTAATCTCCCCGGGCAGTACCATTATCGAGCCAACCAGCGGCAACACCGGTATTGGCCTGGCGATGAATGCTGCTGCCAAAGGCTACAAGCTTATTCTGATTATGCCGGACAATATGTCGGCTGAACGAATCAAGCTGCTGCAGGCTTACGGAGCGGATGTCGTGTTGACGCCTGCGGCGGAAAGAATGCCAGGGGCTATCCGCAAGGCTATAGAGCTGCAGGCAGAAATTCCGGGCAGCTTTATTCCGAACCAGTTCGAGAATCATGCTAACCCGGATATCCACCGAACAACAACCGCGGTAGAGATTTTGCGTCAAACCGACGGCAAGCTGGATGCTTTTGTCGCTACCGCCGGAACAGGAGGGACGATTACCGGCACCGGCGAGACGCTGAAAGCCTCATTGCCTCATTTACATATTGCTGTTGTTGAACCTGCCGGGTCGCCTGTCCTGTCGGGCGGCCAGCCCGGGCCCCATAAGCTGGTTGGCACAAGTCCCGGTTTTGTACCGGCTATCTTAAATACGGAAGTTTATGACGAGATTATCCAGGTATCCGATGAAAATGCCCTTCAGACGATGCGGGATCTTGCGCGTCTTGAAGGTCTGCTGCTGGGACCGTCCTCCGGCGCTTCCGTATGGGCTGCTATGCAGGTTGCGAAGAAGCTTGGAGCGGGCAAGCGTGTTTTATGCATTGCGCCGGATACCGGAGAGCGGTATTTAAGCATGGATATATTTTAAGGGAGGGTTGAATGGATGAATAAGACAATTGCCATTACGGGCGCATCCACGGGTATCGGACTGGCAACGGCGTTGCTATTCGCCCAAAAAGGCTGGTCGGTATTTGCGGGAACGAGGAATTTGAAGCGCGAGCGGGAACGGCATAACATCGAAGGCCTGGAATGGCTGGAGATGGAGGTAACCGATCCGGTCTCGTTGCAAAAAGCGTTTGAGCAGATTAATGACCGGACGGGCGGCAAGCTTGACGTATTATTCTGCAATGCAGGCTTCGGATTTCTGCGAACGCTTGGACAGGCGTCCATGGACGAAATTCGCAATGTGTTCGAGACCAATGTATTTGGCGTTATTCATACCATTAAGGCAGCCCTGCCCATGCTGCGCGAATCGGATAAAGCCCATATTATGGCGACCTCCAGCGTAGGGGGATTAGTTGGGCAGCCGTTTAACGAAATCTACTGTTCAAGCAAGTTTGCGTTGGAGGGACTGCTGGAAAGCTTGGCCACCTATTATAAACCCCTCTTTAATATCGATATCACCCTCGTCGAACCGGGAGCTATCGCGACTAATTTCAACGATACGGTTTTTAAACAGCTGGGCAGCACGGGCGGTATCTTGGACGATGAATACAAGGCGTTGATCGACCGTTACGTTGAGCAGTTTACCAAACGGAATACGGTCCCTCAAACGGCTGAATCCGTCGCCGAGGTTGTGTTTGGCCTCGTTAATCTGGAGGAGAAGCCGCTTCGCATTCGGACTTCGGAGGCGGCGGATAAATTTACGGCCTACAAGACGGAAAAGGATCCAACCGGCTTGGACGGAATGCTGAATGTCCGCAAGCTGCATCTAGGCTTATAAACGCCTCGATGAGATCCGCGTTCGCGTTAAAAGAAAGCCCTTAAAGCTTATTTCCAAGCTTTAAGGGCTTCTTTTATGAGACCGCGGCGTTCTCTTACATAATCAAGAATAAAAGAAGGTTCATCGAGAAACGTGTCATAGCTGCTCTTACGGGTAAAATCATCCCGGATTGCCGGTGTAATCTTTTTGTATAAGCGGTTTATCATAGGATCGATCCGCTCAACGGTAAAAGCTGTTTTTAATAGTTTCTGAATGATTGCGCGGTATTTACGACGGCAGGAGGAAAATTTAAATAGCTTGCCGGTCAGGCTGTTATACCCCTGCAGCCTTACAAGATCGCTGCCGCAAGGCTTCCCGTAGCAGTTTCTTCCCCAGGTTCCCTCGTAATCCCAAGGAATAATACGGTATTTGCTCGTTTTCTTATGCTCATACAAGGCATAGTTCTGATCAAAGCCGTCATAGTTGCCGGTCAGAACCGCTCCGGCCAGCCACAATAAATATTGGTTGATATCCAGCCTTTTGGCCGTATAGACGCTCAGCTGTTTGTTGGGGAGAGAGTTAATATTGCGGATAAAACGGACCAGCCTGTATTTTGTGTTTCTTTGGCCCTTTACCATTTCATAACCGTCGAACAGGGAGTCTTTCTTATTATTTGTATTCTGATCGACAAGGCTGAAATCCGCGCTGTCATTAACCGCATAGATCAGGGAGGTATAGCCTATTCCTCTCTTTCTGAAGAAGGCTTTATCGACCGCTTCAATCTCCAAGTAAACTCCTTGCGGATAACCGTTAATCTCAACGGAGATATGCTGGGTTTCGGGGGACGGTACTCCAATGAGGTTAAAAAACTGAAAGGATAAGGCGTTGCGGATCATGGAAGGATCGTCGAATTCCGCGTTCCAGTGCAGCGTCTTGCCCCCGTCCAGTCTGATTTCAAACGATTTCTTCGTATAATTGCGCGTATGGCCGCCCCGAATGCCGCATGTCGCTGAATATTCTTTGCCATCTATTTCAATCCGGATGGGTTTAAACGAATTGCTCCAAGGATTGTTCTTCAGATCCCACAGATCATCCTCGTCAATTTCAATTTTACGTATAGGCAGCTGTGCCACGGGCTTCACCCCTTTAAGACCGAAGTCAAAGCCTATCGTGGCCGATAGGCTCCTGTGCTTATTTACCGTATTCGGGAAAGGGGGCGAATGACACCCGTAAGTGATGAAATTGTTTATTTCTCCTTTTTGTCCGCATAAATGGTTACTAATCTAGTACCTCTCAAATACGGGTTACATATAAATATATTACAAACCGTCACCAATGGTAGATGACTAGATAGCGAAATACCAGCAGTTCAGCCTATTAATGGTAGAAGGTCAATTGGATGGCACGGTTGTAAATCTATTAAGAGAGAGTCATCGGAGGGATTTATTACATGTACGGGTACAATTGGCAGCAAGACAGCAACAGGCACAAAAGCCACAGAAGTTATGGCAGCACAGGAGCAGGAAACACAGGAACAGGAAACACGGGAACTACAAAGAACGGCACGCAAATCACAAACCTGGTAGGTGAATTTGTCCGTATTAACCGTGGCGGTCCTGATTCTCTGGAAGGCAAGCTGCTCGCGGTAAAAAGCGACTACCTGGTTCTTTCGACAAGAGAAGGCGTTGTGTACGTTGATCTCGACCATGTAAAAAGCGTAACCGGCTTTGCAAAAGCCAAAAGCGGCGGCACTAGCAATGACTATATCAACGCCAATAACTTCAGAGGTGTCATTACTGCATTAACGAAAGAATTCGTGCAAATCAACTGGGGCGGACCGGAACGCGTGCAAGGCTTCCTTGCCGAAGTACAAGGAAACACAGCACTAGTTGTCGTAAACAATGAGGTTGTTTATGTCCTGGTTGACCATATCAAAACGATCAAAAAAATCGGCGGCAAATCCGGCGACAACAAATCCGGCGGCAACAAAGGCGGCAACCAAGGCGGCAATAAAAACAACAAATCCGGCGGCAACCAAGGCGGCAATAAAAACAACAAATCCGGTGCTCAAGGTCAATCCGTAGATAACAAAACCGGAAATCGTACCGCTGCCCAAGCTCAAAATCAAACCAAAGGCAATAAGTCGAAAAAATCCGGTGGCAGCAACCGCTCGAATAAAGGCTAATCGATAGATGCCGGGCATTGTGCCCGGCATTCTAGTCGGATTAAGCTTTTGAAAAGGAGGTCGAGCAGTTGAAGAACCAGCATCCTTTCCTGGACTCGCAGGTTGAACTCGTTATATCCGGGAGGTCGGGCATTCGGGGCAAGCTGATTGATTTTGGTCCCGACATCCTGGTGCTCTACAGCGGCACTCAATTTTTTTATGTCCCGCTTATCCATTTGCAGCAAATGAGAATCGTGAATGACGAAGATCAAAGCTATAGCAGTACGCCAGAGCTTCCTTTTGAGCCTTATAACGATTCCATCTCGTTTCGCAAAATTTTATTAAATTCCAAAGGCATGTTTTCGGAAATCTATATCACAGGGAATCAGTCCATACATGGCTATGTAACGGCGGTAATGAACGATTTCTTTGTTTTTTACTCTCCGGTCTACCATTCCGTCATGATCTCGATGCGGCATCTCAAGTATCTGGTGCCTTATAATGCCAATGTCACCCCTTATTCGCTTTCTTCCGAACAATTCCCGCTCAAGCCAACGTCTTTAACCCTTGCCCGGACCTTTGATCAACAGCTGCGCAAGCATATCGGACAGTTCGTCGTACTCGATTTGGGAGAGAACCCTAGAAAAACAGGCGTCCTCAAAAATGTCGATCTGAACTTGCTTGAAATTGCGGATGCAAGCGGATCATCGGTTTTTATCCATTATGATCATGTCAAAACGATTCACCTGCCATAACCCAAACAAAGCCCTTTTTAGCTCGGTATGCTATTCAAAGGGCTTTTTTTTTCATGAAAATGGAAATGCATCACTTTTATTCCTTGGGGGAATGCTGGAAGCAAAGGTGGTGAATGTCTGTGCAGCTTGCTTCCAAGCCTATCGGTTTATGGCCAATTGTAATGATGACACTGCTCAGCGTTGGCCTTGTCAATCACGTGATTGTTGTTCCCCTGCTGCTCGCCGAAGCGAAAAGAGATGCTTGGCTGTCCATACCGGTTGCGCTTATTATTGCGCTTCCCCTTGCTGCTTTTCCTTTGCAGCGCGTCATGTTCAAGATGGACGGAGTACGCTTTGACGATTGGCTCCGGCAGCGTACCCCGGCTTTTATGGCATGGCTGATTCTTGCAATTATTAACATAGGTTTGTTGTTTGTCGCTTTTGGATCATTAGTAGACGTGGTTGCCTGGACCTCCAATACCTATCTGCCGTTGACTCCGCAATTTGTCGTGCTGCTTATTTTCTGCTTTATATGCATGTTCGCGGCGATGAATGGGCTCCGCACGATTGCCTATGTCTCCTGCATTTTGCTTCCAATAGTTGTTGTGTTGGGCGATTTTGTCATGTCGGCTAATATGCCGGTCAAGGATTACAGGTATTTGCTCCCGATGCTTGAGACGGGGCTGTATCCGGTGATCAAAGGGGCTGTTTATTCGCTTAGCGCCTTTATGGAGCTGACTTTCTTGCTGCTGATTCAGCATGAGATGAAGAAAAGCTTTAAAAAATGGCATTTGCTGCTGCTGACACTTATGCTCATGATCTTGACCTTGGGACCTACGGTAGGAGCTATAACATTGTTTGGACCCGAAGAAGCAAGCATTATGCGTTATCCGGCTTATTCGCAGTGGCGGCTGGTGAAGATCGGCAAATATTTCGAGCATGTCGATTTCTTCGCCGTTTTTCAATGGCTATCCGGCGCTCTTATCCGGATTTCCCTGCCACTCTATCTGATTCAGATCTATGGACCGTTCCGAAAAATAAAGCGAAAATGGCTCAGCATGCTTATTACCGCTTTGATTTTGGCGGTTGCAAGCTTTATTGTCCTGATGCATATGAAATGGTACATGATCCTGATGAAAGCTTACTTTGAGGTAGCCTGGATCCTGTTTGGCGCCATTCTTTTGTTCCTATGGGTTCTCTCGTTCCGAAAAACAACAAAACCGAAAAGGCCGGAAACGCAAGGAGGTTACCGCAATGAGTCATCGTCCGGAAGAATCGCATCGCAAACGGGATTGCCTCGATCAGATTTATGACGAGCTGTCCGGCTCCGGCGATATCGTTATTCAGACCCTTGAGGTCGGCAAAGAAGAGCCTAAGCGGGCCTTCCGTATTCTGATGTGCAGCGGCATGGTGGACATGCAGACCGTGTTTATCGCTTTGTTGCCGCAGTTGGACAAGCTGGCTGAGACGCTAAATAAAGCTTTTGGCCAGTCTGAAATAGCAGGAGACGTGCACGAGCCTGCCGTGATGGAAGAAAATCTTCACAAACTAGGCTACTCGTTTGGCGCGCGCCTCCCTTTGGATAATGAACGGGAAGTTGCTTTCTTCTATTCCAACCTTTATTCTGGCAGCGTAATGGCGGTCGACGAATCTACGCGGTCCGTCTATTCTTTTGACATTTCAAGCATTCCGGGCCGGCAGCCGGAAGAATCCACAATGGAATTGTCGGTCAAGGGCCCCCGGGACGGATTTGTCGAAGGGATTGCGACGAATATCGCGCTTGTCCGCAGAAGACTCCGGACTCCGGATCTGCATGTGGAATATTTGAAAATCGGGACTGAATCTCAAACGGAAGTTTCGATGATGTACCTGAAGAGCAAAGCGGAGGCTTCCCTGGTCAATGAAGCAAGAAGAAGGCTGGAAGCGATTCACATCGAAGCGTTGTACAGCTCGTCCGAGCTGGAAGAGCTGGTGTCGGACCGGCCGAACAGCCTGTTCCCGCTGGTGGATTACATCGGCCGTCCCGATTATGTCGTTCAGGCGGTGATGCAGGGCAGGGTTTGCCTGTTTGTGGACGGCAATCCTTCGGTCATTATTCTTCCCGGCAATTTGTCGCTTCTGATCAAATCGCCGGAGGATGCTCATCTGCCCTATTATTTTGTATCCCTCGAGCGGTTGCTCCGGATTATCGGGTTTATTCTCGCGATCTGTTTGCCTGGCTTCTGGGTTGCGCTCTCGGCTTACAATACCGATCAGATTCCGTTTACGCTGCTCGCTACCGTCACCAACTCCCGGATTGGTCTGCCCATTTCCGCCACGATGGAAATGTTTCTGATGATGACGATGTTCGAGCTGTTCCGGGAGGCCGGCGTCCGGCTTCCGCGCCCGGTTGGCCAGACGGTATCCGTCGTAGGCGGATTGATTATTGGCGATGCGGCCATCCGGGCGGGCTTGACCTCGCCTACGATGCTTGTTGCGGCAGCAATCACCGCAGTCTCCACATTTACGCTGGTTAATCAGACCTTAAGCGGTACGGTGAGCATTTTACGGTATTTCGTGTTAATCCTCTCTTCCATGTTTGGGATCTTCGGTTTCTTCGTCAGCGTGTTTATTATCCTGATTTATATGTGCTCCCTTGAAACCTTTAACCAGAATTATATGCAGCCTATCGCCCCAATCAAGTGGAGGGAGCTCGTATCGGGACTATTGCAGAAGCCATGGAAGCCTAGAATAAAGGATGAGAAGCCATGACCGTTCGAATAAGCCTTCGGAACTATGTGAAATCGGTTAAAGCCGGGGTTGCCCTATGCATGATGCTGGTAACGGGTGGGTGCTGGGATGAAGTCAATCTGCAGGATGTCAGTTATCTGTCGGCAATTGGCGTCGATTATGTAGACAACCATTTCGTTGTATACGCACAGATGATTTCGTTTGGCGTAATTGCCAAACAAGAGGGAGCGCCGCCGCCGGGAAGCCCTATTTGGGTGGGGAAGCATGAGGGGACGACCAATCTGGCCGCCATATTCAACCTGATGGATGCTTCCCAATACAAGCTTTCCATGAACCATTTGAAGTCCGTCGTTATTCACGAGCGCGCCTTCAAGGAAATGAAGCAAATTATCGACAGTCTTAACCGGTTAAATTCCACCCGGTTTAATTCCTTTGTATTCGGAACAAGAACGGATATAAACGAGTTATTTACGATGGACATGCTGTTTAATAAAACGCCGATGACGACAACGCTGTATGCACCGAAGATCGAGAATAACCAGAACAGCTATGTCGAACCGATGACGCTGCAGACGTTAGTTCGCGAGGCGCTTGAACCGGCTATGTCGGTAAGGCTGCCTTCCCTTGCGATTCTGCCGAACGATTGGGAGAATAATAAAAAAAAGCTGAATTTTTTAACGATCGAAGGCGTTTTTTTATTTAATGAGAAGAAACCGTCCGGTTTTATAGCGAAGGAGAAATCCCAAGGACTTATCTGGACCAGCGATGCATTCAAGCGGTCGCTTGTTCCGATTCAGATTGAAGGGAAGAGAGGCTCCGTCGTGATTGATTCGGCAAATTCAAAGACCAAGGTGAAGATGGAGAATAACAACCCCAAATTTGTATTAAAAGTTAATCTGAGCGGGCATTTAATTGAAGCCTCCAGTGACTTTACGGATAAAGAGCTTATTGCCCAAGTCGAAAAGTCCGTTAAGACTCAGCTCGAGGAGACCTATAACAGGGGGTTAGCGCTAAATGCGGATATCTACGATTTGGAGCATCAGCTTTACCGCCACCATAACGGACTGTGGAAGCGTCTTTCGAAAGAGAATTGGAAGCCCGGCCCGCAAGATTTGACCGTTGAAGTCAAATGCAAGATTACGAAGCAATCGGAGCTCCGCACGAAATCCGAGCTTGAATCGCATACATAATTCATGGGAGTTTCGCCCATAATACGTATGCTATTCCAAACTCGGCACAAAGGAGACCAAACCATATGCTTCAAGCTTTGACCGCGAAGGAACTGGAATATATCGCGGACTCGTTGTCCAATGAAGATCTGCTTATCAAACAAAACGCGTTACTTGCATCGCTTGCTACTAATCCGGCATTAAGACAAGCCGGCATGGCTGAATTGCAAACGCATCAACAGCATTATCAAACCTTGATGCAGGCTCTTCAGCAGCATCAGCATTTGGCGCCTACGCAGCCTCAATAAACTAAAAGAAACGGGAGGATACCAACCATGTACCAACAGCATCATATGCCGGATGAAGATCTGGCTTATACCGTACTTGCCGATCTGAAGCGTGTTGTTCGCGAGTATGCGACGGCCGCGACGGAATCGACTTGTCCGGAAGTGCGTCAAATGTTCACCCACCTTCTTAACAGCACGCTAAAGCTGCAAGGGAACCTGTTCCAGGCTATGCAGTCACAAAATATGTACAGCACGGCTTCTTCCGCGCTTCGTCAGGAAATTGACAAGCAGACAAAGGAATATCAGCAAACCCAGCAAAAAACGACCCAATATTTACAGCAGCGCCTGGGCAACTCTCAGCCATCGTTCCCGCAATACGGCCAGTTCCAGCAACAGCAGCAGAACCAGCCGCATCAGCCTTTCTACATGTAAAGACCCTTCGGGGTCTTTCGTTTTTTTTCTTTGCAGGAACCTATAATTCGTTGTAAAATATTTTAATAACCGCAGTTTTGGAAGGAGTTTGACGATGAACGAACTACAGCTGAAAGTGCTGGAGCTGCTCAAGGAAGACGCGCGACGCGACGCCGATCTGATCGCCGCCATGCTGAATGAGCCGGTGGAGAGCGTAAAGCAGGCAATTGCCTACATGGAAGAAGAACATATCATCGTTAAATATGCCACGGTTGTAAACTGGAGCAAGGTTGATGACGAGAAGGTTACGGCATTGATCGAGGTTCAAATTACGCCTGAGCGCGGACGCGGCTTTGAAGGCATTGCCGAGCGCATATACTTATACCCGGAAGTGAAATCGGTCTATCTGATGTCCGGGGCATACGACCTGCTTGTCGAGATTGAAGGTAAGAACCTGAAAGAGGTCGCCTCTTTTGTTTCCAATAAATTATCGCCGATCGACAAAGTGCTGTCGACAAAAACGAACTTTATTCTGAAAAAATACAAACAGGACGGAATTATCTTCGAGGAGCATGAAGGTGACCATCGATTGATGATTTCGCCATAAAAGGGTGATGGCTATGATTAAAGACGAGGTAACATCCAATCATCGCCAATCTATGGCTGATTATTTGTCGCCGCTTGCTCGGAGCATCAAACCGTCAGGCATCCGGCGCTTTTTTGATTTGGTAAGTACTCGCAAGGACGTAATTACGCTTGGCGTAGGCGAACCCGATTTCGTAACGCCATGGCATGTGCGCGATGCTGCTGTGTACGCGCTCGAGAAAGGCAAGACGCAATATACGTCCAATGCCGGCATGCCGGAGCTGCGCGAAGCGATTGGTCAATATTTGAACGATTCCTTTGCCGTTTCCTATAATCCGGCTAACGAGGTTCTGGTAACGGTCGGCGGCAGCGAGGCGATTGACCTTGCCCTGCGGGCCTTGATCAGCCCTGGCGACGAGATTCTTATTCCGGAGCCGTGTTATATTTCCTATTCGCCAATTACGACGCTGAGCGGCGGGAAGGCCGTTGGCATCGAGACCTTTGCGAAGGATAATTTCAAGCTGAAGGCGGAATCGCTGCGTGCGGCGATTACGCCCAAGTCCAAGGTTCTTATTTTATGTTATCCAAGCAATCCAACCGGCGGCATTATGACCTATGAGGACTGGCTGCCAATCGCTAAGGTTGTTGAAGAGAACGACCTGATCGTTATTTCCGACGAAATTTACGCTGAGCTTACTTACGGCTCCAAGCATGTAAGCTTTGCTTCTATCCCGGGCATGAAGGATCGGACGCTTCTCGTTAGCGGCTTCTCCAAAGCGTTTGCCATGACCGGCTGGCGGATGGGTTACGCATGCGGCCATCAGGATCTGATTGGCGCCATGCTGAAGATTCATCAATACACCGTTATGTGCGCGCCGATTATGGCGCAATACGCTGCGCTTGAAGCGTTGACTCCTCACGGCCTGGAAGAAAAGGACCGGATGATGGAGTCCTACAACCAGAGGAGACGTCTTGTTGTTAAGGGCTTCCGGCAAATCGGTCTGGAGTGCCATGAGCCGGAGGGAGCGTTTTACGCTTTTCCTTCCATTACGTCAACGGGGCTAACCTCCGAGCAATTTGCGCAGCGGCTGCTGGAGGAAGGCAATGTCGCAGCTGTTCCCGGCGATGTATTTGGCTTGGGAGGCGAAGGACACCTGCGCTGCTCTTACGCGACGTCGGTTGCCCAGCTTACGGAAGCGCTTGACCGGATCGGACAATTTGTTCATAAGCTGAAGCAGGGCTAATAGGGGTTGAGGATAAACAGGCAGGGCGCGCCCTTGCCTGTTTTTTTGCGAAATGAACGAATGGATATATGGTATAGTGAAGGGAACTACACCCTTAGGAAGGGCTGATTATTGTGAAAATTTATACTCGTACGGGAGACAAGGGCCAGACCTCGCTTATTGGCGGGCGCGTACGCAAAGACGATATCCGCGTTGAGGCTTATGGCACGATTGATGAGCTGAACTCCTTTGTCGGGCAGGCGGCAGCGGAGGCCGCGAAGCATGAGGAACTGGAGGATATGGCCGCGCTCCTCGTAGATATTATGCAGGAGCTGTTTGACTGCGGCTCGGACCTGGCCTATGCAAGCCCCGGGGCTCCGCTCAAAGTGACGGAAGAGGCAGCGGTTAGGCTTGAAGCGATGATCGATCAATATACCGAAGAAGCGCCCGAAATTACGAGATTTATTTTGCCGGGAGGAAGCACCGTATCGGCTTTGCTCCATGTTTGCAGGACCGTATGCCGCCGCGCCGAACGCCGCGTGGTTACGCTTGCCGCCGAGCATCCTGCCAACCCGGCAAATCCGGAAGTGCAGAAATATTTGAACCGGCTGTCGGACTTTTTCTTTGCAGCGGCTAGAGCGGCCAACGCAAAGCTTGGCGTGCCTGACACCGAATACGTACGGAGCGCGGAAGTGTTCCGCAAGAAATCGAAATGACAGTCCAAGATATTGAGGGTTATTACAAAGCGCTGGCCGTTGAGGTCGGCGCTGATATGGCAGGAAAAGATATCAGGACGGTGCTGGAACGGAAGCTGGGCGTCTCGCGCTCGCTTCTGTCCCGGCTCAAGCTGACCCAATACGGCATTACGATTAATGGGGTAAGGGCTTATACGACGGCGAAAGTAACCGAAGGAGATCTGGTTGCCATACGCATGGAGGAAGAGGTCTCGGAGGATATTTTGCCGCAGGATCTGCCTTTGTCCATTGTATTTGAAGACGATTATCTGCTTGTCGTGAACAAACCCGCGGGTATCATCGTCCATCCAACGAAGGGACATTACACGAATACGCTCGCGAATGGGATTGTTCATCATTGGCAGGTGAAGGGAGAGCGAGTCCGGTTCCGTCCGGTGCATCGGCTGGACGAGGAGACGTCGGGACTAGTCGTGATCGCCAAAAATCCTTATATCCACCAGCAGCTGTCCGAACAGCTGCAAGCCGGATCGATAATGAAGATCTATTGCGCCTACGTATACGGTACGCCGTCCCCGGCAGAGGGAACGGTAGATGCGCCAATTGACCGCAACCCTGAGGATCCTCATGTCCGAATCGTAACGCCGGAAGGTTACCCGTCCGTTACGCATTATAAGACGGCAGCTGTATATGGCGAGGGAAAAGCATCAAGAGTGAGGTTAAAGCTGGAGACGGGGCGGACCCATCAAATCCGCGTCCATATGAAGCATATCGGCTGCCCGTTGATCGGCGACAGCATGTACGGACTGCAGTCAGGGAAGGTAGACGAGTGGGAAAACGCCGCCGGACGCCAGGCGCTTCATGCGGAGACGCTTGGATTGAAGCATCCGATGACGAAGGAATGGATCGAATGGACCGCAGCTCTGCCGCCGGATCTAGTGCGGCTGGAATTGGCGTTGCAAGAGAGCTGAAAGCGCTCGAGCTGGCTAACGGCAAATTGCAACGGAATAAGAGGAAAAAACCGTGTTGCAGCCGATCGGAGCCAGGCGTGTACGGCAGGCTGAACGGAATAAGAGGAAAAAACCGAGTTGCAGCCGGTCTGAGACTGGCGTGGACGGAAGGCGGAACGGAATAAGAGGAAAAAACCGTGTTGCAGCCGGTCGGAGACTGGCGTGGGCGGTAGGCTGAACGGAATAAGAGGAAAAAACCGAGTTGCAGCCGGTCGGAGACTGGCTTAGGCAGTGCTTTAAACGAAACAGGAGGATTTATGCAGATGAGCAAGCTGACGATTTATCAATATCCGAAATGCGGTACATGCCGTCAGGCCGTCAAATCGCTGCAAGCAAAGGGCAATGAGCTGGACCTTAAGCATATTGTAGAAGAGACGCCAACTCCCGATGAACTAAAAGTACTCGTTAAGAACAGCGGATTGGAAATGAAGAAGTTCTTCAACACATCCGGCGAAGTGTACAAGGCGCTTGGCCTGAAGGACAAGCTGGGCAGCATGAGCGAACAAGAGCAGCTTGAGCTGCTGGCATCCCATGGCATGCTGATCAAACGCCCAATCGTAACAGATGGCAAAAAAGTAACGGTTGGCTACAAGGAAGAACAATACGAGCAAGTATGGAACGGGTGAACGGGATGAGGAAACCATGGCGTTCTGAACGGTTGTCGCAGTTGGGCTCGTCGATCTTCGCCGAGGTAGCGGAGTGGAGAACGGAAGCCGCCGGCAAGGGCCGGGATATTATTAACCTTGGCATCGGCAGTCCTGACAAGCCTCCAACGGAGGCAGTGAGAAAGGCGTTAAGCGAAGCGGCGCTGCGCACGGATATTTATGCTTATCCGGGTACGCATGGCAGTACAGGCTTTCGCCGGCAGGCAGCTGCCTGGATGGAGCATCGGTTCGGAGTAAAGCTGGATCCCGACTATGAGCTGGTATCTCTGATGGGCTCGCAGGACGGCTTGTCCCATTTGGCCATGTCGCTGTGTAATCCGGGAGATATTGTGATTGTGCCTAACCCAGGCTATCCGATTTATACGGCGGCATTGGCATTAGCAGGCGTGGAGCCTTATTTGCTGCCGCTGAAGGAAGAGAACCACTTCCTCCCGGATCTCGATTCCGTGCCGGATGAAGTGTGGGAACGCGCAAAATTTGTTTTGCTCAACTACCCGGGCAATCCGGTATCGGCCATTGTAGATCTTGCCTTCTTCGAGCGACTTCTAACTAAAGCCAAGCAATACGGCGTATTAGTCGTCCACGATGCGGCATACTCCGAGATGGCCTTCGACGGGCATGAGCCCCCGAGCATATTGGCCGTTCCGGGAGCATTGGAGGGAGCGGTAGAATTCCATTCCTTGTCTAAAAGCTTTAATATGGCCGGCTGCCGGATCGGCTTCCTTGCAGGGAACCGCGAAGCGGTTGGAGCGCTGCGCGAGCTGAAGGAAAACATCGATTACGGCGTATTTGGCGCTGTTCAGGAAGCGGGCGTAGCGGCGTTGAAAGAAGCGATGTCTGCTTCTGCGCCGCCTAAAGCCGGCGTATTATATGAACAGCGGCGGGATTCGTTTATTGCGGCTTTGGCCGCTGAAGGCTGGACTGTAGAGAAGCCGAAGGCAACGATGTTTGTGTGGGCGAAGCTGCCGAAGCGCAGCGACGGCACCACATGGACCTCCCGCGAATTCGCCCGCGGCCTGCTTGATCAGACGGGCGTTGTGGTTATTCCTGGCGAAGCGTTTGGCAGCGAGGGAGAAGGGTTTGTGCGGATTGCATTGGTCGAAGACGAAGCAAGGCTGCGCGAAGCTGCTCGGCGGATCGGGGAATATATTCGTTGCTAGAAGCGTTCACTACGCAAGCCAATACTCTTCCGATCGCCATTGTCCCCGAATTTCTTGTTTGTAATCCGCTAGCGGATGAAATTCGGGGACAAAAGCGAACGTTGCACTTCTCCAGAGTATTGGCTTGCTTCGCTTCGTCCAAGCAATTTTATAGGGGCCGTTTCCATCACTCGTAACCTGAGTGATGCAGTTCTTTATATGTCATCACTCGGAATACGAGTAATGGATATGAATTAGTTTGCCATCACTCGGGAATTGAGTGATGGCTACGGCCAAAACCGTACACGGTTTTGGCTTCATCTTAATGCAAAATCAGCGGCATTAAGAGAGGTTGGGAGCGAGGGAACGGAGCGAGTAAAGGGGGTGGGGAGCGGGAAGGAGAGTAAGGGAATGTTCTTGAGAAGCGGAGCGTACGCCTTTGTGTTCCGGATTCGGACCTCGTCCGATTGTTCAAGGAATCCGGACACAACAGCGATCGAAAGAATATTCCCTTACGCAGCGACCCCAGCGACCCATTCCCCGAGAAAGCTTGCGAAATGACCGCCCAGCGACCTAGCCTCCAATGCCAGCTTTTGCATTACAATGAAAGCCAAAACTGCTGTACAATAGAATCATATTATGGTGTAGAGGATGGCCCTTTCGAATGAACGAAAATAAAATTCTTATAGTAGACGGAATGGCGCTGCTTTTCCGAGCCTTCTTTGCTCAGCAATACAGCGCTAGACGATTGGCGGACGGTACGCCTACCAATGCGATCTACGGTTTTATGCAATATCTGTTTGATGCGGTGAATCAGTTCCAGCCAACCCATGTGGCATGCTGCTGGGATATGGGGAGCAAAACGTTCCGGACCGAGATGTACTCGAACTATAAAGCCAACCGGCCGGAAGCTCCGGACGATTTGATTCCGCAATTCTCGCTCGTGAAAGATATTGTAGCCGCTCTCGGTATTCCGAATATCGGAATTGAGGGTTACGAGGCGGACGACTGTATCGGCACGGTATCGAAGCAGCTTAGCGAAATGGCTCACGTGTATATTTTGACAGGTGACCAAGATATGTTGCAGCTTGTCACGGACCGCATTCATGTTGTGATCATGAAAAAAGGCAGAGGCAATTATGCGGTTTACGACCTGGATTTCCTCAGAGAAGACAAAGGCATTCATCCGTTCCAGGTTATCGAGATGAAAGGGCTGACCGGCGACACAAGCGATAACTACCCGGGCGTCAAAGGAATTGGCGAAAAAACGGCGCTGAAGCTTCTTCAGGAGTTTGAATCCATCGATGGCATTTTGAGCAACCTGGACTCGGTGTCCAAAAGCATTAAAGCGAAGATTGAAGCGGATCTGGATATGCTGCATCTGTCCCGGACGCTGGCCCGGATTAACATTGAAGTGCCGGTTGCGTGCAGCTTGGAAGAATGCGTATGGAGCATACCGGCTGAAGCAGAGGTTGTATTTGAAAAATATCGTCTGGCATCATTATTGAAATTAATCGGTTAATTGGAAGGCAGTTGCGCTGAGCGCAGCTGCCTTATTTTTTTTACCATAAAACACTAAGTTCTTGTTGCGGAAAAATCAGCCGCATAACAATATGCAGCCTTATGTTGCCATGAATTATATTATTGCGCTTCAAGGTATTTTTCCGCCTAGACACTAGGTTTGAAAAGCCCTGGCTACGAACATAGCCAGGGCTTTTCTTTCCATTATGGTTCATCCATCGCATCAGGGAGCGCGTCGTAATCATCATCGCCCGCAAAATCACGGTTATAGTCCTCGTGCATTTGGCGATTCTCATAGCCGTAAGGCCTTGAGGAACGTTGATCAATGCGCCAAGGACCGCTTTTGCCAGTTGGCCCCGTTATGCTCGAGCCGTAAGAACCGTCCGGAAACTCCTCGTGGGAGAGATCATTCCTCTGTGATTCCACCGTCGAAAAATCCGTATATTCGCTGCGGTCTTCGTTCGTAAACCGATCCACCGATATCTCCTCCTGAAATGGCGTAAGTTTGCGTTCGCCCTCTCAGTTTACCCCCGTTTAGTCGGTAAAATTCACCGTTCCTACTACAAAATATAAAAACTGGGCAAGCTCGGCCGCTTCTTCCTCCGTCAGTTTAAAGGTGTATTCCAGGTACCCTTCCTCCTCCAAATCATCCGGTCCAATGATAGCCGTGCGTCCGGCCTGCAGATCGGTAATCAGCTTCTTGCCGTAAAATCTTGCCGTCGACATAATTGCGAGGTCGAAACGCTTCATACTTGGCGTAATAAACGTCACGAATCTTGTGGACGTATCTTCCGTTGTATCGGACATAAAATCATAATCAGGCAGCAGCATGGCAAAGCCTCCACTAATCGTTTGCACACATTATACAATAAGAAAACGCTTGTAAGAAAGGTTCGGTTATGATAGCATTGAACTAATCGAATAAACGAACGTGAGGAAGCACCTCTCTTGCATTTTTTGCAGGAGGGGTGCTTTTTTTTCGTTTAAGGCTAGATTACGTTTATTCGCGCGATTATCCATTTTGATTGAGGAGTGAAGCAGGCATGCAAATCGTTTTTTTGAACACGTTTGAAAAACCGGCCGAGGACGGCGCCATTGTAACGGGGAAGCTCTCCATCTGCGAGAGAGAAGGCATCTGGGCAGTCTTATGGTCGGAGGGTGAGGAAGAGGCGGTCAGCTGGTTTGAAGGCACGTCTTGGGAAGAAATGCTGATCGGCTTCCGTCATGGCGTTGCGGTGAAAATGGGCGAAGGCTATACGCCGGTCGTAGACGGGATGCTGGAGGAGAAGCGTGGAGGAGCCGGCAGCTTCTTGTCCATGCTGCAATGTTACGGAGAGCTGCATGCGAAGCAGGAGCTGTTCGAAGCGCTTCGGGAATGGCGCCGCAAGAAGGCCGTCTCGGAAAAGCGTTCGGCTTATCTCGTTGCCACCAACCGGATGCTGTGGATGATTAGCGCATTTGTTCCTTATACAACGGAAGAATTGCTGCAAATTCCGGGCTGGGGGGAACAGAAGCATGCCGCGTACGGGCAGGAGCTCCTAGAGATTACGGAACAGCATGGCCGCGAGACCGATTTTCCGCTGAAATGGGTAACCGAGAAGCTGGAGCCGGCAGCGTATACCCAATGGATGTACAAGCAGAAGGAGGCTCGCTACAAAAACGATATGATCCGGCAGCAGCAGAAGAAGCGGATTTTGAGCTTTGTATTCGAGGGCGGTTCGATGGAGCAGCTGCAGTCGGAGCTGGAGCTTCCGCGACGCGAGATTATGGACCGAATTGAGCAGCTGGAGACGGAAGGCTACGATTTTGAGCCTCTTATCGCAAGGGAGCTCGCCGATATGCCGGACACGGAAAGAGAGCTGATCTGGGAAACGTTCCGCCAGGCAGGCGACCGCTACTTGAAGCCCGTACTGCAGCAGGTATACGGGGAAGACAGCCTGAAAGAGAAACAAATGGATGTCCTCTATGAAAGGCTGCGCCTTGTCCGTCTCCATTACCGGAAGTCCGTAAAGCAGCAAGCGATGTAGTTGTCTGGGAAGGAATAAAGGAAGCCCCCGGTTTAGGGTGCTTCCTTTATTCCGCCATCCGGCCAAAGCGGTTCCGCATATCGAATGATGGCGTCGGAATCGCAAGGCAGTCCGGTCTCATAGGAGAGATTGCCGATCCGGTCGGCTGCAATCTGTCGCAGCTTCGGCCTTTTGCTGCCTTCTCTTAAATAATGAAGGACGGCTGGAATAACCAGCTTCGCATCCTCCATGGCGCGGTCCCATAAGGTCCAGGCGGTCTCATTACGGATAACCGTTTTGTCCGAAGGATCAATCCATGAAGTTCCGGCCTCGTTCAGCACGTCATAAGGCACCTGCTTCCGGAAGACAAACGGTTCAATTTGCCCAAAGGTAACGGTTCGTTTAATAGAAGCAGGATCGTGAAACAGCCGCTGAGCCCGGATCATATCCCGGATCGCGTTATTCCAATCTTCCTTGCGAATGATTGGCGCAAGCTTGGAATAGAAGCTGTCCGCAATGGCCTGGAAGGCTTGAATGATAGCTTCCGGCAGCCCACCCCCTACATCGATTTTGCGCCATACCGGTGTTTTCCACGTTTCGATTCCCCATTGCTGCCTCGCAATTAAAGTATCCATCATCACCTCATAGCGCTGATGATCCCATTTGCGGAATCCCGACCTGCTGAAGACAAGAGGGTGCATATGCCGGTCCAGCACGTGATGGAGGACAAATCCAAGCGAATAGACAACAGCCGAATCAGGCTGACCGGCCTCTGCCGGGCGACCGAGAACCGAATCAAGCAGCTTCATAAGAACAGGCCCGCAGTCCCGGTTATGCATTTCGGTGCCCAGCTGAATCATGGGCGATTGTCCCTGCCACGGCAAAAACCGATGATAGAATAGGAAATCCGGACCCTGACAGCCCATATAAAATAACCGGCGAAGCGGTTCCGAGGCGACAAGCTTGGCCTCTTGCAGATGATCAAGTACTTTTTGGCCAAATATGAGATGAGCCCAAACATTAGGCATGGAAGAAAACCTCCACATTTTGTCAAATTAAGTATGAAGAAGTGACCATTTACTTAGGACTTAAGTTTCAATAATGATAATATTAGTATACTTGTCCTATGAATTTAAGTATAATGGAAACAGAATAGACTACGTGCGAATTTTGTCGAAAAGGAGCGTTCCCGCTAATGAAGGCAGAATACATTAATCCGTTTCTTGAAGCCGCAACGATCGTCATCGAACAGGTGGTACAGATTCGGCCTTCCACCGGAAAGCTAGGCCTGAAGAATATCGAATTAGTAGAGAATCATATTTGGATTCAGATTGGGATTAATGGGCAAATGAATGGCGACATTGTATTCGGACTGAGCGAGCAGGTAGCTCTGAAGATGGTCTCAGCGATGATGGGCGGATTTATGATCTCTGAGCTAGACGAGATCGGACGCAGCGCGATATCCGAGCTTGGTAATATGATAAGCGGCAATGCGAGCACCATGCTGTACAATCAGGGGGTAAACGTAGATATTACGCCTCCAAGAATAATTCAGTCGGCTAGCGCCGAAAGCTTATCCGCAGGAAAGGCTTTAACGGTACCTCTCATTATGGACGGAATCGGTCAATTCGATATTCAAGTCCTAGTCGCATCGTAACATAGAAGCAGGCTCCTTCGGGAGCTATTTTTTTTGCTTTATTTTTTGCTAATCGGGGACTGATCAAGTACACTGAAGAGATGAGAATGAGCGAAGCGGATGCAGGTGATGATGAGTGTTAAAGGGGAAAATTGTCCTTATTTCCGGAGCCTCCAGCGGAATTGGAGCGGTAACGGCCAAACAGCTGGCTAAGCTTGGAGCAGTGCCGATCCTGACCGGGCGAAATCTGGAGCGGCTTCGCAAGCATGCGGCCGTCATCGGCGCGGCATGTCCGATGTATCAGATGGATGTAACCGATATGAGGCAGGTGCAGCAGACCGTTGATGCCATCCTAGCGAAATACGGCAAAATCGATATCCTGCTGAACAATGCGGGCTTTGGCAAATTCGAGACCTTCCTGGAAGCAGAGGTAGAGAGTTTCGAGCAGATGATGGACACCAACTATATGGGAATTGTCCGCTGTACGAAAGCCGTGCTGCCTTACATGCTGAAGCAGGGAAGCGGACATATTGTTAATATCGCTTCCATGGCGGGGAAAATCGGTTCCTCGAAGTCTACCGGCTACTCGGCAACAAAGCATGCGGTGCTGGGCTTCACCAATTCTTTGCGGATGGAGCTGAACGGAACGGGTGTTACGGTATCGGCGGTGAATCCGGGTCCGATCCGCACCGAATTTTTTGATGTCGCCGATCCTTCCGGCACTTACGTGAAAAACGTAAGCTGGTTTATGATGAAGCCCGAATATGTGGCATCGCAAATTATTAAAGTAATGGAACGGCGGAAAGCCGAAGTGGATCTGCCAAAAACGGCGGCTGTTGGCATTAAGCTGTATCAGCTGTTCCCGCGCATCGCCGATCGCCTGTTTGGCGGTTGGTTTAATCGAAAATAGCGGTGGAAAAAGAGAGGAACGTATATGAGTCAAAAGACATGGAATGATCTAGGCATTACGAAGGCGCTGGGCGATAAGCTGGAAGCGAACAATATAAAGGTTCCATCGGCTATTCAAGCCGAGGCGATCCCGACTTTGCTGGAAGGCCGGGATGTATCCGCGCGTTCGCAGACGGGCTCTGGCAAGACGCTGGCTTATTTGCTGCCGATGCTTCAGCAGCTGAAACCAACATCGGGGGCGATCCAAGCGATTATCCTTGCCCCCACACAGGAGCTGGCGATGCAAATCGTCCGTGTAGCCGAAGGATACGCGGAGCCGCTTGGCCTTCGCGTTCAGCAGCTGATTGGCGGCGCGGCGATGAAGCGCCAAATCGAGAAGCTAAAGCTTCGCCCGCAGATTGTCATCGGCACGCCGGGGCGGATTCACGAGCTGCTAAAGCTGCGCAAGCTGAAGTTAAGCGATGTGCGTCATATCGTTATCGATGAAGCGGATCAGGTGTTTGAGCTTGGTTCAACCCGAGAGGTGGAGACGATCCTGTTCGCTATGAGCCAAGAGCGCCAGATGGCCTTTTTCTCCGCAACGTATCCGGATGTGATGGCACGGTTTGAAGGACGCTGGATGAAGGAGCCGGTCCGCATTCAGATTGCGCCGGAGCAACGGGTCTCGGAGACGATTGATAACTTTTACGTCGTATGCGATAAACGGGACAAGCCGGATGTCGCAAGACGGATTGTCCGCATGCTGAAGCCGGAATCTGCGCTATTGTTCTTGAACGTTACCGAAAATATCGCGAATTGGGAAGCAAAGCTGAGCTATGAGGGCTTCTCCGTAGAGACGTTGTACGGCGATTCGGACAAGCAGCGCCGCGCAGCAACGCTAGCCAGATTCCGCGAAGGAAAAACGCAGCTGCTTCTCGCAACCGACGTAGCGGCCAGAGGTCTTGATATTGAGGGTCTGCCTCTTGTCATTAATCTGGAACCCCCTATCGATGCGGATCATTATGTTCACCGCGCCGGCCGTACCGGGCGCATGGGCCGTAAAGGAACCGTTATCTCGCTAATTACGCCGCAAGAACGGTTTATTATGGATAAATTCCGCAAGTCGCTTCGCATCGAGCTGCCGGAGAAAGCGATGTACAAAGGCGAATTTGTGGCTCCAACCGAACTGCCAAGCAAAGTGTCGACAAGACCCTCTCCTCGCCGGGCTTCCGAAGAACAGGAAGTCAGTACGCGTTCCTTTGTTGCGCCAAAGAACAGCAAGGAATGGGAATCATTGCTGAAGGAAGAACGCAAGCCGAAAAAAGGCGCTGCCAAGCCTGACAGCGCTGCTCCGGCACCGCGTCCAAAGCCGGCTGCAACCAAGCAGGAGCGGCTCCGCGACAAGAAAGACAAGGGTGCTCCGAAGTGGCTGAAGGCTAAGCGCGAAAGTCAGGATAACCAATAAAAAACCAATAAAAAGAAATTTTTTTAGAAGCCACCCTCCCAAAACTTTAGACCTTCGACGAAAACGTATAGGCGAAGGTACAAGCGGATAATTTCCGTGAATAAAGTACAAGGGAGAGTGGCTTTTTATGAAGAAACAAGCGGTATGGAAAAAAACGGTGATCTCTTCGCTAGCTGTTATGATGCTCGCAGGCGGCGCGTCTTCGGCTTTCGCAAACGGTAACCATAACGACAATGGCGGAAAAAAAGGCGACGATCGTGGCGAGAAAAAAGAAGTTAAAGTGAACTGGAAATTCAAAGACGAAGATGATATGAAATGGGCAATGGAATATATTATGCGTCTTGCATCGAAAGGCGTATTTACCGGTTATGAGGACGGATCGTTCAAACCGAACCAAAAAATTTCCCGCATTGAGACATTGGTTGCGGCGGTTCGTTTGATGGGACTTCGCGATCAGGCGGAATCGACGGCGGAAATGAACACGAAGCTGAACTTCAAGGATGCCGATCAAATCAAGAAGAAGTATCCGTGGGCTGTAGGTTACGTTGCGGTAGCGGTTGAGAACGATCTGTTTAACGAGAATGACTTCGAGGTGAAGCCTCAAGAAAATGCAACTCGTCTGTGGGCGGCAACGATTCTCGTTAAAGCGCTTAAATTGGAAGATGAAGCGAAGGCGCTCAACAACACTCAACTAGACTTCAAGGATGCGAAAAATATTCCGGCGGGTTCCGTTGGTTATGTGGCTCTCGCCATCAAAAAAGGAATCATTACGGGCTACAACGATAATACGTTCCGTCCGAACCAGCCGGTTTCCCGCGCGGAGCTAGCTGCCTTGCTCGACCGCACGGATTCCGAAATTCCGGATAACGACGGACAAGCGATCACCGGCAAGCTCAAAGCAGCTGCTTCGAATGGTCAAATTACGATTACGCAATCGAGCGGTACGGATTTGACGCTTAGCCTTGATCCTAACGTCTTTATTTTCAGAGACGACAAGAAAGCTGCGGTTAGCGCGCTGAAAGCCGGCGACGAGATTCTTGTCCGCACTTACCAGAACAAAATCGTGTTTATTGAAGTAACTAAAGCAGCCGTTGATCAGTCCACTGTATTTGACGTTACGGGCAAGATCAACACGATTACTTATAACGCTAACGGCAAGCTGTCCACGATCTCCATCTCGAAGCAAGACGGAAATCAAACAACGGTAACCATTTATAACGTTGCGGATAACGCGCTTATTGCCGGCGACCGAAATAATCTTGTAACGGGCCATGATGTTAGAATTCAAGGCAAAGACGGCGTTATTGCGGGTATTACTATCCTTTAATAAGAATTGAATGGAAGCAGGTATTCCTTCCCTCGTGGAAAGGAATGCCTGCTTTTTTTTGATATTGCGGCAGTAATTCGGTATGCTGTTAAGAGAAAAAGCAACTTATATTATAGGTAATTGTAGGTGACGGAATATGAGCGAGCCCATTTTGCAGGTTGCCGGATTAACCGGCGGTTACAGCCCGCGGCGTCCCGTGCTCCATGATGTGACGTTCGAGGTGCGGGCGGGAGAAATGGTAGGATTAATAGGACTCAATGGTGCGGGTAAAAGCACAACGATCAAGCATATTCTTGGGCTTATGAAGCCGCATCAGGGGCAGGTGAAGGTAGATGGCGTTACGCTTGAGGACAACGCGGAGCGTTACCGGTCCGCTTTTGCCTATGTGCCTGAAACACCAGTGCTGTTCGACGAGCTGACAGTCGAGGAGCATTTGCGGTTGACCGGGATGGCCTATAATGTGGCGGAGCCGCAGTTTGGGGAGCGGCAGGAGCAGCTCCTAGATGAATTCCAGATGAGGCCCAAGCGCGGAGCGTTTGCTTCGCATTTGTCCAAGGGGATGAAGCAGAAGGTGATGATCATGAATGCGCTGCTCTCTGAACCGCCGCTTTATATGATAGACGAACCGTTCCTTGGACTTGATCCGCTTGGCATACGCTCTTTGCTTGAACGGCTCGTTGAAGTAAAGAAGAAAGGCTCGGCCATTCTGATGAGCTCCCATATCCTGTCTACGGTGGAAGCGTATTGCGACCGGTTTATTGTTATGCATCAAGGCAAGGTGGCTGCATACGGCACGCTGGAAGAGGTATGCCAGACTGCCGGAATCGAATTGCGCGGCGGAGCGCTGGAGGATGCCTTTTACAAGCTTGTTACCGAGGGACGCCAATGAGCGGGGGGGATCGGTCGCTTGAGGCATTATGGCTAAAGCGTTCGGGAGAATTCCGTAAAGAAGTAACCCCATACTTCGGTTACATGGCACAAAGCGGGTTTCCGTTGTTTATGTCGTTTATTGTGCTGTCGTCTGCATTTGGCTACATCAAGCTGATTCGGGACCTGCCAAGCGGATTTCCGATTACGCTTGTTGGTACAGTAGCCTTGTTTATTATTCTTAGCTGGAGTCCGCTTAGAACCTGGCTGAATTCGCCGGATATCGTCTTCCATATGCCCCGGGAAGCGGAGATGGGCAGCTATATGGCAAGAAGCTTCCGCCGCTCGGCAATCATGACATCTTTGCTCGGGATTATTGTTCTCCTGCTATACTGGCCGATTTACCGGCAAGGTGACGGGGAAGCAGGTTTCTGGACTTTGCTGCTTTTTTGCCTGGTTATGCGGGCGGCAAACCTGTGGGGGGCGTGGAAAGAACGGAAATTAGCCTGGTCCGGTGTCCGCCGGCTTCTCCGCCTATTACGCTGGGCAGCGAATGCTCTTTCGCTTGTGGTCATACTTACAAGAGCGCCATGGCAGGCTGCATTGTTCCTGCTGCTGCTCCTTGGCTTGTTTGCCCTGCTCTACCGGCTGCCGGACAAGCATTCCTTCCCGTGGGAGCGGCTGATTGAAGAGGAGGCTCGCACCCGAAGAAGCTACTATCAATTTTTCGGTTTATTTATCGATGTTCCAACGATGCCTTCACGTACGGCATCCCGAGCTTATTTGGCATGGATTCTAAGGTATATTCCGAACCGTCACCGCCTGACTTATGTGTATTTATACGCGGCGTCCCTTGTACGGACGGAAATTGGCGGCATCGTCTTGCGTCTTACGGTATTGTTTGCGCTTATTGTTTACTGGTTTGGAGAAGACGGATGGCTGTCTGGTTGGGGAGCAGCTGCAGCTTATATCATCCTGCTTCAGCTGGTTGCCGTACAGCTCGGGGGGTTGAGGCACGCGCATCGCTACTCCGTATGGCGGCATGTCTATCCGCTGCCCGAGGCCAAACGGATGGATAGTCTTCTTATCGTTGACCGATGGGCACTCGCGGTTGTTGCGTTCCTCATGTGGCTGCCGGGAGCCGTCATGCTGCTCGTTCAAGGGTTCATTTTTCCTGCAATTGCCGCGCTGCTGGTGGCTTATGCGCAGATTCTGTTCTTGCGTCCAGGCCGCATGCGCCGCAAACTGGCTAAGGATGCGGAGGAAGAGTAGAGGTTATCCCAAATAAAAAAAGCGGTGCAGGAATCCTGCACCGCTTTTTTTATTTGGGCAAATTAACCGATCAATTCGGTAACCGCTTTATAGATCGTATCGAACAGTTCTTCCAGGTTCGGCTCTTCGATGCAAGAGAATGCAACGCGAAGATCGGTCTCGCCAAGCGCGATGGTCCCGATACCGTATTCGTCCAGGAGACGGGTGCGGACCTCTTCCGCGGATACGCCTTTCAGCTTAAGGCACATGAAGTAACCGGAGTTAAATGGATAGTAGCTCCAAACATCGCCGTAACGCCCGCTGTCGAGCAAATCTTTTACTTTATTGGCACGCTTCTTCATTACGTCGTATTTCTCCGCTTTCTGCTCGTCGAACTCAGCAGACTGCAGCGCGCGCAATACGAAGGTTTGCGATGGATGCGGGCCGCTCGAGATTGTCGCGCGGATAATACCCATCGTTTTTTGCTCAAGAGCAGCGAGTGCTTTATCGGAAGGGTTAGCGTAAGTAATAAAACCAACGCGGAAGCCCCATACGTATTCTTCTTTTGTCGCGCCGTCGACTTTTACAGCCAGTACGCGCGGGTGCAGATCAGCCAGCTTGCCGAATAGCGATTCATGCAGCGAGTCTTCAAAGAACAAGCCGAAGTACGCGTCGTCCGTTACGGCAACAACGTTAATGCCTGCTTCTGCCGCATCGCGGATTGCTGCAACAATCTCATCGCCTTCCTGAGGACCCGGCGAGTAGCCGGTAGGGTTGTTCGGGAAATTGAGGATAACAATCGCTTTGCCTTTGTCTTTCTGAGCGAGAAGAGCTTCGCGCAGACCGGCGCTGTTGAAGCGGTAATCCTCATTGTATAGCGGGTATTCAACGATCTCGGCACCGCGGCGGATGTTGAATGTCAGTTCATAGTTCTCCCAGTTCTTGTTCGGGATGATAACCGCATCGCCGACATCGGCGAACAAGTCGGCAACAATACTCAAACCGTGTGTCAATGCGTTCGTAGCGACAGGGTTGCTGAATTTTTTGCCTTCCAGGGAAGGGTTTTCTTTAACCATCTTGGTGCGCCATGCGGAACGCAGCTCCGGCTTGCCGGCTGGCGGAGCGTATTCGTATATATCTTTTGGATCATACGAGGACAAGGTGTCTTGTATAACCTTAAGGTGCATGGGCTGACCGTTTTCTATTGCTATGCCGATCGTGGCGTTAAATTTCTTAGCCTTGGCCTTTGCTTCTGCGGATTGGCTGAGTATGCCTTCCTTCGGGAAATAAATCGCTTTTCCTAAAGCGGACAACATGTCGTAGACGTTCGGACTTTCGGCTTCGAGCGTCTCATTCAACTGCTGAGCAAGTGGGTTCATGGACTTCATTCCATCCTTCCGGGAAATCAATTCGTCATTTAACGCTTATCGGGTGCTATTATAACATTTTTTTAACAAAGCACACCAATCAAAATGCAAATCTTTTTGACTTTTGTGCAAACGGGAGGGCAATACCCGCTTGCGTGCGAGATTCCGGCTGTTGTATGATGTCGGCAAGAACTCGAAATTTCGCGAAAAATGGAATGCGAGATATGCTTACGATGTAATTTTTCACGATAACAAAGTGCGTTATCGAGAAAAATTTGGTTTATGCTTACGAAGTATTTTTCACGATAACAAAGTGCGTCATCGTGAAAAATTTGGTTTATGCTTACGAAGTATTTTTCTCGATAACAAAGTGCGTTATCGAGAAAAATTTTAGGAGGATTCACATGCTGCACTTATCTCCGGATTCTTACATTAAATTGCCGCCTATTGCCAAAATCGTATGTGAACCAAACTGGAGATGGCAGCGGCGCGAAAAGCCGATGGCGAACTATGATTTATTTTATGTATGGAGCGGCGAAGGGGAAGTGGAAGTTAACGGAACAACGTACCCGGTAGGGAAAGGAAGCTGCTTTCTGTTCCGGCCGGGTGACCATACGAGCGCTACCCATAATCCCCAAAAGCCGCTTGTTCTGACTTATATCCATTTTGACGTACGCGAGCCGGTGCAGTTTGTGCCGGAGCGTTACCGGAAGCTGACGGATACCGTTGATTTCGAATATTTGCTTTCCCGTTATGTCCGGCTGTTCCTCGTTGAGACATACGCGGCGGAGGAAGAAGCTTTGCTTGTGCTCAAGCAGCTGATGATTCATCTGCTGCGGGAGGACCGGGAGATGCCGGTTGAGCGCAAAGGAAGCAACCAGCTGACCGAAGCGATTCAGGAGGTTGCCAATTACGTGAAGCAGCATCCAAGCGTAGCTCACCGGGTCGAGGATCTGGCGATGCGCGCGCAGCTGTCTCCGCGGTATTTTTCCGTAAAATTTAAAGAAATGATCGGCATGTCGGTACAATCGTATATGATCCGGACACGGATTGAACGGGCCCAGCATTTGCTCATGTACGAAGGCATGAACGTGACGGAGGTTGCGGATGCGCTTGGCTACCGGGATATCTTCTTCTTCAGCAGGCAGTTCAAGCAATACACGGGCCGAAGCCCATCCGAAATCCGTTAAACGCAAACAAGGCGCCGCAGGGTAACTCCCTCGGCGCCTTTCTTCTATCAATGCCATTTCGAACAATGAAATGGCTAGCCCTATTCCTCTTAAAATTAAGTTGATTTAGGGGTGGAGTGCGATTGGAGCATTAAATGATTCTGTAGAAGTGTAACGTTCGCTTTTGTGAGGGGATTCCAATCCGCCAGGATTGTTCAAAGGAATCCCCGAGCAATGGCGATCGGAAGAACATTTAATGCGCAATGAGCATGCCTTTTAACGCGCAATGAGCATGCTCTTTACCCCTCAATCAACTGCCCCAGCTTCTCGCCCATCCGCACCCTTAACCCTGGCGCAAGATCCTGCCGCGGAATAAAAGTATCGTTCTCCATAAGCAGGACAACGGTTGAGCCGAATTCGAAATAGGCAAGCTCGCCGCCTTTTTCAGCTTTGTCGCGGATAGGCTCGACGTAACGAATGCTGCTGACGTTCATGGCGCCAACCTTGACAACGGCCATTTCGCCTCCGGCATGTTTGATGTAGGTAATGAGTCTTTCGTTCCGGCTGAGGACGCGCCGCATGCGGCGAAGGCCAAAGTCGTTAACGGGGTATACCTTGCCCGGAACATGCTCGCGCTCGACAATCTGTCCGTCTACCGGCGTATGTATGCGGTGATAATCGGTTGGACTTAAGTACAGTACGACGTAATACCCGTCGAGGTACAGTTCTGTTCGGGGAGAGCGGTTAAGCAGCTCCTCGATCGTATAATCCTGTCCTTTTACATTAACGATCGTACCGGCTTTAATGGGGCCTGCCCCCGTGATCAAGGCGTCCACCGGACTTATAAGAGCCGTAATCTCTTCATGTATAATCCGGGAGCCCGGCTTCAGGCGCCTCGTAAAAAATTCATTTAACGTGCTGTATGCTTCCAGCGGCTTCTCCGCTTCTTCGATTTTAATGTTATACATGCTGGCGAATCTCGGAATCCAGCCGCGGCTTGCCTTCGATTGCGCGAAGCGGCCGGTCAGTCTGGATATCCATTTGCGCGAACTAAGCTCCGTCATGGCTTGAAACAACCATCCCATCATACCCGCTCACTCACGTCCTTTCCTTGCATCTTGCCTTTCGATGTCCTCCGAACAGTGTGACACAACCGTTCATACAAATCAATAGCATAGGCGTCCGCGCAACCTTGTATCAATATCGGGAGGGATCGCGTATGCTAACTGCAAATTGATAACGAAGGAGGCCTTCCTTCGACATGTCGTCAGTGAAAGTGGCATTCGTTACGCCAGGAGCCTATCCAATTCCATCGGGAAAAAGCAGCTCTGTCGAACGCGTTGTTGAAAAGTTCGTTCCTCTGCTGCGTCCTAGTATCGAACCTCGTATTTACGGGAAAATCGGGCTGAATTTACCCCGGCGAAGCTTAGTTAACGATGTTGTTTGCGAAAGATTCCATGCTGCCAAACGATCGGCCTACGTTGAGAAAATAGGCCGTGCATTACAGGGATTTGGCCCGCATATTATACAGGTCGAGAACAGGCCGACGTATGTGATAAAGCTGAATCGGACCAATCCGAAGGCCAAAATTTGGCTTAATCTGCATTCTTCCACGTATATTAGTCCAAGACATATTTCCGAAACGCGGCTTCGCCAGAGCTTTGCTATAGCAGACCGGATTATTGTAAACAGCGATTTTCTGCGCAGTTTGATCCTTAAGAAGGTGCCTGAAGCCGGAGCGAAGGTCCGCGTCGTTTATCCCGGAGTGGAGACTAGACGCTTCCAGTCCCGCTATACGGCGGAAGGGGAAGCGGTACGAAGACATCACAGGGAGCGTAAAGGCCTTGCCCACCGGAAGGTAGTTGTATTTCTTGGCCGGCTTATACCGCTTAAAGGCGTGCATCATTTGCTGGCCATCGTGCCAAAGCTGATCAAGACCCATCCGGATCTTCTTGTTGTTATTGTCGGAAGCCCCTATTACGGATCTCACCGTACTACGGCCTATTCCCGCAAGCTGCTAAAGATGGGTGAACGGAACAAGAAACATATCCGGTTCGTGCCTTATGTGCCATACTCGGAAGTTCCGGGCTGGTTCATGGCAGCCGATATTGCCGTAATGCCTTCAGGCAAGCGGGAGGCGTTTGGACTTGTGAATGTGGAAGCGATGGCAACGGGTCTTCCGGTTATCGCTACGCGGGCTGGCGGGATGCAGGAAATTATCCAGGATGGAGAGACCGGTTTTCTCATTAATCAGAAAGAAATTAAATCCGAGCTGACTGCCAAGCTCCTGCTTTTGCTGCATAACGCGGCTCTGCGCCGGCAGATGGGGATAAAGAGCAGACAACGTGTGGAGCAGCTGTTCACATGGGAACATACGGCAAAGCGGTGGTTAAAGATTCAACGAAATGAAATGGATATGAGATTCCATGACAACCCGGATCTATCGGATGGAATCGATTCTGAGCCGCTTCCTCAGCACAAACAGGGGAAGGCTCATGAGGATGAGCAGATAATCAGCTATCAAATGGGCTTTTTAAATCTAAAGCCTTATCCCCCGGAGGACGGCAGTTAAGAGCTGCTGTCCTTTTTTTGTGCCTAAAACGGCAGTAGCGCGCCTATGGGTAGGAGCATATAGTGAAATAACTTTGGGGAGGAAGAAAGAAGGAGAGGTCAATGACAAAAGGTAAATCGTCGAAAAACGCCAAAGGGCGTAAGCCGAGTTATTATGTTGATAATCCGAATGCCTCGGAATTAAAGTGGCTGGATGAATTAAAAAGCAAAAAAACGAAGGTTCAAAATAACAACCTACTGGTTCCGCAGCCTAAGCCTGTAGAGAACAGGCCGGTAAGTATTAACGCAATAGCTCCCATGGAAGAGGCCCCGCAAGCGGAGACGTATTTGGTCCCTGCATTGACGGAAGAATTGATCCTTGAAGCCGATGCCTCCTCGCCGGCTGAAATAAGCAATGCTGACGCAGAGCTGCTTATCGAGGAAATTGCTTCTTATGATGCTGATCCAGTACCGGTTCCGGAGCTGAAGCAGGAGCGGAAGCAAGAGCCTGCCCAAGAATTGAAGCTGCAAGAGGTTAAACAGGAACCGAAACAGGAAGTTAGGCTTGCGCAAAAGCAGGAGTTGAAGCCGGAGAGGAAGCAAGAGAAAGCGTCTGCGCCGATGGTAGAGCCGACTTACGAGGAGAAGCTCGACAAACTGGTGGAGAAGCAGGATCTGTACAAACCGTTTCCGTTTATCTATACGGACGATATCGTGGATGGCGCCGTGACCGGCAGCAAGCTTGCCCCTTATTCGGTAGGCTCCGATAAAATGCGCCCGGGAAGCATCAGTTCATCCACCCTCTCCGATTATGCGGTGCAAAACATTCATATTGCCCCCGGGGCCGTAACGGGCAATAAAGTGTCTTCTTCAGCCATTACGGGCGATCATCTATCGAACAGCTCCATTACCGGTGATAAAATCGTGGATTCCTCCATTAACGGCAGCAAGCTGGAGGACGGCAGCATCACCTCGGAGAAGCTGGCAGACCGGACGATTGATTCCAGCAAAATTGCAGACGGATCGATTAATTCGAGACATCTTCAACCTTTTATCGTCACCGAAGAGCTGATCGACAACCATTCCATTTCAGCGGATAAAATTCAAAACAGTGCCGTCCATACGGAAAAAATCGCCAATGAAGCTATAACGAATTCGAAGCTTGGCGAGGCATCGGTTACTCATTCCAAATTGCGGGACGGGGCAATTACCGGCAGCAAACTTGCCTCGGATACGATTGAATCCGTCCATTTGAAGCAAGGACTGCTCCTCGCGGAGCATGTCTCGATCGGAGCCATCTTGGGGAAGCACGTGGCTCCAGGCGCCATCTCGCAGGAGCATCTGGCGGAAGGGGCGGTAAGGACCGAAGCCCTTCAACCTCGATCCGTAAACGCCGAGCAGATAGCACACGGAGCCGTTAACGCAAGTCATCTCCAGCAGGAGAGTGTCTTTGGCGAACATATTGTGGCCGGACAGATCGGGAGCAAGCATCTTGGCGACCAGAGCGTCAATTCGAGCAAGCTGGCGAATGAAGCCGTGCAGACCCGGCATGTCGGGCGCAGCAGCATCATTTCGGACCATATTGCCATCGGTCAAATCGAGCAGCGCCATATTGCCCATCAGGTGGTGTCCCGCCAGCATCTGCAGTCCAGTTCGGTAGGCAGAGAGCAGCTGCAGGACGGCTCGGTCAAAGGGGAGAAGATCGCTCCCCAAGCGATCACGACCGAGCATCTGAACGACCAGTCGGTTGGTACGCACCAGCTTGCGGACCAGGCCGTAACGGACAAGAAAATTGCGGACGGTGCGATCAAAAGCTCCAAGCTGGCTACCGGCTCCATCGAAACGGGCCATCTGAAGAACGAGATTATTACGTTTCAGAAGATTGCACCCGATACGCTCCGTGCCTATCATTTCTCGGCAGGCGCCGTAACCGGTGAAGCGATCTCCCCGGAATCGATCTCCAGCGAGCACTTGAAGCCAAAGTTGATTGAAAAGCAGCATTTTGCTGATCAGGCAGTAGGCACGGATGCCATTCAGGATCTATCGGTTACAAGCGACAAGATTGCCTACGGAGCGATTTCCGAGCTCAACCTGTCTCCGAACTCCGTTCATCCGCATCATTTGGCCAATCAAATTATCGGCTCCCAGAAGCTTGCTCCGGAATCCGTTACGACCGATAAGCTGGCCGAGCGCAGCGTAACGGCTTCGAAGCTAGGCGATAGCATCGTAAACGAACGGCACATTGCGCATGACGCCGTGGGGTCCGAGGCGATTCAGCCTGCTTCCATTCATGGCGGTCACGTACAGCCGTCTTCCATTGCCGGCGAGCATATTAAGGACGGTACAATCCAGTCCGTTCATCTGGCAGGCGCGGCTGTAACGAAGCAGCATCTGTCGGGAAGCAGCGTACAGACGGAGCATTTGTCCGACCACGCTGTAACTACCGACAAGTTGGCTTCCCAATCGGTAACAAGCGAGAAGCTGGCGGATTCGAACGTAACATCCTCCAAGCTGGCGGATGGCAGCGTGCGCTCGAATCATATTTCTCCGGGCTCGATTCATTCCGAATTAATAGCTCCTCAGGCGATCCAATCAGAGCATCTGCAGACGGGCATTATTCAAGCGGAGCACATGGGATATCAGTCCGTTACCGAGATGAATCTGTCGTATGATATCGTGAACACGGATCACATTACCGACCAGGCCGTAACGGCAAGCAAGCTGTCGAAGGATGCGGTAACAACCGAGAAGCTGAACGATTCAAGCGTAACAACCTCCAAGCTGGCGGACGGCAGCGTTACGGCCAGCAAACTTGCGGAGGGCTCCATTCACTCGGGATTAATACGTCCGTTATCGATTCAAACCGGCCATATCGAGGCCCACTCGATTCAATCCGGGCATTTGACAGACAGCATTATCGGAGCGAATCATATTCGCGTCGGAGCGGTTGGAACGGAAGCATTGTCTAACCAGTCGATAACCTCGTCGAAGCTGTCGACCGGCGCTGTTCAGTCCAGCCATATCGGAAATGAAGCGGTCATGAGCCGGCACTTGGCGAATGATTCCATCCTTGGCATTCATATCGTCCAAGGCAGTGTACGTAACGTCCATCTAACCGATGAAGCTGTCACCGAGGCGAAGCTTGCTCCGTTCAGCGTCGGGGAAGTCCATATCCAAGTCGGCGCGGTGAATTCGGAAGCGTTGCAGGAAGAAATCATCGGAACTGAGCATCTCGCAGACGGTGCGGTTCAGGAAACCAAGCTGGCTTCCTTATCCGTTAATGCCGATCATATCCAGCCGTTGTCCATTCAAGAGAAGCATTTGACACCGGGCAGCATCGATGAAAGCAAGCTGCAAAACGGGGCTGTAACGTCCTCCAAGCTGGCGGTCGACACCGTATCGGGCGATCACCTGCGCCTGGAGACGATCGCGAGCAAGCATATAAAGGCGGATTCCATTCAAAGCTACCATCTTCGGAAAAGCACGGTTACCTTCGACCACCTCAGCGCAGATGTTTTGAATGAATTCAAGCCAAAAATGATTTTGCCGGAGCAGTTGGCTGAAGGGATTATCCAATCCTCCAAGCTGCAGGACGGCAGCATCGTTACCGGCAAGCTGGCTGATGACAGCATCACAACGGAGAAGCTAGCCGACGAGAGCGTCACAACCGGCAAACTGGCGGAAGGAAGCATCACAAGCGGCAAGTTGGCCGACGAGAGCGTCACTAGCGAGAAGCTGGCGGATGAGAGCGTTACGGGAAGCAAGCTGGCGGCAGGCAGTATTACAAACGATAAACTGGCTGATAACAGCATTACGGCAGATAAGCTGGCCGATGCAAGCATGACAGGCCGGAAGCTTGCATTTGAAAGCATCACGGGCGATAAGCTGACTGCCGAGAGCGTCACGGGCAGCAAGCTGGCCGGAGGCAGTATAACCGGCGATAAGCTGGCGGATGAAAGCATCTCAAGCCGGAAGCTCGCTGATGGCATTATTACGGGCGGCAAGCTGGCAGACGGGAGTATCATCGGCAGCAAGCTGGCTAGTGAAAGCATCACAAGCGATAAACTCATGGACGGAAGCATCACGAGCAGCAAGCTGGCCGACCAAAGCGTTACGGCCGAGAAGCTGCTGGATGAAAGCGTGTCGGGCCGGAAGCTGGCAGGCGAAAGCGTTACGGCGGAGAAGCTGGCCGACGATAGCATTACAACCAGCAAGCTGGTTGACGAAAGCGTGACAGCCGAAAAGCTGGCCGAAGATAGCGTGGCTACGAGCAAGCTGGCCGATCAAGCGGTGACAGGCCGCAAACTGGCCGACGATAGCGTCACTTCCGAGAAGCTGGCCGACGATAGTATTACAAGCCAAAAGCTGATCGATAAAAGTGTAACCACCGACAAGCTGGCCGACGAAAGTATCACAACCGGCAAACTTGCCGAGCAAGCTGTTATCGGCAGTAAGCTGGCCGATGAGAGTGTTACGACGCAAAAGCTGGCCGAGGAAAGCGTTACGGCCGAGAAGCTTGCGGCAGACAGTATTACAAGGCGTAAACTGGCTGACGAAAGCGTAACAACCGAGAAGCTGGCCGACGACAGCATTACAAGCCGCAAGCTGACCGCCGAAAGCGTAATTACCGAGAAGTTAGCTGACGGAAGCGTCGTTACAAGCAAGCTGGCCGACCTGTCTGTCACCGGCAGCAAGCTGGCCGATGAGAGCGTCTCGACCGGGAAGTTAGCGGATTCTAGTATTTCGAGCCGCAAGCTGATCGATGAAAGTGTGACCAGGGATAAACTGGCCGATAAGAGTGTTACAAGCGATAAGCTTGCCGATCAGGCCGTTACTGGAAGCAAGCTGGCCGATAACAGCATTACCGGCGAGAAGCTGGCGCCTGGAAGCATTACAGCCGATAAGCTGTCGGCAGATAGCATTACCGGCAGCAAGCTCGCCAATGAAAGTGTTACAAACGGGAAGCTTGCCGATGATAGCATCACAAGCCGTAAGCTGGTTGATAAAAGTGTTACCGGCGACAAGCTGGCCGACCTGGCTGTTACAGGCAGCAAACTGGCTGACGAGAGCGTCACATCGGAGAAGCTGGCAGGCAGCAGCGTAACGAATGAGAAGCTTGCGGATGAAAGTGTGACCACCTGGAAGCTGGCGGGCGAGAGCGTCACGGCCGATAAGCTGTCGGATGAGAGTGTTACGACCCGCAAGCTGGCGTTCGGCAGTGTGACGGGAGATAAGCTTGCCGAGGGCACCATCTCAAGCGGTAAGCTGGCCGATGAAAGTGTCACAAGCGACAAACTGGCTTTCGGAAGTATTACAACGGAGAAGCTGGCAGGCGAGAGCATCACTTCCGAGAAGCTGGCCGATCAAGCGGTAATCGGAAGCAAGCTTGCCGACAACAGCATTACAGGCGAGAAGCTGGCACCTGGAAGTATTACGGCTGATAAGCTGTCGGCAGATAGCATTGACGGCAGAAAACTAGCGGATGAAAGCATCACGACCGAGAAGCTGGCTGATGACAGTATTACAACCCGGAAGCTGGTTGACGAAAGTGTGACCGGCGACAAGCTTGCGGACGAAAGTGTCACAGATATAAAGCTGGCCGATCTGTCCGTCACCGGCAGCAAGCTGGCCGATGAGAGCGTCTCGACAGGAAAACTGGCTGACTACAGTATTTCGAGCCGCAAGCTGATTGATGAAAGTGTAACAAGCGATAAGCTTGCCGCTGAAAGTGTAACAAGCGATAAGCTGGCCGATCAAGCGGTAATCGGAAGCAAGCTGGCTGATGAGAGCATCACAAGCAACAAGCTTGCAGACGAAAGCGTAACTACGAATAAGCTGGCCGACCAGTCGGTGACCGGCAACAAATTGGCCGACGAGAGCATTACAACGCTTAAGCTGGTTGACGGCAGTGTAACCACTTGGAAGCTCGCGGATCTTAGCGTCACAACCGGGAAGCTTGCGAATAGCAGCATTACCCGCGAGAAGCTGGCATTCGGCAGTGTGACGGGCGATAAAATTGCCGGCAACAGCATCACGGGCGATAAGCTGGTGGAAGAGAGCATTACAACCGACAATCTGGCCGATGAGAGCGTAACGAGCGAGAAGCTTGCCGACGAGAGCGTGACCCGCGAGAAGCTGGCGGAAGACAGCGTATGCGGCTGGCATATTGCCACGGAGGCAATAACGCTGGATAAATTGGCACCCGAGCTTGTATCTGCTTTATTCCCGCCGGTTATAGATGCGGAAGCGCAGCCGGAACAAGAACCGGAACCGGCGCCGGCCTTTATCCGTTCCACGGGTACCGGCCAGGTTATTCAACAGTTTGGTCTTGCTCCGTATTCGTTCTTCAAAAAAGGGAAGATGCTGGAGGTTGAAATTACGTTCGACGAGCCGTTCAGCAATACGAACTATGCCATTACCGCTATCTGCGACAATCCGGAATGTTATGTATCCGTCTTTAGCAAATCCGAAGGCAGCGCCATTCTGAATATTATCCGTTCAAGAGGTTCGTTTGAGCCTGAGGGATATATGAACTGGATCGCCGTTGGCAGGTGACATTGATAGTTTCAATAGAGGATGGGAGTGAAATCTATGCTCTTATCCTCTTTTTTCATTTGGGAGGGGACAGACGTCTTGGAAGTTGTACAAATGCCGTTGCGCCAGCAGTCTGCATACATACTATATGATGTAAATCAATATGCTTGCAAATTTTAATAGGCTTAAAAACTGAGGTGATTCAGTGGATGAAACGCGCACCTCATCCTAATCCTGAAGTATCGGTCATTATCCCTGTTATGAATGAAAAATCGACCATCGGGCGCGTCATTCGAGAAGCTGCGAAAGTACATCCCCGTACGGAAGTGATTGTTGTTGCCAATGGTTCTACGGACGGTTCCGCTGCAATTGCTAGAAGGATGGGGGCGAAAGTGCTGTATTTCGAGAAGCCTCTAGGTCATGACGTAGGAAGGACGGTAGGAGCTCTTGAAGCCAAAGGAGAGGTTCTGCTGTTTATTGACGGCGATATGGTTATATCAGCTGCAAAACTACGTCCTTTCATTCACGCAGTGAGAGAGAAAGGGATAGACGCGGCGTTGAATAACTACTCCGGTCCAGTCCGCAAAGCGAAGGTTCATAGTGTTGTGCTGGCCAAACATGCCTTGAATGCCGTTCTTCAAAGGCCTGACTTGAAGGGAATATCCTTCACGGCCGTACCGCACGCGATCAGCCGCAAATGTCTGGATACGATAGGCGCGGAAGCCTTGTCGGTTCCTCCGCTTGCCCATGCAATGGCCGTAAAGCAAGGACTTAAGGTGAAGGCCGTACACACGGTTAATGTCGGCAAAATAAATAAACCCCGGCCGGAGCGGGAGAGGAAAAATCCGCTTGAACGATTAATTTTAGGCGATCATTTGGAGGCGATCTATTGGCTGCTGTCATGCACAGATGAACGGGGCGGGTTCGAGGATCGGCTGCGCAAGCGCGAGATGGCCTTGTAAGTCTGCACATGGTTAGGAGGATTGCACGTTGAAAGCTGTTATTTTGGCGGGTGGAACAGGTACTAGGCTCATGCCCCTTACTTCTTATATCAATAAACATATGCTGCCGGTTGGCAGACATCCGATGATCCATCATGGTATCGAAACGCTGCGCAAAGCAGGAATCGAGGAGATTCTGATTATTACAAACCGCCAGTCTGCGGGAATGTTTATCCATTATTTCGGCAGCGGCGAAGACCTGGCCGTGTCTATCGCATACCGGATTCAAGAAGGTGCCGGAGGGATTGCGGATGCCTTGCAGCTGGCCAGACCGTTTATTACGGATGGCGAGAAGTTCCTTGTTCTGCTTGGCGATAATTTGTTTGAAGAGGATTTAACGCCTTATATTCATGATTTTCGGCAGCAGCAAGGCGGGGCGATGGTGCTTCTCAAGGAGGTCGACGACCCTCACCGGTACGGGATTCCGGTCTTTGATTCTAACGGCGCGATCCAGCACATTGAAGAAAAGCCCGTGGATCCGCAGTCGAATCTATCCGTTACCGGCTTATATATGTACAGCTCGGATGTTTTCGAGCGGATTGAGAATATCAGTCCGTCAAGCAGAGGGGAACTCGAGATTACGGATCTGAATAATCTTTACGCGGCTGCCGGTCTATTAACCTACCGGACGTTATCCGGCTGGTGGATGGATGCGGGCACATTTGATTCGCTGAAGGAAGCATCTGCCCGATATTGGGATACTGAATACTAGACGGGAGAGATTTTTGAGTGAGACGTAAACCGCGGGGCATTCGTCGTCTCAAACGAACGCAAGAAGGAAGGCATACGGCTAACTATCAAGCCGGTCTGAAGGCGGGATACAATCAGGGACTTCTGGCCGGTCAAAGCAGCTATCATTCATTGTTCGAGGGAACGAGTATTATTATCCCAAGCTATAATCAGGTGAATTATTTGAGAGGCTGCATCGACAGCATCATGGACAATACGGAGCAGCCCCATGAGATTATCGTTGTCGATAATGCTTCGACCGACGGGACAGCCGAATATTTGGAGCAGTTGGACGGTCAGGTGCGGTACAGGGTGCTTAAACAGAATTACGGCTTTGCCGGTGCGGTCAACACGGGCCTGATGATGGCCAAAGGCACAACGATGCTAGTTCTTAACAATGATACGCTCGTGACGGATAACTGGCTCGGCAATATGCTCACCTGCCTGCACAGCGACCCCACAATCGGAATGGTAGGACCTGTCACGAATTACATCAGCGGCGATCAGCAGATCCAGGTCCCTTATGAAAGAATCGAAGATATGCCGGAATTCGCGAGACTCCATAATATTTCCGACCCGAAGCGATGGGAGAGAACAGACAGGCTGCCGGGCTTCTGCCTCTTGTTCCGCCGCGAATTGTGGGAGCGGATCGGATTTCTGGACGAAGGATTCGAATTCGGCAATTACGAGGATGATGATTATAATATTCGGACCAGGCTGCTCGGTTACTCTCTTGTTATTGCAAGGGACTCCTTTATCCATCATTTCGGAAGCGTCAGTATCAAGGCGCTAGGCGACCAGCTCGATCAAGTTAACACCCGGAATATGGTTTACTATATGACCAAATGGAATAATCCGTATGCGTGGATTCATCAAGTCCGCGCAAGCGATCCGAAGCTTACTTCGCTAACCGCCAAGGGAGAGACCGCCTTTTACCCGGAAAGTGTCGTAGTGAAAGGGATTGGCCCTCAAGTTTATTGGATCGAGCAAGGGATCAAACGACCGATTGAAGGAGAATGGTCCGGGCCGGTCGTACGCCTGCCGCAGGTGCTGCTCCGGAGCTGGCCGGCGGCAGAAGCGCTGACTTCCGCTGAGGCGGCATCCAAATGGAATGCTCTTCATTCCGCTCATTACGGCGCGCCGATGCACGGGCAGATTGCTAGCGGACTGGACGGCTTCCTTTATTATCTGGAGAATGGCACCAAGCGGAGAATCATTACCGAAGCAGCTGCTGTCTCCTGGCATTTGAACGAGAGGGCGAAATATCCGCTGACCGTGGAACAGCTGCAGGAAATGCCGGAAGGGCTGCCGCTAATTCCGCCGATTAAGCTGCGCCAGGTCCTGTAGGCATGCGCAAGTATCACCGTTTTTAGAAGATGCATATGCTGGTATGACGGCGACAATTGAACTGAAGACGTTTATTGCTGCAAAGGAGGGGCTTGAAGTTGCAGCAGATCGTAAACGAAATAATAGAGCATTTATCTCACTCCCATCAACAAATGGCTCGCATGATGGACTCCAAGCGCCATATTGTCGTACGGATGGCGGAGGTTGTTAAGGCCATCCCCGATAACAACCCGAACTTTGGAGGCACGGACGGATTGCTGTCCAATACGCAAGCTCTGCTTGGAGGAGTTGTCTCTTACCTGACAACGATAGCCGAATTGCAGGAGACGCTTGCTGCGCAGCTGACGTTGACGGTCCGAGAGCTTGGGTTGGAGGAAGATGAGTAAGCGTCCGGAAGGAAGATGTTTGCAATGAACCGGGAACAGGCTTATATGCGCATGCTTGGCGCTACCGCCAATATGCAGTGGAATATCGCCAGGATGCTGGAGGCCAAAGCGGAAGAGTCGGAGAAAGCGCGTAATTGGATATGCAATCATATTACCGCGGCATCCTTCCTGGGCGATCAGACGCAGCTTAAGCAGACCGCCCAAATCAATGAGCAGGTTATTGAAGTGTTGGACGGCGTAAATAAAATGAGCCAAGGGATCCTTTCCGTCATGCGATCGGTTCTGCCTAAAACAAATGAAGGCGGAGGCGGTCATGGCGGGGACGAAGAGGAAATGCTGTTCGGCGGCATGGGTGACATGAATTGAGATTCAGGGCATCGAGAGAGCAGGAAGTAAAGCTGGAGATTCTTTCCTCCCTCGCAAGCAGCCAGACGGCGCTTGCCCGCATTCTGAACAGCATCGCCGACGTATCCGAGGCTTCTCCGGAACTTGCCAGAAGCATTGCGGAGAATGTGAAGCTGCTAACGTCCATGCAGAAAAATATAGCGGAATCGGTAACGGGGTTGACCATGCGGGGCAAGCGCCTCAAGCGCGGCCGCCCCGGCATCCCGTGGCTGAATGCCAGAATCAGCAGGCTTTCATCCTAGTAGTCATCACGGAAGGAGGCGTTTGATATGAAGAAAAAAAGTGCTGCCCTAGCCAAACGGAGAACCAAACGCAAGCCTGGTGCCCGGACTAAGCGCAAAGCAAGCGGAGTCCGGAAGATAACGGGAAAGAAAACGGGCAAAAGCATGGTGAAACGCCGGAAGTCTTCGGTTAGAAAAAGAAGAAAAAGCGTAGCCTTTGATCAAGCCAGCTATGATTACGGTTATAACCAAGCCTATAACGACGGATATAACACCGGATTCGCCAAAGGCTTTGAAGACGGCCATCAGATTGCTTACGAGACGCAGGTTTAATTGCACAAACGGAAGATAGGGTCTTAGCTCTGCCTTGTTCATGCCAGAATGGACAAATCAGGAATAAGGCTTTTTTTGTATAACTTAGGATAACGGGCAGGTGAGCGGGTAATTTGAACACGGCAGCGGCGGCGTCCTTTCAACAAGGCAGGCAGCAGGGTTATTCGGCCGGATTTCAAGCAGGATGGCGGGACGGAGCATGCGAATGGGCGAAGTCCTCTCCTTTAACTCCGATACCGGAAGTCATCCCCCTGCGGGTGTTGTACATTCCGCAAGGCTCATTAGGATTTGACGCTATTGATTCCGGGATTGTTCAGGCGCTTCAACGATGCGTCAGCGAAGTGCATGTGGGGGTACAGGAAGGCTTGGTGCAGCAAGCGGCCGCCATACAGCCGGATATGATGCTTGTGCTTAACGGCTTATATACATTCCCGCCGGATCATCTGGAGCAAATCGCGGCAATTCGGGCTCTAGGAATCAAGACGGTTATCTGGTTTGTGGACGATCCTTATATGACGGCTCAAACGGTCCGGATCGCGCCTCATTACGACGTTGTATTAACCCATGAGCTGGGGACCGTTCCTCTATACCGGCAGCATGGGTGTCTTCAAGTACATCATATACCGCTCGCCGTCAACGATGCGGTATTCCGGCCTTTCCGCGCGGATAAAGCGTATGAATACGAGGTTTGTTTTATCGGGGTCGCTTTCTGGAATCGGGTAGAGCTTATTGATTCGATCGCCGGGCAGCTGTCGGGGCGGAAGCTGTTTATTGCCGGGGGCCAGTGGGAGCGGCTGAAGCATTATCCTCTCTTGAAATCGAACATCCATCTTGAAGGCATTGCGCCTGAAGCAGCCGCCCATTATTACAACGGTTCCAAGATTGTTATCAATATGCACCGTACCGATGTACAGGGAAAGGATAATCAGATCGAAGTCCAGGTACCTGGTTTGTCGGTGAATCCCAGAACCTATGATGTTGCGGCTTGCGCGACGCTGCAATTAACCGATATCCGGGCTGACCTCTCTTCCCAATACCGTCCCGGTTACGAGATTGAAACTTACGGCAATGCTCAGGAGCTTGTCCAGAAGATCGACTATTATCTAACGCATGAGGAAGAGCGGCTGCGCATCGCGATGAGAGGCTTGTACCGGACTTTGCGTGATCATACGATGACTACGCGAATGGCTACGCTTTTGAATTTATTGAAGTAGGAGTGACGAATATGGCGCCAGTAGTCAAACGGAAGTCGGGCGAGGAGGCTGGAAGAGCGGCAGGGTATAAGTTGGGCTGGGATCACGGTTACTGGTTCGGGTTATGCGAGGAAGCGATCAGCCGTATTCCGCAGGTGAACAAAGTATGGCCGATTCATGTCATGTACGTAGAGACGGGCAAAGGATTCCCTTACTCGCCTATAGATGAAGCGGTTAGAGGGACTTTAACGACTATGGTTCAGAGGTTAACGGTTGTTAACTCCTCGCAGCCGGTCGTCGAAATGGCATTGGCGGATCGTCCGGATGTTGTTATTGTGCTGGACGGACTGCAGTTTGATGTGGGGCAGATTATAGCGCTTCGGGATAACGGCATCCGGACCGCTATCTGGTTAACCGACGATCCGTATTACATGGATATTACAACGACGATTGTCCCGCATTACGACACGATATTTACGTTGGAGCGCAACTCGGTGGAGTACTACAAGCAGCTTGGCTGCCAGAATGTGCATTATCTGCCGTTTTGCTTCGATCCGGCCCAATACCGGCCAACGAATCCCGAAAGGTCAAGCCGCAAGGAAATCACGTTTATCGGATCTGCTTATTTGAACCGGGTCAGCTATTTCAATGAGTTAACACCTTATCTAGCGGGGAAAAATACATTAATATCCGGCATTTGGTGGGACCGTTTAGCCCAATTCGATAAACTTCGCTCCAAAATCAAGCTCAACAATTGGATGGGACCGGCAGATACGGCCTTGGCTTATAATGCTTCCAAAATCGTGATTAACATGCACCGGGCGCATGACGATGCCTTGTACAACAGCAACCGAGTCGGATTAACGGCCGTTTCGCCTAATCCCCGGACTTTTGAAATCGCTGCGTGTGCCGTATTGCAGGTATGCGATATCCGGGATGATCTTGCCACCTTTTTTACCCCCGGAGTGGAAATCGTAACCTATTCCTCACCGGCGGAGCTGATCGAGAAGATGGAATATTACCTGAAGCATGAAGAGGAGCGGCAGCAAATCGCCCTCCGCGGCATGTACCGGGCTTTCCGGGACCATAAATACGCAAACCGTCTTCAGACGATGCTGACGATATTATTCCCGCTCCTCTAACGTTTCATGAATTAAATGGACCAACGGAGCAGGACGCCTGATTGGGTTAATCCGCCGCCAAAGCCATAGAGCAGCAGCAAATGTCCGGGCAATACGCGGCCGTCGCGGACGGCGGCGTCAAGAGCAAGCGGAATGGATGCCGCAGACGTGTTGCCGTAGTGCTCGATGCTCGACAAAGCCTGCTGCTCGCTTATGCCGGTCCGTTCGCATAACGCGTCGATAATACGCTGATTGGCGTTGTGCGGAACGAACCAGTTGATTTCCGATGGCGCGTAACCGCTGTTCTTCAGCAGAGCGTTAATTCCTTCCGACACGTGAGTCAACGCCCATTTGTACACTTCACGGCCATTCTGGACAATACGGCTTGTTGTATCGATATCCGCCGCATTGATAACAGGAGACAAGCCGCTCCGGTACACATGATGTCCGCCTGCGCCGTCCGTCTCCGAGGAGATCGCCAGAATATCGCCTTCCTCGCGGGCCTCCATTAAGAACGCGCCAGCGCCGTCGCCAAACAAAATGCAGGTTGTCCGGTCGTCGTAGTTGGTTACCTTGGACAAGGTTTCTCCGCCAATCACCAGGATTTTACGGTAAACGCGGGACAGGAGCAGTCCGTTCGCCAGTTGAATGGCTGATGTAAAGCCGGCGCAAGCGGCCTGAATATCAATCGCGCCGCAATGCCGGATTCCGAGTCCTGCTTGAACCTGGGCGGCAACGCTTGGGATAACATTGTCCGGCGTCGAAGTAGCGACGATAATGTAATCGACATCCTCGATTTCCACCCCGTACCGCTCCTGCATATTCCTTACCGCCCGGATACATAAATCGCTCGTGAACTGATCATCGGCCGCTATCCGGCGCTCGCGAATGCCGGTACGCTGGACAATCCATTCGTCCGAAGTTTCGACGATACGTTCCAGATCCGTATTGGATAGAATTTTTTCGGGGGTATAAGTGCCGATGGCCGTAATAGCTGCGTTGGATTGCAATTGCTTTTCCATTAGAAACAGCTCCTCTTTTTTCATTCTTAGCAAACAGTTAGTACCTGGTACTAATACTTGATATTAAATTACTGAATTTGAATGGATTTGTCAAGCTTTGTTGCGAATAGCTTCCTCTTAACCGAGCACAATAAGTCACGGGTCAAAGCCTAACTATTCGAATGGAGGAGTGGCCAGGTCATGAAAAACAAATTCATTCTTCTTACAGCAAGTGTGGCTTTAGCAACAACGTTAGCGGGTTGCGCGTCCAATCAGGGAGATATCGGCAACAAAAATATCCGCCCGAACAGCGTACGTTACGATGCTAACGGAAATATGATCCGTAACTATGCGGCTCCGGGAACATTGACCGACAAACGTTTCGCGAATGATCAAATGAACGAAATGAACCGCGTCAATGGCCGTCGCCTCAACAGCAACAATATTGTTGGCAGTCATAAAAATTATAAAATGGAAATGAGCGAGGAAATCGCCAAGAAGCTTGTAGCTATGAATACGGTTAAGACAGCCAACGTAATGCTGACTGACAACAATGCTTATGTTGCCGTATCCTTCGAAGATCATGCGCGCGGCCTCAGCGCCAAAAGCTACAACCGTACAAACCTGAGCAGCCCGATTACCGATACAAACCGCCACATGAACGGTACTTATGGCGCTAACGGCGGGAAATACGGCATGAATGGCATGAACGGAACGTATGGCATGAACGGTACGATGGGCGGTTACCACACTGATGGCATTCGCGGCCTGAGCACAACCGACACCGGCGAGAGCCAGTTGACGGACAAAATCAAAAGCGATATCGCCGCAGAAGTGAAAAGGCTGCATCCGTCGGTTCAGAATGTTTATGTATCCGCTAACCCGGACTTTGTTGACCGCATGCACAGCTATATGGGCGATGTTCGAATGGGTCACCCGATTCAAGGCTTTGTCTCCGAATTTAATGCCATGGTGGAGCGCATCTTCCCTGCTAATGCAACGAAGCTGAATTCCAGTACGGCCAAGCATACTTCTCCTTATATTTACGATCACCGCTAATAACCGAATATAAACAAAAAAAGGGCCCGCTTGCGAAAGCGGGCCTGTCCTAGAAATGGTATCAACTGTGGGGTTGATGCATATGATTGTATCGAAGAAACCTTAGTGTAAGATTAAAGAACTTTGTCGAAATTGAAACAAAGTAAAACCCCGCACCCTATATAAGGAGCGGGGAAACTGGAAATAGCCCAAATCATGAATGGGATGGTTAGATTTGTAACTCCCCAAGCTTGATTAGCTCGACAACCGCTTGCGAACGACCTTTAACATTTAACTTTTGCATGACATTCGAAATATGGTTGCGGACGGTTTTTTCGCTGATAAATAATTGCTGCGCAATGTCTCTAGTTGTTTTGTCCTGCACCAGCAGCTCAAATACCTCGCGTTCACGATGTGTTAATAAGAACTTGCTTTTATGGTCGCTACCCTTCAAGTTTGTCACCCCTCCTTGCTCGGGTTTTTATGGTTTAACAAGGTTAAGGGATACAGTCAAATTATTGTATGAAATGGCCTCAGCAATGGTGCTGTATGTAGGGAAAATAGGCGCTTATAATAAAAGAGGGCTGTCCGCATGCCATTATTTCTCATGGGGGACAGCCCTTCTATGTTATTTTGCCGTGCTTCGGCCGAACCTTAGTACCCGTCGGTTTTGTGTCCAAGCTCCTCGGCGATCTCCATACCCTCGCGAGCAGGGAAAGTGCCCGCATGTCCGGCGTTCGCAGCGGAGGACTTCTTAATGGCTTCCGCCACAAGACGGCCGTATTCCGGATCCGCCTGCGTCAAATTAGATAGCATCTTGTCTTGAATGACTTGCGCGCAGGTTGCCAAGGCTTCACCGAGATTACGAATAAGCTCTTCCCGCTCCCACGGTTCAAACTTGCGGAACGTGTCGCCTGCCTGGGCAAAATCATTAGTCCGGTCAATCTTCTGTCTGACGAGATTCGCGTCGTAATGCGGTTCATGGGGCTCGCCGGAGGCTTTGGCCTCTGCAAGTCCGTTCAGACTGGAAGGCTCGTAGTTCACATGCGGATTTTGACCTGGAGCCACGTCTACGTAAAAAGCCATCTGGCCGTCGCGCTGATTGGTAGCGGCGCGTTTCTTCGGCGCATTGATCGGCAGCTGCAGATAGTTCGCGCCAACGCGGTAACGTTGGGTGTCGGAATAGGACAACGTGCGGCCTTGCAGCATTTTATCATCCGAGAAGTCCAGCCCGTCTACCAATACGCCTGTCCCGAATGCCGCTTGTTCCACCTCGGCAAAGTAGTTTTCCGGATTTTTATCTAGCACCATCTTGCCTACCGGCATCATCGGGAACTGGTCTTCCGGCCATAGCTTGGTATCGTCGAGCGGATCGAAATCAAGCTCCGGATGGTCGCCATCCTCCATAATCTGAACCTTCAGCTCCCAGGCAGGGTAATCTCCTCGTTCGATCGCTTCATACAGATCCTGCGTAGCATGGTTGAAATTCTTAGCCTGAATTTGCTCGGCTTCGGCTTGAGTCAGGTTTTTGACGCCTTGCTGCGGATCCCAGTGATATTTGACCAATACCGCTTCGCCCTTCGCATTTACCCATTTGTATGTATTGACGCCGGAGCCTTGCATTTGGCGGTAATTCGCCGGAATTCCCCAAGGGGAGAACAAGAAGGTAATCATATGGGTCGCTTCCGGCGAATTCGAGACAAAGTCGAAGAAGCGCTCCATCGACTGCAGGTTCGTTACCGGATCCGGCTTAAAGGCATGTACCATGTCCGGGAATTTCATCGCATCGCGGATGAAGAAGATCTTCAGGTTATTGCCGACCAGGTCCCAGTTGCCGTCCTCGGTATAAAATTTGGTCGCGAAGCCGCGCGGGTCGCGGAGCGTCTCCGGCGAATGCCCGCCATGGATAACGCTGGAGAATCGGACGAAGACAGGCGTCCGCTTGCCCTTTTCCTGAAACAGCTTCGCTCTCGTATATTTGCCGATCGGCTCGTTGCCAAGCGTGCCGTAAGCTTCGAAATAGCCGTGCGCGCCTGCTCCGCGGGCATGAACAACCCGCTCGGGAACGCGTTCACGGTCGAAATGCGTGATTTTCTCGATAAAATGGTAATTTTCAAGGGTAGCCGGACCTCGGCTGCCAACCGTTCGGGTATTCTGATTGTCGGATACCGGATGGCCTTGTCTCGTCGTCAGCGTCAGACCGGTTTCTCCTGCCGCTTTGCGGTTATCGGCGGCACCTCCAGCGCCTTCCGCATGAGTGCCGTTTGTTTCGTTTGCGGACATTCTTGGATTTCCTCCATTTCCAAAATCAAGTCGATTTTTCGCTTAATACTCCACTACTATTCCTCATTCCGAAAAAGTTTATGAAAACAATTGGCATATAGTTGAAGCCTTATCCCCCTATTCAAGCGGCAAGGCGCGTAGTACTGTATTAAGAAAACAGCCTGCTTTTTCAAAAGGGTGGAAAGGACTAGTCTCATGAACATATTGATCGTCGACGACGAGCCGCGGCATTTGAGAGGAATGGCCGGCATGATTCAAATGATGCGACCGGATGCCAAGGTGAAAACGGCCAAGGATGGTGAAGCCGCCCTTGCCTTGGTCAGGGAAGAACAGCCCGATGTCGTGCTTAGCGATATACAAATGCCTAAGCTTGACGGGCTTGCGTTCCTGCAGAGGCTGAAGGAAGAGGAACTGCCGACCAAGGTTGTTATGGTTTCGGCTTATAATTTGTTCGAGTATGCTCAACGAGCGATCCGCCACGGCGCTTACGACTATTTGCTCAAGCCCGTTGACATGGAAAAGGTCGAGGTCCTCCTGCAGCGGCTTGACCGCCAGCTTGCGGAAGAAGAGCGGGAGCGCGGAGAGTCGGCCGAAATGAAGCAAAAGCTTGAGCTCGCATCCAATGCCTACCGGATCAGGCTTCTGCATCAGTGGCTGAACGGTGAGCTTCCTGCGGGCGAAGAGGTTGACCTTGAAGAGTGGACTTTGCTAACCCAAATAAACACTCTCATCTTGACGGAACTCCGAACTGACGGGCAGCTATTCCCGCTGCCGGAGCTGATTGAAGAGCTTAGGCAGAGGGTGTCCGTCCATGGCGAGGCTTGCGTATTCCCTCTGCAGACCGTATCGCAGCACAGCATTCGTCTTGTCACCGTCTTAAAGCAAGAAAGCCAGCCGGCAGCAGGTATAGAGGAGCTGCGCTCCTGCCTGACGGAGCAGACGGAGATATGGCGCTCTTGCGGCGCGGTTTCCCATGGCATTGCGGTTCTGCAGACGGAGCATAGTCTGAATCCCGCCGAGATCTTTATCCCCAAGCTTTACCGCCAGGCGGAGGAAGCATTGGAATATGCTTTCCATGAGGAATGGGCGAGCGTCGTAACCTTTGGGCATGAAATCGGGCTGGGCCATACGAATCCCGTCTTCCAGCTGGATGGCGAGCTGCTGTTCGAAGCGCTGCAGGAGCAGTCGCTCGAAAGAGCAGAAGCCATGTGCCGGGCTGCCTTTGCCGAGCTGTCCTCGCAGGGTTACACGGAGCCGAAACTGATGAAAAATTATGCGTCTCTTACGCTGATGAAGCTGAAGAGCCGGACCTCGGGCATCATAGACCAACAGGTTGGAAGCGCTCTCGCGGATACCGCGTCTACGGCAATTCCTTCTTGCGCGAGCAGCGGTATGCTGATGGAGCTGATGCTGGTCAGACTAGCTGAGGTGCACAAATCGCTGACGGACCGGAAGCAGGGCAGCGGGGAGCTGGCGGTGGAGCAATGCCTGAATTGGATTCAGGGGCATTATGCGGAGGATCTGACGCTTGATAGAGCAGCGGAACAATTTCATTTCAACCCCTCCTACTTCAGCACCTTGATAAAAAGCCGCACCGGACGCTCGTTCTCCGATCATTTGACGGAAGCCCGTATACGGGCTGCGAAGGAGCTGCTGGCCGGCGGGCGGCTTAAAATCTATGAAATCGCGGAGCAATGCGGCTACCGGGATACGAAATATTTCACCCGGATATTCAAGCGGCAGGTAGGGTTGTCGCCGGAAGCTTATAAGCATACGCTGCGTCCGCAGACGGGGGGCGGGGATAGGCCATGACTTTTCGATTAAGGCTGCTGCTCAGCTATCTGACGCTTATCGCCTTGCCGCTGCTTGTGCTGAGCACGCTGTTTTACAATTCAAGCTTAAAGGTCGTTACCGAGCAGGCGCAAAACAATGTTCACGATGTCGTGATGAAAAACAATGACGTGATCGACACCAAGCTGGGGATCGTCGACCAGAATAGCAGGTCCTTGTTCGTGGACAAGGACCTGTTCCAGATTTTCAACAACCTGAATCCGGCAAAAGAAGAGGAGCTTGTCGCCGCCGACCGGCAGGTTACGGCTATCTTAAGCAAATATTTCTCCCAGAATTCGGATGTCTATTCCGCGCAGCTGTGGACCTCTTACTACACCTTCGGAAGCACGATGCTGATGCCGCTTGGCAATCCGGTACAGTCCGCGATTTACAAGGAAGCGGTTAAGGCAGGGGGCAAGATGGTCTGGTACCCGACCTACGATTTCATCAAGATGTACGACCAGCCTTGGCTTCAAGACGGGACGATAGATTACCGTTACTTGTTCTCCGCAACCAGGCTGCTTAACTTCTCCCACATGGAGGACAGCACGCTGGTCAAGCTGAAGCCGGAAGTCGAGCGTCCCGTGCTTGCGATCAGCTTCAAGTCGACGGTGATGGACGAGCTGTTCGAGCGGAGTATCCCGGCTGGCTCCTCGTATATGGTGCTTGATCCCGACAATATCGTCGTGGCTTCGAGCGACCAATCACAGGTAACGAAGCGCTTTGATGAGGACTGGATGGATCATTTCCGCGAGCAAGGCAGCGGGAGCCAGCGGATCAAGCTGAACGGGCATAACCAGATCGTCAGCTTCGCCCGCTCGGAAGTGACGGGCTGGATGTCGATTGTCATTACGCCGCAATCCGCGCTCGTAAGCTCCCTGGTTCCGGTTCTCCGGACGTCAACGATCGTCAGCGCCATCGCCTTAAGCGTAGTAGCCCTAGTGTTTGCTTATTTCATCATTAGCCGCATTACGGGTCCGATCAAGAAGCTCATGAGCGCGATGCGTTCGGTAGGGGAAGGGGACTTTGAAGCCCGCGTGGACGTGGACCGGAAAGACGAATTTGGTCTCCTGTCCCAGCGCTTTAACCGGATGAATGACAGGATTGCCATGCTCGTGAAAGAAAACTACGAGATCAAGCTGAAGGAGAAGGAAGCGGAAATTCAGGCGCTTAACATGCAGATGAATCCTCATTTTTTATATAACACGCTGAACATCATGAACTGGACCGCTCTCGAGAATCGCCAGACGGAGCTCAGCAAGATGCTGGTCTGCCTGTCCAATATGCTGCACTATACATCCCGCAAAGATTGGGAGGCCGTTCATCTGTCGGAGGAGCTGGAATGGATGCGCAATTACTTCTTTATCATGTCCGCCAGGTTCGAGGGCAAGTTCACGGTCGCTTACGAGATTGAGCCGGCGCTCTATGAGAAAAAGCTGCCAAGACTTCTCTTCCAGCCCTTTGTGGAAAATGCCATTCTGCACGGATTCAGCGGCGTGGAGGAAGGCGGGCAGATTACGATACGCGGCTGGATCGAGGACGACAGCCGTTATTTCGAGGTTCGCGACAACGGACGGGGGATCAGCAAGGAAGGGATCGATACGATATTGTACAAGGAATCCGCGTCTATCGGAATTAAAAATACGATCTCTCGCATCCGAATGGCCTATGGCGACGAATACGGCATCCGCATTCATTCCGCTCCCGGCAAGGGGACAAGCATCGTCATCCATCTGCCGAGCAAGACCCAATAAAAGTCCACCATTCTAGAAATGCTCGGGTTTTGTAAGCGTTATCCATCATCTACAATAAAAGCAATCATAGACTGCAGCTATGAGCCATGAGGATGAAATGAGAGAGGGGCTCGAAAAAAATGATTATGAATCGATGGAAATACACTTCCGCATTTATGGTTACGGTTCTGTCGGCCGTGCTTGTCATGTCCGGCTGCACCAAGTCCGATAGTTCCAGCAATGGCAATTCCTCATCCAACACGAATAACGCAAGCGGCTCGGCCAATACGAGCAGTTCCGGTGCCGATACCGGTGCCAGCAGCGGAGAAAAAATTACGCTGAAGCTGACCGGCTGGGGCGCACCGGCGGAAGTAGCGGCGTACAAATCCGCCATTGCCAATTTCGAGAAGACTCATCCGAACGTGAAAGTCGAATTTCAGTCTATTAGCAGCGGCGATTACGATACGAAGCTGACGACAATGGTAGCCGGCAACGACGAGCCGGATGTCGCGATGATGGAATCCGCGACCATTGCCTTCCCTCTGGCGGAAGAAGGCAAGTTCCTTAACCTGCAGGACTTCCTTTCTAAAGATCAGCAGATCACACTCGATTCGATTGTTCCGAATATTACGTACTCCCAGGCGCCGGGCAACATTATCGGCATCGGTCCCGGTCCGGAGACATTCGGACTGTTCTATAACGAAGACGTATTCAAGGATGCCGGCATTGAACCGCCTCCATCCGACGCTTCCAAAGCATGGACCTGGGATCAATTCGTAGACGTTGCGAAGAAGCTGACTCTCGACAATAAGGGACGCAATGCGGCGGATCCGAATTTCGACCCTAAAAATATTAAGCAATTCGGCATCAACCTGCCAACCTGGTGGGGCGCTTACAGTAACTTTATCTACTCCAACGGCGGCGACTTCCTGTCGGCCGACGGCAAAACCTTCGCCCTTAACCAACCGGAGGCGGTAGAAGTGTTCCAGAAGATGGCCGACCTGATCAACGTGTACCATGTCGCTCCATCTCCGCTCCAATCGAAAAATATTCCCGGAACAAACGTCGCGCTTCAGACGAAGAAGGTTGCGATGGCTATTGACGGACAATGGGCTTCGTCCTCGCTTGCGGAATCCAAGTTCAACTATAACGTAGGCGTTCTGCCGGTTATGAAAGAGCCGGTAACGACCGTAGTAGCCGGCATGTTCTCCATCTTCAAATCGACCAAGCATCCGCAGGAATCCTGGGAGCTCCTGAAGGCGCTGCTTGATCCGGAAGCTTCGCTTGACATGCTGACTAACGGAACATGGATGCCTGCTCCTAAAGATTGGTACACCGACAGCGAGAAGCTGGACAAGTGGACCAAAGATTTGGCAGCCCGCCCATCCGGCTATAACGGCGCGATTATTGACATGCTTCTGAATCACAGCCATGCAACGCCTACGGCTTACGTGAAAAACTTCAATAAAATCATGGATGTCGTTAACCCCGCTTTGGATAAAGTGTGGCTGGGCAAAGAGACCGCCCAGGAAGCGCTTGATTCCATTGCCGCGAAGGCGCAGCAGCAAGTACAAGGCCGGCGCGACGTCGAGTAAGCTGTCCGCAAACCGCGGATAACAGGAGAGGACAGCGGTTCGGGAATTCGATGAATCGCTGTCCTCTGCCATAGACAGGGAGGGTTACGGCATGGAGATTTCGGCAAACACGGGCAAGTCCGTCAAGACGGTTGCCAGAAAGAGCAGCAAAAGGGAGCGCAAGGCCCTGTTCTACGGCCTGCTCTTTACAGCGCCGGCGATACTCGGCTTTATTATCTATACGCTAGGGCCGATGATTGCCAGCTTATATTTGAGCTTAACGGATTACAACGTCTTTAAAGACACGACCAGCTTTATCGGTCTGGACAACTATGTCAAGCTGTTCAGCGGCGAAGACGATTTGTTCTACAAGTCGCTTGGCACAACCTTTTATTTCGTTATTCTGCGCGTGCCGGCGGTTATCATTATTTCGTTCTTTTTAGCGATCCTGCTTAATATGAACGTCAAGGGCCGGGCGATTTTCCGGACGATTATCTACCTGCCGAGCATTGTCCCGGCGGTTGCCGCTTCGATGATCTGGCTGTGGCTTATGAATCCGGATTTAGGCCTGCTGAATATGGCGCTTAATTGGCTTCATCTGCCAACTAGCAACTGGCTGTTCGGAGAGGGCAGCGTTATCCCGTCCATCGTGCTCACGACATTATGGGGGATCGGCGGTACGGTTATCATTTTCCTTGCCGGCCTGTCGGGTATACCGAAATCCTATTATGAAGCGATTGACGTTGACGGCGGCGGCTGGTACAGCAAGCTACGCCACATCACGGTTCCGATGCTGACGCCAACGATCTTTTTCAATACCATTATGACGATTATCGGCTCCTTCCAGGTGTTCAGCGAAGCGTACATTCTGACCCAAGGCGGACCCAATAACAAAAGCTTGTTCTTCGTCTTCTATCTGTGGCGTACCGCATTCCGCGATACGGAAATGGGCTATGCTTCCGCGCTGGCGTGGGTATTGTTCATCATTATTATGATCTTTACGGTGTTTGTCTTTAAGACCTCGAAATCCTGGGTGCATTATGAGGGGGAAAAACAATGAGAGAGTCCAGGCTGAAGCTTACCGCCGGGTTTACCTCCCTGCTTATCGTTTCCGCGATGTTTATCGTGCCGTTCCTTTGGCTGCTTCGCAGCTCGGTGATGGATTTGTCGCAAATTTTCATCATGCCGCCGCAATGGATACCGAAGCCTTTTCACTTTGAAAACTTCAAGGAGGCCTTGACTGTCGTACCGTTTGGGACCTTCTTCAAAAATACACTCATTATCGTAGCCGGGGTTCTGCTCGGAACGGTTGTCTCGAGTACCATCGCCGCTTTTGGCTTCTCCCGCATTAAGTGGAAGGGGCGCGACATGGTATTCGCCATTCTGATGTCCTCGATGATGCTTCCGGGAGCGGTAACGCTTATTCCAAGCTTTATCGGCTGGAAGGAGCTTGGCTTCTACGATACGTTCTACCCGCTGATCGTGCCCGCGTATTTCGGGGGCGGCATGTTTAATATCTTCCTGCTTCGCCAGTTCTACATGTCAATCCCGCAGGATTTCGACGAGGCGGCTCTAGTGGACGGCGCGAACTACTTCCAGATCTATTGGCGCATCCTGCTGCCGCTCAGCCGTTCGGCCGTAATCGTTGTCGCGCTCTTCACGTTCCTTGCTTCATGGAATGATTTTATGGGACCGCTCATTTATTTGAAGAGCGACAGCCGCTTTACGCTTGCGCTGGGCCTGCAGATGTTCCAAGGCAGCTATAATGCGCAATGGGATTTGTTGATGGCTGCTTCGACAGCCGTTGTACTGCCTTGCGTATTAGTCTTTTTGATCGGTCAAAGATTTTTCCTGGAAGGCATTACGCTTACCGGGCTGAAAGGTTAACTAGGGCGAATAGGGAGGGAAGAAACGTGACAATAATGAACCAACGGATTAAAGGCTGGCGCGGAGTTCCGTTCTCGGAAGTAAAGATTCATGATGCTTTCTGGCGTCCGCGCCTGGAGACTCTCAAAAACGTAACGATGGGCGTCTGTCTGGACCAATGCGAGAAAACGGGACGGATTGCTAACTTCGCCATTGCCGGCGGATTGACGGAAGGCAAGTTTGAAGGCATGTACTACAACGATTCCGATGTGTACAAGGTGCTTGAAGGCGCGGCCTACTCGCTGATGACGGACCGCGATCCCAAGCTGGAGGCAGAGATTGACCGGATTGCGGAGCTGATCGAAGCCGCTCAGGAGAGCGACGGCTATTTGTCCACTTATTACACCCTCGAAGCGCCGGAGCTGAAATGGACCGACATGGAAAAGCATGAAATGTATAATGGCGGCCATCTGATTGAAGCAGCCGTTGCTTATTACCAAGCGACGGGCAAGCGCAGGCTGCTGGATGTCGCCTGCCGGATGGCGGATCATTACGATTCGATGTTTGGGCCGGGCAAGCGCCACTGGGCGGAAGGGCATGAAGAGATTGAACTGGCGCTCGTGAAGCTGTTTGGCGCGACCGGAGAAGAGAGGTACTGGAAGCTTGCGCTCTGGCTTCTCGAGGAACGCGGCCATGGCCATGGCGTCGGAGCGATCTGGGATAAAGAGGATTGGGGTCCGGCGTACTGCCAGGACGATGTGCCAGTAAAAGACATCCGAGAGGTAAAAGGGCATGCCGTACGGGCGATGTATCTTTACACGGCGATGGCGGACGTCGTGCTCGCTTCCGGCGATCCTGCCTACATGGAAGCGCTCGACCGCGTATGGGCGCATACCGTTGAACGGAATATGTACGTAACGGGCGGCATCGGGCCGTCCGTCCATAATGAAGGCTTTACGTTTGACTATGACTGCCTAACGAATCGGCTTACTGCGAGACCTGCGCGGCGATTGCGATGGCGTTCTGGAATCACCGGATGAATCTGCTGCATGGTCACGGCAAGTATGCGGATATCGTGGAGAAGGAGCTGTTTAACGGGGCGTTGTCGGGCATCTCGTTATCCGGAGACCGGTTCTTCTATGTAAATCCGCTCGCCTCCAAAGGCGAGCATCACCGGGTGGAATGGTTCCACACCTCCTGCTGTCCGACGAACCTTGCGCGCTTCCTGCCGTCGATTGGCCAATACGTGTATGCGGCGTCGGAAGACGGGATTTCGGTGAACCAGTATTTAAGCAGCGAGACTACCGTTCAGCTTGCGGGCGGAAGCAGCGTGAAGCTTGCTCAAACAACGGCTTATCCTTGGGATGGCCGGGTAGAGCTTCGCGTAAATCCGGAGCAATCGGATGAATTCGCTCTCCGTCTGCGTCTGCCGGGCTGGTGCGGAAGCTACCGGATCTACGCGCAAGGCGAATGCGTAACCGGCGTGGAGGCGCTGGCGGAGAACGGCTATCTTGTGCTTAAACGGCAATGGCTGCCCGGCGACACGGTTGTGCTGGAGCTGGATATGCCGGTAACCGCTGTGCGTTCCCGCGAAGAAGTGGAAGCGAACCGCGGAAGAATCGCCTTCCAGCGCGGTCCGGTCGTTTATTGCATCGAGCAGACGGGAAATCAGGAGCTTATCTATGACGAGTTCGCGTTTAAAGCGGCTGAGCCGTTTGTTGTCGAATATGCCGGCGACCGGCTAGGCGGAGTAACGGTACTGCGCGGCAGGACGGATGATGGACGTTCATGCGAGTTGATTCCTTATTATGCGTGGGATAACCGGGAAGCGGGATTTATGCAGGTCTGGGTGCGCGAAGCCGAAGACCGGAGTCTGTATAGCTAATACCCGTTGCTGCGGAAATGTAAAGAGCTGTCTATACACCCTTTCTAAAGGCTGTATAGACAGCTCTTTTTTTCGTGTTATAATCATAATTTCGCCGATTATTAATGTTAATCGGACTGCTTGCGGAATATCCTGTAACAGGCGTTTAATGCTTTCAGTAGATAAGGTTATCGATGAAATCTATTTCTCAAGATGATAGGATTTATGCTACTATTATTAATGCATAATTCACCAAAATTTCCCCTAATCAGCGCATGTACGATGCAAAAATCGACACAAAATGACGCAAAAAATAAATTTATGCTATGAAAAATGATTCATCTTACATTCTTTTCAGGAGGGGCTCATGGGAAAACTCTTTTTATTGTTTGTTTTCTTTACCTGGTTGTTTGGAAATCCCATTATCGCCATCATTGCGCTGTTGGTTATCGTTTATGTCATAGATCGCCGGTTTATCGGTCTGTCCCCAAGCCTCTTGAAGCCGATCCGCCGTTCCTCGCGGTTAAGCAAGCTGAAGAAGCATATTTCCCAATCTCCTAACGATACGTCCGCCAAGGTTGAAATCGCCCGGATTCTCATTGAAAAAAAGAAATACCGGGAGGCGCTTAATCTGCTTGAGCCGCTGGAGCGGATGCTGGACGATTCGGCCGAATATTGGGATGATCTTGGCCTTTGCCTGATGCAGACCGGACAACCGGAAGCCGGCGAGGCGGCCATGAGCAAGGCGCTGCTGCTTAATCCAAGAGTGAAATACGGCGCTCCTTATTTGCGGCTGGCTGCCTATTATTCAAAGCTGGATGCGGAAAGAGCACTCTCCTATATTGAAGCGTTTCAGGAGATTCATTCGTCCTCTTGCGAAGCCTACTATCGGCTTGCGGATATTTACGAGCAGATGAACCGCAAAGAGGATGCAATGGAGGCGGTTAGGGAAGGGCTGCGGATTTACCGGTCATTGCCCCGATACAAGAAGCGGGTCGAGCGCAAGTGGGCGATTCGTTTGTTCATTCGGAAGACCCGCGGGTGATGGAAAGAACTGCTTGTTTATTTTGCCGCATGCCGTATTGTTGTTTCCGTGAAAATCATCCATAATCGAATTACATTACGAGAGCTTAAAGGAGCATCATATGCCGCGCAATATCTGGCTCATGGCGATTAGCTTGAGCGTTATCATCGTTTTACTAAGCAATGCCGCTTATTATTTTCTAACCAAAAAAACGTTGGAAGATGCGCTAAACCATGAGATGCTGGCTGTTGCGAAGCAGATTGAATTTTCCGTCGAGCAATCCCGGCTTGGCGCCGACAAGTTTCAGGAGCAGATCGGTAAGGAGCTCCGGGTCGTATCGATCGCGGCGCAATATGCGCTTGATCCGGATGTGGAGAAGGTGACAAACGACCAGCTGAAGGAATTAAGCGCCAAGCTGGGTGTCGAACATATCACGCTGATGAAGCGGACGAAAGACAATATTATCTTATACAAATCCTCGGACGAGAAAGAGCTGGGAAAGGGGACAAAAACCTGGGATCCCTGGTATGTCGCCTTTAATCAGCTATTTGACCAGCATGAGGTTAAGATCGATTGGCTGGGCCAGACGCTTCCGAACTTCTGGAGCGGACCGTTTGAAGTCGCGTCAACCGATCCCAAAAGCATTTACAAATGGGGCTACTACTACGACGGAACAACGAACTATATTATCGATCCGTACGTGAACTATACGACGCTTGCCGAATACGAGAAGCTGACGGGCATCAACGAGCTGATCAATAAATCGATCGGAAGCAGCGACTCCTTGCTCGAAGCGACGGTTATTAATCCAAAGACGTTTGGCAAGGGCTCCTTCGATACGATAAATGAAGACGGCGAAGTCCAAGGTCATTTGCTGCAGAAGGATGTTTTCTACGGTACGTACCGGTATAAGGCGGATAAAGACGTCGATTATGTGCAGAAAGCCTTTAATACCGGCAAGAATGTCTCCGTTCAAGAAACGATCGACGGCAAGCATGTGCTCAAAATGTTTATACCCGTCTCGGCAGATGCAGGGGTAAACCTGGTCGACGAGAATGGGACGCCGATTCAGGGCTACGTTCTTTCTCTTGTGTCCGATTATCAGATCATTCAGGACAGGCTCGACAGCCAGTTTCTGAACATCGGAATTATCATATTCCTCGTTACGGGCATCAGTCTGCTGATCGCTGCTTTTGCGATGCGTTATTTCAGGCAGACTCGCGAGAAAGTGGTTGAGGTGACTCAGCAGACTTACGTAGACGAGATCAACAGCATGTTCCAGTCCATCCGGGCGCAAAGGCATGATTTCCTGAACCATGTCCAGACCATCCATTCTCTCGCGGAGCTGAACAAATCGAGGGAGCTCGTCGCGTATACGAAAGAGCTTACCGGAGAGATCCGGCTGATGAACGATATTATTAATATCGGCAACCCGGCGATTGCGGCGTTGATCCGTTCGAAAATCTCGCAGGCGGAAAGCTACCGGATAGTTTTTACCTGCTCCTTCAGCGGGCTTAACCGTCTGGAGATGGGGATTAAGACGCTTGATGTGAACCGGATGCTTGGCAATTTGATCGACAACGCTTTTGATGAGGTTATGAAATATCCCGAGGAACGCCGCATGGTTGAGCTGACGGGAAAGCAGGTAGACGGTTTTATCGAGTTCTCCATCGCCAATACATGCTCGAATGCGCGGGAGGTTAAGGAAAAGCCGCTCTTTGCAGCGGGCTTCTCCACCAAGGATGACGCCCATCAAGGACTTGGATTGTTTACCGTCAAGTCCATTACCGAGCAGTATAAAGGTACCATACAGATCTATGCTGACGTAGAAGACCGAATTACCTTCTTTATCCGTATCCCGCACTAATAACATTCGTCACTCGGCAGCCCGTTCACTTTCAACGAAGTGAAATGGGCTGCTTTTGTCTTTTCAGAGGGCGCATTTTTTGTGGTATACTAATAAGATGCTAGGTGAACGGAAAGAGGGCAGGTGAACGAACTTGGCAAGTCTTGATGATAAGCTTCATACAGCGCTTGAACACAGTCTGGGGCAGCATTTAAACGAAGAGATCATTCGCCGCGGATGGAATTATTATCGGAGCGGCCAGGTGCTGAATGTCAAGCAGGCAGACGAGGATACGTTATACGGCGCCGTGCAGGGGTCTGACGTTTATTCGGTGTTGCTTGATTCAGACCATTTTCGATACAGCAAATGCACTTGTCCCTATAATGACTATTGCAAACATATGGCTGCTGTCTATTTCGCCTATTGCCACAGTTTGGACGGCGAGGCGGCGGCCAAAGCGGCTTACGATCGAATTCTGGGCGGCGACCAGAAGCAGCAGCGTACGGTTACCGTAAGCGTACCTAAGTTTAGCGGCCGTCAAGTCCAGCCGCCCGATGATGCGCCGCCGGAACAATGGGGATTGTGGATGGACGCCGAATACGGTGAAACCTGGAGAAGCTGCCGGCATTCGCTTCATGCCCTTCAGCCGGTTCTTTCCGCGCTTAAGGGAACAACGAAGCATTGGGACAAAAAGAGTCAGCGGCTGCACTGGATGAGCGTGATTTTGTTTGTGCTCGATCAGGCGGAGCAGGCGATCAAGACGGTCGATTCGTTCAGCCGTTATTATCACGAAATGTCGTTTCTGCGCATGGCGGAGCCATGGGTAGAGCATTATTATACGCTGGCGCTTGAGCTCGAGCCTTCCGAGGTGACCGGCCATGACCGCAGCTGGGTCGATTATGCAGCCGGTTATGCCAAGAGCAGAGCTATGAAAAACGAGCAGCAGCTGTTTGATTGGACCTATATTTATTTGGCAATTTGCGAGCGGATGTCCGCGGACGCCGAATGGTATGAGCATGAGCTGGATGCCATGAGGAAGGAAGAGCTCCGGGATTCGGAGGAGCCTGTCGATAAGACCTTCTTGCACACGGCGGCGGCCATGCTCTGTTTCTTCGGACGCAATGACGAAGAGGCGTTGGCGCATTTCGGCAAGACGGATTTCCAACGTTCGCAGAAGGTGATCTATCCTTGCGTCGCGCAGCGGCTTGAGGAAGGGGACTGGGAACTGATCGGCCATTGGATGGGCTTCCTGTACGACCATATTTCCAGGGTGAAAAATGCGAGAACCATCGGACCGTTTATGACTTTGTGCCGAAGAGCCGATACGGATCAGCCGGATGAACCGCGCTGGACCCGGTACATGGTAGACCTTCTTCCGCATTCTTACGCGGATTTGTCGGATCATTGGCTGGCGGTGCAAAAGTACGAGGAATGGGCGGATCTTCAGCTTCTGATCGGCATGAAGCCGGATGATCTTGGCATTCAGAATGTGCGCGAGGTGTCGAAAGCAGCTCCAAGCGTCATGATTCCCCTCTATCATCAGTCGATCGAAGAGGCCATTAATTCGCGCAACCGGCAGGGTTACCGCCTTGCGGTGAAAGAGCTGAAGAAGCTTGAGAGGCTGTACAAGGCCGATAAGCATGCGGACAAATGGGAGCATTACATTGAAGGAATCGCAAGCAAGTATCAACGGCTTCGCGCGTTTCAGGAAGAGTTGTGGAAAGGAAAAATCGTAACATGAAATCATTCATCGGCGCTCGGACGTTACTTGTGGACGGTTATTGGAAGCAAGGCGATAAAGCGGAAGACAGTGCGATTATTCTCGCGGCGGCCGACCGCGGGGACAGTCCCGCAAGGCTGAAGCAGGTGCTCTTTGCCTGGCATCAGGCTTCCTGGTATGGCGCGGAGGTAGAGGAGATGGATTCCGAGATCGGGAAGGCGCTTAAGCTGCCTCCCCTGCTTGCAATCGATTATTTGTCCTCGCCTCGTCATGTCCGGCTTCTGCAAGTGGAATGGACGGATCGGCTGCAAGGCTTGATGCGTGTGGCAGGCAAGCTCCGCGAAGCGCTGCTTGAGGGATGGTTCCAACCGGATTGGGGCAGATGGTCCGAGCACCGGCGTGCTTGGCGGCTGGAGATTCCGGCGGAACAGGCCGCTTTTGCCGCGGACTGGCAGGAGCTTATTAGCGTTACCGGGATAACCGGTGCGGATCAGTGGTTAAGCGAGGCTGTCGAAGACATTTTGGCCCAAAACGGCGACGCCGCGGCGGCTTGGCGCAAAATTGCCGCCGCCGCAGGCGGAGAATCCGTGCTGCTTCATAAGGCAGCCGATGAAGAGGACTGGCTGATTGCCCTTGGTCTTCATAAAGATACGATGCCGTTCAAGGTGGCTCTGCAGCTGGCGGAGCCTGTGGAAGGCGCGAGCTGGCAGCTTCGGCCCGCGCTGCAGGACCGCAATGGCGGACCATGGATTCCCGTTGAGCGGGTCAAAGGGCGCTGGCTGGCTTTGTTTGCGCAGGACGGTCCGCTTCCCGCGGATTGGGAGCCCCATCTGGATGCCAGGTTGGCGAAGGAACAAGGCAAATGGCTTGCTGCCCTGCCGGACTGGAGAGATGAGGCCGATCCGGAGAAGCTGCGCGGACAGCTCACGGATAACGATGCCTGGTTCTTTATGGAGAAGGCGAGCCTGCAGCTTCTTGAGGCAGGCTGCCCGGTTCTGCTTCCAAGCTGGTGGGAGGCGGTACGCTCCCGCCGCTTAAGGCTGAAAGCCAAGATGAAATCATCGGTTGGCTCCGATGCGCAGCCGATGTTTGGCCTTGACCAGATCGTACAATTCGATTGGAAAATGGCGCTTGGCAATGTCGATCTGTCGGAGTCCGAGTTCATGCGGCTAGCCGAGGAGAACCGGAGGCTCATGAATATTGGCGGCGAATGGGTTCATCTAGATCCCCAGGATGTCGCCCAGATTCGCGACTGGATCAAGCGGGTCGGCAAGCGCAAAGGGCTGTCGTTCCGCGACGTGATGGAGATGCATTTGCTAGGCGGCTCCGTTATGGAAGACGGAGAGGATGCTTCCATCGCGCTGCGGGCAGAGGTTGAGCTGAACGATCATCTGACGAGATGGCTCGAGCAGCTTCAGCACACGGCTGAAATTCCACTGGTGGATATACCTGCAAGCTTCCGCGGCTCCTTAAGGCCGTACCAGCTGCAGGGAGTTTCGTGGCTGCTGTTTCTCCGCAGATTTGGCCTTGGCGGCGTGCTTGCCGATGATATGGGTCTTGGCAAGACGATTCAATTCATGGCTTATCTGTCCTATGTGAAGGAGCACGGAAACCAGAGTCTCGGACCTTCTCTTCTGATTTGTCCGACTTCCGTCATCGGCAACTGGCAGAAGGAGCTGGAGAAGTTCGCACCATCCCTTACGGCTTATCTCCATTACGGCCCAAAAAGGGAAAAAGGGGAGGAGCTTCAAGAAGCGGTTGCAGGTGCCGATATCGTCATCACGTCATACTCTCTTGCCCAAATTGATGAAGAAGAGCTGAATCAGATCGAGTGGGATGCTCTCTGTCTGGATGAGGCGCAAAATATAAAAAACGTATACACGAAGCAGTCTGCCGCTATTCGCGCGCTGCCGGCGCATCACCGGATCGCGCTGACCGGCACGCCGATGGAAAACCGGCTGACCGAGCTTTGGTCGATCTACGATTTCATTAATCCGGGTTACCTTGGCAGCATGGGCGAGTTCCGCAAGGCTATTGTGCTTCCGATTGAACGCACCCGTGACGAACAGGTTATCAGCGGCCTTCAGCGCTGGGTGAAGCCGTTTATGCTCCGCAGGGTGAAGAAGGATCCCGCGATTCAGCTGTCGCTGCCGGAAAAGAATGAAGCAAAGACTTATTTGACCTTAACGGCGGAGCAAGGGGCGATCTACGAAAATATCGTTGCCGATCTGCTCGAGAAGCTGGATAAGCTGGGCCCGATGCAGCGCCGTGGCTTGATTCTGGCTTCGCTTACGAGACTGAAGCAGCTATGCGATCATCCGGCAATGCTGAATGAAGAGCGCGAGCTTCAGCAGCAGTGGGATGACAGCCGCTCGAACAAGGTAGCTCGGCTGCTGGAGATGGTCGAGGAGATTGCATCGGAAGGCGAACGCTGCCTGATTTTTACCCAGTTCGTGGATATGGGCGAGCAGCTTAAGAAGCTTCTGGAGGAACGACTGGGGCTTCCGGTTCCGTATTTGCACGGCGGAGTGCCTAAGGCCAAGCGGGATGAAATGATCGAGAAGTTTCAGAATCCGGAGGAGCCATGCTGCGCATTTGTGCTGTCGCTTAAAGCCGGAGGTACCGGTCTTAACCTTACGGCCGCGAATCATGTCTTCCATTTCGACCGGTGGTGGAATCCTGCGGTCGAGAATCAGGCGACGGACCGTGCTTTCCGGATTGGTCAGACGAAGCAGGTACAGGTCCATAAGTTTATTACGCTTGGCACGCTTGAGGAAAAAATCGACGAGATGATTGAACGGAAGCAGCAGCTGAACGAGCAGGTCGTTGGGCAGTCGGAGCAATGGATTACCGAGTTGTCCACGGATGAGCTGAAGGAGCTGTTCGCTCTTCGCAAAAACTGGCTGAAGGGATGAGGGGGATAAATGTCTGGAGAAAAGGACAAGTGGGCGAAAGCGATGAGCGAGCGTCACACCGGTTCCCCTGGGCCCGGTCAGCCGGATCAGGGGAGCCCGATGCCCGATACGTCAGGTTCTGAGCAAGGAAATGAAGAATGGAGAGCCTTTTATAAGGCAATCCGAGCTCATATTGAAGATATGCGTAAGTAATAGGTGATCTATCATTACACAGCTTGCCCGGAATAGTAACCCGAGAAGCTGTGTTTTTTTATCCCTGTTTCTAAAAAAAATAGAATTGTATCCCTCGTCGGGCTTATTTTCGACCTCCCGAGCAAGGAATTATCGAATCTATAATAAGGGTGCAAGGCAAACAAGCAATATCATATCGAGGAGGTCTTCTTCAATGAAAAAAAGTACTTTGCTCACCGCCACGTTGCTTGCCGCATTCACCATGGTCGCTTCGGCCTGCGGATCGGACAATAATAACGGCGGAAATAAGACTCCTGCAAGCACAGAAGCTTCGCAAGAGCCGGCAGCTACAACTGAAGCAACCCCTACTCCGGAAGCGAAAAACATAACGTTGTCCCTCCGCCATACGCAAATTAAAGAGACGAGCAAAAACCGCTTAAAAATTCTCGAGGATGTTGTAAAGAAAACGCAGGATGAGAACCCTGGCCTGACCTTCAAGCTCGAGGGCATCGACGAAGTTGTCAACCGCGACCAGAAGCTGAAAGCGGAAATGACGGCAGGCAATCCGCCTGATATCTTCGAAGTGTTCGGCGGCGCCGACCTGAACCTGTATGTAAAAGCAGGCCGCATGCTCGACCTGACGCCAATCATTGAAGAGCTTGGCATTAAAGACAAATTCGCCAGCCTTGACGAGTTCACGGTTGACGGCAAAGTATACGGCTTGCCGTTCGGCGGCTATTCGGAAGGTATTTTCTACAACAAGAAAATTTTCTCTGATCTTGGTCTTTCCGTTCCTACGACTTGGGATCAATTGCTTGAAACAGCAGACAAGATCAAAGCAGCCGGCATTACTCCGCTTGGTCTGGCAGCTAAAGACGGCTGGGTTAACGGCATGCTCTGGAACACCGTTATGGAGCGTAACGTAGGCATTGACGCAATCAACAAGCTTGTTACCGGCGAAACCAAATGGACGGATGAAGGCTTTATCAAAGGCTTTACGGATTACGCAACGCTAGTAAACAAAGACTACTTCACCAAAGGTGCGCTTGGTCTTGCTTACGCTGATCAAGGAGCGCAGCTCCTGTCCGGCAAAGCAGCCATGGTGTTCACGGGCTCATGGGATGCCAACCGCTTCACGGGCGACGAGGCCGGCGATTTGAAGGGCCAAATCGGCTACTTCAACTTCCCGTCGATCGCAGGCGGCGCAGGCGACCAAACGTCGATCAACGCTTCGTACTCGAACGGCTTCGGCTTCTCGGCTAACCTGAACGAAGATCAAATTGCCATGGTTAAGAAATTCATCGCTAACTTCTTTAATGAAGAAATCCAAAAACGCACGCTGCTCGAAGACAAGGTTCTTCCTTCGATGAAGCTGTCCGACCTGTCCGGCGTAGATCCGCTGATCTCCGAAGTGCTGACGGTGATGGCTAACGCTTCGACATCCTGGAAAGCTTATGACGCTATCGTTCAGCCTGCCGTTGGCGCTGTTGTAAACGTGGGTCTGCAAGAGCTGATCGGTAAGGTAAGCAAGCCTGAGAAGGTTGCTAAGGATATTCAGGCCGCACAAGATAAGGCGAACGCTGCTGCGAAGTAAGAATTAGAATGGATTGAATCGCATGATGACCGCTACGCGGAAGTATCATTCTTCCGATCGCCGTTGCCACCGAATTTCTTCATTATAATCCGCATAGCGGATGAAATTCGGGTGGCAAAAGCGAACGCTACGCTTCTCCAGAATGATACTTCCGCTCCGCTAAGACTTCGCGAGGAGATCCAGTTCTAAAACAACTTCACAGGCAAGGGAAATAAGAAGGGAAAAAGCTAAGGTTTTCTGCGAACCTTAGCTTTTTTACAGAAACCCGCCTTTTATCGTAAGTCGCTCATCTTCGAATGGCTTCGATAAAGGTTTTTTCAAAGGAAGCAGGAGGCGAAGTTATGAACAAGGCTCTCAGAAATCCGTATACTTATATCGCGTTCATTCTACCAACGCTTGTATTGTATGCTTTGTTTTTTGTGTATCCGGTTATCGTATCGTTTGTTTACGGATTTTTTCAATGGGATGGCATTACGCAGAAGGTGTTTATCGGCCTGGACAATTTCACCCGGCTGTGGAAAGACCATGTATTCCTGAAATCGCTTGCGAACAATTTCTATTTTATGGCGTTTTCCCTGGTCGTGAATATTCCGCTCGTCTTCCTTATCTCGGTTCTGATCAGTAAGGTTGGCCGTATGCGTGACTTTTACAAGTCGGCCGTGTTTGTTCCCGTCGTTATCTCGACGGCAACGGTCGCTATATTGTTTGGCGTGTTGTACAACTACGATTCGGGTCTTATCAACCAGTTCATCCGTCTTGTCGCTCCGGACAGCTGGGCACGCGAATGGCTGTCGGATCCAAAGCTCGCGATGCTCTCGATTCTGATCGCAAATGCATGGCAGAATATAGGCTTCTTTATCGTTCTTTGTCTCGCTGCCATTTTGAACATTCCGAAAGAAATCGTTGAAGCTTCGAAAATCGACGGCGTCAATGGCTGGAGCGAGACTTGGCTTATTACGCTTCCGCTGATCCGTCCCGTGTTGTTCGTTATGCTGCTCCTTACGGTGTCCGGCACGATGAAGGTGCTTGATATCGTTCAGATTATGACAAACGGCGGTCCGTTCCAGTCGACCGAGGTCATGTCCACGTACATGCTGAAGGTTGGCTTCCGTTCGATGGAGCTTGGATACGGCAGCGCGATTGGCGTTACGATGTTTATTCTGATTCTCGTGCTTACGGGCATCCTGCAGAAACTGACGAAGCATGAGGAGGTGCAGTACTGATGAATGCAGCAATTACGGGCCTGCGCAAAGGGAAGTTCTGGATTCATTTTTCCTTGATCGTGTACATTGTCGCAACGTTATTCCCGCTCGTGTGGCTGTTCATGTCTTCCTTCAAGACGAGCCGCGAGATTACGGTCAATACTTGGGCATTCCCGAAGCATTTCAACTTTGACAATTACAGGCAAGCTTGGGAAACGGCAAAGATTGGTCTTTATGCCTTGAACAGCCTGAAGGTAACGGTTATCGCGTGCTTAGTAACGCTGCTTTTTGCGGCGATGACATCCTTTGCGTTGTCCCGCATGAAATACTCGCGGATGAATAAAGCGGTGTACCAGTTTATCCTGTTTGGCCTGCTTGTCCCGCCGGGGGCGCTGTTCATTCCGCTCTACCGTCTGATTCAGCAAATGAGCCTTGGCGGCATCCATTTATACAATTCGCATTTTGGCCTTATTTTGGTATACTGCACATATGCATTGCCCATTACCGTGTTTATTATTTATGCCTTTATGTTATCTATTCCTGCCGAGCTCGAAGAGGCGGGTATTATGGACGGGCTTACGGCTGGCGGCTTATTCGTAAAGGTAGTGCTGCCCATCTCCATGCCGGCGCTCGTTACGGTTACGATTCTTAATTTTATTGGCAACTGGAATGAATACATTTTATCCCAATTATTTATAACATCCGAATCGCTCCGCACGCTGCCGACGGGCATGGCCAGTTTTAACGACGGCTACCGCACGAATTTTGCCGCTTTATCGGCCGCCGTTATTATGAGTATTATTCCGGTGCTTGTCGTGTACTTCTTCTTGCAGAAGCAAATTATCGAAGGCATGACGGCGGGGAGCGTGAAGGGCTGAGGACGACCGGAAGGGGCCCGCTAGATGAACTTGAGACCAAAGCTGATGCTTGCATTTATTTTTCTGGTTGTGGTTCCGATGATTGGCCTTGGCATCGTGTCTTTTCTTAATACGGAATCCGTACTGGAGAAAAAGTACAGCGAGCAGACCGAAATATCTCTCAAGGCTGTCGGAGGGAATATCAAGTACTTCTTCAAGGAGCTTGATCAGCTCTCCGACGGTAATTTAACGAGCTCCGAGGTGCAGGACACGCTGAATTACACCAAATATTACTCCAGCGACGATGCCAGCACCTTGATTGCCATTAACCAATCGGAAAAGGAAATGAAGCGGATCTTATTCCAGCACCCGGCTGTCAGCTTTGTCGTGCTGTATGCGATGGATGGCACGATGTTCCGCGCCTTCCGCAATGACCCGACAACGTTTCGGCCCATTGCCTTCGAAGCGTTAAAGGACCAGCCCTTATATAATGAAACGATTAAGCTTGGAGGCCGCCCGAAATGGATTGGCCCTTATGAGCATCAGGAGCTGACCGGGGTGGAGCCGCCTTTGTTTACCCAGCTCAGACTTGTCAAAGATTATGAGACCTTAGACGATCTTGGGCTTATGATCACGCAATATAAGACCGAAGAGGTCTATTCCATGTTGAATACCTTCCTCAATCCGGAGGCCGAAGGCCCCAATTCCAGGTATGTGATCGTAAACTCCGAAGGACTTGTGATGCTGGACAGCAGCAAGCATTTCGAAGGAACGAATATATCGGAATATTCCAGCGCTTTACCGCAAAAAACGGCCGATTATTCCAGCGCAAGGCTGCGGTTCAACGGAGAAGACAGTCTCGTCTCTTCCTATAATCTCGGCTTTAACGACTGGGTGCTCGTATCCGTAAAATCATGGGATATGCTGACGAACGAGAACGAACGGTTTGTCCAATGGATTGGGATGATTACGATCCTGTGTATCCTGTCGGCCATATTGTTTAATATCTTTTTTGTGAACCGGGTAGCGAAAAGCATCATTAAGGTCGTCCGCAAAATGCGCCTCGTTGAGCAAGGTCTCCTCGATATCCGCGTTAACGCGCAGGGTAAGGATGAGACGGTGCTTCTCGCCAACAGCTTCAACAGCATGGTGCAGCGGATCGGCGATCTGCTCACGGAAGTGCGAACGGAGCAAGAGCGCAAGCAGCATGCCGAGATGATGCTGATGCAGGCGCAGATCAAGCCTCATTTCTTGTTTAATACGCTGGAATCCATTAATGCGCTAGCCGCCCAGAATGAGGGCGGGAAAATTATGATGATGGTGCGGCGGCTCAGCAATCTGCTGCGCACAAGCATGCATCATAGCGAAGAGATTTTCCTCAGCCAAGAGATCGAGCATGTCCGCAGTTACCTGGAAATTCAGAAGTACAGATTCGAGGATTTATTTGCGTATGAATTAAACGTAACGGAAGAAGCGTTCGAATATTCGATTCTGAAGCTGACGCTTCAGCCGCTTGTTGAGAATAGCATTCAGCATGGCTTTGAGGGGCTGGAAGACGGGGCCGGTATGATCACGATCGATGTCTCGGTCGAAGCCCATCGGATTGTTATTACGGTCAGCGATAACGGACATGGCATGAATGAGCAGACGCTCAGAAAATTCGCCGAGCGGGAGCAGCAGCCAATCGGGAAGCGGCGCAATGCCGCAGAGCTTGGAGAACGGCGGGGACTAGGGCTCCGCAATGTGGCGGATCGCCTTCGTATTCATTATGGTCCATCTTACGGATTAAGGATTTGCAGCGCGGAAGGATATGGCACAGTTATTCGCTGCACCATTCCGAAAAACAGAGGTGAACGATTATGAACGGCAAAGTATTGCTCGTGGATGATGAACCGCACATTACCAGAAATCTCGAGAAGGTTATTCCTTGGGAGATGCTTGGCTTAACCGTTGGCGGAACGGCAAAAAACGGGATGGAGGCTCTTGAGCTTCTGGAATCGGAATCGTTTGATCTCGTGCTATGCGATATTCGGATGCCGGTTATGGACGGGCTCGAGCTCGTCAGGCATATTCGGGAAAAAGGGACGGAAAGCGACATTATTATGCTGTCCGGCTATCAGGATTTCGCCTATACCCGGGCAGCCATTCAATATGGCGTGAAGGATTATGTCTTAAAGCCTATCCCTTACGACGAATTAACGGGAGTTATTGCCCGGGTAATGGCCAATCAACGCCAGAAGAAAAAGCAGCAAAGCGAGGAACAGCAGAAGATCGGCCGCATGATCGACCTTGCGAGCGAGAAGGTTTTATACGATATTTTGATGGATTATACCGAAGTCACTAGCGGCAATTGGCTGTTTAACGGGGAAGAGCAGGAGCTGGTTAAGAAGTATGTGCTGATCGTGCTTGATCTTGACGTCAGCTCGGAACGCACCAAGGACTGGCGGGAATGGTCGGACAAGGAGCGGAAGCTGTGGAACTTCGCGGTCTGCAATGTCCTGCGGGAGAGGCTTCAGCAGAACGGCCTTCATCATGCGGTGATTCAAATCCGCGACGGCGAATGGTGCGTGCTTATCGAATGCGAGAAGACGTTAGCCTATGATTTGAAGCAAATTACGCTCTGGACGGAGCTGCTGCTGACGGCGGTGAAAAACCACGTCAAGTTATCGCTGTATGCCGGTATTTACAAGGATTACGCGGATATCAAGGCGTTGTCGCAGGCGTACAAAATGGTACAGCAGGGTATGCAGCTTACGCCGGTGCAGGAACAGATTTGCGTCTACCCGAACGATTGTGTCGGTGCTTCGAGAGAAGACCAGGCTTTCTGGGATACTTCCGAGAAGCTGATTGGGGCAGTCAAACGCGGCGATACGGCGGTTGTTGACGAGGAGCTTAAGCATCTGACTGCCCAGCTGCAGATGATGAACGAGACCTCGCTTGGACGGTTTAAGCCGATGCTGCATTTCTTTGTGCTCAACCTGATGCGCGAAACGAAGGAAATGGGGATTTTTTCGCGCGAGCAGGAGGATCTTCTCTGGCTGAAGCTCGACAGGAGGTTTGGCATTAAGGATCTGCTGTCGGTCATCTTGCAGGTGACAAAGGCCGTTGCCGAGAAATCGACGGATAAGAAAAAACAGTCCGAGCGCTCCATGGCGGAAGCCAAGGCGTTCCTGGGACGCAATCTCTACCGGGATTTGAGCGTTGAGGAAGCAGCGACTCATGTCGGCTTAAGCACCTCTTATTTCAGCTTGCTGTTCAAACAAACCTATAACGAAACCTTTATTGAATATGTCACCCGCGAACGGATGGAGAAGGCGAAATCGCTTCTCGCGGATTCGATGAAAAGTGTCGCGCAGATCGCGAAGGAAGTTGGTTACGCGGAGCGGCGCTATTTTACAAAAGTATTTATGAAGTATACCGGGGAGAATCCGACGGATTACCGGAGCAAGCATCAGCAGGTTCAGAAGGAGCAGGAAAGCTAGATTACCGGGGAAGAGGGGACGTTAATGGGAGAGTATAATTGGAACGGCTGGTCGCTGCGGGAGAAGGTCGGACAGCTGTTTGTATTCGGATTTCACGGCTATGAACCTACGGAAGAGATCGCTTCGTTAATTGAAAAGTACGGCATCGGCGGCACCATCTATTTCGGGCGCAATGTGCGCAATGCCAAGCAGGTTCATCAGCTGTCCGGCTCGCTGAAGGACATTGCCGGTCGTGCCGGCCGGCCAAACATGCTTGTCGCGATTGACCAGGAAGGCGGCATGGTGGCCCGCATTGTGGACGGCGTTACGCTGATGCCCGGCAATATGGCGCTTGGGGCAACGGGCTCGGCAGAAGGAGCGGGCGAGACAGCGCGCGTATGCGGCGAAGAGCTTCGCTTGTTAGGCGTTACGATGAACTACGCGCCGTGCCTCGACGTTAACAATAATCCGGATAATCCGGTTATTAACGTCCGTTCCTACGGCGACCGGCCGCAAATCGTAAGCGAGCTGGGGAAAGCTGCCCTGCTGGGCTATCAGGCTTCAAAGGTTGCGGCAACGGTTAAACATTTCCCCGGCCATGGCGACACCTCGGTAGACTCCCATCATGATTTGCCGGTACTGCCTCATAGCCGGGAGCGGCTGGATGCGATCGAGCTGGCACCGTTCCGCGCGGCAATTGCGGCTGGAACCGCGGCCATTATGACGGCCCATGTCTGCCTGCCGGCACTTGATCCATCAGGGAAGCCTTCGACTTTGTCGGAGCCGGTCTTAACAGGGCTGCTGCGTAAAGAGCTGGGTTACAAAGGGGTTATCGTCACCGATTGCCTAGAGATGGATGCCATCGATAAATTTTACGGTCCGGCCAATGGTGCCGTTCAGGCCATTCAAGCCGGAGCCGACATGGTTCTTGTCAGCCATACGTATGAAAAGCAGGTGGCTGCGCTTGAAGCCGTCGTTGCCGCGGTTGAGAACGGCGAGCTGTCCGAGGAGCGGATTAACGAATCGCTCGCGAGAGTGATGCAGCTGAAACAAGATTATGAGATCGACGCCCCTCTCGCGGCATGGGAGGAGGTTGAGCAGAAGCTTGCGACATCGGCGAACCAATCGGTTGCCCGGAGATGGAGTGAAGCTTCTGCTACTCTAGTGAAAAATGAAGCTCCGCTGCTTCCGCTTCGCCGGGAAGGCCGCACGCTTGTGCTGTGGCCGGACATCAAGCCGGTATCGGTTGCGGATGAGATGTTATCGAACGACGGTACGCTTGGCGATTATCTGAAGAATAGGCTTGATCAAGTCGAGGAGCGTTCCATGAGCGGCTCGGATCCGCTTGCCGGTGTGGAAACGTTCGAGCAGATTGTTGTGGTCACTTACGATGCGACAAAACATCCGATTGAACGCGAGATCGCAAGGCAAGTCATTAAGCTGGCAGGCGACCGCACCGTTGCGGTATCTGTCCGCAACCCGCTTGATCTGAAGGTATATCCGGACGTTAAGGCTTATCTGGCCGTATACGAATGCCGCCCGCTTGCCCTGGAATCAGCCGCCAAAGTATTAACCGGCGAGCTGAAGCCAACCGGCTCGCTGCCGCTTGAGCTATCCGCGGAATACCCTTTTGGTTGGAATGCAACGCTGTAAATAGAGAACCGCCTCTGATGGTCATGTTTGACCTTCAGGGGCGGTTTTTTGCTTAGTATGCTACAATTAATTAGGAACATACGTTTCCTTTATTCCATTTATAGGAGTGAAAGAGATGCCAAATCGAATGAAGATACGGATTGAGCCATGGACAGAAGCCGACCTCGCTCTGCTTTATCGCCTGAATGCGCCGGAGATGCTGAAATACCTTGGAGGTCCGGAGAGTGAGGAGCAAGTCATTGCACGCCACAATCGGTACCTTGAGATCGGCAGGAAAGGAACTGGTCGTATGTTCAGCATTGTCCTGCACCCTGATCTCGAAGCGGTCGGTAATATTGGGTACTGGGAACGCACCTGGCAGGAGGAGAGAATATACGAGATCGGCTGGGGAGTTTTGCCACCTTTCCAGGGCAGAGGCATAGCGGCTTCAGCGACCGCGGCTACCCTCGCAAGAGCCAGCGGAGAGCGGAAACACAGGTACATTCACGCATTTCCGTCCATCGACAATCCCGCGTCAAACGCAATCTGCAGGAAGCTCGACTTTATATTCATCGGCGAGTGCGCCTTCGAGTATCCGCCGGGAAATTTCATTCGATGCAATGATTGGCGTATGGATCTCACTAAATAACGCGAGACGGGATCTTGCCATGAATATCACTATTTCTGAGAATCTCATTACAAGCAAGCGAATCATCTAGACGGAATAGGAGGGAGAGGACGGATGACGCATCCTTATCGCCCCTTGCATGCTCCCCAATTGCAGCCAAAGCTGCATCGCCCCTCGCACAGCTTCCGGGAGTTTGCGCCGAGCCGCCACCTGGCGTCGCATGTCGCTACCTATTGGACGGTTGATTTCAAGCCGGTCCCTGGCAATCAGGGGCATCGAGTCATACCCGATGGCTGTGTTGATATTATAGTGGATCTGCTCGCGCCATCAAGCCGCCAGGCTGCTTATGTCGTAGGGTTAAGGACGCAAGTGGAAGTTTTGCAGTTTGCAAAAGCACGCTCGGTTTGGGGCATCCGGCTGTATTCGGAATCGGCCCGTACGATCCTAAAGTCTCCCATATCGGCATTTACGGCAAATCGTGTGTTTTTAGAGGAGCTCTGGGGACAGGAGGCGCTGGATTGGGTCGAAAAACTGCTGACTGCCAAATCGATTCCGGACAGGATCGAGGTCGTCGAACAACAATTGGAACAAATGCTGGCTGCGAGCGAGACGTCTGCCCCCACTTTGGTGTACCAGAGCATGCAATATATATACGATTCTAAAGGCAATCTTTCCGTAACGGAATTGGCGGATAAAGTGAACTTCAGCGAGAGGCATCTGCGGAGGGCCTTTGACCGGGAGCTTGGCCTCAGTCCGAAGGAGATGCTCGGTATCGTCCGCTTTCAAAGCGTACTGGAGGAATTGTACAGCGGAGACTATTCCAGCTTGACGGAATTGGCGCTTCAACATGGGTACTACGATCAGTCGCACTTCGCCGGTGCTTTTATGCGTTATTACGGGCTGCCGCTCAAACGGTTGACCAGGCAGGAGTGAGGAAGTCCGTTTTTTACTATTTTTCGATGCGTGGCAATCGCTACAATGGGGGTGAAAATCAAACAGGGTGAAGGGAGATGCAAGACATGACGGTAAAGTTGAGACGAGTGGGGATTTATGTAGAACAGATGAAGAGGGCATTGGATTTTTATCGAGTGCTGGGGCTGACTATTCCGGCCGGCGCCGACGAAGAGCATCACGTAGAAGTGGAGCAAGACGGAATTGTGTGGGCATTCGACATGGTGGAATCGGTAAAGAGCGTTTTTGAAGGCTGGGAAGCGCCTGTCGGCTATCGAACCGAGCTCGCCTTTCAGATCTCCAGCCGCGAAGAGTTGGACGACTTGTACCGTCAGTTGACGGCGCTAGGATATGACGGCTATCTCGAGCCGCGGAATACGCCGTGGGGTGAGCGATATGCGATTGTAAAGGACCCCGATGATAATTTAATCAGTCTCGTCGCTTAACGAAGGGAAAGAATGCGTCATCAAACAATAAGTAGATGCAACGGCAGCAGATCAGTCAGCAGAAGACGCTATTCATTCGCGTGACGGCGCTGCCCGATGCCGAATTCATCCATACTATTAACAGCCCTGAGTGGACTAAATGTTCAATGAAAAAGCTGCAGCAGATCGGAGCGATCTACTGCAGCTTTTGTTGAAATAACCTTGTAGATGATTTGTGACTTGAATTAGGAGCATAGCCTCAGGTTTATGAAGCAACAGGCGCCAATAAGTAAACGGCAACCGCGAATGGGCAGGATAACTTGGTATTAATCTTGAATTCAATTGGAAGAAAATAAATTAATTGTGAGGTTAATGTAATGACCATTAAGTATCGGACCCCCATGCTGCTTCAACAAATAATGCTTTGGGAGAGAGGCTTTTCCCGAGGAGTAGAATGTTTGGAGACTCCTACGGGGCTCTTCCTAGGTATTGATTTTAATGAGAAGGGAGGGTATTTTTGTACGCCGGTGGATTCTTTTCCGTTTGCGCGTACTGGAGTAGATGGTATACACTACGCTTTGTTAGCTGATTTTGGCCTTGTCCAAGACTTGGATGAAGCACCAGTGATACAGGTCTCACCAATGGATTCAGATCGCATACAGCTTGTTGCTCGAAATCTGCACGACTTTTTTTCGTTATACTTATTTGACGAATTGGCTTTACTTAACGATTATCCGAGTGAAGAAGCGTATCTTGAGAGTGTTCGTAAGGAAGAGGCTCAAGATTTGAATTCAAAATGGTTTGATCATGATCGATGGAAACGAGAGAAACAGAAGGTGTTGAACGAAGTCCAAGAAAGATTTAACCTAAAACCAATTCCGAACCCTGTCCAATACCTGCAAGAGATTCGGTTTGAACGGAGTCAACAGATTACAATTTTAACGGAAGATTCTTTGGGTATATTGGCTCCACCCACAGGAGCAAAGGATAAAGAAGCTTTTTTTGCTTCAATTCGGAACTTGCAGCATACATTCTCTACTAACAAGATTATTATTGAGCACCATGCGAATGAACTTCTTAAGATGGGAAGGACTCATGAGGCAGAGTCGTTACTCGCTCGATTGCTAAGCGAAGGAGAATAATAGTTCAGAAATGGAGCAGTCTGCCGATGGCAGCTGCTCCATTTTTATTCAAGGGGTAAGAGAGCGTAACAAGAATAAGTTATATTAATCCTTGCTCTTCAAATACTTTGTATACCCACTGTCCGTTTGCATCCACAAACATCCAACCACAATCTAGTTACCTTGCATAAATATGTTTCAAATAGTGTGAAAGCTATTTTCTACAATAACTCTTTAAATAGGTAGGTTGCTTTGTTAGGAGTAATACAATGGAGACAGGGGGATAGCAGTGAGTGAACCGACACTTTAGGTGGGAATATTTTAGTGTGATTATTGTGATCAGCATCTTGCTTAGTTTCCTACCAGAAAAATTGACCGTATTGCAGAGTTGGACATTTCCGGTCCTTGCTGTTTGCATGTTTGTACCGCTCATCATTTCCATTTTAAAGCGACATCACGAGTGGATACGAAAATTAGCGCTCATCACAAACAGCATGGTGATGCTCGGGCTTATTAGCAGCGTCATTATCCTTTTGCATCAACTTTTCACACACGTTGCAAGTGCAAGTGAACTGTTCGGAAGCGCTTTGGTGCTTTGGGTAACTAATATATTTGTGTTTTCCGTCTGGTACTGGGAAATCGATCGTGGCGGGCCCATCGCGAGAAATGAAAAAGAAGAACGTCTACCAGACTTTCTTTTCCCGCAAATGACTCGTGAGGATTTGAAAACCTGGAGTCCAGCCTTTTTCGATTATTTATTTTTGGCTTTTAACACAAACACCGCGTTTAGCCCGACGGATACGCTTGTGTTATCGAAAACGGCCAAAGCTCTAACGATGATGCAGGCGTCCATTTCTCTCGTAATTGTTGTGGTAATCGCAGCGCGGGCGATCAACATCTCATAATAATTGAGGCGCAGAAATGATAGACCACCTCGTGGAGACTTTAGTTGAGATTAACAAAATGGCAGCTGATCAGATAATGATATGCTGCTATTTTTATTGAACTAAAGGAAGGATAGCATAGCGCTAAATTACACTTGCAGATATTTGTGGTAAAATTATGAAAAAACAAAAGATATAAATTAGCGAGGTATTGATGGGGGAAAGTACTGATGGAAACAAAGATCATTCAAGCCAGTTTAGAAGAAATTCAAACTGTTCACGATGTAATGGTAAAAGCATTTGAGGAGTATCGGGGCAAATTAAACCCTCCATCTGGAGCACTGTCAGAGACTATTGATGACATTGTTAAGAAAATCTCTAATAATGGAGGAGCAATTATTGCCCAAGCGGAAGGTGTTCCTGTCGGATCGGCACAATTTATATTTCAAGATAATTATGTTTACATAGGAAGGGTTTCTGTACTCCCTTCTCACCGTGGGTGGGGCATTGGGAAAATGATGGTAAGATACATTGAAAATCACGCTAGGAATAAAGGTGTAAATGAATCTAGGTTAGAAGTACGTATATCTATACCGAGTAATGTAGCTTTTTATAAAAAAATAAATTATGAAGTTATTGAAAAACATGCGTATCCAGCTGAGACCGATTATTGGTACGTAATGAAAAACTCATTAACAAATTAGTTCATTCGTTACGCTAATTAACGAGGAACCTTAGAAATAATTTATTTACATAAGGAGATAAAACTATGGCAAAAAACAATTTATTAAGAATGGACAATGTTGGCATCGTTGTTGAATCCCTTGATGACGCAATCTCTTTCTTCGAGGAGATTGGCTTGAAGCTGGAAGGGCGAGCAACCGTCGAAGGTGAATGGGCTGGTCGCGTCACCGGGCTAGGTTCACAGTGTGTAGAGATTGCTATGATGGTTACCCCGGATGGCCACAGCCGGCTTGAACTTTCACGATTTCTCAACCCGCCTGTTATATCCGATCACCGAACTGCTCCTGTAAATGCCCTCGGTTATCTGCGCGTCATGTTCACCGTTGAAGACATTGACGAGATGGTATCCAGACTCACTGCTAAGCATGGTGCTCAGCTCGTTGGCGAAATGGTACAGTACGAAAACTCGTATCGGCTCTGCTACATTCGTGGAAATGAAGGACTTCTAATCGGACTGGCGGAACAACTCGGCAATAAATAAGTAAGTCGGGTGCGGACTGTCCGCATCGCGGGCAGCAGGCATATTATGTTCGGTTGTGCATTCGGGTTTCTTGCCGCTCTAATCTCTCCACTTCATCATCATATAAAGCTGCTCTACGCTTTAGGAGCTCATAGGTCTCGTTCCACTCGTCAGGGTATCTTGTCCGCTGAATTTGCTTATACAGCTCTCCTAGGGCATGTTCTACTTCATTTCTAAATTGCTTCCACACCATCTTGGCTTTGTAATAGTCACCGTTAATACGGGTAGCATTGACAACGTCGTAACAGAGTTTATCTTTTCTGGAAATCTCCATACTGATTTCGTCAACTTTAAAAAGGATTTCTTTTTTGAGTTTGGCGTCATTCTCCATCGTTTTGATCATTTCGGCCATAATAGAAATAATATGGGGATTATTATGAGTTGAGAGTTTAATAGCTTCATCGAGTTGGACAGTCATAAATTTCCCTCCTAGCAATGGGGATTGTTAATAAGGTGCTGCTCCCATTTTGGTCCTAATTATAATTTTCGTGAGAAGGGGCTTTTTTTAGTCACTAAGCATGTAAAGAAAAGCTGCTCAAATCGTTGTCGCAATTCCACAGTATCCTGGAGTAACTAAGTAAATAATTTTTCACTTCTTATTCCGTAAAATCTCTAATGCTATAATGGATTGAATCATATGTTATATCAAATGTTCAAATTTCAATTAGAGGTGATAGTCGTGGAATACCGTGTACTAGGACGATCCGGATTGAAGGTAAGCGAAATTAGCCTGGGCTGCTGGGCGATTGGCGGGCCATCGTGGCGGGACGGTGAACCCGTAGGATGGTCCGGCAATAATGACGACGAGTCTCTTGCCGGCTTGCGCAGAGCGCATGAGCTTGGCATTAATCATTTGGATACGGCGGATGTATATGGTGACGGTCATTCGGAGAGGGTTATCGGACAGTTCTTGAAAGATGTTCCGCGCGACTCCGTGATTGTTGCTTCCAAGGTAGGGTGGTTCAGAGGAACCGCTCCAAACGCGATGCAGCCGGTGCATATCCGCCACCAGCTGGAGCAGACTCTTACGAATCTCGGAACCGATCATATTGATCTCTATTATTTCCATAATACGAACTTTGGCCCGGACGACCGCTATTTGGAGGAAGCAGCCGATACGATGCGCGAGCTTCAGAAGGAAGGCAAGGTCCGCGTGATTGGCCAATCGGCATACAGCTATGCGGATTTTATGCGGGTATGTCCGGTAACCCGTCCGGATGTGCTGCAGTTCCATTACAATGCATTTGGCAATGAGTTTGATCGGGAGGGCACCAATCTGTTCCGCTGGGCGGAAGAGCAAAACCTAGGAATGGTCCTGTTCGGACCGCTTGCTCAAGGCTTGCTGCTCGATAAATTCGATCCGGAGAATCCTCCGCAGTTTGGTGAAGGAGATATCCGTTCAACGAACCAATCCTATTCCAAGGAACGCTTGCTCGAGATCCGCAGACAGCTTCAGCCTCTTAAAGAGCATTTCGGCAGTGAAACGCAGGATTTGGTCAGAGCAGCCATTCAATATGCCTTGGCACAGTCTCCGAATGCATGCGTCATTCCAGGCTTCAAAAATACCCGCCAAGTAGAATCCAACGCGCAAGCAGCGGGAGAGCCGCTCACTGCGCAGGAAGTGGAGCTTATCCAGCAAGCCCTTGGCAGAAAATAAGAAACAAAATAAAGCTCCCTCTAATGCCGGCATGAGCTGGATGCGAAGGAGCTTTGTTTTTTAGTCAGCCCAAAACGAATTAGGTTGCGGTGGAAGAGGCAGTCAGGAAATGATTTCAATAGGGCCAGGAGGAAAAGATGATGAAGCATTCGGCTTGGAAGGCTCGATGGATTTGGGGAGGGGAAGAGGAAAGCCCGCGCAACGAATGGCGCTGCTTCCGTTCAACGTTTGACGTGCCGGAGGAAGGAGCCTCCGATATACAGCTGCGAATTAGCGCGGATTCGAGATACGTCGCTTATGTGAACGGGGTGCAAATCGGCAGAGGTCCGGTCCGTTCTTGGCCGGAGGAGCAATTTTACGATACCTATTCCATCGGTCATTTGCTTCAGCCTGGCGGCAGGAACACGATTGCCGTTCTTGTGCTGCATTTTGGCGTAACCAACTTCTATTATTTACGGGGTAAAGGCGGGCTGCTGGCGGAAATCGCATCAGGCGATGACGTGCTGGCAGCAACGGATTCGTCTTGGAAGACGGAGAAGCTGAGAGGCCATCATTCCGCAGCTCCCCGCATGTCCTGCCAGCAGGGCTTTGCGGAAATTTATGATGCAAGGGAATCGGATGGCGATTGGACGGAGACAACCTACGACGATTCTTCCTGGTTACAGGCTGCTAACGTTGCTGAAGTCGGGGAAGGTCCGTGGAAGAAGCTGATTCCCCGCGACATCCCGTTCCTGACGGAAGAAAAGCTGTATCCTTCCCGCATCGAGTCCCTGCAGCGGGTGAAGCCGCCGGCCTGGACCGCAGCTATCGATCTTCGGAACGCAATGGTTCCCGGTTCGGTGGAGCATGCCAATCCCATTGAATATATGGGCTACATCGCTACGAAGCTTGTAATGGCTGAAGCAGGTCAAGTGACGTTTGGCATTTTGCAATCCCGCGGCGAGAAGCTCTGGATCGACGGGCAGCGGATCCGGAAGAGTCATGGCAACGATCCGGAGCGTTACTATGAAGCAGAGCTGGAAGCCGGCGAGCATTTCCTTCTGCTCGATATTACCCAAGGCGATCACGGGGGAGCTTACCATATGGCGATCCACTCGGAGCAGAAGTTCTCGCTTCATTGTCCGGATTCGGACGGGGAGACGCCGTGGCTGCTTATCGGACCGTTTGACGATACCGAATACATTGATACAAGGGAAAACAGGCAGATAGACCGGAACGAGCCGAACTATTTAAAAGCGGCAGGAGCGGCTTCGATGGAGGAGTTGGCATCCGTCCAAGATTGGATCCGCCCTCTCGCCGGCGCTTATTATACCGAGCAGGATGTATTTGGCTCCAATGTATGGCGTCCGGAAGCCGAGCGGTATGCCTTGCCTTCCGGTCTCAATGCCTGCCTGACGGCATCGCAGGAATATGCGGTTATCCCGCGCTTCCAAGATGGGGATACGGAGCTCGTTATTGACCTCGGCAAGCAGCGGACCGGCTTTTTTGGCTTCAAGATTGAAGCTCCGGCAGGGACGGTTGTGGATGTATACGGTATTGAGTATTTAAAAGCGGGTTTTCGTCAGCATACGTTTGGTCTCGATAATACGTTCAGGTACGTCTGCCGGGAAGGACGGCAGCAATACGAATCGCCGGTCCGGCGCGGGTTCCGTTATGCGGTGCTGACCATAAGAGGAGCGGCAGGGCCAGTTAAGCTGCATGAGGTCTATATCGTACAAAGCACTTATCCGGTTGTAGAAGCCGGAACGTTCCATAGCTCCGATCCGCTGCTGAACGACATCTGGGCAATCAGCCAGCATACAACCCGGAACTGTATGGAGGATACGTTTGTGGACTGCCCTTCCTATGAGCAGACCTATTGGGTAGGGGACAGCCGCAACGAGGCATTGGTTAACTATTATGTTTTTGGCGAGCTTGATATCGTTAAACGTTGCTTGCGACTCGTTCCGGGCTCGAAGGACAGATCTCCCCTCTATATGGATCAGGTACCAAGCGGCTGGACGAGCGTCATTCCGAACTGGACGTTCTTCTGGGTACTCGCAACGATGGAATATGTGGAACATACGGGAGACAAGGCCTTTGCAGCGGAGATGTGGCCTAAGGTACGCTTTACGCTTGAACATTATTTGACCCGCGTTAATGCGCAAGGGCTGCTCGACATGAGGGGCTGGAATCTGCTCGACTGGGCGCCGATTGACCAGCCGAACGAAGGGATCGTTACCCATCAGAATCTGTTTCTGGCGAAGACACTCCGGCAGGCGGCACAAATGTCCTTCGAAGCAGGAAAAGCGGATGAAGGAGCATCTTTTACAGAAGCTGCTGTATTATTGGAGCAAGCCATAAACGACCATTTATGGGATGAAGAGCGGGGAGCTTACCTCGATTGTATTCATGCTGACGGCCGCAGATCCGATATCTACAGCATGCAGACGCAAGTTGTTGCTCTATTGTGCGGCATCGCTAAAGGGGAGCGCAAAAAGAAGCTGGAATCCTATCTTCTTCAGCCGCCGGCTTCGTTTGTTCAGATCGGCAGTCCGTTTATGTCATTCTTCCTTTATGAAGCGCTGGAAGCGATGGGGCGTATCCCGGCCATGCTTGACGATATACGCAGCAATTACGGCTTGATGATCGCAAACGATGCAACGACATGCTGGGAGATGTACCCGAATTTTACGGAAAATCGCGCCAATGCCGATCTGCTTACCCGCAGCCATTGCCATGCTTGGTCGGCAGGTCCTGCTTATTTCCTGGGACGCAATGTGCTTGGCGTTAAACGCCTGGACAGCGGCTGGAGCAAAGTGAGAATCGAACCTGCTCCATGCGATTTGAAATGGGCAAGGGGCGCCGTTCCGCTGCCTAACGGAGGAACCATCGACGTTGACTGGAGCATCGAGGATGGCGTCATGTCCCTTCGAATCTCCGCTCCGGAGGATGTTGAGCTTGATGTTCAGCTGCCTGAAGCCTTAACAGGGAATGTTTCCATTGTCAGAACGAAAAAGCTGCCCTTATAATAATGAAAGCCGGGTCCTTGTTGACCCGGCTTTTCTTTGTCTTCGGTTGTTCACGGATATGTTAATCTTGACAAGGACAGGCTGAACGCCTAATCCCGCTGCGAAAATAACATATTGTCCGATTGTCCGAAGCGATTGTCATCATCGCCAAGGCCTTGTCGGGTAGTGCTTTTTATGTTCACGAAAACGACATATTTACGTTGGCCGCTTCCATGCTCTATCCTCGGAAGTAAGCGCTGACAAGGACGAGCAAACGTTCCTTCGCGGCGAGAGCACTTTAACCCATTTGGAAGAGGTGATCCGATGCAAGATTCGAAGGCTGCCGCAACGGGCAGCATGGCGCTACGATCCGGGACTTCGACCAAGCGGCTCGGAAGAAGGATCGTGCAGAACTGGGAATTGTACATTTTTATTGCACCGGCTTTTTTCTACTTTCTAATCTTTTGTTACCTGCCGATGTACGGCGTCCAGATCGCGTTTAAATCGTTTATTCCGACCAAAGGAATAGTAGGAAGTCCTTGGGTTGGAGTGGATCATTTTGACCGGTTCTTCCATTCCTATTATTTCTGGGACTTGATCTGGAATACGCTGAGCGTCAGTCTCTACGATCTAGCGGTTGGCTTTCCGATTCCGATCATATTGGCGCTGGCTTTTAATGAGGTACGCAACGGCTTTTTCAAAAAGATGGCCCAGACGGTCACCTATGCTCCTCACTTCATATCGGTTGTCGTAATGGCCGGGATGATCATATCTTTCCTGTCGCCGTCTACCGGAATTCTGGTTCATGTCATTCAATGGCTTGGCTTTGGCACGCCGGAATTTCTTACCGATCCCAGGTGGTTCAAGACGATGTACGTATTCTCGAATGTGTGGCAGAGCGCGGGCTGGGGGACGATCATTTATTTGGCCGCCTTATCCGGCGTGGATCCCGGACTTCATGAAGCAGCCATTATCGACGGGGCTTCGCGGTTCCAGCGCATTCGCCACATTAATATACCCGTCTTGATTCCGACGATGACCATTTTGCTTATTTTGAACATGGGGAGCTTGTTTGGGGTTGGGTTCGAAAAGATCCTGCTGCTCCAAAATCCGCTTAATATGGAGTCTTCCGACGTCATCGCTACCTTCGTCTACCGTTCCGGTCTGGAGAATGCCCAATACAGCTTCTCGGCAGCGGTTGGCCTGTTTAATTCCGTCATAAACGCCATTCTGCTGATAGCCGTAAACCAGATCGTTCGCAGGACGAGCGAGAACAGTTTGTGGTAGCGAGAACAGCTTGTGGTAAAGTGAATGCTTACGAAGAAGGAGGCTGGAGACGCATGTTCCATGGCATTAAAGAGAGCAGGGGCGATAAACTATTTCTCGCTTGCAATTACTTGTACGTTTTTCTCGCCTTTCTGATCGTTTTCTATCCGCTGGTGTATATGATCAGCGCATCCATCAGCGATCCGAAGGCCGTGGCTTCGGGAGAGATGTGGCTGTGGCCGAAAGGCATTACGTTAGAAGGCTACAAGATGGTGTTCAAGAACACCAATATATGGATTGGCTACGAAAATACCATCATCTATACGGTAGTTGGGACGGCGATCAACTTGTTCGTGACGCTGCCTGCAGCTTACGCGCTAAGCCGCAGGGATTTCGTCGGGAGAAACTTCTTCATGGGCATGTTTATGGTTACCATGTTCTTCAGCGGCGGTCTGATCCCAACTTATCTCCTCGTGAAGGAACTAGGCATGATGAATTCGATGTGGGCGATCGTTCTTCCGTCCGCCGCGTCCATCTGGAATATAATCGTATCCCGCACCTTTTTTCAAAGCTCCATTCCGAAGGAGCTGCAGGAAGCGGCGCAGATTGACGGCTGCTCGAATATGCGGCTGTTTTTCAGAATCATTCTGCCGCTCTCGCTGCCGATCATCGCCGTAATGGCGTTGTTTTACGGGGTGGGCAACTGGAACAGCTATTTCTCGGCGCTGATTTATCTGAACGAGGCCGGAAAGTATCCGCTGCAGCTTGTATTGCGTCAAATCCTCGTTCTTCAGGAGATGGGGGCGCAAGGAGGCGGCGCGATCGACATCTCTTCGGCAACGGCTATGAACAGCAAGGCGGAGATTGCGGCGCTCGTCAAATATGCCGTCATTATCGTTGCTACGATTCCGGTTATCGTCATTTATCCATTCTTGCAGCGTTATTTCGTCCAGGGTGTAATGATCGGTTCCGTTAAGGGCTGATCTTCCCATATCATTCAACTAAAAAAGGGAGTGTGTATTGCATGAACAGGATTTCCAGGGCATCATCCGTTATTCTCAGCGTTACCATGACAGCCAGCATGCTGGCTGCCTGCAGCTCTTCCAATGAGAACAACAATTCCGCTTCGCCATCCTCTTCTGCAAATTCTTCTTCACCTCAGGCTTCTACCGATAGCGGCGTAAAAAAAGACGGCTTTCCTATCGTTGACAAGCCGATCACCCTTAAGATGATGTCGCAGGACGTGGGCAAAGCAGACTGGAACACCATGCCGGCGTTAAAGGAAATGGAAAAGCTGACGAATATCAAGTTCACCTACCAATTAACGCCGCTCGACAGCTTCTCCACGAAGAAGAACCTCGTATTCGCGAGCGGAGACCTGCCGGATGTCCTCTACGCTCCGGATTTGACGCCGGCTGAACAGGTGACGTACGGAACCCAAGGCGTGCTTATTCCGCTCGAGAAGTATATTGACGAAGGCTACGCGCCGAATCTCAAGAAAATTTTCGACGAGCATCCGGACATCCGCAAATCGTTTACGACGCCTGACGGACATATGTATGCTCTCCCTTACATCGATCTGTCGGCCATCTGGTATCGCAGTCCGATGTGGTACAACGGAAAGTTCCTCAAGGCGTTAAACGTGACGGAGCTGCCGAAGACGACGGAGGAGCTGTACAACTTCCTGAAGCGGGTGAGAGACGAGGATCCGAACGGGAACGGTAAGAAGGACGAAATACCGCTCACTTCCGTGAAGCTGGACGATCTGCGCATGTTCTTCTTTGGATTCTGGGGCATGTATGACGAGAAGATTTATGCCGACAAGGACGGCAAGGTTCACTATTCTCCGCAAGAGGAGGGCTACAAAGGTTACCTGACGTTCATGAACCGTTTGTGGAACGAGAATCTGCTGGATCACGAGACCTTCTCGCAGACCTCCGACCAGAAAAAAGCGAAAGGCCAGAATAATCAGATCGCGTTGTTTAACGATTATTTCCCTTACTTCACGCTTGGCGGCGATCCTAGCGGGGATAATCCGCTTATGACGCCGGTTAGCAGCGAAATCGCGGGAACGCCGGTCTATGGCATGCATCCGGGCATCTCGGCCAACGGAACGTTTGCCATCACGAGCAAGGACCCGAATCCTGAGGCGACCATGCGCTGGGTTGATTATCAATACAGCTACGAAGGCGCAACGCTTATGAACCAAGGACCTGAAGGCATGCTCTGGAAGTACAAGAATAAGGATACTCACGAGAAGGAGTGGGTAGAGCTTCCGAACGGCCAGGAGCGCGAAGATTACAGAGGCACGCTTACGCCGAACTATGGAATCTTGACTCCGGGCATCAAAATAAACGAATTAACGAATGGTCTTACAACCGAGTTCGACAATTGGATTCAAAAGGAAAGCGAAGAAAAGCTGAAGCCAATCGGCAATGCTCCGTTCCCTAACGTTTATCTGACCAATGACGAGCAAAGCGAAATTACGTCCTTGCTGTCCGACCTGGACACTTACGTTCAGCAGATGGAAGCGAAATTCGTGACGGGACAAGAGCCGATGTCGGGTTGGGACAAGTACCTGGCACAGGTTAAAAAGATGGGCGGAGACCGGATAGCGGAAGTCTATCAAGGCGCGTACGACCGCTGGAAGTCGGGCAAGTAAAGGCCAGAAGGCCAGGCCGATAATATTGGCCCTCTGCCTCTTTACCGCGATAGAATAAGGGGCTCGATAGAGGTTTCCTCATTGAACATACGAGAACATTTTGCGGTATTGCTCCGGCGTGTAGCCGGTCTCCTTCTTGAATTTGCGGATGAAGTTGGGCGCGTCCACGTAGCCGACCCGGATAATGATGTCTTTGAGCGAATCGTCCGTCGTCTTCAGCTGGTGCATCACTTCTTCCAGCCTCTTCTGCCAGATGTATTGGACGAAGTTCACGCCCATCTTCTCCTTGAAGGAGCGGCTGACGTGGGACGGAGACAGGCTGAATTCGGAAGCGACCGTCTCAAGGCTAAGGGCATTGTCAGCGAAATGTTCTTCGATGTAAGCGATCATCCGGTCGGTAAGCGATTGCTCTTCCTTCTGGTTGGCTTGCTCAACCTGTTCGCATAGCCGGGAAGCCAAATGAAGGAGATTGCGTTCCAGTTCGTCAAGCGGCTGGCCAGAGATCATCTGCGGCGCGATTTCTTGAATCAGCCGCTTGTTATCGAGTTCTGACGCGGTCTTCAGAATGGTATTCAACAGATCGATGCCGATGCAGCGAATGAGCAGCGTGGACAGCTCGGACTGCCGTAAGCTTAGGATGGCCGACTGGATCATTTGCGACGCTACTTCGAAGCTGCCTTGCTTTAAGCTCTGGGAGAGCTTTAACAACGTATTGTTCGGAATCCAGAAGGTTTGATCCGTCGCAACCGATTGTTTCTCGAAATAATTCACCGAACCGGTGCTGGATAACACCCTCATGTCGTAGGCCGAGCACGCTTCAATATAGCTTTGATTCAGCCCATCCGGACCGGAATAGCTCGTGCCGACGCCAATGACCGGTTGAATGCGGCAGGATTCCATCAAATGGCTGCGCAAGGCTTCAACGATAAGCTGTTTGTGTTCGAATTCGCCGGCAGCTTCATCCGGGTCGAAGCAGACCAGGACGCCGATTTGGCCTAATTGGGAAAGCTCAACTCCGTACCCGTGGCCGTTCAGATTCGGCAATTCAATATGCGTGAGCAGCTCCAGTATCTCCTGATGCTCCAACACGTTGTTTTTTTCGTTGCTGATCCAGCCAATCACCATGACGAAGTGAAGGGAACGGTCGAACCGGAGGTCCAGTACCTCTCTTAGCTCCGGCGTCAGAATCCGGGAGCTGCCGAAACGGAGCAGCATGGAGAGCAGATGATGGCGGGCGAACGGCTCTTGCAGGTCGGCCCTCGCACTGTATTCGAGAAGCGTAGTCCGGATCCGGTCCAATTCGTTGCGGGACTCGCCGGGACGGCCAAGAGGCTTGCTGCTCTTGGATGCAGCGAACTCAACCAGCGTCGAAATGGGCCGGTATTGCATTCGAGCAAGCAATAGCGCGATTGCCGCCCCGGCGGCCACAACAAAGATAAGAAACATAACGATGAAGCTCCGGACATGCAGGACGCTGCTGAAGAACTGTTTGCTTGGCATGATGGTCACATAGGTCCAGCCGTTAACCGGGGATTGAACGGAGACGATCGAATGCTCCTGACCGTTCAGGACATGCTTTTGAATACCCGGGGTCAAATGGCCAAACAAAGAACGGGTGTCCGTATCGGATAACGTCTCTCCTTGCAGATTATCCACCAGAATTTGCCCCTGGTTATCAAGAATATACGTCTGGCCTTGATAGTTGCCTAGTATGGAATCGATGAGGCTCGTCAGCTCGTATTTCTGGATCAAATACATGACCGTTCCATACGGATTCGGATTATTGGGTTTGATCGGAATCAGATAGGCGAGCATCGATTGTTTCCGGCCGGAAGAGTTGCTTGCGATATCGGCAGGCCGCATCGTCGGGAACTTGACGTTGTTCAAATCCTGGTATACCGCGTCTTTATTCCAATTTTGAAACAAAAGATTGCTCGTGAATACGTCGAAATGGTTCATCCCTTCACTGGAATAGATGCGGTCGTCCTTGTGGAAATACAAGTACAGCTCCCCGATGATCGAGCTTGTCGCTTTGTATTGGTCCAGCGCTTCAATGGATTCTCCGCTATGAAGCGGGTCGTGCACGAGGTAAGAGGCGAGCCTGTGGTCGTAGGAGATGCGGACCGCAATCTCGCTCAGTTCCTTCATTCGTCCGTCGATGATGGTCTTGGCTTGCGTCAGCTGGTCAAGATGGGATCGTTCGATTTCGGAACGAAGACGGTGCGAGGCGTTTTCATAAATAAAGATCGAAGTGAAAATCAAAGGAATCAACAAGATAAATAAATAAGACCAAGTGTATTTCAGAAAAAGCTTGGACTTGAAATAGTTCCGGTTCAAATGGTATGCCCCCTGACAACGGTGATCTATCTCTTTTACAAAACTTAAATATCTGAAAATTAAATCTATTATACAACGTCCATCGGTTTGAAAGAATGGTTTTTTAGGAGGAAATAGAATGAGCGAGAAGGAACAGGCAACTGCCGTACATGAAGAAGCGGTTGAACAAGGGGTACATAACTACAGCAGCGAGGAGAGCTGGGTGAAGCCGGAAGATCCCCTGCTGCTTGAGCGGCTCGAATGGTTCAAGGATCAGAAGCTTGGCTTGATGATGCACTGGGGGCCTTACTCGCAGCTCGGCCTGGTGGAATCTTGGGCGTTAAGCGACGAGGATGGGGATTGGTCCCGGGACGGTATCGATTGGGATATCGATTCGGAAGAGCTGAAGCGGCAATATTTTGCCTTGAACAAGACGTTTAATCCGCTTCGCTTCCAGCCCGAGCTGTGGGCCGAGCTTGCGGCGGAGAGCGGCTTCAAATATTTGAACTTCACTACCAAGCATCATGACGGATTCTGCATGTGGGATACGCGCACGACCGATTATCGCATTACGGGGCAAGAATGTCCGTTCCATACGCATAAGCATGCGGATATCGTGAAGCACCTGTTCAACTCATTCCGGGCTAAAGGGCTCGGCATCTCCGCCTATTTCTCCAAAGCGGATTGGCATTCACCTTATTATTGGACGCCGGGAATACGCCCGGATACGAAGACATCCAGAGGGCCGAGCTACGATCCCACGGAATACCCGTGGCTGTGGGAGAAATTCGTGCAATTTACGCATGAGCAGATCATGGAGCTGATGACGAATTACGGGCGTATCGACGTGCTGTGGCTCGACGCCGGCTGGGTGAACGATTACCGCAAACAAAATATCCGGCTGGGAGAAGTAGTAGAGAAGGCGCGCCAAATACAGCCTTGGCTGCTCTCGGCGGACAGGACTGTCGGAGGGCCTTACGAGAACCTGATCACGCCCGAGCAGACACTGCCGAAACGGGCGCTCCATGTCCCATGGGAAAGCTGCATCACGATGGGCACGTCGTTCTCCTTCCGTTACGAGGACCGTTACAAATCGGTGCGTCAGCTCATCCAGCTGCTCATCGAAATTGTGGCAAAAGGCGGCAACCTGGCGCTTAACGTCGGCCCTCAGCCGGATGGCAGATTGCCCGAGACCGCGATCGCCCGAATGAAAGGAATGGGACAGTGGCTGAACGTTTACGGTGAAGCGATTTACGGCAGTCGAATCTGCGAGCCGTATACGGTGGGCAATACTTGCTTTACGCAGAAAAACGGCATCGTTTATGCGTTTCATCTGTACAAGAACGCAAGCGAGCCGGTTCCGGAGGAGATTCATGTTCCTTGGAACGGAGAAGCGGGAAGCATCGAACTGGTCGGCAGTGAGGAGCGGCTTGACTACAGCCGTACCGAAAGCGGCATAGCCGTTCGGCTGCCGGATTCGGAGCGCTCCGCTAAGGAAGCGCCGATCGCGCATGTCTTCCGGATTCGCGCGTAAATCTCTTAGGGAAGGAATGAATCGGGATGCAGAGATGGTTCGAAGACGCAAAGCTTGGCATATTCATTCACTACGGCATTTATGCGGTTGACGGCGTGGCGGAATCATGGTCTTTTTACAATGGGAAAATGTCATATGAACAATACATGAATCAGCTTGGCGGGTTTACGGCTTCTAAGTTCGATGCGGACCGTTGGGCCGATCTGATCGAAAATTCGGGTGCGAGGTACGCTGTTCTGACGACCAAGCATCACGACGGCGTGGCTTTATGGGACACGCAGCTCAGCGACTTGAACGTCGTGAAGAAGACGCCGGCAGGACGGGATCTGGTCCGGGAATTCTCGGAAGCGATTGCGAAGCGGGATATTCGGCTTGGTCTTTATTACTCGCTGATCGACTGGTCGCATCCGGATTATCCAAGCGTCTATCAGGGCGGCAGGATCCCCGAGGACCTCAGCACCGTTAACCGGTTTTCTAATCCGGCTGACGGTGTCGAGGACGAGGAGCGTTGGCGGCGGTTCTTGCGGTTCAACGACGAACAGCTTAGGGAGCTGCTGACGAATTACGGCCGGGTCGATCTCCTGTGGTTCGACGGGGATTGGGAGCGAAGCGCCGACCAATGGAATTTGCCGGCGTTCAAGCAGTACCTGAAGTCGTTTAATCCGGATGTGATCGTCAATTCGCGGCTGCAGGGACATGGCGACTACAAAACGCCGGAGCAAGGGCTTCCCATTACGAGACCGGAAGGGCCTTGGGAATTCTGCACGACTATTAACGGCTCATGGGGATATGTGCCGACGGACAACCGTTATAAATCGCTTCGCATGATCATCCGGATGTTCTGCGACTGTATCTCCATGGGCGGAAACATGCTCCTGGACATCGGACCGCGGGAGGACGGTACGATCGACAAGCGTCAGGAAGATATTTTGCTTGGGCTAGGAGAATGGATCCGTCAGCATGCGGAGGCTGTTTACGGAACGAGGGAAGGCATCATGACTCGTTATTATTTAGGCGGGAGCACGCTAACTCCGGATAAGAAGACGCTCTACCTGTTCGTGTATGACGAACCGAAGGAACATATTTGCTTGAAAGGTCTGTGCAATCCGATTAAGCGGATTACCGTGCTGCATTCGGGCAAAGAGCTTACGCATGAGATTCACGGTGGCGTTCCTTGGTTCGACATTCCCGGGACGGCCTGGATTGGGCTGACGGCGGAAGACACGCATGAGCACGTAACGGTGCTGAAGCTGGAATTTGGCGACGAAGTGAAGTTTTACGGAGGCGCGGGAGCCGTGGTGACCCATAACTAACTAGCTGCAAGCGATCGGGGGACAGGACATGATGCTTAGCGGAGTGCCGGAGCCGGTAATCGATTACGGGCCAAGGCATTATATTTGCCGGCGGGCCAAAGGGCCGCTAGCGCTTGACGGATGCTTGAACAAGCCGTTCTGGGAAGCGGCGGACTGGACCGAGGATTTCACGGATATCGAAGGGGATGTTCGCCCCAAGCCGGCGAAGAGGACCCGCGTCAAAATGCTGTGGGATGACGAATGTTTGTATGTCGGAGCGGAGCTGCTCGAGGATCAGATTTGGGCAACGCTCACCGAGCGGGATTCGGTTATTTTTTACGACAACGATTTTGAAATTTTTATCGACCCGGACGGGGACACGCATGGTTATTACGAGATCGAGATCAATGCGCTGAATACCGTATGGGATCTGCTTCTCGTCAAGCCTTACCGTGACGGCGGACCGCCGGTGAACGGCTGGGATATCGCGGGGCTGCGAAGCGCGGTCTATATAGATGGCGAACTGAACAATCCCGCGGCGGACAACCGGATGTGGAGCGTGGAAATCGCGATTCCATGGGCCAGCTTGCGGGAGTGCGCGGCGGAGAGCAGGCCGCCGTTGATGGGAGAGTTCTGGCGCATCAACTTCTCCAGAGTGGAATGGCAGGCGGAGCAGACGGAAGGCGGCTATCGCAAGGTTATCAATCCGAAGATCGGCAAGCCCTATCCGGAGGACAACTGGGTGTGGTCGCCGATGGGCATTGTCAACATGCATTACCCTGAATTGTGGGGCTACGTGGTGTTTTCCGGCGATGAAGGTCCGCATTCTTTTGCTATTCCGGAGGACGAGCGCATCAAGTGGGAGCTGCGGAAGCTGTATTACCGCCAGCGCAACCATTACGCGGCTGAAGGCAGGTATGAAGCGGATGCGAAGCGATTGATGGATGGCGATGAGTGGTCCATCGAAGCAACCGTCGAGACAACGCGCAGCTTGTTTCAGATCTCGGCCTTATCGGAGGATGGAATGTCACTGTGGTGCATTCGCGAGGACGGAAAGCTGTGGAAGGAGAGATTGGGACCATGACGACTTGGACTTCGCCGTTTTCGCTGAATCGGGCGGAGCGGGATTTGATCGAGAGCAAATTCCTTAGAAAACGCCAGCTGGCGCAGGCCAGGGAACACGAGCTGTTCGATGTGTTTCGGGAGGAACTGACGGAGGAAGAGAGCTGGGCGCTCAAATATTTGTTTGCCTATATGCCGGTGAACGATCTTGCCGATTATGACGGAGCCTTGTTCTTAAGCCATGTGCGGAGGACTCTGGCGATCCGCCGGCTCGTCCCTTGGGGCGATCGGGTGCCCGACTCCCTGTTCTTGCATTATGTTCTCCCCTACCGGGTCAATACGGAAAATATCGAGGATCACCGCGGCATTTTGTTCAATGAGCTAGCCTATCGCACAAAGTCGCTGACGATGGAAGAGGCCATTCTGGAGACGAATTATTGGTGTTACGAGAAGGCTACTTATATTGGTAGCGATTTGAGAACAATGTCGCCTCTTACGATGATCAAGAGCGCAAGGGGCCGCTGCGGCGAGGAGTCGACGTTAGCGGTTGCGGCGCTGCGCAGCATTGGTATTCCCGCCCGCCAGGTCTACACGCCCAGGTGGGCGCATTGCGACGATAACCATGCCTGGGTAGAAGCGTGGGCGGACGGAAAATGGTGATTCCTCGGCGCCTGCGAGCCGGAAGCGCGGCTCAACCAAGGGTGGTTCGGCCCGCCGGCCCGCAGGGCAATGCTTCTGAATACGCGCATCCTGGCCGACTATTCCGGCCCGGAAGAGATTACGGTAGCAAGCGATTGGTTCACGGAGATTAATTTGCTCGAAAACTATGCTTCGACGCGTACCGTTGAAATAGCGGTAAAAGATGGTGCCGGCAACCCGGTCCCGGGCGCCGAAGTGCGCTTCGAACTTTACAATATGGCGGAATTTTATCCGATTGCTACGCTGTTCTCCGATGCAAGGGGAGTAGTCAGCTTTAAGACCGGATATGGCGATCTGCTGGTCCGCGGTGCTTGGAACGGCCGATGGGGCGAGGTTAAGCTGGCTGCCTATGGGGATAACCGCCTTGAAATGGTTTTGGATCGAGCGGGGCAGCCGGAAGGCATCTTCGATCTGGATATGGTTCCCCCGCCGGAGGGCGAAGAAGAACCGGCGGAACCCTTGTCGGAAGAGCAGCAGAGCAGACATGCCCGCCGGCTTGAAGAAGGGGCGAGGCTTCGCGCCGTCTATGAGAGAACGTTCGCAAGCAAGCAAGATGCCGGGGAATTGGCTGCATCGCTAGGGCTTCCGGGAGAACGAGTGTGGAACATTCTGAACCGCTCGCGCGGAAACTTCCGCGAAATCTCGTCTTTCCTGCGGGAGCGGACGGCGGAATATGGGCAGTGGCCGCTGCGGCTCTTGGAGAGCCTGCGCGAGAAAGATTGGATCGATGCGCGAAAGGAAACGCTGGACGATCATCTGGTCGGCTCGCTTGTACATTGCGGCAGCCTGCCGGACGATGAGTTTGAACGGTACGTTCTTTGTCCGCGCGTGCTGAACGAGATGATCGTGCCTTACCGGCAGTTTTTCCAAGCGGCGTTTACGGAGCTAGAGCGGGATGTCTTCCGGTCGGACCCGTCTGCGCTGGCGCGTTGGCTAAGCGAAAGGCATGGAGCGTGGGAGGATCTTCCCAATCTGAAGGGGAAAGGCAATCCGGTCGGTACGTTTAAGCTGCAATGGGGAGACCTGGAATCGCTGAACATTCTTTTCGTAGCCGTCTGCCGAAGTTTAGGCATCCCGGCGCGTCTGCATCCGCATGAGCTAACCCCGCAATACAGGACTGGCGGGGAATGGCGGGACGCGATGCAAGGCGCGAATTTGTCTTCGTCTTCGATCGGGGGCAAGGGCAGCATTCGGCTGCAACGCGATCCCGAAGCAAAGGAGGATGCCCCAGCGCCGTCTTATGCCGAGAATTTCACGGTGGCCCGACTGGAGGAGAACGGGTTCTACAAAACGCTAGTCTACCCCGATAAATTTGGAGACGTGTACGGAAAGCTGCTTGAGGCAGAGCCGGGTTCGTACCGGCTTACGACGGGGATGCGCCTTCAGGATGGCACTGTATTGGCGCGGTTTTCCTATTTCCGCGTACGCGCAGGCGAGAACATGGATGTACGGTTCACCTACCGTGAGGCATTCCGCGAACTTCCGGTGTTAGGCGAAATGGACCGAGCGAGACCACTCGAAGGGTTGGACGGTGCGGTAATGACGGTCGGCGAACAGATCATGGAGGATGGCGCAATCGTTGCTTGGATCAAGCCGGAGCGCGAACCAACGAAGCATTTGCTTCGCGAGTTAGGTGAATTGGCGGCTTCTTCGGGTAAACTAAATGGCCCTATACTTCTCATCATCGGCGATGCGGAATGGACCTCGTCGTTTGATCCCGCTCAATACGCGCAATTGCCGTCAGGAGTCAGATTCGCGAGGGATCGTTCGCAAGCTTCGCTGCCGCCAGCAGCGGTCCGCGAGGCGGGTTACCCGCATTTGTTCGTGTTGGATGGCAAAGACCGTATCCGTTATGCCGCGTCGGGCTATAAGATCGGAATGGGCAAGGAAGCATGGCAAGTGCTGGCTGCCGTAAGGCAGACCAGCGAAACATCGCCAGCGAAAAGGAGAGAATCTTAAATGACACAGCAGAACTACGTGGCCGCCGGTTACGCGAGCGATAGCCATCTTGCCGAGCTGACCGGGGAAGACTTGGCGAAGCTTACGCATCTGAATGTCGCGTTTGGCCATGTCCGAAGCGATGCCATCTCAACCGATCATCTGCGCAATCTGGAAGAGCTCACGCGGATTAAGAGGGAACGTCCGCAATTGAATATCCTGCTCTCCGTCGGCGGCTGGAGCGCCGGAGGCTTCTCGGAAGCGGCGTCTACCGAAGCAGGAAGAAGCCGCATGGCGGAATCGGCGGTTCGCGCGGTGACCGAGCATCCTTTTGACGGGATTGATCTGGATTGGGAGTATCCTTGCTATGGGGAAGCCGGAATCGGAGCAAGCCCGGATGACCGCACGAACTTTACGCTGCTGCTTGCCGTCATTCGCGAAGCGCTGGATAAGCAAGGGGAGCTGGACGGCCGGCATTATCCGCTAACGATCGCGGCGGGAGCCGATCAGTATTACGTAGACGGAACCGAGATGGACAAGGCACAGAAATACCTGGATTTTGTTCAGCTCATGACCTACGATATGCGCGGCGGGTTCCAGGTGCTGACCGGTCATCATGCCAACCTGTATACGCCGACGGGAGACCTGTTCCGGATTAGTACGGACGCTTCCGTCAGTCTGTTCGTTCGCGCCGGGGTGCCGAAGGAGAAGATCGTTATCGGAGCGGCTTTCTATTCCCGCATGTGGAACCAGGTGCCGGACCGAAACCGCGGGCTTCACCAGATGGCCGGGAGCGTTGGCGGCTACGGTCCGGACTTCACGGCTTTAACTTCGGAATACATTGGAAAAAACGGCTTTGTTCGTTATTGGGACGAGGAAGCTCGCGCGCCTTATCTGTTTAACGGTTCAAGCTTTATCTCTTACGACGATGAGGAATCGATCCGGCACAAGTGCGATTATGTAAAAGCTAACGGCCTAGCCGGTCTGATGTTCTGGGAATTCGGCTGCGACCGGACCCGCCGGCTGCTGAATGCAATTCATGACGGGCTTCGCGGAGATAGGGGGACGATATGAAGGTAGGACTAAGCACGTACAGTCTGCTCCCCGCGCTTAAAGCAGGGGACATGTCGGTGCTTGACGTTGTGGACTGGATTGCCGGGAACGGCGGGGAGCATATGGAAATCGTGCCTTACGGCTTTACGCTTGTCGACCAGCCTGAGCTTGCGGACGCTGTCCGGGAGAAGGCGAAGATTGCTGGAATTGAGTTGTCCAATTATTCGATGCCGGCCAACTTCGTGCAGGACAGCGAGGAAGCGTTCCAAGGCGAAATCGCGCGCGTTAAGGAACACGTCGATCTGGTTAATAGGCTTGGCATGAAGCACATGCGTCACGACGTGACGGCGTTTACCCTTCCGCCGGAGAGCATGACGATCCAATGGTTCGAGGAGAATTTGCACCACATGGTCAGGGGAAGCCGGCTGATCGCCGATTACGCCGCGGCGTACGGCATTACGACAACCATCGAGAACCACGGCTTCAGCGTGCAGGCTAGCGACCGCGTGTTGCGCGTCCTGCATGAGGTGAACAGCCCGAACTTCAAGACGACGCTAGACGTTGGCAACTTCCTGTGCGTCGACGAGAATCCGCTCGTTGGCGTGAGCCGCAGCTTGCCGTATGCTTCGCTGCTCCACATCAAAGACTTCTACATACGGCCTAGCGACGAGTCTCCGGGCGGCGGCGATTGGTTCAAGTCTGCCCACGGCACGTATTTGCGCGGCGCGATTGTTGGCCACGGCGATCTCGACCTCCGGCGAATCTTCCGTCTGATCAAGCAATCCGGCTACGATGGTTATCTGACTGTCGAATTCGAAGGGATGGAGGAGTGCCGCATGGCCTCCCGCATTGCCATGGATAACGTGAAGCGGCTATGGCAGGAAATATAAGAAAATCGGTCTCCTACGGGAGGCCGATTTTTGTGCTTTGACTGAACATAAGACTCACCAGCCTTGGATTCTACTCTATTTATCAGCTTAGGTAAACTTTGCTCTTTACGATAATTCATCCAGCGTCATGCCGAGACTTGGCGCCATATGGGCGAGGAACCACTCCGTCTCCGGCAGCCCGAGCTGCTCGATGGCAGCTTCCGTCTGCCCTTTGGCCACGAGAAATTCCCGGTTGCCGGTAGATACCTCGGTCAAGCATTTCAGGTAAGCGTCCAGCAGGTCGGCAGCTTTTACGATTTTGTGATGCAGCTGGTCTTCTTCGGACAGCGTGCTTCCAGGCTTGCCGAGAAGAGGAGCGTACGAGGCTTGAAGCGGCTCCGGCACCATGCCGAGCAGCCGTTCCGCCGCCATTGCTTCAATCTCGCGGAAGCTTGCGAGCATTTTCGGATTATGATGCTTCACGGGAGTCGGAATATCGCCGGTAAAGACTTCAGTCGCATCATGGAACAAGGCCAGCGTTACGGCGCGGTCCGCATTATAGCTGCGCCCGAAGAAGCTGTTGCCGATCTCGCACAGCATATGGGCAAGCAGCGCAACGTGGAAGGAATGCTCCGCAACGGTCTCCTTGGTCGTATTTCTCATCAGACTCCAGCGTTCAATATATTTCAGGCGGTACATATAGGCAAAAAAATGACTTTCCATCTGTTTCGCAAACTCCTCTCTAATCCCCGTGCAGCTATGTTTGTTTTACTATATCCTACCATAATTCAGCAGACTCCCACATACATGGGGTAAATCCTAACGAAACTACATATCCTTATTTGCCCGAAAAGAGGGCATTCGGAATTCTAACGAAACGTAGACACGTTATTAGCTGAAAAAAGCCCGCCCAATGAGCAAATGCAGCCCAATAGCGATACTACGTTTCGTTAGAATCTGGAAACAGCAAAATTAGGCGAAATAACGATACGTAGTTTCGTTAGCCTCGCGGCCGAGGGGCCGATGGCTTACGGCCTGAGAGGAAGAAGCAGCATTCGTATGGCCACGGCTAGAGGGCTCGACTGCAATGGGATGACCACGGGCAGAGGGCATGGAGGCAATGGGGTGGTCAACGGCTTTCTAGCGGTGAGGTATTCTGGGGCAGGCAACGGTCCAAGGACCGACCCAAAGAGCGGCATTTTCTCCGTAAGGAGAAAATGGTTCACTGCGGGGAGAAAACCGTCCGATAACACCGGACGGTTTTCATTCAGCGGGTGCGTCCTTTCTCTCCCGGCACCGGCTGCATCCGTGATGAAGGTGCGCAGCCTTTATTACGGTACGACGCCAACGATGGACGCGAAGTGGGATGCTCTTCAGAAGCTGGAAAATGACACGTATTTGCAGATTATTGTTGGAGACAAACCGGTGGAAGCATTTGATGATTTCGTCCTGCAGTGGAAGGAGCTGGGGGGCAATCAGGTTACCGAAGAGGTGTCGCAGATCGTGAACGGCGTTAAGCCGTGACGGTAATCGAACAAAAGAGACAGCCCGCGTAGTGATATGCGAAGCTGTCTCTTTTGTTGTATAGGCAAGTTTATTTCAATTTCTTGCGGTCAATGTAAGTAAGCTTGCTGACGATATCCTGATAGTAATTGCCGAAGCCGGCACCGTAAATGGTCAGGCCGCCAATGTTCTTCGCGTCTTCCTTTACTTCAAGCTTCAGATCCCACTGCAGCCGGTTAATATCGACGTCGGCAATCGTGTAGTCCGAAACCTTCGTACCTTCAATAAACGTACCGTCGCCGTTGATTCGGATATGGACGAGCAGGCCGTATTGATTCATTTCGATGTTCCACCACTCGGGCGTATACTTGCCGCGCGTTCCGCCAAAGTCCCCGGGGCTCGTCCATTTGCCGATCGGAAATCCATTGAAAGAGAATGAGATGTCGGACGGCCAATGCTCATTGGAAAGCGGGGCCTCGGACGCCAGCTCCATCGTTATCTCGAGCTCCTCGGGTTCTTCATCCGGCTTCAGGTAGTTTGGGATTTTGTACGAGATAAAGCCTTTCAAGAACCATAATATTTTCGCGTCGACGCGTTCCGGGTCAAGAAAGTACCGCGGGTCGTCGAAGCCGCCGCCGATGATCTTGTATTTGGACGCCAGGCCGCATGTCGGTTTGACGTCGAAATCGGTGAAATGTCCGATCGAGATGTTGGAAATATGGAAGTTGCGCGGAATCAGCCCTTTGCTTGGGAATACAAGCTCGATCCGATCGGCGACCAAGGTACAAAGCTTTTGCGACGCACCTTTGCCGGGAATCATCTCGGTGCGGACCAGATCGGCCTTCTCAAGTTTCTTCACGTGCATGGTAATGATGGAATTGCTGAGTCCAAGCGCGGCAGCCAAGTCTTTCATGATCATAGGCTCTTGTCCGAGCAGTTCAATAATCTTGATTCGGACGTTGCTGGCCAATGCTTCGAACAGGGGGAGATTATTCTCCGATACGATTGTCTCCATGGGACCTCTTCCGATAGTTCATTTTTGTATTAAATATACCTTATCGGATTGAACTCTGACAAGAGTGTGTAACAGTCATTTAAATTTTTGAATTAATGTTCAAAGAATTTAATAAAAATATGAAACACTTCACAAAAATGCGTTGACAAAACGGGGGGATCGTTTTAACATGCTTAATGACACAGTCATCTACGAAATACTTCACACATTTGTTAAATACTATGGGTTGAGTCGAAGGGAGGATGACTTTTTTCGGAACAAACATGTAAGCGCTATTATGGGGGCCTGTCATTCGCTTTATAATCCTAAGGAGGTTGTGAAACAAATGAAAAAAAGTTCGATTTTGATGCTTACGCTGATTGCCGTGATGGCGGTTACGGGATGCAGCAGCAATAATGCGGGGAATAAGGGGACCAAAAGCAACAATGTTGAGGCGAGTACGAACGCGGCTGCCGACAGCAATAAAGAGAAGGAACAGAAGCCGGCGGAGAAAGTCGAGATCTCCATCTCTTCATGGGGAGCGCCGGACGAGCGCAAAGTGTTCGAAGCGGTACTCGACGAATTCCAGAAAGCGAATCCGAATATTAAAGTCAAATTCATTCACATTCCTAACGATTATACAACGAAGATGAATACCATGATTGCCGGCAACTCCGCGCCGGATGTGATCTTCACAAGTGACGGTGACTTCCCGCGCTGGGTAAAGCAAGGCGCGTTCCTCGATATTACGAAGTACGTTGAGGCAAGCGACAAACTGGACCTCAATGATATGTGGGAAGGCGGTCTGAGCCGTTACCGTTACGATGGCAAAATCACGGGAACAGGCGGCTACTATGCGCTTCCGAAAGATATTGGCCCGACTGTGATGTACTATAACAAAACGATTTTCGACAAGCTGGGCGTTCCATACCCAAGCGCAGATACGCCTATGACTTGGGAGCAAGCGCTTGAGATGTGGAAGAAGCTGACGGTCGACGAGAACGGTGACGGCAAGACCGACATCTACGGCGCAGGTCCGGTATGGTGGGAAGGCTTCGTTTGGGGCAATGGCGGAACGATACTAAGCGATGACCGCAAACAGTTTACCTTGAATGAGAAGGCGGCTTCCGATGCGATGCAGTTCATCTACGATCTGACGAATACGCAAAAAGTTGTACCGGATTCCCGCGCGCTGCAATCGATGAACGATGGTCAAATGTTCGAGGCGGGCAAGCTTGCGACCATTACGGGCGGTCGCTGGATGGTGCCTACATACCGCAAGCTGAAGTTTGATTGGGATGTCGCTCCGATTCCGTCCAATAACGGATCGTGGACAAACGGCTGGTCCGGTTCGGTTGGCCTTGGGGTAAACGCGAAGTCGAAGCATCCGGAGGAAGCGTTCAAGTTGGTTGAATTCTTCTCCGGTATTGAAGGCCAAAAGAAGATGACGGAGCTTGGCTTCCAGATTCCCAACTTCAAATCGATGTCCGACGACGAAGTATACACGCAGCCTGGCCAAAAGCCGGAACATCCTGAAGTGTTCGTCAAGGCGGGAGAAAGCCAGCAGCCGGGTCCGTGGACGTACCTGCCGAACGGCAAATGGCTTGATACGCTGAACCAAAACCTCGGCAAGTTCTGGACCGGCAAGGAATCGGCGGTCGATTACTTTACGAAGCTGAAGCCGCAGATTGAGAAAGACCTGAAGGAAGGCAATCCGGAACTCTTTCAATAATTCATAACGACATGGTGCAACGCCGATGCCGTGTGCGGACGCGCTGCACCATTTTATCAAGAACAACTTAGGGAAGAAGGGGGCCAGCCCTGTGAAGGACCTTACAGTCAAGTCGGCGAAGCGCAAGTCGCTCTATCGCAGCGAGAAATGGTGGGGATTCCTGTTCATCGCACCGCCGTTCATCGGCGCGCTTGTGTTTTTGCTGTATCCGTTAATCAATTCACTTTATATGAGCTTCACGACTTTTAGCTTCGGCCAGCCTGCCGATTTTACAGGCGCTGAGAACTATAGACGCGCGCTGACGAACGATCCGCTTGTATGGAAAACGTTGTTGAATACGTTCTACGCGGCACTTGGTGTTCCGATCGGTATGATGGTCTCCCTGATTATCGCGCTGCTGCTCGACCGGAAGCTGCGCGGCAGAAACTTTTTCCGGATGATGTTTTTCCTTCCGACGATCTGTTCCATGGTTGCGCTTGCGATGATCTGGCAATGGATTTTTAATGCCGATTTCGGGCTGCTCAATTACTATCTGAGCGAGCTTGGCCTGAATCCGCCGGCATGGCTTGTCGACGAGAACTGGGCAATGATCGCCATCATCATCCAAGGAGTCTGGGGCGGCATGGGCGTCAGCATTATCCTGTATCTTGCAGCGCTTGGCAATGTCCCGTCGTCCCTGTACGAAGCGGCTACGGTGGACGGAGCTAACGGCTGGAACAAATTCATTCATATTACAGTACCGGGAATTTCGCCGGTGACGTTCTTCATTCTGATTACCTCGCTGATTGGCGCGCTTCAGGACTTCCCCCGTTTCCAGCTGCTTACGGGCGGAGGGCCGAATTACTCCACGACAACAATCGTGTATTACCTGTACACCGTTGCTTTCGAGTACAGCGAGATGGGTTACGCGTCGGCAATCGCCTGGTTTATCGGCATCATTATTATGTTTGTTATTCTAATCAACTTCCTGCTGTCCAAGCGGTGGGTCCACTATAACTAAGGAGGGGGACGAATCATGAGTACAATAACTGGCCGCAAGGTGAAAACAGGTGCAGCGCTCGTCAATACGGTAGTTTACCTGCTAATGATCATCGGCGGCGTCATTATGGCGGTACCCTTCCTGTGGATGCTGTCTACTTCGCTTAAGCCGGACGGCGAAGTGTTCTCGTATCCGCCGCAGTGGATACCTTCAGCCTTTGCCTGGGAGAACTACAAGTTAATTTTTACGGATGCGCATATGATTCGAGGCTTCTTCAACACGATGATTGTGGTCATCCCAACGCTCCTGATCGGACTGTTTGTCTGTGCGCTGTCTGCTTACGCGTTCGCAAAGCTTCGCTTCCCGGGGCGCGACAAGCTGTTTATGACACTCGTTGGCACAATGGTTATTCCCGGTGCGGTCATGATGATTCCGGCATTTATTATGTTCAAGACGTTTGGCTGGACCGACAGCTGGAAGCCGCTTATCATTCCCGGCATGTTTGGTGCGCCGATGACGATTTTCTTCTTCCGCCAATTCATTAAGCAGCTCCCTGACGAGCTTGAGGATGCAGCGAAGATCGACGGCATGAATCCGTTTGGCATTTTTATGAAGATTATTGTTCCGCTTACGAAGCCGGCCCTTATTACGCAAGGGATTCTATCCTTTAATGCAGGATACAACGACTATCTGGGTCCGTTGATTTACCTGAATACTCCGGAGAAATACACGCTTCAGCTTGAGCTTGCTTCCTTCTCGTCCTACTACGCAACAGAATGGACGCTTATTATGGCCGGTGCGGTCGTTGCGCTAGTGCCCACATTGCTCTTGTTTGCTTTCGCTCAGCGTTTCTTTATTGAAGGTATCGCTTTGACGGGTATTAAAGGCTAATAAATGATTATTGCTTTTTATATAGAAAAAGGAGACAAACCAAACGATGACTACTAACCATATCGTTGTGCATACGGACTGGAAGGTCGGCAAGATCAACCGTCATATCTATGGACATTTCGCGGAGCATTTGGGCCGCTGCATTTATGAAGGATTATGGGTTGGCGAGGATTCCGCGATTCCGAATACGAAGGGGATCCGCAATGACGTGCTTGAGGCGCTGCGCAAGCTGAATATTCCGAACCTCCGCTGGCCCGGGGGCTGTTTTGCAGACGAGTACCATTGGAAGGATGGCGTTGGCCCCCGCGAAGCTCGGAAGAGGATGGTGAATACTCATTGGGGCGGCGTAGTGGAAAATAACCATTTTGGCACGCACGAGTTTTTCCAGTTGTGCGAGCTGCTGGGCGCGGAGCCGTATATTTGCGGCAACGTAGGCAGCGGTACCGTTCAGGAAATGAGCGAGTGGGTCGAATACATGACATTTGACGGCGAGTCGCCGATGGCGAACCTGAGGAGGGAGAACGGCCGGGAAGAGCCGTGGAAGCTGAAATATTTTGGAGTCGGCAACGAGAATTGGGGCTGCGGCGGCAACATGGAGCCGGAATATTACGCGGACCTGTATCGCAATTATCAGACCTATGTCAGACAATATGGCGACAACCGTATTTATAAGGTCGCGGGCGGTGCGAACATTGACGACTATCGTTGGACGGAGGTGTTAATGCGCAAGGCGGGCCATGTCATGGACGGTCTAAGCCTTCATTATTATACGATTCCGGGCAGATGGGAAGAGAAGAAATCGGCATTGGAATTTGATGAGCAAGATTGGGCGGAAACGATGGTCAAGGCGTTTCATATGGACGAATTGATTAAGCGCCACAGCACCATCATGGATCAGTACGATCCTGCGATGCGCGTAGGTCTTATCGTTGACGAATGGGGCACCTGGTTCCTCGCCGAGCCGGGCACGAATCCAGGCTTCCTGTACCAGCAAAATACGATGCGCGACGCGCTTGTCGCAGCCATTCATCTTCATGTTTTCCACAAGCACTGCAACCGTGTTCATATGGCGAATCTCGCTCAGATGGTTAACGTGCTGCAAGCGGTCATTCTGACGGAAGGCGACCAAATGCTGCTTACGCCAACTTACCATGTGCTTGAGATGTTCAAGGTGCATCAGGATGCCGAGGCACTTGCTATTCATGGCTCCTTCGGCGAATACGAAGGCTTCGGCAAGAAGCTGCCGCAGGTAACCGTATCCGCTTCGATCAAGGAAGGCATCATCAGCGTTAGCCTCGCAAACCTTGATCCATTAAAGTCGTCGGATTTGTGTTTCGAGCTGCGCGGATCGTCTTCAGGGTATACGGTTAGCGGTTCCCTTCTCGCGGCGGATGACATTCACGCCCATAATACATTCGATCAGCCAAACCGGGTTGCGCAGCGGCCGCTTAACGAAGCGTACTGGGCGGACGGCAAGCTGTCCGTTAAGCTGCCTCCGGCATCGGCAGCGGTTGTGCGGCTGACGCCAAACGTATAATGGCGCGCGCGGCGGGGAGATATCGTCGTCTGTGGACGGGTATCGGCACGGCTTTGACGGCAGCGCTGCTGCTGGGCGGTTGCAGCGATGCGGGGAACAACGGAGAAGGCAAGATGGAAGGCACGCCAGTGTTCGCGGAAGCATCCGTCCATGATCCGTCCGTCATTCGAACGGAAGACGGCACTTTTTATGTGTTTGGTTCACATTTGGCGGCAGCGAAATCAACCGATCTGATGAATTGGGAGCTTATCGCATCCGGCGCGGCCGACGGCAATCCGCTCATTCCGAATGTGACAGAGGAGTTGCGCGAGACATTCGAATGGGCCCAGACCGATACGCTTTGGGCCGCGGATGTCATTCAGCTCTCCAACGGCAAGTATTATATGTATTACAATGCATGCCGCGGCGATTCGCCGCTCTCGGCAATGGGCGTGGCCGTGGCGGATGACATCGAAGGGCCGTATAAGGATCTGGGCATCATTCTCAAGTCCGGCATGTGGGGGGAGCCGAGCGAGGATGGGGAGATCTATGACGCGACCATCCATCCGAACGTTGTTGATCCCGACGTCTTCTTCGACAAAAACGGCAGGCTGTGGATGGTGTACGGATCGTATTCGGGCGGAATTTATATTATGGAAATGGATGAAAAGACGGGCAAGCCTTTGCCTGACCAAGGGTACGGCAAGAAGCTGCTCGGCGGCAACCATAGCCGAATCGAAGGCCCGTATATGCTGTACAGCCCGGATTCGGATTACTACTATCTGTTCCTTTCATTCGGCGGGCTTGATGCGGCAGGCGGCTACAACATTCGTGTTGCTCGGTCGAAAAATCCGGACGGTCCATATGTTGATGCCGCGGGCAAAGAGATGATTGAGGCAAAGGCAGATCCGTCACTTCCGCTGTTCGATGACCGTACGATCGAGCCGTTTGGCACAAAACTGATGGGCAACCATCTGTGGAACGATCCGGCGAGTGAAGGACGTGAGAGCGGTTATGTGTCGCCGGGTCACAACTCGGCTTATTACGATGAGGAAAGCGGACAATATTTTTTAATCTTCCATTCGCGCTTCCCTTACAGCGGAGAGAAGCATGAGATCCGGGTCCATCAGTTTTTCCTGAACGCGGACGGTTGGCCGGTTGTTGCGCCGTTCCGGTATGCCGGCGAGACACTCCGGAAAGTTGGTAAAGATACGATTGCAGGAGATTATGAGCTTGTGAACCACGGGAAGGATATCTCGGCGGAGCTGAAAGAATCGTCATCAATCCGGCTTGAGACGGACGGCACCGTGTCTGGTGCCGTTAGCGGTGAATGGCGATTGAACGGGGAAGCGGGTCTGAAGCTGACAATCGCCGGCGTGAACTATGACGGTTATTGGCTCCGGTCGTGGGATGCGGCGGCGGAGGCGTGGACGGAGACATTCACGGTCCTGTCCAAGGAAGGCGTCGCGATGTGGGGTGCAAGACGATAACAAAGGCAAGATAGAGAGGGAGAGAGTCGATGACGGAACAGAAAACGATGCAGGCAACCGAACAGCCTATTATTTTGCAGCGCGCCGATCCGTGGATTTACAAGCATGAGGACGGATTCTACTATTTTACCGCTTCGGTTCCGGAATATGACCGGATCGAAGTGAGACGTTCGAATACGATCGCCGGACTCGCGCTATCGGAGCCGGTCGTCGCTTGGCGAAAGCACGAATCCGGCATGATGAGCGCAAACATTTGGGCGCCGGAAATTCATTATATCGAAGGTAGGTGGTATATCTACTTTGCCGCAGCCCGCACGACGGAGACGAACGAGGGATTATTCGATCACCGCATGTTCGTGCTGGAGAACGCGTCGACGAATCCGCTTGAAGGCGAGTGGGTCGAGAAAGGCCAAATCAAGACGATGTGGGAATCGTTCGCGCTTGATGCAACGACATTCGAGCATCGCGGTACCCGTTACCTCGTCTGGGCCCAGAAGGATCCGGATATCAAAGGCAACTCCAACCTGTATATCGCGCCTATGGCAAACCCGTGGACGCTGGCGGCAGACGGTGTCATGCTGACAAAGCCGGAGCATGACTGGGAAGTGATCGGCTTCCTCGTGAATGAAGGGGCGGCTGTCGTAAAGCGTGACGGACGTATCTTCATCTCCTATTCAGGCAGCGCGACAAATCATCATTACTGCATGGGGCTGCTTGAAGCGTCGGAAGAAGCCGATCTGATGAATCCGGATTCCTGGACGAAATCGCCGCAGCCCGTGCTAAAGACGGATGAGGCACGCGGCTTGTATGGACCGGGCCATAACAGCTTTACCAAGTCGGAAGACGGTAAAGACGACATTCTTGTCTTCCACGCCCGCACGTACAAGGAGATTATTGGCGATCCGCTCTACGACCCGAATCGTCACACGTTCATCCGAAAGCTGGAGTGGAGTCCGGAAGGCAAGCCGGTTTTTGAATAACTTATAAGCTTCGCCAAGGTGGCGCTGCCGCTGTCCAGGCTGATTTTTGTTTAATGGAGAGGAGAAGGTTTACGACAATGGTCAAACAATCGTACAAACTGATTTTGCTTCTGCTTATATTAACCTTAACGATTCCTATCACGGTGATGGGCAGCGGGGCTTCGAGCAATAAACCCGGTGAAGGAGGAGAGCCTGCTGCCCCAACGTTCAGCAATGTCTCGGTTCATGACCCATCCATCGTAAAAGCAGGCGATACGTTCTATGTATTCGGTTCGCATATCGAAGCGGCCAAATCGACGGATCTGATGAATTGGACGACGTTTACGAACGGTTATACAACGCCTAACAACGTGATTTTCGGAGATTTATCGAACAACCTGGCAGCTTCGTTCAAATGGGCGGGGGAAAATGATTCCGACAGCAAAGGCGGCTTTTCCGTCTGGGCGCCTGATGTCATCTGGAACAAGGACTACGTAAACGCAGACGGCACTAAAGGCGCGTACTTGCTTTATTACTGCACTTCATCCACCTATATCCGCTCGGCAATCGGCTATGCCGTGTCCAAAAATATCGAAGGACCTTATACGTATGTGGGCACGATTGTCTATTCCGGCTTTACAGCCGGTGATGCATACGATGCAAACAGCGTCATCAACAAGAAATGGACGAACACGAATATTCCGCAGCTGATCGAAGACGGCAAGTTGAGCGGCTCAAGCGACAAATGGTTTAATGGGGACGGCTCGTTCGCGAATATTAATTATCCTAACGCCATCGATCCGCAGCTGCTGCGGGATAAGGAAGGAAAGCTGTGGATGACGTACGGTTCATGGTCTGGCGGCATTTTCACGCTGGAGATTGATCCTGCCACCGGCAAAGCGATTTACCCGGGTACGGACTCTACTACGGCGGACGGCAGACTGGTTGACCGTTACTTCGGTACAAAGATCGCCGGCGGTTACTATAAATCCGGTGAAGGTCCATATATGGTGTATAACAAGCAGACGGATTATTACTATCTGTTTGAGACGCTCGGCTGGCTTGGCGCTGACGGCGGCTACAATATGAGGCTCTACCGCTCCAAAAATCCGGATGGACCATTCGTCGATGCGGCAGGCAAAGACGCGGTGCTTCCAGGCGATACCGATCATTCTGCCTTTGGCAACAAGCTGATGGGCAACTTTCTGTTCAAGCGCGAGGTGGGCGATCCGGGCACGGGAATCGGATACGGCTACGTGTCTCCGGGACATAACTCGTTCTATCAGGACCCGGATACCGGCAAAATGTTTCTTGTCTTCCATACACGCTTCCCGCAAAGAGGCGAGATCCATGAGGTTCGCGTGCATCAGATGTTCATGAACAAGGACGGTTGGCCGGTTGTCACGCCATACCGCTATGCAGGAGAATCGCTCGAGAAGGTGAACCGTCAGGATTTGACTGGGGAGTACAAATTCATTAACCATGGCAAAGGCACAACGGCGGACATCGTAGAGTCCAGCTATATTACACTGACCAAGAACAATAAAGTGACTGGTGACACGAAAGGGACATGGAAGGCGACAGGGCGCAATGAGGCGGAGCTGACCTTGGATGGCGTAACGTATAAAGGCGTGTTTGTCAAAGGCTGGGACCCAACAGCTGCGAGGTTTGTAATGACCTTTACAGCGATTTCAAAGGACGGCGTTGCAGTATGGGGGAGCAAGCAGGAGGAGAAGACGGATTCGGAGGTTGTGGCCGATATTATCGCTGATTTGAATGTGGGCGATACAAGCCGCGTAATTGCGGACCTCGATCTGCCTACCGAGGGGACTCGGCATGCTTCTATTGCTTGGACTTCAAGCAATGAAGACGTCGTATCGTCTGCGGGGGTTGTTGTTCGACCGATGCCTGGAGCCGAGTCTGCGGTTATTACGCTTACCGCATCGATTCAGAAGGGAAGCGTAACGGGTACGAAGAGCTTCACCCTAACGGTGCTTCCATATGAAGCTGCGAAGCTGGCGGCGAAATATTCGTTCGAGAACGATCTGACAGAGTCGACCGGCAGCTTTGGCGCCGGTACCGTAACCGGCAACCGGATTGACAATTCGGGTGGATCAATCTCTTATACGGCTGGCATCGAAGGCAATGCGTTAGTATTGGATGGAGCATCAGGCGTGCGTCTGCCGAACAAGTTGATTGCCGGCAATCAATATTCGGTCTCGCTGTGGGTGAAGCCAGACCAGCTTACGACTTATACGACAACCTTCTTTGGCGCGAAGGACGGCAACAATTGGGTCAGCCTTGTGCCTCAAGGACCGGTTGGCAATAACACGATGGTATGGTCAGGCAGCGGCGTCTGGTATGACGGGATTGCAGGTGTGACGATTCCGGCCGGCAAATGGTCGCATCTCGCTTACTCGGTCGATAACGGCACGCTGAAAGTATATGTGAACGGGGAACTGAAGTTCACCGGCTCGAACTTCCCGGATATCTTCACCGGCACAGACTCGGTCTTCAGCTTGGGCGTCAACTGGTGGGATACTCCGTTCAAAGGCCAGCTCGATGAGCTGCAGGTGTTCGAAGGAGCGTTTAACCCGATGCAGGTGGCTGAGCTGGCGGGGATTTAGAGCACGGAAGGCAAGCCGATATTTGAATAGCCAATGCTAGGGCAACTAGACTGGCCGCCGACGTTATCTTACCTCGGCGGTTCTCTGTTTCTCGGGCTGGCATGAAGGAGGGGAATTCCTATGGAAAGCATAACGAAATATAAGTTGCCGCGGGAAACCATCGAAGCGATGACCAGGAAAGCGTTCCCTGGCCTATCCGCAGACCGAATTGTCGAGTTGAAGGAGGGCTTCTTCAATGCGGCTTACGGTGTTGACTTGTCCGACGGCCGCCAGACGGTACTGAAGGTTGCGCCGCCGCCGGATACCAATGTTATGACGCACGAGCATAACATCCTGTTCAGTGAAGTTGAAGCGATTCGGCTCATTGCCGAACGGACAGACCTGCCTGTTGCGTCCGTATTGTTCTATGATCCCAGCCGCAGCTTGTGCGGTTCGGAGTACTTCTTCTCGGAGAAGCTTCAGGGGTGCAGCTATTATTCGGTCTCTAACGAGCTTGGAGAAACGGCGAGAGCAGCGATCGATCGGCAGGTTGGACAACTTAACTCGAGGATTAATCAAATCGCCGGGGAGCGTTTCGGATATTTCGGTCAGCCGGAGCGGCAAGGAAACGTCTGGATTGACGTGTTCGGCAGCATGCTGCAGGATGCCGTCCGGGATGCGGAACGGCTAAATATCGCGCTGCCGGTTGATGCCGGAACGCTTCATAAACTGCTTGTTCGGGATGCGCCATTCTTCGCGGAGGTCAAAAGGCCAAGACTTATTCATTGGGATTTGTGGGCGGGCAATGTCTTTATTGAAGACGGCCGCGTAACGGGGCTGATTGATTTCGAGCGATGTCTATGGGCGGATCCGCTCATGGAGACCGGTTTCCGGTCAATCCATTTGAATTCCTCCTTTCTCCAAGGGTACGGCATGTCGGGGCTGAACGACAGCGAGAAGGTGCGCTCAAGGTGGTACGATATGTACTTGTTCCTCATCTCCGCCCTGGAATGCGACTATCGAAGGTATCCCGATAGAGGAGTGTATGACTGGGCCATCCGCATGATTACGGAAAACAAGGCGGCAATTGAGGCGGGTATGGCGTAATTCGGCATGAAGCACTCGAAATTTTTCTTGTTTAAATGATAAAAAATCATTAAAATAATGCTAGGGTAAAGGAAATAAAGCTTTTGCCTTTTTAAATTGCTTTTTTGCGGTTAACGACTAATTCGGCATTAATGAACCAGAGACGGAGCTGGACATAAGCCTAAATAAGAGTTGGTTTCTTACAACTTTTATTTAGGCTTTTTTTGTTTCTATTACGATTACATATTGAAGGTAAAAAAGCAGGTTTACCTAAAACTAAGGATGGATTTTTTGGAAAAGAATGAAAAGCAAATTCAAAAGGAAATTGCGAGTCACATTGGTAGACTGCTTCGGGAAGCGTTCGGAAAAGGGCCGCAATCGATTTTTGTGAATATCAGCCGCCCGTTTATCGTCATCTATTTGAGAAATTTCTTATCGCCAACCGAAAAGATTCTTCTTCAGCAGGATCAGTTGAGTTCCGTGCAGCATACCCGTGACCTTGTCATGAAATCGTTGATACCGGAAATTAAAGCTTATCTATTACTGCTGGCGGATATGAACCTTAGGGAGTTTTATTATGACTGGGGATTTCATAATCATTCCGGAATCCTAGTTGGCATAGAAGCGGAAGATGAGACTCTGCGGTTCAGACCGCAGGAACGGTATACGGGGAAAGAGGAGCTGCACGATGAAATCGATCGCATCAGTCACCAAATCCAAAAGAAGCCGGATGAAACCCATTCCTACATGATCAATGACCGGACACTCCTGGTCGTCAGAACGGGAATATTGATCAGTATCGGCAAGGAATTGATCCGCCTTGGGTTCGAAGAAAGCTTGAAGCTGGCGGAACGTAATCTTGAAAAAAACTATCTAATAAACAGCAGCCGCTTCCAGGAGATTATCAAGTCGCAGATTTTAGATGTGTTCGTAGATTGGGATTTTCATGCGGATAAAAGCGTTATCGTCTTTATTTTGAATCCCGATCATAAATGAAGAAACGGATAGGATGCGGAAAAAGGCAAATAATAGGTAAAGTTTCGATTGTTTTATTCCGAATATATTACTACAATAAATCTGGGGCGGAAGAAATAATGCTTTTGCCTAAATTAAGGATGAATGATCTTGGAGAAAGAAGCTCAAACCGAAATAGCGAGCTATGTTGGCAGATTGCTGAGAGAGGCTTTCGGGAGAGGACCGCAGTCCATTTATGTCAGCATCAATCGGCCGTTTGTCGTTTTATATCTAAGAAACTTCCTGTCGCCGACGGAGAAGATTCTTCTTGAGCAAGATCAAATCCACTCGATTCAATCGACCAGAGATCTATTAATGAAGTCGTTGATTCCCGAGATCAAAGCCTACCTGCTGCTTCTGGCAGGCATGGATATTCAGGAGTTTTATTATGACTGGGGCCTTCACAATCATTCGGGCGTTATGGTTGGCGTTGAAGGTCGGGATGCCCAAGGCCAACCCTTGCTCGGTTGCGAATACACGGGGAAAGATGAGCTTCAGCACGAAATCAGTCTAATCAGCCAGCAGGTTCAGAAACGCCCGGACGAATTGTATTCTTGCCTGATCAACGATAGAACTCTACTCGTTATTCGGGTGGGAATTCTGATCAGCATCGAAAAAGAATTGATCCGGATCGGACATGAAGAAAGCTTGAGACTGGCCAAGCGCAATCTTGAAAAAGGGCATCTGCATAACAACGGTCATTTTCAAGAGTTTTTAAACGCAAAGGTTATGGATCTGTTTGTTGACTGGGATTTCCATCTGGATAAAAGCGTCATGGTGTTCATTTTAAATCCGAATCAATAATTGGCGGCGGTAATGAACCAGATAGATCGCTGGACATCAGCCTAAATAAAAGCAGCAATATGCGGCTTATATTTAGGTTTTTTATTATGGGTAAATTATTTTCGCACAAGGAGTAGGAAATATGAGCCATTATGTTGAACGAAGCGAGGTTCTTAATCGAATAACAGATGCCGTCTTTGCTCTCAATAACTCCTGGAAATTTACTTATATGAATAAAGAAGCAGCCAAATTTTTTTCTTGCACGCCGGAAGAAGCGATTGGCCAATGCATATGGAGTGTGTATCCAAAAGAGGTTTATAGCATTTTCTATGAGCATTACCTTAAAGCGATGCAGGAGCAGGTTCGGGTCGAATTTGAAGCTTACTGTCCGCCCATCTCGATGTGGCTGGAGGTAAAAGCTTATCCTTCCGAGAGCGGTCTGTCCGTTTACCTGCAGGATATCACGCAGAAAAAAGGCTTGTCGCTTCTGAAGGAGCAGCACTACGAGTCACTCTTCAAATATAATCCGGATGCGGTATTTGCCTTCGATCTGGAAGGGAATTATCTAAGCGTCAATCCGGCGATGGAGCAGCTGTTAGGCTATAGGGCTGATGAATTTTTGAAGATGTCCTATATCCCGCTCATTCCCGCGGAGGAGCTCGAGAAGACAAAAAGTCTCTTCAAGCTGGCGGCAAAGGGAATTACGCAGCATTATGAAACAAAGGCGATTCACAAGAACGGTAAAGTTATTGACGTGAAAGTAACGAACATGCCGATCATCGTCAATAATGAAACCGTGGGGGTGTTTGGCGTTGCCAAAAACATTATGCAAGAGAAACAAAACAAGACAAAGCTGCTGGAAGCGGAAAAATTGACTGCCGTTGGCCAGCTAGCAGCCTCCATTGCTCATGAAATCAGGAACCCGCTCACTTCGCTGAAAGGTTTCGTTCATCTCATCGAACAGGCCGCATCGTGCGTTAGCGCCAATTATTTTACGATTATGAAGGACGAGCTGCGAAGAATCGAGCTGATTACAAGCGAGCTGTTATGCCTGGCAAAGCCGCAGGCCCAAGAATTCAAGGATGAGCAAATCGGCCAGATTATTCAGGACGTCAACATGCTGATGGGCTCCCAGGCTTTAATGAATAACGTGGAGATCCGAATATCGGGTCTGGACGGTCTGCCGGACATACATTGTGTAGCAGCCCAGCTGAAGCAGGTGTTTATCAATTTGATAAAAAACGCCTTGGAGGCGATGCCAAACGGCGGGTTCCTTGATATCAAGGCGTCTCTTCCAAACGAGGAAACGGTTATGATTCAGGTGACCGATACGGGAAAAGGCATACCGCAGGAGCTTATCGCGAAGATCGGATCTCCCTTTTATACAACTAAAGAGAATGGAACGGGTCTTGGCATGACGGCTTCTCAGCAAATCATACATTCGCATGGCGGAACGCTTGATATCACAAGCACGGAAGGCAAAGGGACTACGATCCATATCTGCTTGCCAGCCGCAAACGCACAGAATCAAGCTGAAACGGGTGACATGAAATGAGGAAAGATATAAGGGAGGCAGCCGGAATGTTCGGGTGTCTTTCTTTGTTTTCGGGCAGTTATCTCTCAGGGAGTATGCTATTATAAAGGCTATAATGTTGATCGACATCATATAGAAAAGAGGGATGGCTTACGAGGGAGTTTGGCCTGCAGTTTAATCGATTTTTCGAACGATGGATGTTTCTGCTGATCCCGGGATCGCTTGTCCTGGGTTTTCTTTTTGCCGATGCGCTTGCTCCGATGGTGGACGCCGTCCCGTATTTGTTTGCTTATGTGACCTTGACGATGGGGATTGGCTGCGGGCTCCGGCATTTGTATGAAGTTATCAAAAAGCCCGGCATATTGTTATGGACGCTTATATTGGCGCATCTGCTTTCACCGCTGGCTGCCTACGGGCTTGGTTCGCTTTTGTTTGGCGCATCCTCGCCTTACGTGGTTGGGCTCGTGCTGTTTACGATCATTCCGCTTGGAGTATCCACCGTTCTATGGGTTGGCATGTCGGGCGGGAGCGTACCTCTCGTGCTTGCGATGGTTGTGCTGGATTCGGCATTAAGTCCTTTCGTTGTACCCTACGGCATTCATTTATTCTTTAATACTTCGGTTGATATCGCGATTGGCCCGATCATGTTCGACCTGTTTGTTATCGTTGTTCTGCCAACCATCGTTGGCGTAGCTTTGTATGAGCTGAGCAAGGGACGGATTCAGGAGAAGGTGAAGCCCGTTGCGATGCCAATCTCGAAGCTTTGCTTTGTTGCGGTGGTGGCCCTGAACGCTTCCGCAATTGCGCCGTATGTTGACCAGTTGAAGCACGATATGCTGAAACTGATCCCGCTTGTTATTGTTCTGGTGGGGGTATGTTATGCGGTAGGGTTCCTCGGAACGGCGAAATTCGGCGGCAAAGAGGTGCAGGTAACGGTGTCCTATGCGACGGGCATGCGAAATATTTCGCTTGGCATCGTGCTGGCGCTGGGCTACTTCAGCCCTCTAGCTGCCGTACCGGTTGTGCTGTCTATCCTTGTGCAGCAGCCGCTCGCTACGGTGCATCATTTCGTTTTACAAAAACTTAATAAAAACAAGACTGGCGAAGCCGCATGACGGCATGTACGATAAAACGAGTGACAAATAGGCAAATTGGAGATGAAGGGCCATGAACAGCTTTCGCAACCGATTAACGTTAACCATGATCCTTATCCTTGCGTTATCCGTAACCGCGGCCGGTCTCTTCATGGCAAAGACGTTTAAGGATAACCATATCAATGCGCTCGAGGACAACATGATCCGCGAGATGCATATCATTCTGGCCAAAACCGAGTGGAAGCAGGGGGATAACGCGGCATTGTTCCCGTATTTCACGAAGGAAGCCGAGAATCTTAAGACCTATGCCGATACAAGGGTTACCTTTATAGCAGGCGACGGCACCGTCCTTGGCGATTCGGACCATGCTCCGGAAACGATGGATAATCACAGCACGCGGGTAGAGGTTGTGGAGGCTCATAAGAACGGAATCGGACGAGCCATTAGACATAGCGACACTTTAAACGAAAATTTATTGTACGTAGCCCTTTCGGTTAATCCTTCGGATCCGCACTCCAATGTGATCCGGCTGGCGATGAGTCTGAAGGAAGTCGACAAGAGCATCAATCAGCTGTGGACCGTTCTGATTATCGGGCTGCTGGTGTTGTTTATTGTTGCCGCTTTTATCAGCTACCGGATCGCCTTAAGCTTAACCCGTCCGCTTGAACAAATTACGAAGGTGGCCCAGCGCATCAAGCAGATGGATTATAAAGCAAGGGTGAAGGTCAGGAAGCAGGATGAAGTTGGCGAGCTTGGTCATGCTATTAATGCGATGGCCGAAAGCCTTGAGGTGCAAATGACGCGAATCCGGCAGAACGAAAGCCAGCTGGAGAGCGTGCTTGACAACATGATTAACGGCGTAATGATGATTGATCCTGCCGGCAAGATTCTGCTGATGAGCCGCCGTGCCGGAGAACTCCTCGGTATTTCGTCCGGCGAGCTTGTCGGAAGGAATTATGCGGAGGCCAAGCAGCAATACGAGCTGTCCCAGCTGATTCAGGAAGCGTTGGAGGGCCGGGAGCATATCCGCGAGGAGATTACGTTCTATTTCCCGGAGGAGCGCTTGCTTGAGCTTAACCTGGTGCCGATTCATCAGGAGAACCAGGAATTCAGCGGGGTGCTGCTCGTGCTTGCGGACGTTACGGCGATCCGTCGTCTTGAGCGGATGCGAAGCGAATTCGTCGCGAATGTATCCCATGAGCTGAAGACGCCAATCGCAGCGGTAAAAGGCTTTGCCGAGACGCTTCTCGGCGGTGCGGTGAACGATGAGGAGACCGCGCGCTCCTTCCTGCAGATCATTTATGACGAGAGCGACAGGCTGAACCGTCTCATCGGGGACATTCTGGCTTTGTCGAAAATCGAATCGAAGCGTGTTCCGCTCTATTTCTCGCCGGTGGAAATGGATTCGTTCATGACGAAAACGGTAACGATGATGGAGCCTGAGGCAGCGAAGAAGTCGATCAAGCTGCAGCTGGAGATGGAGCATGGCTTGTACGTGGAAGCCGATGAGGACCGTTTGCGGCAAATTATGATGAATGTCATCGCAAATGGCGTAAACTATACGCCGGAAGGCGGTAAAGTATCGGTTAATATCGCAAGCATCGATGAAGATCATATCCGGATCCAGATCAGCGATACCGGCATCGGCATTCCGAAGAAGGATCTGCCGCGGATTTTCGAGCGGTTCTACCGGGTTGATAAGGCAAGATCCCGAAGTTCAGGCGGCACCGGACTTGGTCTGTCGATCGTCAAGCATCTGGTTGAGCTGCACAAAGGCACGATAGCGGTGACAAGCACGGTAGGCGTCGGTTCGACATTTGTCATCGAGCTGCCCGTTCTTCAGCAATAACAGCCGGCCGAAAAATTTACCCATTCTTCATGAAATCGTGATAAAATAAGGTAGAAAATTTGTGTCCAGGCTGGACAAGCTGGAGGTACTCATGTCACATAAAGTGCTCGTTATTGAGGATGAACCGACACTCGCGCGACTTTTGTCGTATAATCTGACGCAAGAGGGTTACGATACGACTGTCATTGATCATGGTGCAACCGGGCTTCAGACCGCTTTGCAGCGCACCTTTGATCTCATTATTTTGGACATTATGCTGCCAGGCTTGAACGGCTTTGAAATATTAACAAGGCTTCGCCAGAACGGCGTTAAGACGCCTATTATTATTTTGACCGCCCGCAATGCGGAGGAAGAAGTCGTTCAAGGGCTGAAGCATGGCGCGGATGACTATATTACGAAGCCGTTTGGCGTGGCGGAGCTGCTCGCGAGAGTATCGGCGGTATTGCGCCGGACGCAGCAGGATGACAGCGTGCCGATCGAAACCTCGGAGAAGGTCATTACCGTCGGAGATTTGTCGATTTATCCGGAGAAATACGAAGTTATTCTGAACGGGGAGACCGTTCCGCTTCGTCCGAAGGAATTCGAAGTGCTGCTGTATCTCGTACAACGTCCGGGGATGGTTATTACGCGCGATGATCTGATGAACGTAGTCTGGGGCTTTGATTATATCGGCGGCCAGCGTACGGTTGACGTCCATGTCAGCTCGCTGCGCAAGAAGCTGGAGCTTGGCCAATCCGTACAGATCGAATCGATTCGCGGCGTCGGTTATAAATTAGTCATGTCAAAAAAACTCGTCACACCAAAGGGATAAGGTGGACGAGTTTTTTTGTTGGCGCTATTGCCGGTTCCAATCCAGCATCTTGCGCTGGAATTGCTTGGGAGAGCAGTCGTTGTACTTCTTGAACATCTTATAGAAGTGGGCCATGTTAGGCATTCCGATCCGCTCCCCGACCTCGGTAATGCTAAGATCCTTCGTTAGAAGTATCCGTTCAGCCCATTTGATCTTCCGGTAATTGACGAATTCGGTGAAGGACATCCCTATTGTTTTCTTGAAGAACTTGACGAAGTAATAATAGCTCATGTTGGCGATCCGGCATACTTCCTCCACCTGAATCCGGTCGGTCAGCCGGTTCTCGACGTAGTCCAGGACAGGCTTCAGCCGGAGTCTGTCGAAGTCGTCCTGCTCGGCGAGCATCTTCCGGTTGTCGTTGCGCAGCAGCGTCAGCAGAATCTGCTTGATCAGCACGCTGACCGCGATTTCATAGCCGGTCTCCTTGCGTTCCGCCTCATGATGAAGCTGGCGGATATAGTCACCGATCTGCTTCTTCACCTTGCCGTTCTCTTGAAAAATATAATTGGCCATGCTGAGCGGATTCTCGGTCTCGGAGAAATAACGCATATAAGCAATCGTGCTTTGATCGAAAAACGGCTCCAGCTCGAACTGAAGGACGATGTAGTCGAGATGCCCGACACTTTTGTCGCGGTGCAGCTGGGAAGCGCCGATCATAATGATGTCGCCCGGCTCCAGATGGTAGCTGTCTTCCTCCACATCCACATCCAGCCTGCCTTTTATGATATAGAGCAGCTCAAGCTGCCGGTGATAATGCCAGTTGGTGAAATCGTCATCCTTCCGGATCGGCTGCCAGACACGCAAGGATAACAAAGGGTTTTCATAGACAACTTTCTCGTTAAACGGCTCCACCTTTGCTGGTCCCACCTTACGTTGAAGTTTGATTCCGCACTTGCCGCCCGTAGGCGACAGGTTGCCTTCTTCATTGTAGTGGGCTTCGGCGTTAAAGGCAACCATTCGCCAAATCGGCGGGGACATAGGTATAATAGAGTAAGAACGCGAGAGGAGATGACGGCATGCGGCCAAAAGTGTACATATCATCCAAAGTATCCGATGAGGTAAAGGCATACCTCGATCAATATTGCGATTGCGAAATGTGGCAAAACCCGGAGAGAGCGATTACCGGGCAGGAGCTTGCCGAAAAGCTCGGCGACGTGGAAGGGCTGCTTGCAGCGGGCAATGCCATCAGCGAACGGCTGTTAAGCGCAGCGCCTAAGCTCAAGGCAGTCAGCAATATTTCGGTAGGCTATAACCATAACGATCTGGACGCGATGAAAAAACGCGGCATTATCGGCACGCACACGCCGTATGTGCTGGATGAAACGGTTGCGGATTTGACGCTTGCCCTTATGCTGGCAGCGGCCCGCAGAGTAACGGAGCTGCATAATCTCGTCCGTGCAGGGGAATGGCAGCGCGGTGTTGGCGAGCAGCTGTTTGGACTCGACGTGCATCATGCGAAGCTTGGCATTATCGGCATGGGACGCATTGGCGAGCAGATTGCAAAACGCGCCAAATTCGGATTCGATATGGAGGTATCCTACTATAACCGAAATCGCAAGCCGGAGACGGAGGAACGCCTTGGCGTAAATTACCTGGCGCTTAACGAGCTGTTGGAGCAGTCGGATTTTATCGTTCTAATGACGCCGCTTACTCCGGAGACTAAGCATATGATCGGCGAAGAGCAATTTAACCGGATGAAACGGACGGCGATCTTTATTAACGTATCTCGAGGCGAGACGGTTGACGAAGCAGCTCTGATTGAGGCTTTGCGCACGAAACGGATTTATGCGGCAGGCCTCGATGTGTATGAGAAGGAGCCCGTCAGCCCGGATAATCCGCTGCTTCAGCTCGATAATGTGGTGACGCTGCCGCATATCGGCTCGGCAACCAAGAAGACGAGGAACGACATGGCGATGGTAGCGGCCCGCAACCTGGTGGATGCGCTATATGGCAGAGAGCCGCAATACGTAATTCCCGAATTGAAGAACTAATGGTGAAAAGGATGCTCCTTCGTTGGAGCATCCTCTTTATTTGCGTGTAAGCATATTAGCCGCCATAGGGCTGACCTAATCGTTAACGAGGGCGGATAATCCCATTATCCGGTCCAGTTTGAACCGAAACAGCCCCCAATGGCTTAGTCCTCGCGGCTTTTTCGGCCTTCGAAATACATTTTTGCCGGATTCACTTCGCTTTCCTTCGCGGAGAGGGAGCTTGCGGTCAGCTTAAATACGGAGGTTTTGCTGCCCATTGAGGAGACGTACCGTTCCAGGTGAGTCTTCGCCAGCGGCCGGTCGAAATAGCCGGGAACGTATTTGTCCAGCATAACCTGCATCGCGGCGGTCGCTTCGTCCCAATCGTCGACTTTCTCGACGGTACCGTGGATAATGGCGCTCATATAGGCGGTGTCGACATGGGCAGGCGTGGGATCGGCGATGGTGCCGTATTCTTCGCTGACCGTAAAGCAGGCGGCCGGGTTGCTCTCAATCATATCGATCTTCCGACCTTCGGATGCACCGTGAAAATAGATGGCGTTATCTTTCCAGACAAAGTTTAAAGGGACGACATAAGGGACATTGTCCGAGGCGAGGCCAAGAAATCCGGTCCGGGCCTGCCCCAGGAAACGTTCGATTTTGCCTGCGTCGGTGCAGGCTCTTTTTTGCAAGCGGATGGGAAACATTTTGCTTCACTGCCTTTCTATCGTTTCATTGTGTTATCATTGTAGAAGGAATCTGTCCCTGTCGAAAGGTACAGTTTTGTTAAAAATAAAGGGTACAGATTGAGGTGGCGGAATGATCAGCTTAACGCCGGAATTGGATAAACAAAGCGGGATTCCGCTTTATCAGCAGCTTTTTGCCTATTTAAAAGGACAGATCGAATCGGGCATGCTGCGGGAAAATGACCGTCTGCCTTCGATCCGTCAGCTCTCGGTTTATTTGTCCGTCAGCAAAAATACCGTTGAAACCGCCTATCAGCAGCTTCTGGCGGAAGGCTATATACAAAGCAGGCTCCGCAGCGGCTTATATGTGATGCCCTTGGACCAGCTTGAGGGGATTGCGGAGACAAAGCCGGCCAGACCAGAAGCCGAGTCAAGCCCGGAGTCGATGCCGCCTAACGCAATTAACTTTGAATATGGCGATGTTGAGCTTGAGCATTTTCCGGTGCGGCTGTGGAAGAAATGCCTGGTGGATGCCCTGGAGGAATGCACGACGGAGGTGTACGGCTATGGGGACCGCCAGGGACATAAGGGGCTAAGGTCCGAGATTGCCCGTTACTTGTACCAGTCGCGCGGGGTGGTATGCGAGCCGGATCAGATTTTCTTAAGCGCCGGGACTCAGACGATGGTCAGCCTGCTGGCTCAGCTGCTGCCCTTGCCTGAAGAGATTGCGATGGAGGAGCCAGGCTATAACGGCGTTAGAGCGGTTCTGGTGAACATGGGGCGAAAGATCATCCCTATGCCTCTGGAACATGACGGAATCTCGGTGGCGCACTTGAAGAGCAGTACGGCCGCTATGGTATATGTGACGCCCTCCCATCAGTTTCCCCTCGGGATGATCATGCCTGTCCACAACCGGATCAAGCTGCTTCAATGGGCCTATGAGCAGGACGGCTATATCATCGAAGATGATTTCGACAGCGAGCTGCGTTATCAGGGGCAGCCGATTCCGGCGCTTAAGGCGCTGGACACCGGGGACAAGGTTATTTATTTGGGAACCTTCTCGAAGTCGTTCCTGCCGGGAGTGCGGTTAAGCTATATGGTGATGCCGGAACGGGCCGCGCAAAACTTCAGAAGCAAGCTGCAGGCTTACAGCCAGTCTGTATCGCCGCTTATTCAAGCCGCCATGTACCGGTTCATGAAGGAAGGGTATTTCGAAAGCCATATTCGCAAGATGAAGAAGCTGTACCAATCCCGCCACCGGATGCTGCTCCGTACGATTCAGGAACAGCTCGGCAGCCATGTCGGCATTATCGGGGAACGGTCGGGCATGCATCTGCTGCTTGATGTCCATGGTCGCTCCGGCGATGAGCTTGTGAAGAAGGCTTTAGAGTATGGGGTTATTGCTTATACGCCAAAGAAGCATTGGTTGGACCCGGAGGCATGTCCTCCCTCGTACATCATGCTGGGTTTTGGCGGATTAAACGAGCAGCAAATCCGAGAAGGAATTATTCGGCTGCGCAAGGCTTGGTTCCCCCAAGATGTGATACAATACGATGGAGACCTAACGAGGAAAGAGAAGTGAGTTTTTTTGATTACCATTACGATTCCGGAACCGGACGTTACGATTTACAAGCAGGTGAATCCGCAGCTCAGCCATATTTACAATTTCACGGATTTCCATCTGATTACTCGCGAAAAGGGCGGCTTCTTTATTTTCTACAATTTCAAAGGAGACGTGCTGTTTGTCGGCAAGGCCAGAAAGCTGAGACCACGCATCAAGAAGCATTTCGAAGACAGCGTATCTCCAATGAAGAATTACCGCGACGAAGTGACCAAGATTGAGATTTACGTGAATGAAGATCCGGTGGAGCGCGAAATTTACGAGACATACCTGATCAATCAATTCCGTGCGAAATACAATGTGGACAAGGTGTTGTACCGATAGTAAATATTAGCGTTTGGATGCAAAGGCTGCTCAGCAATGAGGGCCTTTTCTCGTTGTGTGACGGTGATGGGGAAGAATGTGAGAATCTCGCAGGATGTTCTTTAGTTTCGGTAGTTCCAATGAGAAGCGGATGAGCTATAATGTAGCGGAAAAAGGGAGGGATTGCTTGTGGAACAGGAGAAGCGGAATATAATTGCGGTTAACCAGCTTGGCTTCCGGAGCAAGGACCGAAAGACGGCTGTTATAGAAGGTGAAGGCGGAGCGTTCAGGTTGATTAACCAGGCAACTGGCGAAGTGGCGTATGAGGGAAAAACAGGTGCTGCCGCTGAAGACGAATCCAGCGGCCTGAAAGTTTGCCGGGCGGATTTTTCGGGTGTGCGGCAAGCTGGGACCTATAAGCTGGAGGCGGAGGACGGGCAAACGTCTGACCCGTTTGTTATCGGGGAAGAGGTTTATGGGGCTGCTCATCAGGCTTTGTTGAAAGCGTTTTATTATTTCCGCTGCGGAATCGGGCTGGAAGAGAAGTACGCGGGAGCATGGAAGCATGGGGCATGCCATTTAACGCCTGCGATAGTATACGGAGATGAAACGAGACATGTAGATGCCTGGGGCGGGTGGCATGATGCCGGCGACTACGGCAAATACGTGGGACCGGGTGCAAAAGCCGTTGCGGATTTGCTGCTTGCTTATGAATATTATCCGGGGGCTTTTTCAGGAGCGGTGCCTTTGCCTGAAACAGACGGCGTGATGCCGGATGTGCTCCATGAATGCCGGTATGAGCTGGAATGGATGCAACGCATGCAGGATGCGGACTCTGGCGGCGTCTTCCACAAGCTGACGACTTTGCGGTTCCCTGCCGTGGATACAATGCCGGAAGACGATACGGATGAGCTGTACGTTTCTCCGGTATCGGCCACGGCAACGGGCTGCTTTGCCGCGATTATGGCGATGGCGGCGCGCGTGTACGAAGGCTTCGATTCTGTGTTTGCGTCCGGTTGCCAAGCCGCAGCCGAACGGGCATGGGAGTGGCTTGAGCAGCATCCGGAGGTGCCGGGCTTCCGCAATCCGCCCGAGATCGTAACCGGTGAATATGGCGATAAGCTGGACGCCGATGAGCGGTATTGGGCTGCGGCCGAGTTGTACCGTACAACGGGAGAAGAACGGTATCACGAGTCTTTTCTTCAGTTGGCGGAACGGGATTTCGACAAGTATGAGCTGGGCTGGGCCGATATGGGCGGCTACGGGACAATCTCTTATCTCATGTCGGAACGGACGGGAGATCCGGCTATTTCAGAGCGGCTGCGGGCCGGTCTGTTGGAACGGGCCGAGCGGCTTGCGAAAGTAAGCCGGAAGGATGGATACGGCGTATCCTTGCAGCCGGAGCAGTACATATGGGGCAGCAATATGCTGGTGCTCAATCATGCGATGCTGCTGCTTATTGCCGATCGTGTAGCGGGAACAGACAATTATGCGGATCTAGCGCTGGATCACGTTCATTATCTATTTGGGATGAATGTGATGGGCATCAGTTACGTAACGGGGTTTGGGAGCCAGCCGGTTATGCATCCGCATCATCGCCCGTCTGAAGGTGACGGTGTAGATGAGCCGGTACCTGGGCTTGTCTCCGGAGGGCCCAACCTTGGCATACAGGACGAATACGCCAGCGAGCATCTGGCAGGCAGGGCTCCTGCGGCCTCCTTCGGCGATGCGATGGAAAGCTACTCGACAAACGAAGTTACGATCTACTGGAACTCGCCTGCCGTATTTGTTCTCTCGCATTTTGTGTAAGAGGTGGTCCGGACGCTGACCGTGGCTATCAATAAGACCCTGAGGGGGTCTTATTGATAGGTCTGGGGTGCTGAAAGGCAGTGATAAGACCCTCGCAGGGTCTTATTGCCTTTTTGGGGAGCGAGAAAGGGCGCATGGAGGCGGGCAAACCACGAAATAAGACCCTGCGAGGGTCTTATGAGTAAGTTCGGAGGGCTAAATGGCAGTGATAAGACCCTCATGGGGTCTTATTCACTGATTATTAGTAGACAGCTGGTGGCAAGCTAGTCATGAAAAAGACCCCATAGGGGTCTTTTTGCGTTACCGGGATAGTAAGTTAAAGTCCTTTAGGGACCTTAACTTCTATCTGAAGGCATAGTATTACATGATTAAGATCCCTAAAGGGCCTTAATCAAGGACGGACATTCCCGAATAGTAGAAAACGATGGGAATGATGGACCGTTAGGGTCCATCAGGGACCTTAACGGGGAGTAAACGGGGCAACACGATATGGTTAAGGTCCTTTAGGGATCTTAACCATATCCCAGCTACCTCTCCAGCACCATCAATACCTGCTCCATCGTGGTTACAAGCCCCATCCCGGCGAGCAGCTCAGCCAGCACCGTGTTGGATGCACGGATATTAAAAGCCGAGCGCCGGCAAATCTCGCCGGGCTGCCACACCTCGTGCAAGGCGGCCGTCATTACATCCTTGGCGTCGGTACGTCCCGGAGCAACTTCAACCCGGTATAGGACAATGCCCGTGAGGTCTCCCGCCGGGCCGAACGTCCTTCTGTACAAGGCGTAACCGGCTGCCTCGCCGCCATCAAATACAGCGACGCTTTCGCCATCCTTCAGGCTGGGCAGACCAGCCTGCCAGACTTCGCCCGGGGAGTAGAAGGGAAGCCGTGCGGCTTCCGCTGCCATGCCAAGCGCAATCTGGTACGGATGCTCGTACGTGTGGTCCATATCCGGAATCGGTTGTTCCGTAGACTGGATCAGGAGACGGTCGATCTGCCTATAACCAAGCGATTCATACAGCCGAATGGCATTCGCATTTTGCGAAATCGCCTCGAGACTTGCCTCTTCAACGCCTAATTCCTCGTACAGCTGCAAGTTTCTCAGCATAAGAGCTTTTCCGATTCCTTTGCCCCGGAAGGCCGGTTTGATGGCGGTTCCGCCGTTCCATGCCCGCTTTCGGCCATCATATTCGCGGAAGCCGTTCATGACAAGCCCCGCCGCTTCGCCGTCGACATAACAGGCAAGGGAATGCTCAAGCGAGAGACCTTCAGAGGCGATCCTGCCGATGAACCGATCTAGCGGAAGCGCAGCCGGAACAAAATAACCTTCGAAGGACTGGTTCCACAGCTCCGATACTTCTTTGATCGGAAGCTCGCTAAGAGACTGAAATGTCACATCCATACGGAGCAGTCTCCTTACAGCGCTTTGTCGTCTACGCTCTCAAGCCAGCTGTCGATGCTGCCGATAACGGAAGTGACGCAGCCATCCTCAAACGGCGAGATCAGGCCGGCCACCTTGACGAGCTCAGTGAAAGAGAGGCTTCCGCCTTGCTGGCAGAGCTTGAGGTAATCGGCCCATGCCGCGGTCCGGTCCTCGTGCATTCTTTTCCAGAACTGAAAGGCACAAATCTGCGCCAGGGTGTAATCGATATAATAGAACGGACTGCCGAAAATATGCCCCTGACGCTGCCAGAAAGCACCTTGCTCGAGATAGTTGTTCTCCTCGTAATTGCGGTGCGGCAAATACTTCTTCTCGATTTCGCGCCATGCTGCTTTCCGTTCAGCAGGCGTAGCATCCGGATTCTCGTAGACAAAATGCTGGAATTCGTCAACCGTTACGCCATAAGGGAGGAAGAGAAGAGCGCTCGCCAGATGCTGGAACCGGTATTTATCCGCGTCTTCCTTGAAGAACAGGTCCATCCACGGCCAAGTGAAAAACTCCATGCTCATCGAATGAATCTCGCAGGCTTCATAAGTAGGGAAGGCGTACTCAGGCACGGCAAAGCTTCTGCTCTCGTACACCTGGAAGGCGTGGCCCGCTTCGTGCGTCAACACATCGATATCTCCGGAGGTGCCGTTAAAGTTGGAGAAAATAAACGGTGCGCCGTATTCGCTGATATAGGTGCAATATCCGCCGCCTTGCTTGCCCTTTTTCGCAACCAGATCCATCAGGCCGTTATCCATCATAAACCGGAAAAACTCATCCGTCTCCGGCGACAGCTCCGCATACATCCTTGCTCCGTTCTCGACGATCCAATCCGGACTGCCCTTTGGCTTTGCATTGCCGGACAAGAAAGCAAGGTTCTCGTCGTAGTAGTAGAGCTGGTCGACTCCGATGCGCTCGCGCTGGCGTTCCTTCAGCTTGCTCGCCACCGGCACGATATGCTCGAGCACCTGATTGCGGAAGTTCGCCACCATCTCCGCCGTATAATCGGTACGGCTCATGCGGGCATAACCAAGCTCAACGAAATTGGCGAAGCCGAGCTTTTTCGCGATGCGGGTGCGCACCTTCACCAGCTCATCGTAAATCCGGTCAAATTCAGCTTCATGCTCGCTCATGAAACCGGAAGAAGCTTCGGAAGCCTGCTTACGAACGGAGCGGTCGGTCGATTGCTGGAATGGCGATAATTGAGAAAGCGTCCGTTCTTCGCCGTCAAACATAATTTTGGCGGAAGCGATAAGCTTCGTGTACTCGGTGGACAGCTTGTTCTCCTGCTGAAGATCCTCGATAACCTCCGGGCTGAAGGTTTTCAGCGAAAGTTCGGCCAGCTGGAACAGCTGACGGCCCCATTTGGCCTCCAGCTCCGGACGGAATGCAGAGCCCGCCAGAGCCCGGTAATAATCCGTTATGTATTCCTGTACGACAGGTCCGTTCTCATCGAAGAAATCCTGCTCGGCTTTATAAAATTCATCGTTCGTATCAATCGAATGACGGATGCTCGCAATTTGCTGCATCGTATCGAATTCGCTACGCAGCTTGTTCAGGCCAGTCATCGCGGCATCCTGCTCATCGAAACGGCTTGCCGCGTTAAAGGCGGATAAAAGCTCCTTGAACTGCTTCTCGAAAGACGCTACATCGGGACGTTCGTAACGATACTCATTAAATTTCACTTGGATACACCTGCCCTCTCTTGATCATCGATATTAAAAATAGGAAATCAATGGTAGAACCATCGTCTTAAGATGTCTATTCGTTAGGGTTAGCGGTTAATCCTGCTTCATCCGCAAGCAAAAAGGCTTCCTTCACCAATGCTCAAGCGAAGAGAAGCCTCTTATGCACGTATGTTCAGAATGTGGATGTTATCTCCGGGTTCTGAGCTCAAATTCCTCGCGAATCCGTGCGAGCAAAGCGGGATCGGCAATCACATCATAAGCGGTGGCAGCCAGCGTCTTGGCGGCAAAAATCATCCGCTCGAGCGCGCGCTCCGTCATCGCCGCGTCACGGAACTCCACCGTATGGAGGAGGTAACGCTCCTCGACGATTTTGACATAAGGATGAATGGCAGGACAGCGGACGGATACATTGCCGAGATCCAGCGAGCCATGATCCTTCCCGGTCTCAATCTCTTCCGGCTTTACGCCTAGCTCAAGCAAGTTGGCGGTGAAGCTTTCGGACAAAGCTTCATTCGTAAGCAGCTCATCATAGGAAAATTCATAATTGCTCATCTCCAGCCTGCAGCCGGTCTGCAAGGCGGCACCCTCGGCGCAGCGGCGAACCTTCTCGGCAAGCTCGTTCGTGTAAGCCCGGGAAGCGGAACGGACATAGAATTGGGCGGAAGCGTAGTCGGGAATGACATTAGGCGCTTTGCCGCCGTTATCGATAATGCCATGAATGCGAGCGTCGCTCCGAGTCTGCTGGCGGAGGGCATTAATGCTGTTGAACAGCTGCAGAACCGCGTCGAGGGCATTAATGCCTTCGTAAGGGCTTGCCGCCGCATGGGCCGGCTTGCCGAAATATTCGAACCGGATTGCGTCGAGCGCCAGAGAATCGCCGGATTTTTCAAACGTATAGTAGGGATGCGCCATCAGCGCAAAGTCGCAGTCGTCGAACAGCCCGGCTTCGGACATCGGCACCTTGGCGCCTTTGGTTTCTTCCGCAGGCGTGCCGTAGACGCGGATCGTCCCGCCAAATTGATCAATAACGGCCTTTAAACCAACAGCTGCCGCAATTCCCATCGTGCAGATGAGATGATGGCCGCAGGCATGTCCGATTTCCGGCAGAGCGTCGTATTCGCATAAAAAGGCGACGGTTGGACCCGGCTTGCCGGTCGTATAGGTTCCGATAAACGCGGTAGGAATGCCAAGCGTTCCCCGTTCAACCGAGAATCCTTGTTTTTCCAGCTCTTCGCATAGCATAGCCGCGGACTTGAATTCCTGGTGACCAAGCTCGGGATTGGCGCCAATCGTGCGCGAGATTTGTTTGAATGCATCTGCATGGGAGTCAATCACATCAAATACGAGTTGTTTGTTGCTGCTTGTCATGGACAAGCCCCCTTCCGTAAAGCTCTATCGCCATCATTATAACCGATATGCCGCATAATTGCCTGCCAGTGCGGCATCGGGCAATGAAGAAGCTTTGCCTCGCTTTAATGAATGCCGTGCATTCTCTTGAACTGCTCCGGACTCATGCCTTCCACTCGCTTGAAGACGGTGCTGAAGTAGCTGGCGCTATCGAAGCCTACCATGGAGGCAATGTCGTACATTTTATGCTCCCGGTCCAGAAACATGAGCTCCTTGCTGCGATTAATCCGTTCCCGGTTCACGTATTCCATCGGCCGCATGCCCATCAGCTGCTTAAATAGGCGGCACAAATATTGAGGGGTAACGCCAATGCGCGAAGATAAATCCTGAATCGTCATGACGCTGCCGATATGCTCTTCGATATAACGGATAACCGGGTTGAGCCGCATGTAATATTGCTCTGCGGATTGAGTGCTGACCTGTACGACCTTCATCAAATCGAGCAGGAACAAATACAACAACTTCGAGCATTCAAGGCCGAGAAAAGGCAGCCCCGATTCCGCCATAGCGGAAATGCCGCGCAGATGGGCAACAATCATTTCGCTGTCGGTAACGGAATAAAGGCCGGGTTCTTTGATGCCCGCCTGGTCAAGCAGGTCCTTCGCAAGGCTGCCGCCAAAGCTGATGAAATAGACATCCCACGGTTCCCGGACCGCATAATAGCGGTGGGGAACGCCGGGAAACAAACAAAAGCCCTGGCCTGCTTTTACGGTATACCGCTCATCTCCGATCCATAGCTCGCCTTCTCCTCCGGTTGACTGAAGCCATTGGTAATGCGGAAAGCCCTGCTGACGGTCAATCGTCTCCTGGTTGTTCCAATGTCCGATAATGTCTACGTAGAGGGGGAGCTTGCGGTCGGAATCGGCCAGAATCGGAAATACTAATTTATCCATAATGGAGACACTTCCAGTTTCATATATTTAAAGTGATGTGAATATAATGTGATTTTATTGGATCTTGATGCGTATTACAATATTAATATCGTAATAGACAAACTAATTGTATGGAGGTTAACACCAATGACCTTGAAGTTCCCGCCAATCAGCCCGAAATTCCCGCAAATGCTCCATGGAGCGGATTATAACCCGGACCAATGGCTTGATTATCCTCATGTTCTGGAAGAAGATATCCGCCTGATGAAGCTGTCGAGCAGCAATGTGATGTCTGTCGGCATTTTCTCGTGGGCGGCTTATGAGCCTGAAGAAGGCGTATATACGTTTGAATGGATGGATCAGCTGCTGGACCGTTTTGCGGCGAACGGCATTTATGCTTTGCTTGCCACGCCAAGCGGCGCAAGACCGGCTTGGATGTCGGAAAAATATCCGGAGGTTCTTCGCGTAGAGGAGAACGGAATCCGCAATATGCATGGCGCGCGCCATAATCATTGCTTCTCCTCGCCGGTATACCGCGCGAAGGTGAAGGAAATGAACCGCAAGCTGGCGGAACGTTATGCGGATCATCCAGCTGTAATCGGCTGGCACATTTCCAATGAATACGGCGGAGAATGCCATTGCAATTACTGCAGAGAGGCGTTCCAGAACTGGCTGGAAAAGCGCTACGGTACGATCGAAGCTTTGAATCACGCATGGTGGACAACCTTCTGGGCTCATAAATATACGAGCTTCAGCCAGATCGATACGCCTACTTACCGCGGGGAAAAAGCGGTACACGGCATGAACGTGGACTGGAGAAGATTCGTAACCGATCAAACGGTGGATTTCTGCCGCAACGAAATGGAGCCGCTTCGCGAGATTAATCCGGAGCTGCCGATTACAACCAATTTCATGCTGGATTTTGAGCCGCTGAATTACTGGAAATTCACCGAGCTTCTCGACGTTATTTCCTGGGATGCTTATCCGACTTGGCATGACGCGAAGGACCAAAGCGAGCTTGCGGCGTGGATCGGCTTCAACCATGACGTGTTCCGTTCGCTTAAAGGCGGCAAGCCGTTTATGCTGATGGAAAGCACGCCAAGCATGACGAACTGGCAGCCGATCAGCAAGCTGAAGAAGCCGGGTATGCATCTGCTGGCTTCCATGCAGGCGGTTGCCCACGGCTCGGATACGGTTCAATATTTCCAATGGCGCAAAAGCCGCGGCTCCAGCGAGAAGCTGCACGGCGCTGTCGTAGACCATGTTGGCCACGAGAATACCCGCGTCTTCAAGGATGTTACGGATGTCGGCCAAGCGCTTGAGAAGCTGCAGGGGGTTGTCGGAACATCGGTGAAGCCGCAAGTCGCGCTTATTAACGACTGGGAAAACCGCTGGGCGGTGAAGGATTCGCAAGGCCCCCGCAACTGCGGCATTCATTATGAAGAAACGCTGAAACGCCACTATCGTCCGCTTTGGGATATGGGCGTACCTGTCGATATCATCGATTCGGAATGCGCCTTTGATTCTTACAAGCTTCTGATTGCACCGATGCTGTACATGGTTCGTCCGGGCGTTGGCGAGCGCATTGAGGAATTCGTTAAGAATGGCGGTACGTTTGTTGCGACGTACTGGTCGGGTATCGTTAACGAAAGCGATCTCTGCTTCCTGGATGGCTTCCCTGGACCGCTCCGCAAGACGCTTGGCATCTGGTCCGAGGAGATTGACTCCCTGTACGACGGGGAAAGGAACAGCGTTGTGATGTCGGACGGCAACAAACTGGGTCTTACCGGCTCCTATGATGCGATTGAGCTCTGCGATCTGATTCACCTGGAAGGCGCGGAGGCTTTGGCCGTATACGGCGATGACTTCTACGCAGGCCGTCCGGCACTGACGGTGAACCAGCTTGGCGAAGGCAAAGCGTATTATGTCGCTTCCCGCAATACCGAGCCGTTCTTCACCGATTTCTTCAAGAAGCTGGTCGAGCAGGAAGGACTGAAGCGCGTCGTTGAGACTGAGCTTCCGCAAGGCGTTACGGCTCAATTGCGTTCCGATGGCGAGTTTGATTATGTATTCGTAATGAACTTTAGCGAATCGGCGCAGCAAGTGAAGCTCGACGAGCAGGCGTACGAGGATGTTCTTGCCGGCGGCAAGGCGGGCAACGAGCTTGAGCTTCCGCTTAACGGAGTACGGATTCTGAAAAGAAAAGCAAGCTTCCACTCTTAAGCATAGCGATTGACATTTATTGCGCCATTCTCTATAATTTCTGTAACTTGATATAACTTATGCGGCGAAAGAGCGCAGTAGCGGCTTAATCCCTGTCCTAGAAAGCCGGGGGGCGATGGAACCCGGCACACATTAAGTCCCGCGAAATACACTCTGGAGCATCCCGGGTAATGCCGGGCGGTTACGGCGAACGATATCTCGCCTAGAGCGGTATGAAGGTTAGCCTTGCACAAGGCGGCTTCATGCAAGTTGGGTGGTACCACGGTAAACGAATCGTCCCTATGTCTATTTAGACATAGGGGCGTTTTTTTGTTTTTAACACGGCTAAAAAGGAGAGCTAAACAATGAACATTATTGATGAACTGGAATGGCGCGACGCCATTAACCAACAGACCGACGCAGAGGGACTGCGGGAATTGACAAACGAGAAGGCTGTTTCGCTCTATTGCGGAGTGGATCCGACGGGAGACAGCATGCATATCGGCCACCTGATCCCGTTTATGGTGCTTAAGCGGTTCCAGCTGGCAGGTCACCGTCCGGTTATTCTGATCGGAGGAGCGACCGGTACGATTGGCGACCCAAGCGGCCGCACTTCCGAGCGATCTTTGCAGACGCTGGAACAAATTCAGGCGAATGTGGAAGCGCTTGGCGCGCAGCTTCGCAAGTTGTTCCTCACCGAAGGCGATAACAATATGCGCATGGTCAACAACTATGACTGGACGCATAAGATCAACGTTATCGAGTTCCTTCGCGACTACGGCAAAAACTTCAGCATCAACACGATGCTCGCGAAGGATGTCGTGTCGAGCCGGCTCGAGAGCGGCATTTCGTTTACGGAGTTCTCGTACCAAATTTTGCAATCGCTCGACTTCCTGCATTTGTTCCGGGAAGAAGACGTACAGCTTCAAATCGGGGGCTCCGACCAATGGGGCAATATCACCAGCGGTTTAGATCTGATCCGCAAAAAGGAAGGCAGCGAAGCGAAGGCGTTTGGCCTTACGATTCCGCTTATGCTGAAGGCTGACGGAACGAAGTTCGGCAAGACGGCAGGCGGGGCAATCTGGCTGGATCCGGAGAAAACAACCCCGTACGAGTTCTACCAGTTCTGGGCTAACACGGACGACCGTGACGTCGTTAAATACTTGAAATACTTCACGTTCCTCTCGAAGGAAGAGATTGAAGCATTAGCCGAGAAAGTGGCTACGGAGCCGCATAAACGCGAAGCCCAGAAGAAGCTTGCCGAGGAGATGACGCGTTTTGTCCATAGCGAAGAGCTGCTGCAGCAAGCGCTGCGCATTACGGCTGCGTTGTTCAGCGGCGATATCAAGTCGCTCAGCGCGGAAGAGATCGAGCAGGGCTTCAAGGAAATGCCGACATTCGAGTCGACGAATGAAGCAAAGAACATCGTAGACTGGCTGGTTGATCTCGGCATTGAGCCTTCCAAACGCCAAGCGAGAGAGGATATTACGAACGGCGCCATCTCCATGAATGGCGAACGCGTAACCGACCTAGCGCTGGAGGTGTCCTCGGAGCACGCGATTGGAGGACGGTTCATTATTATCCGCAAGGGCAAGAAAAAATACAGTCTCGTGAAGATGGCTTAAGATGGATTGAAATAACAACCCCTGTTTCTATCCCGTTTGGGGAGGAGACAGGGGTGTTTTTCTGTTTGCGGACAAAATCTTTACAGCAACAGGCATGTCCGGCACGCTTGTCCACATAGAATGGAGTAGAGCAACAGGCGGGCGTATTATGGAGATGAGGAGTGTGGACATGCTTCAAGGATATAAAGGGTTTTTGGTTGGCTTAATAATGGGAGGTTTGCTCATGACGGCTATTCCGTCCATGGCGGCTACAAATAAGACAGCATATACATTGTCGGAAGCAACTTATCCAATCGAAGTTAACGGTTCGGTCTATACCGGGCAGGGACTGCCTGTCCTCACCTACAAAGGCAACACTTACGTTCCGCTCCGGGCGATGGGGGATATGCTGGGTGCTTCCGTGGCATGGAACGAGAAGCTGGGGAAAGTTGTCATTTCCTCGGGGGCTGCAATCGCCCCATGCAATAACGCGTTCTGCGATGTGTTGGTTACCGGCTCGGGTGGTCGTTACACTGTGACCGGAAAAGGCAGAGTGTTCGAAGGGGTTATGCAATACGCGGTGGAGGACGGGCATGATTATTTGCTCGAAGGCCATCAACAGCTGGAAGAGGGGGCGCCCGCCTGGGCACCGTTCTCCTTGGAGATCACGATTCCTTCAGAGCAGCTGCCTGCGAACGGGACACTGACGCTCGAGCTTTTCGAGAACAGCGCGAAGGACGGGTCGCGAATCAATGAGTTAAGCATTCCTCTGGAAACGTTTTAACACTCTCGTGTAAAATGTGCAGGCTGCTTTTTCAAAGCAGCTCTCTCCTAACAAGGCGGCAAGTCAAAACGCATAACGCGTTTCGGCTTGCCGTTTTTTGTTGCTGCCGCCAGAAAATAATTCTTCCGCACTATATTTCGGCTAGTAAATAGAAAAAACGTAAAATCAAGACTTGGTTATGTAATGTTTAATATATTGAATAAGTTGAAAATGGGCGAAATACCACGATTCTTATCGAAATTCAACGAGTTTATCATGAGAAAGGTAACTTTCATGGTCAATCTGTTCATTTTAAATGCACTAATGAAATATTGATTATATTCAATATTTATATTAATATGTGGGGCAAGAACTACTTCTTGTACTTTCGGATATTCCGAATCATCTTAATGACCTTCTAAAGCCAAATGAAGAAGACAGGCCGAACTATCGGTTCGGCTGAAAAGGAGGCATCATGCGAGTGGGGAAACAGCATGAACGCGCTGAGTGGACGGGATTTCAGGAATCTCGTCCCTATGGGCCGAAGTATGATCTGAGAACGGATTTTGTCATGGTGTACGGGTTGTCGGATAAGCTGGAGGAACGAATCGAGGGATGGAGGAAAGCCGGCTATACGATTCATCTCATGACCGGCGTCTCATGGGGCGAGTACCAGGATTATTTGTACGAGAAATTCGACGGAAGAAATCACTGGGACGAAGCCCAAATGGACCGGTTCGGCAACTATATTCAGCATGGCAAAGACGTGCCGTATATGGATCCGACAATCGCTTTCTCCGAATATTTGGCGACCTATATCAAGAAGGCGATTGACTGCGGCGTCGAAGCAATCCATCTGGAGGAACCGGAATACTGGGCGGCATCGGGTTATTCCGAGGCGTTCAAGCGCGAGTGGCTGACCTATTACGGGGAACCGTGGACGGCTCCTCACCTTTCGCCGGACGCGCAATACCGGGCTTCGAAGCTGAAGGCGTATCTGTATTACCGCGCGCTTGACCGGCTCTGCGCGCAGATGAAGGAATACGCGCTTGTTACGTATAACCGCCAGGTTCGGTTCTATGTTCCTACTCATAGCTTGATTAACTACACGCAATGGCGCATTATCAGCCCGGAGGCGCTGCTTGTATCGATGCCTTCCTGCGATGGATTTATCGCGCAGATCTGGACGGGGACGGCAAGAACGCCAAACGTATACCGGGGCATCCGGCGGGAGCGTACCTTCGAGACGGCATTCCTGGAATACGGCGTCATGCAGGAGCTGACCCGCGGTACGGGAAGGGATATGTGGTTCCTTCACGATCCGATCGAGGATAATCCCCGCTATAGCTGGAGCGATTACCGTTATAACTACCGGGCGACCGTTGTCGCTTCCCTGCTTCATCCCGGCGTATCGAAGTTTGAAGTCTGTCCTTGGCCGTGGCGGGTATTCACCCGTGGCTATCCGACGGAGGACGGCAAAGGCAAGGAAGGAATACCGGCGAGTTACAAAACTGTTCTTCTTACGGTGATGAACGTGCTCCGGGATCTTCATCATCATGAGGAAGAGCAGACTGACGTCTATACAAGCGGGATCGGGCTGCTTTTGTCCAATTCGGCGATGTATCAGCGAGGAGATGTTCTGCCGGAGGAGCCGGAAACCTTGGCAGGCAAAAAACAAGGCGGCGTGACAACGTCGGATATGCTGTCTCCAGAGCAGCGTGAGCTGCTCGATTTCTCGGCCTTTTACGGGCTGGCGCTGCCGCTTGTGAAGCATGGTATTCCGCTGCGTCCGGTACAGCTGGATAATGCGCTGACCTTCCCGGGGTATTTGGATGATTACAAAGTGCTGCTGCTCAGCTACGAGTTCATGAAGCCTGAGCATGCAGGCCTGCACCAAGCTATTGCGGGATGGGTGAGAGACGGCGGCGTGCTTATCTACGTTGGGGACGGATCGGATGCTTTCCACGACGTGCGCGAATGGTGGAACCGCGATGGAAGCCGCCGCACTTATGAGCGTCCGGACCAGCATCTGTTCGAAACGCTTGGGTTGGCGGCGAATCAGGAGGATGGCGAATATGCCTGCGGGGATGGGTTTGTCCTTGTGCGGCGCATACATCCGGCTGCTCTATCGCGTACAAGCGAAGGCGCGGATTCCGTCCGGGGCAGCGTGCGGCTGGCGCTGAAGCTCAGGGGCGAAGCGGATTCTTACCGGGAAAGCGGAATGCTTCGGATCAAGCGCGGACCTTATGTCATTGCTCAAGCTCTGGATGAGAGCGAGGTTGCCGATGGAAGTATGCTCGAAGGTAGATTTATCGACCTGTTCGAAGATGACCTCCCGATTGTCCGCAACGTGGAGCTGAAGCCGGGCGATAATTGCTTGCTATACGATTTGGATGCTGCGGGGACTGCCGGCGACGGCCAAGCGGCCAAGATTCTGGTCAGCTCCTCGCGTATTGAGGGCGAGACGGCGGATGCGAAGGCGATTGCGTTCCGCTCCGAGAGCCCATCGGATATGACAGTCAGCACCCGTTTGCTTGCCGCTTCGGCTCCGAAGCTCGTAACGGCGGATGGGCTTAAGGCGGACTATGTCTATGATGAAGCCTCGGGGACTCTGCTCATCCGCCATTCCGGCAAGCCTGAAGGCGTATTGGTGGAAGCGGCCTGGAACTAAACGATGAGAGTTGCGCCGTGCAGGCTGTTGAATTATCTCAACAGCCTGCTTTAGTTCCATAAGGTCCCTAAGGGGACCTTATTTGTCTTTCAACAGCTGTTTTCGTCCCGTTCTTGCACATTTTGGTAACGTTAAGGTCCCTCGGGGACCTTATTGCCTCATTTAGCCAGTAAGTTAACCGTCATAAGGTCCCTTGGGGGCCTTATTTGTCCTCCAACAGCTGTTTTTCGTCCCGTTCTTGAATATTTTGGTAATGTTAAGGTCCCTCGGGGACCTTATTGCCATGCTCAACCGGCTATTTAACCGGCTTTAGGTGCTTTATCCACGCACCCTCTCACCGTTTTGAATGTCCGCTTTTCTCGACAAACAAACATCTGTTGCGATTCCAACCGGCAATTTTTTACGCTGCGAAAACATTTCTATGAAATGGAATTGATGCTTAAGCCCTATAGTAGTGCTAAAGGAGTTCAGAGAGAAAGGTGAGAGACAATGACCATTGCTGTATTGGACCGTCAACCGCAAGAGAGGCAAGTCGAAGCGGCTGTTCCAACCTCAACCCGCCTGTTGGAATTTATCCGCAAGGCGCCGATAATTGCAGCCTCCAGTTCTTGCAAAGACACCATTGCGTTGTTCAAGCAATATCCGGACAGTGAATGTGTAGTTATAGCCGGTGTGGAGATGGACAAGGACAAGCCGGTAGGGCTGATGATGCGCAATCAATTTTTTATGCGGCTGAGCCAGAGGTTTGGCGTAGATCTGTATTATGAAAAGCCGATATCGGAGTTGATGGATCAATCGCCGTTGATCGTGGATCAGGCGTATTCTCCGCAGCAATTAATCGATAATGCCTTAAAACGCGACGACAGCGTTCTGTATAACTGCGTTATTGTAACCAAAGACGAGCGGATTATCGGCATTCTGACCGTTTCGGATCTGCTCCGGATGTCCAGAAAGCTTCAGCAGGAAGCGGTGGACGCACAGGTAAAAACAATCAACAGCGTTGGAAGCCGGGTGAAAGAAATCGATGAGGCCGTAAGCTCGGTGCGTCAGTCGGCGCTGCAAGGGAAACAGATTTCCGCAGATATGGTGGACTTGACGTTAAGCGGCAAGAATCAGTTGGACAAGGTGACTGCGGCCTTTGGCAAGCTTGCCGCGAATTCGATGCAGCAGGAGCATCGGATGAATGAGCTGCAGGCCGAAGCGGGCTCCATCAGCCATGTCTCCAAGCTGATCAAAGAGCTGGCGGATCAGAGCAACCTGCTTGCCATTAACGCTTCCATCGAAGCGGCGCGCGCAGGCGAGCATGGCAGAGGTTTTGCGGTAGTAGCCGGTGAGGTTATGAAGCTGGCCAGCGAAACGAAGCGTTCCGCCGAGGCGATTACGACGCTGACGAAGACGATTGTTGAAGCGATTGCGCAGACGGCTTTGCTTGCGCGTGAAGGCAGGGAAGAGGCTGTTGTCAGCGAATCCTGCGTTCAAGAAGCAGGCAGCGTGTTCAGTCACCTGTTCCAAGCATCGGCAAACAGCAAGAATAGTACCGAGCAAATTGGCAAGCTGTCAGAGCAGGCTTATCAGCAGACGGTGCACGTCTCCAAGGAGATCGATAAGCTTCTGGGGTCCTATTTTTAACACGGAATTTACAAAACGGCAATACCCGATTTACAAAAGGCTAGTAGGATAGATACGTCAGAGCTAAAAACGCAATGTATGGTTATTCAATAGGTTACCCATTTTTACTACGGTTATGATTCGAAATGGATGGCCAAGCCTCAGTATGAAACTCGTTCATCTGGGGCTGCTGTTCATTATCCATGTATATACGGAGGAGAACGATCATGCAAACGACTTTATTGCAGACGCAGCCCTTAATCAACATTAACAAACTGAATTTGTATTACGGAGCTTTCCATGCCTTGAAGGATGTATCCCTTACGATTCCCGAGAAAGCGATCACGGCTTTTATCGGACCTTCCGGCTGCGGCAAATCGACTCTTCTCCGGACGCTTAACCGGATGAACGACATGATCCCTGGCACAAGAATTGAAGGCAGCATCGCTATTGGCGGAACGGAAATCTACTCAAGCGACGTAGATGTCGAGACTCTTCGCAAGAAGGTTGGCATGGTGTTCCAGCAGCCCAATCCTTTCCCGAAATCGATCTACGACAATGTAGCGTACGGTCCGCGCCTCCATGGGATTACAAACAAGAAGCAGCTGGACGAGATTGTCGAGACAAGTCTGAAGGCGGCTGTACTGTGGGATGAAGTGAAGGATTATTTGAAGCGCTCCGCGCTCAGTCTCTCGGGCGGCCAGCAGCAGCGTCTTTGCATTGCACGCGCTATTGCGGTAAACCCGGACGTTCTGCTCATGGACGAAGCGACTTCGGCGCTTGACCCGATCTCCACGCTGAAGATCGAAGAGCTGGCGCAAGAGCTGAAGGACCGGTATACGATAGTTATGGTTACGCATAACATGCATCAAGCGGCTCGCGTTTCGAATCAAACGGTATTTTTCTTAAACGGCGAGGTTGTGGAGTTCTCGGAAACGGAGAAGCTGTTCTCCAATCCTAGCGACCAGCGCACGGAAGATTACATTAGTGGACGTTTCGGCTAACACAAGGGGGAAATGTATAAATGATGACCACAAGAAAAGAGTTTGACCATGGCTTGGAGCAGCTTCATAACCTGCTCGTTGAGATGGGAACATTCGTAGAGGAAGCGCTTGTTGATTCGATGAAGGCGCTGAGCGGTACGGATATCGAGAAAGCAAGAGCGATCATTAACAATGACCAGCACCTTAACCATCTGGAGGATCAGATTACAGATCTGGGCTCTAAATTGATTGCGACGCAGCAGCCGGTTGCAAAGGATCTGCGCCGGATTCTGGCCGCGTTCAAGATCGCATCCGATCTGGAGAGAATGGGCGATCTTTGCGTAAACATTGCGAAGTTTGTTATCCGTCTTGAGGGCCAGCCGTTAATCAAGCCTTTGATTGACCTGCCTCGGATGGCGGAAATCGTGCAGACGATGACATACGAGTCCATTCAATCCTTTGTACAAGAAAACGTGGATCTGGCTTACAAGCTGGCGGCGGAAGACGACCAGGTTGACGCGCTTTGCGCGCAAATCTCGCGGGAGCTGCTGTCTCTTATGATGGAAAACCCGCGCAACATCTCGCAGGCGACAGTTCTGAACTTTGTTGCCCGCAATATCGAGCGGATCGGCGACCATGCGACCAACATCGGCGAAAGCGTCGTATACCTGGTGACGAACAAGCGTCCTGATTTGAACACTCAGCACAGTATTTAAGAAGTTAGAAGAAGCCTGTTATCCGAGTTTCTCGGGTACAGGCTTTTTATTTTTGCCGGGCGCCGGCGAGGAGATTGCTTCATAAATATGGTATGATAGAGGGTAGAACGATTAGGTGAGGTGCCGGAATGGACAAGTGGATATTAATTGATGGCAATAGTATCGCAAACCGTGCCTTTTATGCGATGCCGCCGCTTACGAATTCAGCAGGCTTACATACAAATGCGGTGTTTGGATTTACGACCATGCTGCTTAAATTGCTGGAAGACGAGAAGCCGACCCATGTGCTGGTTGCATTCGACGCGGGTAAAGTGGTGTTCCGCCATGAAGGCTATACAGAATATAAAGGCGGCCGCGCGAAAACGCCGCCGGAGCTGTCTGAGCAATTCCCGGTTATGAAGGATTTGCTGAAGGCATTCGGCATTTCGCAATTCGAGCTGACCGGTTACGAAGCCGACGATATTATCGGCACGCTGACGCGTCTCGCCGATGAGCAGAACGTTGAGACGCTTGTTGTGACGGGCGATAAGGATATGCTGCAGCTGGCTTCGGATAACGTTACGATTGCGATTACCCGCAAAGGGATCAGCGAAGTTGAACACTTCTCCCCGGCTGCCATTGAAGAGAAATACGGGCTGAAGCCCATGCAGATCATCGACCTGAAGGGGCTGATGGGCGACGCATCGGATAATATTCCGGGCATCCCAGGCGTAGGCGAGAAAACGGCGCTGAAGATGCTGCATGAGTTCGGCTCGGTAGAGGAAGTACTGGCGAATACGGACAGCCTCAAAGGCAAGATGAAGGAAAAGGTGGAAACGCATAAAGACGATGCGGTCATGAGCAAAAAGCTTGCGACGATCTTCCGCGAGGTACCGCTTGAGCATAGCGCGGAAGATATCCGTTACGAAGGCTACCAGCCGGCTACGCTTGCCGATGCGTTCCGCAAGCTGGAATTCAAATCGCTTATTGAGCGGCTCGATCTGAATGGCGCAGGCGCGGAAGGCGGCGAGTCGGCAGCTCCCGCTGTAGAGCTGAACATCGTCGTTATTGAATCCGATAATAACGGTGAAGCATTGAAGGACATGCTGTCGGCGCTGCAAAGCGCGGAGCATGGCTTGTATGTGGAAGCCATCGGCGAGAATCCTCATCAGGCAGATGTGCTGGGACTTGCTGCAGCGGTAGGGGATACGGCTTATGTGGTGCCTGTAACGGCGCTTCAACAACCGTTCGCGGCGGAGCTGCGGCAATGGCTGGAGGATGCGGACAAGCCTAAAAACGGTTTCGATACGCATAAGACGGAGCTGGCGCTTGGCTGGAGAGGAATCGAATGGCGCGGCGTTGCTTTTGACGTGCAGTTAGCCGCTTATCTGCTCGATCCGACCGATACGAACTTGACGCTAAACGCGTTGTGCGACCGTTATGGTCAGTCTTCGGTGCCTCATGACGAAGCTGTGTACGGTAAAGGCGCCAAATTCAAAGTGCCGGACAACGAGACGTTATACCGCCATCTGTCCGTCAAGGCGGATGCCGTCCGCAAGCTTACGTCCCTGATGCGCGCGGATCTCGAGAAACGAGGCATGAACGAGCTGTATTTCGAGCTGGAGCAGCCGTTGTCCGTTGTGCTGGCCGGAATGGAGCGCCAAGGCATTAAGGTGGAAAAGGCAGAGCTGGAGCGTCTCGGAAGCGAGCTTGAGAGCAAGCTGTCGGCAGCCGTTAGCGAAATTTACCGCTTGGCCGAAACGGAGTTCAATATCGGCTCTCCTAAGCAGCTTGGCGAGGTATTGTTTGAGAAGCTGGGACTTCCCGTCCAGAAGAAGACGAAAACCGGCTATTCGACAGACGCGGAAGTATTGGAGAAGCTGGCTCCTTATCATGAGATCGTTCCGTTGATTCTGCATTACCGTACTTTGTCCAAGCTGCAGTCAACGTATATTGAAGGTCTCCTGAAAGAGGTTCGTCCCGAAACGGGCAAAATCCATACGTATTACCGTCAGACAATCGCGGCAACCGGGCGTCTCAGCAGCCAATTCCCGAATCTGCAGAACATTCCGATCCGGCTGGAGGAAGGCCGGCAGATCCGCAAGGCGTTTGTGCCGTCCGAGCCCGGCTGGTACATTCTTGCGGCGGACTACTCGCAGATCGAGCTGCGCGTTCTTGCCCATATTTCGGGCGATGAGCGGTTAAAGGAAGCTTTTATCCACGACATGGATATTCATACAAAGACGGCGATGGACGTGTTTGGCGTATCGGCTGATCAAGTGGATGCGAATATGCGCCGCTCGGCGAAGGCGGTTAACTTCGGTATCGTATACGGCATAAGCGATTTTGGCTTATCCCAGAACTTGAATATTACGCGTAAGGAAGCCGCTAGGTTTATCGAACAGTATTTCGAGGTGTTCCAAGGCGTTCGCAAGTACATGGACGATATTGTTATGCAAGCCCGCCGCGATGGATTTGTGACAACCTTGCTGGAACGCCGCCGTTATCTGCCGGATATTAAGGCCTCCAACTTCAATCTCCGTTCGTTCGCGGAGCGTACGGCGATGAATACGCCGATTCAGGGCACGGCAGCCGATATTATCAAGCTGGCTATGGTGCGCATGGATGAGACGCTTCGCGAGCGCGGGCTGAAAAGCCGTATGCTTCTGCAGGTACATGACGAATTGGTATTCGAAGTTCCGGAGGAGGAGCTTGAGCTCATGAAGGAGCTTGTCCCAAGCGTGATGGCTGGCGCCTTGAAGCTGGACGTGCCTCTGAAGGCTGACGTAAACTACGGGGTCAACTGGTACGAGGCGAAGTAATAGGCTGGCGAAAGTTTCGCCTAAGCAACGGGATTGTCAACTATCCTGTCCCAAGCGAAGTTTCGCGATGATTGGGCTTGGGATGGCTAATGCTATCCCAAGTGAGGCGCGAAAGTTTCGCCTGAGCAACGGGATTGTCAACTATCCGTCCAAAGCGAAGTTTCGCGATGATTAAGCTTGGGATGGCTAATGCCATGCCAAGTGAGGCGCGAAAGTTTCGCCTGAGCAACGGGATTGACAAAACTATCCCGTCCCGCAGCCCAGCCGAATCAGGTATAATGGGTTTGAGGTGAATAACGATGCCCGAATTGCCAGAGGTTGAAACGGTCAGAAGAACATTAATCGAATTAGTCGCAGGCAAGCGAATTGCTTCGGTAGAAGTGAAGCTGCCTCGTATCATACAACGCCCGGCGGAACCGGAGGCGTTCGAAATGGCGCTTGCCGGCCGGACGATCCAAACGGTTGAGCGTCGCGGGAAGTTTTTGAGAATTGTCATGGACGGTCTCGTGCTTGTCTCCCATCTTCGGATGGAAGGACGCTATGGCGTATTCCCAAGCGACGAGCCAGTCGAGCTTCATACGCATGTTCTGTTCCACTTCGATGACGGAACGGATCTGAGATATAAGGATGTACGCCAATTCGGCACCATGCATCTGTTCGAGCCGGGAACGGAATTCGAGATGAAGCCGCTAAGCAAGCTTGGTCTCGAGCCGCTGGAGAATGAAGCTTTTACAGCGGATGTCTTGAGAGGTTTGCTTGGAAAAAAATCAGGCCTAATCAAGCCGCTTCTTCTAAATCAGGAATATGTCGTCGGGCTTGGCAATATTTATGTGGATGAGGCTTTGTTCCTTGCAGGCATTCATCCGGAACGGACGGCCGATTCCTTGAAAAAGGCGGAATGGATACGTCTCCATGAGGCGATCGTATCGACTCTCGCGAAGGCTGTCGCGGCAGGAGGCTCATCCATCAAATCCTACGTGAACGGGCAAGGTGAAATGGGGATGTTCCAGCACCAGCTGCTCGTGTACGGCAGAAAAGACGAGCCTTGCACAAGCTGCGGCAGATTAATCGAGAAATCGGTTGTAGGCGGTAGAGGGACGCATACCTGCGCCAGCTGTCAGCCTTTGCCGAAGGCACGCAAAAAGGCTGTCCCGCAGGTTTAATGCACCGTAACGATTTCCCCGCATATGCTATTGTTGTTACGAACAATAGGCGGATGTCTAGAAAAGCGCGTCGGCGCAGCTAGAGACATCCGGTTTGCGGGGAGGGCTGCGGGGTGTTCGCGCATTTTGCTTCTTTGCTGGTGCTTGCTTTTGCCGTCAGCGTGGACGGCTTCGGAGTAGGCGTGACATACGGATTGCGGCGAATAAGAATACCGCTCTTGTCGGTTGTCATTATCGCTTGTTGCTCAGGTTTGGTCATTTTTTTATCGATGATGGTTGGTTCATGGATTACGGGGTATTTGTCGCCTTTTGTGGCTAAGCTGATTGGAGCGGTTGTGCTTGTGGGCATTGGTACATGGGCGCTGTTGCAGCTAAGGCGGAGCGGCCGTGAAGCGGAAGCTGCCGAGGGTCAGGCCGAAGGTGATGCGGATCGTCCGGCGGTGGCCGATCAGGAGCAGGTTGACCGAACACATCCTGTTCTTGTCGTGATCGTTGAATTGAAGCGCTTGGGATTGGTTATACAAATATTGCGGACTCCTCAAGCCGCCGACGTGGATAAGTCGGGAACGATCTCCGCGGCAGAAGCGTTAATGCTTGGCGTAGCCTTGTCGTTTGACGCATTTGGCGCCGGAATCGGAGCGGCAATGATCGGATTATCTCCTTTATTGACACCCATTATGATTGCTGCGGCGAGTGCTTTATTCCTGCTTGGCGGAATGCGGTTCGGCTTCCGGTTCTCGAACTGGAAAGGCATGCAGGCGGTGTCGGTGCTTCCGGGCATTTTATTAATCATAATCGGCATATTAAAGCTGTTATAGAATTACACTGGCAATACGCAGGATTTACTTGAATGGGGTGAAAGCTAATGAAGATCGGTTTAACCGGCGGAATCGCTACCGGCAAAACCACCGTTGCTGCCATGCTGGTAGAACGCGGTGCGATGCTGGTCGATGCTGATCAGGTTGCGAGAGAAGTTGTTATGCCCGGCGAACCGGCTTTAGAGGCGGTCGCCTCTGCGTTTGGACAAGCTGTTATACATACGGATGGAACTTTGGATAGGAAGGCATTAGGCGGCATCGTGTTTAACAACCGCGATTTGCTGGCGAAGCTTGAGAATATCCTGCATCCGGCAATACGAAACCGCATGCAGCATAGGATCAGACAATATGAAGAGCAGAATCCACGGCAATTGGTTGTTGCGGATATCCCTCTTTTGTTTGAGACGGGCCAAGAAATGCTGTATGACGGGATTATGGTCGCGTATGTTCCCCGGGAGCTTCAGTTGAAACGGCTGATGGAACGAAATGGACTTGCGGAGGAAGAAGCGGAAAGACGCATTGGACTTCAAATGGATATTGAGCAGAAGAGAAGCCGTGCGGACTGGATTATTGATAATAGCGGTTCACTTGACGAAACAAGGCGGCAGGTGGACGATTTTTGGAATATCAAGGGTTTGCCATGAAGTGGCTGATTCGAAAAAGAGTGCTGCTTCTTCTGCTCATCGGCTTCATTGGCGTCTTATTTCTTAATTCCACTTGGCTTGCCCGGATGATGTATCCGATTCAGTACAAGGAAGACATACGCGCAAGCGCATCGAATTATGGTGTTGACCCGCATCTCATTGCGGCAATTATCCGGACGGAGACGAATTATTCAACCGGACAAGTCTCCAAAAAAGGAGCGCTAGGTCTCATGCAGATTATGCCAGATACGGCTGACTGGATCGTGCAGCAGGCAGATTTCAAGAATGTCACAAGAGATATGCTGCAGAACCGGCCGGATGTCAGTATTGAAGTTGGGGCATGGTATCTGCAGTCGTTGCACAAACAGTTCAAGCAGAATACGGTAGCCGTTATCGCAGCTTACAACGCTGGTCCCGGCAATGTCAGAAAATGGCTGGATTCGGGCAAATGGGATGGAAAACTGGAGACAACGGATCAAATACCTTATGGGGAAACCCGCCACTATGTACAACGCGTTATTTATTATTATAATAAGTACAAAGATCTTTATCCTGTTATTTAACTTGGACAAGAAGAAGCTTTGGCTGTCCGCCGCTTCAGGACGAACAACCAAAGCCTTTGTTATACATGACTAATGAAATTATTGTTGGCGGCCAGCAAGGGATTGTTCTGCAATTTGCACCAGGCGGCGAGTAATGTTACCACCGATGTAACCTGCGTCTTTAGTAAGAAGGTTGCCGTAGTAACCGTCTTGCGACAACGTAATACCCAGCTCTTGAGCGACCTCATATTTCATTTGGTCCAGTGCTGCGTTAGCTTGTGGTACAAGCAGTTGGTTGCTGTTGCTGTTGTTGTTCGAGCTCATTGATGTTCACCTCCTTGCGGTTGGTAAATGTATTATGTGCGGAATTCGCAACTTCATTCAGGTAACGACTGGAAATTTCTTTTGAAATAAAAACAGGATTCGGAAGGAGTGAAAAAAATGAAATGCCCTTACTGCGATTTTGCCGGTACGAAAGTGCTTGATTCCAGGCCAGCTAACGAGAACAAGTCCATCCGCAGACGGCGTGAATGCGAAAAATGCAGCCGCCGTTTTACGACCTTCGAGATGATTGAGGAAACTCCGCTTATTGTGATTAAGAAAGACGGCAGCCGGGAGGAGTTCAGCCGCGATAAAATTTTGCGCGGTTTAATCCGTGCATGCGAGAAACGTCCTGTCTCGGTCGAACGGCTCGAGGTCATCGTCTCCGAAGTGGAGAAGGAGCTCCGGACAACAGCGCTCGCGGAAGTCGAAAGCCGCGAGATCGGCGAGATCGTGATGAGCCAGCTGTATCCGGTTGACGAGGTGGCGTATGTTCGCTTTGCCTCCGTATACAGACAGTTCAAGGACATCGACATGTTCATGAAAGAACTGAACAGCTTGTTATCCAAACATCCAATGAACAATTAATTTTGTGCGCGAATAGTCCTCCCTTTATGGGAAGGGCTATTTTTGCATCTATAACAAGTGAGGAGTGGGAACATGTTAAAAATTGAAGCCTTGGATCATCTTGTGTTGACCGTGGCCAGTATTGAGAAGACGGCGGCTTTTTACGAAAAGGTGCTGAATATGGAGGTCATCGTCTTTGGCGATAACCGAAAGGCGTTGCTATTCGGCCGGCAGAAGTTCAACCTGCATGAAGCGGGCAAAGAATTTGAACCGAAGGCAAGGAATCCGCGTCCGGGCTCAGCGGATTTCTGCCTCATTACGAAGACGCCGCTGGATGAGGTTATTCGCCATTTGGCTGCTTGCGATGTGCCAATCGAAGAAGGGCCGGTCCCCCGGACAGGGGCTGCAGGAACCATAGTCTCGGTGTATTTTCGCGATCCGGATGATAATCTGGTGGAAGTATCGAATTATACATAATTTCTTGCATACGGCTATGTGGGTAACAGCCGCTTCAGAATGATCATCGCCAGCAAGCGCCTCATACTAAGTTTAAGGATCTGGGCAGTAAGGAATTCGGCAGCGCTGACGTCAGGGTACACGATCAGCTTGTGAAGACTGCCGATCCTCATGCGAAAAATTGGACGAATTGCAATGCGTTTATTGTACAACGAAACGAGCAGGAGACAAGAAAGCGCATTGTCGAAAACAAGAGATTTACGATACAGGGATTCGGCTAAATGAAGCGATTGTAAAAAAGGCGAGCAAAATGATTGACAGCGTGGAAATGACTGTGCTATCATTTTGCTTGTCCGGGGCCATAGCTCAGCTGGGAGAGCGCATCGCTGGCAGCGATGAGGTCAGGGGTTCGATCCCCCTTGGCTCCACCATAATAAACAATCAAACCACGTCATTGGACGTGGTTTTCTGTTTATTATGGTGGAGCTTTCCAAGGGGGCGAACCCGGGTTCAGTCCGCGCGGACGGAATGAATGATTAACTACGGAGCTAAAACATCCAATGCAGGAGCACGGCGTTTGAATCTACCGCTAAGAGTCTTCGTTTGAGTAAGCATCGTCAGCCATTCAATAAGAGATTCGGACATCCCGTGATGAGCAGACAAGCATTGCGCAGTCGGAATCCCCCTTGGCTCCACCATAATAAACAATCAAACCACGTCATTGGACGTGGTTTTCTGTTTATTACGGTGGTGCTTTCCAAGGGGGCGAACCCGGGTTCAGTCCGCGCGGACGGAATGAATGATTAACTACGGAGCTAAAACATCCAATGCAGGAGCACGGTGTCTGAATCTACCGCTAAGAGTCTTCGTTTGAGTAAGCATCGTCAGCTATTCAGTAAGAGATTCGGACATCCCGTGATGAGCAGACAAGTATTGCGCAGTCGGAATCCCCCTTGGCTCCACCATACATAAACTTCAAACACGCGAATCCGGCGTGTTTTTTGTTTTGGCAATGTTGTTGGCGAAAGAGCGAACCCCATAATGTTCGAGCATCATTTCCAATAACATCCAGTGTTTGACATGTATATTATAGTACTATATAGTAGCAATATGACAAACAAAAGATCAAGCATTTCAAACAAAGATATCGTCCTGCAGACCGCATCGACCTTATTTCTAACAAAAGGCTTTCAAGTGACAAGCATGGACGAAATTGTTGCCCTCAGCAAAGTTTCAAAAACCAACATTTATTACCACTATAAAAGTAAGGAGGAACTACTGTTAGCAATTGTCGACCAATTGATCTCGCGATATGAAGAACGAATATCCCGTACCTTGACGCAAGACATGTCCATTCCTGCAAAAATGGAGCGATTATTTCGAATCCTCACGGAGGATAATGAACAAATCGATTATGTTGGTGGATGTCCGTTCCTGACACTTTATACGCAGACTTCCCATTCCTCTTCGGAAGCGAGAGCTAAAATAAAAGCATTCTTCGATAAACAACTACAAGTTGTTGAGAAGCTGCTGGAAGAAGGCATAGAAAAGAAAGAATTGAGCCGGAATCTGCCCGTCCATGAGACAGCGGCATTGATTGTCACCTCCATCGAAGGAGCTCTATTCCTAACCAAGGCCACCAACAATCCAATGCTAGCTCAGAATCTTATTCAAGCTTTTACTTCGATACTTAAGTGATTAGTTACTTAAGTCATTTTTTTGCACTAACTAGCACTGATCAGTACTATTAAAGAATCGAAAGGCAGATGATTCAATTGAAAATATTTCTGACTGGCGGGACGGGTTATATCGGTAGCTCAGAATCTTATTCAAGCTTTTGCTTCGATGCTTAAGTGATTAGTTACTTAAGTCATTTTTTTTGCACTAACTAGCACTACTCAGTACTATTAAATGAATCGAAAGGCAGATGATTCAATTGAAAATATTCCTGACTGGCGGGACGGGTTATATCGGCAGCCATATTCTTGCCGAGTTAATATCCAAACATCACGACATTATTGTACTCGTGCGAAGTCTTGATCGCTTTCAACATACCCTCGGGCGGTTACATTTGCTTGAGGCGCAACACGTTACTGCAGTAATAGGAGATTTGTCGAAACCGAAATTAGGGCTATCCGCGAACGATTACAAACGAATACAAAATTCCGATATTATAATTCATGCGGGCGGTCCCATGAATATTGAGTTAAGCCAGACTGAGGCAGAGCAAGCTTTTCTTAATCCTGCCATCGAATTGGCCGAACTTTCCGAAAAAATCCATATGAAGAAAGGATTGAAGCAATTCATTCATGTTGTTGGCTATATGAGTCCATATAACGAGCAAAATGCTATTCACAATCTGGATGCCGTTCTTGAGAAATCTCCCCCGTATGAGAAGATGAAATTTCAAGCGGACTCCTATATACGAAAAGCACTAAAACCGTTAGGCATTCCGCTGTCCACGGTTAATCCCAGTACCGTCATCGGCCATTCTTACTCGGGAATTACGGAGCAGATTGGAGGTCTTAGTATACTGGTAGATTCTGTGAGAAGGAATCTTATGCCACTCGTTCCAGGAGGCAAGGACTACTGGCTACCGATGGTACATATTGATCATGTCGCATCATTCATTGTTAACTTAGTGCAAACAAAGGAGCTTGCCAGTAATACGTATTTTTTATTGGATCCCAAGCAGGATAGTCCGTCGATCCGTTCATTGATCAGGCAAATTGCGATAGAGATGCGAGCGGCGCCGCCTTTCGGCACAATTCCGCTTGCTTTGTTGAAGTCTTTATTAAGACTTGGCATCGGCAAGCGATTGGGAATTCCCAAAGAATCGATGGATTTTCTCGTGAAATCGGAATTCCCGGTTACCTCGAAGTTTGAACTTGAGCGCAAGAATGGGGTACGGACATCCGTTGTTCCGACCACGCTTCCCTACGTAATCGCCGATCTTGATTTCCGGTTAAGCCACCCCTCATCCGAGCACCACGAAGGGTTCGTGCAACGCAGAAGATCCAAACTGATTTCGTTGGAAAAAGAGAATCACGGTACACCGGTTATTTTTCTGCACGGAACATTCAGCGGGGCCGATTGTTTCGTTCCAATAGCGAAACAATTGAATGATGTCAATACTTGGCTGGTGGACCTTCCCGGATTCGGTCATTCACCGCGTCATCATCATCCTTCTCTGATGGACGGCTATGTAGAGGCTGTGATCGAAATGATTCACGAGCTGAATCGCCCTGTTATTTTGATTGGTCATTCCTTCGGCGGACTAATCGCTGCTAAGGTCATGGAAAGAATTGAGCAGCAGATCAGGCAACTCTTGCTATTGCAGCCCGTACTGCATCCCATTCATCCCAAATATAAATATGCTGGTGTTACCAGGTCGATTATGAAACTTATATCTCGCTCCGCGTTCAAAAAAACACTGCTGAAAGCCAATGATTTTATCGCGGATAGCGAACGATTGGATCATTACTCGGACTACGTCATTCATGATCTGCAGTCGGCCCGAATTCGTTCTACCAACGCAATGGTCATGTCAGCGTTAACGCAAGTCCAGTCTTTCCAGCTAAAACCTGAATTATGGAACTCCCAAAAAGTACGAATCCATTGGGGTGACCGGGATGCAGCACATCATATTCCGGAACGATTCAAGCACATCGATACAACCTTCATCCCCTATGGTCATCAATACCCTTTGGAAGCTCCGCATCAGGTGGCTGAGTGGCTTCGTCAAGTATTGGATCTTGAGTTGTCATAGAAGCATATACTTCGGACTATTTTAAAGAACGAAAACAGCTCACTCTCCGATTAGGAACGAGCTGTTTTTTGTTGGTCTTTGATGTTAATTTTTCAGCCACCAGTTAACTTAAATGTCAGCGACGATAGTGCGAAATCAAGCATAACGGTTTGCCGGAAACGGTAGGCCAAGATGCTCTCTCAAGGTAGAGCCGGTGTACTCCAATCGGAACAAGCCTCGCTTCTGCAAAATGGGGACGACCTGCTCGACGAAATCCTCCAATCCGTCAGGTAACGAAGGCGCCATCAGCATAAAGCCGTCAGCAGCGCGGTTTCGGAACCAATATTCTAAAGTGTCGGCAATCTTCTCCGGGGTACCGACCAGATGGTCGCTGCTGAACGATCCGGTGAGCAGGGAGTAAACCTCGCGAAGTGTCGGATTTATCCGGGAAATAATCGGCTGATGCTTCAAATAATCGGTTTTGGTCATCGGTAAGCGATCTAGTCCGGCATCTTTGGCACGGTCGTCTAGTGAAAAGCCGTTGAAATCGACGAAGCCTTGGAAATAATCGGATAGAAAACCGATGCCTGTCTCTTCGGGAATGAGGGACTCTAGCCGGCTTCTCTTCTCTCTCGCTTCTTCTTCCGTAGAGCCGATAATAGGAGAGATGCCTTGCAGAATATAAACTTGATCTGGATTCCGTCCGGCAGCAGCCACTTTGTTCTTGAAGGCATCATAATATGCCTTCGCTTCATCGAAATCGTACTTGATAGAGAAGATGACTTCTCCTATCCGGGAAGAGAGTTCTTGCCCGGAATTGGAGACACCGGCTTGAACGAGTACGGGGCGTGCTTGCGGGGAACGGCTGATATTCAGAGGACCTTCTACAGAGAAGAACTCTCCCTTGTGCTGGAGCCGATGAAGCTTGTTGCGATCAAAGAACACTCCTCTCTCCTTGTCGTAAATAAAAGCATCGTCCTCCCAGCTATCCCACAATCCCAGCACCACTTCCAGGAACTCACTGGCCCTTCGATAGCGGAATCCATGCTCAAGATGTTCTTCGGCACCGAAATTTCTCGCAGTGTTGCCTGATAAATCGCGGGTCGTGACGATGTTCCAGCCAGCACGACCCTTGCTAATATGATCGACGGACATCAACAGACGAGCAAGGTTGAAAGGCTCGATGTAGGAGGTGGATGCTGTGGCGACAATGCCGATTTGCTCTGTGCTGGCCGCCAAAGCGGCGATAAGGGTAATCGGCTCGTAACGGTTAAGAATGTTGGGATGAGAAACTTCGTTGATCGCTAGGCTGTCTGCTAGAAATGCGATATCGAATTTACCCTTTTCGGCAGTTCTTACAAGCTTCTTGTAGTAATCGATGTCAATGCTGGCACCGGCGATAGCCTGCGGTAATCTCCATGAGGCGACATGCATTCCGGTGCCGACTAGATAAGCCGACAGTTTCATTTGGCGTGTTGCAGTACTCATGATAAGCCTCCCAAATATAAGTATTTTTATGTGAATAGTATAATTATAAGTTTCCTTTTTGGGAAGATATTGACACCTTATGAAAAATGGATTAAGTTAATAAAAGCATATCGGAATAATGTGAATTTAATACGGATCATTAAGTTGACCAGATGTCTGGAAACTAAGTACTCTCCCTTCGAAGAAGGGGGAAGGGCTTAGTTTTTTTATTTTGTATGAGGAGGTGACGATTTGATTCTCGTGGAGCAACTGAGCAAGACCTATCTGACGACAAAAGGAAGTGTCTCAGCGCTGGACCGCATCGATTTACAGATAGCCACAGGGGAAATCTTCGGCGTTATCGGAGTTAGCGGAGCTGGCAAATCCACGTTGATCCGGTGTATGAACCGACTGGAGGAACCGGATTCGGGGCGCATCTGGATCGGAGGCGACGATATTACGCAGTTGAAAGGTCGTAAACTACGCAAGGCACGGCAGAAGATCGGCATGATCTTTCAACATTTCAATCTGCTAGACGGTAAAACCGTGTATCAGAATGTTGCGTTTCCGCTCGTAGTAGCAGGTCATCCAAGGGAGCGAATTCGGCAGCGTGTCCGGGAAATACTTGACTTGGTTAAGCTGACCGACAAGGAAGATACATATCCGGCTCAGCTTAGCGGGGGTCAGAAGCAGAGGGTTGGTATTGCCCGCGCGCTCGCGAATGATCCAGATGTACTTCTAAGCGATGAGGCGACTTCGGCTCTTGATCCAGAGACGACCTATTCCATTTTGGAACTGCTAAAGGACATTAACCGCCAGTTGAAGCTGACGATCGTGCTTATTACTCACGAATTGGAAGTGCTCCAGCATATATGCGATAGTATGGCCGTCATCGAGAATGGGAGAATCGTAGAGACCGGTCCGGTCGCCAAATTGTTCTTGAATCCGGAGAGCGATACCGCGCGAAGATTCGTAGGCGTTCTGGAGCATTATCGTAGTAGAAGAGGCTTAATTGAAGGATTGGGAGAGGGTATATGAAAAACGATTTATTCGGACTCCTATGGGAAGCTCTTCGAGAGACACTTTATATGGTGGTCTGGTCATCCTTCTTCGGCCTTCTATTAGGGTTGGCCCTTGGTATTCTGCTTGTTGTAACAGACAAGGGACATGTCCTACAGTCCGTACCTATCAACAAGGTGATTAGCTTCCTAATAAACGGCATCCGATCGATTCCGTTTATTATCCTGATCGTGCTGCTGCTTCCCTTAGCGCGTTTGATCGTAGGAACGTCGCTTGGTCCAACAGCGGCTATCGTTGCGTTATCGATCGGTGCTGCTCCTTTCCTGGGACGAATTGTGGAAAATTCGTTGAAGGAAGTGGGTGCAGGGAAGATTGAAGCTGCAATCGCAGTTGGCGCTTCGCCGGTTACGATCATCTTCCGGGTTCTCATTCCCGAAGCGCTGCCTGCGCTAGTACGAGGCGTAACGATTGCCATCATCGGGATCACCGAATTAACGGCGGTTGCCGGAGCTATTGGGGCTGGCGGACTCGGAAGTCTAGCGATTCGCTTCGGCTACCAACGATTCCGGGAGGATATCATGTTCGCCACCGTCTTGGTCATCATCCTTCTGATTCAAGCGATTCAGTGGACCGGCGACGGGATTGCAAAGTCTATTCACAACAGGCGTTATAAGCTCGAATAATCCTGGTTTGCCTGGAAAGAGCGATTTGAAGTTTCAATAAGATCACAAATTTATAAATAGAAAGTAGGAGAGAAAATGTCTAAGAAAAGATTGGTCGTCCTATTTGCCTTCCTGTTTGTTGTGAGCTTGATCGCCGCTGCTTGCGGTTCGAATAACAACGGGTCCTCCGGCAATAGTTCTCCGCAAGCCTCCGCTAATCAAAGTCCAAGCGACAGCCCGTCTCCGTCCGCCTCCGAGCCGGTTAAAGAAGTCACGTTAAAAGTCGGAGCGGCAGCCGTGCCTCATGCCGAAATTTTGGAGTTCATCAAGCCTAAGCTAAAAGAGGAAGGCATTAATCTGGAGATCGAAGTCCTCGACGATGAAGGGCAATTGAATCCGGCTTTGCAGGAAAAGCAGATCGATGCCAACTACTTCCAGCACGTTCCTTATCTGGATTCTGTCAAAGACGAGAAGGGCTACGACTTCGTCGTAACGACGAAAGTGCATGTGGAACCGATCGGCTTCTACTCGAGCAAGCTCAAATCCAAGGACGAAATCAAAGAAGGAGCCAAAATCGGCATTCCGAACAATCCATCCAATGAATATCGTGCTCTCGTTCTCCTGCAGCAGCAGGGTCTGATCAAGCTCAAAGACGGGCTGACGACTTACGAGGCAACTCCGAAGGATATCATCGACAATCCGAAAAAACTCAAATTCGTAGAAGCTGATTCCGCTACATTGCCAAGATCTCTCCCGGATCTGGACGGAGCGATCATTAATACAAACTTGGTTCTCGAGGCCAAAATCGATCCGCAGAGCGCACTATTTAGGGAAGACTCAAATTCGCCGTACGCGAATGTCATCGTTGTAAGAAGAGGGGACGAGAACCGAGATGAGATTAAGAAGTTAGACGCCGCGTTAACAACACCGGAAGTTAAGAAATTTATTGAAGATAAATACGGAGTAGCGGTTGTTCCTGCGTTCTAAGCTTCAGTTCAAACTGAATTTGTTATATAGGAAAGGGGTTAGTAGAAGCATGGGAACCTTAAATGAATACTTGAAACAGAAAAGGGAAGCCCTTCTAGCGCGTAGAGTTCAAGCCGAAAAACAGCCGGATCAAGTTAATTCTATCAGTGCTAAGGTAAGAGCGTCAGGAAGAAGCGGTGTTCGGGAAATCCGAATTCGTGATTTCCAAGTCATAAGCGACAGTCCACCGGATTTCGCGGGCTATAATCTTGGTCCCTCTTCGCCAGAGCTTCAGCTTGGGGTGCTGGGAAGCTGCTTGACGCACATCGCATTAATTCAAGCTGCTGAAAGACAAGTGTCCCTTCACTCGCTTGAAGTTGAAGTAACCGGGGAGATGCACCCGCTAGCGGGTCGTCCGGGCTACGAGCATATCCCGATTTACCCTCATAACATTCGCTACAAATTGATAATAGGTTCCGAAGAGTCAGAGGAAACATTGCAGGCGCTCCATCAAGCGATCGAACAGGTTTGCCCGATCTTTAACCTGCTTCGCAACCCTCAGCAAATTGAAGGGCAATTGGAAATCAGTCGTCTAAGCTCAGTAACAGTGTTGTAGAGTCCATTTCCAGACCATATTTGAAGTGTCGATCCCCCTTGGCTCCACTATAACAAAATCACTCAAAACCCTTGTGAATCAAGGGTTTTTCTTTGTTTTTACTAAGTTGCTAAATTGGTTTTAAAGCGGTCTGGTCTTACCCACTTCAAAAAGTTGTTAGTTGTTGAATTGTTCCGGGGTCATCCCCTCTAACTTTCGGAACCGCTGAATGAAGTATGTACTGTTTGCAAAACCGACAAGCTCCGCAATATTCTTTATGGTCATGCTCGTCGATACCAGCAGGTTCTTGGATTGGAGAATACGGCATTCCGTTAAATACTCAATCGGAGTTTTCCCAATTAAGCTGTGGAACTGCCTGCTGAAATGCGAAGGACTACAGCAAGCTTGCGATGACATTTGCTCGAGCGTGAGCGGCTCACGGCAGTGTGAGCGTATCCACTCCGCTGCCTCAGTTAGCCTGTCCCGCATTCCAGGTTTAGGGATGCCTTCAAGAGTCTCAGCATGCTGGACAATTAAAGCGATCATTTCATAAGTAATGGCAGATAATCTAGCTGCTCCTTCCTGCATTGGAGGCATGCGGAAATCTAACAATTCTGACCACAAAAGGTCCAGCCGTTCTACCCCTTCCCACGAGAAGAGCCAAGGCTCTCGATCCCCCCGTCCTTGCAGTAGTGTGCCTAAACCGCGAGCCGTAAAATGAACCCACCTGATATCCCATGGCTCAAAGCTGTCAGCGTAGTATTGCTGTGGCACACCTGGACCGTAAAGAAAACCGGTACCACCGTTCAGTTCCATAGTTTTCTCTCCAATCCGAACATATCCCTTGCCAGACCGAACGATATGCCAGTTGTAAGTGGTGAGTCCATTAGGTCGGTTCTCGTAGTGCTCTGTCTCGTTTGCGTAGTGGCCAAATGATTCCGGGTAACAGAGAAAGCGTTCGAATCGTGGCTCAGGAACAAAGTGATTAATGCGCAAAGATCTCACTCCAAATAGCATAATTGTGATATGCATATCAAAAAAATGTGATTTAATGCTCTTTTTATAAATAATATAATTAGCCTATTGGATAAAATGCAAGCAAAATAATGATATTGGAAATGGAGAATTATCAGATGAGAATGGGGATGGATTACTATCCGGAGCATTGGGATCGTTCCATGTGGGAAAAAGATGCGAAGCTCATGCAGGATACAGGCGTTAACCTGATTCGTGTTGCTGAATTCGCTTGGTCTAGACTAGAGCCCACGGAAGGCTGTTACGATTTTACGTGGCTTGATGATGCAATCGATACATTTGCAAAACACGGTATTCAGGTTGTCATCGGAACACCGACCTGTACACCTCCGAATTGGCTTGTCCATGAGTATCCAGATGTACTGCCGCGTGATGCACAGTTGCATCCGCACTATCCCGGAGTTCGGGGACACCGATGTTATAATAGCCTTTCAATGAGACACTACTCGACCTTAATAGTGGAAAAACTTGCGCTTCACTATGCGGATAACCCAGCTGTCGTAGGATGGCAGATTGATAATGAGTTCGGTCTGCATGAGTGCAACTGCGATCATTGCAATTCGCGGTTCCGGGATTGGTTGCAAAATAAGTATGGTTCTATCGAAGCCGTCAACTCAGAATGGGGGACTGTCGTTTGGAGCGGGGAATACAGCAATTGGTCACAAATCACTACCCCGCTAGGAGGCACCAAGCATAAAAATCCATCGTATTTACTGGATTACAAACGTTTTGAAACCGATTCGGTAGTCGAGTTCCAACAACTGCAATTGAACATCTTGAAGAAGCATTGTCCGAATCATTTCGTTACACACAACATCTGGAGCTATCCGATGAGCCTGGATTACTACAAACTTTGTGAGAATCTGGACTTTGTCTCCCTTGATTATTATCCGAGCACGAGTCCGGAAAAGGATGTTTCAAGTGGATATAGCGGAGCATTGACCTTGGATTTGACGCGCGGAATCAAACGGCAGAATTTCTGGATCATGGAGACAATTAGCGGTCCCCCAGGCTGCTGGATGCCGATGTGGCGTACACCGCATCCTGGATTTATACGAGCCTTTGCTTGGCAATGCATTGCACGTGGAGCGGATGCGCTTGTGCATTTCCGGTGGCGCAGCGCTCCGTCGGGAGCAGAACAATTCTGGCACGGGCTGATTGACCATAGTAATGTACCCGGCAGGAGGTTTGAAGAATACCGTGGACTCTGCCAAGAAGTACAGAAACTTGCTCCTCTCTTAGAAAGGACAAAAGTACAGAGCGAAGCGGTTATCCTTCATTCGCACGATCAATTTAACGCCTTTCAGATGCAGCCGCAAGTAGAAGGAATGGATTATTTCGATAATATAAAAACGATTCATCGCGCCTTCACTAAACTAGGCATGATGACAGATGTGCTGAGCGAGAATGAAGACCTGAGCAGATATAAGCTCATTGTGGCTCCTTCGCTATTCTTGCTCGACCCGGAGCTAGCGTCACGTTTGGAGGAATGCGTCAAGAATGGGGCGACGCTTGTATTGATGCCTCGAACAGGCGTGAAGAATCAAAATAACATATGTTGGATTCAACCTTTGCCCGGACCGCTTTCCGATGCTGCGGGAGTCACTGTTGCGGAGTACGATCCAATCGGCAAAGATGTTCACACTATTCGTTGGCAAAACAAGTCTTACTCCTGCAGTCAATGGTGCGACATCTTATCGCCTCAAAGTGCGGAACCAGTAGCTTGGTACGAAGATGATTTCTACGCCGGCCAGACCGCCGCAACCGTTCACGCTTTGGGTGAAGGCAAAGTGTACTACTTGGGAACGTTTCCTGAGGAAGCTTTTTATGTGGATTTCTTTAAAGAGGCTGCAGACGAATCAGGCCTGCGCTTATTCCCTGGATTACCGGAAGGTGTTCAAATCTCATTGCGTGCAAATGAGTCATCACGATATTTGTTCCTAATGAACCTTACGCGTAAGCCACAGACCGTACAGCTTGATGGGATGTATAGAAGCATCTTTAACGATAGTGATATTGACCAAACCTTAACAATGGAACCATATGCGGTCGAAATCGTGGAGCTTCCACAGAGCTAGTTGTTATTGCAAAGTAATCAGAATTCTCGAGTGCTCAGGTTCAAGGAGACATCTCCTGAGTCATTGCGACAATGACTCAGGAGATGTCTCCTTTTTTATATTGCAACACTTCTATTTCTTCGTTCGGTAGACACGCTCCGGCCTGCCGACGACACCGTAGGACAGATCGGCATAAACGTTGCCTAATCCGACCAGGTGCTCCAAATACCGCCTGCTCGTCGAGCGGCTCGTGCCGATCAGCTTCGCAACCTGCTCAGCGGACAAGCCCTTGCTCTCGGAGGCGAGCGCTTGCACGACCTTCTCCAGCGTGAGCCTGTCGATTCCTTTGGGCAGCAGCGTTGAATCGGCCGCAATCTCGATCTTGCTCGAACCGGCAAGCACGCGGTCGATATCGTTCTGGTTAACGGTATGCGAATGCGCTAAACGGCGCAGCTCAGCCTGGAATGCAACATAGCGAAGGAGTGTTTCCCTGAGGCGGTTAAAGACGAGCGGTTTCATAATATAATCGAACGCACCGCCGCGGATCGCTTCACGCACCGCTTCGCTTTCTCTTGCGGCGGTAATCATAATGAGGTCCGTATCCCTATAATGCTGACGGATGTAGTGCAGCATGCTTAATCCGTTCGTATCGGGAAAGTAGATGTCGAGCAGCACGAGCTGGGGATTTAACACTTCCAGTTGCGTCCGGGCTTGCGTTTCGTCGGTAGCAATGCCGACGACATGAAAACCTTCGATTTGTTCCACAAAGCGTCTGTTTATTTCGGCAATTTTTACATCGTCTTCCACAATCAACACTTCTATAGTTGGCTTCTCCCTCATCATTTCGATTGCTCCTTCCGGCTTAAATCCGCATGTTTTGGTATGGCTACCGTAAAAATCGTACCTCCCTGCGGGCTGCGGCTGAAGGTCAAGTAGCCGTTCAGTTTATGAATGGCATGCTCAACTAGAGACAGACCGATGCCTCTATGTTCACCTTGCTTGGTGGAGAAGCCCTTCTTGAATATGGCCTCGCTGAAATCCTCGGGTATGCCAACACCGTTATCCTCGCATTCAATAATTAAATCATCGCCTAGATCGGTCAGAAACAACGAGGTAAGCTTGTTGTCCCCGTCCAAATCATTGCGGGCAAGCACCGCTTCCATCGCATTATCAACCAGATTGCCGATAATGGTAACGAGAAGACTTCGGTCCATATGAGGCGGTATGTCGCGGAAGGAGCTTTCCTCGTCAAGGCGGAAGTTGATCTTCAGCTCCTTGGCGTGATTGTATTTGCCAATGAGCAGCCCGGCGATTACCGGGTCTGGAACTTCGCGCATGATGAATTGGACGAGATTTTGATGAACGCTCGCTTCTTTCGAAATAAGGTCAATCGCTTCCTGATAGGATTCGAGCTGGATAAGTCCCGAAATAACGTAAAGCTTGTTGGAAAACTCATGGGTCTGGGCGCGGAGCGAATCGGCGAACCTCTTGACCTGCGACAGCTCCTCGGCAAGCCGGTACAGCTCGGATTTGCTGCGGAAGCTGGATACGGCGCCGCTCACCCGATTCTGAAAATCTTTGATTGGTACGCGATTCACAATGACCTCTTCCTCGCCAATCAGCATCTCCCGATCCGATTGGCCAAGTCCGGAGCGAACAACATCCATCAGACCTGTATTCGGAATGATCTCCTCCACCTGCTTGCCGATAATGCTCTCGTGCTCGGGTATGGCAAGAAGCTGGTGCGCATAGCGGTTGGCCAGTGTTATGCGTCCGGCTCGGTTAATCGCAATGATGCCTTCGCGAATCGATTCCAGAATAGCCTGTTTCTCCATATAAAGTTCGCCTATCTCCTTCGGTTCAAGGCCGTGGATGGACCGCCTTACGCTGCGGGCAATGAGGATGGAGCCAATCGTGCCTACCACAAGGACGACGAAGGAAACGAGCAGCACTTCAATTTGATACGCATCGGTGATGGAATTAACATCGCCGGTCAAAAATCCGACGGAAACGATGCCGATAACGCGGCCGCTTTTGTCAAAGATCGGAGCTTTGCCGCGCAGGGAAGGGCCCATTGAGCCGGTAGCCTCAGAAATTATGGGTTTTCCTTCAAGTACAGGACCGTTGTCCCCGCCGACCATGAGCCCGCCAATTCGTTCCGGAATCGGATGGGAGTACCGTACGCCATCCCGATTCCCGACGACGATGTATTGCGCGCCGGTTTCGAGCCGAACCGATTCGGCCAGAGGCTGAATGACAAGCGCGGGGTTCTCATCGTCGAAGGCGTTGCGGATTTCGGGCATGACGGCAAGCGTCTCCGCAACCTTGAGCGCCTGCTCTCCGATTTGCTTCTCCAGCAGGGTAGTGATGACAACGTAGAAAATGCCGCCCAAACTAATAATGACGAAAGCGAGCAGGGAACAGATGATAAGAATGAGCTTCGTTTGCAGCCGCATGCAGGTCGCCTCCGATTTTTTCCTCCTATTGTAGCACAACTTGTAACCGCTATCTTAAATGACGTCCGTGAACAAAATGAACAAAATGACCACAATCGCTTTATTATCGTTTATGTCCTTAACATTTTCATTTGATAAATCGGATGTTATTCTGAAAGCGCTTCAAAGAAAGCGCATACAAAAAAATCATGCGGGAGGTCTTCATACATGAAAAAAATACTTATGAAATCCTGGAAAACCGCTCCAATCGTCGTACTTGCTCTCAGCCTTGCTGCATGCGGCAGCGCATCGAACAAATCGGGTTCCGGCTCCTCGAACTATCCGAGCAAATCGCTGACGCTCGTAGCGCCATCGGGCGCAGGCGGCGGCTGGGACATGACGGCGCGCGCGATTACGAAGGTGCTCACGGAAACTAAAGCGACCGATAAGGCCATCACCGTCGAGAACAAGCCGGGCGGCGGCGGCTCGGTGTTCATGGCCGAGTATGCTACGAAAGACGTCAAGGACAACCATAAGCTGTTCGTCAGCTCTCCTCCGATTCTGATCAACCATTTGAAGAAGGAAGGAAACTCGCCTTACGGCTATAACGATACGACGCCGCTGGCGCAATTGACGAAGGATTACGGCGCCATCGCCGTTGCTGCGGATTCCAAATACAACGACCTGAAATCGCTCTTGGACGACATGAAGGCGGATCCGTCTAAATTTACGGTAGCCGGCGGCTCCGCGCCGGGCTCGATGGATCATCTGGTCTCGATCCTCCCTGCATTCAAATACGGAATTGATCCGAAGAGCGTCAAGTACGTTTCCTATGACGGCGGCGGCGAAGCGATTACCGCCCTGCTTGGCGGCAACGCCGATGTGCTGGGCACGGATGCGTCCTCGCTCGACCAGTACTTAAAGGCTGGCAAGATTAAGGTTCTCGCGGTTGAGTCCCCGGAGCGACTGACCGGCGGCAGTCTGGCGGATGTGCCAACGCTGAAGGAGCAGGGCATTGACGCAGAGTTTCTCATTTGGCGCGGCATCTTCGGTCCAAAGGAGATGAGTGCGGATGCTAAGTCCTTCTGGGATACAAAGCTGAAAGCGATGGTTGATTCGGAGCAATGGAAAGCCGAAATGACGGCCAACAATTGGCAGACCGAATACAAAAACGCGGACGATTTCAAAGCATTCCTTGGACAGCAGGAAGCGCAGCTTAAGGAAATGCTGACGGCGCTTGGCATGCAAAAATAGAGAAATAACGCAGCATTAGGGGAGAATTCCCCTAATGCTTACAAAGGAGAGTGACCTGGATGAACCTTTCTTTCGACCGCTATGCAGGCATCGTTTTCTGTGCGATCGGAATCGCATTTATGATCGGCAGCAGATCCATTACGGCAAGCTCCTACGGCAGCAATGTTGGCGCGAACATTTTCCCCATGTTTCTTGGCGGTTTTCTGTCCTTGATGAGCGCAAGATTGATCTACGAGACATTCCGCAAACAGCAGCAGCAAAAAAGCAAATCCAACCTTGACTACAAACGGTTCGGCATTATTTTCACCGCAGCCGTCTTATATGCCTTCTTCCTTGAGGACATTGGCTTTGTTATCTCGACGTTTCTGTTCCTAGTGATCGGCTTTCAGACGATGGAAAGAGGCAAGCTTTGGAAATCGGTTCTTATTGCCGCTTGCTTCTCGTATGGCGTTTATTATCTTTTTGTCAACGTGCTGGACGGCTCTCTGCCAGGTTTCCCAGCTTGGCTTGGCATCTCCTAGGAGGCTACTAGATGAGCACAATCGATTTTTTGGCGCATGGACTGGCTACGGCCATGCAGTGGCATAACGTTGTTTTCGTCTTCCTTGGCGTGCTGATCGGCACCGTCGTTGGCGTGCTGCCCGGCATCGGCCCGATGAGCGGTGTTGCACTCCTTATACCCATTACGGCTACCATGACCGGAGGGCTCGGACCCGAGGAAGCAGCCACCAGTTCGATCATATTGCTTGCAGGGGTTTATTACGGGGCGATGTATGGCGGCTCTACCACCTCGATCCTGTTAAATACGCCAGGCGAGTCTTCGTCGGTCGTCACTACGCTTGACGGTTATCAAATGGCGAAGCAGGGCAGGGCGGGCGCCGCGCTCGCGATTTCGGCAATCGGCTCGTTCGCTGCAGGCATTATTTCGCTCATCGGCCTCATTTTTCTTGCGCAGCCGCTGTCGGCTGTCGCAATCAAGTTCGGTCCTGCCGAATATTTCTCCCTGATGGTGCTCGGCTTGTTGGCGATCAGTGGCCTGGCGGGCAAATCGATGGTGAAGGCGCTGATGATGACGGCGTTTGGCCTGCTGCTGGCGACGATAGGCATCGACAGCGTATCGGGCGTCGAGCGGTTTACTTTCGGCATGCCTGAGCTTTATCAAGGACTTGAGTTTTTGACCATCGCCGTCGGCATGTTCGCCGTTGGCGAAGTGTTCAAGACGATTCTGGAGCGTGAGAGTAACGATGGCGAAATTGCCAAGATCAATCGTATCCTCCCGACCAAGCAGGATATGAAAGACAGCGCGGGGCCGATCGCCCGCGGCTCCGTGCTTGGCTTCTTTATCGGCCTGCTTCCTGGCGCCGGCGCGATTCTGGCCTCCTTCTTTTCCTACGTTATGGAGAAGAAGATAAGCAAAAATCCGGAGAAGTTCGGTAAAGGCGCTATCGCTGGCGTAGCCGCACCGGAATCAGCGAACAACGCCGCTTCCGGCGGCGCAATGATTCCGCTTCTTACAATGGGCATTCCTTCGTCGGGCACGACGGCCATACTTATGGGCGCGTTCATTATGTACAACGTTCAGCCGGGTCCTTTGCTATTCCAGGATCACCCGCAGCTCGCGTGGGGCGTTATCGCAAGCATGTTCGTCGGCAACCTGATGCTCCTGATTCTGAACATGCCGCTCGTCAAGCTGTTCGCCAAGGTCATCGAGACGCCGGCCAAATATTTAATTCCGCTTATTATTGTTTTTTCTGTATTCGGGGTATACGCGGTGCAGTATTCAACCTTCGATTTGCTGCTCATTATGGCTTGCGGGATCATCGGCTATGTATTGTCCAAGAATGATTTTCCGCTCGCTCCGCTCGTCCTTGGCCTTATTCTTGGACCGATGATGGAGAACAATATGCGGCGGGCTTTGACGATTTCGAACGGCGACTTCATGATTTTCCTGCAAAAGCCGGTATCCCTCGCATTCCTTATAATCGGCGTGTTGTGGATTAGCATTCCGCTTCTACTGAAACTGCGCGGCAAGAAGGTCATCATTAACGAAGAAGGCTAAACGGATAGGAGGTTTTTTAAGGTGGATCTGCAGTGGCTTCTTCTCGGCCTGCTCAAAATTATGCTGATCAATATCGTGCTCAGCGGCGATAATGCTGTCGTTATTGCCCTGGCTTGCCGCAATTTACCCGAGGAGCAGCAGAAGAAAGCGATCTTCCTCGGAAGCTTCGGCGCTATTGCGCTGCGAATCGTGCTAACGTTTGCCGCTGTTTGGCTGCTGCATATCCCTTTCGTCCAGCTAGCCGGCGGGCTGCTGCTCGTATGGATCGCTTTGAAGCTAATGAAGGGGGGCGACGAAGAGGGGGAGCTGGCATCCAGCAGTGAACTCGGCGCGGCTATTAAAACGATTCTAATCGCCGACCTGGTTATGAGTCTGGATAATGTGCTGGCCGTTGCCGGCGCGGCGGATGGCAACTATGCGCTCATTGGCCTGGCACTTGCGATAAGCATTCCACTCATTATTTGGGGAAGCACGCTAATCATGCGATTAATGAAGAAATTCCCGATCATTATCGTGCTGGGCGTCGCCTTGCTTGGATATACCGCTGGCGAAATGATCATTGGCGATGAGAGGGTCGCGTATACAGTGGATACATTGCCGCCAATCGTTCACAGCTTGCTCCCGGTGCTGCTTGCCGTTGCCATCGTCACAGCTGGCAAGCTGATGCAGCGCAAACAGCACGCGGTTATTAGGCAGGATGTATAGTCCTAGAAAACAAATGGAGGCGCTCTTATGGATGGCTTAGGGACTAGAACGATTGTCGAAATCAATCAAACGGCTAACACGTTTCAATCGAGCATTGTGATGAAGGTAGACAACCGGTTGATCGATGTGAAGAGCATTCTTGGACTGAGCCTGTCCCTGCTGCACGATTCGCAATACGAGCTGGAAATTCACGGTCCGGACGAGCTGGAAGCGAGGGCGGTTATGGCCCGGTTGTTTGAAAAGCACGGCCTGCCGGTTACATTGACCCGTTAGCGGATACCAAAGTTGAACTGGAAAGGAAGCTGAGAGAAATGGCTATGCCGAAAACAGGGAGCAGCAACATCGTCATCCGGCTGGAGATGGACAAGGAGGCGGCAACTTTTGGCTTGATTGCTACGGCAATTGGCAAAGCGGGCGGCGATATTGTCGCCATCGACGTAAGCGGCAACGGCAGAACGTCGACCGTTCGGGATTTGACGATTAATATTGTGGATGCGGCGAGCAAGGATGTCATCGTTCGTATGCTTGACCATTTGCCAGGAGTAACGGTACTGCAAGTGTCCGATCAGACCTTCCTGATGCATTTGGGCGGTAAGATCGAGGTGACGCCCAAAATGACCATCAAAACAAGGGACGATCTTTCCCGTGTCTATACCCCCGGTGTCGCCAACATCTGCATGGCTATTCACGACAATCCGAACAGTGCCCACAAGCTGACCATTAAACGCAATACGGTTGCGGTCGTATCGGACGGAAGCGCGGTTCTGGGCCTTGGCAACATCGGACCGCTAGCTGCGATGCCGGTCATGGAAGGCAAGGCGATGCTGTTTAAGCAGCTGGCTGGCGTTGACGCTTTCCCAATCTGTCTGGATACGCAGGATACGGAAGAAATCATCGCTACGATCAAACGGATCGCTCCGGCCTTTGGGGGCATCAATTTGGAGGATATCTCGTCCCCGCGCTGCTTCGAGATCGAAGAGCGGCTGATTGAGGAGCTGGATATTCCGGTTTTTCACGACGATCAGCACGGAACTGCCGTTGTTCTGCTGGCTGGATTGTATAATGCCGTGAAGCTAGTCGGCAAGCAGCTCACGGATTGCAAGATCGTACTGTGCGGTATCGGCGCGGCAGGCATTGCATGCACGAAAATATTGCAGGCAGCGGGAGTGACACGAATTGTAGGCGTTGACCGGGAAGGCGCGCTTGTTCGCGGTAACAGCTATCCGCATGAAGCATGGCGCTGGTATGCGGAGCATACGAATCCGGAGATGGAGAGCGGAGCGTTGTCCGATGTTATCGAAGGCGCGGATATTTTCATCGGTGTTTCGGGCCCGGGCGTACTAAAGCGCACGGATATTGAACGGATGGCTGCCGATCCGATTGTGTTCGCGATGGCGAATCCGACCCCGGAGATTTTGCCGGAGGAAGCCGAGGGCCTTGTCCGCGTTATGGCAACCGGGCGCTCGGATTATCCGAACCAGATTAACAACGTGCTGTGCTTCCCGGGTCTATTCCGGGGCGTGCTGGATTGCCGGGCTTCCCACGTTACGGAAGCGATGAAGCTGGCGGCGGCCCAGGCAATCGCAGACGTCGTGAGCGAAGAAGAATTAGGCGAGCATTACATCATCCCGGGCGTATTTAATCCGCATGTTGCGGAACGGGTGAAGGAGGCAGTCATTCAAGCGGCTTATGCCTCCGGCGTAGCGCGCAGGAGAGTGCGAAGCGCAACAAGCTAACCTGCAGACGCGGGATGCAAACAACTGTAACTCGATAGGGAAGGGCCCAATAAACAGGGCTCTTCCCTATTTTTCGTGCATCTACTTTTTACTCTATGTCAGAATGGTAGGATGTACGTTTAATTACAGTATATGGTATAACATATCTCGGGCTGAAATTGGCCGATGACAAGAACTTCAATTAAATACTTAGAGCTCACAAATTGCTTTTTCTCGTCAGCTTCGACTGCTATAAACAAGCTCAATTTCAGGTCATGGAATCCATCCAGTTCCGTCTGACTTCAATGCTTCACGCAAAAGAAGTACAACAGCCACAACAATCACAACAGCTGAGAAATTAAGGATAACCAAGGCATCAGTTCTCGCCCAATCACCATTGTAATACTTAGAACCAGCTTTAGCCGCTATTCCTGCAAAGATCGTGATTACAACCAAACATACGATCACAGTCAGCATTGTCCAAACCCCTTTCTATAGTTCCCCAATAGCTCAACAATCATTTTTTTATTTTAGCTACATGCTCTGATCTAAGTGCTGTATCAGTAATATTGGAGCTCTGAATTATATCGTAAATATTTTGTACTTCCGCTACAGTCCGCATCGCTTTATTTGAAGTAGCCCTTATCCTATTCATCTTACGATTATTGAACTCTGAAAGTTCAGTATCATAGACAATTAACTCATGGGAGTCAATCTTCCTCAGTTCTGAATCAACACTAAAGCGACATCGCATAGTAAATGAGATCACTGAGAAATACAATAAGTCAGGGATTTCGGATAGTACTCGCTCAAGTGCTTTAATATGTCCAAAGTTTTGTTTTAAAGGGTTGAACATGTTGAATCTATTATCTACTCTCCAATACCGATCAGATCGGCCTCCTTTTATTTCTCCGTTGTAGTTTTTAGTTTCAATAACGAATAATCCGTACGGCGATACGACAATATGATCAATTTGGGAATAACCAGTACGCGATTTGGGGTTTATTATCATAATATCACTTAGGTATTTTGTATCCTTTGGGAGTTTTAAGCCTAATTACTTCATCGGTACATTAATATTCTATTGTTAGTTAATATTCCCATTTTTTTGCGGACATAAGAAAAAGCAACCTATTATCGCCTGCTGCCGCTATGTCATTATTCAACAATATTATGCTGCTCGCGCATCATTTTGAAAGCTGAAGCAGTAAGCCTGTGAATGACTATACCTGCTCTAGATATGCCTATAAAGCATATTCTGATATAAGATATAGGTATTTGTTATGTAGAATAAGTCCGTTAAAATAAATACATACATGCAATTTGATTATAAGAAAAGAAAGGGATTGATCGCTATGGATCAGAAAAAGGTGTGGTTTATAACTGGTGCCGGTCGAGGTATGGGCGCTAGTATCGCAAGAGCTGCTTTAAGCGCCGGGCACAGAGTAGTGGCTACCGGCCGGAATCCGGAGGCTATAGCCAAAGTAATTGGTGAAGACGAGAATGGGTTCGTCGTTCCATTGGACGTTACCCGGACGGAGGATGCAGAATCTGCAATTAAGAGCGCGGTCGAACGGTTCGGAACCATCGATGTACTGGTCAATAATGCCGCATACTTCTACGGAGGCTTCTTCGAGGAATTGACACCAGAGCAGATTGAACGTCAGTTGCAAGTAGCATTGATCGGCCCTATGAACGTTACCCGCTCGGTCTTGCCTTTTATGCGCAAGCAGCGCTCCGATCACATTATCTCGATCTCCTCGGGTGCAGGCATTTCCGGATTCGAATTTAATTCTGCTTATTCTGCCTCGAAATTCGCGCTTGAGGGGTGGATGGAGTCTTTGGCTCCCGAGGTAGCACACTTTGGCATTCACACGACTATTGTGAATCCGGGCTTTTTCCGGACGGAACTTCTTACGGAGACATCGTCGACTTACGCTAAGCTGTCCTTGGAGGACTATGCGGAACGCAGAGCAAGCTATATGGCATTTTTTAAGAAACAGAATGGACAACAAGCCGGTGATCCGAATAAGCTTGCCCATGCGCTTCTCCAAATGGCTAACGAATCACAGCCGCCTCGGCGCTTTATTGCAGGCGCGGATGCGATAGGCATTGCGGAGCAGAAAATTGCAGACCTCCAGACGCAGATCGATGCTTACCGCGAGATCTCGTCATCCATGGCTTATGCAGATGCAAGATAAGTGAGTAGCGCTTGATACAGGCGCAAACCGGGGAATCGGATATGATTACGAAACGGGCAGCCGAGCTCATCCTACGGTTAGCAACGATGGGGGCGGGAGGACCTCGAAGCGGCTTCTTCAGGGATGGCCTCATTTCATTTTTTAGTTTAAGTAAGTATGCATTGTATAAGTAAAAAATATCCAATAAACGGTACCCGCATAGTATTCGAATATTATCCGACCGGGAACACAAGTAACGGCAGCCCCACGGCTGCCGTTACTTGTGTTTTAATATTTAGAGTTTGTTATATTCCTCATCGGATACGGGCTCCAGCCATTCCGGCGTACCCGCAGTGATTGCAATATGTTCAAACCAGCTGTCTTTAGTTGCACCATGCCAGTGCTTTACACCGTCATGGGTAACAATAACATCGCCGGGTTTCAGGAATTGGGCTGCTTTTCCGTCTTCTTGGTACCAGCCTTCACCGCCTGTAACTAATAAAAGCTGAAACCCATTTCGATGGATATGCCAGTTATTTCTGCAACCCGGTTCAAAGGTCACATTCCCAACTCCAACATTAACGTTAGGATCGGCAACCAGCGTTTTTAGATAACTCTGTCCCACAAAATAGTTAGCAAACGCTTCATTCTTCTCTCCGACGGGGAAAATCACGCCATTTTTTACTTCTTCATGTTTTGCCATTTTGGTTCCTCCCATTATTTGTTCATTTTTCCGCCAAAGACCGGGAAGAAGCTATGCTCGCCATAGTGTTGAATAGCGTCAACATTCTTCAAAGTCTCCATATCTGCATCGCTGATCACAAAATCAAGCTTTGAATTGATTAGCATGTGGTCCGGATTTGCCGTTTTCGGAATGACCACAAGACCAAGCTGGATGTCATACCGTAAGCTAAGCTGAGCGACAGATACACCATACTTATCCGCTATTGCTTTAACTTCGGCATGATCAAGGATTGCACCGTGCGCAATGGGTGAATAGGCCTCTACCAGGATGTCATTCTTCTGGCAGAATTCAATTAACTCGAGCGGAGTGTTGCTCACATGTGCCAATATCTGATTTACCATTGGCTTGATCTCGCAGCTAGCAAGAATATTCTCGGCATCGTCCTGAAGGAAGTTGGACAGACCGATTGCTTTTACTTTGCCTGTCTTATAAGCATCCTCCAAGGCTTTCCATACTTCTTTGTTTTCCTCAAAGTAACGGTTCGCTTCACGGAACTCATTCCAAGGCTGCGGGCTATGGATAATGAGAAGGTCAATGTAATCGAGCCCTAATTTCGCTAAAGACTCATCAATGGATATCTTGACCGCATTATAGTTCTTCGCTTCCGCTGCAACCTTTGTTGTAATAAAAAGTTCCGCTCTTGCGACACCGCACGAGCGGATTCCCTTTCCTACGCCAAATTCATTCCCATAAGCCTGAGCAGTATCAATGTGGCGATATCCAATAGCTACCGCATCACGCACGGCTTGCTCTGCCTGTTCGTTGTCAATCAGCCAGGTACCAAGCCCCAGTTTTGGAATTGCTGAGCCATTAGATAATTTGTAAGTTTCGTTAAACATGTTTTTGTCTCCTTTGCATCATGCTTTGATTTATTCGGCATAAAAGCATCCTTAATTTTCAGGAACAATTTCATTAATGCATGCCAATGCGTTAAGGGTCCTTGGGAAACCCATATAGGGCAGACAGTGTGTAACGGCGGCGATTAAGGTTTCCTTATCGTTGCCTACATTTACATTCCCTCGTACATGCGCCTTCACTTGACTTTCCGCTCCGCCAAGCGCGCTTAGAATACAGAACGTCAGCAATTCCCGCGTTTTTAAATCGAGTCCGCCGCGCGTATAGAAGTCGCCAAAACAGAATGAGGACAGATAATCCTGAATATGTTGCTGTCCCGCCGGCGCGCTTTCGCGCATTTTGGCGATGACATCGCCAAATAGCTCGGTTTGCGCGGCAAGGCCCTTGTCAAATCGCGTTTCTTCCGTAACCCGCGACTGGCCTTCGAGCGGCAGCGCAATGTCTCGGGCATGAAAAACCTCGTTGATTTCGGCAACGGCATTCAAAGTTTTGGGAAAACCCAGGTATGGCGCGCATTGATAAACGGCTTCTTTGATTTCCACTGGCGTAAGACCTACGTTAAGAGCGGCGTGAACATGCGCTTTAAGCTGCGGCAAGGTTTGGTTCGTTGCAAGTACAACCAATGTAATAAGCTCACGTGTTTTATGGTCAAGATGACCTTGGTGAAAAACTTCTCCGAAAATAAAGCGGCTTAAAATGTCCTGAAAATCCGGATCCGTTGAGTAAGCAGCCGGTACGGTTTCGCCAAACAGCTGCATGTACGTTTCTTTGCTCTTTTCCACTCGGTTCATGCATAGGCCTCCTTATTTATCGTGCTACCTTGTTTGTCATTGTATCAATGGCTCTAGAATAAATAATCGATATTAGTCGTTTAATCGACATATGTACATAATAGTTGAAATTCCGTTTCGTTCAATCGTTAATATCGGTTGATTCGTCGATTACTCGACATACCGATTAAAAGTGTCAATTATTCAGGAAACGTAGAACAGATTTTTTTAAGAGTTAGTTAATAGCATGTTTATTTTTTAATGCTACATTCATTCTTGATTACATAACTCATCTTAAAAAGGAGAGAGAGGCTAGATTGCATTTGCCAACGCCTTAAGTATTCTTTCAAACGGAAAGGGGAAATCCATCTCGATGGAAAAGACTAAAAAAATAGTAAGCTCGTCGATTAACAAGCTCCCTCAATTAGCCATTCTGTTCTGGATCATGAAAATTGCTGCAACAACGTTGGGGGAGACCGGAAGCGATTTGATTACTGTACCAGGATCCGAAGATAATTATTTGACGCCTTTTTTATTCTTTATAGGCATTTTTGTTGTATTCTTGACCATCCAATTGTTTGTTAAGAAATATGTACCCCCTGTTTACTGGATTGTGATTTTGTCAACAAGTCTTGCGGGTACGGCCTTTTCCGACTATATGGACCGCTCATTGGGATTAGGATACATGAAAGGCGCCGGTCTCTTAGTAAGTTTATTGGTTGTGATTTTTATCGTTTGGTATTTTATAGAGCCGAACCTGAATGTTAAAAAAATTGCGACCAAAAAAGTTGAAGTTCTATATTGGATTGCCATTCTCGTTTCTAACACATTAGGGACAGCCGCGGGAGATTTTCTGTCCCATAAGCAGGAAGGGATTGGCAAGCTGGCTGGAGGCGGAAGCTTTATGGAAGAAGGCTTAGGGCTCACGATTGCTCAAGGCGCAATGCTAACCGGCGGACTCATTGTATTAATCCTATTAGCCTATCGGTTTACAAAGATGAATCGAGTCGTTCTATTCTGGTTGGCCTTCATATTAACTCGTCCTTTCGGGGCAACATTCGGAGATTTCCTAATTAAGCCACATGACAAAGGCGGACTTGGTCTGCAGCATGGCACACAGATTGCCTCCGGAATTTTATTGGCCATTCTCATCATTTGTATTCTTATTGAGTATGCTAAGCCAAAGAAATCGAGTAACCGATCTGACGTAGTAGCGGCTTGACGCCGTAGTTGGCGTTTTTTTTCGAATCGTCCAATCTCTCTGAATTCTATTGAATAATAATAGTTTATTCGATAGGAAAGGAGGGGGCATAAATGGCCGTTACTGAATCGCTTTGTCTTCGTCTGGCCCGGATTCTTGGAGGAAAGGGACAGCACGAGAAAGATGAGTGCACGATCATGGTAAAACGTAGTCTCAATGCAAAGATCTTAGGCAAAAAATATGATACGGAGCATGAGATTACGATCCAGTCTTTAAAGAATGGCAAATCCCTTAACACTGCCGAAATTACTTTGTTGCAGCGGGAAGTCCAGCATTTCGTTCGGAATGCAGTTAGACTGGGGCTAAAAGTAACAGCGGTACACAATCATTGGCTGTTCGATAAACCTCGACTGATGTACGTGCATGTGGAATCGGTTGAGAACCCGATTGTATTCGCCAAGAAATTAGCGTCTATTCTTAAAAGTCTAAAACCTTAAAGGGCTCATTTAATTCATTTTGATCCTATTGCCCGGAAAATAATCGATTCAAATGCCGGCTGTTCGGAGTTTTGGACAGCTGGCGTTTTTTTTTTTGCGAAACATGTTAAACTAAAAAGGCTTTAGTGCCATTCATGAAGGAGAGTTAGACGATGATCATCCAATTCATTCGCTTTAGGTAATGTAAGGTGCAGATCACATAGCCCGGCATTTTTAACAAAATGGCTAGGGTTTATTTGACTGTGCCTTTTTTCATTCACCTATTACGAATGAGAGGGTGCTTTTTGTGTTCCAAAAAAGTAAAAGATTAATTAGTGCTGAGATAATGGAGAAGCATCAAGAGATATTTAGATGCCCTTTATGCAAAACACCGATGCAAGTCATCCATTTACAGAGTGTAGTTTGCGGCAATCAGCACTGTTTTGATATAGCCAAGCATGGATATATAAACCTATTGTCCCGAGGTATTGGTACGAAATATGATAAAAAAATCTTCGAGTACAGAAGATTAATCAGCAAAGGCGGTTTATTTAATCCCTTATATGTGGCACTAAGCCAGATTATAACGGCACACTCAAGCAATGAACCTATAAGCATACTAGACGCTGGTTGTGGAGAAGGGTCTCATTTAAATAACATACAAATCGAAATAAACCGGAAAGAACCAAAGGCTCTCCTGGCTGTAGGAATCGATATTTCTAAAGAGGGAATAAGTTTTGCTGCCGCAGCGTATTCAAATGTTATCTGGTGTGTGGCGGACATTGCGAACTGCCCGTTTACAAGCCAACCGTTCAAATTCATTTTGAATATTCTATCACCAGCCAATTATTCAGAGTTCGAGAGATTAATAAGCGATGACGGATTGGTCATTAAAGTCGTCCCTGGCCAGGACTATTTAAAGGAATTAAGAGAAATTTTTTATAAGGGATCGGATAAACAGACGTATTCAAATTCACTTACGATTAGCCACTTCAACAATCAATTTAATCTATTGGATGTTAAGAGTATCCGTTATCAAGTGAACTTGAGTAAGCCATTAATCGGGCCATTGCTCGGCATGACTCCATTATCATGGGGGACTTCCAAGGAACGCATTGAAAAAGTTCTTCAGTTAAATCTGAAACAGGTCACAATGGACTTTAAAATTCTGATCGGATCGGTAAAAAATAAACCGCATGATTAAATCAAACATCTAGGCTGCCGATAAGTTCGGCGGCCAGCGTATTACCATCTTGCCTTGTTGAATGAAGGAAGCTTGACCGCTTATGAATCCCCTTATTAGGCGACATGCTTATGGGAATTGCCTACCATGAAGCAGTCCATTCAGGTCAACTATTAGATTATTTAAGATTAGCCGGATTAAAGCGGCCAAAGGTGTGGGATTGAATTCGGGTTGTTCTGATTTTCAGAACAACCTTTTTATTTTGAGTGGACACTGTACCGAAGGTGGAAGTTCAACTAGATGTGGTAAAATAAGGATGAAAAGAGGGGCGCAAGATCAATTTCAAGGGAGGTTTTTTCGATAGGTAAGTATTCGCAAACTCAACAATCGAAAACAAAATCACTTGTATGGTCGGGTTACGCCGTGTTTATTTGGTCAATCGCCTATATGATTCCACATCTGTATTGGGCTTTAGGCGGCAAGAAAGTGGGGGCAATACTAAAACCTGATATCGCACAATCGCTCCATTTTGAATTCATTAATGGCATTGCCTCCATATTTCTAACCGTTGCAGGGCTCATTGGCCTTGCATTTATTTATGGGAATAAGGGCAGAGTTTTTAATTTTATGTTGCTATTGATAACATGGGCAGGATGTTCGTTATCCGCTTCTCACGGTATTTTTGGAATTGTCTATCGGATACTTCAAATCACCGGAGTAGTTGGTTTGGAATCGGCACCATTTCGCATCCATGAAGATGCCTATGTTTTATGGGATCTCATACTCTTTGAACCATGGTTTTTAATAGAAGGAATTTTATTCGGCATTGTAGGGTGGCATTTCTTGCAAAACGCCCGCAGTAGAAAATTGTGGCTGGCCGCTTGCGTAATCGGCGTTATTTTCGGTTTAGTCACGGGGAGTATGGGTGTGCGATTTGCTTGAGCAATTGAGCACAAATAGGGGGAAATGATGAATAAAACATTTTTGATCGTATTAGCCTTTTTCAATATTTCAGGCTGTTCCATTCATTCGAAATCCAATGCTAATGAACGTTACGTATATACGGTGACGATAGAAGAAAAAACATACGGTCTTACTGGTGAGGAAGTGCCCAAGGAACAAATCGGCGAACAAATTGGTCAAGTACCCGTAGCTTGCCGTGTACCAGAATGTGCACCACCTCCAGGGAGTATCTTTTATAAAATAAAGGGACATCAATACCAGAAATATATTGCGGTTTTGAGCAATGATGGGGAAAAGTATTACCGGTGGACAAAAATTTAAGTTACAAGCGAGAAAGGCAACCCCTTGCGGAGTTGCCTTTCTTTTTCTCGATTCCTCTTAATAATACGGTTCCATCATCAGGAACACGACAACCCCGGTTAAGCTGACATACAGCCAGATCGGCATCGTCCAGCGGGCGATTCTACGATGTTTATGCAATTGGTTAGTCCATCCCCATACGAGAGTGAACAAGGCGAGCGGTACGATGATGGCCGCCAGAATGCTGTGAGAGATCAGAATGAAGAAATAAATCGGCCGGATAATGCCTTCTCCGCCGAACTTTGCCGTCTCCGTAGACATGTAATGGAAGGTTAAATAGGAGACGAGGAATAACAACGTAGAAGAGAAGGCGGCGAGAATGAAGCCTTTGTGAAGCTTAACGTTCTTGCGCAGGATCGCGATTAACGCGGCTAGCAGGAAGATAAAGGTGAAGCTGTTTAACAACCCATTGATTCTCGGGAAGATGGTAAGGTCGAAATCGATCTGTCCCTTGTAGCCAATGGGGGTGAAGAACAAGAGTAAAATAACGATATTTGCGACCAAAGAAATGGTGACAATGGCAGCCGTGTAATTTTTGTTAGTAGCTTGCCGCGATGCCTGGTGTTTTTCGTTCATGTGAACCGAAGCTCTCCTTTCCTACCACATGGTAATGGCTTCATTATAGACGGTTTTCTTGCGCCGCAATCAGACTCTGATGGCAAAATGGCGAATTCTTATTGACGATTTATAGTCTTCTATTCATCTACCGGGATTACGTACTGGTCTTTCTATTATTTTTAAGTAGTGCGGTGCCAAAAAGTGTATAATTCTTGTTAGTTTATGTCGAATGATTGCGCTATTGGGGAGGGAAAAAAGGAATGAAATCTAATGCGCTACCCGGGGCCGAACGGGGACCGATTGCCTTATCCAAGCTGTTTGTTCCGAATGCTGCACTAAATTATGTTGACCGGCCAAGGCTGTCGGATATTCTGGACCGGTCGAGCAGCTTCCGGCTGACGCTAGTCGCGGCACCAGCCGGCTTTGGCAAAACAACGCTGGTCAGCAACTGGATCGGCCGCCGCGCGGTTCGAGCAGCCTGGCTGTCGCTCGAACCGGCGGACAACACGTTCGTACGGTTTTGGAGCTGTGCGGCAGCGGCGATTGACCGGGCGAGTCCGGGCTTTTACGAAGCGGCGATGCCGATCTTCCTGTCATTCGGCGAGACGTCCGCGGAGTCGGCGATGTCCTTTTTCCTGAATGAGTTAATTGGCAGGATCGCCGAAGAGACGACACTTGTCGTGGACGATTATCATTTTATCGACAATTCGGCCATTCATGACGGTCTCGCTTTTTTGCTGGACCATTTGCCCGCATCTTTTCATCTTGTTATGGTTAGCCGCACGGTTCCGCCACTTCCGCTGTCGCGGATGCGCGCGCGAAGACAAGTGCTGGAGCTGGATGGACGCGACTTGAGGTTCACGGCGGATGAAGCGATGGAGCTTCAAAATAAGACGTCGGAGTCAAGACTGACGCCCGATGAAATCACGGAGCTCGACGCCAAAACCGAAGGTTGGGCGGTTGGACTCATTCTGGCCTTTCATTCGCTGGCGGCAACCGGCGGCAACGAAAGTTTTCTTCGTTCCTTCGACGGTCACAACCGATACGTATTTGATTATTTGATTGACGAGGTCATTCATCGCCAGCCGCAGAATGTGCAGAACTTTTTGCTGCGGACAAGCATTCTGGAGCGTTTTTCCGTATCGCTTTGCGACGCGGTGACCGGTTCGACGCATTCTGCCTCCGCGATTTCCTATTTAGAAAAAGCAAATCTGTTCGTCAGTCCGCTTGATGATACGCGTACCTGGTATAAATATCATCATCTATTTGCGGAGGCGCTCCGGAACCGCCTGAACGAGACTTACGACCTAGCAACAAGAAGAGAGCTTCACCAGGGTGCTCATCGATGGTTCGGAGAACGGGGCTTGTACCGGGAAGCAATCAAGCATGCGTTAGCCGCAGAAGATTTTGATTCCGCCGGCTTGTATATGGAACGGCATTTGCCAGAAATGATCGGTAGCGGAGAAGAGTCTGATTTGCTTCGTTGGCTCAGTGAAATGCCGCTTAGAAGCATCGTTCGTTTTACGAATCTGTTCTTTTTCCAGGAAAGCGTACAAGCGGCGAAAGGGCGAGCGGCTGAAGCCCGCCGGTACTTGGACCAAGTTGAAGCATTGCTGAATACGGAGCCCGAACTGCTTGAAAGCGAACGGATAAAGGAAATGCAATTGCATATTCGGATGTACAGCAACTCCCTATCTTATTATGAAGGAGATATCGACGGGTTCATCGGACAGCTGAAGAGCAATCTGGATTTATTGGTGCGGCATGGATCGATTGCGAATGTCGTGAACATGGGAGAGGCTCTGCTGTACCGCGGCCCAGTCGGCTTTGGCGGCAGACTGCGTAAAATCGCTTATTTGTCTTCAAACGTATCAGCCGATGAGAAGCTGTCGCTCGTGCTGCACCGGAGCCTGGAAGGCTTGGGCGTAATTTTGCTTGCGGATCTGTTATACGAACTGAATCGAATCACTGAGTCGAGGCTGGCACTCGAAAAGGCGTTGTACGGCGGGGCATTTCCGCGCAATCCCGCGGCTTTGGCGCCCGGGTATATTTTGATGTCCAAAATTTTACAGGCGGAAGGACGAATGGATGAGGCAAGGGAAATCATCCTGCGCGCGGCAGAAGAGATGATGGATTGCCGTTCTCCCCGCTGGCAGATGATCGTTGAAGCAAGACTTGCGAGACTGCAGCTCGCCACAGGGGAAACGGAGGCAGCTGCCGCATGGATTAATGCCCGACATATTCGGGTCATGGAGCGGGCGGATGTCAGCCGTGAATATGAGAACTTCACTTTGGCGCGCGTCTTGATGTCGCAAGGGGAGCTGCGAAAGGCTTTGGGCTGGCTGTCGCGAATTAGCATGGAAGCGAAACAGGCGGACCGGATTGCAAGCCGTATTGAAGCGCTGCTGCTTCAGTCTATTTGCTACAAGGAGCTTGCGGATTATGCCGGCGCGGTCGCGGCATTGGCACAAGCATGCGAATTAGCGCGCCCGGAAGGATATATTCGCATTTTTATGGACGAGGGACAGACGTTAACCCCCATATTCGAACGGTGGTTAAGCGAAGCTTCGCTGGATGAAGAAATGGCTGCTTATGCGAATCTGTTGCGAGCTAGAGTTTCGGAGGGCGGTTTATCTGCTTCGTATGCACGGATGAAACATAGCCTCACCATCAAATTGACTGAGCGGGAACGTGAAGTATTGCGGAAAATCGGCGAGGGTCTTTCGAATGAAGAAATCGGCAAACAGCTGTTTCTATCCACGGGGACGGTTAAGAAGTACGCCTATAATATTTACGAGAAGCTGCAGGTGAAAAATCGGGTGCAGGCCATCTCGAGGGCAATGGAAATGGGATTGTTGTAGCAAAGGCCAATTTAAGGGATAAGGTTCCTGTCATTAGCGGATGACAGGAACCTTATCCCTTTCTTATTACACAAATGATACATCGGATTCGTCGTTGAATTCTTCCTCCAGCACCTCAACCGGTACCGTCTGCTCCTCTTCCGGCGTGGCCGTAGGATGAATTCTTGCGGTGCCTGCTCCTACATTAACATGCTCGATAAAAACCGGGACGCCGAAGTACGATACGATGATCATATCCGAAGACTCGGCGATTTCCTTCGCTCTGGATGCTTCCACAGTCCATCACCTCTTGCAAAGTATTTGCAGAGTCCGGGTTGTTTATCCGCAAGCCCGCATCGAACAAAATCCCTAAATTCCCCGAACAAATTCCCACCTCCTCGTCGAACAAAGCATTCACGCGAAACAATTACCCTCCCCTCTAAAAACAACTGTCGGTTACCTCTGAACCTTCCTTTCGATAAAATGAAAGCGTATACGACGAAGTCGAGAGGAAGAATACTATGAACTTTGACTTAAATATTGTGCCGTTCAGTCGGAGAGACTCGTTCCTGGCAGTCTCGATTCTGCCCGGAGCCCAAGATAGAGAACAAGGCCTGTACCTGCGCACCGTTCGCGGCGGCGATGATAAGTTCGGCGAGGCTTTTCATGTCGCGATGCTGGATGAAGGCGGCCGTACAGTACCGTTCCGCTCAGTTGCCTCACCCGAACGGGTGAGACTAACATCGGAATGCGGATTATCGGCCGAGATTTGTATTTCCGACAGCCGTACGTTCCGGGTCCGGACAAGCGGCTGCGGAATCCGCTTAACCTTCCGTACATCCGCCTATGATTACGCGTTTCAAGAATCGCCTGGCAGGTGGGAGGTCAACAGCTTCACCCATGAATGCAGGTTCAGGCTTACGGCGCTAGTTGGAGAACTGCGGATGGAAGTGCCTTGGGATAAAATCAAAAGCTCTTACGTGATCGCCGATTTCCTGCCTGACCCGATAACGGGCCATTCCGAATTCGCTATCGAAGAATTTCGGACGGTACTGGAGCCGCGGGTTGTTTGGGAGCCGTTCGACGATATCGTAAATGGAGTGAAGGAAGAGTTTAACCAGTGGCTGAATAACAGCTTATCGATGCTGGAGCGATGGGAAGAAAGCCGTGCCCTTGCTTCCTATATTACTTGGTCCTGCCTAGTTCCGGCGGAAGGATGCCTGACGCGTCCCGCCATGTATATGTCGAAGAACTGGATGACGAATATTTGGAGCTGGGATCATTGCTTTAATGCCATGGCACTGGTACGCCATGATCCGAAGCTGGCATGGGATCAATTCATGATTTTCTTTGACCGTCAGGATGAGAGCGGGCTCATCCCGGATTTCATCAATGATAAGTATGCGCTATGGAATTGCAACAAACCGCCTATTCACGGATGGACGCTTGCTTGGATGATGGCGCGTACGGATTTTATCGGGGAAGAGCAATTGAACGAGGTATACGGACCTTTATCCAAATGGACAAATTGGTGGTTCCGGTACCGCGATAACGATGGCGACGGCATTCCGCAATACAATCACGGCAATGATTCAGGATGGGATAACAGTACGGCGTTTAACAACGGCATTCCCGTTGAGAGCCCGGATTTGGCCGCTTTTCTTATTCTCCAATCGGAAGTGCTGGCCGATATTGCGGAGCGGCTTGGAAAAGCCGAAGAGGCGGTCGGATGGCGGAAGCTTGCGGAGGACACACTAGAGAAGATGATTGCCCATTTCTGGGACAACGGCCGATTTATCTCCTGCCGTTCCGGTACTCACGAGAGATCGGAAGGAGACAGTCTGCTCCTGTTCGTACCGATTCTATTGGGCAGCCGTCTGCCTGAACAGATCCGGGCTGCGCTGCTGCAGGGACTGAGGGAAGAAGGAAGATTTTTGACGGCTAACGGCTGGGCGACGGAAAGTCTGAATAGTCCCTTCTATCATTCCGATGGCTATTGGCGGGGGCCAATCTGGGCGCCATCGACCATGCTATTGGTTGAAGGAGCTGCGGCGGCAGGAGACCGCGAGCTTGCGCAAACCGTCTCGCAGCGGTTCTGCGCCATGCTTGACCGGAGCGGGATGGCAGAGAATTTCGACGCCGTTACGGGGGAAGGCTTGCGCGATCGAGCATTCACCTGGACATCCAGCGTATTTCTGATATTGGGAAATGAATATACAACTTAATGGCTTGGCCGCACTTCTTCACCGTCTTAATTGGACTTGTGAGGAAGTGCTTTTGACGTTTGGGGACATATGACATTGTCTGTAAGAATGGTCCATGCTACAATTCAAATGATTTTTGCAAGAAGCACGGAGGGCATCCTTATGAATGATTTACTGAAACGGCTTCGCATTCGCCTTCAGCCAAGCTCTTACCGAAGCATTCGTACCAAGTTTCTCTTTAGCTTTCTTATTGTTACGATTATTCCGCTGCTTTCGCTTGGCGCCATGTCTTACTACCAATCCGCGAAGGTCATTAATTCCCAATTCGGCAAATATGGCGAGAACGCCGTAGCGCAGCTGGAGCAGCAGACGAGTTCCTATTTGAACCGGATGAATCAGACGACGGAGACGATTTATACGTATTTGCTTGATCCCGCGTGGGCTGATTTAGGGGATCAACCGCCTTCAACCTATAGCGATATTATGGATAAAAATGATTTGGAAGCGCTTTTGAAAGCGCTTAAAACCGACCGGACAACCGGAATCTACATTATTACTCGTACCGGCTATTATTATGGGGAAAATAATCTTGACGTATCCAAGCTGCAAGCGATTCCCGCTTGGCACACGATGCCGGATTCCCAATCGGGCAAATATTGGCTGGGGTTCTACCCTCAGAATCACGGAATGAACGAGACGGCTGGTGCGGGGCTGCCTGTTCTGGGATTGGCCGTGTCGATTAATAACCCGTACGGAGCTCTTAAAGGCAGCAAAATTCTCATCGAAGAGAATGCCGAAGAGCTGCTTCATATGTTCAAGCTGTTCGAGAACGATACGAAGGCTCATCTTCGCATCAAGGATTCTGGCGGAAGGGTCATATACGAAACTTCAGGCGCTTTTGCTCCGCAATCGAGCGATATTGTCTGGAACAAGACCATTGGCGTAAACGGGTGGAACATGGAATCGAGGCTGCCGGCCGCGTCGTTCTATCGTTCCTCGGGCATTATCAGGTCCAATACGATAATCGTGGCAACGGCTTCCTGTCTTTTGGCATTTGGACTAGCTTATTTGTTCTCATCCCGTTTTACCGTGCGGATCCGCCGGCTCAAAGACGCGATGCAGAAGGTCAGCTTTGGCAAACTGCATACGAGAACGCAGGTTGAAGCAAAGGACGAGCTGGGGGTTCTCGATATCAGCTTTAATAATATGGTAAGCGGCATACAGACGTTAGTCGGCGAGATTGAACAAAGCGAAAGACTGAAGAAGGAAGCGGAACTCAAAGCGTTTCATTATCAGATCAATCCCCATCTGCTGTTCAACACGCTGAACTCGATTCAATGGAAAGCAAGACTCCAGGGAGCGGAGGACATCCGCCAGATGCTGTACCATCTGACCAAGGTGCTTGAAGGCAATCTGGATATTTCTCAGGAGCTGATCCCGCTGGGGAGTGAGCTGAGAATCATTGAGCATTATCTCAAGGTCCAGGAAATACGTTATGGCCCCGTGTTTACGTATAAATTGGAATGCGACGAGCAGCTTAAGCGCTATTTGATTCCCCGGATGACGCTGCAGCCGTTATTTGAAAATATTTTTTTCCACGGATTCGAGGACGGTCAAGGCGAGATTGGGTTATCCATCCGTGAAGTTGGCAATCACTTGCGGCTTATCCTTTCCGATAATGGAGCGGGAATTCCCGCAGCGAAGCTGGAACGCCTGCTCTTGCCGAATGCGGAGAAGCGTAAGGGCAGGGGAGGGCTCGGCGTGCAAAATGCAAACCAGAAATTCAAGCTGCATTTTGGACCGCAGTTTGGGTTAAACGTACAATCGATTTATGGGGAAGGGACAACCATCATCATGGAATGGCCCAAGAAGGAGGAGAATCCGCATGGAAACGGAAACAGCCATTAAAGTATTGATTGCAGACGACGAGAGTATTGTCCGCAAAGGACTTCGTTCGACCGTACCTTGGGAGAAATACGGAATGGAAGTGGTCTCCGATGCCCCCAACGGACGTAAAGCCTGGGAAGCCTTTCTGGAACATCGGCCTCAGGTTGTCATCACGGATATCGTCATGCCCGAGATGGATGGCATTGAATTATCGCGGAAGGTGAAAGAAGCGGCTCCCGATACTAAAATCATTTTGCTTAGCTGCCATCGGGACTTCGAATACGCGCAGCAGGGCATGAAGCTTGGCGCATCCGGTTATTTGCTTAAAACGGCTTTCGAGGATGAAGAGCTGGAGGAAATGCTGGTGAAGTTCCAAAGAGAGTTTGCGGCAGCTTCAGAATCGGCGGCTGTAAAAGACAAGGATAGCGATCAAGGAGAGCTTCTTGGCACTCTTCTATATGCTTGGCTCAATGGACATCATGATAAGTTTATTGGCGAAATGGAGAAGCGTTCCCGCGAGGAATGGTCCTTTAACGGGGAGCCTGTCTATATCTATTTGATTAAAACCTTGGGCTGCGATTGCTCATGGGCGGAGGTGCTGAGGCAAGGCACCTACGAAGACCAGCAGCTTTGCACTGGCATGCTTATTCCTTATGGGGAAGAACGCTGTTACTGTATGCTGCCGAAATCTAAGGTAAATGCTATGGAAAGCATGCTGGTGGAGCAAAAAAGCGAGCTTGCGAGGCTGCAGTGGGCCAGAAGAGGGCCGCTCTCGGATACCGAAGAAAGACTTGAAGCCTTGCTTTCGCTCCATAAAGAAGCCGAGTTGGAGAAGGCTTACAACGTGTCCAAGGCGGATTGGCCGGAAGCCATTTGGCGTGCCGTCAAGCTGCTTCATGACAATCCGTCCGCCGAATGGTCCGTCAGCGACGTGGCAAGGCAAGTAGGTCTGAGCCGGAGCCATTTCTCGATTCTGTTCAAGAAAGCGGTCGGGGACAGCTTTGTTGCTTTTCAATATAAGCGGAAGCTTAAGCTGGCTACGCGATTATTAAGAGATACCAATCTTACGATGCAGGAAATTGCCGAGCGCACGGGGCTTGGCGACAGCAAATATTTCAGCAAATGGTTCAAGCGATGCACGGGGGAAACGCCAAGCCGCTACCGTTCCGAACAAAAAGACAACAGGCATCTAACAGAAGATCACCTCCCTTCATAATCGAACAAAAACACGCCAACAATCGAATACTTATCGGTTTTGAACCGCTTTCATTTTCGTTATGATGAAAGCGGTTCAATTATTATATATCTCATTTATCAAAAGGGAGCTGCCAGAAATGAACAAGAAACTTACCTTTATTCTTCTGACAACAGTAGTGGCGATGACTGCGCTAACGGCATGCGGCGGCAATAATGTAAACTCGGGGAGCAACTCGGGGCAGTCCGCGGGCGGCAACGGTTCCGCGAATGTGAAGAAGCTTCGCTTCGCGACATGGGATACAGGGGACGCGCTTAAAATCGAGCAGGATATCGCTAAGAAATTTGAAGCCGATCATCCCGGAACGCAGGTGCAGGTAGAAGCATACGCGGATGGTTTTGACCAGAAGCTCGCAGCGGGCTTTGGCGCTACCAATCCTCCGGATGTGATGTACATGTGGGACTTTCCAACGTATCACCGGTCGCTTGAGCCTCTTAATAGCTACGCGGACGGCGACAAGGATCTGAATAAGGATGATTTCTACAGCGGTTTGTTCAACTATGCGACTATAGATAACAATCTCTATGGCATTCCGGCAGGTTTTACGACTCGAGTGGTCTACTACAACAAAAAGATGTTTGACGATGCGGGCATCCCGTATCCGAAGGATGGCTGGACATGGGATGATTTCCAGTCCGCTGCCCAGAAGCTGACGGATAAATCGAAGAAGCAATACGGCTTTGGCGTACGCGCCGAGAACGATACGTATGATCTGCAAGGCTTTGTATGGAGCAACGGCGGCTCTTATATTTCGGAGGACGGCAAAACAATCGACGGTTATATGAACAGCAAGGAAACGGCCGGTGCCATTCAAATGTTTGGCGACATGCTGAAGAACGGATCGGCTGTGCTGACGGGCGGTAAAGGGCAGCAAAGCGGAGAGGATATTTTCAAAGGCGGAAAAATCGCCATGTGGGAAAGCGGCATCTGGCCACTGGAATCCTTCAAGCAGGCAGGCATTGACGTAGGCACAGTTGAGATGCCGGCCTTCCCTGGCAAGCCGGTAAAAGGCGTCGTCGCCGAATCTGCCCTATCCATTGCCAAGGACTCCAAGCAGAAGGAGCTGGCTTGGGAATTTATCAAATATTACGTATCGAGCGAAGCCATCAAGATGCGCGTAGCCGACCTGCCGGTACGGGTAAGCGTAGTAAGCGAGCTGAAGAAGGACCAGGATCCTCTGTACAAGCCTTACTATACGATGCTCGAGCGCTCTGATAATACCCCTGCATTCCTTCTTAACGACAAGTGGAATGAAGTGAACCGCCAGCTGTCCGCTGCGGTTGAAGCGGTCGTGCACGGCAGCAATGCGCAGGATGCGCTTAATCAAGCCGTGAAGGACAGCGAGCGGTATTTGAAATAACATTACAGCTTTGGAAAGAAGGTTAGGAGATGGCTCAGACCTACTCGCAGACAGCAGGGAACAACGCGGCCAGCTTCACGCCTAGAAGAAAACGCAGATGGGGTGGGGCTGCGCCCTACCTCTTCATCTTCCCGTGGATCTTCGGATTCCTCGTTTTCACGCTAGGCCCGTTGTTGTTCTCGCTTATTATTTCGTTTTTTGATTGGCCTATCGTAGGCCAGGTGCATTTCATCGGTCTTGGAAACTACAAATCCATGTTTACGGATGATCCGTTATTCTGGAAGTCGCTAGGCGTAACTCTTAAGTTTGCCGCGCTTTTTGTTCCATTCAACATTATCGTCGCGCTGGGGCTTGCTATTCTGCTCAATCAGAACACGCGCGGCACGGCGATTTTCCGAACCGCCTTTTATCTGCCGTCTGTCATTTCCGGCGTTGCTCTGGCGATGATCTGGTCCTGGGTATACAGCGGCGATTACGGCATCCTGAATTATTTCCTGTCGATCATTGGCGTACAGGGTCCGGACTGGTTGAATGATACCAAATGGTCTTTGGTTGCGATGGTTGTGGCCAGCCTATGGGGACAAGGCTCCATGATGCTTGTCTTTCTAGCGGGGCTGAAGGGGATTCCGAAGGATCTTTATGAATCCGCTTCGCTTGACGGTGCGGGGAAAATCCGGCAGTTCTTCAGCGTGACGGTTCCCATGCTTAGCCCAACCATTCTTTTCAACCTGATTACTTCCATTATTGCGGCGTTCCAGCAGCTGACGCTCGCCCTATTGCTGACGGGCGGCGGGCCAATGAAAGCCACTTACTTCTATGCGATGTACATGTACGAGAATGCCTTCAAATATTACAAAATGGGTTATTCCGCAGCGAACGCATGGTTTATGTTCCTTATTGTGCTTACGTTGACCTTCCTTGTCTTTAAGTCTTCCGAGGCATGGGTGTTCTATGAAGGCGAAATGAAGCGCAAGCCGCTTAAGAAAATGAAAGCTGGCGGAAAGGGGAAAACAGCATGAAAAAGCTCTTCATTTATACGTTATTGATCTGCTGCTCGCTGCTGTTCGCTGCGCCGCTGTTCTGGGCAGTGACCACGGCGCTGAAGTCACAATCCGAGTTGTACCTCTTTCCGCCAAAATGGATTCCTTCCGCGTGGAAATTCAGCAACTTCTCGGATGCTTGGACGATACAGCCCTTCAGCTTATTTCTGAAAAACACGGTTATCGTAACGCTTTTGTCGACGATTGGCCAACTGGTATCCTGTACGCTTGTGGCTTACGGATTCGCAAGATTCGAATTCAAGGGACGCAATCTGTTGTTTCTGGTCGTGCTGGCGACAATGATGATTCCTTGGGAAGTTACGATGATTCCGCAATATATGGAGTTTAACTACCTGGGCTGGATCAATACGCTTAAGCCTCTTATTGTTCCATCGTGGTTCGGATCGGCCTACTTCATCTTCCTGCTTAGACAATTTATTCTGACGCTTCCGCGTGAATTGGATGAAGCAGCAACGATCGACGGAGCGAACAAGTTTGGCATTCTTGCGCGGATTATCGTGCCGCTAATGGGGCCGCCGCTTATTCTGGTCGGAGTGTTCCAAGTGATGAACTGCTGGAACGACTATTTGGGACCGCTTATTTTCCTTAATGATCAGTCGAAATATACGCTTACGCTTGGCTTGTCGCAGTTTAAGGGCATGTTTGGCGTCGATATGCAGTCCATTATGGCGATTACTTGTCTGATCTCGATTCCGCCGCTTGCCGTATTTTTCTTCGCGCAGCGTTATATTGTCGGCGGAATCGCAAATACGGGGATTAAATAACTAGAGAGATTTGTGATTCGGGAGGAGAAGCATCATGCGAAACAAGACAATAGAACGGGATTGGGACAATCTGGCGGTGCTGGAGCGCAACCGCGCGGAAAGCCGGGCGTATTTCATCCCTTTTTCTGATATAGAAGGCGCTTTAAGCTATGATAGGGGAAGCTCCCCTTGGTTCAAATCCTTAAACGGCAATTGGAAGTTTCACTATGCGCAAGGGCCTGAGTGGGCACCGGAAGGATTTTTCGAAGAGAGCTATGATGTGTCCGGCTGGGACGAAATACAGGTTCCAGGTCACTGGCAGCTGAAGGGCTACGGCCATCCGCATTATACGGATCTGTATTATCCGTTTCCGGTCGATCCTCCCCATGTGCCTAACGATAATCCGACAGGCAGCTATGTGCGGGAGTTTGAGCTTCCTCCGTATTGGGACGGAAGAAAGCTGGCGGTCAAGTTTGACGGCGTGGACAGCGCCTTCCATATATGGGTCAACGGCGAGTTCGTCGGCTACAGCCAAGGAAGCCGCTTAACGTCGGAGTTTGATTTGACGCCTTATGCGAAAGTCGGGATGAACCGCATGGCTGTCCGGGTGTATCAATGGTCGGACGGCTCCTACCTGGAAGATCAGGATATGTGGTATATGAGCGGTATTTTCCGGGATGTGTATCTAGTTTCCGAGCCATCCTCTATCCGTATTGCAGACTACCGGATCGTGACCGAGCTGGACGCACAGTATTGCGATGCTATCTTGTCCGTAAAAGTAGAGTTGAGCGGAGAAGATCCGCAGGGGGAAGTCAGATTGAACCTGCTGGATCGGGAAGGCAAGACGGTTGCTTCCGCGGTGAATCCGATCGGTTCGGAAAGCCAGAATCAAGCTTCTACCGAATTCGCGATTCCCGTAACAAAGCCTGCGCTATGGAGCGCCGAAGCACCAGCACTGTATCATTTGGCGATTAGCGTAGCCGACCGGCATAACCATGTGGTGGAGACGGTTGCCCAGCGGGTAGGCTTCCGCAAGATTGAAGTGAAGGCCGGACAGTTTTTGGTGAATGGCAAAGCCATCCTGCTCAAGGGCGTAAACCGGCATGACCATCACCCGGATACGGGACGTACGGTTACGCTGTCCACGATGATTCAAGATGTCATTATGATGAAACAGCATAACATTAATGCGGTCAGAACGGCGCATTATCCGAATGACCCCCGATTCTACGATGTTTGCGATGAATATGGTCTGTATGTTATGGAAGAAACGGACTTGGAGACGCATGGCTTCGAGCCGCTTGGCAACATCTCGCGTTTAAGCGATGATCCTGCCTGGCAGGACGCGTATGTCGACCGGATCCGCCGCATGGTCGAGCGCGATAAGAACCATCCGTCCATCTTGTTCTGGTCGCTTGGCAACGAGTCCGGCTTTGGCTGCAATTTCAAGGCGATGTCGGAATGGTGCAAGCAGGCTGATCCTACCCGTCTCATCCATTATGAAGAAGACCGGGAAGCGGAAGTATGCGACGTGGTGAGCACGATGTATTCCTCCGTGGAGAAGATGGAAGGCTTCGGACAGCTGGTTGATCACCCCAAACCGCATATCCTCTGCGAATTCGCTCATGCGATGGGCAATGGTCCAGGGGGGCTTAAGCCGTATTTCGATACCTTTGATGCTTATCGAAGACTGCAGGGCGGCTTCGTATGGGAATGGATTGACCACGGCATCAGCCGCAAGACGGCTGACGGAAAAGACGATTATGCCTATGGCGGAGACTACGGCGATGAACCGAATAACAGCAATTTCGTCATTGACGGTCTTGTTCGTCCAGACCGGACGCCTTCACCGGGACTTATCGAATACAAGAAGATTATCGAGCCTGTAAGGGTCGAATATTTATCGAACCATCGTATACGCGTTACTAACCGGTACGATTTTATATCGCTTGATCACCTCCATGCAGATTGGAGCGTGATTGCAGACGGACGTACGGTTCAAAGCGGTGTTCTGGCGCTGCCTCCGATTGGGCCTGGAGAAAGCGCGGAGCTGGACGTTCCTGTTCGGATGGACGTACAGCATACTCGATTGGAGACGGACGCAGAGCGGTGGATGAACATCGGTTTCTCGCTTGCTGCCGATTGTATTTGGGGAGAGCGGGGGCATGAGATCGCCTGGGCGCAGCTTGCGCTTGAAGCTGTAGAAACGGACACCTCGGCGGCAGCTGCAAATCTGCCTACTCGAAGCTTATCCTGCTCGGAGGAAGGACGAGAAATTATTTTTGAAAATGATTTATTCCAAATAGCCTTCGACTCCCGCCAATCCGGCATCCGCTCGCTTCGAATGAACGGACAAGAGCTTGTGAACAAAGGGCCGCGCCTTAACTTCTGGAGGGCGCCGATTGATAACGACATGTATGTCCTGCCCGATTGGCGCAAGGCACACCTGGATAAGCTGTCGGAGCGTATCGATGGATGCCAGTGGGAACGGCTTGATGAAGGGACTGTTCGGATTAGCTGGATCTCCCGCATAGCGCCGCCCGTGCATGATTGGGGCTTCCGCTGCGAAACCGTCTATACCGTAACGGGCTCCGGATTAATAATGATTGATATTCACGGGGTTCCGGAAGGCAAGCCGCCAGTTATGCTGCCTAAGATTGGACTCCAAATGGAGCTCCCACCGTCTATGGAGAACGTCATATGGTATGGCCGCGGACCGGGAGAAAGTTATTCCGACAGCAAGGAAGCGGGACGTTTCGGCGTGTATAGCAAAACGGTAGACGAGCTGTTTACCCCTTATATTTATCCGCAGGAAAACGGCAACCGCACGGATGTCCGCTGGGTGTCGGTGACGGACGGCGGCGGTATCGGGCTGCTTGCCGTAGGCGAGCCAACGCTTGAATTCAGCGCCCGAAGATATGCGGATGCCGATCTGGAAGCGGCAAAGCATGCCAGCGATCTTGTTCCGCGGGACTTCATTACGCTGAACCTGGATTACCGGCAGAATGGTCTTGGCAGCAACAGCTGCGGACCGGCTCAATCGCCTGAACACGCCGTTACACCTGACGAATTCCGTTTCCGGATACTATTAAAGCCTTACCTTTCCGAGGATTCCGCTCCGGAGCGACTCAGTCATCAGATGAGATTGGAAGCGAAGCGCGGCCTCTCCACTCTCGGAAAGGAGTAGGGGATGTCCGACTATTTCCGGGGATTACTGCATTTGCCATCGGGTGTTCGCCGGTTCCTGATGACCGAATCTTTGTATGGGATCGGAATCGGATTGTATTCACTTGTGCTTAATTTGCATTTATTGTCCAAAGGGCTAAAGGAAGATCAGGTTGGCGCTTTGGTATCCGTTGGCATCTTGATTATGGGGATACTGGCTATCCCCGTATCCTTGCTTGCCAATCGGTACGGCCGCAAAAAGCTGCTCGTTGCCGGCATTTTGTTTATTGCGGCGGGCAATATCCTGTATGCATTCACTGGCGAACTTGCTTATTTCTACCTGGCTCAGGCTCTCGTCTCGATCGGATTAACGCTGGTCGAGACCACAGAGGTACAGCTGCTCTTTCATTATTGCACGTCGCGCAGGGATGAGATGCGCGCATTTTCCCTTATGTTTGCTGTATTCACCGCTTTCACTGGTGCAGGAACTTTAATCGCGGGTTATTTGCCTAGCGGAGCAACAACTGGAGAAGGCTATCGGACAGCCCTGCTTCTAGCCGGCTTGGTGTTTGTCATTCATGGGATTGTCCGCGGCCTGATCCTTCCTGCAGAGAGCGGCGTCATTCCTCCGAAGGCGAGTAGACCGGATGAGGAGAGAACCCGCGAAATGATGTCCGGTTGGACAAAAAAGCTGCCAAGCTCCAAGCTGTGGCTGTTCTCCGTATTTATGGCTTTGCTAGGCGGGGCGCTTGCCATAACAGGGTCCTTCTTGAATGTAATCGTTAAGTACCGGCTGGACTGGCAGGACGATAACGTATCCCTGCTGCTCGCCATAGCCGGGGTTGTTCTCTTCGTAAGTTCTTTGCTTACTCCTTATATTATGGAGCGGTTTGGTCCGCATACGGCTATTATTTCTGTTTTTCTAATTAACATCGTGATATTCACCGCTCTTTTCTGGTCCATGCCGGTGTGGCTGTTCACGGTCCTGTTCCTTATTCGCGGAGGCGGGGTGACCATGCTCTCCAATCTAGCAGACAGTAAATTAATGTCCGCGCTTAAAGAAAAAGAGAGGAACCTCTTTGCCGGCATGCGCTCTGTCTTCCGAAGCGTAGGTTCTTCTATTGCCGCTTATGTGGCGGGATTGATTTTGGCCGGAGCAGACTATCGGATGCCCTTCCTAATTACGGCGGCAGCGCTAGGCGTAGGGTTGATATGTTATACTCGGTGGATTCGTCCGCTGTTGGATTAAATAATAAGTCACGAAGAAAAACCTTTGATATCGAAGGTTTTTCTTTTTTTTAAAATAGATTAGTCCTATTCATATAGATATTTAGAGCTATAATTAATATAGTTATTTTTAATATCGTATATTCAAAATTCATAGGAATGGGACAGAGGCCGTCATGAGGAACATATCACGAAAATTGATTTTTTTGGTTATCTTTGTGTTGATCTTTCAGCTAGGGCTGGGAAATTACATTACGCCGACAACGTTCGCTGCTGCGGATCCTTACTTAACCGCTACTCCGGGTTCGTCTTCATTCGTGACTGGAGATAACGCCATCTCAACACCGGTTATTATCGACCCGGGTATAACGGTCACGGATGGAGTCAGCGCTACGCTTGCAAGCGCAACCGTGGCGATCACGGGCAACTTCCATTCGGGGGAAGACGTATTGGCTTTTATCAACAATGGAGCAACGATGGGTAATATTACGGCCAGTTACAATGCAGCCACGGGCGTAATGACACTGACGTCTGCGGGCGCAACGGCTGCCTTAGCCCAGTGGCAAAGCGCCTTGCGTTCTGTTACCTATACGGATACGGCCATAACGCCAAATACGGCAACGCGTACAATCAGCTTCATTGCTGTTGACGGCGCAGGAAATACCAGTAATACAACAACGAGGATCGTTACAGTGTCCGCGATAGACCAGACTCCAATCGTAACGACGACAGGCGGGACAACCGACTACATATCCAGAACATCGGAAGTTACAATTGACTCCGGGGTGACGGTTTCCGATCTGGACAACACGACATTGTCCAGCGCGACGGTATCCATTACCAACGGTTTCCAATCGGGAGATACGCTAAGTTTTATCAATACCAGCTCGGCCATTTACGGCAATATTGTTGCAAGTTATAATGCAGCGACGGGCGTGCTGACTCTGACGTCGTCAGGCGCAACGGCCACTGTGGCGCAATGGGCAAATGCTTTAAGCTCGGTTACGTTTTCGTCAACGAGTGTTACGACAGGTTACCGCAGCATTAGCTACATAGTAAGTGACGGCATGAAAAACAGCGCCAACGCTGCGAAGACCGTCAATGTTATTGGGCCTCCGAACTTGACCGCAAGCGGCGGTTCGGCGTCATTCGCAGCCGGAGATAACACGGCATCGACTCCGGTAGTTATCGACTCCGGTTTAACGGTCGCGGATGGAGTCAGCGCTACGCTTGCAAGCGCGACAGTGGCCATCACGGGCAACTTCCATTCAGGGGAAGACGTATTGGCTTTCATCAACAATGGTGCGACCATGGGGAATATTGCGGCCAGTTATGATACGGCAACGGGTGTGCTGACACTGATCTCTGCGGGTGCGACAGCTACGTTGGCCCAGTGGCAGAGTGCCCTTCGTTCCGTTACCTATACGGATACGGCCATAACGCCAAATACGGCAACGCGTACAATCAGCTTCGGCGCAATTGACGGGGCGGGCAATACCAGCAACACAACAACGAGGACGGTTACGGTGACGGCGACGGATCAGACTCCAATCGTAACGACGACAGGCGGGACAACCGACTACATATCCAGAACATCGGAAGTTACAATTGACTCCGGGGTGACGGTATCCGATCTGGACAACACGACGTTGTCCAGCGCGACGGTATCCATTACCAACGGTTTTCAATCGGGAGATACGCTAAGTTTTATCAATACCAGCTCGGCCATTTACGGCAATATTGTTGCGAGTTTTAATACAGCGACGGGCGTGCTGACTCTGGCGTCGTTAGGCGCAACGGCCACTGTGGCGCAATGGGCAAATGCTTTAAGCTCGGTTACGTTTTCGTCAACGAGTGTTACGACAGGTTACCGCAGCATTAGCTACGTAGTAAGTGACGGCATGAAAAACAGCGCCAACGCTGCGAAAACCGTCAATGTTATCGGGCCTCCGAACTTGACCGCAAGCGGCGGTTCGGCGTCATTCGCAGCCGGAGATAACACGGCATCGACTCCGGTAGTTATCGACTCCGGTTTAACGGTCGCGGATGGAGCCAGCGCTACGCTTGCAAGCGCAACCGTGGCGATCACGGGCAACTTCCATTCGGGGGAAGACGTATTGGCTTTTATCAACAATGGAGCGACGATGGGTAATATTGCGGCCAGTTACGATGCGGCAACGGGTGTGCTGACACTGATCTCTGCGGGTGCGACAGCTACGTTGGCCCAGTGGCAAAGTGCCCTTCGTTCCGTTACATACACCAATACAGCCATAACGCCGTATACGGCAACGCGAACAATCTCCTTCGAAGCCATTGACGGCGCGGGAAATACCAGCAATACCGCGGCAAGAACCGTCACGATGTCTGCGACAGACCAGACGCCTATCGTAACCACGAGCAGCGGCTCGACCATTTTTAGGTCCGGAAATCAAGCAACCCCAACCGCTGTTGTTATTGACAGCGGTTTGACGATAAACGACTTGGACAACACGACGCTTGCAAGCGCAACAATTATCGTTTCGGGCAACTTCAGCGCCCAAGAGGATGTTTTGGCATTCACCAACGACAATGCCGCGACATACGGCAATATTACGGCCAGTTATTCAAGCGCTAGCGGCCAGCTGACGCTGACGTCCGCGGGAGCTACAGCAACCTTGTCACAGTGGCAAAACGCATTGCGCGCGGTCACCTATATGAATACGGCTGCAAACCCGGATACGGCAACCCGCACGGTCAGCTTATCCGTTAACGATGGTACAAAAACCAGCAGCGTCGCGACGAAGAATATTGCCTTGATCGCATTAAACAGCTTAAGCGCCAATCCGAACGCATTAAGCGTTCTGGCAGGGCAAACGGCGACTGCAGCCATTACGGCCAAGTATTCGGATTCGACCGAAGCTGATGTCACTTCAGCGGTATCTTGGACTGTTCGTAATCCGGCAATTGCCAGCGTTTCCGCCGGGACGATTACTGGCCTCCAGGCAGGCAGCACTGTCGTTACTGCCATCTACGGAACGCAATCCATAGACATCAACGTGACAGTAACAAGCGTCTTCATTCCGGGTCCAGGAACGACCCCGGTTACAAAGACCTTCTACGAATTCGTGTCTACGGACCGGCTTAAAGCTTCTATACAAAGCGCCTTAAAGGCCGGGAATCCCGCATCGTTCCAAGATACGGCGTCCCATTGGGCCTCTAAAGACATTTCGCTCGGTGCGAAGTTAGGCATAATTAACGGTTATCCGGATGGCAGCTTTAGACCAAATGCCTCTGTTACGAGAGCCGAGTTTAGCACGCTTGTCGTTAACGCCTTTGCTTTACGCGCGGATAACGGCGGGAAAGAGTTTGAAGATACACAGACCTCCTGGGCACGAGAGTCGATTGGAATTCTTGCCTACTACGGCGTGATCAGCGGTTATCCCGATGGAACCTTCCACCCTGCTCAAAAGATTACGCGTGCCGAGATGGCTGCTATTCTATCGAAAATCATAGTGCTTCAAAGCCATTCCGGCGAAGCCAATACTTTTCTTGATGTTGCACCGCAGCACTGGGCTAAAAAAATGATTGAAGAAGCTGCGGCAGCCGGAATTATTCAAGGCAAAGGCCAGAACCAGTTCGCGCCGGACGATAATCTTACAAGGGCGGAAGCTTTAACGGTTATCCTGCGCGTGTTAAAAAAAGATCCGGTTATTTCAGATCTCCTTAGTTAAGACGACGCTTTGGTCTTTGGTCTCATCGCTGCTTAGTTGGATCGGCCGCTACAAAGCCTACAAGTACGCGAATTACGCCGCCTCCTCGTTTGTTGCGGTAATCGGACTTTATTGGTTTGTAACGCGGATTATTGAAGGTTGAATGAAACACAAAAACACGCCAGCTTATGGCGTGTTTTTGTGTTTCACGAAGCTGAGTTTATTCTTCAAGTATAGATAATAGCTTTTCAAATTCATTTATATCCCATTGTATAATCTTTGAACATGAAGTTTAACCCTCCTCAAGGAGGCAATACTTTTACCGTTCACTCCAAACAAGAAGGATTCGTTAATTGAAATGCTTGACTTGGAATGGTTAGGCGATTAATCGATTCTAACGCAATAGGGAGTGGAGCAGGAGCATATTCATTATGAATCCTTTAGCCCTTTAGCCATTCTGAGCGAATAATAGGCTACAATGGACTTGATTGTTCTTGAACATTGTATCAAACTTAACTTGACTACAAACTAAAGGAGAGAGAACAGAAATGCAATCCGTAGCAGGAAAAGTCGCATTAATTACAGGAGCAGGGCGCGGTATCGGAAGGGCCGTAGCCATTGCATTCGCGCAAGAGGGCATTCATGTCGGTCTTGTTGGACGTACGCTTGAGAACTTACATAAAGTAGCGGAAGAGCTTAAGCCGTATGGAGTGAAGGTAGCCCTTGCATCTGCTGACGTGGCCGATCTGGCTTCGATTACCGCAGCGGTTGAGAGCATTCGCTCCGAATTAGGAGCAATCGATATTCTAATCAACAACGCCGGCATAGGCAAATTCGGCGGTTTCATGGATCTGACGCCGGAAGAGTGGACGAACGTCATCGATGTTAACGTCAAAGGCGTGTATTATACGACACGCGCGGTATTGCCTGAGATGATTGAACGCAATACCGGCGATATTGTAAACATTGCGTCCACGGCTGGCCAGAGGGGAGCGCCTCTTACAAGCGCCTATACGGCATCGAAAGCTGCCGTTATCGGTCTCAGCGAATCCTTGATGCTTGAGGTCCGCAAGAACAATATTCGGGTAATCACCTTGACTCCGAGCACGGTTGCAACGGATATGGCTGTGGAGCTTAAGCTGACCGACGGCAACCCGGAGAAGGTTATGCAGCCTGAAGACTTGGCTGATTTGATTGTCGCGCAGCTGAAGCTTCACCGCCGTGTCGTATTGAAGCAGGCGGGACTTTGGTCGACCAACCCATAAGGGCGTAATACGAAATAAGAAACAAGCAAAAGACTGCCGGTATATCGTCAGTCTTTTTGCTTGTTGTATTTGGAATAGTGTTATATATTCGATATTATTTATAACTCTTCATAAGCGGAGAGGTGACAATGGCAAATATTAATGAGATTGCAAAGCGCGCAGGCGTATCCGTATCAACGGTATCCAGGGTGCTGAATCACAATCCGTATGTGTCGGAAGAGAAGCGGGCAGCCGTTCAGCGCGTGATTGACGAATTGGATTATACGCCCAACCGCTTGGCCGTTGATTTAATCCGTCAAGAAACAAGAACCATCGGGGTCATCATGCCGTATAACAACAATCAGGCCTTTGATCAGCTGCTTCATGGCGTGCTTAATCGCTCGGTTGAACGCGATTACTCCGTTATGGTTCTGCCTACCAAGTACGATCCGGCTAAAGAGCTTAGCTCTCTGGACAGGCTGAAAAATAAACAGCTGGACGGGATTATCCTTACGTCCCGTTCGAATGCATGGGACGCCATTGTCCCGTATTCCAAATACGGGGCCATTGTGGCTTGCGAATATACGGATCTTCCGGAGATTGGCTGCGCCTACATGGACCGGTATGCCTCTTTCGTAGACGCCTTCCGATTATTAAAGGACAAGGGGCATACCCGTGTCGCTTTTACGACGGCAAGAGGAGAAGAGAGCAATAGTACCCGATTGACGCTTAAAGCTTATCGTCATATTTTTGGCGAACATCCGCCTGCTTTTCATATCAACGATTGCTATAGCATGGAGGACGGGGTAAGAGCGGCAAAGCAGCTGCTTCATGCCTCACTGAGGCCAACCGCGATTTATGCGAACGGCGATGAGGTTGCAGCAGGGATTTACCAGTATGCAAGGAGCATCCAGCTGGAGGTTCCGGAAGACTTGGCGATCATGGGCCAAGAAAATCAGCCGGTCGGAATCGGATTAGGCTTATCTACGGTTGATCATCAGTTGGTGAAGGTTGGTGAACAGGCCTTTGATCTAATTGTTGAAAAATCCAGGGATAAGATCGAGATCCCTTATCGCATCCTTATGCGGCAGTCCGTTTAGCTATTGACCTGAAAAGGATTTCATACTTTAGCCTACAGATAAGAGATTAATTCTAAAGCTGTAGGAGGAAGATATGTATGTATACGGCCTTTATTTTTGACATTGACGGCACTTTAATCAACACGGAGCAAGCGGTGTTAGGATCTTTGCGGAAGATGCTGAAAGCGAGCTATAACCGGGAGATGGACCTAGCGGATCTCGCTTTTGCGCTGGGGATTCCCGGCGCTGTATCGTTGCGCCAACTCGGTATTGAAGACGTGGAGCATGCGAATAAATGCTGGAATGAACTCATGAGGGACTACCGGCATACGATTCATGTTTTTGACGGAATCGGGGAGCTGCTTGCTGAACTTAGGGATTATCCGGTTCTAAAAGGAGTGGTTACCTCGAAGACGAGTCAAGAGTATCTGGATGACTTTGTCCCCTTTGGTCTCGTTCGCGATCTGCCCTTTGCTTTATGTGCGGATGATACGAATCGGCATAAGCCTCATCCGGAGCCTTTGCTTACCTTTCTTGAGATCTCGGGCGCTCGGGCGGACTCAACCATTTATATCGGCGACACCGTCTACGACTACGAATGCGCAAGAGATGCCGGAGTAGATTTTGGGTTAGCTCTGTGGGGATGCAGGCAGCCTGACATTATTCCCGCGAAGTATAAATTTGAACATCCGAAAGATATACTGACTCTTATGAATCGACCTTAATGGGGGGAGATTGACCTTTCCAAGCACATTGACAATAATAGAGAAACAACCATTAACGCAAGCTGCACCTTATTCTTGTTGTCCTAAGGAGATTTCCCTTGCATGTCCATACGCTTTAAACTGTTGTTATCTTATGCGGCTATGCTGGTCATACCGCTCATTTCGATCCTGGTTATCAGTCTGCTCCTGGTTATTTTCTATCAAGGGGATGTAAAAAACCTAAAAGGAGTTTACGAAACGACGGAAAACAGGTTTGGCCATGAAGCCGTCGAGCATGCGGTCAAAGAAATCAAACGTACATCGGTCCGGCATCCCGATTTATTGCTGGACTCTACGTATTTGAATGATATGTCCGTTGATTTGGAAAAGAACGATTCCGGCATCATCGTAAGAAGAGGCGACGCCATCTACTTCCGCTCGGATAATATGGGGCGAAGCCCTCGGCTGGAAGCTGATTTGCCGGGATATGCGCGGCCGAATTCCTCAAACCTTTATACGGAGAAAAAAGAGGGAAATACGAATTATGTTTTTTTGCAGTTTGACGTTATGTTCAAGGACGAACCGGTAAGCCTGTTTATTATATCGAAGGAGGATCCGCTTACCTATTTCATCCGCAAGTATTTCCCCACCTTAGTTGTGTGTTCCTTGTTGATTCTCATCATTACTCATGTCCTCTTGACGACTTATATGTCCAAAAACATTATCCGCCGACTACAGACCTTGCGGACAGCGGCGCGGGAGATGAAGAACGGAAACCTGGACTTCAAGCTTCAGGTTCAGGGCAAGGACGAGATTGGCCAATTGGGCATGGCCTTTGAGGATATGCGCTCCCGCATGCAGAAGTCAATTCAGATCCAAGCGCAATACGAAGAGAATCGCAAGGAATTGATTGCAAGCATATCGCATGATTTGAGAACGCCGCTTACCGCCATCCGGGGTTATATTGACGGTGTGATGGAAGGCGTGGCGGATACGCCGGAGAAAAGCGCGAGGTATATGAAAACAATCGATGCCAAGGCCGCGGAGCTGGAGCATCTGATCAACGAACTCTTTTTGTACTCCAAGCTTGATCTTAACCGCCAGCCGTTCCTGTTTGAAGCGGTGGAGCTCTTGCCTTTTCTGAGCGATTTGACCGAGGAGCTTCAATTCGAGCTTGAGAAAAAATCAATTGGATTCGAGATCGATATGAATGTGCCTGCCGGACAATTTGTACGCATGGACAGAGACCAATTCAAACGCGTGCTCAATAATATTATCTCCAATAGCGTCAGGTACATGGACAAACCATTGCCGCTTATCCGGATGAAGGCGTATCTGAAGGATGACCAAGCGGTCATGGAAATCTCGGATAACGGGATCGGCATGAAGGACAAAGACCTGGAACACATATTCGAACGCTTCTTTCGGGCCGACGAATCGCGGAGCAATAAGACGGGCGGCAGCGGTCTAGGGCTTGCGATCGCAAAGCAAATCATGGAGAGCCATAACGGAGAAATAACGGCAGCAAGCAAGTGGACAGCCGGTACTACCATCAGCTTGTATTTGCCCATTCAATCAAAGGAAGGGGAGGGACATGATGAAATCCGTGTTGTTAATTGAAGACGATGCAGCGATTGCGGAGCTTCAACGGGATTATTTGGAGATTAACGGATTTGAAGTGCAGGTTGCCGCGGATGGAGAGACGGGTCTGGCAATGACCTTGTCCGGCCTTTATGACCTTGTCATTCTGGATCTGATGATTCCCAAGATGAACGGCTTTGAGGTTTGCAAGAAAATAAGGGAGAAGCAGGACATTCCGATTCTTATCGTTACTTCTCTCCAGGATGACATCGACGTGATTCGGGGACTAGGCCTTGGAGCTGACGATTATATTACGAAACCGTTCAAACCCGCGGAGCTGGTTGCGAGAGTAAAGGCCCATATGGCAAGATATGAGCGGCTGGTGGGCAAAAAAGACGTTAAAAACATCATTCAAATTCGTGATTTGTGTATCGATCCCGATACACGCAAGGTGTATGTGAATGAAGAGGAAACCGTATTAACAACGAAAGAATTTGATCTGCTGTATTTTCTGGCCAGTCACCCCAATAAAGTATTTAGCAAAGAGCATCTTTTTGAACGGATATGGGGAGTTGACGCGCTTGGGGATATGCAGACGGTTACCGTGCACATCCGGAAAATTCGCGAAAAAATCGAAAAGGACTCTGCAAACCCTGTTTATATCGAAACGGTATGGGGGGCCGGCTACCGTTGCAGAGATTAAAGGGAAGTCTGATCGGAGGATCAGGCTTTTTTATTTTTCTTTATAATTGTTAATAAAAATTTAATAGGATATTCACGGCTCGTTGAGATCTTCGCCTTACAGTAGGAGAAGCTTGATTCAGGCATGATTAACGAGAGGAGTAATTATTCTGTTATGCACAACATTCTTACGGCGGTTGTTCAAGGCATCATAGAAGGATTAACCGAATTTCTTCCGGTGTCTTCAACGGGCCATTTAATATTGGCGGGAAAGCTGTTGAACTTTACCGGAGACAAGGCGGACACCTTTGAAATTATTATACAGCTTGGAGCCATTCTTGCCGTTGCGGTTATTTACTGGCGGAGAATATTAAACCTGCTGGGAATAGGGCGACTGTCGCCCGACTTGGCTGGAGATCAACAAGAGCAGCAGCCGGGCAGGCTTAATCTTCTTCATATTATTCTAGCCTGCTTGCCTGCGATGGTGCTGGGACTGGTTCTGCACTCGTTTATTACTTCGTATTTATTCTCCGCTTACACCGTGCTTATAGGTTTGGTTTTCGGGGGAATCTTTATGCTGTTCGGCGAGAGCAGCAAGACTTCTTCCCAAGCCAGCGGGGTTGATCAGATTACCTACAAGCAGGCCATTTATATTGGATTATTCCAATGTCTGGCGCTCTGGCCCGGCTTCTCGCGCTCGGGTGCGACAATCGCGGGGGGATTGTTATCCGGCGTTGGCTATAGAGCGGCAACAAACTTCTCGTTCCTGATTGCGATTCCGATGATGGTAGCCGCCAGCGGATACGAGTTGTTAAAAAGCTATAACACCTTAAACGCGTCGGATGCCGTATTTTTTATTACCGGCTTCCTGGTCGCTTTTGTGGTGGCCTTGGTTGCGGTGATCTCGTTCTTGAAGCTCCTTGAGCGCTTCAAGCTTGCGCCTTTTGCTTATTACCGCTTTGTGCTTGCGGCCGTTTTCCTTGTTTACCTGCTGGTGACGGGCAACTAATCGCTCTATTTCATGGTCTCGAAAGGGGAGTGGCAGGATAATGCACAGCGTTATCGATTGGATATCGAATATAGCGGTTCAACTTATTGATGCGGTAGGCATTTACGGTATATTTATCGGAATGGTGCTGGAGAGCGCCTGTATACCGATACCAAGCGAAGTTATTTTGCTAAGCGGAGGCTTGGCGGCGGCAAACGGTACGATATCGTGGCAGGCGGTCGTTATTGCGGGCGTGCTTGGCAATGTGGCGGGTTCAGTAATCGCCTATTATGTCGGCGCGCTTGGCGGGAGAAAAGTTCTTAATAAGTATGGCAAATATGTTTTCTTTAGAAACTCCCATCTTATCCAAGCCGAGCGGTGGTTCGCCCGGTATGGAGTAAGCAGTGTGTTTTTTGCGAGAAACCTGCCCTTTATCCGCACTTTCATTTCGTTGCCGGCCGGAATCGCCGAGATGAAGTTCTCCAAGTTTTTGTTGTTCACCTTCTTAGGCTGCATTCCGTGGAATGTAGCCTTGGCTTATGCCGGATACAAAGGGGGAGCCAATGCCGACTTGCTGGAGAAGTACATGCATCCGGTCAGCTACGTGATTGCGCTCCTCGTCGCAGGGTGGCTGGTGTATTGGCTGTTCCTTAAGAAGCGGATACGATTATGATTGAACCGGCCGCCGCTCATGCATCCGTCTCGGACATGGTAATCGAGCATTATGATTACGGTCTTACGTCCGATGGTCAGCCTGTTATTTATATAAAAGTACGGAATAAAAGCAAGGAAGCCTTAACGGGCGATTTTTCCGTACAGGTGAATCGTGCTTATAACGGCAGTCAGGATGAATATCGGTATAAACGTGTCGGCCGTGCCGTCGCTTTGGAGAAGGTTACTCTTGGACCTGAAAAGGAACAAAGCGTTGAAATCCGGAATGCCCCAAGATTGAGAACCGGTGATTATAGGGCGGAAATTTTGTTCCGGCATCTAAAGGAATCCAAAGAAGATCAACTGGATTTCATGGTCATCCGGTCAGATCTCGGACAACCAAGTCCGAAGCAAGAGCATTCAAGCGGTTTGCCTTTAGGTAACAATCGTATAAGGAAGTACGGGTTCATCCTTCTTCTTTTTCTGGTGTTAATAACAGGGGGATTCGTTGTACGGAGAGTGGGAAGAACGAACGGAAATCGATAGAAAAATGCAACACGGCTGCCGGGCATCATGTACCACGGCAGCCGTTTTTGTTAGTTATTGTACAACCCGTATATTGGAAGCGAAAATATTTTATTTCGCGAATGAACAATTCCGCCCATACCGGAGTCTTTCCCTATATAGACAGGAGAGGAGAGTTCTTAATGAAGCGAATCATAGAAGCCATTATGCAAAGATCAGCCATTATTTAAATTAGCGTCGTATTAATCTTGGCGTGGGGGGCCGTATCGGCGTTACAAATGCAGAGGGACTATCTTCCCGGCATTAATAACACAACCTTAATGGTGTCCTTGTCCGGGAAGGGTTATTAGGCTGCGTGTTCTCCATGCTTTGCGTCTTATTCTTCTTCCGGAATGTGCGTTCTACCTTGTTGATTGCCGTTACGCTGCCAATCTCCCTGCTCGCAACAACGGCGGTATTGAAAGCAATGGGCTAAATACGAACTCTCGATAGATAAAGATAAGGCGCTTGCTGCCGGAATCGATCCGGATCAGGTAAATAAGCTGCTGCTCAGATATACGTCCAAAGCAAAGGACTTTGATATCTCGACATCAACGGGAACGGGTACGATTCCGGTGGATGTGTATATCGATTCGGTCAAAGAGGGAGCAGCGACCGGCCAATCCGTACCGGTGTATTCCCCGGAACAGGTACTTGCCTCCTTGGCGGCAGAGACCGTTAAAGGCAGCGGCGGAAAAGCTTACCGGCTCGATTCGTTTGTAACGATGCAAAAAAGTAACGCATTATCTTCCATTCAGGAGCGAGCCGGCGAGCCGGTGTCTGTCGTTCAAGCTCAGATTACTTCGAGCGATATGAGCAAGGTATCCAAAGATGTGGAAAAAACCTTAAAGGATATACATCTTCCGGCAGGAGTCAGCTATTCGCTTGGCGGAATTACCCAGCAGGTCACGCAGATGATTATCGAGATTGCTATCGCCGTTGCGGTTTCCATCTTGCTTGTGCTGCTTATCACCAGCATGGTATTTAAAGGCTGGAAGGCGCCGATTGCCGTATTGCTGAGCATACCGCTTGCTTTGTCCGGCATCGTCATCTCTTTGTATGCGATTCATGGCCAGTGGAATCTTGCGGCATTTATCGGCGTGTTAATGCTTACGGGGATTGTTGTTACGAACGGTATTGTGCTTATCGATAAGATCGAGCGGAACCAAAAAGAAGGAATGGAGCTCCGGGACGGGTTATGCAGGGCAGCTTGTCCAGAGTTCGTCCAATCTTTATGACGGCGGGCACCACGATCTTGATCTTGATTCCTCTGGCGCTCTCGCATAGCGCGGATACGGTTATATCTCAGGTGCTTGGCATTGTGGTTATTGGAGGTATGGTTACCTCCACATTAAACAGCTTCTTCATGATTCCGAATATTTACGAATGGATGCAGGGCAGAGCCGTGCGAAAATCGGAATCCTTTATCAGGATGAACAGCTGATATCCGGTTTACAATAATGGAAGAAGCAAGGGGGTATACATCATCGATATCGCAGCATGGCTTGAACAGTATGGTTACGGAATTATTTTTATCGCATTATGCCTTGAAATGCTGGCCTTGCCTCTTCCTGGTGAGATTATGATGAGCTATGCGGGAATGCTGGTGTTTGAGAAAAAACTGAGCTGGCTTCTTAGCATTCTGACCGCATCGGCAGGCGTAACCGCCGGAATAACGCTCTCCTACTGGATAGGTTATTGGTTGGGCAAACCGTTTATTAAGAAATACGGGCATCGGTTCCATATGGGCGAGGAACAAATGGAGCGCTTAACGGTCTGGTTTGAGAAATATGGCGATAAGCTGTTGTTTATCGCTTATTTCCTACCGGGCGTCAGACATATTACGGGTTACTTCTGCGGAGTAACCCGAATGCCGTTTCGGCGGTATGCGATTTACGCTTATTCCGGGGCTGTCTTTTGGGTCAGCTTATTTATCTCGCTCGGAAAAGTGCTAGGGCCCAAATGGGAAGCGTACCACTCCACGGTGAACCGTTATTTGATTATCTTTGCAATTGCTTCGGGTCTGCTGTTTGTGATCTACAATCTCTTGAAGAAGTATAAGTACCGGATCATCTCGTTTCTGCTGGATATGGTCGGCGGAGGTGTTCGCCAGGTAAGGTCATTGGGGAAAGCAAAATATCTGGTGATCGCTGCCTTTGCTGCGTTCGTATTATCTCTCTCGCTAATGTTCGGAATGATTCAAGATTATGCTGCGCAGGAGTTCGGGAAGTTTGACGAGGTGACTTATTATCTGATCTTGATGATTATCGGCTCCGGCTGGCATGACCTGATGGAGGATTTCCTTCAGATAGGCAGCATTTATCTCTTTGCCCCGGTGATTGCCCTTACCCTGATCGTTATTCGATTCAAGGGGAATAACAAGCTGCTGGAAATATTATTTTTGTGCTGGACGATTGCCGGAGGCGTCGTTCTAAACGAAGGGCTTCGCATGGTCTTTCATCGGACGGGTCCCGTCTCTTCCGGCATTCCAATCATGAACACCTTTCCAAGCGAGGATACCTTTACGGCCGTTACCGTATTGGGATTTTGCGTCTTTCTGATTGTGCGGCATTACGGCCAGGAAATCATTCATTTCGTCCTGATTGCTGCCGCGGCGCTTCTATGCTTCTTGTTAGGAATCAGCCTCATCTATTTCAACTTGCAATATCCAAGCGATGTAGCCGCAGGTTACGTATTTGGCGGCGTTTGGGTAAGCCTAAACGTTCTCATGCTGGAAGTGAGGCGGAAACTGCAGCGAAGCAGAGTAAGTATAGCTTAAGTTATGGCTCAGTTTTATGTAGTTTTAGAAACTGTATCTAACTCGGCGGCAGCCGGTCACGATGACCGGCTGTCGTATTTTTTTGCAAAAAAAGCATTGATCTTATGAGTAAGTTACAGGTAAAATATGGATATAAAATGAGGAGGGAAATTATTTTGTCCATTGTGATAGTCATCGTTATTGTAGCGGCTTCCTTCATCATCATTTCGAACGTGACGGGAACCTCCAATCAAAGAGGAAACCGCTCCGGGGTATATAGAAGATCGGGACATTCCACGGTAGATTCGAATTTGAATTCTCACCTGATTAACAACCATTCGGATGAGGATATCCATCGCCATCACAATCACGGCCATCATCACGGCCATCATCACCATCATGATCATGGAAGCAGCCATTCGCCTTCCAGCGATTCCTCATCGGGGTCGGATTCGGGCTCAAGCTGCGATTAATAAAGAAGTTAAAGAAGCTCCCTGCGGGCAATCAGGCGAATAAACCTGTTCCTGTGCGGGGAGCTTTTTTCTTCCAGTATCTTCTTAAGAAAAACTTAAGGTTTTTCCTCAGGTTTTATTAAATAGTTTTTCTTATCCTATAGATTAGATTGTACAGGAGGAGAAGGGAGAACATTTCTCTATGGACCGGCATGTAAAAATCGGTATCTTGCGGCGGTATGAGAGCTATTGCTATCAGATTTGCCACTATCTTATCCAGCAAGAGCCATATGCATCCCAAGCAGCGAAAGAGGCATTGCTCAGCATTGCCGTCGATGCTTGCTTTTTTACGGATTCCGACGAGACGAGAAGGGAAAAAATCCGTCGTACCAGCATCCGCATGTCCTTGTTATGGCAAGGAAACGGGCTTAAGAATAAAACGCAACCTTTAACATAACCGTAGCTTTAAATAAATCACCATCGGTCTCGAGCGTCAGGCGGCCCCCGTGAAGGTCGATAATCGATTTCGCGATCGCCAGCCCAAGGCCTGATCCTTCCGTATGGCGTGAAGTATCTCCTCGTTTGAAGCGCTCGAAGAGTTCGTCTGCATTATCGTTGATTTCGAACTTCGATACGTTCTTGAAAATAATCGCAACCTCTTCATGATCTATCAGCTGCATCGAGATATAAGCACGCGTATGGGCAAGAGAATACTTTAACATATTCCCGATCAGGTTATCGAATACCCGCCACAGCTTTTGCCCGTCTGCCGAGACATAGACCGGTTCCTTCGGCAGAGAGAAACGGAACTGAATATCGGAGCTGTCCATTCCTTCTTTATATTCTGCCAGCGCCTGCTGCATGAGCTGAACCAGATCCGTCCGTTCCAGCAGCAGCTTCGCATTGCCGCTAGTCATGGTCGATACTTCGAACAGATCGTCAATCATCGTCTTTAGCCGCTTCGATTTCTGGTCAATAATCTCGGCGTAAGCTGCCCGTTCCTCCATGGTTGCTTCCCCTGACTTGAGAAGTCCCGCATACGTAATAATGGAGGTAAGGGGAGTCCGCAGATCATGACTGACATTGGTTATGAGCTCCGTCTTCAGCCTCTCGCTTTTTGCTTGTTCGTTTTGCATGATGCGGACGCCTTGCCTAAGCGCGTTAATATTGTCTGCCAATGAAGCAAGCACGCCGCTTCCAGATGGGGGAACCGCCTCCGGCATCCGGCCGGCGGCCAGCTCATCTGCAGCGAGGGCAAGCAAGTTCAAATATCCGAGCTGTCTGATGGACAGCATAAACGCGGCAACTCCAGCAACCGCCATAATTAGAGCCAGCAGGAAGTAGAAGGAATCGCTGTAGTAGAAGTAAGCGACAGCCGCCCATCCTCCGGCAAAACCCATTCCGGCAAATATAAAAGCGAATAAGAAGAGCCTTACTCCGGTGCTTTTGTATAGGAAGGAGTTCTTTACTTGTGTCGTTATTTGGGCGACGCCAGCTTTTGCACGAGTAAATGCTCGATTCAATAGGGAGCGCGCCCACTCAGTTTTCACCTCGTTCCAGCTCCGCATTCCGTTAGCTAGAAGCTTCCCCTGCTGAATGGTCAAGGCCAGGCCAATCGCCGCAACTACGAATGCAATAAGCAGCTTGCCGGAATAGAGCAACGGCGATTGAAACAGGGAAGGATAATAGCCCGCCGAATTCACAAGTACACCTGCAACAAGCGCGGAGGTTCCGATGAACAATGCGCTCCTTATATCTATTGGCAGCTTGTTATAGATGTTAGACCCAGTGCCTGTCTCAACACGGATAGACAAACCGCGTTTCAATCGGGCTGCGCCTACAATAAGCAAAATACCGCCAACCAGGACATAGGCGAACAGGGAGAACTGCTCCCATCGATATTGCTTGGCCAATTCCTGCTGGGGACTGTTTCTCGGAACCGCGATCCAGCCCTGATATGGCAGGAGGGAGGAATCCAGCAGCTCATGTGCTCCGATCAAGTCATGCAGCGAATTTGTAATATCTACGGTATAGTCCGTCACATATACATGACCACCGGAATATAGTTCATTCCGCGCAGCCTGTTCATTTTGAGCGTTTAGGCTGGAATGGACAACACCTGTAGACGAATTCCATAAGTAATAGTCGAACTGGTCATAGAAATGGTTGAATTCCGAACGGTAGGCTTCCCGTAGCCTGTAGTAGCTGTCTATACGCTGCTCTTTGTTTTCTCTTACGAGAGCGGTGACCCGGTCGTCATCCTGGAACAACTTTATAAGATCGGCTGTCTTGCGTTCTCTTTCCGCTTTGTAATAATCGGCGGCCGTGTTGTTGTCGACAGCAAGCGCGTCTTGAATGAGGGGTTCGTATTCGTCCCGGAATGCATTAAGCTGTTCGGTAAGAGGACCAAGTTGATTGCGGTAATCCGCGATTTCTTCTCTTTCCACCGTGATGGCGGATTTAGCTTCCTGCTTCGAGATCGAATTAAGCTCAAATAAGTTCAACGTGGCAGTGAATTGATCCAGTTGCGCTCGGAACTCTTGCGTATGGAAATAATCACGGTGAAGGTAGCGACTGCCTTGATCCAGTAAGGTTAAAGGCCCGCTTAGGCCAATAACCAGCAAGAGTGCATAGAGGACAACATGTGTCCTATTTCTCCATTTTGTATCCAATACCCCACACCACTTTCAGATATCTTGGATTTTTTGGGTCAATCTCGATTTTTTCTCGGATTTTTCTGATATGGACGGCTACCGTATTTTCCGCGTTATAGCCCGGCTCCTTCCAGACTCGCTCATATATGTCATGGATTGAGAGGACTCGTCCGGCATTTGTCATCAGCAGCTCCACGATTTTGTACTCGATGGGTGTCAGCTTTACGGCATCACCGTTCACCGTCACTTCCTTGGCTTCCTGGTTGAGCGTGAGACCCCGAAGGTTAATGGTTTTTTTTGCCCCTTCATAGGAGCCGAAGGTAACGTATCTCCTAAGCTGGGATTTCACCCGCGCAACAAGCTCCATGGGGTTAAAAGGTTTGGTCATATAATCGTCCGCGCCTACATGGAGTCCCAGTATTTTGTCGCTGTCCTCGCTTTTGGCACTTAAGATGAGAATCGGAAGATTGCGCTGCTCGCGGATTTTGTAGGTTGCCTTTATACCGTCCAATCGTGGCATCATTATGTCCAATATGATAAGATGCACCGAATTGGCTTCCAGCATCTCCAATGCTTCCAGGCCGTCCTTCGCCTTTAACACGGCGATGCCTTCCTGCTTCAAATAAATTTCAATCGCATCGCGTATTTCCTTATCGTCATCAACTACCAGCACCACGCTTTGCTCCATCGCACTCACCCCCTCTATTTACCTTTTCACTCATTATAATTGGAAAATCTTAATATCCGGTGTTCAAATTTATGAAGAACTTCTTAATTTCTCGGTCAGCGCAGATAGCCCAAGTTCAATAATCCTTAATTACTTTGACACATAGAGTAATTTCGGTTAGTATTACTCTATCAGATAGAATAGTTAGGTCAAGGAGGGCTCAGTATCATTAGGAGCGACATTATTCGCGGGCATTTGGATCCCATCATCCTGCGCCTGATCCTGGAGAAGGATCGGTACGGATATGAAATTTCTAAAGAGATCAGCCTGCGGACGAAGGACAGATTCCAGATTAAAGAAGCGACCTTGTATGCGGTATTTCAAAGACTGGAGAACAAAGACCTTATCGAGTCTTATTACGGTGATGTTTCTCACGGAGGACAGAGGAAATATTACCGAATAACAACGCTTGGCAAGGCTTACTTACGGGAAATGGTTAAAGAATGGGAAGAAATCAAGGGAATTATCGACGTGTTCATGGAGGGATTGAATTGAAATCGATAAAGCAGCATGTAGACGAATTGTTTAAGGGAATTCCGGAGAGCGAGAAGAAGAAAGTGATCAAACAGGAAATTGTGGCCAATCTCCAGGAGAAGGTATTCGATCTGATGGAGCAGGGGAAGGAAGAAGAGGATGCCATCAATAAAGCGATTGTCGAGTTCGGAGACATCGAGGAGATTAAGCAGCAGCTTGGACACAAGCTTCCTACTAGAAGGAACAATGCCAAATTAAATCTTGGCTTCTCGATCTGGGGCAGCCTTCTGATTATCGCGCTTGTTGTATTCGTGAATTTCTACTATACACCGGATGTGATTTGGTTCGTTTACCCGACATTTGCCGTGCTTTGGTGGCCGTTGTCCATGGTGTTTAATTGGTTGCGCTTAAGGTGAGGAGGTCGACCTAATGATAGATAAGCAGCAAGTTGGATTTGCCGTAGTAGGCAGCTTGATGAGTATCTTGTTCTTTTTGATCGTAAATTTCTTAACATCTCCGAGTGAAATTTGGTTTATTTACCCGGCATTTGTGTTGTTATTCTGGCCGCTTAGTCTGGCATCCGTAAGAAAGGGCTATTACAGGCTGTACTCTTTGCTCGGAAGTCTGCTTGTCATCGTCTTTCTGCTTACAATCAATTACATGGAATCTCCCGAGTTTCCGTGGTTCGTTTACGCCATATTTCCATTCGTCTGGTGGCCGGTAACGATATATAGCGGATCCAAAGCAAAGACGTTAACATTCGCCATAATTTCGGGCATAAGCGTGACGATTTATTATGCGATCCTGAATGCTGTAATGTCACCTGAATATCCTTGGGCGATTTATCCTGCCTTTGCCGTAATCTGGTGGCCGCTCGCTTTGTATTATGTCCGGAAAAAGCAGTACTACCCGTTTTCGATCTCTGCCAGCGCGTTGATGATTGCCTTTTTTATTACGGTTAACATGGTTTCTTCGCCGGATGCCATATGGGCGATCTATCCGATCTTCGCCATTCTATGGTGGCCGCTTAGCATGTACTACTTTGGGGTCAAAAGAATAAAGAGTTGATGTACCAACAAATATACGAAGTCCATGGGGACAGAGGGGAACATTATGCCTACTCCAACTGTACGTCAACTAAAAAAGGACATGGCTCCTTATGAAAAATCGCATGCCAGGACCAGCATACTACAGATCTTGAATACCATTTTGCCGTTTGTGCTGCTTTGGTATTTGGCCTATTGGGCGCTTGATGTCTCTTATTGGCTTACGCTTGCTATTTCTGTTGTGGCCGCCGGATTCGTTATTCGGATCTTCATCCTTTTTCACGATTGCTGTCATCAGTCGCTGTTCAAAAGCAAGAGACTAAACGAAATCGTTGGAACCATTACGGGCATTCTTACCTTTCATCCTTTTCATCAATGGAAGCATGCGCACTCGATTCATCATGCTACGAGCAGCAATTTAAATAAACGGGGAACCGGTGATGTATGGATTCTAACGGTAGAGGAGTATTTAACTTCTTCCTTCTGGAAGCGTTTGGGGTACAGACTGTACAGGAATCCTTTCGTAATGTTTGTTCTTGGGCCTTTCTACACGATGCTCATCGAGAACAGGTTCAACCGGAAAAATGCCAAAACAAAAGAACGACTCAATACGTATTTGACGAATCTGGCTCTTGCGGGATTATCCGCGCTGCTGTGTTGGGCGATTGGATGGCAAGCCTTCCTGCTGGTTCAAATTCCGATCTTCTATCTCTCCGGCGCAGCCGGGATCTGGTTGTTTTATGTCCAGCACCAATTCGAAGATAGCTACTTCGAGAAGGAAGAGGATTGGGACTATGTGAAGGCAGCGGTAGACGGAAGCTCTTATTACAAGCTGCCCAAGCTGCTTCAGTGGCTGACAGGGAATATCGGTTTTCATCATGTCCATCACCTCAGTCCAAGAGTACCGAATTATTACTTGGAAAAAGCGCATGAGAAGACGCCTGCCTTGCATAAGGTGACTACGATAACGATAGCCTCCAGCCTGCAAGCGATACGTTTTCGCCTATGGGATGAGGCAAACAAGAGATTTGTGGGATTCAAGGAAATTCGTCTAATGAAACAAGTCGTTAAACAATAGCTCGGATGAAAAATAAAACCTCTTCCCCACAAAGGAGAAGAGGTTTTTTGCTGCTTTTATTCTTGATTTGCTAAATCCTATACGCCTTGTGCGATCATCGCGTCGGCAACTTTTACAAAGCCGGCGATGTTAGCGCCGATAACCAGGTTGCCTGGCACGCCGTAAGCTTCGGATGCTTTCATGCTCGCCGTATAGATGTTGTGCATGATTTGCTGGAGCTTGGTATCTACCTCTTCAAGCGTCCAGGACAGTCTTGCGCTATTTTGCGCCATTTCCAGAGCCGATACGGACACGCCGCCTGCATTTGCCGCTTTCGCTGGAGCGAACAGCACTTTGTTGTCCAGGAAGACATCGATAGCTTCTAGCGTGGAAGGCATGTTGGCACCTTCGCCAACCGCTTTTACGCCATTATTGACAAGCAGCTCAGCCGAAGCCTTGTCAATCTCGTTTTGCGTTGCGCATGGAAGCGCGATATCGCAGGCAATCGACCAGATGCCGGAGCAACCTTCCACGTAGATTGCGTCCGGATGCTCGAGAACATAGTCTTTGCATCTGCGGTTTTCGACTTCTTTCAGGCGTTTGAGGGTATCCAGGTTAATGCCAGCTTCATGATAGATATAACCGCTGGAATCGCTGCAGGCTACCACTTTTGCGCCGAGCTGAATAGCCTTTTCGATAGCATAGATGGATACGTTGCCCGATCCGGACACGACTACCGTGCTTCCGTTAAAGCCAAGGCCTACGCTCTTCATCATTTCTTCAACGAAGTATACGGCTCCGTAACCCGTTGCTTCTTTGCGGCCAAGGCTTCCGCCGTAACCAAGCCCTTTACCTGTCAGAACCCCGGCTTCGTAAGCGCCGACCAGCTTCTTGTATTGGCCGAACATATAGCCGATTTCTCTTGCGCCAACACCGATATCGCCTGCCGGTACGTCCGTATCCGGACCGATATGCTTGCTGAGCTCCATCATGAAGCTTTGGCAGAAGCGCATAATTTCCAGATCCGATTTACCTTTAGGATCAAAGTCGGAGCCGCCTTTGCCGCCGCCGATCGCTTGGCCGGTCAACGAGTTTTTGAAGATTTGCTCAAACCCGAGGAACTTGATAATGCTGGCGTTTACGGATGGATGGAAGCGCAAGCCGCCTTTGTAAGGGCCGATTGCATTGCTGAATTGAACGCGGAAACCGCGGTTTACTTGTACTTTGCCATTGTCATCCGTCCAAGGTACGCGGAACGAAATGATCCGGTCCGGCTCAACCAGGCGGTCGAGGACCGCATGCTCGATATATTTCGGCTGTTTGGCGAGTACGGGAATCAGGGACAGGAATACTTCCTTCACGGCCTGGTGAAATTCAACTTCTCCCGGATTGCGTTTTTGCACCGTTTCAAACAGATCATCAATATAGCTGTGAGCAGCTTCCGTGTTCGCTTGTTCCACTTCTTTTACGATACTCATCGCGACAACACTCCCTCAAGGTTTTAGGAAAACATATTCATTTCTCTTTTTTAATTTAGTAGTTTAATATTAATATTAAATATTTAATCGCAACAATATTCAGATAGGATAAAGTTGATGCGTTTTGCGCATGAAGGATAGGGTGAGTTTAGTGGAAATTAGACAAATGCGATATTTTATGGAAGTTGCAAAGAGAGAGCATGTGACTGATGCCGCCAACGTCCTGCATGTTGCGCAATCCTCTGTCAGCAGGCAGCTGGCCCAATTGGAAAGCGAATTAGGGGTCGATTTATTTATCCGGAACGGCCGGAGAGTAAAGCTGACGCCAATAGGGAAGATTCTGCTGCAACGAGTGGAACAAATGCTGCACATGATGAACGAGGCGGAGCGGGAAGTAAAGGAATATTTGGATCCGGAAAAAGGGGTCGTGCGTATCGCATTCCCGATCAGCTTAGCCGCGCATGTCCTGCCAAAGGCGATTTATGCCTTTCGCAAACAGTACCCGGAAGCCAAGTTTCAGATGAGACAAGCCCTTTACGGCGATTTGATTGACGGTGTAATCAACGGCGAGTTTAATTTGGCCATGATTGCCCCGCTGCCTGAAGAGGATAAGCATATTCAGCAAAAGCTGCTTTTTACGGAACGGATTGTGGCGCTGCTGCCCGTCCATCATCCGCTTGCCAATCGGTCCAGCATACAACTGTCGGAGATCAAGGACGAGTCCTTTGTCACGCTCCCTGAAGGGACGATTTTCCGTAAAATCGTTCTGAATGCCTGCAACGAAATTGGCTTTACGCCCCATATCGCCTTTGAAGGGGATGACATCGATGCGCTGAAAGGGCTGGTATCGGCTGGACTCGGGATTGCCCTTATGCCTGAGGTTACCTTGGTCGAGAATATCCCGCAATCGACGGTTAAAATTCCGCTGGCAGATCCCACGGTTACTCGAAGCATAGGGATCATCTGTCCGACGCAGCGCAAATTGCTTCCGACGGAGCAATTGTTTTACCGCTTTCTTACCGAGTTTTATACGCCGGAATACAAGCTATAACTCCGGACCATGCAGCGAAAACTCCTTGATAATCAAGGAGTTTTCGTTGTTTCGGTCTCAAGATTTTCAAGAATGAAAGAGAGCTGTTATGGAAAAGATATCTTAATCCAACGACTGCAAAACGATTCAAGTAATCTTCAAGACGTTCGATATCCGAATCCAATGCACGGTTTTGCAAAGGGAGAATAACATTGGACTGCAGGGATACGAATATCGGATTACTGCGGTCCCAGGTTAACATTCCTAACCTGGTCGTGAAAGTATTTTGATTGGGACAACGTCGTAAACAAAGGCCGCGGTTGTCCTTCTGTTTACAGGAGATCCGGCTCATCCGTTTGGCTAAGTTCCAGCAAAATCAATAAAACCGGTCCGCTGATGATATGTTCAGTCGTACCGGTTTTTTTATTTATATAAATTTTACAAATCATAGGACTTTTCCTAACCATAAAATAGTAAAATTATCACTATATTCTGACGACATCTTATCCTACACTATTGATGACAAACCTTTCCCTATATGAGAACATCACCGGATTCAATTCCTCGCATAGCGGTGATTAAATATAGGAAGAAGTGCATATCGGATGCAATCCAATCATGTGAGGAGAGGTAGAGATGACAGAAAAAACCGCAAGCAACAAAGTCGTGCTGGAGCCGGAGGCATTAAAATTTGCTCAGGATACGGCTAATCCGCCTTATTTGTTCGACCTTGGTCCGGAAAAGGGCCGGGAAACGGTAGATGACGTTCAAGCCGGAGATATTGCGAAGCCGCCTGTCGACATCACCGATCTGACGATTGAGGGAGGACCAAGCGGGCAAGTGTCTATCCGCATTCTCCGCACTCCCGATACGACTAAGAAGCTCCCTGCCATTCTTTATATCCATGGCGCCGGCTGGGTGTTTGGCAACGCCCATACGCATGACCGGCTTATCCGCGAGCTGGCGGTTGGGGCGGAGGCTGCCGTTGTTTTCCCGAATTACAGCTTGTCGCCGGAAGCCAAATACCCGACCGCGATCGAAGAGATTTATGCAACCCTTCAGTGGATAGCGGAGAACGGGGAAGAGCATGGCCTCGATACGAGCCGTCTTTACGTGGCCGGAGACAGCGTTGGCGGCAACATGACGGCGGCCATAACGCTTATGGCCAAAGAACGCAAAGGACCTCAGATTCATAAGCAGCTGCTGTTCTATCCGGTAACGGATGCGGGTAACGAGACCGAATCCTACAAGGAATTCGCGACGGGTTATTTCCTTCGCCGGGACGCTATGACTTGGTTCTGGGATCAGTATACGACAAACCGCGAAGAACGGGAGGAGATCTATGCCTCTCCGCTGCGCGCCACAACCGAGCAGCTTGCAGGCTTGCCGCAAGCTCTAATCATTACGGGGGAAGCGGACGTCCTTCGCGATGAAGGCGAGGCTTACGCCAATAAGCTTCGCGAGGCTGGCGTGCGGGTTACGCAGGCGCGCTTTCAGGGAACGATTCACGATTTTGTTATGCTTAATGCCCTGGCAGACACGGCGGCCGCCCGCGGAGCGATGCTGCTGGCAAACGCTTGGCTGAAGGAATAGCCATTAAATTTTTTTTAACGGTAAAAAAATTGATTGCGCCCACGATGCGCAGGCAGGAGCAGAACATGAACAATATTGCTATTTTTGGCTTTGGACGGATCGGAAGACAACTTCTTCGCGTAGCTTTGGAGAACCAGCTGTTTGTACCGGTATCCATCTCGGATATTAAAGACGAAGCGACGCTTGCGGCTCTATTTGAAGTCGATACGAACTACAAGCGTTGGCCGGAGACAGTCGCAGGCACAGAGGGAACGATCAAAATCGGCGGCCGTTCCATTCTTTATTTGAACTCGTCTCAGGAAATTCCGAACTGGAGCGAGCTTGGCGTTGGGCTTGTTATCGACTGTACGGGACGCGCGGTGACAAGACAGGTAGCGGAGCTTCATCTGGAGCGCGGCGCGAAACGCGTTCTCGTCAGCGGACCAAGCAAAACCCTTGACGATTGCGATGCGGTATTGCTGAAAGGAATCAATCTCGACAGCTTTGATCCGGAGAAGCACAAAATCATCAGCATGGCGAGCTGCACGACTAATGCCCTCGCTCCCGTTGTTAAGCTGGTCCGGGAAAACTTCGGCATTCAATACGGCTTATTCTCGACGGTACATTCCTATACGAATACCCAGTCGCTGACGGATCAGCCGATGAGAGACCGCAGGGATTCCTGGGCAGCCGCGGAAAATATTATTCCATCTTCTTCGGGCGCGGCAAAGGCGCTTAAGTTTATTTGGCCGGATCTGCAAATTACGGGTAAAGCTTACCGGATTCCGACACGTACCGGAAGTATCGCGGAGCTGAATCTGGTTACGGAAAAGCCGTGTACCGCCCAGGAAATTAACGATATGTTCCGCAAAGCCGCGCAGGAAGGACCGCTTAACGGAGTTCTTGATGTGCTGGAAGGGGAGTGGGCTTCCTCGCGTATCGTAGGCGATTCCCATTCTTCGATTATCGATCTGCCGCTGACCCATGTACAGGGCGGACTTTTATCCGTTGCAGCCTGGTATGATAACGAGTGGGGCTACGCCTCGCGCCTCGCCGAAGTTGCGGCATTTTTAAGCCGTCAATAATTGCATATAGGAACGTCAGCCCCGCCTTGGAGAAGGCGGGGTTTTTGCGATTTCGGAAAATTGTTGCAGAGGTCGGGCAACTTGCTTGGGGCTTTAAAATTGGCCTAAATGTCCTATATTGACAACCAAAAGGTTTATGCTATATTAATCTCATGGTTTTACTTGGTATTAAATGTCACCTATTGGATGAATCATCCAACCAAACGAACCGCTGACCGGGCAACTGGAAGCGCAGAAGACCAGCACTTGTTGCGGTCGGCTGCGCTTTTTTGTTTTTACCGGACTAAAGAGAAAGGGTGAGAGAAATGCCGGCAACAGAAAAGCTTCGATTCGAGAATGTGGCAAAAAGCTTTATCGTGCGCGATCCGAAACAAAAAGGGGCGACGCAGCCATTTACGGCGGTTAAGGATTTAAGCTTTACCGTCAAGGAAGGCGAGTTTATTACCTTAGTGGGTCCAAGCGGCTGCGGAAAATCAACTCTTCTTGACCTTATTAGCGGATTATCGCTCCCAACAAGCGGACGGATTTACATGGACGGGAAGGAAATTACCGGTCCCGGCCTCGACAGAGGCATTGTTTTTCAGCAATATGCTTTATTTCCTTGGAAGACGGCAAGAGGGAATATTGAGTTCGGACTGGAGGCAAAAGGTATTCCAAAGCATGAACGGAGGGAATTAGCGGAGCATTTTCTGTCGTTAGTCGGGCTGAGCGCCTTCGCTAACCGGTATCCCCATGAGTTGTCCGGAGGCATGAAGCAGCGCGTAGCGATTGCCAGAAGCCTTGCTTTTAACCCGGATGTTCTGTTAATGGATGAGCCGTTTGCGGCGCTTGATGCGCAGACGCGGGAAACCTTGCAAAGCGAGCTGCTTCGGATCTGGCAGAAAACGAAAAAAACGATTATTTTCATCACGCATGGCATTGACGAAGCGGTATACCTGGGAGAACGCGTTGTTGTTCTGACTCCCGGTCCGGGTACGGTGAAGAAGATCGTCGATATTCCTTTGAAGCACCGGCTGGATGATGTGGATATCCGCTCCAATCCGGAGTTTGTAAAGGCGCGGCATGAGGTATGGAGCCTGCTGCATGAGCTGGAGTACCAAGGCGCGTATATATAACGGATTAAAGAAAGGAGCGTGTCGAGATGGAAAATGTAAAAGCGGTTCCTAGACCCTTGCAGGGCAGAAAGATCAAACTGGGCATTTCGCTTAATATCCGCAAGCTGTTCAAGCAGTCTATCGTCCTGATCTTATTGGCTCTGGTCTGGCAGTTTGCTCCCCTTGCGGGATTCGCGGATCCGGCTTTCCTGCCCCCGTTCTCCGATGTCGTTCAGGCATTGTGGAATTTGATATTGTCCGGCGAGCTGTTCCATCATTTCGAGGCGAGTATGATTCGTTCGTTAAGCGGATTTGCTTTAGCTCTTGTTATCGCCATTCCGTTAGGGCTTGCGATAGGCTGGTATCCTCTTGCCAGGGAGCTGCTTAATCCGGTTATGGAACTGTTCCGCAACACGGCGGCGCTCGCTTTGCTTCCCGTGTTTATGCTTATCCTCGGCATCGGAGAGACGTCCAAAATCGCCATTGTATTGTTCGCCTGCACATGGCCGATTCTTCTGAACACGATCGCGGCCGTCGGCAACGTAGATCCGCTGCTGATCAAATCAGCCCGGTCCATGAATCTATCGTCTTATAAGCTGTTCCTCAAAGTTATCCTGCCGGCATCGGTGCCTACGATCTTTACCGGAATCCGAATGGCGGGAACCGGAGCGATTCTTGTGCTTATCGCCGCCGAGATGGTAGGCGCCAAGGAAGGCCTCGGCTACCTCATCACGTATTCCCAATATAACTTTCAAATCCCCGAAATGTTCGCCGGTATCCTCACGATCGCTTTGCTTGGCTTGTTGATTAATCAGGGACTAAGCGTGCTGGAACGCAAATTGTCTAAGTGGAAGCAGCAAGTATAAACGAAGCGGATATTTTTTTACATTAAAGTTGATTAAAAATATAGGAATACTAGGAGTTTGGGTTATGACCAAAAAACAAATGAAGCTGGGAGCCTTCTTCAACCTGCCGGGCCATCATGTGGCCAGCTGGCGTTATCCGTCCACGGATCCTCGCCGGACCTTGGATCTGGAGTATTTAAAAGAGCTGGCGCTGACGGCGGAGCGGGGCAAGTTCGACATGATTTTTTTCGCGGATATCCTTGGTCTCAAGCGTCTGGGCAATTTCGCCACTTCAACTATCAAGCTTGATCCGCTTATTATTATCGCGGCGCTTGCGGCAGTTACCCGGAATATCGGCCTGACGGCAACTCTTACGACTACTTATAACGAGCCGTTCCAGGTAGCGCGCAAGTTCGCGGCTATCGACCATTTATCCGGAGGGCGTGCGGGCTGGAATGTAGTGACCTCAGGCAACGAGAAGGAAGCGCAGCTGTTCGGCAAGGAAAAGCATCTCGAGCATGCGCGGCGCTACGAAAGGGCGGAAGAGTTCGTCGAGCTGACGAAGAAGCTGTGGTTCTCCATCGAAGAGGAAGCGCTTGTTATCGACAAGGAGAATGGCAGGTTCTTGGACGTTGACAAGGTTCACCCCGTTGATCACCAAGGGGAATGGTTTAAAGTGCAGGGTCTGCTGGATGCTCCGTCATCGCCTCAAGGTTATCCCGTCATTGTGCAGGCAGGATCTTCGGAAGCCGGGAAAGAGCTGGCCGCGAAGACGGCCGAGGTGATATTTACCGCCTGGCAGACGCTGGAGGAGGCGCAGGCTTTCTACCGGGACGTGAAAGGACGCCTTGCCAAATACGGACGCCGACCGGATGATCTGAAAATTATGCCGGGCGTGTTTATCACGGTTGCCCGCACCGAAGCCGAAGCGATTGCGAAGCGCAAGGAGTTAAACAGCTATATTTCGCCAGAGGTTGGTCTGGAGTACTTATCGAATTTTATCGGCGTCGATTTGAGCGGTTACGACGTGGATGCGCCGCTGCCGGCAAGCGGGGAGAACGAGGATAAGACCAATCCGCAGACCCGCACGAATATCATACGCGCTCTTGCGGAGCGGGAAGGCTTAAGCACGCTGCGGGAGGTGTACGAATTTATCGCAGGCGCGCGGGGACACCGGGAAATTGTAGGCACGCCGGCACAAATCGCCGATCAGTTAGAAGAATGGTTTTTAAATGAAGGTGCTGACGGCTTTAATATTATGCCGCCTACGTTCCCCGAAGGTTTTAACGACATTGTAGAGCTTGTTATACCGGAGCTGCAGCGCCGCGGATTGTTCCGTACGGAATACGAAAGCCATACGTTGCGTGGAAATTTGGGTTTGTCTATTCCAGTTAATCCATATAGAAAGCAGCCGCAGCAATCGCATCAATAAATATGAATGGGTAGGGAGAGGGTCTTATGAAAAAACGATTTACTCATGTTCATGCCTTTTTGTTAACGATGGGCTTAGTTAGCGCGCTGCTTGCAGGCTGCTCGGAGAGCAAGGCAAAGTCGGGGGAAGAAGACAAGGTGCTTCAGTATAATTCGGCGCCGGGAAGCGTATCGTTCCCGGAGCTGGCGAAGGATTTGGGGTATCTGGGCGATTTGGAGCTGGAATCGATCGGGAGCACGACGGGCGGACCGGAAAGCATTCAATTAACGGCAACCAAACAGATTGATTTTGGTTCGGCCTTTAACGGGGCGATAATCAAATCCATCTCGCAAAACGTAAAGATCAAATCCGTTATCGGCTCATACGGCAGCGATAAGAATACTTACATCGGCGCTTATGTGCTGGCCGACAGCCCGATTAAATCGCCGAAAGATTTTATCGGCAAAAAGGTTGGCGTCAATACGCTGGGAGCCCATTTGGAATTTGTAACGAAAGACTATTTAAGGAAAGGCGGCTTGACCGAGAAGGAGATCGAACAGGTGACGCTTGTGACGATCCCTTCCGCCAATGCCGAGCAAATTCTCCGCAGCAAGCAGATTGACGTTGTGCTCATGAGCGGTATCGCAAGAGACCGGGCCCTGGACAAAGGGGGCATCGTTGAGCTCTTTAAGGATACGGACGTTTACAAGACGGAGTTTACGGCAGGCGATTATTTCTTCCGGGAGGAGTATATCAAGAAGAACCCGGACACGGTAAGGCAGTTTGTTGAAGGAGTGTCCAAGGCGATTGAATGGGCGCGCACGACTCCGCGGGAAGAAGTCATCCAGCGGTTCGAAGCCATTATCAAGAAGCGTGACCCCAACGAACCAACCGAAAACCTGAAATATTGGAAGAGTACCGGGATCGCGCAGACCGGAGGCGTCATTACGCCGGGAGAATATCAGGTCTGGATAGACTGGCTGGTTGCTAACGGCGGTTTGAAGAAAGGCCAGATTAAGGCGGAAGATTTGTACACCAACGAGTTTAATCCCTACGCCAAGAAATAAGGAAACCTCATTATATAAGAAGAGATGGAGTGGTGAAGATGACGGCAAGACAAATGAAGCTTGGTGCTTTTATCATGCTGCCCGGACATCATGTGGCGAGCTGGAGACATCCGGATTCCGGAGCAGACCGTACTTTTGATTTGGCCTATTTGACGGAGATCGCCAAGACGGCGGAGAGGGCCAAGTTTGATATGATCTTTTTCGCGGACGGCTTTGGCTCCAATCTGAATGAGCATTCCGGCTCCGCGCTTAAGCTGGATCCGGTTATTCTGATCTCCGCGCTTGCAGCCGTAACGGAGAAGATCGGATTAGCCGCAACCTTAACGACCACTTACAACGAACCTTTCCATGTCGCGCGCAAGTTTGGTTCGATCAACCACTTGTCGGGCGGCCGCGCAGCCTGGAATGTCGTAACCTCCGCGAATGACAAGGAATCGTTCCTGTTTGGCAAGGATAAGCATCTGGAGCATGCGAGCCGGTACGAGCGGGCCGAGGAATTTGTTGAGCTTGTCCAAAAGCTGTGGCAATCCATTGAGGCGGATGCGCTTATTATCAATAAGGAAGAGGGACGCTTCTTAGATGTTGATAAAGTGCATCCTGTCGACCATGACGGAAAATGGTTCAAAGTAACGGGTACGCTCGATAATCCGGCTAGCCCGCATGGCAACCCGGTTATCGTGCAAGCCGGCTCATCCGAGTCCGGCAAGGAGCTGGCGGCCAAGACGGCCGAGGTTATATTTACGGCTTGGCAGACGCTGGAGGAGGCGCAAGCTTTCTATCGGGACGTGAAGGGACGGCTGGCCAAATACGGACGGGAAAGGGATGAGCTGAAAATTATGCCGGGCGTCTTCATTACGGTCGCCAAGACCGAAGAGGAAGCGCTGGCGAAGCAAAAGGAGCTGAACAGCTATATTCTGCCGGAGGTAGGTCTGGCTTATCTGTCGGGCTTCACCAATATCGATTTATCCGGTTACGATGTGGATGAGCCGCTGCCGGATATCAGCTCGATTGAAGACAAGACCAATCCGCGCATCCGGTACAATATTATCCGGGATATTGCAAGGCGCGAAAATTTAGCTTCGATCCGAGCCGTGTACGAACGGATAGCCGGCGCCCGCGGACACCGCGAAATCGTCGGAACGCCTGTGCAAATTGCCGATCAGCTGGAGGAATGGTTCCTGAATGAGGGAGCGGACGGCTTCAATATTATGTCGCCGCATTTCCCTGGCGGATTCGAAGATATTATCGAGCTTGTCGTTCCCGAGCTGCAGCGGCGTGGACTTTTCCGTACCGAATACGAGAGCAGCACGCTGCGCGGGAATCTGGGTCTGCCGCTTCCCGGGACGAGGGCAGAGAAGGATAAAGCGGCAGTTAGCCGCTAAGCGGCGTGAAAGTCCTCACCGTCCGAGGTTAAGATCCCTAAGGGACCTTAACCCGCCTCGCCCGGGCCAAAAGAAATCCCTTAAGGTCCCTGAGGGACTTTAAGGGTCCGCGAAAAGCCCGGCATCGCCTTATACAGGGCAGAATTCACTAGTTTAAGGTCCCTTAGGGACCTTAACCCGTCTCGTCCGGGTAAAAAGAAAGCCCTTAAGGTCCCTGAGGGACTTTAAGGGGCTGCAAAAAGCCCGTCATAGCCGTATTTTTCGTTTCTATTATCTGTAACCGGTAGTATCCGCCGGCTTGCCCGCCTCGATAACTTCAACCAAATAAGGCATGCAATTAGGCTGTGAGCCGTCCACATCCGTGAAACCATACACCTGAGCAAGCTGGCCGCTAGACAGGGATTGTCCATTCCAGCGGCTTACTTCCGGGTCTCCCGCAAGAGCAGCGACGGCACGTCCAACATAGCGGGTTGATTCGGAAATAATAAAATGGGGTTCTTCGGCTGCGGCATCCCGCCAGTTCTCTTCCGTAACTTTAAAAATCTCCAGCATGAGTTCGGAACGAAGCCAGCCGGGCGTCAAGGAAACAGCCGTGCATTCGTGGGGCTTCACTTCTTGAGCCAGCGCCCAAGCCATGCGATTGATGGAGTTTTTAACCAAATCGTAATACATCGACAATCTGTAATGATCCCGATTGTACTCGGCAGTTCCGTCCGTCATCTCGACAATCAGCCCGTTCTTGTTCTTAATGAGGAGTGGGAGAACGAAATGGCTCGTAATCAGATGGGTGTCAATAGCGAGCCTTAGCATACGCAGCCCCTTCTCCAGCGAATGCTCCCATACCGGAATATTCCATTCTACGAGATTTTCGCCGCCCCATATATCGTTGACCAGAATATCAAGCCGTCCTTGTTCCTGCTCAATGCGATTCGCCAGAGCCTGCACTTGTTCGGGGACCAGATGATCCACCTGTACGGCAATTCCTTGCCCGCCTGCTTTCGTAACAAGCTCCGCCGTTTCCTCAATCGTTTCCGGGCGGTTGTATTCGGATACTTGACCCCGCGTCGTGCGCCCCGTGACATACACCGTTGCGCCTGCCGCTCCCAGTTCAATCGCAATGCCGCGTCCGGCTCCCCGCGTTCCTCCTGCTACCAGAGCGATTTTTCCATGTAAAGGTTTCATATTGGCTGCCTCCTAAAAAGAATGGTAAAGCAATGCTTGCTTCGTAAGCATTTACTTATTGGTTGATTCTGTGATCATTGTAAACTATAATGACGACATCTTTTGTCATATATAAAATAAACGAGCGAAGGTGGATAGCAATGAGGGCAGACCGTCTGCTTAGTATTATGATTTTGCTCCAGAATCATGAAATAATGACGACCAGGGAGCTTGCCAAAAGACTCGAGGTTTCGGACCGGACAATCCTTCGCGACATGGATGCGCTTAGCCTTTCCGGCATACCGGTGGTTGCCGACCGTGGGAAAACGGGCGGATGGAGGCTGATGGACCATTTCCGGAGTTACTTAAGCGGTCTGAAGCTGGAGGACACGAAGGCCTTGTTTATTCTTCCCGCCGAACAAATGCTGAAGGATCTAGGCGTCGAGTTAAAGGGACTCGATATCCGTCAGAAGCTGCTGGCCTCCTTGCCCGACTCCTCCAAGAGCGAAGCTTTGCATTATATGGAGAAAATCTATATGGATACGGGAACGTGGAAGCCAGCCGCGGACAAGAATAATGCTTTGTTAACGATTCAAAAAGCGTTATGGGAGGATGCCAGGCTCAACATGGTTTATCGGAAAGCCGATGGAACCAGCTCGGAAAGAACGGTAAGTCCTTTGGGGCTGGTGGCCAAGGGCAGCTCCTGGTATTTGGTTGCCATGAATGAAGACGGAGATTTACGGAGCTTCAGGGTATCGAGGATTACGAGGGCGGAAGCTACGGAGGAGTTATTTACCCGGCCTGCCGAATTTGACCTCGCCGAATACTGGAAGCAAAGCAAGCTGGATTTTGCCGGATCGCTTCCTACGTTTGAGGTGAAGGTTCTTGTGCATCCATCGATTATCGGACGTCTTACCTTCACGGACCGGTTTGTAGAGAAGGTCGACACGGCTTCACCTGCCGTAGACGGGAAGGTTCCGGTAACGCTACGCTTTAATACGGAGCAGGAAGCCATGGAATATGTCCTTGGCTTTGGAGGCGCCATTAAGTTGGTGCAGCCGGAATATTTGATCGAACAAGTCGTAAAACAAGCGAAAGCCGTCATTTCCTTATACGAATAGAAAAAAGCAACCAATATGATTTGGTTGCTTTTTTTGGTGCGCCACGCAGGCGGCAAGCGTGGACGATAACACATATTTTTCCTGAATCTGCTTCATACTGAATCAGACAAACGAGAAAAGGACAAAAGATGGAAGGTGAAAGGATTGACTGTCTTTGTATACAGCTTGGTTGCTTGGATCGTTATTGCCTTGTTCGCCTTGCTTCCGAAAATTGCCTGTAACGGAAAACTTGTGTGTTTTTTCTTGCATCAGCATCCTCATGACGTCCACATTTACCACTAATCAATTTGAAATGGTTCGTATTCAGCGACATCGGGTTACGTTGCTGACGCGCTCATCAAAAACACGATCACGGGCAAAGTCGGAGATAAGCAGCCGGCAAATTTGGGGAAAGCGGAATGGAAATCGGTCTATTAGCAATTAATAGAAGGAAACTCTATATAAAAAAATAGCATATCACTCCTGCACGGCTATTTTTTGATTGCTTAGGAAGTTATGCGAACTAGGGATTAGCTATAATGAAATTTTCTTGGATGAAGAACCGCCATCGTTGCCTTTAACTTTTCGAATATACTAGTCATGAGTAGGGTCCTTTCTTGGTGACTTCGCAATCCCGAGAATACCCTACTTTTTTTGATATAGTAGACCACAATTGTTGGTACATAGACTACAAGCTTGCAAATAAAGCCGATAAAGCTAAAAAGCTAGTGTACGAGATCGGAAATTGTACAGCTTATATTTTTTTAATAGTAGAATTATGCAAATTGCCCAACGATTAAATAATTCATTGTCTTAAAATTCCAATACCTCTATAATGGGTCTATAGATCTAGTTGCACGGTGATAGCGATACTTTATACCTAAAAGGTTAGTGAGAACCATGAACGATAAAATGAAAGTGCTGTTGACCACAGAAGGCACGTACCCTTTTCATCAGGGCGGAGTAAGCACTTGGTGCGACATTCTGATCAACAAGCTTGAGCCTGTCGAATATGTTGTATACAGCGTCATCATGAACCCCTTCGTCACACAGAAGTTTAGGCTGCCGGAGGGGGCGTCATTGTACAGCGTGCCGCTGTGGGGGACGGAAGAGCCCAGCGAGCATCTGTCGACGCCTTTTCCGCACATTTATATGATGAAGAAGCAGACGGGAGAGAAGGAAATCCGTGAGCATTTCCTGCCGCTGTTTCGGGAACTGGTCGACGAGATTATTACCGAGGTGAAGAACCCGCATCGATTCGCCGACACGCTGCTAAACTTATATCTCTATTTCCAAACTTACGAATATAAGTCTACCTTCAAACACGAGATCGTCTGGGAAGAATATAAGAGGATCATCCTTGCAGCGGCCGCGGACCAGACAACGGGATTCAGCCAGCCGGATATTTATGGCCTTGTCCAGAGCTTGGGATGGTTATACCGTTTTTTTAATATTGTCAATACGCCGGTGCCTGAGGTTCACGTCACTCACTCGTCGGCTGCTGCCTTCTGCGGTATCCCGTGCGTCATCTCGAAGAAGCTGAACAAGACACCGTTTCTGCTAACCGAGCACGGCATTTATTTGAGAGAGCAGTATTTGTCCTTGTCGAAAAGAGGCTATTCGTCGTTTCTTAGCAAGTTTCTCATTCGGATGGTGCATTCCGTCACGAGCCTGAACTACACGTTTGCCGATCAGATATCCCCGGTGTGCCAGTACAACATGCGCTGGGAGAATCAATTTGGCGTCTCCAACCGGCGTATCGACGTTATATATAACGGGATCGACAAGAATGTGTTTACCGAAGCGCCGCCGCGTCAGCCAGGGCCGCCTACAATGGTAATGGTAGCTAGAATCGATCCAATCAAGGATATTATGACCTTCATTCGGGCTGCGAGAATTGTGCTGAATAAGCAGCCTGATGCGAAATTTGTCGTATACGGCTCCGTAAGCGTACAGTCCTATTATGAGGAATGTCTCGAGCTGAAGGAACAGCTCGAGATGGGAGATTCGTTTATCTTCGCAGGCCATGCGACGCAAATGACGGCTGCCTATCACAGCGGAGATATAATCGTAGTATCGAGCGTCTCCGAGGCGTTCCCGTATTCAATCATAGAGGCGATGATGACGGGAAAGCCGGTTGTCGCTACCGATGTCGGAGGTATCAAGGAGGCGCTTGGGGAGACCGGACAAATCGTTGAGCCCCGTAATCCCGAGGCGCTCGCAGAAGGCATTATGACTTACCTGAGAAATCCCGAGCTCCGCATTGAGATCGGCAAAGAAGCACGCGAGCGGGCCCTTAATTATTTTACGCTGGACCGTGTGCTGGAGCTTCATCTGAAGAGCTATATCAAGCTTGCGTCACGCGCTATTGAGCGTACGCCTGCCGCCGCGTCGGGCGAGGCGCAGCCGATTTGGCCCGAGAAGCAGCAGCTGCTTGCTATCGAGAAGGCAAGTGCGCTTGCCAAGGCTGGACAATCGAGAGAAGCGATCACTCAGTACCGTGAGGCGCTTAAAGCGCTGCCGAACTCGGTACGGGTTCCTTATATACTGACAGAAGTCGCTAATCTTTATAACAAGATCGGGGAATATGACAAAGCGATGCTGGAGTTGGCCCGCTGCGAGGCTTATATCAGCACTCAGTTGACCGGATAATCGCACGAAAAGGAGGTACTGCCCATGAAGATCAGACGGAGATCGCTTCGCGGTTATGCAATTGCTGATGTTCAGCTCACCGTAGATCGTTTGAACCAGCAGCATGCCGAGCGTTTGATCGGGCTCGAGGAAGAGCTGGCTTTGCTGAAGCTGGATAATAAGCGTCTTCGCGCGGAAATCGAGCAGGCTGTCTTGCAGGACAATACTAAATCTAAAACGGCCATGCCACCGCATGAGGAGGCAGCCTCGGAAGAGTTGGTCCTTACGCATAAGGACCGTACCAAGGCAATTGTTGATGCGATGTATCGGCTGCAAGCGCTGCAGGAGCAGCAGGAACGGGAAATTGCCGAAAAGAACGGAAAACGAACCGCACTGCTTTCGCAAATCGAACAGAGAATTAAGGCGGCATTTGATGAGTTCCGGGGAGGGGAGGAATCGAAATGAGCAAATGGAGGAAAGAGCTGCCGAAGGCATGGTTCGGTTGGAACATGGGAGATACCGAAGACTACCTGAGGAGGCTCGTTGCCCTTCAGAATCGAGAGGCGGATGAGCTGGAAGCGGCGATTAGACAAGATAGAAGGCTGAATCAAGAGCTTCGCCTTGAGCTTGAGCTGCTGGGCGGGCATAATCCCGTCCCGGTACCTTCCGATGACGATCATTATACCGCCATGTTTATCGAGCGCCTCGACCGTTCGGTTGCTGCGGTGCGGTTGCAAGGCGATAAAGAGCTTGCAAGCATCGAGCTGATGATTAAAGAAAAGGAGGAGGAACATGTCCGGAGGCTGGTGGAGATGGATGAGCAGTTTGCCGAATATGAGGAGACGCTCGAACGTCTGCTTCAAGAGGCAGCGGACTGGATGAAGAGGCTAAAGGCAAAAATCCCCGGCGAAGAGGCGGACAACCTAGTCGAGAAGCTTCGCTCCGAGCTGCAGAAGCCGGTTGAGGCGGAGGAAGGGGAAGAAATCAGCGGCTCTCCCTCCATGGCTCGATCTTACATATCCGTCAAGCATGAGGCGGAACAGAAATTCAGTGAGGCTGTTTATGAGTCTATCCGCAGCGCGAAAGTCATCCAGTTCCGTCTCCATTCGATCTTGGCGACGGTGGAAGCTGCCGCTTCTTTGAACGAGGCGCAAGCTCCGCAAATGACGGCAGTTAATCAGGATCAGCCGACGTCTTCGCCGCCGCAAATGCCTCGTATTGTGACGCGTAAAGTCAACCCGCCAACCCCAAGCGAATCTTCGGCATTCTGGGGCGATCTGGACCCTTACCTGGAACCGGAAAATATTTTCGAGCATGTACAGCCACAAATATACACACCTGCGATGCAGCCGGCCGATCCTGAAGAAGCATTAAACGTCAGTTCACATGTCGCTGCTGCTTCAGCAAGGGGGCAGCTAGAGGCCGGTGACGTCCCCGTTAAGACTCCGACAGCGGAAGAATCGCTTCGCGTTCAAGAGAACGAGCTTGAAAGCCCGGCGCTTGCGCAGGATATACGATTCGTCCAGCAGCGGTATATCGTCGGCAAAATCGCGGGAGAAAGCTTGTATGACGAGGCTGGCAAACTGGTCGTAGCAAAAGGCGAGACGATCACGTTTGATATCGTGCAAAGAGCCGAGAAAGCCGGCAAAATGCCGGATTTAATCGTTCATATGATTATTCCCGGTTTCGGAGCGGATGTCCAATGAATGTTATAACAATCGCATCAAGACGCAAAACCGGTATCGGCGGAATCGATCCTACTGATAGAACCGAAAGGTTGGAGCAACTGGTCGAAAGCATTACCAGCAAGAACATGATGCCTGAAGATCGCTATGAAATCGCCGCCATGCTGGAGTCGATGGGCTGGAATGACGATCGTGCTTCGGAAGTGTTCGGTGTGGCAGATGTTTTCGAGCTTGCTTCGGAAGTTTGGGAGACAATCCGTCAGAAGGTCATCACGACGGCATTCGTAATCAATGAAGAGACCGGGGCAGTCAAAACATTCTACGAGCTGTTTAAAAGCTTTTTGCGCGGTCTGATCTTTGCTTTGCCTATGGCGATCTCGGTTATATCGATGTTGACGCTGAAGTTCTCGTTTTGGTCTTACGAGAATTTATCGGTGGAGTTGGCAACTTGTATCGCAATCGGAACGATTCTCAGCTTCGTCGTTGTCGGCGGCTACACGCAGGCGATTGCTAGGCGTGGATTCTTCTATATTTTGCAAGGTTATTTCAACATGGCGCGAAAGGTAACGTTCCAGTTTATCCGGTACGGCTATCTGACCTGCTTGGCGGTCTCGGCACTTATTTACGTATTTAATTTATTATTCAATATTTTCCCAACAGGTATGTTTTTGATTATCGCGCTTTACTTCTTTTTTCTAAATTCCATCTGGCTGTCCGTTACGGTCATGTATATCTTAAGGCGGGAGCTGACGTTCACCGGTCTGATTATTTCCGGTATCGCGATCGTCTATGTCATGTTCCGGGTGTTGAAGTGGGATATTATTTTTTCCCAGCTTGTCTCGATCTGCATCGTATCAATCGTCGGCATGGTGCTTGTGCTCTATTATTTCAAGCAAGCTGAGAGGCGGGAAGAGAAGGGGATCGCACCAAGAATGACGCGCCTGTCTATTTCGGTTTACTCGATCATGCCTTATTTCACGTACGGAATGTTGTATTTTGCCTTTCTGTTCATCGACCGCGTCATGGCCTGGTCGGCCAATGATATTTACATGCCTTATTTTATTTGGTTCCGCGGCGAATATGAGCTTGGTCTCGACTTCGCGCTCCTGGCGCTTATGCTTCCGCTTGGCGTGTGCGAAGTCATCGTGAACAAGTTGATGATGGAGATGGAGGCGAGCTACAAGCGCTATTGGGGATTCGAAGCAGAGAAAATGAATCGCCGCTTCCTAAACATTTATCACAAGGCTATCTTCATCATCTCGATTGTATCTGCACTCAGCGCTGTACTTATGTATTACATGATAGGCGTTTTCAATCAACTCTATTTGAATGCTAGAGGAAAACCGCTTATAGCGTCGGACACTACCATGTTTGTCTTCATTATCGCATTGGCCGCCTACGCCTTGCTTGCCGTCGGTCTGATGAACGCAGTTACGTTGTTCTCGCTATCGCAGCCGAAATTTGTCAATCGGGCCATTATTCCGGCATTCGGCACCAATCTCGTCGTTGGTTTTCTGCTCAGCAGATGGGTGGATCACTCCTATGCCGTCTTTGGTCTGCTCGCCGGAGCGGTTGTGTTCTTGGTGTTAAGTCTCAGGTCGGTGCGGACGGTGCTGCGCAAGCTGGATTATTATTTGTACGCGATGTCGTAAGCAAACAACTGGTGCGCTCGCCCGAGTTTGGCTTAAGAAAGGAGCGTGAGTGTCATGGATTATTGGTCTCCGGCGAATCATCTGTATGCCATACTGCACTACGCGTTCGCAATCGTATTGCTGTATGTTTGGTGGCCGAAGTTCTTTTTCCCGGCAAATTCGGATGACCGGCTGGAGGCGAGAATCGCAACCGCCTTGAAATCTGCCTGTCTTTACATCCTGTTGGGTTATGTGCTGGTCGTTCTGCAGTTATACGAGGTTATGTCGGTCTCCTTTATTCTGCTGCTTCTTTCTACCTGGCGATATTGGCGCAAAGGCTCAACCGAAACACGGACAGAGAAGGTGAGCGCGATATCCGTCGCCTTCTACGGGCTGCTGGAGACCGGGTTTCTTCTGCGGAATCGCTGGCAGCAGATGAGAGGCAAGCTGACGATGCCTTTTAAGCAGATTAAGCTCAAAACCGTCGTCGGCGAAGAATGGCTTTCCGTCATTCTGCTCGCCGTTGTATTAATGGCAAGCGCTTATGTCCGTTTCTACGATGCGGTGAAATACGCGGCGCCAGCGCTCTCCGACGGTTCAGTGACGCTGGCCTGGATGAAATATATCAATAATCGGATCTTGTTCCATGACGGCATCTATCCGCAAGGATTTCATATTACATTGTCGCTGATCAGCAAATTCGCCGCGATCGATCCGCTTTATATTCTTAAGTATTCCGGGCCGCTTATCGGCGTGTTAACCGCTGCCGGCTTCTATTTCGTCCTATCGAGGCTCACCGGCAGCAAGGTGGCGGGTATTGCTTCCGCAGCTTTCTACGGTATGGGCGGCATATTTTTGTTCGGCGGAGACTGGGAACGCCAGGCGGCGACGAACTCACAGGAGTTTGCCTACCTGTTCGTCTTTCCGTCGCTGTATTTTATGCTCAGGTACTTGGAAAAGGGACAACGCTCCGCACTCTGGGCCGGTTCAGCCGGGCTTACCGTAGCTGGTCTAGCGCATACGGTCGGTTACGCTTATGCGGGGATGGGCCTTGCGGTTCTGCTGATCGCATCCGCTATGACGCCGTCGGCACGATCCTGGAAGAGAATAATCGTCGCCAGCGCAGCCGGCCTAGCTACAGTGATTGTCTCCTACGCTCCGATCCAAATTGCGATCTGGTCGGGCGTATCGCTTAATTCGAGCGCCGAAGAATTCCTGCTGGATACAACCGAGGTCGTCATTCCTGGGCTGAAGATGCTCGATTGGGTCGGACTTGGTTCAATCGGACTTACCGCGCTAAGTGCGCTAATCGGCTTTCGGGACAACCGTCGAAGGATGGCGGAATGGTTCGCGGTGGGGATGGGAACAGCTTCGTTCCTGTTGTACTATATCGTCCCGTATGTAACGAAGAGCACCGTGCTTGCGGTGAGGACGCAAAGCTTGTGGGGACTGGGCATATCATTCGTTATCGGTTTCGCATGGTGGTCGCTTTGGCGGCATGTCCGCTTGTTCCGTAGCAGACAGCTGCTTGAACGGGCCGCTGCCGGCGGAGTGGCTGTGGCCTTCGCCGTCTATGTCCATCTTTCCCCGATTGTCACCTACAAGATGGAGTGGGACAGCGTATTCAGACAATATTTGAGGATTGCCGGTATGTATGCACCGGGCACCTGGACGATTTTCTCGCAGGAAGAAGGCTATTCCCTCATTTACGGCAAAGGCTGGCACCAATATATCCGCACGCTCGTCACGGAATACGATCCGACCGGTACGCCTATTACGCGCAACGGACAAGATGAATACGATCCGGATACAACAAGCCATTTGTACATTATCGAAGAGAAGCAGGTGTATAAAGTGTCCAAGTCGCTCTCCATTTACGATAAGCTGCAGCAGGAACGCTATGTCAAGCATGAGGAGGACCAGATGCTGCTGAAGGAATGGCTTGCGAAGTATACCGCGGTTCACGGCAAGCCGCAGATCTTCTATGAGGATGAGCATATTCGCATATGGTATCTGGAGCGACCCGAGGCGAGCGATAAAGAGAACCGCAGAATATGGGGGGGATCATGATGAAGCCTGTTCTGGTGACAGACGCGCTGCTGCGCAAATCCCTCGCGGCAGTCAGATCGATTGGCCGGAAGGGGATACCCGTTTATGCGGCGGAAGCGACCCGATTGACCCCGGCCGGCTTTTCGCGCTACTGCACCGGGTCATTGCGCAGTCCCGCACCCGCCAGCGAGCCCGAAGCGTTCGCGGAGTGGCTGATTGAAACAGCGGGCCGGTTCAAAGGATTAGTACTGCTGCCCATGGATGATGCTTCGGTCAGCGTAACGCTTGATCACGCAGCCGCATTGGAGCAAAGAGACTGCCGGTTCCTGATTGCCGAAAGAGAGTCGTTTGATCTTGCATCCGACAAGTATGAAACGACTCGTCTCGCGCAATCTCTCGGTATGGATTGCCCGGGAACCTGGCTGCCTGCGGGCACAGAGGAGCTTCCGGCAATTGCCGCGGAAGCCGGCTTCCCGCTCGTCGTGAAGCCAAGATCAAGCTCCGGCTCCCGCGGCATCCGAATTGTCCATAATCTCGCCGATCTGCAGCAAGCTTTTGGACATGCGGCAGAAGGGGCTAAGCTGCCGATGATTCAGCAGTATATTCCGCCGGGCGAGCGGTTCGATGCCGCGCTGTTGTTCGATACGGAAGGCCGGCTGACGGCTTCCTTCGTACAAAAGGAGCTGCGCCATTATCCGGCGGATATTGGTCCTAGCACGGTTCAAGAGAGCGTCTGGATGCCTGAACTCGCGGAGGCGGCAGAGACGCTGCTGCGCAAGCTGAACTGGCGCGGCATCGCGGAAGTAGAGTGGATGAGAGACCCTCGTGACGGACGATTAAAGCTAATGGAAATCAATCCGAGATATTGGAATTCTCTGCACCTGGCTATACAGTCGGGGATTGATTTCCCATCCATGCATTACCGACTCATTCTGGGCGAGCGCGTTCATCCGGTAAGTACATATGCGGTCGGTCAGATGGCGCGGAATTTGCTGCCGGGCGATCTTCTCCATGCGATGTCAACACGCCGGCTCCGCTCGCTGAATCCGCCGCTGATTGGCACAGCCGGCCGGCCGGTTGAGGACGATATTTTATCCTGGCAGGACCCGATGGCAACGGTCGGCTTCGCAGCCGCCTGTGCCAGATATGCATTCGATATACAAATGTGGAAGGCGCTGTTTAGCCGTTAGGAGGAAATAAGCAATGAGAAACGCGTTAACGGTCGACGTCGAAGATTGGTATATGACCAACGGATTGAACATTCCGCCATCCGAATGGCATCGTTACGATGACCGCGTCGTTGGCAGCACGACCGGGCTTCTCGATCTGTTTGACCGTTATAAGGTGAAAGGGACGTTCTTTATTCTGGGCAGCGTCGCGCAGCGGCACCCCGGATTGATTGAGGATATTGCGCGTCGCGGGCACGAGATCGCTTCTCACGGCTATTGGCATCAGCTCGTTACCTCGCAATCGCTGGAAGCGTTCCGCGAGGATGTGCGAGACTCTAAAGAAATACTGGAGAGGATTACGGGCAGAACGGTTACCTTGTACCGGGCGCCGTCATGGTCCATGGAACCGGAGCGTTACGAGGCACTGAACATTTTGGCCGAGCAAGGCTTCGTCTGCGATTCGAGCATGCAGCCGTTCCGCACGCCGCTCTCCGGCATAGCTGGCGCGCCGCATCAACCGTTTACGCCGCTCCTGAACGACATGGAGACAGGGGTCATCGAATTTCCGCCTTCCGTGACGGAGGTAGCCGGCATGACGGTGCCGTTCTCGGGCGGGTTTTATTTGCGGGCAATTCCGTATGCCTTTGTCAAGTGGGCGCTCAGCCGCGTGAACAAAACAAGACCGGGTATGATCTATATTCATCCCTGGGAAATCGATCCCGGCCAGCCTCGCGTACAGACTTCGGCGTTTATCAAGCTTATCCAGTATTACGGCTTAAACGGAACCGTGAGCAAGCTTGAGCAATTGCTGAACGACTTCTCCTTCCAGCCGCTCGGCGAGGTTATCCGCAGCCATACAAATTATCCGAAGCATCGGCTTTATACGCCCGGATATAAGCAGGCCGCAAGATGAACCGGGTGAAGCTGGTCCAGCAGTTGAAACGCCCTTCAGCGGGACTTTATCTCGTCGGCAGCGTCACCGCCGTCAATTTGCTGCTCGCGGCGGTTTCATTCCTGAAGGATTTATCTTTCGCAGCCTATTTCGGCACTTCGCGCTCGGCCGATCTGGTAAACACAGCGTTCCTGCTGCCTGAATCGATCGGCTACAATCTCGTAGCCGCTGTCATATCGGTAGCCGCTGTGCCAACGCTCTCGCGGCTTTGGTCCGGTAAACAGACCGATGCTTATGTAAGGACGACGCTCAGGATGGCACTGCATGCTTCCGTGTTTATGCTGCTGCTGGCCTTTATGCTGTTGATGCTGCGGGAACCAGTTCTGGCGCTTAGCGGCTATCATGACAGTCATGAAGTGCTGCCGGAGCTGAAGAAGCTGTACACATTGCTGCTGGCATCCCTCCCGTTATTCCCGCTGTTCGCAATCGGCGGTGCGGCTCTACAGGCGTCCGGCTCCTTTTACGCAGCTGCCGCCGGGCCGCTGCTGCTGAACGGACTCATGCTTGTCGCTTCGGCGTGGAGCGGCTGGACGTCGGCAATTGAAGAGACAGGCGCTGTCTGGTTCGCCTGGTCGATCGTGGGCGGTGCCGCATTGATGACTGTCATGGTATGGACGGTTTGGTGGCGGAAGCTGAGGAGGATGGGCATTTCGCTTCATCAAGGAAGCCTGCGCGGATCCAAAGGGAATGAAGCCTTTGGCCATGAACTTGGCCGAATGTATAAGGATTTCTTCCCATTTCTGCTTCTCACGCTCTGCCTGCAGGCCGTTTACGCCGTGGAACGGATGCTGGCCTCCAATCTGGGACCAGGCATACTCGCCGGCTTGACTTATGCATACCGCGTCTCACAATTCCCAAACTGGGTATTCGTCGCTGCGGTTACGTCCGTGCTCCTGCCATCGCTCTCGCGCAAGAGTTACGCGCAATCGGGTTTCGACGGTAATGAAGCAAGGCGGGAGCTGCTTCGTGCACTCAAGGGGACAATTGCGGTCATGCTTCCGGCGGCCGTCTTGCTTTATACGTTCCGGGGGATGATCATCGAGTTGTTATTCGGACGCGGCGCCTTCGACGCCCAGTCGGTATCGATCACGTCGGAATTGCTGGCCGGCTATTCGCTTAGCGTTGTGGGACAAGCGATATCAGCCGTAAGTTTACGTTATTTTATCGCGGAAGGAAGGATGCTTATTCCAGCGATAATCTACGGTGCAACCTCATTGATTACCTTGCTATTCGACTGGTTGGCGGTGCCTCATCTTGGTCCGTCTGCGATCGGCTATGGTTCGATGATCGGCTGGTGGGCGAATGCGATACTGATGTCGGTGTGGGTGCAGCGAAGCTTTCGCTACCGCGAAGCAAAGCTCTTAGTTCAAGTACGAAAAGGTCGGAGTGGATAATATGTCAAACAATCGGTTTTTAATCGTCATTCCAGCTTATAACGAGGAAGAGAATATCGGAACGGTTCTTCAGCATTTGCTGGATGCTGCCCTTCCTGCAGATATTTTGGTTATTAACGACGGCTCCAAGGATCAGACCGAGGCAGTGGCCAAAGCGTACGCGGTTAAAGTGATGTCGCATCCATGTAATCTTGGTTATGGAGCTGCTCTGCAGACGGGATACAAATACGCGACCAAGAATGGATATCCGTATATTATTCAATTCGATTCCGATGGTCAGCACGATCCGGCTGATCTGCCGGCAATTATGCGCGAACTGCAGGAGGGCAAAGCGGATATCGTAATGGGCTCGCGTTTTTTGGATGAAAGCAGCAGCTTTGCAACAGGAATTGTCAAAGGTGCCGGCATCCGTTTCTTTCGTCTCTTGATCCACAGGCTGACAGGTAAACGTATTTCCGATCCGACTTCGGGACTTCGCGGAGTATCCAGCAGCGTGTTTCAATACTATTCGATTCGCGATCGGTTCCCCGCCGACTTCCCGGATGCGGACATTCTCATCCAGCAAATTCTGATGAAATTCGAAATCAAGGAAGTGCCGGCCCGCATGAAGCAGCGTGAAGCGGGCATGTCTATGCACGCCGGTCTAAGACCCGTCTTCTATATGATGCAAATCCTGCTGAGTATTCTTATCGTGATGCTCCGTCATAAAATGACGAAAAAGGTGGCCTGATTCTATGCATAATCATGACATCCTGCGATGGTTCATCCTGTTGTGCGGTATTGCGTTCGCGGCGGTTGTCATCCGTTTGCTGCTCAGACAACGGATCAACACAAGAAATTCGGTCTCTTGGCTGCTTGGCACAACGGCGATTCTGATCATATCCGCCAACCCGGATTGGATTGATAGGTTGGCCGACTTGCTCGGTATCGCATATCCGCCGACTCTGCTGTTTTTACTCTCTACCTTGGTCCTGCTCGTTGTCGTATTATATCAATCCATTCAAATATCGATCCTGAACGAAAAAATGCGTCAGCTCGCCCAGCACGTCGCTCTTACCGATCAGGAACGCAGCGCTGAAACACGGACAGAAAGCAATCATGCCGCGCAGCATGAGGCTTAATAGGAAAGCGCGAAGGAGGTCATGTGATGCTGGAGGATGCTTACAGCTTGATTAGGCAGCTGCCGCCATACGCGTATATCGTTTTGCTAGCACTTTTATTAACAGCGTTGACCGCACTTTTCATTACATATAGACATTATCGTGTCAAGCTGGCCCGGGCTGTTTTTGCCGAGCGAATCGTTAAGCTTGTTCAACCTGAAGCCGGCCTAGAGAACAATTTGAATTTGTTCCTTGAGACGATTGGGCAGATAGTGGACGCAGATGGATATGCCTTTTATATCCGCGATCCGAGAAGCAGCACTTTTGTGCTGAAGGCGGTGCGTCATCGCGTAGCTGAGCTAGGGCAGGTCGCTCCTTCCTATAGCGGGCTTGCGCCATACAAGAAGGAAGTATACTTGCTGCCAATGAGTATCCAGGCTGTCGCCGAGGTTGGAATTGTCCACGAAGGGGAAGTACCTCTGTTCAATCTGCCGGTCGGCGACCGTGGACTTGTGCGAATCGGTCCAATCGAGCGGACAAGCAGCAGCCAGACGGCGCTGCTGCGCCAGATCGGTGAACTGCTGCCAAGTCTGCTCGATATATTGGCTGAATCGGACAGGCTAAATATGAAAGCTGATGTCGTCGAGTCGTCAAGCGCCGCACTTCAGGCGGTCAGCTCCATGGCCAAGGACCCTGAGGCAGTCGTACAGAAGGCGTTTAGCATGTCCGCCATCGCGCTGGGGATGTCCGGAGGGTGCGTACTCGTCTCGGACCACGGTACGGTGACGATGCCGGTCTTTTTCGGATGGTCCAGGCAGACCGCGCATCGGCTTGCTGATACGCAGAATCTGTCGCTGCTTATTCAGCTGATCAGCCCGCATGAGCTGGTGATGTGGGATCAGAACAATGAGCTGTTCGAACGAATGCGGGATATTCTCGGAACGTCTGCAGACAGTCTGTACGTCGCAGGCCAGCTGCCGATGCCAGGCAAGCGAGCCTGGTTCATATGCGGCTTCCCGCGCATCTCGGAGCTGACGGCTGAGCAGATGAAGAGAACCGTATCCATGATGACCCAGCATCTGTCGCAACTGATGGGAATTCAAGAACAAATGAAGACGTTCAGCCATACGTATTCCGAATTTCTTAAGCTGCTTGCCCGTACGATTGACGAATTGAATCCGTATACGGTCGGGTATTCAGAAATGATGAGCCGTTATTCGGTAGCCATTGCCAAGGAGATGGGGCTTCCCGCCCAGCAAATTCGCGCTATCGGTACTGCCGCTTATTTAAGCAACATTGGCGTCCTTGGTTTGCCGGAATCATTGTACTTGAAAGAAGGTAAATTCACCGAAGTGGAGTTTGAGAAGATGAAGCTTCACACCGAGGTTGGGGCCTCTATCGTTGAGATGACGATTGGCAATAAGGAAATCGCCGAAAGCATTCGTTATCATCATGAACGGATGGATGGGAATGGCTACCCGTCTGGTCTCAAGGGAGAAGAAATTCCGATTGGCGCTAGAATCATTTCGGTCGTACAGACGTTTTTGGCGAAGATTAACGGACGTAAATACCGGGATCCTCTGCCGTTCGATAAAGCTATGAAGCTGGTCGAATCATTGGCCGGCTCGCAGCTAGACAGTGAAGTTGTACGGGTGTTTATCCGGTGGTTCGAGGAGAAGCGGCGCGGACCGCAGCTTGGCGGCCGTGCTCTTGGCGCCTGTTGGGATATGTCCTGCAGCCCGTCAAACGTGTGTCGCGTCTGCCCGGCGTATAATCGAGAAGATGTGAATTGTTGGGACGTGCAGGGGAATAATTGCCACGAGCACGGGAAGTCATGCAGTACCTGCTTTGTTTATACAGAAACATTATCGAGGAGTTGAATGTTCATGATCAAAGTATTGGTTACTGGAGGGGCTGGATTTATCGGATCCCATATTGTGGACAGACTTGTTAAAGAGGGTCATCAGGTGCTCGTCGTCGATAATCTGAGCACGGGACACCGCATCAATCTGAACCCGTCGGCGGAATTCGTGAAGCTAGATATTCAAGACGATGCGCTGGCCGATACGTTCAACCGTTTCGGACCCGAGGTCGTTATCCATCATGCGGCCCAAGTCGCGGTGACACACTCGATCCGTCATCCGCTGTACGATGCCCGCGTAAACATTATGGGCACATTAAACGTACTGGAGGCTTGCCACAAATCGGGTGTACGCAAGCTGATCTACGCTTCATCCGCCGCGGTATACGGCCTGCCGGAGAGCGATATGCTCAAGGAGACACACGCTATTAAGCCGCTGTCGTTCTACGGAATCTCGAAACATACGCCCGAGCATTACATCGAGACATATGCCAGACTGATCGGCCTCGACTTTACGATTTTGCGGTATGCGAACGTGTACGGCGGACGTCAAGATGCCAAGGGCGAGGGCGGCGTTGTTTCCATCTTCGCTTCTAAGCTGCTTAATAACGAAAGATGCGCCATCTTCGGAGACGGCGAACAGACGCGTGATTTTATTTACGTTAAAGATATCGTCAGCGCGAATATATCGGCGCTGACGAGAGGCAGCGGAAAAATCATGAACATTAGCGGAGGCAGCGCAACAAGCATTAATCAGCTGCTGCGAACGATGTGCGACATCACAGGCAAGCGGTTTGCGCCTGTATATATGGCGCCGCGGACAGGAGATATCAAGGACAGCGTGTTAGATAACCGCCTGGCGGTTAAAGAGCTTGGCTGGAGTCCTGAATACACGCTGCATGACGGGCTTCTGGAAACGCTTGACTTTGAGAAACAGAGCAGAACAAAGGTGGAAAAAGGTGTCAGCTAGCAAAATGAATACAGCATAAACAGCCCAGTACCGATGCGGTACTGGGTTGTTGTTTATGCTGAATATGGAAAAAGGCAATGCGAGCTCAGCCAAACGATTTATAGGGAAGATGGTGGAATCACCTTCCTTGGTTATACCCCCCGCTTTCCGGGCTTGTCCAATGGATAAAGCCAAGCTTCTCGGCTGTTTTCCGATGGATCTCCGAACTGTCCGCCGAGACAGACAATATCGTTAGTCCATCCTTGCGAAGTTGTTCAACCAGCTGCAGCCGTGCTTTTGTCCATTCCGTATCGGCCTCGTCACCGCGCCATCCTTCCCAGAGCAAGCCGTCGAGCACGGATGCACAGCGTTTGAGCTGGTCAAAGCCGCGATTCTGAATCCATTTCAGATGGGGGTAACGTCCGGCAGCGACAGAGAGAAGAGTCATATAAGCTCGCCCCATCTCTTCCCGCTTAGACAACGGGACATATTCCTCGATATCGCCGACTGTATCGAGGAATATACCGTCTAGCGGAAGCGTTTCAGCCATCGCACCGATCTCCTGCAGCAGCAGCGACCGGTAGCCGGGCGAACGCAGGTCCATCAAAAACGAGTCCCACATAGGAAAGTGTACCGGACGGCCATCAACGGTCAGCTTGTCTTCTTCTTTGATGCATGAGATACGCCTTTCGTTCCAAGAGGGCGTCTCCATAACCGACAAATAGCCGTAGATAGCCGTACCCGAGGCACGCAGCCGCGCAAGCTTATCGTACTGCCATTGACTTGGCTCGAGAACGACAAGATCCGTCTGAGCCAGCCAATCGATAATGGTCTCGCTGGGTAGCCCGTAAAAAATAGCGAACGACCGGACGGAGCCAAGCCGCCCGGGTTTTTTATTTCTTCCGAAACCAAACATAAGTGATGAGTTCTCCTTGCTGCAATCATTGGAAGCCGTAAAATATATGCATTTAGTTTACCAAAAGATCGTAACGATCCGCGTTCATCACTTTTACCCAAGCGGCAACAAAGTCGCGTACAAACTTCTCTTGGTTGTCGTCTTGCGCATATACTTCCGCAATCGCGCGAAGGATGGAGTTCGAGCCGAATACGAGATCCACCCGCGTTGCCGTGCGGTCAACCCGGCCTGTCGTCCGGTTGCGGCCGTAATATACGCCGCCATCCCGAGGTTCCCAGGCAATGTTCATGTCGAGCAGCTTCACGAAGAAGTCGTTAGTAAGAGTGCCGACGCGATCGGTGAATACGCCATGCTGGGTGCCGCCGTGGTTGGCGCCAAGAACGCGAAGACCGCCAACAAGAACGGTCATCTCCGGAGCAGTCAGGTTCAGCAGCTGGGCTTTGTCTACCAGAAGTTCTTCGGCAGATACGCTGTAAGTCTTCTTCAGATAGTTGCGGAAGCCGTCCGCAACCGGCTCGAGCACCGCGAAGCTCTCTTCATCGGTTTGCTCCTGGTTAGCATCGCCGCGTCCGGGGGAGAATGGAACCGTAACGTTAAAGCCTGCTTCCTGCGCGGCTTTTTCGACTGCGGCGCTGCCGCCCAGCACGATCAGGTCGGCGATGCTGACCTTTTTGTCCAAGTCCTCCTGAATGCCTTCAAGGATCGTAAGGACCTTGGTAAGCTGCTGCGGCTGATTGACTTCCCAATCGTTCTGCGGAGCAAGACGGATACGGGCTCCGTTGGCACCGCCGCGCATATCCGAAATACGGAAGGTGCTGGCCGACGCCCATGCCGTAGTGACCAGCTCGCTGATGGTAAGGCCGGAGTCCAGAATTTTTGTTTTCAGCTCGGCAATCTCTTCATCGGACAAGGTATAATCAACCGCTGGAACTACATCCTGCCAGATCAGCTCTTCAGCTGGAACTTCAGGTCCCAGATATCTGGCGCGAGGTCCCATGTCGCGGTGAGTCAGCTTGAACCAGGCGCGGGCGAAAGCATCCGCGAACTCTTCCGGATTCTGGTGGTAGCGGCGGGAGATTTTTTCGTATTCTGGATCAACGCGCAAAGCCATGTCGGCCGTAGTCATCATCGTTCGAACGCGGACGGATGCGTCTTCCGCGTCTGGCGCAAGGTGGTTCTCGTCAGAATTAATCGCTACCCAGATATGCGCGCCGGCAGGGCTCTTTGACAGCTCCCATTCATAACCGAACAGCATATCGAAAAATCCGTTATCCCACTGAGTCGGATTTGGCGTCCATGCGCCCTCAACGCCGCTAGTGATTGCGTCGCGGCCTTTGCCGGAGCCATGCGAGCTCAGCCAGCCAAGACCTTGCGCTTCGAGAGGAGCTGCCTCAGGGTCAGGGCCAACAAGAGAAGCGTCGCCTGCGCCGTGCGCCTTGCCAAAGGTATGTCCGCCGGCAACAAGCGCGACGGTTTCTTCGTCGTTCATGCCCATGCGGCCGAACGTTTCGCGAATGTCGCGGGCGCTTCCGGCAGGATCCGGTTTACCGTTGGGGCCTTCCGGATTGACGTAAATGAGACCCATTTGCACGGCGGCAAGCGGATTTTCCAGATCCCGTTCGCCGGTGTAACGATTGTCGCCCAGCCATTCCTTTTCATTACCCCAGTAGATATCTTCTTCCGGATGCCAGACGTCCGCGCGTCCGCCGCCAAATCCAAACGTCTTGCCGCCCATGGATTCAATCGCGACATTGCCTGTCAGAATCATCAGGTCGGCCCATGAAATTTTGTTGCCGTACTTTTGCTTGATTGGCCAGAGCAGACGGCGGGCTTTATCCAGGTTGCCGTTATCCGGCCAGCTGTTAAGAGGTGCAAATCGCTGCGTGCCGCTGCCGGCACCGCCGCGGCCGTCGCCTGTCCGATATGTACCCGCGGAGTGCCAAGCCATGCGGATAAAGAAAGGGCCGTAATGTCCGTAGTCGGCCGGCCACCATTCCTGACTGTCTGTCATTAAATTGCGAAGATCCTGTTTAAGAGCCTGGTAGTCCAGCTTCTTGAATTCTTCCGCATAATCAAAATCTTCACCCATAGGATTCGATTTTCTGTCATGCTGGTGCAGAATGCTGAGGTTCAGCTGATTGGGCCACCAATCTCTATTTGAAGTACCACTAGATTTGAAGCTTGTAGCGCTTCCATGCATCACCGGGCATTTACCTGCGTTAGGAACTGTAGCGTCCATCCGATCAACTCCTATTAGTTTTATTAAAGTAGCAAATGATAGAAAAAATTTGCACTTATCCTCTTTATAAAACGTTATCAAACCGAAATCAATCCAAGAAGCAAAAATTCATCCAATCTTCACGCAAATCTGAAAATTTAATGGGATTAACGGGATTAGAGGGACAAATAGAGGATATGAGCGCCGCATGAAAAATAGAATCTCGAAATGAAATCTTGAAATTACTTAAACTTTTGCTGTCGAAGCGGTTTCGAATCGTGGTGAGCCATGCTACAATGTAGGCAAGTAAACCGCTTTACTCATTTAGGCTAATGATTGTGATAACGCTTACATGCAGAGTTGGGCGCGGCAGGGGGAAAAACATGCTCAAGCTGAACAATTGGTATATACGACTGCTCGTTTCCTATTTTCCGATCCTGGTGCTGACTGTATCCATGATCATTTTCTTGTCGTTTATCGCGGTTAATGAAATATCCCGGTCCGAGACGGCCAAGGCGGACAGAATTACGACAGGATATGTCGTAGACAGCGTGGAACGGGCAATCCATGAAGTGGAATTTAATGTGCTGGGGGAAGTCGAGTCGAACAAGAGCTATGCGGCTTATTTGAACGGCTCGTCGGAATCTACAACGATCAAATATAATGTGGTTCATAGCTTGCGGTCGCTGATTGAGGATAACGACCTGGTCGAATCGATCTATTTGTACAGGAAGTCGGATGATGTTGTGCTGACGTCCAGCGGCGAGACCGATTTGTCCGAGTTTGGCGACCGGGATTTCCTGAGCAAGGCAGAGAAGTCCCGCGATTACAAGGGCTGGTCGGCAAGCCGCGAATTTAAGGAATACGACGGCTTGAAGCCGGTAAGGGTCATTACGATGTACAAGGAGACTCCGCTTCCTTTCGGAAAGGACGGCATTCTTGTCATAAACATCAATCTTTACAATGTCGAACAGATGATTGGAAGCATGACCAACCATCAGGTATCGTTCATGCGGATTACCGATGCGGCCAAGCAGTCCGTATATCCGGGGAATGACGGCTCGGCTTCCGGCGGAAACGTATTGACTACGATTACTTCGGAGCAGCTAGGCTGGACCTTCGAGAGCGGTATCCAGGCCGGGCATTTGCTGAGCTGGGTATCGGTTGTATCGTATGTATGGGTCATTATCGCTGTACTGACCTTTGGCGTTGCCATTGTCTATATTATTTGGGTTACCCGGCGAAACTATAAACCGATCAGGCTAATGATGAACCGGATTCAAGCGCTGCACCTGCGCGGGAGCGACGGCACGGCGGTTAAGCTGGATGACCTGACGATGATTGACCGCGCGCTCGAGAATCTTATCGTCCAATCGCGGGATCATGAAAAGGAACAGCGCGAAAGCGTTGTGCTTCAGCGCAGGCAGCTGTTTAACGAGCTTATTAGCGGACAGCGCAGCGATCAGATGCTGGAACGGCTTCGCAAGCTGAATCTTTTGCCGGAAAAGGGACGATTCGCGGTTATGGTCGTCAGGCTGAACAAATACGAGGAGTTCCAGGCGGATAACACGCTGCATGAGCAAAATGTATTAAAGTTCGCGCTTGGCAATGTGATGCAGGAGCTGGCGAATAACGAAGGCCTTCAGGGCTGGGGAGAATGGTCGGCATCCGACCGGATTACTTTCGTATTCGCATCCGGCGAAGAAGCCGCCGAGCCAGAGGTGCTGAATCAGCTTCGCAAGACGGCCGCCGTAGCAAGGGAATGGGTAGAGGGGCATTTGCGCTTTAACCTCTCCTTGGGCATAGGTTCCATCATGAAAGACTGGAACGGGATTGGCCGCTCCTATCGCGATGCGCTGAACGGCATGGAATATCAATTCGCTATTGGCCGTAATGCGATAACTTTCAGCGGGGATATCCCGCAGGATCAGCCGCGCGGCATGTTTAATTACACGCAGCAATGCACCAATTGCGTACAGGAGTTCCGTCTGACCCATGAAAGCTGGCGGGATACGTTCGATCAGCTGTTCAAGCATTTCGAGACCGATGCGATGAAGGATGAAGATATTTTATCGTTAATCCAGCTTTTCCTGCAGATGCTCAGCCGCGAGCTGAAGGAGCTGTCGGATACGCTGAACGAATGCCTGGACGAGACCCGGATTTCGGAGGTGTTGGCAAGTCTAAGAGGGGCGGCAACGCTTAGCGAGATGAAGGATCAACTATGCGATTATTTGGTACAAGTCTATGATACGTATGTTGCGATGAGCCAGACCAAAGGCTATAAGACGATGATCACCGAGATTAGAGCTTATATTCAAGAGAACTTTGCGGATCCGGATTTATCCCTTAAGCATTTAAGCGACAAGTTCGAAATATCCGGCAAATACGCCAGCCATTTGTTCAAGCTGGAATATGATATGAAATTTGTCGATTTTCTCGTACGGCTCCGGATGCAGCAGGCGGAGCGACTGCTCTACGAAACGGACGAAACGGTACAAAATATTGCCCTTAAGGTTGGTTACGCTAACTCTATAACGTTCGGACGGGTGTTCAAACGGTTGACCGGCGTAACGCCGGGCGAATTCCGCAAGCTGAAGATGCGCCCTTCCACAACTCTTAACAGCGCACAGGGCAGTCGTGATGAGACCATCGCGAATGATGAGGCGAACGATTAAATGATGAAGACAGCGGCGTTCCGGATAAAGAGATCTATTCGGAGGGCCGTTGTCTTCTTTTTATATTTTTCATAGCGGAACGGCAAAGTTTATCGCGGGAAACGGCTTTATTACGGGCTTTTTGCTATACGGTTTATATCGGGAAAATGATTTATTCTAAGCGTCAAAAGCCTTGTAGGGCAAGGCATTGGCGGAATAGTTTGCATCGCCGAAACTGGTTTATTGTCACTCTTCCGCAGTCCGTGCCATACTGAGGGCACTTCCCAAGCACGGGCCGGCAGCGATGCATGTAAGCGTGTTCAATACATTATTCCGGGTGCAGGAAGCAAATCGAAAAGGGATGAAAGAGGGGTTGGATTCGAATGAAACAAAGCAGAAAAGGAAGAAAGACAGCCGGCACTCTATTAACGGCTACGCTCGTAGGCACGATGCTGCTCAGCGCATGCAGCAATAGCGGCGGCAGCGAGAAAGCCAATGAATCAACCGGAGGCGACAAAGCTTCCAGCGGCAAAGCCTCGACATTAAAGGTTGAAGTATTCGACCGGGGCAATTCTCCTGCAGGCTCTACCATTACGAACAACTACTTGACGAAGCTTGTACAGGACAAATTCGGTACTCCAAACAACATCAATGTACAATTCGTACCGATTCCGCGCTCGGAAGAGGTTCAGAAGCTGAACGTGCTCATGGCTAGCGGCAGCGATGTTCCGGATATCGTGTTTACGTATGATTCGGGAACGTTCTATCGTTATGCTCAGCAAGGCGGTCTGACGGATCTGGGCGAGCTGCTTGATCAATACGGTCCTAACTTGAAGAAATTCCTTGGCGAGGAAACCCTTGCTTACGGACAATATCAAGGCAAGCAATTTGCTCTTCCGGCGAAACGTTCGCATCTTGGCAAATATTCGTCGTTTATCCGTCAGGATTGGCTCGATAAGCTGAATCTCCCGGTTCCTACAACAACAGATGAGCTTTACAATACCTTGAAAGCGTTTAAGGAAAAAGATCCGGGTCAAACCGGCGGCAAAGTGATTCCGCTTGGCATGGCGCTTGCACCGGCCCAATTCGAACCATTGATTTGGTCGTTCATCAAGCCGGTGACGGAGGAGCAGAGATACACCTTAACGCAGCAGCTTGGTTCCAATGATTATCCGGTGCTGCTGCCAGGCTTCAAGGATGCGCTGCAATTCATGAACAAGCTCTACAACGAAGGGCTTATGAGCGCCGATTTCAGTCTTGACGAGGATAAGAAGAAGCTTGGCGAAGATGCCGCAAAAGGTTTAATCGGTTTCTACAGCGAGGATGACATGAATCCTTTCTATGCGGACGGCACGTACGCAATGCTTCAGAAAAATATTCCCGATGCAAAGCTGTCGGCAATTGATGTTTATACCAACTCGGAAGGCAAGCATCCGAAACCGGAATATGCGCCAATCGGCATGTATTTAATGATTCCTAAGAGCAGCAAGAATGCGGTGGAAGCAGTAAAGTACCTTGACTGGATGGCATCAGGGAATAACCTGTTTGACATGCAAAACGGTGTTGAAGGCGAGAATTACACTCTTCAGAACGGTGTTCCGATTGTAAAGACCGATGCATCGGACGATGTGAAGAACCGCATCTACAACTGGGGCGATATGGCGATTATCTCAAACGGCAAGCAGCTTGGCGATGCGGACAAGAACGTAGAGGCTTACGTATACGGTATGCCTGAGGCTTACCAGGATGAAACGCGCAAAGCGCTGACCATTTCCAGATCCGACACAATCAAGCCTGTTCTGTTCGATCATCCGATTGAAGCGCAGGCGAAATACGGCACGGCTCTCCGTGATAAGCTCAATGAAATCATCGTTAAGACAACAATGGCTAAACCGGACCAATTCGAGAGCACTTATGATTCCGTGATGAAGGATTACATGGCAAACGGCGGTCAAGCAATCTTGGATGAACGCACAAAAGCTTACGCGGAAATGAAAAAATAAATAAAAAGCTCCGAGCAGCCTGGGGACAGCTATCATTTGCCCTCGTCCCCGGGCATGATCGTAAGTGGACAGGAGTGGATAGCTTTGAAGGGAACCACGTATCTTCGCAGGTATTGGCAGCTATATGCGCTGCTGGTGTTACCGGTAAGTTACTTTCTTATATTTAAATACGGTCCGATGTACGGCATTCTGATCGCGTTTAAAGATTTCAACTTTTTCCAAGGCATTAACGGCAGTGAATGGATCGGCTTTGACGGATTTAGAGAAGTGTTTGCCATGCCTGATTTTTACAAGACGCTTCGCAATACCTTGATGCTTAATTTTCTGGATTTGATCGTATCATTCCCGGCCCCGCTGTTTTTGGCCATTATGCTTTACGAGTTGAAGACTGTTTGGTTTAAAAAGCTGTCGCAGACCATCCTGTATATTCCGCATTTTATTTCCTGGGTCATAATCGGCGGGATCGTCTACCAGGTATTTGGCACGCAGTCGGGCATGATCAACAACATCATTACGTCGCTTGGCTTTGATGCCATTCCGTTTCTGACCGATAAGAAGGATTGGCTGATTACTTACTTGGCAGTTGGCGTCTGGCAAAGCGCCGGATGGGGTACGATTATTTATTTGGCGGCTCTTACGGGAATCAATAGGGAGCTGTTCGAAGCTGCGGATGTGGATGGCGCAGGCCGTCTCAGAAAAATTTGGAGCATTACGCTTCCATCGCTGAAGCCAACGATTGTTACTCTCCTCATTATCAATATGGGGAATATGATTGCCATTGGCTTTGAGCGTCCTTTCATTATCGGCAATACGGCGGTCCGTGATTACGCGGATGTGCTTAGTACGTTCGTCTACCGTATCGGCATTGAATCCGGACAATATACCATTGCTACCGTGGTCGGCTTATTCCAGGCTGTTGTGGGATTAGTCTTCGTGCTTGGCGCGAACTATACTTCCAAGAAACTCGCGGATCAAAGCATTCTGTAATAGATACCATCGAAAATGAGAAAGGAGCGGTAAGACATGAGAGAACGACACGCCAGCCGGTCATTTGACGCGATTAATACCATCGCCATTCTATTTTTCGTGCTGCTATGTCTGGCTCCGTTTATTCATATAATTTCCATTTCCCTCAGCTCGGCGCGCGCTATTATGTCCGGAGAGGTCAGCGTTATTCCGGTGGAAATCAATTGGGGGGCTTACAAGCAGGTCCTGACGGACATGTCCATGATCCGTTCGTTAGGCTTCACGGTTATGCTTACCGTGCTGTTCACCGTTTTATGTATGCTAATGTCCATTGCGGCGGCTTACCCGTTGGCCAAAACCAAGCTGAAAGGCCGCAAGGTTGTGATGTTTATTATCATCATTACGATGTTTTTCAGCGGCGGCATTATTCCGGAATATATGCTCGTTCGAAACCTGCATCTGCTGGATTCGATTTGGGCGCTTGTGCTGCCGGGACTTATCAGTCCGTTTTATCTGATTATTCTGATTACGTTTATTCAAAATATTCCCGATTCGCTTGAAGAGTCGGCGGAGATCGACGGCAGCTCTTATTTCCGTACGTTAGTGAGCATTATCGTGCCGCTGTCGATGCCGGTTATCGCTACGCTAAGCCTGTTCTATGCGGTTGGCCGTTGGAACGGGTTCACCGATACGCTGATGTATATTACAAGCCCGGAGATGTATCCGCTCCAATTAAAGCTGTATCAGCTCGTTCAAAATAACATGGTCACCGATTTAATCGCGGCGGAAGGCGCCAGCGGACGTCAATTGCTGCAGCCGGAAAGCCTGAAAGCGGCAAGCGTTATTTTCGCAACCGTACCCATCCTGATTGTGTATCCGTGGCTGCAGCGTTATTTCGTTAACGGCGTTATGCTTGGCGCGGTTAAGGGTTAACCAAAGAGGCGGCAATCGCCGCTGTGTATCTGGAGGATTAAAGAAATGGGCAAGGACAAAGGACAATATTCGTTCTCGACCTGCTGGAATATTAAAAGGCATCAAACGGGCAGCGGCATGATCGAGGAAATCCGGGAGCTTGGCTTCCGTTATGTCGAGCTGAACTACAATGTGACGAGCGAGCTGCTGTCAACGATTGAACCGATGATTGAACGGGGAGAAATCGGGGTGTCGAGCGTGCATAATACGTTCCCGCATGTGGCGGATCCCGATTACGGAACCGATTCGGTCCTGCTTGGCTTTGACGACGAAGAGAAGCGCCAGCGGTCGATTGAGCTGCTGATCCGCTCTGCGAAATACGCGAACCGTTATGGCGCGAAGGCGGTTGTGGTCCATCCGGGAGAGGTTCCGTTCGATTACAACATCGATCAGGAGCTCAAAAAGATCTATAACGAGGAAGGCCCCGAATCCGCAGCTTATGGCAAGCTGTGGAGCGAAATGATCGAACGCAGGGAATCGGCAGCCGGCCATTACCTTAACCGGATTGGAGACAGTCTCGAGGAGGTATGCGACCGGCTCGAGGCAAAAGGCTTAAACGTATCCATCGGCATCGAAACGCGCTCGCGCTGCTATCAAATGCCGACGTTAAGGGAAGCGAAGGCGGTCTTCGACCGGTTGAAGGGAGCACGGGTCGGGCTGTGGTACGATTTTGGTCATGGCATGATGATGGAACGGATGGGGCTGTACGATAACGCCCGCGACATGGAAGCGATTAAGGATCATGTCGTTGGCATTCATATTCACGAGACGGTTGGCCTGTCGGATCATTGGTGCCCTTACGTGCACAGCGGCGACATGAATTATTTTGACCGCTTTCTCCCGATTATCGCTGCCGCTCCCGTCAAGGTGTACGAGCTGAAAGCGGCATGCATGCCGGAAGAAATCGAGCTTAGCCATGACCGGCTGCTCGGGAAGCTTGCGGCATTCGGAGGCTAGCAAATGGATATCCGCCAATTGGCAGCATACGCTCCGCGGTTATATTTCGATCAACAGGAACCCTTTTACCCGGCACGGGTTGGGGTTTCTGTTCTTCATCGGGGAGGGTAAGCATGCTTTCTCGCCGCTGCCCGTATTATTCGAACTGCTGCCAAGCGCAAGAACGGCGACGGAGCAAGGGGCTGGCTCAGACGGCTTGACGCTGCCGGAATGGTATAAGGCCAAGGGACAATACGATCACAAGACAAATGAAATGGTCCGGGCTTATCAGCAGAGATATCACCGCTTTACGCCGTCCTTCGAATTTGTCCCTTACGAGCTTGCGGAGCAGGAAAATCTGTTTGTTTCATGGAAATCGCTGTACGAGGAAATACCGGATAGGATCGAAGCGGAATTGGCAACGATCAGACATACACTTGCCGGCTTGAAGAAGCCTTCGGAAGGATGATTACGATGTACGAGAAGCTTGTAGCCGTTAACGATGATTGGGTTACGCGAGGCTTGGAGAGTCAAATAAACGACAGTCAGAGCCGCTTTTATGGCGGTGTAGCGGATCCGGACAGCGGGATTCCGTTTCCTACCCATACCGGCACATTAGCCGTAATGGCTATTTGGGGCTGCGCGCTCGTTAATTCGGATTCACGATATTATCATGACGAGAAGCTGCTCGCCAGCTTGGATCTTGCGGCGGCTTTTATTGTCCGCCAGCAGCATGCAGACGGCACAATCTCCCCGGGCTGGACGAATATGCATTCGCCGCCGGACACGGCGTTTGCCGTTGTTGGGCTTGCCCAGCTGTATGAGCTGTTGGACCATCACGAATGGAAGGCTTTGGAACCCGTATGCCAAAAGATTAGGCGTTTCCTGGAGCAATCGGTTCCGGCGATGCTTACCGGCGGCTGCCATACCCCTAATCACCGCTGGGTGCTTACGGCTGCCCTTGGCTTCCTGTACGCTTTGACCGGCAATGAGGCTTTGATTGCCCGCGCCGAAGCATGGCTCGCGGAAGGGATCGATTGTACGGAGGACGGCGAATGGACCGAGCGCAGCAACGGGATTTATAACGGCGTCAGCGACGTGATGCTGTACCATACCGCCGAGCTGCTTGGCCATCCCGAGCTGCTGGAGCCGGTTCGCCGCAATTTGCGGATGATGGCTTACCTGATTCATCCGGACGGGGAAGTTGTAACGGATTATTCCGGCCGGCAGGACTTTGGCCATAAATACGACATGTCCGGTTATTTGTTCGTATCCTGCCTGATGGCCGAATACGACAAGGATCCGTTGTTCGCCGCGCTTGCCAAGCTGGGCGCAGAGTCCTCTACCCATCCGGGCGCGATTCCCAACAACGCTTTGCTGGGCTTCTTGCTGAATCCGGAGCTGCGCAGCTCTTCGGTTGAGGCAGGCCGTTTGCCGGAGTCCTACAAGGTTGTCATTAACGGGCAATTCGACAGGAAGCATTATTTAGGCCGGATGGAGACGGCCGGACATGGCGGGAAGATCTATCACAGCCGGCTACATCCGGAATTTGGCGCGCCTGTTGCCCGGCAGCGGGAGGGACAAACCAGCGTGACGGTAATGGCGGAGACCAATTCCTTCTTTGCTCTGCGCCACGGAAAGGCTCAGCTGCTTGGGGTGCAAGTAAGCAGCTCGTTTGAGCCGGGCTATATCAAGATGAACGAGCTGGAGCAGCTCGAGAACGGCTATATGCTGTCCGGATCGGAGTCAAAGGGCTATTATGGCCCGATTGCCGCCGGCAAACTGCCTGAATCGGCGTCAGAACAGGTAAGCCCATGGTATCTGCTGCCGCATCAGCTGCGCGAGGTCACTCATCTGCAGCAGCATCAGGTGCGGGTAGAGCTGACCGAAACCGGGGACGGCTGGAGACTTCGCGTAAGCTGCGACAAGCCGGATGTGCTGTTGACCCAAATTTCCTTTATCTTCGGGAAAGACGGAGAGTTTAGCGGAGGAGATCGGGCGCCTGCCGAGACAGGAACCGAATTTTGGAAAGAAGGCACCGTGACCTTTACGGCGGGCGACGACTGGATTGAGCTGGACGGCGGCGCCCACGAGCATCGGATGAAGTCGATTCGGGGAGCGGCCTATCCGGCCGACTGCCAGACGCTTGTGGTGAATGTGCTGACGCCATATGACCGGACCTTTGATATCCGGTTGTCGCCTTCAAATGGGAGTGGGAGGAACGGAAAATGACCGTATATATAGAGCCTCGGGATAGTGCAAGATCCGCGTTTGGCGATGATGAACACCGCATTTTGGAGCTGCTGGCGAGCCGTTATGTCGGCGCAAATCCCCCAATTCCGTTTGCGTATCGCTCATTCTCAAAACTGGGTATTTTGCAAAATGAAGAAGGTCTGTACGACATGGAGCTTGGCTCGAGATGGCCGCAGGCGGTCACCGGCGATTACGCTTACGTGTACGGGCTTGTATGGAGCGACAATGAACGCTCGATTGATTGCAATCTGGAGCCGATTGGCCCCATTCGCCTATACATGAACGATCAGCTGCTGTTCCGTACTTCCGCCGTGGAGGAGATGAAGCCGGATGCCCGCGTCGTTGTTCCGATGCTGCTGGCGCAAGGCTGGAACCGGATTCTGATCGAAGCAAGACGGACTCCGGCCGGCTTTGGCTGCCGGTTTGGAGCTGACGAAGCGAAGGTGCGCATTCTGAACGTGCTTGCTCCATTCGCCGGACGGGACGGAAGCGCGGGATGGGTATTCTCCGAGCCGGTGAAGAAGTCTTTGTACGGGGAAAAAGGTTTCCCGGGCGAACGTTTACCGGAAGAGGACACCGGCATCCGCTGGTTTCCCCGTACGAAATGGCAGGAGGATGAAGCTTCGCAGCCGAACCTGGAACGCCTCTTCGGTACTCCGGAGACAACAGTGGCCGGTTACGGCTGGACCAAGCTTCCATATCTGACGGGTACAGAATCGCTAGTGCTCGAAGGACGGGTGTTTGGACCGGCTTCGGTATGGCTGGACGGCAAGCAGGTGCTGAGTCTGGCGGGAGCGGGTGTTTTCCGCGAAAGTCTGAAGGTGGAAGCCGGCAGCGGTCATCTGCTGATCCGCACGGAAAGCGGGGCTCATGGCTGGGGCTTTGAGCTGAAAGCTTCGACAGGCGGCAAGCCGCTGGGTCTTCAGCAGCCCGTACACATTCATGGCTATGACGGAGAGTGGATTTATGCCGGGCCAATCGCGGCAAATGAGGAGCTGGATGTTTCGGCGGTTGGCCGGCTGTCGGCTCTTCTGCCTGCCGTTTCTTTAGACGGGCAAGCCGCGGGCACAACGTATTGGGAGCTGGATATGCCTAAAACCCGGCTTCGTCCTTATTATGAAAATGCGATGCTGAGCAATAAGTGGACGGTAGGCACGGCTACCAATTACGGGCGGTGGGACTATCCGCTTGGCGTTACGATGTACGGTTTGCTGCGCACGGCGCGGGAATTGAACCGGGAGGACTGGTCCCGTTATGCCTTGTCGCATATCCGCACCTGTACGGATATGTACGATTATTCCTTATGGGACCGGCAGGAGTACGGATTCCCGAGCGTCAATCATCAGCTGGTGCTGATGAAGATGCTGGATAATTGCGGCTCGTTTGGATCGGCGATGCTGGAAGCCTACCTTCAGGAAGGAGACGACGCGTTCCGCCGCATTGCCGATTCCATCGTCGACTTTATGCTGAAGCGGCTGGAGCGGAGAGAAGACGGAGCATTCTTCCGGCTGAGCGAAGGGGAATATTTCGACAACACCATGTGGGCGGATGATCTGTACATGAGCGCGCCGTTCCTGACCCGTTACGCGGTTATTACCGGAGACCGGGAAGTGCTGAACGAGGCTGCCCGGCAGTTTTTGCTGTTCCGCCGTTACCTTTTTATAGAAGAAGAACGGATCATGTCGCATGTCTATGATTTCAAATACGGCCAGGCAACGAGAGTGCCTTGGGGACGGGGGAACGGATGGGTGCTGTTCTCGCTTTCCGAGCTGCTTGAGCGTCTGCCGGAGAACCATTCGGACCGCGAGGCACTGCTTGATTTCTTCCGTACGATGTGCTCCGGAGTTGCCGGCCTGCAGAGCGGCTCGGGCCTCTGGAGACAAGTGCTGAACGAACCGGAAGCTTATGAGGAAGCCTCTTGTACCGCGATGTTCGCTTATGCCTTCTCGCGTGGGATCCGTTTCGGCTGGCTGAACAATAGCGAAGACCGCGATTACGCTGCCGCGGCAAGAAAAGCATGGAAAGGTCTGACCGAGAATGCCATCGACCGTTCGGGCAGCGTGCACGGCGTATGCAGCGGCTCGCGTTACTCCTTCTCGCCGGATTACTATATGTACGACCTGCGGACCGTTGTTAACGACAATCACGGCATTGGCATTATGATGCTTGCCGGCGTTGAAGTCAGCAAGCTTAACCGTTCAGGGAGAGCTGTCTAACGAGTTCGTGCGGCTTAACAAGGAGGGGATTACCGCTGTTTGCGATTAAGCTTGGGGCGACATTAGCCCTTGGTCTGCTCATTGGGGTAGACCGTCAGCTTCGGCATAAGCCCTTGGCATTAAGACAAGCATGGTCATCTCGGTTGCCAGCTGCCTCATTACGAAGGTGTCCATCGAAGCGGCATCCGCGCTTGCCCGCCCGGGAATGACCAGTATGGATCCGATGCGCCTCGCAGCGCAAATCGTAAGCTACAACGATTAAAGACATTGGGGACGGCCGGATGCAAATCCGGCTTGTCTTATCATCCGGAGAGCTGTACCCAACGACCTCGATCTATGAAGAAATGCGCTGGTTAACTGTCGGTCTAAGTAGAAAGCTTGAGCCCCTAAAAGCAATTTCCAAATATTCCAGATAAACGTTGAAAGCGCTCTCCTTTGCGCGCATAATGGAAATAAATATGTTTCGTGCGATTGGAGAATCGTCAATGATGAAAGCGACCATATATGATGTAGCTAAAGAAGCCGGCGTATCCATTGCTACCGTATCCCTTGTCATTAACGGCAAGGGGAAGATCAGCGAGGAGCGCCGGGAAGAGATCAGGCAAATCATGCTGCGCATGGGCTATAAGCCAAGCATGATCGCATCTGCGCTCACCGGAAAAAAAACGTACGCATTAGGCTTGCTTGTACCGGACATCTCTAACCCTTTCTTCGCTGAAATCGCAAGGGCGGTCGAGGATGAAGGGCAGCGGCATGGCTACAGCGTCTTTATATGCAGCACGGACAACAAGGACGAGAAGGTTGAGCATTATGCCGCTTTGCTGCAGCAGAAAAACGTCGATGGCGTTATTATCAGCACCGGCTTGAAGGAGCAGTCCGTATTAAACCCGCTGCTTCTGGGAGGAGTTCCGGTTGCCCTGCTGGCGAGGGAGTTTCCTAATGTTGAGGTTCCGACGGTTGTTGTGGACGATTATGCGGGAGGTGCTGCCGCTGCCGGGCATCTGATCTCGCTTGGGCATACCCGGCTTGCCGTTCTCGCCGAACAAGGCTCGATCAGCAGCAGCAGGGAGCGGGTACGGGGGTTCAGGCAGACCGCCGAAGCGGCGGGACTTATGCTGGATCCGTTATTTGTCGTCAGCTGCGGCCATAAGGATGGCAAGGACAGGGCATGGGAGCTGCTTCAGATGAAGGACCGCCCGACGGCGATTTTTTGCTGCAATGATCTCCTGGCTATTGGAGCACTCCGCGCGGCTAAGGAGCTGGGACTGCGGATTCCGCAGGATTGCTCGATTATCGGATTTGACGATACGGTGCTTGCCTCCGTCACCGATCCGCCGCTGACGACCGTTGCCCAGCCGATTGAACAGATGGGGCAGAGTGCGGTACAGCTGCTTGTCCGCCATATCAGTCAGCCGGGAGAAGAGACGGAACGGATCGTGCTTTCTCCTTCTCTTTCCATCCGGCAGTCTGCGGCAGTGCCGGACAATGCTTCTATTTATCGCGAAAAGAACTCAGGCTGATTGTTCGGCTTGTCTCAGCGGTCCGTAGTCCGGAAACCTTTCGGACTGCGGGCTTTTTGCTGCCCGTCCGTAGCTGGTATACTGGATGAAGAAAGAACGTATTCGAAAATTCGCGGGGGTAACGGGAGGATATATGAGCATTGTACGGTTTGGCATTGTAGGGGGCGGCTGGCGCAGCGAGTTTTTTTTGCGCATTGCTAAAGCGCTGCCCGAACGATTTGAGGTTGCAGGCGTAGTTGTGCGCGATCAGGAGAAAGGCAGAGCATTCGAGCAAGCATGGGGAGTGCCGACGTTCCGCACGGCTGCCGCCATGCTGGATGCCGGTTCGCTTGCGTTTGTTGTCGTCAGCGTACCGAGGAAGGCTGCTCCGGACGTAATCCTCGAATTGACGGGCCGCGATGTTGCGGTGTTATGCGAGACGCCGCCCGCCGAGAAGCTGGAGGATCTCATCGCATTATACCGGCAAGTCGGCAGCAAAGGACGTATTCAGGTAGCCGAGCAATACGCGTTTCAGCCGAATCACGCCGGGAGGCTGGCTATCGTCCGCTCCGGCAAGCTTGGCCAGGTGACGCAGGCGCAGGTATCGGCAGCGCATGATTATCACGGCATCAGCCTGATGCGCCGTTATCTTGGCATTGGCTTCGAGAACGCCGCCATTCGCGCCGCGGCTTTCGCTTCGCCGCTTATGGAAGGTCCGGGCCGTTCCGGTCCTCCGAAAGAGAGCGGATTAAAGCAATCGGAGCAGGTTATGGCGTCATTTGATTTTGGCGGGAAATACGGCGTTTACGATTTTACGGGCGACCAGTATTTCTCCTGGATTCGCTCGCCGCGCGTGCTTGTGAGAGGGGAACGCGGCGAAATCAACAATTTCGATGTCCGATACTTGCTTGATTATTTGACGCCGGTTCATTTGCAGATGACCCGCCAGCAGGCGGGATTGGACGGCAATTTGGAAGGATACTATCTGAAGAGCCTCCACTTGGGCGAACAGGTTGTCTATAAGAATGGCACGGCGCCGGCGCGCCTGACCGACGACGAAATCGCGGTGGCGGCCTGCCTGGAGAAGATGGCCGTATACGCTGCCGGAGGCGAAGATTTTTATAGCCTGGCCGAAGCCTGCCAGGATCATTATCTGGCGCTTATGATGAAGCAATCCTTGCAAACGGGCGAAACGGTTACGACCGAAACCCAGTGCTGGGCGGAGAATAATTAAGAAAAACTTTAGATTTGCCCTGCTTAATTTTTAAACAATGGGTCTTATTCTGATGAAGTCAACGCAACGCGGTAATTGGCTTAGCAGAAGGGCAGGGACATTTATGATGAAATACACAAAAGGCAGCATTCTATCCGTACTTTTTTTATTCTATCTTTATATTTTGCTTAAGGTGATCTTGTTTAAGTTCAGCTCGGTTAATATAGCGTTTCTATGGCAAAAGCTTCATTGGACGTTAGAATACCCGGAATATATGCGGTACGGTCTGGAGCGGGCTAATTTTACCCCGTTCAAATCGATCACGCAAAATCTTCACGGGCTGTCGGATCCTCATGAACAGGTCAATCTGTTTGGCAATATTGCGATATTTCTGCCCTGCGGAATTCTTGTTGGTCTATGGACGAAGCATACCTCACTTTCCTTTTTTGGCGCAGCCACGCTTTCGTTTGGTTTAAGCCTGGCCTTGGAATGCTCGCAGCTTGTTTTCGCGATGGGCAGCTTTGACGTCGATGATCTTATTCTTAATGGCTTTGGCGGACTCCTGGGATGGTGGATCCTGTTTGTTGTACGCAGAGAAAAAGCCCTTGCGCAAGTTTAACTTGCGCGGGGCTTTTCGTTTGTTTTGGACGAGGGACGACAGTTAGGGTTCGTGTATCAGAACAGTCAATATCGTTATAGTTTGCTGCAATAGTTTAAGATTGTTGTCCTGTATGGCTGGATGTAAGATCAATGTAGTTATAGAAATACATTGGGTTACATACAGGAGGCTGTGAAATGTATTCTGCATTAATCAAAATTCCTTTGTTGAACGAAGAATATTGGTGGGGCGGTGCCGTTGCCGACGGTATACGGATGCCCTTCGGCCATATGGACTATGAGCGCGACCTATATGGCGATGCCGGTTATAATCAGGCGAATTCTCTGCTTGTTTCCAGCAAGGGGAGGTCCGTCTGGTCGGAGGAGCCTTTCCGATTTGCCTTGGAAGGGAACGAGCTTATTATCGAAGGAATAGAGGGGACGATTAAAGTCGAGGAAGGCGGCAAGCATTTGCGGGATGCGTTTCAGCATGCCTCCAGGTCTTATTTTCCTCCTTCCGGCACTTATCCGGATTTGTTGTTCTTTCAGGTTCCTCAATACAACACCTGGATGGAGATGAGCTATCATCCTACGCAGGACAAGGTGCTTGCCTATGCCGAGGCCATTGTTGCGAACGGTTTCCCGCCGGGCATTATGATGATTGACGATAATTGGCATGAGGATTACGGTACGCTTGCGTTTCACCCTGGACGATTTCCCGATCCCAAAGCGATGGTCGACAGGCTGCAATCGCTTGGCTTCCGCGTCATGCTGTGGGTGTGCCCGTTCATTAGTCCGGATGGAGAAGTATTCCGTTATTTGCGCAAGCAGCGCTATTTGCTTCGGGAAGCTGACGGAAGTCCGGTAATCCGGCAGTGGTGGAACGGCTATAGCGCCATTCTGGACGGCACCAATGAAGACGCCATGAGATGGTTTAAGCAGCATTTGGATCAGCTGACGGAAGCATACGGGATAGACGGGTTTAAGCTGGATGCCGGCGACCCTCAATATTATAAAAAGACGGATGTAGGCTCGCGGCCGGCATCGCCAAATGAACAGTGTGAATTATGGGCCCGTCTTGGTCTTCACTATTCGTTTAACGAATATCGAGCTTGCTGGAAGCTGGCGGGTCAGCCGCTTGTCCAGCGTCTTAGCGACAAGAACCACAGCTGGGACAAGGGCGGCCTGGCTTCGTTAATTCCGAACGGTCTTGCGCAAGGATTAAGCGGTTATGCTTTCAATTGTCCGGACATGGTTGGCGGCGGACAATACGAGGATCTGATCCGGCCCGATTCGAAGGTGGACGGCGAATTGTTCGTGCGTTATGCGCAGTGCTCCGCGCTGTTTCCAATGATGCAGTTCTCCACGGCACCGTGGAGAGTGCTTGACGAGACTCATTTGAAGTACTGCATCGAAGCAGCGGAGCTGCATTCCCGAATGGGGACTGAGATTGAAGAACTGGTCCGGCATGCTGCCGTGACCGGAGAGCCGATCATGCGTCATATGGCGTATGTATTCCCGGAGGGCGGATTCGAACAGGTGAGCGATCAGTTTTTGCTCGGGGATCATATTCTGGTTGCTCCGGTATTGGAGAAAGGCGCGGTATCGCGCAGTATCTTATTTCCGGAGGGAACCTGGCTTGGCGATGACGGCAGCGAGGTCATTGGACCATGCGAAGCGCGGGTTGAAGCGCCGCTGTCCAGACTGCCCTGGTACCGTCGTCAATAACCATAAAGGTACAAGCATGTGAGTGATCACAGCTTGTACCTTTTTTCATTCATAATAGATGGCGTCATAAGGGAACTCGATCTTCTTCATCCGGTAATCCTTGGGAGTCATCGACATATATTCCCGAAATACCTTGCCGAAGTAGCTGGGACTTTCGAAGCCGCACAGCTGGCCAATCGTCTGGACGGGAAGCTCGGTTGTTCTTAGCAAGGCGACAGCCGCCTCCATTCTCCGATCCTGCAAATAAGACAGCGGCGAGGTCTGGTCCGACTTCTGGAACAACCGGCATAAATGATACTTGTTTACCCCGCAATGCCCGGCCAGCTGGTCGAGGGTTAACGGCTGCGCATAGCGCTGCTTCATAAAATCCTTCGCTCGTTGAATAAGGCTGCTGGAGCTTGTGCTAATCTCCCGGCTGACTTCCCTGCTCGTCTGCACCAAGGCGATCATCCATTCATAGACCTTTGCGGACAACTGATATTTATCAGTTATCTTTTCTTCGGCAATCGACCGGAGGAGCTTCCAGAATGCGTGAATGAGCGGGGAGTTCGGATCTCGCCGGATAATCGGTCCTTCCTGCGCGATAACAAGATCCCAGATCCGGCTAGCCTCATCGCCGCTCAGATTAAGCCAAATAACCTCCCAGGGTTCGTCTGCGCTCTTATAAAAGTACCGGTGTTTACTTGGAACCTTGACGAGAAATCCGGTTCCTTTCGGCAGCGGCATGCATTGCTGCTCGTATTCGATGTAGCCTTGACCGCTTAGGGTATATTGGAAAATGACATGTCCAAAGTCCGGCCGTTCATCGCCCGTAAAGCTGTACTCGGGGTTCTGAATGCTCTGCCAGCCGATAGAGTCCAGCGTCAGAATGGACGGGTCGTCATTTCGAAATGCAAAAGATGCCTGTTCGTTCATGCTGATCCCTCCCAAATATTAACGTCCATACAGCCTTCTGTAAGTCTCCGGCGTCATGCCCTCCCTTTGGCGAAAGGTGGAGACAAAATGGCTCGCGTCGCGAAAGCCTACCGCTTCGCCGATGCGGCGCACGGTCCAATCCGGCCTGGAAGGCAGCCATTCCTTCGCTTTCCGGATCCGAAGCTGAATGAGATACGAGTAAGCGGTTTGGCCAAACAGCTCGCGGAACCTTTCGTTCAGCTGCCTCTCGCCGATTCCAAGCTGCGCCGCCATGTCGGCCAATCCGATCTCCGGGTTGGCGAAATGCTGCTCCAGCCAGGCAAGCAGCACCTGAATCCGCTCCAGCCGTTTGGACATGGACGGGCGGTTGTCCGTGCGGGCGTTGGTCCGAAGGAGCGTCAGGAATTGGTACAGATCGGCCGATGACTGCCAGCCGGATGGATCGTTTCCGTATTCGGCGAATGTCAGCATCTTGAATAGTTGATCGCTCATTCGGTCGTTGCCGGCCTCCCATTGGAAGCGTTCGGCGCTTCCCCAGCCGATGGACTGCACGATACTGGCGGCCATACCTCCGCGAAACGTAATATAACCCGTCTGCCACCGGCCGTTTCTGGCCTCGTACCGGTGCGGTGTACCCGGGGCAAGTAGGACGCCGGATCGCTCATTCATTTTCCAGGTTTGACCGCTAACCGTTAATTCGCCTTCGCCTTCCAAGGTCTGGAGCCAGTGGAAATAGGGATAGCCTTCCGGTCTGTCCAAGGTTTCCTGATCGGGGTTGAAGCCAATCGTTTCGAGCTGCAGGGGCAGCGGCTCCGAGGGGAAGGCGGGTACGACTCGTCGCATCATAGGAACCTCCATATTTTTATATGCGAAATCGTTAATTTTATATGGGTTACGTAAATGTTAAGGCTTACAATAGAAGAAGATAATGCAGTTTTATCATATACAAAGAGGTGTGACAAGATGATAAATGCGAAAAAACCGAAGATTTGGTACGGCGGGGACTATAATCCGGACCAATGGGAGAAGGAAGTCTGGGACGAGGATTTACGAATGTTCAAGCTTGCGGGAATCGATGTGGCAACGCTTAACGTATTTGCTTGGGCGAAAAACCAGCCTGACGAGGATACCTACGATTTCGGCTGGCTAGATGAGATGATGGACAAGCTTCATGCGGACGGCATTGGCGTCTGTCTGGCAACTAGCACGGCGGCGCATCCCGAGTGGATGGCCCGTAAATATCCGGATGTGCTGCAAGTCGATTTCAACGGCAACAAACGCAAGTTTGGCGGACGCCATAATTCCTGTCCGAACAGCCCGACATTCCGGAAGTATTCGGTGCGTATGGCCGAGAAGCTTGCCGAGCGGTACAAAGATCATCCGGCCCTGCTCATTTGGCATATCAACAATGAATACGGCGGAGCGGGCAACTGCTACTGCGACAATTGCGAAGCGGCATTCCGGGTATGGCTGAAGAATCGTTACGGAACGATTGAAGAAGTGAACAAAGCTTGGAATACGGCTTTCTGGGGTCATATTTTCTACGACTTTGAGGATATCGTTCTGCCAAGCGGCCGCAGCGAGGAATGGTACGGCGCGAACGGCCGGACGGAGACAAACTTCCAAGGGCTGTCGCTTGATTACATGCGTTTCCATTCAGACAGCCTGCTCGAGTGCTACAAGCTGGAGTATGAAGCGGTTAAGAAGGTTACGCCGGATATTCCGGTTACAACCAACCTGATGGGCGCGTTCAAAAAGCTGGATTACCATAAATGGGCGAAGCACATGGACGTTGTATCTTGGGATAACTACCCGAGCTTTGATACGCCGCACAGCTATACCGGCATGATGCATGATCTGATGCGCGGCCTGAAGGACGGACAGCCGTTTATGCTGATGGAACAGACGCCAAGCCAGCAGAACTGGCAGCCGTACAACTCGCTTAAGCGTCCGGGCGTTATGCGCTTATGGAGCTATCAGGCCGTTGCGCGCGGAGCGGATACGATCCTGTTCTTCCAGCTGCGCCGCTCAATCGGGGCATGCGAGAAATATCACGGCGCGGTTATCGAGCATGCCGGACATGAGCATACCCGCGTATTCCGCGAATGCGCGGAGCTTGGCGCAGAGCTTGGGAAGCTCGGAGAAACTTTGCTGGATGCGAGAGTGAAAGCAAAGGTCGCCATCCTGTTCGATTGGGAAAACTGGTGGGCGATTGAAATGTCCAGCGGCCCGTCCATTGCGCTTAAATACGTGAATCAAGCCCATAAATTCTATGATGCGCTGTACCGTGCCGGCATTGCGGCTGATGTGGTCAGCGTAGAAGCGGACCTCGGCGGCTACGACTTGGTTATCGCGCCGGTCATGTACATGGTGAAGGAGGGAGTGGCGGAGAAGCTGGAAGCCTATACGGCTGCCGGCGGCGCGGTGATTACAACCTATTTCAGCGGTATCGTAAACGAGACCGACCTGGTAACGCTCGGCGGTTACCCGGGCAAGCTGCGCAAATTGCTTGGCATCTGGGCGGAAGAGATTGATGCCCTGCTTCCTCCGCAGCGCAACCGGATTGTTATGCGCGACAACACGCTTGGCTCTAAGGCGGAATACGAGTGCGGCATGCTCTGCGATCTGATTCATTCGGAAGGCGCCGAAGTAAAGGCCGTATACGGGGATGATTTCTACCGCGGCATGCCAGCCCTTACGGTTAACAAGTTTGGCGAAGGCGAAGCTTGGTATCTCGCAACCAGTCCCGAAGAAGCCTTCTTGCAGGAGTGGCTGCCTCAGCTTTGCGCTTCCCGCGGCATCAAACCGCTGGTATCCTGCACGCCGGAAGGCGTGGAGACTACGATCCGCTCCAAAGACGGCCAGGATTTCCTGTTTGTGCTTAATCACAATGCGGACGCCGTTACGGTTGCGCTCGGAGAGCAAACCGGAATTGATCTGCTTACAGGCGCCAGCGTCCAAGGCGGCACAACCGAGCTTAAAGGCTATGACGTGCGGATCATTAAGCTTAATCAAAAATAAAATAGGGGCTTAAGGGCCCCGGTTCCATAATAAGCCAGCCGTAGAAAGAGCGGCTGGCTTATTTTTATAGTAAAAATCCAAATAGGGAAATAGACCCAGAACTTCTGTATAGTGTATAATTATCCAAGATTGATAGTTGGCCGGTGTTTTTTTATAACAAATTTAAAGCGCTTACAAAAATCCAGCTTAGAGGGACTCCATGGCTAATACTAGAAACGATAGGAGGACGGGCGGATGAAACGATTTCCCATGATGCTTCAGCTGATGCTGATTCTGATCTGTGTCATGGCTATTCCGACTGCCATTCTGACCTGGTACAGCGGCACGCAAATCGTGGGTTATTCGGAAGGCGCGATTGCGGAAACCTCGCTTGAAGGGCTCATCGCGAACAGGGAGCTTAACGAGAACGCGCTGAGCAATCTGGCGCAGGATGCGGTCCAGCTGGCCGGCACGAATATATTTGACCGGATCCGCAGCTTCAAGACATATTCGGCGCTGAATTCGGACTATAGCGATGTGTCCAGCGCGCTAAGAATACTAAATGAGCTGGCGAGTCTGAACCACCGCGTGGATGGCGTATACTCTACCTATTTCCTGCTTGATGAAGCGGATTACGTAGTCTCGACCGACCGGGGAATTACAACGCTGGACCGTTACGAACCGGTAGATTGGATGGAGAACGCGCTTGCCGGCCGGAGAGGAATCGGCGGCGTCTGGTACCCCCGCCAGTTGCAATCGGGCTTGCAGGTTGTATCTTATGTTTTGCCGTTAAACCGCCTGTCAACGACTACGCGGGGAACGATTGTCGTGAATTTGAAGGAGAGCCAGATTGCCGGCTATTTGAAATCCTCCGAGCCGGGTTCGGAAGGCTTTATGCTTCTAAAATCCGACGGCACGATTATTTCGCATAATGACAAGTCTTTGCTGCTGACGGACGGCAATAAGCAGCCTTTTATCAAGCAAATCTTTAGTAACGGCACAAGGGAAGGCTATGCCTACCATGTATTAAACGGCGAACGGCTGCTGTATACGTGGTCCCGCTCGGAGCAGCTCGGCTGGTGGAACGTTAATATTTATTCCATGGATCAGTTAATGAAGAAGACGTATAACCTGCAGAAGAGCATTATTTTTATTACGGGGATCATCATCATCGCAGGCACAATTCTTGCCGTATTGCTTGCCAGCTGGTTATCCCTGCCGGTCCGGAAGCTTGTCCGGGCTATGCGCGAGCGCAGTAATCTAGGCGGCACGAACAAAAACGAGCTGGCCTTCCTGGAGTCGGCGTTCAGGCGGATGCAGGAAGAGGAGGAAGGCTTGCATTCGCTGCTTCAGGAGCGGGAGCAGGATACCCGAAGCTTATCGATTCATCAGTTGCTGCGCGGCGAAGTAAAGAAACAGATCACGGAGATATTCCCTGCTCCTTATTACACCGTTGCGGTTGTCTCCATCGACCGGTACAGAAGATACGTCAGCAAGAACAACCCGGAGACCCGCAGCTTCCACCGTTATCTTCTGCTCTCGAAATGCGAGAGCTTGTTCCCGGAAGGCTTGTATGCCCGCGGGATATATCAAGGCGACGGCTGCTTCGTAATTGTGATCAACTACGGACGGGAAGAGATGGAGAACGGGCTTCAAGGAATAAAAGAAACGCTTGTTCAAATCCGGGATACGGCGCTTGATCTGCTTGGGCATTCGGTAACGACCGGGGTCAGCGGCCAGACCGAAATCAGCGAGTCGATCCCCGAGCGGGTTGCGGAGGCAACGGATGCCATCAAACAACGCATGATCAAAGGGAGCGGCTGCATTTTTTATTGGAAGCCGGATGATGACCGCGGCAAGAAATATATGTACCCGACAAACAGCGAGCGGCGTATCGTGAATTTCCTGGAACGTGCCGATCTGGACAGCATTCTGAACGAGCTGGAGAATATCCGGGCCGATATTCATTCCGATACCCACGTTTCCTATGACAATATCCTGTTTATCTACAACCAGCTGATTGGCGTTACCATTCGTCACCTGCGGGAAAATAACATCAGCACCTCGCGGATTTTCTCCGGAGGGGGAAATATTTATTCGGCGATTGCTTCTAACGACACGCTTGACGAGCTGCAGAACTATCTTCGCGATTTTTTTACCGAAATTGTTCAGCATCTGAACCGGAGTACGGGAGAAGCGAATTACGGCGAACGAATTGTTCGTTATCTGGAGGAACATTTCCGCAGGGAAATTGTGTTCGAGGAGATGGCGAAGGAGATTGGCATCAGCTATTCCTATATGCGGAAGATCGTGTATGAATTAACCGGCAAAAGCCTCATTGATTACATGAATCAATTGCGAATCGAAAAAGCAAAGCAGCTGCTTATCGAATCCAAAATGACGATCACACAAATTGCTTCCGAAGTAGGCTACTATAACGTGCAAAGCTTTAACCGGTTCTTCCGCAAGTATGAAGGGATGCCGCCAAGCAGCTATAAGACGTCGAGATCCAAGACATCGTAAGCGAAATAGAATGAGAGCTGTCATGCCGCCTGCAGGACAGCTTTTATTTTTGCTCATGCCTATCAGATTTGATCAAAAACCGCGCTCAATAAGCAGAAATGAGGCCTTCGCAATCAAAAATGACAGGGAGAATCAATACTCAAGATTTACCGCTTGGAAAAATCGGGGGTATGATGAGGTCAGCCGCGGACGATGTCTGAAGCGAGCACAAGGGCCGGGGGGAGCTAAAAGCTGAGGGGGTGAGAATGTGAAAATCGAAAGCGCTTCACAACAAAATGAAACCGCTTTAAAAAATCTCGGATTAAACAGACGCGGAATGACGTATTATTTTCGGCGGGATTGGCAGCTCTACGCATTGTTAATGATTCCGCTGGCTTTTGTACTGACCTTCAAGTATGCACCGATGTCAGGCCTCATTCTTGCCTTTAAAAACTATAAGATTGCCAAAGGGTTCTGGGGCAGCGACTGGGTAGGCTTCCAAGTGTTCCAGGAGATTTTCGCCAAGCATGACTTTGGCCGCGCCGTTCGCAATACGCTCCTGCTTAACAGTCTTGACCTGTTGTTCAGCTTTACGATGCCGATTGTGCTGGCCTTGCTGCTGAACGAAGTAAGAGGCGTAAGGTTTAAACGGGTGAACCAGACGCTCTTGTACCTGCCGCATTTTCTATCCTGGATTATTATCGGAGCGATTGCTTATCAGCTGCTTAGCGAGAGTAACGGCGCGATCAATAATCTCATTGCCATGATGGGCGGGGACCGGATTCCGTTCCTGCAGGACGATACCAACTGGCTGGTCAGTTATCTGGCGATTGGCGTCTGGCAGAGCATGGGCTGGGGAACGATCATCTACCTTGCCTCAATCAGCAGCATCAACCCGGAAATGTACGAAGCAGCCATCGTGGACGGCGCGGGGCGCTGGAGGAAGGTATGGAACGTGACGCTGCCATCGATTCGCGTGACGATTGTTACTTTGCTCATCATGAATCTTGGCAAAGTAATGGAAGGCTCGTTCGAACGCGTATTTGCTCTGCAAAACAAGGCTACGACGGAATACACGGTTACGATTCCCGTATTGGTGTACCGTTGGGGGATTGAGAGCGGCAACTTCAGCCGGGCAACGGCGCTTGGATTATTCCAAGCTGTCATCGGACTTGTGCTTGTGCTTGCTGCGGACCGGATTGCGAAGAAGCTTGGCGAGGACGGAATTTTATAGAGTTAATGCTTACGAAGCAACAATTTCCACCAAACCAAAGACACGTGGCAATTCTTTATAGGAGAGGTGACCATGAAAGCAACTAACAGCACGATTGCTGTTCATCGCAGAAGGCGGTTTGATATTTGGGATGTGCTTATTCACCTCTTTATCATCATTGCCTCGCTGGCCTGTTTGCTGCCGTTTCTGCATGTCGTATCCAAATCTTTAAGCGAAGACGCATTTGTTATCGCAAATAAAGTTTTCATCTGGCCGGAGGGTTTTACATTCGAGGCCTACAAGAAAATTTTCGCGGATCATAGTATTTTGCGTTCCTTGTATGTATCGGTTCTGGTAACGGTGCTGTTCACGATTATTGGAATGATTATAACCATATGCGCCGCATATCCGTTATCCCGCAAGCAACTAAAGGGACGTACCGTGCTGACGTTTATCTTTATCTTCACCCTGTACTTCAGCGGCGGTATCATTCCCGAATATTTGCTCGTTAACAACCTGGGGCTGCTGGATACCATGTGGTCGATTATCCTGCCGCCGGCCTTCAGCGCCTTTAACCTGCTGATCATGAAGACGGCGCTGTCGAGCAGCATACCGGACAGTCTGGAAGAATCGGCAAGGATTGACGGGGCCGGACATTTCCGGATTCTTGTCAGCATTGTGCTGCCGCTGTCCAAACCAATCATTGCAACCTTATCCCTCTTTTATGCGGTTGGGCGCTGGAATACGTACCAAGACGCATTGTTTTACATCAAGCAAAACGTGGATATGCGGCCACTGCAGCTGAAGCTGTATTACCTGGTTATTCAAGCGAGCGAAAGCTTCCAGCTGGAAGCGACTCAGGTATCGCTCAGCAATCCCGAAGTCCTGAAAGCATCCTGCGTTGTATTCGCGACTCTTCCCATTATTTGCGTGTACCCGTTTATCCAGAAGTATTTTGTCCAAGGCGTTATGCTTGGGGCCGTGAAGGAATAACCTCGAATACGAAAATGAATGATTGGGGGAACAAGCAATGAGCAAAAAAAATATGGTATCCATGTTTATGGCTTTGTTTGTGGTATTCAGCATTTTGTCTGGCTGCACCAATAACAACAATTCGAATACAAAGAGCTCTACCGAACCTTCTCCTTCCGCAAGCGACACGGCTAGCAATACGCCAAGCGAAAGCCCGGCAGGCAAGTATCCGGATTATTCGAAAGGCTTCCCGGAGAAAGTTACTCTTCAGATTCCGGTTTATGAACGCGCTTTCGAAGGCTGGAATGTATCGGATAACTACTATACGCGCTGGATTCAAAAGGAATTCGGCGATAAGTACAATATCGACGTCAAATTCATACCGATCACAAGAAACAGCGAAGTAACGGACTATGAGCAGCTGCTTGCTTCTCACAAAGCTCCCGATATTATTTTTCACTACGATATGCCGCAAGCGCTTGCCTACTACGGCGAGGATGTCATGCAGGAGCTGAACTACGATGAAATCGCCAACTACGCGCCTACTTACTGGAAAAATATGAGCGAGACCATCAAGCAATACGGTGTCGTGGACGGCAAAAACGTATTCTTCTTCGCACAGCGTCCGCCAGCCGATAACTTTACCACGCTGATCCGCAAAGACTGGGTGGAAAAGGTTGGAATGAAAGTGGAGGATTTGACCTCCCTTGAGAAGTATAACGAAATGCTGGAGAAATGGAAGGCGGCTGGACTTGGCGTTGCCGGCGCATCCCTCTTGCAGAACAACTATACCTTTAACTATGCCTTCCGCGACTGGCCGATTGATCCGAAATACCGCGCGCTTTATTCCGATCTTGGCGTAGCGGACCTGACTACGAAGGAAACAGAGAAATACCTGAAAAACCTGAACTACCAGTACAATCATGGGCTGATCGACAAAGAATTCTATCTGCGCAATGACGACGCGAAGACGAAAGCGGAATTCGTTGCAGGCAAAACAGGCACTTACGGTTTCTATCTCGCCAGCAATACCGACGTGCTGACCGCTACACTGAAGAACAATCCGGATGCGCAATTTGCGGTGCTTCCGGGTACGGCTGGAGTTCCGGAAGGCAACAAGCCGCAAGGCCGTGCATACTGGCCATTCGGCTTGATTATGGGGATCAACTATGAATCGACGGATGAGGAACGTGCCGCTGTATGGCTGTACCTCGAATGGATGAGCCAGCCGAAGAACCTGTTCTACCTCCAGAACGGTGTTGAAGGTCAGAACTATACGCTGGATGCGGACGGCCTTGCCGTTAAGAATCCGGATTACAAAGGGGATTCCGTACTGTCCCAGAACAACAATAAAGACTATTTCGCACTCGTCAGCGAAGTTGTCCAGTACACGGATCCTGCTGTAACGCGCAAAGCTTACTTGCAAAACTGGTCGCCTCCAGGCTACGAGTACCTGGCTGAGGATGTGCTCAATAATTTTGAGAAGTTAGCGGAATTCCGCACGCCGGATGCGCTGTTCAGCGTAGTTCTCGAGAAAGTAAACGAGTACAAAGCCGATCTGAACTCGTTATTCCAAGAACTGTATGTGAAGGTAGCTCTCGCGCCGGAGGACCAGTTCGACAAAGTCTACGAAGAAGCGAAGAAGACTTATCTGAATGCCGGTTATCAGGAAATCTTGGATGAGAAGCAAAAAGCCATCGACGCAGGCCAATTTAAGTAATCTCTAAAACAACAATATAACCGCAGAGTAAAAGCACGCCTTTTCATGGCGTGCTTTTTGTTATTTTAATATATTACAAAACCTCACTTAATAAATTACATTTTATTAAAAATCCCAGCGAGTATAATTTTTTACATGAGCTCACTTTATACGGAAAGAGGGATTGATAAAATTGAAAGCGGTTTTAGGCAGCGATAGCAAGCGCATCGAAATAAGGAAAAAAAACCGAATCGTTCAAAACTTCAAAAGAGATTATTTGTTGTATGCCCTCTTGCTGCTGCCAATGGCGTATATCGCGATATTCAGATATGCGCCGATCTACGGCGTATTGATGGCATTCCAGGATTACAACATTTTTCAGGGCATTAGCGGCAGCGAGTGGGTTGGGCTGGACGTCTTCCAATTTATCTTCCAGCAAGACAGCTTCTACCGCGCTTTGACAAATACGCTTATTTTGAACCTTCTGGATTTGGCGGCAGGGTTCCCGGCCCCCATCATACTGGCGGTTTTGTTAAATGAGCTCAGGTTTACGCGATTCAAAAAACTGATGCAAACCGTTCTGTACCTGCCGCATTTTTTGTCCTGGGTCATTATCGGGGGCATGGTGTACCTGATGTTCTCGTCCGGCGGCATGGCCAATACGATATTATCCGGCCTTGGTCTTGGCAAAATCGAGTTTCTCTCCGACAAAACAAACTGGCTGATCATGTATGTGGCCGTTGGGATCTGGCAGAGCGCCGGTTGGGGGACTATCCTATATTTGGCCGCGATTATCGGAATAAACAAGGATTTGTACGAAGCGGCGGATATGGACGGATGCAGCAGGCTGCGGAAAATTTGGCATATCACCTTGCCGGGCATCAAGCCGACCATCATTATCCTGCTCATTCTGCAGATCGGAAGAATGGTTTCCATCGGGTTCGACCGGCCATTCGTCATGGGAAATTCTCTTGTCAGCGACTACTCTGATGTTATCAGTACCTATGTGTATCGGATCGGGATCGGGTCCGGCGATTTTTCCCAGGCAACGGCTGTCGGCTTATTCCAATCGGTTGTAGGGCTGATCTTCCTCGTGTCGGCTAACTATATTTCCAAAAAAATCGGCGAGCAAGGAATTTGGTAAAGGGCGTGAGTGGGTTGAACAAGTCAAAAACGAATTTCGTAGACATTCTCATTATTTTATTCATCACGGCGGTCTCAATAACCTGTCTCGTTCCGTTCTTATATATGATAGCGCTTTCGCTAAGCTCGAATAATGCGATTATTTCGCAGAAGGTTTCCCTTTGGCCGGTAGAATTTACGCTCGAAACCTATAAAACGATCTTAAGCGATGTCGACATGCTTTATACTCTAGGCTATACGATTGTACTTACGATATTGTTTACCGCATGCTGCATGTTTTTGACCATATGCGCCGCATATCCGCTTACGAAGAAAAGACTGATGGGCAGAAATTTCTTGTTGACCGCTATGGTATTTACGATGTATTTCAGCGGAGGACTTATTCCGAGCTATATCCTGGTGAAAAACCTGGACATGATGAACACGATGAGCAGCCTGATCTTGCCTGGCGCGTTAAGCGTTTTTAATATGATCATACTGAAAACGTTCTTCTCGTCTCTTCCGGAAAGCTTGGAGGAAGCGGCAGCGATCGACGGCTGCAACGAATGGGGCATTCTAGTTAAGGTTGTTCTTCCGTTGTCCATGCCTTCTATAGCAACCTTAAGTCTCTTTTACGCGGTTGACAGATGGAACGGCTTCCAGGATGCGCTGTTTTATATCACGGACAAGAACCTGTATCCGATGCAATTAAAGCTTTATCAGATCATTACCGCCAATCAACAGCTGGATGCGCAGCAAGGCGAAGGCAGCACGGGTGCTTTTATCGTACCTGAATCCTTAAAGGCTGCCAGCGTGATGTTCGCTACCGTTCCGATTTTGCTGGTCTACCCTAAACTTCAGAAATATTTTGTAGATGGCGTGATGACTGGAGCAATTAAAGGGTAAAGAAATGCTTCAATTAAATTATAGGAAAAGGCGAGGTTGAAAACATGAACAAAAAAATGTTGGTTTTACTGCCCGTTCTTACGTTGTTAGCCGGCGGATTGGCAGGCTGCGGCGGCGATAACAATAATAAAGAGGAATCCTCTTCTACGGAGACGAAAGCCCCTTCAGGCTCGCCGGTTACGCTTACGGTAGAGGTGTTTGACAGAGGAATACAAGGCCAGCCGGATCTGAACAACAACACCTGGACGAGATATATTAACGAACATTTCGGCAAGCCGAACAATGCGGTCGTAAAATTCGTTCCGGTACCGAGATCGCAGGAGATCGATAAGCTTAACGTCATGATGGCAGCGGGCGAGGCGCCTGATATTTCCTTTACTTACGACAGCCCAACCGTATCCCGGTACGCCAAGATCAACGGTATTATGCCTTTGGAAGAATTGCTTGAGAAGTACGGCAAGGATCTGAAAAATTATCTGGGCGAGAACGTTCTCGCTTATGGGCAATATAACGGAAAACAGATGGCGATCCCCGCAAAACGAACATCGCTTGCTTGGATTGGCAGTTTCATTCGGAAGGATTGGCTCGATAAATTAGGGCTGCCGGTTCCGACGAACAGAGATGAATTATATAATACTCTTGTTGCATTCCGAGACAAAAATCCCGGAGGCGTCGACGGCGTTATTCCTTGGGGATTGGCGGCGACCGGCATGAATTACGGCACCGGCAATTTGGCCGAATCCTTCTGGGGCGAACAGTCGGAGAAGGACTTTGTAACCTCTCCGAACTGGATAAAGCCCGGAAACAAGGAATCGCTGAAATTCCTCAACAAGCTGTACAATGAAAAATTGATCAGTCCCGATTTTGCGCTGGACAAAACGGCAAAGCAGGCGGACGCTGACGTGACGAACGGGAAAGTCGGATTTTTCAGCGCTAACTGGGATTACGCGTTTAGACAAAATATAAGCGAGCCGTTAAAAACCAATGTGCCTGATGCTAACTTTATTCCGATCGATACGTTTAAAAACGATGAGGGCAAATACAAAAAAATGATTTACAACGAAAATGGCTTAAATGTGTTTATTCCGAAGTCCAGTAAAAATGCGGAGCTGGCGATTAAGTACTTGAACTGGATGGCAAACCCCGACGTGTTATTTTTCCTGCAATACGGGGAGGAAGGCGTAAACCACAAAACGGTTAACGGAATCCCGCAGGTGATTGCGCAGACCGGAGACAATATGCAAATGAGCCCTCAAAACCTCGACTATACCCTGGTGGTAAACGGCGTTGAGCTTGGCGATCAAGAGAAGAATATTAAAGCTCTTTCCGCTTCTTATGCCGGATTAGAAGAGAAGGCAGAGCAGTCCTACAAAATCAATACGACGGACGGTTACACCAGCTTCTTCTATGATACGCCAAATGATGCCAACATTAAGTACGGCAAGACGCTTGGGGATTTGAACAAACAAATGACCGATAAGCTGATTGTTTGCAAGCCTTCGGACTTCGACAGCTTATACGACAAGCTTGTGGATGAGTATATGGCGGCAGGCGGCAAAGCTGTTATGGAAGAAAATATGAAAATTTACGAAGCGATGCAGGCAAACAAGAAGTGATATAATAGGTTGGCTTGCTGACAAGCCTATGGACTTTAGGGTCCATAGGCCTTTGTCCATATAAAGAGAATGGCTGCGATTCGTTCCTGGTTACCGAGTTTCCGCGATTATGACGAGAAGAACCTATCGGGAGGTACTTATGTATAGTGTCATTATTGTAGATGATGAGCCATGGGCGATTAAAGGGATAAGGAATGCCTTTGACTGGAGCAAACACGGATTTGAAATAACCGGTCAGTTCACAAGCGTTCATAAAGCATTTGAATTTATATGCGAGGAAAGTCCCGACCTGATCGTTACGGACATTAGAATGCCTGAAATTTCCGGGCTTGAGCTGATGAGGATGACGAGAGAAAAGGGCAAGCATGCCGACTTTGTGGTTGTAAGCGGTTTCGCCGAATTTGCCTATGCGCAAGAGGCAATAAGATACGGTGCGCTGGATTATTTCTTGAAGCCCATTGATATTGAGATGGCGGAATCCTTAATTAATAAGCTGGCCGTCTATTTTGCCAATAAAAGAGGCCATCGTAATAACCTTATCCTGGAGGCGTTAATGTCGGCGGACGAACATGAATTGAGCCGTTTAACTCCTTTTTTTGATCCTTTATCGGAACAAGACTATTATCGCGCGCTTATTCTTTATTCGAATCGCGATCGAATCTGCGGTAAGAAGAAGTTTGCGGTCGAGCATACCTTGGAAATAGAACTGGGATCAAGGAAAACGTTATATATACTAAAAAGCGGTCAATTGGCGGATTTGAAGGGGCTTGATTTGGCCGGTTTGTCGGGATCGGACATCAAAGCTGCGGGAATAAGCAGCATCTCGAATCGATACAAGGATCTTGCCAAGCTGATCAAGGAATCCGATCTGGCGGCCTCGAAGGTTTTTTTGAATGAGGATGAAAAGGGTTTATTCGAATACGAGCAAAAGCTGAATACAGTCAAGCCTTTTATAGATAGCATTTCTGTCATTATCCAGGAGAAACAATTCGAAGCTTTGGAAGCTGCCATGGGGAGGCTCAAAAACGATTTCAGCAAAAATAATGCCGGAATGGGGGAGGTTGTTTATTTATGGAATCAGGTGGTCGGGGTATTATTGGCTTCCTTTTACGAGGAGCTGAAAGACATGGAGCTGAGCTTCCTCAATCATTCCGAGCTCAAGGAGCGCTTCGAGAACTTTGAGTCCTTATGCGGTTTTCTGTATGATGTCCTTCTCTATATCAGGCAGTTGAACCGTAAATGCGAAAGTGAAGGCGATATCGGCTCCTATTTCACCCAGATGGTGAAGTATATCGATAATCACTATTCAGCCAAGCTGTATTTAAAGGATTTATCCGCAAAGTTTTTTCTTAATCAGGTGTATTGCTGCCAGCTGTTCAAGAAAAATTTGGGGAAAACCTTCTCGGAATATGTCACGGAACTCAGGATAAACAAAGCCTGCGAGCTGTTGAAGCATACGGAAATGTCCGTTGAGGAAGTAGCATTAAAGGTCGGAATTACGGATTATTATTATTTCAATAAAGTATTCAAGAAGCAATGCGGAATAACCCCCGCAAAGTACAGAAAATGCTGATTTTTAAATTAACGTATCGGAGTGGGCAGCTTGAAGATCAGCAGACTGAAGCTTAAGCATCAGATCTTCCTTATCGTGTTGTTTACCGTCATCATCTTTACCTTTATGGAGGCTTATTTCTATTTCAGCTTTTATAATCTCACCCAGACAAGGGCAGCTAACTACGGCAACAAAATCATTGAGCAAACGCGGCAAAAGATCGATTCGGTGTTCAACGATATAAAGATCAGTACGAATATTGCAGTAGATAATAGAAAAATTCAGGAATTTACGACGGCGAATAACGATTACACGAGAGATATCGATATCGGCAATTACGTCATCGACCTCATGGAGTACATGAGATCCTTCAATTCCTATGTAAGCGGCATTGTAATTAATGATAATGAAGGCAGAAAGGTTTACAGCGTCGATTCGATAACCGGCGATATCTTTTTCCTGAATCAGTATAAAGCGTTTATCCATAAGTACAAAAACGACAGCGAAGCCTTAAAAGAAGGAAGGTTTACGGATTTGTTGAAAGACGGCAAATCCGGAAATAAATATTTCTTTTATGTGGCACCTATTATCGAATCCATAGGCGGCGTTCATTTTTCCCAAAGAACCGGCTTTTGTTCCATTATGGTCAATATCGGAAAGCTGCAGGAGCTGATCGAAAACACGGAGCTTACGCCTCATTCCGCCCTTTATATTCTGAACAGCAGCAACGAAGTTATAGCTTCCAACCAGGCAGGCTTCCGCGGCGTTTTTTTCGAGGATATCCTGTCGGCGGACCGGGACAGCTTGATAAGCGGAGTGAAAACGGAGATTAACGGGGAGAAGGTTATCGTCCAGGAGAAAGGTCTGGAACAAGCGGACGGATGGAGCATTGTCAGTATTATTCCGGTTCATGAATTGACGGCGGACATGAACCCCATTAAACATAACAGCATTATAGCCGGAATAGGAATCATTCTGAGTCTCTTTATTCTGGGCTATTTCTTCTTGAACAACTTAACGCGGCCGGTTATGGGCCTTGTAGCGGATATGAGGAAAATCGGCAAGCGGGAGGGCTTCAGGGTAAAGGTCCGTTCGACGAATGAAGTTGGGGTGCTCGCTTACGATATCAATCGGATGATTGACAAAATGGAGAATATGTCGAGCCATGTTATTAGCACGCAAGCACGATTATACGAATCGGAGCTAAGCAAGAAGCAGGCGGAATTTTCTGCTCTGCAAAGCCAAATCAATCCGCATTTCCTCTATAATACTTTAAATTGCATCAGCGGCATCGGGCTTGAATACGGCAGCAAGGAAATCGCCCAAATTACCTCTTGTATGTCCAAGATTTTCCGATACAGCGTGAAAGAGGATGAGCTGGTACGGATCAGCGAGGAAATCGAATGCATTAAGGCCTATTTGAATATTATTTCTATTCGATATGAGAACAAATTTGCAATGGAAGTGCGGATAGACGAGAAGCTATTGAACCTGCAAACACCAAAGATGATTTTGCAGCCCATTGTGGAAAATGCCGTTTACCACGGGCTTGAGAGAGTGGATGCCGAAGGAGAGCTTAAGGTCAGCGGCCATTTCGATGCCGATGGAGACATATGCTTCACGATAACGGATTCGGGAAGAGGAATGGATGAGGACAAGCTTAGGCACCTAAGAGAGAAGCTGAAAACGGAGCATTCGGACAGAGGGTCCGGGAAAAGCATCGGTCTGCCGAATATCAATAACCGGATAAAGCTGCTGTTTGGAGAAAGCTACGGCGTGGTAGACATCATTAGCAGGTTGGGATGCGGAACGACCATAATTGTCAAAATCCCGGCACTGGAAGAATAATAGCAAGAAGGGATAGTTATTTGTCCACCTCCTACTAATCCTTGTCCTTGAGCATCTCTTGAAATTATTGCTATAATTTCCTAATGGAGCATAGGAGCTACAGCATGCAAATGCTAAAGGGGGATGGAAGATGGGGCAAGGCAAGGAAGGCTTTATTATCAGCATCGACCGTTTCAAGCCGCACACTTTTAATATGGAAGAGGGAGACGGTCTCTTTATCTCGCATTCTCACGATTATGATGAATTGACTTTGGTTCTGGATGGAGAAGGCTATTACAGCTCACCGGAACAAAACATAAAGGTAAGCGCAGGCAGCCTGGTCTTGATCCCACCCGGGCTGCATCACGGCTTCGTATGCACGAAACCCTGGAGAGGGGTATCCGTTCATTTCAACCATGAACGGATTCCGCTGCAATCGAGGTACTTGTTTCATGCGGGATACGAATGTAATCGAATCCAATGCATTCAGCTTGATGCCGAAGATACGGAGTGGGCGGAAATCAGCTTTAACCAGCTGGAGAAAGAGTGGAAGAAGGAACGGATCGACATTGATTCCTTCAATATTACGAGAATTGCTTTTGAGACGGCGGTTGTCCTGTTTCAGCGATATCAGGCTGTATCCGCCCATGCCGCCGGAAGCAGAAATGATCAGACGATTATTCAGGATGTGCTGAAGGAGATTCACGCGAGGTTCTACAGCCAGCTTACGGTTCATGAGCTTGCTTCCAAGCATTTTGTATCGGAGAGCAATCTGCGGAAGAAGTTTACGGAAATCATTGGCGTATCGCCTAAGCAATATATGATTAATCTGAGAATGGAAGAAGCCAAGCGGCTGCTGCGGCAGACCGACAAGGCCATTGAATCGATTTCCTCGGAAGTAGGCTTCACCTCTTCCAGCCGGTTCTATGATTTCTTTGTTAAGGCGGTTGGCATGACACCGTATGAATGGCGCAAGCAAAACATAAAATAACGATCCTTATGAAGCCGTCTCGTCGAGACGGCCTTTTTTCGACCGTCGAAACCGATTTGGCTATTCCGTTTTTTGAGCAAAAATTAAAGCGCTTTCGCAATTGTTCGTTAGGGGGAGTCTCCTAGATAATAGGAGGTGCAAGGAGTAATGAAGGAGCAAGAAAAGGAGAGAGTAGATGACACATTCTGAAACATTCCGCAACCCTATTGTTGCAAACGCTGCCGATCCATGGGTGTATAAGCATACGGACGGTTATTACTACTTTATGTGTACGCGGGGGAGCCGTCTGGAATTGACGCAATCGGCCAGTTTGACCGGGCTTGTGGGGGGACGCAAACAAACCATATGGACACCTGAGCCCGGAGGCCCGTACAGCAGCAATCTGTGGGCGCCGGAAATTCACTTCCTGAATAACAAATGGTACGTCTACTACACCGCTAATGATGGAGGAGGGGATGATACCCGACGTATTTGCGTTCTGGAGAATGAGCAGTCAGATCCGCTTGAGGGCGAGTGGGTCTGGAAAGGAGCGTTGCAAACTCCCGTACCCGGTCTGGACGGAACCGTTCTTGAGATGAGGGAGCAGCTGTACTTCCTATACGCCGGATATGGCCACTTTCCGGATTACGGTTCGGCGATTTACATCATGAAGATGACGAATCCTTGGACTTTGACCGGAGAGCAAACCCTGCTGACGGCTCCAACCCTGGAATGGGAGAAGCAAGGCGGCATGGCGATTAATGAGGGCCCCGTCATGCTGAAGCGCAACGGAAAAGTGTTTCTGATTTATTCCGCCAGCACGACCTGGTCCGAGGATTATTCGCTTGGGATGCTGGCCATGGACGATTCGGCAGATCCGATGATTGCGGATTCCTGGACGAAAACGATGCAGCCGGTATTCCGGAAGAGCGCGGAGAACGGGGTCTACGCGACCGGACATAATAGCTTTACCAAGTCGCCCGATGATCAGGAGGACTGGATTGTTTTCCATGCGCTGCCTGCGCCGGGAGTAGAGACCAAGCATCGTGCGACCCGTATTCAGAAGTTTGGCTGGCATTCGGACGGAACGCCTGATTTCGGAGTGCCTTACGGGGATGCGTCTGCCTTGAATGTGCCATCGGGGGAATAAGCAAGAACTATTTTTTTTGCCAATTGATACATCATTTCTGTAACTAAATAGTTTTTCTGAGAATGAAAACGAAGAAAAATAGTTGCGGATACGGGATTCGCTGTCAATTAGCATGATTAGTTCCAATATTTAAAAATGAAAACGTTGACATTAAGGGGGATAAAAACATGGGTACGATGAAAAAACGTTTGCTTAACCTGCTGCTTGTATCCGTACTAACCGGTTCCGCGTTGGCGGCCTGCAGCAACAACAATAATGATCCGAAGGAGTCCGCAGATCCGGCTGCAACAACCGACAGCTCGCAGGCGCCGGCAGAGACGACGGCTTTCTCGGATATCAGCCCAACGATCCGCGGCAATAAAACCCCAACCCAAGAGCAAATGGATGAAGTCAACAACACGTTAAACGATACTTATCTCGGCGACCTGTACGATGAGAAAATTCCAAGCCATTATGACGCTTATCCTTATAAAAAGGACGTCACGCTGGACGTATGGCTGCCGGCCGATTCCCAAATTCCGGATATGAACAACCAGGCCGTACAGAAGCAGGTTGAGAAATTAACCGGGATCAAGGTGAATTTCATTACGCCTCCGGTTGGGCAGGAAGCGGACGCGTTTACGCTGATGATGTCTTCGGGCGAGCTGCCGGACATTATTATCGAGCCGGAACGTTACCCTGGAGGACTTGAAGCGGGCGTTAAAGACGGCGCTTATCTGGATTTGACGGATTACATGGATAAATACGCTCCGAACTACAGCGAATGGCGCAACTCCGATGAGACCAGAAGAAAAACGACGGTAACGGACAGCGGCAAGCTGCTGGGCTTCTACGGCATCGCTCCTTATTCCGAATGGATGTGGTTCGGCATGCTGATCAAGAAGGAAGCGCTTGAGAAGACGGGGCTCGAAGTGCCGAATACGATAGACGAATGGCATACGTTCCTGACCAAAGCGAAGGAAGTGGGCTACAGCGAGCCGCTTAACTACGGTTCCACTTACGGCCAGATTTTTACCGGCATCATCAACGGTGCTTACGGCGTATGGGATTGGACGTTTATGGATACCGACGGCAAGGTGCAATGGGGCCCTGCGCAGCCTAAAGCGAAGGATTACCTCGCTACGATGCAGCAATGGAACAAAGAGGGACTGCTGAACAAAGACTGGGCGACGGCGGACTTCAATCAGCGGATGGCAAGCGCCATTTCGGCTAAAACAGCCGTTATGATGGATTCCCCGGATACGATGTGGAGCTACTGGAAGCAGCAGAACAATATTGACTTCGTTGGCGCACTGAACCCGGTTCTGAACGCGGGCGACAAGGCGGCTACTACTTACAAGAACTTCAAAAGAACAGGCCGATCCGCTGCAATTACAACGCAGGCTGACGACGTGGAAGCGGCGATGAGATGGCTTGATTTTGCTTACAGCAAGAAGGGCTGGGAAATTCTGAACTACGGCGAATACGGCAAGGTGCATCTGGTTGACGAGACGGGCAAGCCTTACTTCCAGCCGGACAGCTATATTTACAAAGATCCGGACGGTCAACCGGTAGCGACTACTCTCGTCAAATACCGCATGCACTCCTGGCCGGATATCCGCGACGAGCATAACTCCAACCCGCTGATCGTGGCAGAAGGCAGTTACTCGGGCGACATCCGGAAAACGTGGACGGAAAATATGGACACAAGCGTAGCGATGCCTCCGATTACGTTCACGACGGAAGAGGCCTCCCGCGAGGCGGAGCTTGGCAACCAGCTGTCTACGCTGCGCAATGAATATTTTGCCAAGATTATTAAGGGCCAGCTGCCGGTGGACGCGTACGACAAATTCCTGAGCGAAGCGAAGAAGATGGGCCTCGACGAGTTCCTCAGCATCCATCAGGCTGCGCTTGACCGGTATAACGCGCGGTAACATCAAGTTCAGGTTCATACAGGAGATAAACGGGCATGGCTGTTTGCGAATTCCGCAGGCCGCGATGCCCTACCTGGGAAATAAGGCGGTGGATGAATGAGAACGAGTCAAATCATCAAAAAGGACGTTAGAAAAAACTGGTTTGTCTATTTATTGGCGGTACCTGTCGTCGCATGGTTTGTTATTTTCTGTTATGGGCCGATGTGGGGACTGTTAATCGCGTTCAAAGACTTTAAGCCTTTGCTGGGCTTCTCGAACAGCGACTGGGTAGGCTTGAAGCATTTTATCGATTTCTTCGAGGGTCCGTATTTCTGGCGGGTCGTCAAAAATACGCTGCTTCTGAACGTATGGGGCCTTGCCTTTGGCTTTACCGCTCCGATTATATTGGCGTTATTGCTTAACGAAATACGCGACGGCAAGTTCAAGAAGCTGGTCCAGACGATCACTTACATGCCGCATTTTATCTCTCTTGTTGTCGTCTGCGGGATGATTCATATTTTTACGGCGGATGAAGGGGTTATTACCCAGCTGCTTCAGCTCATCACAGGCAAGGATTATACCTCTTTGCTCGGGTATTCCCAATTTTTCAGGCCGATCTACACGTTCTCCGATATCTGGCAGACGATCGGCTGGTCCAGCATTATCTATCTCGCTGCCATGAGCTCGATCGATTCGACGCTGTACGAAGCGGCGGATATGGACGGGATCGGCAGACTGAAAAAAATGTGGCATATTACGCTGCCGCAGATCAGCCCGGTTATTATCATTTTGTTTATCTTTGCCGTAGGCGGCATTATGGCATCCAGCTATGAGAAGATTATCCTTCTCTACAATCCGCTTACCTATGATAGAGCCGATGTTATTGCTTCCTATGTCTACCGGAGAGGCTTGCGCGAAGCGAGCTTGAGCTATTCGACGGCCGTAGGCCTTATCAGCTCGTTAGTCAACTTTGCCCTGCTGTGGGTAACGAACAAAATAGCAAGCCGCAAATCCGAAGTGAGCTTATGGTAGAAAGGGGAGGCTTTTACGATGAAATATCATTCGATCAGCAGCAGAGCATTTGATGTCACGATCTATGTCCTGCTTACGGTTTTAACATTGTGCTGCCTGTATCCGATCGTCCATATCGTCTTCGCTTCCGTCAGCGATCCGGCGAGACTGGTTGCGCATAAAGGCGTTCTGCTAAAGCCGCTTGGCCTTACGATTGACGGCTACAAGCTGATTTTTAAGGATAACAGTCTATTGGTCGGCTACAAGAATACAATCTTGTATGTAGGGCTTGGAACGCTGGTGAACATGCTCATGACGATTATGGGCGCTTTCGTGCTGTCCAGACGCGATTTGTATTTCAAAAAATATATCATGATCATCATTACCGTGACGATGTTTTTTGGCGGCGGCTTGATACCGTGGTTCTTATTAATGAAGGATATCGGCCTGTACAACAATCTGTGGGCAATGATTCTGCCTACGGCGCTGAATACTTGGAATATGATCGTGCTCCGTACCGGCTTCCAGTCGATTCCAACCGAGCTAGAGGAAGCGGCGATTATTGACGGCGCAAGCCAGCTGAAGCTGCTCGTGAACGTTATTCTTCCGCTGTCCAAGGCGACGCTCGCCGTTATTTTCCTCTATTATCTCGTGGGCAACTGGAACTCCTGGTTTAACGCGATGGTGCTGCTGAAGGACAGGGATCAATTTCCGCTGCAGCTGTTGCTCAAGGAAATCCTGGTCGCGAACGATTCCACGGCTACGACTCAGGGCAGCTCCGGCGGCGTTGTGATCGACAGCGCATCCAGCGCGACCGCTTTCCGGGAATTGGTGAAGTATTGCACGATCGTCTTCTCCACGTTGCCGATTCTTATGGTGTATCCGTTCCTGCAGAAATATTTTGTTAAGGGCGTTTATGTCGGTTCAATTAAAGGCTAATTGCAAAGGAGCTTGCTAACCTATGAAACTTACGATTCCCCGTCCCGAATATCCGCGTCCTCAGTGGGTTCGGCCTGATTGGATCAACCTGAACGGGCAGTGGCAGTTCGAGATCGACCATGGCAAAAGCGGCAAGGAGCGAGGCTTCCAGGAACCGGGCCTTGAGCTGTCCGGGACGATTACCGTGCCGTTCTGCCCGGAGAGCAAGCTCTCGGGCGTGGAATACAAGGACTTTATGGCGGCGGTCTGGTACAAAAAAGAGATTAATCTTCCGGATGATTGGACAAACGACGGGCGAGTTCTGCTTCACTTTGGCGCAGTGGATTACGAGGCGGAGGTATGGGTGAACGGTACGGCAGTGGGCAAGCACCGCGGCGGTTATTCCTCCTTCAGCTTTGATATCACGTCTGCGGTCTCGGCGGGGAGCAACGTGATTACCGTCTATGCGTTAGACGATCAACGCTCGGGCCGTCAGCCTCGGGGCAAGCAGTGCGGAGGGTATTACTCCTCGGGCTGCGACTATACCCGTACAACGGGCATCTGGCAGACAGTTTGGCTGGAGCGGGTTCCGGAGACTTATTTGGCAAAGATGAAGCTTGTCCCGGATCCGGACAATGCATGCGCGCATCTGGAGCTGCAACTGGGCGGAAGCGGGGTTAAGGCCGGTACCAAGCTGGCTGTAAAAGCCTTGTATGAAGGCGCGCCGGCTGGCGAAGCGGCGATTGCCGTATCCGGTCCTTCGGCGAAGCTGACTTTGCCGTTGACGGAGGTTCACCTCTGGCAGCCGGGCAGTCCCGAGCTGTATGATCTCGAGCTGAGTCTGATTCGGGATGGGCAGACGATTGATACGGTCCAGTCTTATTTCGGGCTTCGCTCGGTGAAGCTGGACGGTATGGCTTTCCGCATTAACGGCAAATCGGTGTTCCAGCGGCTTGTGCTGGATCAGGGCTTTTACCCGGATGGCGTCTATACGGCTCCAAGCGACGAGGATCTCCGCAAGGATATCGAGATCTCGATGGGGCTTGGGTTTAATGGCGCAAGGCTGCATGAGAAAATATTCGAGCCCCGTTTCCTCTATTGGGCGGATAAGTTTGGTTACCTCGTATGGGGCGAGCATGCCAACTGGGGACTGGACATTACGACATCGGAGGGGCTGGCCGGCTTTTTGCCGGAATGGCTGGAAGGAATGGAACGCGATTTCAACCATCCCGCGCTTATTGGCTGGTGTCCGTTTAACGAGACTTGGGATAAGGACGGGACAAAGCAAAATAACGAGGTGCTCCGCATCGTCTATGAGGTGACGAAGCGGATGGACCCGACGCGTCCGGTTATCGATACGAGCGGCAACTTCCATGTCGTTACCGATATATTTGACGTTCACGATTATGACCAGAATCCGGAGACGTTCCGGGCGAGATACGAGCCAATGAAGGATGGCGGCGAAGTATATAATACGTTCCCCAAGCGGCAGCAGTATGAAGGCCAGCCTTATTTCGTCAGCGAATACGGCGGGATCTGGTGGAACCCGGATCAGAAGGACGAGAAGTCGTGGGGCTACGGCGACCGTCCGGTGTCGGAAGAGGCGTTCCTTGTCCGTTATGCGGGGCTGACGGATACGCTGCTGGACCATCCGAAGATGTTTGGCTTCTGTTACACGCAGCTGTACGACGTGGAACAGGAAGTAAACGGCTTGTATACGTACGATAGACGGCCGAAATTTGACCCCGAGCTGATCCGCCGCATTAACAGCCGCAAGGCGGAAATAGAAGACTGATATAACAAATTAGACGAAGCAGCTTTGGCAAGTCTGACTGAACAGGTAATTAAGGAGAATAAAAAGATCTAATAGATTAAGGCTTCCGGATTTTCGGAAGCCTTTTTTTGTTTTTAAAGGATGTAAAACTCTCCTTCTTAAGTCCTTAACGTGGACGTAAAGTACTATTTATTTGGTAATTTTTGTCGAAGTTATTGAAATGACATATACAATATATATAATATGTCTTGGGTATGAATAACTGCTATGATACACCGCTAGGAGGTGGGGAGCCAGCGTTTCGTTTTCGAACTTGCAGCATCACTAATTAAACCATAAGAGGTGTGAGAACATGATTCGAAAGTTAACGGCAATCAGTCTAGCAATTGTCAGTACGCTGTCTTTCACGGCGGCAGGATCGTATGCCGATCCGCAGCCTGCGGCACAAGGATCCACCATTTCATGGCCGGATAAACAACAGCTTCCGACCTTCAAGCAGCCAAAGCAGCTGGAAGTTGCGGACATCTATGATGCTCCGGGCGATGTAAAGCTGTTACTGTCTACCCTGCAGGGGATCGTCAACCGTAAGGAGCCCCGCATCTACCTGCTGGAAAGCAAGGAAGAAGGCAAATTCAAATGGCTGAACGATCTGGACGTCGACTATAAAGTGCGCGACGATTATTTTGACCTTTTGAAAAAGTTCCAAAAAGAAGTGAAAGGCATCATTATCTATGATCCTAATGTACCGGATTCCGTAAACGTGGCTACAACGCTGGCGGGGCTTCGCGACGGCGTGGCTGTAAGCCCAGAGCTGGCCGCAAAGCTGGAAGCAGCACCGTATAACTTCAAAGTAATCGAGGATCTTCAAGGCAAATTCAAAGACCGCGTAGACGCTTATACATGGGAGTACGAGAACTTGTGGAAGGAAACAACCCACCGGATGCTGGTTGGTTTGAGCCCTGAAGTATCGGCACGCCCGCCTGCGAATCAGCCGGATACTTATAAGGTTGTAGCGCAGGAGCAGACGGAAGAGCGCGATGCGAAAAACCGTAAAGTGTATGATCTGGACTTGTCGCAGTTCTTGGCAAAGCCTGATGTGTACGTGAAATTCGGCGATGCATTCACGCAGGACGGCTGGGGATCGGCCGTTCACGAAATTACGGTGAAGGCTGACGGAGTGGAGATTGCGCACTTCTTGCCGGGCACGGATTCGGAAAAGCCTTTCCTGTATGATCCGCAAAGCTCCCAGGTATCTTCGGGCAGCGGCGGCCACCGCTTTGCGGATGGCGGCAATTATTTCACGTACAAGTTCACGCCGCCTGCAGGCACAAAAGCTCTGACCATGTCGGTTGAGATGTGGAATGAGTACAAGGTGAGCGCGACCAACGACCAGCCGTTCTCTTCCTTGACGAAGGAGCCATACGGTTTCCTTCGTGATTACGCGGTAGCGAACAAGGCAATGGTCTTCTGGCTGGATTCCAATGATCCGGCGGAGAAGGATTTGTTTGAGAAAATCATGTCCGATGTGAAGCCGGGAACTCCGTACCTCGGATGGTTCAGCAACGATTTCCAAGGCGAGTTCAGCGGCGTTGAGGTTGCTTCGAATCATGGCGTATACGTGCTCGCGGCGGATTGGTTCAGCAACATGACCGTATTCTCCGGCACGAAGCCGGAATTTTCGAAGCCAAAGGCTCCTAAGCCGGTGAAGCTGGATAACAAAATTTACGTAACGTATACGTTCAGCGAAGGCGACAACCTCCAATATAACCAGCATAGACTGCGGAATTTGTGGGATGATCCTAAGCGCGGCCAGGTGCCGATCAACTGGACCTCCAGCCCGCTGCTCTACGATGCCGCACCTGCCATGCTGAACTACTTCTATGGCACGGCAACGGCTAACGATCAGATTATCGCCGGACCTTCCGGAGCAGGTTACTTCTACCCGGCTGCTTGGCCGGAGAAGGCTCTCACCGATTATCTGAGCAACACGAAAGACTACTTGAAGAAAACCGGCATGACCATTCCGTATGTGCTTAACCGTCTGAATGGCGAAAACCTGCCGCTCAGCAAAGCGAACAATGCGGCGTACCGCGATCAATACGATGTGCCGGGCCTCTTCATCGGCTGGGATAACTTCACTAAGGTAGACATCGTAGACGGTGTTCCAACGTCCAACATCCAAGGCGTAGGTTCCGTCAACGATACGAAAAAAGCTCTCGCGGATGCCAAAGCGAAATGGGACGGCAAATCGCCGCTCTTCGTATCCCTCGGCATTCTGGCATGGGGCATGACGCCAACGGATCTGGCGAACGTAACGGCTCAGCTTGGTCCTGAGTACCAAGTGGTCCTCGCTGACCAATACTTCTCGCTGATCCGCGAAGCCAACGGCCTGCCGGCGAAAAAGTAACATGTATTCAACCCAAAGACCTCCGAGCATCCGGAGGTCTTTGGGTTGTCCGCGTGTTTGCGTAAATTGTGTCACACTATCACTCGAACCTGATCATCGCACCAGCCGCCCCGACTCCAATCCTGCCGCAACCGAACCTTGGATCGTTCTCCGTAGCTCGTCCGCTAACGAAACGTAGTATCGTTATTTGCCTGAAATCGGCCGCATTTTGATTCTAACGAAACTGAGTATCGTTATTTGGCGAATTAGAGGCTATATGAGAGGCAAAAGCAGCAAATAGCGTTCTGTAGTTTCGTTAGATTTCCAAAAGCCTTGAAATCCGGCGAATAGCGATACGTAGTTTCGTTAGCCGTTAGCTGCAAGGTGGGAGGTGCCGCGTCAGCTGGTGGGTATGCACATTACTTGAGTATCGCACGCGATCCATTTTAAATTCGCACTATCACAATCCTCCCTCGACCTTGTCCATCGCACCAGATCCATCTCAATCCTGCCGCAATCGAACCTTGGTATGTTCTCCGTAGCTCGTTCCCGATCATCGCACCAGCTCCACCTCAATCCTGCCGCAATCGAACCTTGGAATGTTCTCCGTAGCTCGTCGCGCTAACGAAACGTAGTATCGTTATTTGCCGGAATTCAGCTCCATTCGGATTCTAACGAAACTGAGTATCGTTATTTGGCTCGATAGAGGCTATATGAGACGCAAAAGCAGCAAATAGCGATCTGTAGTTTCGTTAGATTTCCAAAAGCCCTGAAATCGGGCGAATAGCGATACGTAGTTTCGTTAGCCGTTAGCTGCAAGGGGGGAGGTGCCGCGTCAGCTGGTGGGTATGCACATTACTTGAGTATCGCACGCGATCCATTCTAAATTCGCACTATCACAATCCTCCCTCGACCTTGTCATCGCACCAGCTCCATCTCAATCCTGCCGCAAACCGAACCTTGGAATGTTCTCCGTAGCTCGTCGCGCTAACGAAACGTAGTATCGTTATTTGACGGAATTCAGCTACATTCGGATTCTAACGAAACTGAGTATCGTTATTTGGCTCGATAGAGGCTATATGAGGCACAAAAGCAGCAAATAGCGATCTGTAGTTTCGTTAGATTACCAAAAGCCCTGAAATCGGGCGAATAGCGATACGTAGTTTCGTTAGCCTGCTCCAGTTGCAGTAGCAGCCGCAATAGCAGTAGCAATAGCAGTAGCAGCCGCAATAGTAGTAGCAATAGCAGTAGCAGTAGCGGTAGCAGTAGCAGTAGCCGTAGCAGCCGTAGCAACAGTAGCAACCGTAGCAATAGCAGTTATTCGGCCGGTGAGCAGACCGTCATCAGACTCGTAGAGCGTAGGTACGATACCGCTGATTTCCGCTGGCGACAATGAGGAGCCGGAGGTCAACCAGTCTGGCTAGAATCCGGCGAGCGTATTGGTCCGAGATCCGCAGATGAGCAGCAAGCTCGGACGGCATAAAAGGACGCAGCAGCCTTCGGGCATATCGGATCGTCTCCGCTTCAAGACAGCCCAACGACTCCGGTGCGTCCGTCGCTATGAATTTCCCTATAAAAGAAAGCACAAGCTGCTGACAACGCTTTGGTTCATCCACGATGGAGAGGTAAGCCACCGGCAGAAACACCCAATTATCCAGTGCTAACAGACAATGCCGCCAGCACAGATCTTTAAACCGCCGCACATCCAGGTCCCGCGCATGAGGCCCGTAGCCTTGGATTTCGATGCCGCCTTTTGCGTCTCCGCCAGGCATATAAGCCAAATCGAGATAGCGGTAACCGTTATGGAAATCCTGCACCTCCCATTCCGGATACAGATGTTTGAAGCTGCCGACAGCCGGGAACCAGACCAAACGCAGAAATTCGATCGTGCCGTGTCCTAGTCCTTTCTCCAGCAATTCGCGTCTTCGCTGGTTGTCTTCACTGACAATCATGCCCTGCATCCACTCGTCAAAAGCTTGTTCAAATTTAATCATTGCCATCACATCCCTTTTTAAAAATGGTCATGAAGACAAACAAAAACGCCGTTTCGAAATCGTCTTATCACGGAGATAAAACGAAAATCAAAACGGCGTGTGCTTCACGACCAATTATTTATTAATAGTATAAATTAATAATTAATGAGAAACAAATCGTTCTTTTATGAGAAAAATGAAAGAATTTACAGCGAATTTCAGCTTTTCTGTGAAAATGTTAATCCAAACTTCATATTTGCATGTGGTACAATTACCCAGAGCATGAATGGTTCAGGGCTTTATACCTACATTTATTTAAGGAGGTATATATGATCATACATAGCATGCAAAAATCTGTGAAGATCATGTCTTGTGTAATGGCTTTAGCGCTTCTCTGGCTTAGTGCCGGACCGCTTGCAAGCGTTTCTGCGGCAGAAGCGGGGGCAACGGTTCGGGTAAATGGCGAGAACGCGAAGCTGTCAGATTCCATTATTACACAAAAGAACAGAATGTATGTACCGGCAGCGCGCATTGCTGCGATGCTTGGCGCCGAGATCAGCTGGGACAGCAATAATGAAGAACTTACAATAGATACAGCCTATAATGATGAAATTGTATTCGGCAACGGCGTACCGGTCGTATATTTCAACGACAGCCGTTACAAGATGGATGCGGTACCGTTCATGGAGGATGGCAGAATGTATGTGCCACTCCGCCAGTTGGCTGACGTGCTCCACGCAGATCTGACGTGGGATACCGATTCGAATACGGCAAAGCTGACTGATGTGGATCGTGCGGTCGTAACCGATGAATACGGTCTTGCCGATATTAGCAAGGAATACGGAATTAGCGCAGCAACTTTGCTCAAGCGCAACGGATTCAATAGCAAGGATGAGGTAAAGCCCGGAACAAAATTAAAAGTCGTTATCCCTTCATTCTTGGATAATCCGGCTCCCTCTTTTACGCAAAGCGATTTAACGCTTCTTGCGAAGATTTCCCAAATTGAAGCAGGCAGAGACTCCTACGAAGGACAGCTTGCCATTGCGAATGTTATCCTGAACCGGGTGAAGGACTCCCGTTTTCCGGATTCCATTCACGATGTTATCTACTCCGGCAAGCAATTTCCGCCAGCCCACAACGGGCTGCTAGACAAGAGCAAGCCGAACGCCAGCGCGCTTCGCGCAGCAAAGGATGCCTTGAACGGGAGAAATAACGTTTATGACGCCGTATATTTCTACAATCCTAACGTGACCAGAGGATCGTTCTGGAACAGCCTTGAGGTTGTAGCGAGAATTGGCGGACACAATTTCGCCAGATAGCAGGAAAACAAATAGCGGGAAAAGATAATCGATGCATCTCATAACAATGGGGTGCATTTTTTTATTTTCGCTGCCATTGAGGAAGTAAATTACTATGATTATTTTTACACATAAATGTATCAATTCTAAACCTCTCAACAATTCGGTTACTGCCCTCAAATTATCTGCTTAAGCCTTTCAGAAGAGGAGAAAAAGCATCTTGCAGCCATAATTAGGGAAAAATTAAGCCGTGCACCCCTGTATTCGCAGCTTTATAAATAAAAGTGATTAATATTACAGAATATCTTATAGACATTTTTCGACGAACGCATTGAACCTAACGAAAGGCTGCGTTAGTATTAAGTATAGTAAAAACAGAGTGTCGAAGTCGGATTTTATAGATTGATGTGAGGTGGATGTTGTTTGCAACTTCAAGTGACGAATAGTCCGTTTACGGGCGAGCAGGCAGAACTGCTTAACAAGCTGCTCCCAACTTTAACAGGATCCCAAATGCAATGGCTGAGCGGTTATTTAGCTTTTTACGGCGCGGGTAATAACACGGCTCTGGCATCGGTTGCCGCAGGAGCTGCCGTTGCAGACGCACCTGTGACTGCGCTGGCTGCAGTGCCTGCAGTGGCGCAAGGTCCTAAGGACGCAACGATTTTGTTCGGATCGCAAACGGGCAACGCTCAAAGACTTGCTGGCCGTCTGGCTGAAAAGCTGAAAGCCCAAGGCTTTGACGTAACGTTGTCGGCGATGAACCAGTTCAAGACCAACAAATTAAAAGAAGTCGGCTATTTGTTTATCCTCGCAAGCACGCATGGCGAAGGAGATCCGCCGGATAACGCGTTAACGTTCTACGAATACCTGCATGGCAAACGTGCGCCTAAGCTGGAAGGCATGAAGTTCTCCGTTCTGGCTCTTGGCGACACCTCGTACGAATTCTTCTGCAAGACAGGCGCAGACTTTGACGTCCGTCTCGCCGAGCTTGGCGCTGAACGTATCGTTGACCGCGTGGATTGCGACGTTGATTTCGAAGATGCGGCAGCCGGCTGGCTTGCGGCAGTAAGCAGCGCGGTTAGCGCCGCGCCATCCGCAGCGTCGGCTCCGCAAGGAGCAGCAGTATCGGCTTCCCCGGCAGCAGCCGGCGAGTCCGAATACTCCCGTTCGAATCCGTTTATGGCCGAAGTGCTGGACAGTTTGAACCTGAACGGCAGAGGCTCCGACCGCGAGACGCGCCATCTGGAACTGTCGCTCGAAGGCTCCGGTTTGACTTATGCGCCTGGCGATGCGGTTGGCGTGTATGCGCAAAACGACCCGGCATTGGTAGAAGACATCATCACGCTTCTTAATTGGAATGCGGACGAGAAGGTGGTAACCGGCAAAGCCGGCGAGACATCCTCGCTCCGTGAAGCTCTTCTCCATCATTACGAAATTACGGTATTAACAAAGCCGCTGCTGGAAAAAGCCGTTGCTTTCTCGGGCAATGCCAAGCTGGCTGAGCTTGTTAAACCGGAAAATAAAGAAGAACTGAAGGCGTATCTGAACGGACGCGATCTGCTTGACCTGCTCCGTGATTACGCGCCTTGGACGCTGAAAGCAGCAGATGTTGCAAGCTTGCTTCGCAAGCTGCCTCCGCGTCTTTATTCGATCGCAAGCAGCATTGAAGCGCATCCGGAAGAAGTGCATCTGACTATCCGCAAGGTGGAATATGAAGCGCATGGCCGCGACCGCAAAGGCGTATGCTCGGTATTTGTATCCGAACGCCTGCAGCCTGGCGACAAGCTGCCGATCTTTATTCAGCAGAACCCGAACTTCAAGCTGCCGGTTAATCCGGAAACGCCGGTGATCATGGTTGGTCCGGGTACTGGTGTTGCTCCGTTCCGCGCATTCCTGGAAGAGCGCGAGGAATCGGGTGCTGACGGCCAAACCTGGCTGTTCTACGGGGATCGCCATTTCGTCACGGACTTCCTGTATCAGACGGATTGGCAGCGCATGCTGAAAGACGGCGTATTGTCGAAGCTCGACGTAGCATTCTCCCGCGATTCGGAAGAGAAGGTCTACGTACAACACCGCATGCTGGAAAATGGCGCCGAGCTGTACAAGTGGCTGGAAAACGGCGCTCATGTTTATGTCTGCGGCGACGAGAAGCACATGGCGCATGACGTTCAATCCGCGCTCCTGACGATTATCGGCCAATACGGCGGCAAATCCCCTGAGGATGCGGCAGCTTACCTGTCCGCTTTGCAAGAGCAAGGACGTTACCAACGCGACGTATACTAGGCGCTCGATCGGCAGCGCATAGCAAATAGATAAGTATGGACCCATTACATGGGGCAAAGGAGCTAACAGCAATGGCAAAGAACCATAAAGTCGAGCCCGTCGGCGGACCGCCGAGCGACGTGGAACATCTGAAACTCGAAAGTAACTATTTGCGCGGTTCGTTGACTGACTCGCTGGCAAACCGGATTACAGGCGGCCTTCCCGAGCTGGATAACCGACTTCTGAAATTCCACGGCAGCTACATGCAGGACGACCGCGATTATCGCAACGAGCGCGAGAAGCAAAAGCTCGAGCCGTATTATCAATTTATGCTTCGCGTCGTTACACCGGGTGGTGTAGCGACTCCGGAGCAATGGCTTCTGATGGACAGCCTGGCTGACAAATACGGTACAGGCAGCCTGAAGCTGACTACGCGTCAAGCGTTCCAGCTGCATGGCGTATTGAAATGGAACCTGAAGAAAACGATTCAGGAAATCAATGCGGCAATGCTGTCGACACTGGCCGCTTGCGGCGACGTTAGCCGTAACGTCATGTGTAACCCGAACCCGTACCAATCGGAGCTTCATAGCGAAGTGTACTACTGGTCGCAGCAGCTTACCAAACATCTGGCGCCAAAAACGCCCGCTTACCATGAAATCTGGCTGGACGGCGAGAAGGTTGTAGACGGTGCGGAGCAAGGCGAAGTTGAACCGATTTACGGTCCGGTCTACCTGCCGCGTAAGTTCAAGATCGGTATTGCCGTACCTCCTTCGAATGACGTAGACGTGTACTCGCAGGATCTTGGCTTTATTGCCATTATTGGCGAAGACGGCAAGCTCGCCGGCTTTAACGTCAGCGTTGGCGGCGGCATGGGCATGACGCATGGCGATACGGCAACTTACCCGCAGCTTGCTAAAGTCATTGGTTTCGTAACCCCTGATCAAGTGTTGGATTTGGCTGAAAAGGTCGTAACGATCCAACGCGACTACGGAAACCGTTCCGTGCGCAAATACGCTCGTTTCAAATATACGATCGACCGTCATGGCCTTCCTTGGTTCATCGACGAGCTGCAAGAACGTCTCGGCTGGGAGCTTGCGCCTGCCCGCGAATTCCGCTTCGAGCATACGGGCGACCGTTACGGCTGGATTAAAGGCAAAGACGGCAAATGGAATTTGAACTTGTATGTTCAAGCCGGCCGTGTGGTCGATACGGAAGGCAATAAGCTGAGATCGGCGCTTCGCGAAATCGCCAAGATCCATACCGGAGATTTCCGTTTAACGGCTAACCAGAATCTGGTTATCGCTAACGTTACGGCTCAGAAGAAGACAAAAATCGTTGCTATTCTGAAGGAATTCGGCATCGCGGAAGGCTCGAACTTTTCGGCGCTCCGCCGCAGCGCTTTGGCCTGCGTAGCCCTTCCGACCTGCGGTCTTGCCATGGCGGAAGCAGAGCGTTATCTGCCGTCGCTGATCGACCGTCTGGAGCCAATCCTTGCTAACGCGGGACTGGCGGATCAGGAGATCAACATCCGGATGACAGGCTGCCCGAACGGCTGCGCGCGTCCGGCGCTTGGCGAAATTTCGTTTATCGGCAAATCGCCCGGCAAATACAACATGTACATGGGTGCAGGCTTCGCGGGCGACCGCCTCAGCAAGATGTACAAAGAAAACATCGGCGAAGACGAAATCATCGATACCCTTACGCCAATCATTAACCGGTATGCAGCTGAACGCAACAAAGGCGAGAATTTTGGCGACTTTGTCATCCGTGCGGGTTATGTGAAGGCTGTAACGGACGGAACGAATTTCCACGACTAACAGCAAAGCGGTGCAGAGAACAAACTCTGCACCGCTTTTTTGCGTTAACCTTTATAGGGTAGATTCAAGACGGGAACCTGCAGGAAGTTCTGGATCGCAATCGCGCATGCGCCAAGCACGCAGGATTTTTTCCCGATGGTAGAAATTTTGATTTCCCGGTAGTGGCTGACTCTGGAGTTTAAATTCGATTCAATAAATCGCAGGGAATCCGGATAAATCCTCAGCAATTCGCTGTCCAGAACAACAACCTCGGGATTGTAAATATTGATCATGTTATTTAGTCCGATGGACAGATAATGGATAAATTGCTCCATGAGCTCTGTTACATCCGGATCCTTCGCTTCAATCCAGCGTCCGATTTGCGCGTAGGTAATGTTCTCGCCCGGCTTTTTGGCGCGCAATAGCTGGAACACGCTTGTCTCGGAAGCGTATTTCTCCCAGCAGCCTTGATTGCCGCAATTGCACGGAATGCCGCCAGGCACAACAATCATATGGCCAATCTCCCCTGCAAAACCGTCCCGTCCCCGGAAGAAGGAGTGATTAATCATCATGCCCATCCCGATGCCGGAATAGAGCGTCACGCTTAACAAATCGTCGGTCTCGTGGTGGAAAAAAACGCGTTCTGCGAAAGCGCTGAGATTCGCATTGTTCTCCAGCTTTACCCGCAGCCCAAGCGCGTTCTCCAGATCGCTCTTCAGCGGTACGTCATGCCAGTCAAAGGATGGGATATAGTGAATGACTTCATCCGTTGAGACAAGGCCGTGAATGGCGATGACAATGCCAATGATGCCGTAACGGCTGGCAGCAAAGCGCTCCTGATAATGCTTGATCTGCCCGATTAGTAAGGACAAGATATCCTCATAAGCGTTGCTTTGCAGTGTAATGGTGTCGGACAGGACAAGAGAGCCTTGAAGATCCGAGATCGCGAAGGAAATTTGATCGTATTCCAGATCGATGCCGATCGCGTAACCTGCCTCCGCGTTAATGGACAGCATAATCGGTTTGCGGCCGACCTGGCTGTATTCGATTTCTTTCTCGATAACCAATTCCTCGTCAAGCAGATCCGAGACCTGACCCGATACCGTCGCCCGGGTGAGGGCGGTTACTTTGGAGACGTCTGCTCTCGATAACATGCCTTCCTTCAAAATCTCTTTCAGAATCAAAGAACGATTCATTTTCTTTATATAAGAAGCGTCGCCGGTAATCATCTTTATCCTCCTAGTAGCATAAATACGGAATTGACAATGGAGATAGTGCTTGTTAAATTAATAATACAATTAATTTGTTCATTAAACAAACAAATTATCGGAGCGATAAAAGGAGCGATGACAGGATGGGTATTTTGCAGGATCTGGTCAAGGATATTCCGATTCCGCGCATGGCCAAGGTGAAAGTCAATTTCGACGATACAAAAATTGAGGATATCGCAAGCGAGCTGCTGCCGAAGCTTCAGCGGGAGCAAATTACAAGCCGCGTCAAACCGGGCATGGAGATTGCAATCGCGGTGGGCAGCCGTGGACTTGACCGTCTGGTGGAGATTACGGCGGTTACCGTGAAGTTCCTGAAGGATGCCGGAGCAAAGCCTTTCATCGTGCCAAGCATGGGAAGCCATGGCGGGGCGACGGCGGAAGGACAACGCGAAGTGCTCGCTCATCTGGGCGTAACGGAAGAGACGGCAGGATGCGAGATCCGCTCATCGATGGAAGTTGTGCAGCTTGGCGAGCTTCCGAACGGCCTTCCCGTCTATCTGGATAAATTCGCCGCCGCGGCGGACGGCATTGTGGTCATTAACCGCGTGAAGCCGCATACGGCATTTAGAGGCAATGTGGAAAGCGGTATCATGAAGATGATCAGCATTGGTCTTGGCAAGCAAAGAGGCGCGGAGGCGTGCCACCAGCTTGGCTTCAAATACATGGCGGAGAATGTTCCGGCTATGGCAAAGCTTATTATGGAGCAGAAGCCGGTGTTGTTTGGCGTAGCGTCGATCGAGAACGCTTTCGATAAAGTCCGGTTCATCGAAACGCTTACTCCGGATGAAATCGTAGAGCGGGAGCCGCAATTCCTTGCCCAATCGAAAGAGCTGCTGCCAAAGCTGTTCTTCGACCAGCTGGATGTTCTTATTATTGATCAGATCGGCAAGAACATCAGCGGCGACGGAATGGATCCCAACATTACGGGCCGTTATCCAACGCCTTATGCCCACGGCGGACCGGACGTGAACAAAATGGCGGTGCTCGACCTGACGCATCAGACGGAAGGCAACGCGAACGGCGTTGGAACGGCGGATTTTACAACGCAGCGTCTCGTAGACAAGATGGATCTGGAGAAAACGTACGCAAACGGTCTGACTTCGACGGTTGTGGCGCCAACCAAGATTGCCACTACGCTTCCGAATGACCGGGAGACGATTCAGGCATCGATCAAGACCTGCAATATTCTGCATTTTGACCAGGTGAAGATGGTGAGGATCAAAAACACGCTGGAGATCGGTGAGATTGAAGTATCGGAAGCCCTCCTGGAATACGTGAAGCATCATCCGCGCATGGAAGTCGTGAAGGATTTGTATGAGCTTGAATTCAATAACGACGGGAACTTGTTCTAGATCAGAGAGAATGGGGAGAGAAGAGAAATGACGGCTAATTTATTTGATTTGACGGGGAAAACAGCGGTTATAATCGGCGGCAACAGCGTGCTTGGTTCTTCGATGGCAGCAGGTCTTGCCGCTCACGGCGCTCATGCTGCGATTGTTGGTCGGAATCTCGAAAAGGCACAGGGCGTCGTAGACGCTATTATCAGTGATGGCGGCAGCGCAAAAGCTTTCCAGGCGGATGTGTTGTCTAAGGAATCGCTGCTTAAGGTGCAATCGGAGATCGAAGCATGGAGAGGCGGATGCGATATTCTGCTGAATGCTCCCGGAAAGAACAGCGCAACGCCATTCTTCGAGCTCGAAATGGAAGAGTACGACGACATTATGGACGTCAACCTGAAAGGGATCGTGCTCACCTGCCAGATCTTCGCCAAGCGGATGATCGAGCAGCAGCGGACGGGCAGCATTATTAACATTTCGTCCGTATCTTCAACAACGCCGCTGTCCAAAGTATTTACTTATTCGGTATCCAAAGCCGGTCTTAACAGCGTAACGCAATTTCTCGCCCGCGAATTCGCCGAGCAAGGCATCCGGGTGAATGCCATTATTCCGGGGTTCTTCCCTGCTGAACAGAACCGTAAAATATTAAGCGAGGAACGCGTTGCCTCCATCATGCGTCATACGCCGATGAACCGGTTCGGAACGCCGGAGGAGCTTCAAGGCGCAGCGGTATGGCTGGCTTCGGAGAAAGCATCGGGCTTCGTAACGGGAACCTTGATCCGCGTGGACGGCGGTTTCGGCAGCATGACGATCTAGAGAGGGGAATGGAAGTGCCGACTGAAAAATATGTTGCCCTGCAGGATATTCTTCGCAGGATGGGCTCGGTAGTGGTTGCTTTCTCCGGTGGGGTGGACAGTACCTTTCTGTTAAAAGCGGCGGTTGATACGCTTGGAACCGGCAATGTGCTTGCCGTCACGGCCGACTCGGAGACCTATCCGACGAGCGAGCTGGAAGAGGCCAAGAAGCTGGCGAAGCTAATTGGCGTGCAGCACGAAGTGATCTCGACTTCGGAGCTCGCCATTCCGGGGTATGCGGAGAACAATAAGAACCGTTGTTATTTTTGCAAAAGCAGCTTGTTTGATCACTTGTTCCCGCTGCTCGAAGAGCGGTCTTTCGCCAATCTGGTGTATGGCGTTATTGCGGATGACAAGAACGAACACCGTCCCGGCATGCAGGCGGCCAAGGAAAGAGGCGTGAGAGGTCCGCTGCTGGAAGCGGATTTATATAAACAGGAAATTCGGGAGCTGTCGAAAGTTTTTGATTTGCCGACATGGGATAAACCTTCCTTTGCTTGCTTGTCCTCAAGGATTGCGTATGGCGAGAAAATTACGAACGAGAAGCTGCTGAAGGTGGAACGAGCGGAAGCCTACTTGAAATCGCTCCGTATTCGCCAAGTTCGCGTGCGCACCCACGACGAGATTGCTAGAATAGAAGTAGAACCTGGCGATATGCCGCTAATCCTCGCTCATCACGAGGCAATCGTGGGGCAGCTTCAAGACTTTGGTTATAAATACGTAACCCTTGATCTGCTTGGATACAAGAGCGGCAGCATGAATCGATCGCTTAATCTATAATTCGGGCAAGCCGTTTACACTTGGGGAAAAAGGAAGGATTATCGAATGTCAAACTACGTGATTGGGCTTGATCTGGGCACAACCAGCGCCAAAGCCTGTATCTTTAACCGCGTTGGCCACCTCGTTGCGGAAGCGGAGGAGCTTGTTCACTCCGAATACCCGCAGGTAGGCTGGGTCCAGCAGGATGCGGCAGCGATAGAACGCTCTGCTGTTCTGGCCGTTCGGAATGCGATTCAGAAAGCAGGGATCGGAAAGGATGAGGTTGCCGTCCTCGGGTTTTCCGCGGCAATGCATTCTCTTGTACCGGTAAGCGGAGAGGGCAAGCCGTTTTCCCCTGCTTTGATCTGGTCGGACGGAAGAGGAACGGATCAGGCGGATCGTCTAACAGAGGAAGAGCGTCAGCGTTACTACGAGAGAACGGGTACGCCGATCCATCCGATGTCGCCTTTCCTGAAGTTGCTGTGGATGAAGGACGCCGGATACGAGCCATATCATCATGCTGCCTACTTCATGTCGATCAAGGAATATTTGATCTATTGCTGGTTTGGCAAGCGGGTCATCGACTATTCGATGGCATCGGCTACAGGATTGTTTAACCCGTATACGCGGGAGTGGGATGGGGAAATGCTGGATTTGGCCGGTATTCAGGCGGGCCAGCTGTCTGAAATTGTTGCTCCTACGACCCTTCTTGGTTCGATAAACAGGGAGATTGCCGAAGAGATGGGAATCGCTCCGGAGCTGCCTGTGGCGATTGGTGCCGCAGACGGCCAGCTGGCCAATCTGGGGATAGGCGCGCTGCTGCCCGGAGAGGTTGCCGTATCGGTCGGGACAAGCGGGGCAATCCGCCAAGTCACTCGTGAGGCAAAGGTCAGCAGCCGCGGCGAGACGTTCTGCTATTCTTTTACCGAAGATTCCTATATTATCGGCGGACCTACGAACAATGGCGGCATTGCGCTCCAATGGCTGAAACAGCTTCTAAATGATCAAGGCAGCTACGAGAGTTTCCTCGCGGAGGCGGACAAGTCAGCTCCCGGAGCCGAAGGCTTGCTGTTCCTTCCGTATATTAACGGGGAGAGAGCGCCGCTGTGGAATCCGCGGGCAAGAGGCAATTTCTACGGCATGACCGTTGCCCATACGAAGGCGCATTATGTCCGTGCCGTTCTGGAAGGCATTACGTTTAATCTGTATCAGATTGGACGGGCTTTGGAGCAGCTTGCCGGACCTTCCCGCAAAATTTACGTCAACGGCGGTTTAGCGCGTTCACCGTTCTGGCTGCAGATGATGGCGGATATTTTCGAAGCGGAGATCTACGTTTCGGAGAACCACCACAGCGCAGCTTGGGGAGCCGCATGGATAGGGCTTGTCGCAATCGGGGAAGAGAAGGATCTGGCTTCCATCAAGTCTAATATTCCGATGGGGCAAGCCGTGCATCCGAATCCCGGGAACAGCAAGGTTTATAAAGCCATCTATGATCGCTACGAGAAATTGGCAGCCAGTATTGCAGCATTGTTCTAAAGATCTGAAAAGGCTTAAGAGGTGAGTACATGCTTGAAGACGTGCTTAGACAGGTGCAGGACGGCAGGCTTAGCGTGGAGGATGCTGCCAGTCAGCTGGCGACCTTCGAGAATCTGGGCTTTGCGAAGGTGGACCATCACCGGAAAAAACGCCAGGGCTTCCCTGAAATCGTATATGGGGAAGGCAAGTCGGCCGAGCAAATCATCGGGATTGCGAAAGCTTTGCAGGCGCAACATCATGAGGTGCTTATTACCCGCGTGTCTCATGAAAAAGCGGATCAGATCCGGACCGTATGCTCCGAATATCAATACGATCCTGTAGCGAGACTGTTGTTCTGGAAGCATGAGGCTAAACAGGAGAGCAAGCTGAACGGGTACGTTGCGGTTGTAGCGGCAGGCACGTCGGATCTGGCCGTTGCCGAAGAAGCGGCTGTAACGGCTGAGGTTCTGGGAAGCCGCGTACGCCGCTTCTATGATGTTGGGGTTGCGGGCATTCACCGCCTGCTGCATCATGCGGAAGAGATTCAGCAAGCGGCCGTTTCCGTTGTGGTAGCCGGAATGGAAGGGGCGCTGCCAAGCGTTGTAGGCGGCCTTGTCGCCCATCCGGTTATCGCTGTGCCGACAAGCGTGGGCTATGGCGCTAACTTTAGCGGTCTGTCGGCACTTCTCACCATGCTCAATTCATGCGCCTCCGGCATCAGCGTAGTCAACATCGACAACGGATTTGGCGGCGGCTATAACGCCGCGCTAATCCACCAGCTTATAAACAAAGGAGTCGCCGGCCTATGAAAACCTTATATATCGATTGCTTCTCCGGCATTAGCGGAGATATGTTTATCGGCGCACTTCTGGATGCGGGAGGAGACGCCGCTCATTTGCAGGCAGAACTGAAAAAGCTTCAGATCAGCGACGAGTACGAGCTTACTTGGAAGCATGTGATGAAGAATGGCATCAAGGCTTTGAAGTTTGATGTGGAGCTGAAGCATGAAGGTCATGGGCACAGCCATGAACATGATCATCATCATGAGCATAGCCATGAGCATGAACACGCGCACGATAATCATGGGCACTGCCATGATCATCATGAACATGAACATGCTCATGAACACGAGCACCATCATGACCATCAACATCATGAGCATGGCCACAGCCACTCGCACGATCATGATCATCACCAACATGACCACGAACATGAGCACAGCCATGGGCACGGCCACTCACACGATCATTCGCACGATCATGATCATCACCATGGCCACAGCCATTCGCATGATCATGGTCATCACCACCATGATCATCGGGCGTATAAAGACATTGTCGAGCTAATCGGCAAGTCCGCCTTGACGGACGCGGTTAAGCAAACCGCGCTCCGAATCTTCAAGAAGATTGGGGAGGCCGAAGGGAAGATTCACGGACTGCCGCTGGAACGGGTTCATTTTCACGAGGTAGGCGCGGTTGATTCCATCGTTGATATCGTTGGCGCGGCGATTCTGCTTCACCAGCTGCAGATTACAACGGTGAAATGCGCGCCCGTACCGGTTGGAGTCGGTAAAATCCGAATCGATCACGGCATTTATCCGGTGCCCGCGCCGGCAACGCTCGAAATGCTGAAGGGTATTCCGATCGAGCAGTCGACGATCCGCGCGGAGCTTACGACGCCTACCGGCGCAGCTTTTGCGGCAGTGCTTGCCGAAAGCTTTGGCCCAATGCCTTCCTTCAAGGTAGAGGCAATCGGGTATGGAGCCGGGACCAAGACGTTCCCGGAACATCCGAATGTTTTGCGCGTTGTAATTGGCGAATAGCTGCAGGGGATAGGAGTCGGGAGAATGTTCAATCAGCCGGCATATGAGCATGAAGACAGCGGAATGATCAAGCTCGAAGTGAATCTGGACGATATTTCGGGAGAATGGCTCGGGTATGTCATGGATTTGCTGTTTGAGGCGGGTGCCAATGATGTATTCTACACGCCGATCTATATGAAGAAGAACAGACCGGGAACGATGCTTCAGCTGTTATGCGCGCAGGACAAATTAGAGGCCATGAAAGCAATTCTGTTCCGCGAGACGACTACGCTGGGCATCCGGTATTATCCGCTTACCGTTCACCGGCTGGAGAGGGTGTTCGAAACGGTCCACACGGAATGGGGGCCGGTTACGGTGAAGAAAGGCCTGTATAACGGAGAAGTGGTTCAATGGGCACCGGAATACGAGGATTGCAAAAAAATCGCAAGCACGCTTGGCATCCCTCTTAAACAGGTTTATGATAGAGTTCGGATGGAACGAAATGGTTAAATAGACGAAGAGAGACAGGAACCTTTGGGAGGATGTATTGGATGGGGAGTTTAATCACGGTTTTGCTGCTAGGTCTGGTGCTTGGCATCAAGCATTCCATTGAACCCGACCATATTATCGCAGTTTCGACGATGGTGAGTAATCAAAAGAAGCTCTGGCGTTCTACGTTAACGGGGATCTTCTGGGGAATCGGGCATACAAGCACGTTGTTTATTGTAGGAATGGTGCTCGTCCTCTTAAAGGGAGAGCTGCCGGAAGTATGGGCAATGTCGCTGGAGTTTCTGGTTGGTGTTATGCTCGTTTATTTAGGTTACAAAAATGTCGTATCGGTAAAACGCGCTTATCAGCATTCTCATCGGCATGACAAATCTTCCCTCATCAAAGTAACGGTGATCGGATTTATCCATGGTCTGGCCGGAAGCGCCGCGATGGTTATCCTGACCCTGTCAACGGTAGAATCGGTATGGGAATGTGCTTTGTACATTTTGGTATTTGGCGTCGGAACGATCACGGGCATGCTTATTTTCACAACGATTCTGGGCATTCCGTTTGTGTATAGCAAGACGAGCGTAAAGCTGAACCGTGGTTTGATGCAAGCTGCGGGCACGGTGAGTTTTCTGTTCGGCCTTTATTATATGTACAACCTTGGGGTTACGGAAGGGCTGTTTGAGTTATGGGTGAAATAAATCCGTTATTCGGGGTATAGAATTGATGCAAACGATAAGAAGACGTTACTCTCTCGTGTCAGGGGAGTAACGTCTTCTTTTATTTTCCAAGAAATTTCGCCCTTTTAAAACCTTGTAACGTTATAATATCCCTTCATAGTGGAATTTTCCACCTTACCTTAAGCCGCTTCCTGTTCCATGATAGACTTACTAGAAATTAACAACTTAATGTCACTAAATACATGGTGGTGATGAATGGGAGTTTGCTTACGTTATGCAGCAAAATGACTTGCATCGGGGTCTAGCAGCTAGCCTGGGTTAAAATCCAATCCTAATTCAAAACCAATAGAGGTGAAATAATTGAACTTATCGATGATGAGAAGATCTTTATGGAATCTCCCCTTGTTATTAGTCGTTTCAATCCTTGCCGGAATTTTAGCTTATGTTCCAAATGCTCACGCGGAGGAAGGGCAAGCCGTTGATGCTCCGCATAGCGGACCGGCTAATCTGCGAATTGCCCAAGACGAGAATGGCGCTGATCTTATTACGCATAATACGGCTGCAATTGCATGGGACCTGATCGGCGACGAGACAAATAACAATGATATCGACATCTGGAACGCGGATACCGATGCTTGGATGACTTGGGGAGACCGAAGCAAGCGGGAGATCGGCGGACTAACGCCGGAAACGACTTACCGGGTCTATATAACTTGGTATGCCGACAGGCCGTCCCGCGAATTTAAAAGCAATGTCATCGAGTTTACGACAGCTCCCGATACAAGCGAATATCCCGAGCCGCCGCTTGCTCCTCCGGGACATCTCCGCACCGCCGCGATTACCGATAACAGCATCACCTTGAAATGGACCGGAAGCCCCGGCGCAAACGGCTACGATCTGTATGTTAACGGCGCCTGGAAGCAGGGCATATGGGACGGTTCCAATACGGTAACTTATACTCTTCCCGAAGGAGGCAATACAGCCGGTACCGCGTATAAGTTCGAGGTTGGAGCACAGAACCTGCCGAAGGTATCGGCAAGCAGCAACGCCGTAACGGTAATATGGGGCGGGCTGGCCGCGCCAAACGGCTTGCAGGCGGTTACCTCGACCCGAACGACGGCTGCGCTTGGCTGGGCGGAGACTCCTGGTGCCACCGGTTACGATATATACGCGAATGGCCAGCTTATCGGTTCCAGTCTCGAGAACCGTTATGTGGCTTCCGGTCTTCAAGAAGGAACGAGCTACGGCTTCAAGGTTGTAGCGAAAAACGAGGTTTGGCGCTCGGCGGACAGCTCGCCGATTACGGTTGTTCCGGGAGCCGGTTACAATATCGTCACGTATTATACGCTTTGGTCTCCGAGCAGTACGGGACGGAACTATCATCCGTCCGACGTGGATGTATCGCAAATTACCCACGTGAATCTTGCATTTGCGGATCTTTGCTGGAGAGGTTTTGGATCAGGGGCGAAAGCTTGCCAGAATGCCGCTGTTCCAACGCAAACCGATTATGTCTATGACGGCGAAATGATTGTAGGGGATCCGTCGGTGGACTTGGCGCTCTTCGAGGAATGGGCAGCTATTCGGGACGCGAACCCGCATCTGAAGCTGATGATTTCCGTCGGAGGCTGGTCTTGGTCGAATAACTTCTCGAATATGGCCGGCACGGAAGAAACCCGGCGTGCCTTCGCCAATTCGGTTGTAAAATTTCTCCGCGCCTATAAGCTCGACGGCGTCGATATCGACTGGGAATACCCGGTTGAAGGCGGCGAGGAAGATAATTCCCGTAGCCCGCTGGATAAGGAAAACTTCGGGCTGATGACGCAAGCCGTAAGGGAAGCGCTGGATGCGGCAGGCTCGGAAGACGGCAAATATTATTTGCAGACAATTGCCTCTGGCCAAGGGGATAGTTTTGTGGTCAATTCGAATTTGGGCGAATCCTCGGACGATCTTGATTTTATCAACATTATGACTTACGACTACAGCGGAAACTGGGATACGCTCGCACACCATAACTCCCCGCTTTATTACGATAAGAACCATCCGAAGGATTATGCGAAGCGCAACAACGTGCTTGGCGCCGTGCTTGCCGAGCTGAACGGAGGCGTGCCGAACTACAAAGTGAATATAGGCATTCCGTTCTACGGCAAGGGCTGGGTTGGCTGCCAACCAGGCGGTCAATATCAGACCTGCACGGGCGGAACGCCATTCGGTACCTGGGAAAACGGTATTTTCGATTTTACCGACATACAAGAGAATTACTTGAATGATGAGGGTTACAAGCATGAATGGAATAATGAAGCCAAGGTTTCCTATTTGTACAATGCGGACAAAGGCGTATTCCTTACCTACAATGACGAGTCCTCTATGATGTATATTGCTTCGCTCGCGAAATCTCTTGATTTGCCCGGCGTCATGAGCTGGGATATTAGCGGGGACCGCAACCGGACGTTAACGACAAGGCTTGCAAAGGATCTTCCTATTACAGGCGTATCCGATCCCGATGCGCTGTCCGCGCCAACCGGCCTGCAAGCCGCATCCATTAGCAGCGGAAGCATTAAGGTCAAATGGAATGCTTCCGAACATGCGACGGCTTACGAGGTTTACCTAGGGAAGGTGTTGGCGGGGACTACGTCGGGTACGGAGTTTGAGTTGACGGGTCTTACTCCTGACACAAATTACGCAATTGAAGTTCTGGCGATTCAGAAAGACAACAGTAAGCTCGTAAACGTATCGGCCTTCAGCAATCCGCTGACAACCAAGACAGCACCGGTGAAGACAACACCGCCAGAGCCGGTGAAAGGGCAGGAAGGCTTGCATACGCAGGTTGCAAAAGACGGCGATAAGCTAATAGTCAGCCTGCCAAGCGATGTCGCGCTGAAAGAAATCGCTTCGGCTGAGTCCACAACGTTCCCGATTATTGTGGAGGGCGATGGCAAGCAGCTTGAGGTTGCTTTACCAAAAGAAATTACGGCGGCAATCGCGGCTAAAGGCAGTGATTCGGTTATTGTTATCCGCTGGAGGGGCGCGGCGTTCTCGATTCCGGCAGCGGCTTTGCCTGCGGGCACGGATATCCGGATCTCGATGGAGACCTTGGATACAAAGCTGCTGCAGCAGAGCGGTATCCCGCTTGTGACGGCTCCGCTGTCCTTCAAGATAGAGGGTAAACAGGCGGATGGCGCATTTAAGGAAATAACGGATTTCGGTAATTATTACTTATCGCATAGCTTTACCGTAAAAGGCTCGGAGATCAACAAAGCTCTAACAGCCGGTGTCGTTTATTTGCCTGAGTCGAATGAGCTTCGCCCGGTTCCTATATTGTTCACGGACAATGCCGATGGCACGGTAACCGCGGAATTAAAGAGGAAAGGCAATAGCGTTTACGGTCTGCTGAAGACGACAGTATCCTTTGCGGATACGCTGGCTGCCTGGGCTCAGCAGGAGGTATGGCAGGCAGCTTCCAAGCTGATCGTGAGCGCAGACGCTGACGGCAAGTTTAACGGAGCGCGCGATCTGAATCGTGGGGAAGTTACATCTCTTATCGTAAAAGCGTTAGGTATCCTGCCTGACTATTCAAGCGCAGGTACGGCCTTTAAGGATGTAGCCGCAAATTCAGCTTTTGCCGCGGATATCGCGGCGGCGAAGAAGGCGGGTCTGGTAAACGGCAAAGGCAACGGTCTCTTTGATCCAACGGCAGCAATCACTCGCGAAGAAACGGCGGTTATTCTCGCGAAAGCATTGGCTTATGCCGGGGTATCAGCCCAAGCGGATTCCGCCGTACTGAACCACTTCGCGGACCGCTCAAAGGTGTCGGGCTACGCGGTACCTTCACTTACTCTTCTCGTCGAACGCGGAATTATGAAAGGCGTATCCGCGCATCGTCTTGCTCCGCAAACAACCGTCACCAAAGAGCAGGCAACGGTGTTAATGATGAAGACGCTCCGGTCCGCCGGCTTGTCGAACTAAGCGGTAAACCGCCCGTGAACTCGGGCGGTTTTTTCTTTTTTCCTGCTGCGGGCTATACGCGAATACATCCGCAGACTGATTTACCAGTAAAGGGATTAGCTTAAGATTGAAACATTGATTCAAACTGGAACGATTGTTTAAATTCAGTTTAAAAATGAACGGTAAGATGATGACATCAACAATTCTTGGGAGGAAACAGGAATGGAATATAAGAATGGGAAGAAGCCAAATAACGGCGACTGGGCGGTTGAGGCGGACGGTCTAGTCAAAGTGTTTGGAGATAACAAAGCGGTGGACGGCGTCAACTTGAACGTGAAGGCAGGCACCATTTACGGCGTGCTTGGTCCAAACGGGGCAGGCAAAACAACAACGATCCGCATGCTGGCGACGCTGCTGCGTCCGGATGCGGGCTCGGCCCGGATTTTTGGCCACGATGTGCAGAAGGAATCTCAGATCGTCCGCCAATTAATTGGCGTTACCGGACAATACGCATCGGTTGACGAGTCGCTCAGCGCAACCGAGAATTTGATTATTTTCTCCCGTCTGCTTGGACTGGGACGTGCGGAAGCACGGAAAAAAGCCGCCGATCTTCTGGAAGAGTTTGGATTGATGGAGGCGGCTAAGCGCCCGCTTAAGAACTTCTCCGGCGGCATGAGACGCCGGCTGGACCTCGCTGCCAGCCTTATCGCGCAGCCTCCTCTTATCTTCCTGGATGAGCCGACGACTGGTCTTGATCCGCGTACCCGCGCTCAAATGTGGGATACGATCCGCCGTTTGGTGAACACGGGTTCTACGGTCCTGCTTACGACTCAATACCTGGATGAAGCGGACCAGCTGGCTGACCGGATTGCCGTTATCGACCGCGGTCATGTCGTAGCTGAAGGCACCGTAGACGAATTGAAGCAATCGGTAGGGACTTCTTCGTTGCAGCTCAGAGTTCTAGATCAATCCGATATTGAAATTGCTCGCCAGACAGTGGAGCATGTGCTTCAGGTTCAAGCAACCTTAACAAGCGAAGCTGCCAAAATTACGGCCCCAATGGCCAATGCCGACCTGGTTACGGATCTGTTAATCGCGCTTCGCGAGAAAGGGATTACTTTATCCGAAGTCAGCGTTCAGAAGCCAACTCTTGATGAAGTGTTCCTGACCATCACTGGTCATGGCGTTGAAGAGAAAGCAAAAGAAACGGGAACCGAAACAAAAAGAGCGGAGGCTGTAAACGTATGAGTTCAACCGTAAAAACTGGTCATCTGAAAAACCATACCAGCTTTATTCAATCCTTGCGCCATTCGCTTACCATGGCATACCGGGGGATTTTGAAAATCCGCCGGACCCCGGAGCAGCTATTTGACGTAACCCTGCAGCCGATCATTTTCACCTTGATGTTTACTTATATTTTTGGCGGCGCGATTTCCGGCGACGTGCAAAGCTACTTGCCGGTAATTATCCCAGGTATTCTTGTTCAGACGGTAATTACCACGTCCATCGTAACCGGCGTTCAGCTCCGGGAGGATATGGACAAAGGCGTCTTCGACCGGTTCAAGTCGTTGCCGATTGCCCGGATAGCCCCTCTTGCGGGAGCGTTGCTCGCCGATACGATCCGGTATACGATTGCTACCGTGCTTACGTTTTCCATGGGCTTCATTATGGGTTACCGTCCTGACGGCGGTATCGGCAGCGTTGTTCTTGCCGCTTTGCTCGTTATTTTCGTCTCCTGGGCGATGAGCTGGATCTTTGCGTTCTTTGGCGTTATCTCCCGTACGGCTTCCAGCGTGCAGGGGGTTTCGATGCTCGTATTATTCCCGTTAACGTTTATGTCCAATGCATTCGTACCGGCAGATACGATGCCGAATTGGCTGCAGTGGTTCGTAAACATTAACCCGGTTTCCCACGTTGTTTCGGCCGTCCGCGAGTTGACCAATTCCGGCACGGTTGGTTCGGATATGGTCTGGTCGTTGGTGGGCGCCCTGGCTATCGTTGCGGTATTTGCACCCATTACGGTTCGCGCTTATATGCGCCGGACATAAGACTTGCTTAATCGGAGAGATGGCATAATTGCCATCTCTTTTTGTCATTCTATCAGGGAAAATTACCGTTTAAATTCAGTTTAAGTCGCAGCGTTATTATATCTGTGTAAGGAACAAACAACAAACATGGATATAGGAGATGGTCTTTATGACAACGAATCATACAGAGAAAAAAATCGCGATTATCGGCGGCGGCCCTGGCGGGCTTACGCTGGCTCTCATTCTGCAGAAACATGGCATTGCCGCAACGGTCTATGAGCGGGAAGCTCAGGATGGAAATGCCCAGCGCGGCGGCTCTCTCGACATACATGAGGATTCCGGACAGATGGCGCTAAAGGAAGCGGGGCTGCTGGAGCAGTTTCAGGCGATTGCCCGCTATGAGGGAGAAGATTTCCGCCTCTTCGATAAAACCGGCAAGATCTATATGGACGACACAGCGGAGGACGGAGAACAAGGCGATCGCCCGGAGATTGACCGCGGCGTGTTATGCGATCTTCTGCTAAATGCATTGCAGCCCGATACGATAAGATACGGTTACAAGCTGACGGAAGCCGTTGCGCTGGAAGGCGGTCGGCATGAGCTTCATTTTGACAACGGCGAGAATGTGACGGCTGACCTGGTCATAGGCGCGGATGGCGCTTTTTCCAAGCTTCGCCCGCTGCTGACCGAGGCTAAAGCCTCGTATTCCGGATTAACGATGGTAGAGCTGCATGTGGATGCAAAGGCGCATCCGGATCAGGCGGCTTTTAACGCAAGAGGCAAAGTATTCGCGCTTGATGAAAACAAAGGAATACTTGCACAGCTAAATGGGGACGGTAAAATTAAAATATACCTGACCTTTACGGCCGAGCAGAACTGGCTGAACACCTGCGGCATCCCGTTTGATCAGCCGAAGGAGGCCAAGCGGCAGCTGCTGGCGTATTTCAATGATTGGGCGGAGCCGCTTCAGAACTATATTCACAAGTCGGAAGATCTTGTTCTGCCAAGACGGATTTATATGCTGCCCGTTGGACTGAAATGGGAGCATAAGCCGGGGATTACGCTTATTGGAGACGCTGCGCATCTGATGTCCCCGTTTGCGGGCGAAGGCGTAAACCTCGCCATGCGCGACGCAGCCGAGCTTGCGCTTGCCATTGCCGGTCATGTGGATATCAATCAGGCCATTCAAGCCTACGAAGAGAAGATGTACGAATATTCTTCAGAGTCGGCAAAAGCGTCCGATGATAATCTGAAGCTTATGTTCTCGGACAATGCCGCTTCAAACCTGAAAGCATTGTTTGACGAGCTGCATGCGCAGTTCGCCCAATAAAATAAGTGAGGCTGTGCCGTCATTTGGCACAGCCTCTTTTAATGATGCGACAAAATAAACGCCCTACTGCGCGCATAGATAACCGTGCTATTTTTTACGCGGCTATTTTTTATAGGCAGGGGTGGGTAATTGTGGTAAAGTCAGCGTAGTGAGGCGAATTCCATTGCAAATGGAGAGGATCGATTGAAAAAGATCGTTTTGGGGAAAAGTTGAAGTTCCTTGCGGGTATTCGTGCAGAGATTCGGGAGGATGTATTAACGATTCAATTGGATGTGCAGGAAACTTCCGATCCGCAGGATAAACGAATCAAGCCATTGTCCATCTATAAGCTTAATAAACATAAAGAGGCAAGTAAAATACAGGTTAAGATTAACGGGCAAGATACTCCGATTGATACAGTCGGCAGCTGAGTCGGGAAAGGAGGTGTGCGGCATGGATGGAACCAATGAGGCAATCAGCGGTGAAGAGAAAGGCTCAAGCATTTGCGAGGTGCTTCAAATATTGGGGGCGAAATGGGCGTTTCTTGTACTGGAGGAGCTGATGAACGGACCGTTAAGATTTAATCAGCTTCAACGGAACGTCTCCATCGTGAAGACCCAATCGTTAACGAATACGGTACGTCATCTGGAGAACAACGGCCTTGTCATGCGCAAGGTATTTCCGACTGTGCCGGTGACGGTCGAGTATTCCCTGACCGAGAAGGGCAGAGATTTTCAGGCTGCGCTTAGAGAGATGGAGAAATGGGTGCAAAAATGGGGCGATTCCCCTAATCCCCGGCTTAGCCGTTCGTAGCGCTATTGCAAAATTCTAACCGTAAGAGCTATAGGCTCTTGCGGTTTTTTTTGTCTATGTTGCCACTTACCGAACGGTTAGTTACTCCAAAAGGATGGATTATGCCAAAATAAATTGCGTTCTTACTTAAAGTAAGCAGCTTCGTTATAATCCGAATTAACAAATCGTTTTGGAAAAGGAAGTGTCGTTATGAACCGTGTTGTGATTTACGTCTTGATGATTGCGGTATTTTTCACAGCCACCTCGGAGCTTGTCATTGCCGGAATCTTGAATGTGCTAGCCGATCAAATGAATATATCGGTGAGCTTGGCCGGTCAGTTGATAACGGTTTATTCTTTGGCCTTTGCGATTGGCACGCCGGTTATTATCGCTTTATCCGCCCGAATACCGCGAAAAAGACTTCTGCTCTTCGCCATAGTCGTATTTATAGCCGGTAATTTCCTGTCCATTGCAAGCACGAACTTCATGGTTTTAATGGCAGCGCGGATGCTGCTTGGGGTTAGCTCCGGCGTCTTTATCGTGGCAGCGTTTAGCGCTGCGGCCAAGATGGTGCCGGTTGAAAAAATCGGCAGCGCGATCGGAACGATAATCCTCGGATTCAGCAGCGCAATGATTTTGGGGGTTCCTCTAGGCGTTGCTTTGACGAATACGTACAGCTGGCAGACCATCTTTTTGTTCCTTGGCATAGGAGGCGTTGCGATCCTTATTGGTCTTGCTCTGTTGCTTCCTCAAATCGAGGGGGATGCTCCGGTTCCATTCAAGCAGCAAATGGGTCTGCTGGCTAATCCGGTGATCTTCTACGCCTTGCTGCTTGTGTTGTTCAGAGAAGCGGGCAACTCGGTGATGTTTACGTATATTGCTTCCTTCCTTGGCGACATTCTTCATAGAAGCTCCGCGGAAATCGGCCTTATGATGCTGTTGTTCGGGCTGGCCGGCGCGATTGGCTCCAGAATCGGAGGCTCTGCCGTAGACAAATGGGGAAGCGCCAAGTTAATACTGATTGGAGTCGCGATCCATGTTATTGCCCTGTTGCTGCTGCCGTTAGCCGTCCATTCCTTCCCGGTTGCCATCGCCTTGTTGTCGCTATGGATCATGTCGATGTTTACTTTAGGACCTGCGACGCAGACTTACTTCATCGAGCGTGCTCCGCAAGCATCGAATCTGATTATCAGCCTGAATATTTCCGTCACTCAGGTCGGCATCGCCGCCGGAGCCAGCGTTGGCGGGCTGGTCGTCAATTGGCAGGGGACCGTCCTCTACAATCCGTTAGCCGCAGGTCTGGTCCTCTTGCTTGCCCTCGCGTCGGCTGCTGTCTCCATTCGCAAAAGCCGGCAAAAACACATCAGCCTTTAAAAATAGTCGTGCGGATTCTACGAAGAGTACGCTTGGCTATTAACCATAACAAATAAGGGCTAGATGAACCTGACCGGTTCGTCTAGCCCTTATGTTATCTCCCGTTTCATTAACCGAAACGGCCCGTAATATAGTCATTTGTCCGTTGATGCGTAGGATTGGTGAAGATCGTCTCCGTTTTATCGTATTCAACCACATGACCGTTCAGGAAGAAGGCGGTTTTGTCGGATACGCGCGCTGCCTGATGCATGTTGTGGGTAACGATTACGATGCTGTAATCTTGCTTCAGCTCGGAAATCAGCTCTTCGATCTTGGAGGTCGAGATCGGATCAAGCGCGGAAGCGGGTTCGTCCATCAGAATGACATCCGGTCTAACGGCAATCGTTCGCGCGATACAGAGACGCTGTTGTTGACCGCCGGATAAAGCCAAAGCCGATTTGTGAAGACGGTCTTTGGTCTCTTCCCAGATCGCGGCTTTCCGCAGGGATTGCTCCACAAGCTCATCAAGTTGTTTCTTGTTCTTAATGCCGTGATAACGCGGGCCAAAAGCGATATTCTCGTAAATGGATTTATGGAACGGATTAGGACGCTGCCATACCATGCCGATTTTCTTCCGGAGCGCTATAACATCCGTATCCGTGCCGCTGATCTTCTGCTCTTTCAACCAAATATCCCCGGTAACCCGGCAGGACGGGATCAGGTCGTTCATCCGGTTCAAGCTTCTGAGGAAGGTAGATTTGCCGCAGCCGGAAGGACCGATTAAGGCAGTGACTTCTTTTTCGGCGAAATCAAGCGAGACGTCATGAACGGCATGCTTTTCTCCGTAATGTACATTTAATTGTTTGGCGGCTAATGCGATTTCTGTCATGCTCTCTACTCCTTCCTATTTCGAAGCTGTGAATTTATTATGCATGTAACGTCCAAGCGCTCTAGCGCCAAGGTTGAAAAGCAGAACCGTAATGACCAGCACGGCCGAAGCGCCAGCCGCGATTTGCGTAGCATCCGGAGCAAGACCCTCCGAGTTAACCTTCCAGATGTGAACGGCGAGAGTCTCGGCCGGACGCATAGGGTTAAGAGGCGAAGCGTTATGGAGCGGGTTCCAGTCGGAAAAATCAAGACGCGGGCTGCTCATGCCTGCGGTGAACAAAAGCGCTGCCGCTTCGCCGAAGATTCGGCCGGCAGCCAGAATCGAACCGGAAAGCACGATTGGCAGGGCAATCGGAAGTTGAACCGAACGAATCGTTTTCCATTTGGAAATACCAAGCGCAAGGCTTGCTTCCTTCTGCTGAAGCGGCACGCTGCGAAGACCTTGCTCGGTAATCCGCACCATAAGCGGAAGGTTGAAGATCGTCAGCGCGATCGCGCCGGACAACAGGGAGAAGCCCAGGTTGAATTTGTTAACGATAACAAGAAGGCCGAACAAACCAACAATAATCGAAGGGAAGGAAGACAATACTTCGACTACCAGACGAATAGCGGAAGTGATTTTGCCGGCTTTCGCGTATTCGCTCATATAGATACCCGCGCCGATACCAAGCGGAACGGTAATGATCATCGTAAGAACAAGCAGGAACAGCGAGTTGAACAGCTGTGGACCGATACCTCCGCCTTTGCGGATCGTTTCCGGCGGGGAAGTGAGGAAGTGCCAGCTGATATGGCCAAGTCCACGGAACAAAATGTAGCCCAAAAGTCCGATCAGGGCGAGAGCAATTAAGCTCGTGATGAAAATAATAATGCCGGTTGCGATTTTATCTACCGTTTTGGCGCTCATAGCTTCTTCCTTCCTTCCAGCCAACGAATGATAAAGACGAATACAAAGGTCATGAGCATCAGAATAAGCGCAAGCGACCACAAAGCGTTATTTTGAACGGAGCCCATCGCCGTATTGCCCATGCTGAGCGTAATGGCGCTGGTCAGCGTTGAAGTCGATTCGAATAAGGAATGCGGGATATGCGGCGCGTTGCCGATGACCATCTGAACGGCAAGGGCTTCGCCAAATGCTCTCGCGATACCAAGCACGATCCCCGTCATTTGCGCGGGAAGCGTGGTAGGCAGGACAATGCGATATATCGTTTGCCAACGGGTTGCGCCAAGCGCGTAAGAGCCTTCCTTCAGGCCCGCGGGCAGGGAAGCCAGCGCATCCGTTGCTATAGTCGTAATTGTAGGTAAAATCATAAAGGCAAGTACAAGCGCGCCTGCTGCAATCCCGACGCCTTGGCCTGGGAACAGGCTGCGGAATAAAGGAACGATGACGCTTAAACCAACAAATCCGTATACGACGGAAGGAATGCCTGCAAGCAGTTCGATAACCGGCTGCATAAATGTGCGGCCAAACTTCGGAGAAAGCTCAATCATAAATACCGCCGCGCAGAATCCGAGCGGAGCAGCAATGATGGCGGCAAGAATCGATGTGCTGAACGAACCAAAAATAAACGGCAATGCGCCAAACAGCGGCGGTTCGCCATCCGGTTTCCATTTGAGTCCTGTTAACAAATCCTTTACATTTACGCCGTTTACGATAAAGGTGCTAAGTCCTTTTGAAGCGACGAAGTAAACCATCGAAAAAATGGTGATGATAAGAAACAAGATGCAGATGAATGTATATACTTTGCCAACCCATTCTTCCGCAAGATGCGGCGTGGCTACTTCCCGATCATTAGACTTCTTCATCGTGACCACCCTTTACTAGTTAACATATAGGCACGCAGTCAAGAGACGAGCTGGCCCGCCTCTTGACTATGCCTTTATTTATTGGGAATTTATTATTTCGTTACGTTACCTTGAGCATCGCGTTTAACTTGCATTTTGCTTACTGGAATGTAGCCCATTTCTACTACATCGCCTTGGTCGCCTTGAACATCTTCGGATACCATGTAGTCGAGGAAAGCTTTAGTAGCCGCGTCAGGATCGCCTTTTGTATACATGTGCTCGTAAGCCCATACCGGGTAAGAACCGTTAGCCACGTTGTCTACATTTGCTTCTACGCCTTCGTACTTAACAGCGGTGACCGAATCGTCCAGGTAAGACAGAGCCAGGTAACCGATAGCGCCAGGAGTTTCGCTTACGAGCTTCTTAACTGTACCGGAAGCATCTTCTTGGATCGAACCTTGAAGGTCTTCTGTTTTAGTGCCAAGAGCGAATTTCTCGAAGGTAGCGCGAGTACCGGAGCTCGAAGGACGGTTAACGATTTGAATTTTCTCGTCTTTACCGCCAACGTCTTTCCAGTTCGTTACTTTACCAGTGAAGATGTCAACCAGTTGTTGCTTAGTCAGGCTGTCAACGCCAACGTCTTTGTTCGTTACGGCAGCCATAGCGACAACGGCTACTTGATGGTCAACCAGCTCAGCTGCTTTGTCGGCATCCAGCTTCTCTTCAGCAAATACGTCGGAGTTGCCGATTTGGGCTTGGCCTTCAGATACTTGCGTCAGACCAGTACCGCTGCCGCCGCCTTGAACTTGAATCGATACGCCGGAGTTTTTGTCCATGAACTCTTTGGATACTTGGTCAACCAGCGGCTGAAGTGCTGTAGAGCCTGCTGCCAGAATCGAACCGGATAGCGAAGCTGTGTTATTTGTTGTTGCATTGTTTGTAGCAGCAGCATTACCATTCTTTGCACCATTGTTTGCATTGTTGCCGCAAGCTGCGAGCGAAAGCGACAATGTGAGAGCCATAGTGACGATCAGAGACTTTTTCATTTGAGTTAGGTTCCCCTTCCAAACTTTTGTTTTTGTTTTGCTTACATGAGTTATTGTAGTTGGGCTACGTAAACGCAAAACGTTATTCATGTTAACGCAATGTAAATTTTTTTGAGAGTTGTTAACCTTGTCCGGATGAATGTAATCCTCAATAGCAAGAGTGAGATTTTCCTCGCGAAATGAGGATGTATTAGATGAAGGAAGCTGAACGAAGCCTTACGTAAAAGATGAAAATGACGTTTACAGCCCTTATAATGAATACTGTTAAAGTTGATTCAGAGGAGAGATCATGAGATGACGAACATCAATGAGTTTATTGCAGGCTGGAAAAGCCACCGCAACGTCCTTCACGACATGCTGGCGGACGTGACAACAGAACAGCTGTCCTACAAGCCTTGGGAGAAAGGAATGTCGCTTGCAGAGCTTGTCCTGCATATTACCGGGGCGATGGATATGTTCGCGAAGACGGTACAAAACGGCGTTTATACGCCAGGGGCAAAGCCGGCTGCGCCAACAACAATCGAGGAACTGAAGACTGCCGTGGCAACAGCAACGGAACAGACGGAAGACGTTCTTCGTTCCCTTACGCCGGAACGGCTCGCGGCGCCAATCGATTTCTTTGGCAACTCGCTTCCGGGCCTCGCTCTGCTGCAAAATGCCAAAGACCACGAGATTCATCATAAAGGCCAGCTGTTTGTATATTTACGCCTGGCTGGTATCGAGAAGCTGCCGTTTTTCGTAAGCAAAGGCTAGGCTGTAAAAGTATAGCACTGGACGGTGCGAAGCGCCGGATGGTATGATGCTTGAGGGTGAATAACAATATGAATAATGATGTTACGAATGCGAATAATAACGAAAATACCGATAATACCGAAGTCTGGGACGCGCTTATGAAGACGATCTTCCAGAAAGGACTCGCGACTCTCAGACCGTTCTTCCCTCATGTGGAAGGTCTTATAGTGAACGATGAGAAGTTTGGACAGATCTTTATTTACCGCGTGACGAATGACTTCAAGAAAACGTATGACTGCGGCTTTTTCCTGCGCGAGCTGGCGGAACAGTTCCAGGATGGCGGCCGTGAGGCGGGCGAATGGATGGCTTCCTTCTTCTACGAGCTCATGAAGACGAACAAAGGCGGCAAAGAGCTGCCCGCTCCTCCAGAAAGCGAACAGAAGGAAGAAGAGTTTATCGATCATGTATTGTTCCCGCATTGCCTGAGCGCGGTCAGCGAGGAATTTGCGCCGCTTGCGATTACGGGCAACAGAGGGCTTGATGAGAACCTTACGCCTGTTCTTGAGCTCGGCTTCAAGGATGTTCCGGAAGAGAAATGCGTATTCCCGATTCATTATCTTTATAAGATGATGCAATTGAACCGCGATCCTTCGGATACGATTCTTGTCCAATTGGCCAAGCTTCGCCAGAAGTATGGCGTAGAGTAAAGAAGATTGACGAACCGTCTCTTTGAGGGGCGGTTTTTCTTTTGGACTAGACTGATGATTTGTTGGAATGATATGATGATTACGGGTGAAGCGAATAATGAATAATGAGACGACAAACGAAGAGATCCAAGGCAATTCAGAGGAAGAAGCGAAGCAATTCGCTGAGCTTGTCAAGGCGGTCCAGCATAACGGCTTTGTCGCTTTGAGACAGCATTTCGAAGATGTTCAAGGGCAAGTATTGAACCAAGAGCTTTATGGTCCCGTGTTTGTTTACAAAGTAAAGGATGAATCCGGCAGCGATTACGTTTGCGGCTTTTTCCTTCGTGAGTTAATCGCGAATTTCCAAGCGGGCAACGAAGAGGCGACAGAATGGATGGCTTCGTTCTTCTACGAATTGATGAAGACCGAAGGGGGTAAGCCGCTTCCGCAGCCTCCTGCAAGCGAAGATGATGCCAAAGCTTTAATCGATAAAGTTCTCATCCCGCATTGCATCAAGTCTGTTGAAGACGAATTCCCCGAGGAGAAGGTACATGCAGGCCTTGCCTGGAACGAAGAGCTGAAAGGACCTGTATTCGAAACGGGTTTCCCGGCGATTTCCGACGGCAATAATGTTTGCGCTTTCTCTCTGCATCTCTTGTATACGCATCTTTTGATTAACCGAGACCCCGCGGAATTATTGCTCCGGGGATTGTATAAGATCCGCGAAGAGCATGGCATGGATTAGAAGAAACAGCTCCTTTACAGAGGGGCTGTTTTTTTTGCTCCGACTCAATGTATGATATACTGTTTATCAAGTACACAATTACGGCAAGGCCGGTATGGAGGATAATGGTATGGAGCATGGGGATGAGGAAGACGTATTAAAAAGCCTGCCGCGCGGGGTTGCATTGGCATGGGGGCTGGTAAAGGAGCCGCAGAGGGGACCAAAGCGCGAGCTGTCCATTGATCAGATTGTAGCGGCTGCAGTTGAACTTGCGGATAAGGAAGGTCTGCATGCTGTCTCGATGAGCCGGGTTGCGGCATCATTGGGTTTTACGGCGATGTCGCTGTACCGTTATGTGCAAAGCAAAGATGATCTGCTGCTGCTCATGCAGGAGTCTGTTTGCAAGCTTCCGGATCGGCCGGAGGAAGAAGAGGCGGATTGGCGCGAGGGGATGCGGCAGTATGTGCGGGATTGCATACACGTCTTTCTAAAGCATCCCTGGTATGCGGATATCCCGGTATCCGGCGTACCCCTAACTCCTCATAATCTGCTGTTTGTGGATTTGGCCTTGCGGCCGATGCGGAAGCTTCCGCTTAATGATTATGAGAAAATGTCTACCGTTCTGCTGCTGAGCAATTACGCGCGTTCCACCGGTCAGATTCAAAGAGACATGGTTCGGGCGATTGAAGGAGGGGCAAGTCCGGGCTCCTTCAGCGGCCTCGATTATACGAAGGCGCTTAAGATTCTCGTGAAGCAGGATCGTTATCCAGACCTGCAGCCGCTTATTGCATCAGGCGTATACACGGAGGAGAATCCCGCGGATAATCCGATCGGCAATGATTTCGATTTTGGCTTGGAGCGGATTCTGGACGGGATCGAGCATTATCTTGCATCCAAAGGTTAGATGAAAAAGCCAGCCATTTGATGACAACTCATCAGATGGCTGGCTTTTCTGTTTCAGGAAATCGGATTAACGGCGTCCGGCTTTTTTGCGGAAGGAGGAGATGCTCCAGATGAACGCAAGCGCCAAGATCAGCAGGCACCAGCCAACTGCCCACCAAGCACTGTTATCCAGCGGCGTACCCGTCAGCAATCCCCGTATCGTCTCGATCACCGGCGTAATCGGCTGATGGTTGGCTACGCCTTGCAGCCACGAAGGCATCGTATCCGTTGGCACAAAGGCGCTGGACAGATAAGGGAGGAACAGAAGCGCAAAGCCGTATCCGCTTTCTGCCGCCGGACTTCCCGCTACCAGGCCGATAGCTGCGAATAACCAGGTGAAGGTCAATATAAACAGGGTAATGACGGCAATCGCCAGCACCCATTCGATAAAGCCGGCGTTTGGCCGGAAGCCTACAAGCAAAGCGACTCCAATAACAACGGCAGTTGCAAACAAATTGCGGGCGAGACTAGCCGCGACATGACCGGTCACAACGCTTAAACTCTTGATCGGCATCGTCCGGAACCGGTCGATAATGCCATTGGTCATATCATTGGATACGTCAACGGCGGTGCTTGAAGAGCCAAATCCCGCGCAGAGCAAAATAATGCCGGGAACAACGTAATTCACATAATCACCGCTGGAATCGATTGCTCCTCCAAAGACGTACGTAAAGAGAAGCATCAGCATCACGGGAAGCATAATCGCCATAATCAGAGCTTCCGTATTACGCAGGCTGTGCCGCAGACTCCGGCCGATGAAGACAAGGTTGGTTGTCAGCATGGATGCCGGTTTTACAGGTTTCGTTGAAGCGATCATACGTGTTGCACCTCTTTCCCGTTTGTTGTTAACGCGACAAAAACATCGTCCATGCTAGGTCTGCGGATATGGACCCGTGTCCCGGGCGGAACCGAATGAACAAGATCGTTCAGCGTACGGCTTATATCGTGAATGCTGCCTGTTGTTGGTACCGTATGAATGACTTCATCATGGCCGTTTAATAATTCAATGACTTCTCCTCCGACACGTGCCTTTAATTGTTCCGCACTGCCGGATGCCACGATCCGGCCGCCATTTATGACGGCAATCTGATCGGCCAGCTGATCGGCTTCCTCCAAATATTGCGTAGTCAGAAAGATCGTTCTGCCTTGACTCGCCAGTTCGCTAATAATATCCCACAATGCCCGCCGGCTGACGGTATCCAGACCGGTAGTTGGTTCATCCAGAAAGATAACGGGGCGGTCGACCACAAGGCTGATGGCAAGATCCAGTCTTCGGCGCATGCCTCCCGAATAGGTTTTTACCCGTTTCTTTGCGGCGTGAGCAAGATCAAATGCCCGTAACAGCTCTTCCGTACGCGTTCGGGACTGTGCCGAAGAAAGTCCAGACAGCCTGCCGATCATGCGCAAATTTTCTTCGGCGGACAAGACCTCGTCCACAGCCGCGAACTGGCCGGTGAGACTGATATGCTGCTTGACCAGCTCCTGCTCGGTCTGGACATTGCAGCCTCCAACTAAAACCTTTCCGCCGTCGGGTGCAATCAAGGTAGATAAAATATGAATCAGAGTTGTTTTGCCGGCTCCGTTAGGACCCAGCAGGGCAAATACGGTTCCAGCCGGTACGGACAGGTCAAGTCCGCTTAATACGGTTTGTTTGCCGAAGCTTTTACGGAGCCCCGATACTTCAATCGCCATTGATTTCACAAAGCGCCTCATTTCTGTGTACATCGTACACTGATTATTGTATAAACAGTATATGACATAAACATAAAAAGATGCAATGATTTTTATTAAAAGAATGCGCACATACTTTGCTGTTTCAAAAGACCCGCAATGGTGTAATAGATAATACGAGATCGAATACGGTTTCGAATACGAGAACGGAATAAAGGAGAGATAACTATGCCAAAGGAAAACACAGGTAGCGGTCTGCTGGTAGGTACAATTGTAGGGACAGCGGTTGGTGCTGTCGGGGCGCTTCTGCTAGCGCCGAAAACAGGTGTGCAGCTGAGGGAGGATATCTCGAATAAGTTCCAGGCACTCAGCCAGCGTACTCAGGAACTTGCTTCCACGGCGAGGGATAAAACGAAGGACGTTCTGTCCAGCGTAAGGGAAGAAGCGTCGGATTTGACGGATAGGGCGAAGAAATCCAATGAGCATGTCATGGATGCCTTCAGCTCCGCCAAAGACGATATGAAAGACAAGATGAAGTCGTCGGCTAATTAGAAAAACATAAAAAATAGCGTTGCAACTTGCAACGCTATTTTTTATGTTCGACTCTGAAGGAAAAGATTTTTCTCCGTAGAAAATATAGATTCTCAGTGTGTTGTAACTTAAGTAAATAAATGAAGTTCTGCATTTTATTAAAGTTGACTAGAATAGAGGTTGTCTCAAAAAAAGGATTAGACTGAAAAGTAAAGGGTTAGACAGTAAAATAAAGTTTCAGACCACTATAAAGAGTTGGTCGGGCGAAACGTATCGTACAGGATCCGTTACGGGCGCGCCGCTGAGTGTTAGCGGGACAAATTGCGCATTGCTTGGAAATGGCATTATACTCCCCCTACACGATAGGATAAAAGGGTAAATGGACCGCTGCTTGCCCAACTGGATTTGAAATTACAAGAATTTATTCCAAATTAAAGGAACTTTTGAGAAGGTTTAACGTAATACCTGTGACTACGATTATAAGCTCATGCTTACGTAGTAAGAATCATCACAAATGACCTGAACATAGCCATTTGTGTGATAATTCTTTTTAGGAGGTATTATGAGAACTAGAAGATTGTTTCTAATGCTGGCTATAGTGACATTGATGTTGTCGATGCTGGCGCCGGTGGGCGTAGTGGCAGCCGATCCGGGCAAGGGGCTACTTTCTTATGAGGATACCCGGAAGACCGCATCCGAGAAAGCTTCGCTCCTAACGGGCCAATACGGGACAACAAGCGTCCAATACGCGCTGATCGATCAAGGGAAGATCGTTGTCTCTGGTCAATCCGGCATTAACGATGCTGCTGGAAAGAAGCCATTAACTGCTGGAACGATGTACGGCATCGGCTCGACAAGCAAAATGTTCACGGCGGCAGCCGTGATGAAGCTGGTGGACGCAGGAAAGATTAATCTGGATCGACCCGTCGCGGAATACGTCTCCGATTTTACAATGAAGGACGACCGATACAAGCAAATAACTCCCCGTATGCTGCTGAATCACTCTGCCGGTTTTAACGGGTCATCACTGACGAATGCATTCTTATTCTCGGATAACGATACTTACGCGCACGATACGCTTCTTAAGCAACTGGCTGAACAGCAATTAAAAGCTGAGCCTGGCGCCTATTCGGTCTATTGCAATGACTGCTTTTCTCTAGCAGAAATTTTAGTTGAAAGAGTAAGCGGTACCGATTTTACGTCCTACATCCATCAGAATTTTACCGAACCTCTGGGGATGATGAATACGAAAACACCTCTGGATCACCTAAATACATCCCAGTTTGCTGCACTTTATTTCCCTAATTCCCAAACTCAACTTCCAAGAGAAACGGTCAACGCTATTGGAACGGGAGGAATCTATTCCACGGCGGAAGATTTAGCTCGATTCTCTCAGATTTTTACCGGGCAAGCTGCAGGCATACTATCATCAGGCTCGGTAAATGCGATGGCGCAAGCCGAGTATAAGAAGGGCCTCTGGCCGAAGGATGCGGATACCGTGGTCAATTATGGCTTGGGCTGGGACAGCGTCAACATGTTCCCGTTCGGCGAATATGGCATCCAGGCACTGACCAAGGGCGGAGATACGATTCTGTATCACGCGTCGCTAGTCGTTCTTCCCGGAGAAAACATGGCTGCGGCCGTGTTGTCATCAGGAGGCTCCAGCACAACCAATCAGCTGCTGGCCAACCAGATTCTGCTCCATGCCTTGAAGGAAAAAGGGACCATAGATGAAATTAAGGCCGATAAGTCATACGGAGCACCTGTTAAAGCTGACATGCCAGCGGAATTGCTGGATTCTGCAGGGGTGTATGGTGCAACGAATCAATTACTTACTGTTAACATTGCAAAGGGCGGGGAGTTGTCGATCGCGACGCCTCAAGTTCCAAATTATCCGGCAGAGAAATACACGTATTCCGCAGATGGCTCATTTATGAGCGCGGACGGAAACGTGAAAATTAATATCGTCAAGGAGAACAACGGCCGTACCTACTTGTGGACTCGTCAATATCTATCGTTACCGGGACTCGGACAGCTAGCCTTATCGGTATATGCTGCCGAGAAGCTCAAACCTAACGATGTCTCTGAAGAGGTACTTCATGCATGGAAGGAACGGGACGGTAAACGTTATTATGTCATTAACGAGAAATATACTTCCGTCGCCTTATTGAGCCTCGGCTCCATACAAGTTCAATTGTTTAAGGAAGCACCTGGTTACGTTATAGACCAGAGAATTACGGGTCTGAATACAGCTGTCGCTGACCATCAGATTCCTACGACAGGCAGCAGAGACGTTACGCCGCTTGATTTCTACGAGCAAGATGGCGTTGAGTACCTTCGTTATGGGGGAAGCCTTTTAGTAAGCGAAGATGCTTTGAAGCCGATCTACACGGGCAAACACTCTTCAACGACCATTCAGGCAAGCGGTTATGCCAAGTGGTACTCGATTCCGGATCGTGCCGCCGGCAAGACCATGACGGTAACATCTACTTCCAAGGGCTCATATGCCGTGTATGACGAGAACGGAGCATGCGTCGGTCTTGGTATCGTCAAACCAGGCAAAGCAACTGTACTTCCTAAGAATGGCACCATTATGTTCGCGGGCGAGTCAGGAGCGAAGTTTGAAATTGCGTTGAAATAAGGTAATAGTATTACGTTTTAACGTTAACGAATTCGATGCTAGTTCATTAAGCTATGGAGAACATTAGTTCAACGTACGAAGAAGCAGCCGGCTATCCGCAGCTGCTTCTTTTTAATTAAGAAAGGGCCATTAAGTTCCAATATGTGGTAGTATATTGGCGAGTGAAGGCTGTAGATTTAGGGCGGAAAAAAAGGAAACGTACCTTTTCTTTGTAGTATCAGAAGTTTTCTAAAACAATTTTTCCAATGGAACGTCCAGTTTCCAACTTCTCATGTGCTAAACGTAGGTTTGCTGCATTAATGGGTTCTAGTCGTTCATTTAACGTAGTTTTTAATTTTCCATCATCGATTAAGTCCGCCAGGTTATTCAGCAATTCGTGTTGTTTAATCATGTCGTTGGTATGAAACAAGGACCGTGTAAACATCAACTCCCATACAAACGTTATACTTTTAGAAAATAGCAAGTCCATCTTCAAGCTTCCTGCCCAGGTAGCCTTATCTGCAGGAACGATACAACAAATTATACCTTGGGGGGTAATGACCTCCGCCATATCCGCTAGATGTTGTACAGTATCATTCAAGCAAAAGATATAATCTACGTTGTCTATACCAAATTCCTTGAGCTGAGGTTGAAAAGGGGTGTTGTGGTTTATTATAAAATCCGCACCTAGACTTTTGACCCATTGAGTTGACTCTGGTCGCGAAGCAGTACCGATGACAGTCAAACCTGCTAATTTGGCAAGTTGAATGGCAATCGATCCTACTCCTCCAGCTGCACCGATAATAAGTATACTTTTGTTTTCATTTGCGTTTAGGCTAACTCCTAAACGATCAAATAGGCCCTCCCATGCAGTTATCGAAGTAAGCGGTAATGCGGCGGCGGCGGCGAAATCCAAACTTCTTGGCATATTTCCTGCAATCCGTTCATCAACCAAATGAAATTCACTATTACTGCCTGATCGAGCCACACTGCCCGCATAATAGATCTTGTCCCCAGGTTTAAATAATTGACAGTCAGGACCAACTTGTTCCACGATTCCAGCAGCATCCCAACCAAGAATTTTCGGTGATTCGGCTTCGTAGTTATGTTTTTCGCGAACACCTACGTCTGCAGGGTTGACAGAGATTGCTTTTACATTTACAAGCAAATCGCGGCCTGTAGGTTCCGGTTTATCCAAATGCAGATCAATAAGGCTATCCGGATTGGATATTGGGAGGTATCGGTAAGCACCGACCGCTTTCATTTTTTGGTGAGTATTCATGGATATCAATCCTCTCAAATGGGAAATGTTGTACAGTTGCATTGTAAGTCAATTCGATTACTTTAAGTAAGTACGCATATTTTTATGATATAGTATTAAAAATCAAACCTTTGGGGTGATAAGCTGATGGGTGACCGAAGAAATAAATATGGCGTGAGTCCGGATATGCAAGCATGTCCGGTTGAAACAACGCTGGATGTTATTGGTGGAAAGTGGAAGGGGATTATTCTCTATCAGCTCCTGGACGGAACGAAAAGATTCAATGAATTCAGGCGCCTCAATCCGGGAATTACGCAGTTTATGCTCACATTGCAGTTAAGAGAGCTTGAACATGATGGCATCATTCATCGAGAAATATATAAAGAGGTTCCGCCAAGAGTAGAATACTCCCTTACTGATTTCGGAAGGACTTTGGAACCGGTCATTATGTCGATGAAAGCATGGGGGGAATCTTATAAAGTGCGGCTTGATGAAAATCGAACGATACTAGGGGAGGAGAATTAAAGGCAAGTTGAAGCTTGAGACAAGGCTGGATGAGCTCTTGGAGCAAATCCCCCATGTGAAGAAATTCTGGACATAAAAGGCATTGGTCGTAGTGCCAGGGAACGCAGCGTTTCAATCAACTTCGTCGCAGTCTGCCTGGTATACGTGGGGGAGATACAATCCCGATGAAGATTCACATTCATTTACAGAATTCAGCTCTCCATGATTGTTTGCAAGTAGGTATTGTATTTCGATCAGGAAACGATAGCTTAAGAAAATACGACGGCAGCTGACTGGTCAGCTGCCGTTTTATTCATTAATTCATTACAGTGAATTTCCGAAGTAACTCATTGAACTTGTCGCGTTCTTCGTAGAACGAACCGTGGCCGCTGTACATGAACGGCACGAGCCGTGAATGGGGGATTTTTCGATGCATCTCTTCTGCCTGGCTGAATGGAATAACCTTGTCGTGTATGCCATGTACGATCAGTGTCGGCACTTTGATGCTTGGCAGGTCGGCATTCAGATCGAAGTCGCGCAGCATGATGATGATCGCGGCCGTTGACCAGCCGGCAGCTTGCATGCCCATCTGGTTGAACCAGTCTGAGAATGGTTTTGTAATGTACTGGAAAAAGAAAATGTCAGTTACGCCGCGGATCATATTTGCCCGGTCGTTCAACGTTTGTTTCAGCAGCTGCGCTGCAGTCTCTTTGGTGAAGCCCCTAGGCGCTGCCGCGTCTATTAACACGAGCTTGGATACGTCTCCGCCATTGTAACGCACCACGTATTTGATAGCTATTGCGCCTCCGGTCGAATGTCCGACGAGCACGAAATCTTTCAACTGTAGCGTGTCAACAACTGTGCGGATATCGTCCGCAAGCCGCTCTAAAGTATAACCGTCATAGGGACGATCTGACTTACCGAAGCCGCGCCAGTCGATACCGATGCAGCGAAACCCTGCGCTCGGCAGTACATCGAACTGATACTCGAACTGGTCATGGCTGAGCGGCCAGCCATGAAGAAACACGATCGTCTTGCTTCCTCCCGGGTTGATGTCCTCTACGTAGAGCTTTACGCCTGGCTCTACCGTTACGTAATATCCCACTGTGGTTGCCTCCGTGAATCAAAATCCTTTCTCGATAGAATACGCGACACGCGCCCAAACGTGATCTGAACAAGACCGTAATTCTTAGCTGACGCTTTTTACCGAAGGATATTGCTGCCTTTGTTCAACGATAGGGCAGGATACTTCCAATATGTGCTAATATATAACTGCATGTTTAGATAGTCAGTCTAAAAAAACATAGAAAACGTGCGGCGAGGACCTGAGAAATTGAAAGCATTTGGTTTTCAACATACGTACGACTGGACTACAAATTCCAACGTGGACACCATCACCAAACGCATGTAGATTCAGTTGAACAGAGGATTGGTTTCTTAGATAGCTTAATAAATACAGTTTGTCTTGAATACCAATACTATTAAGCTCCCTCGGGGAACGATAGTTGATAGTTCAATTAGTGATCTCGCGAACCTGGAAAGTTCTCGCCGCTCAAAGGAGGGTAAAGTGAAAAAAGGCATTTTTGCGTCTGCTGTAATTGGGATTATTATGCTTATCAGCCTAACAGTCTTTAATGTTGACAACTCAAACATAGCAAAGTTTATAAGGGAACTTAAGGGCCATGATCTTAAAGTGAAAGATATTACGAAAGAAGTAAATAAAGAAATGCCAAATTTGAATACAAAGAAGAACACGATTTTGTTGGTGGATGAAAGTGAGCGGATTTACATTGAAATCCCAGAGGACGTAGAAAAATCAGTTGAAGAAAAAATACCTCTATACACAAGTCCAGTAATAGATTTTACCGGAATACCGCATTTATATATAAAAGATAAACTGGTTGTAAGTTATTTCGGTCAGAATTTAAAACTGTTGGATGTATTGGAACAACTATTGGGTAAATCTCTTGTTAATTAAAAAAAATTAAGGTGACCCTGTCACAGGGACTTCTGGGTAACGAATCTTATCTATGCTGATGGGAATATCGCGCTTATCGATTGGGATACCAGTGGATGGGGTTATCTGGGCGAGGATCTCGCAAGTCTGATCGCGGATGAACCGGATATCGCAGAGGCTGATGACGAGAAGAGGAAGCATGTCCAAACTCTCCAAAAAATCTATGAAATGAAGCGTATGCCCTTAATTCTCACATCTGGTTAAATAGCCTGAACTAACGTCGGAACTATAGCTTCACCACGTGACAAAGCATCCGATATGGGAAACAGGCTGCTTTGTCATGTGTGAAGAAAATGCCCTAGATTTTCTTTTTCTTAAATGCATCGGCATTCTTTCGGTTTTTTACTTTATGACTATTAGCCCCCTTCGCTTTGCGGCGGGTGAAGAAGCTGTCTTAATTTATCAAGCGCGCGCTTCTGGAAGCGGGATACGCTCATTTGGGATACGCCAAGCTGATCGGCTATTTCCCGTTGGGATTGACCATGCTGATAGACGAGAACGAGTACCTTGCGTTCTTCATCCTTAAGCTGTGCCATGGCCTCGCTAAGAGCGAGCCGGTTATCGACAAGGCTGTATTTATCGCTGTTATCGCTAATGACATCGCCAATCGTCGCACTGTCGCCCTCGCTGGAAAGCGGGGTATCGAGCGAGACATATTGATAGGATTCGCGGGAAGACAAGACCTCAATGGTCTCCTCCACCGATAAGCCCAGATAATCGGCAATCTCGTCCATCTTGGGAGAGCGTTCGAGCTTGGTCGTCAGCTCATCGATGGCTTTTTGGACGAGCAGGCCTTTTTCCTTCATGTTTCGAGGCACCTGTATGTACCAGGACTTGTCGCGCAAATAGTTTTTCAGCTGGCCTATTACGCTTTTCATGGCATACCCTTCGAACGGGACGCCTTTGTCGCTGTCATACTGCTTGAACAGCCGCAGCATGGACATTTGGCCGACCTGATACAGGTCCTCATAAAGATCGGGGCGGTTTCTCGATATTTTCGACACGGCCATCCGGACCAATGATTCAAAATGCTGCAACAATGCCGTTGCGGCATCATTGCAGCTCATTTCCTTATATCTTTGAAGCAGATCAGCAATTTGATTCTGATTCAGGCAGGATGATTGTGATTTCATGCCATCTCCTCTTTCCTACCAAGTCGCTTGGTTAGAATCACCTCTGTGCCTAATTCCGAGCGGACCTCCACCTGGTCCATCAGAGCCTGCATCAGAAAAAGACCGAGACCGCCCACATTCGCGTCGATTAACGGCTTATGATGCAAGGGAGCATGGGCAATAACGGTTGGCTCGTAGTGAAAGCTGCTCCCGGAATCCTTGACCCGTATTTGAAAGGAGTCCTCCTCCGCTTCAAAGGTGACCTCGATAACCCCGAAATCCCCTCCGTTATAGGCATGCAGAACAACGTTGCTGCACGCTTCTGTAACGGCTACCTTCATATCTTCTATTTCTTCATAAGAAAAGCCTTCCTTGGCGGCAAGCCCCGACAGGGTCAGCCGCACGATATCAATATATTCGGCTTTCGCCGGTATAGTTAAGCTAGTCCATGGTTTCATCATTGTTCCCGTTCCTCTCCGCTAATCCTATTATAGCTTAATGTTGTTTGAGTTTTCTCCAAATCCTCAAGGTGGAGATGATGCCGTCCGCTATCGCGCCCGTTAGCTTTCCGCTGCTTGGCCGGGCGGTTCCGCTATCATAAACTTCCCGCTTGGCCTTGTTTTTGACTGTAGTAACTAGACCCGCGGCCGTTTCCTTCATTACGCCGGTAAAGCTGTGCAAGGTCTGGCCGATGTCATGCACGGTGGCGAATACGACGTCCAGCGAGCGGAGCTTCGTGCGGACGTCAAAGGTCATTTCATTGGTATTGTGAATCATTTCCTTCACGTCGCCGCTAATCTGGGAGACATCGGTTCGAAGCTCCCCGACCGTATTTCGCACTTCGTTTAAGGTTGCGGTTAACGCTTTAATGGTCTGAATAAGGAAAAACATCAGGATGACGAAAGCAACCGTAATGACGGCAATAACGATCTGAATGAAAATATCCATTACAATCACATCCTCTTTTTTTCTTTAAATACCCTAGAAATATGTAAATGAAACAGCCGTCTAATTGTAAATATAATGGTATACTTGATTTAAGAGATTAAGAGAGAAGGAGATTTCTATGCTGCGAGCACTCAAATTCAATATCAGAACCAAGATTGCAATCGGGTATTTCCTCATTCTTATCTGTTTAGGGGCTTCGATTGTAACGGTGACGGACCGCATAGAGGCACTGCAAAAAGAAGTCGAGACGATAACAACCCGGGACGTGGAGGTTCATAACCTGATTGCTTCCATTCAATACGATGCGATAAGCATGGAGACGGCCCAGCGCGGTTATATCATTACGGGTGAAGAAAGCTATCTGGATCCATACGATAAAGGAAAGTCTCAATGGGAAAGCAATTATAGCAGCTTGTACGCTTTTGTTTCCGATAATCCAAGCACGCAAAAACAACTAGAAGAGATTAAGCTGACCATTCAGGAATGGATCAACAAAGCGGCGGAGCCAACAATTGCGATGAAAAAGGATGGAAGAGAGGCTGATATTATCGCCTTCTTCCAGAATGACGTCGGCAAACAGCAGATGGACAACCTCCGTTCCAAATTCGATGCGATCGGAAATCAGGAGGTTCAGGCCACAAAGCTGCACATCATAGACCTGGAAAATAAAAACCGGATCCTCACCATTGGGATCTACCTGCTGCTGCTGGCCGCAACGATTATTTCGTTTATGATCGTTTCCTTTGTATCCGGCTCTATTGTAAAAACGATTAAGCAGGTTGTTGAGACCATTAAGGAAATTGCCTCTTCCGGCGGCAATTTGGCTACCCGGATCAAAGTCAATACGAGGGACGAGATCAAGGAGCTTGGGGATGCAACCAACGAGCTGCTTGCAAGCCTTGAGGCCAAAAACTGGATTCAATCCAAGGTTGCGGAAGTCGCAACCATGACGCAGGGCATTAACGATCTGCAGGTTCTGGCCCGCACCTTTCTGACAAAGGTAGCTCCGATGGTGAATGCCTCTTATGGCGTATTCTATATCCGTCGAGGGGCAGGCGATCAGCAGCGGTTGGAGAAGCTGGCTTCTTATGCCAGCACAGGCGAAGATGCAGGCAAGTCCCATATCCGGTTCGGCGAAGGATTGGCAGGGCAATGCGCGCTTGAAAAACGCGTTTTTCTCATCAATCAAACGAAGGACCACGCGCCTCTGATTTCAACCGGGCTTGTCGAGCTGGAGCCGAGAAGCATATTAATCATACCGGTTGAATACGAGGACCGGTTGGAGGCCGTAATCGAATTCGCTTCGTTAGAGTCTTTCACCTCTCAGCATCTGAAGCTGATGGAGGAGGTCGAAAAAGACTTCGGCATCGCGGTTAACAATGTAGCCGGACGCATGGAAGTCGAACGTCTGCTCAGCGAATCCCAAGTCCTGACCGAAGAGCTCCAGATGCAGCAGGAAGAGATGCGGATGACAACCGAGCATCTGGAGGAGCAATATCTGGTTGCCGAGCAGAAGACGAAAGAGCTCGAGAAAGCGAAGGAAGAGTTAGAGGATTATTCCGAGCAGCTGGAGAAAAGCTCGCAGTACAAATCCAATTTCCTCGCGAATATGTCGCATGAGCTTCGTACGCCGCTCAATAGCATTCTGATCTTATCCCAGCTGCTGGCAGAGAACGAAAATCGCACGTTAAATGAAGACGAGGAAGGTTACGCCAAAGTTATTCATACTTCGGGTACCGATTTGCTCAAGCTGATCGACGATATTCTGGATCTGTCGAAAATTGAGGCGGGTAAAGTGATTTTGACCGTGGACGAGGTTAATCTGACGGAAATTCCGGAGCTTATGAAGCTGACCTTTAACCCGATTGCGGAAAAAAGAGGAATTGGCTTTGCCATAGACATGGCCGAGAACCTTCCTGCCGTATGGTATACGGACGGGCAGCGCCTGCAGCAAATTTTGAGAAATCTGCTATCCAACGCCTTCAAGTTTACGGAGAATGGCTCCGTACAATTGGGATTTGACCATACGGATGACGGAATGCTTGCCATCTCCGTGAAGGATACGGGAATCGGTATTCCAAAGGACAAGCAGAAGCTGATCTTTGAAGCGTTCCAGCAGGTAGACGGCAAGACGAACCGGATTTATGGCGGTACGGGACTAGGACTGTCGATTTGTAACGAGTTTGTGAAGCTGCTTGGCGGATACATCCGGCTCGACAGTACCCTTGGCGAAGGAAGCTGTTTTACCGTATATCTGCCCATCCTCAGTCAAGAAATGGCGGATACCATTCAACTGGCCCAGCAGGAAGCGTCGGCGGCCATCGAGCTGACCGAGACGGTGCCGGTGCAGGAGAAACAGCAATCCGAGCAGCATGCTGTGGAAGAGGAGACCTGCAACAATGTGTTTGCCGGGAAAAAAGTACTGCTGGTAGAAGACGATGCGCGAAATGTATTTGCGCTCGTTAATGCGCTCGAGAACAAGAAGATGCAGGTAACCGTAGCTGGCAACGGCAGAGCGTGCATGGAGATTTTAAAGGAAAATAAAGATTTCGATCTTGTGCTCATGGATATTATGATGCCGCTGATGGATGGCTTTGAAACGATGCGAGAGATGCGCAAGCAGCAGGAGCTTCAGGCGATGCCGATTATCGCGTTAACGGCCAAGGCGATGAAATCGGACCGGGATAAATGTCTGGAAGCCGGTGCTTCGGATTATATCAGCAAGCCATTACAAATGGATCAGCTGTATTCGCTTATGCAAGTATGGCTGACGAAACAGGTGGGGAATTAATGGACGATCTGCAGCACTTTGAATTACCGGATCATACGCTCGATGAACTGCCGGCCAACGAATGGGAAGATATTGAAATCGAGCTGCTGATAGAAGGACTGTTCCGTGCTTACGGTTATGATTTCCGTCATTACTTGAGGTCCTCGCTCCGGCGGCGCATACGAAACCGGATGTGTATGGATGGCGTGCCTACGGTTACCGGACTGCTGAATAAGGTTCTGCATGAGCCGGATTACGTCCAAAAGCTGACCAATGATTTCTCTATTAAAGTTACGGAGATGTACCGGGATCCAAGCTTCTTCCGGGCATTTCGCGAACGGGTTGTTCCGCTGCTTGGCAAACTGCCGGAAATCCGGATTTGGCATGCGGGCTGTTCAACGGGCGAAGAAGTGTATTCCATGGCTATACTGCTGCAGGAAGAAGGACTGCTCGGGAAGGCGAGAATTTATGCGACCGATATGAGCGAGCGTGCCATCGAGCAGGCGAAGGAAGGGAAGTTTCCGCTGAAGCGGATGCAGGCTTTTACCAAAAACTATTTGCAGGCAGGCGGAACAAAGGAATTCTCGGCTTATTATACGACTGACCGGGATTATGCGATATTCGACCGTTCTCTGGCGCAGCATATGATGTTCGCCCAGCATAATCTGGCAACGGACAGCACGTTTAATGAATTTCATGTCATTCTATGCCGCAATGTCATGATTTACTTTAATCCCGAGCTGCAGGACCGCGTCCACCGGCTGTTTCATGACAGCTTGACCGAGTCGGGGATATTGGGACTTGGCAGTATGGAATATTTGATAGCCCCGTGGAAGCAGCATTATGAGGAGCTTGCCGACGGCGAGCGGTTGTTTGTGAAAAAGGATTAAGGGAGTTCGAAAGAATGAGCGTATTGCTTGGAATCGATATCGGGACTTCAAGTGTGAAGTCTTTGCTCATGAATGCAGAGGGCAGCGTTCTGGGCTTCTCGCAGCTGGAATACGATATCAGCATCCCGGAGTCCGGACATGCGGAGCAGGATCCGGAAGTCTGGTGGGATCTCGTTTGCCGGACTTCAGCGCTTGCGCTCAAGCAGGCGGACATTGAGCCGAGCCGGATTAAAGGAATTGGTCTATCGGGACAGATGCATGGCCTAGTTGTTCTTGATCGTCATCATAACGTGATTAGACCGGCTATCATCTGGTGCGACCAGCGTTCTACGGAGCAAACCAAAGAGGTCAATCGCTGGTTCTCCCGGGAGGAGCTTGGCGAATCGGCGGAGGCGCCAAAAGCCAGCTGTGGAAGCAGATTTTAGCGGACGTATTGGGCAGCGAAGTACATGCGAGCACTATGAAAGAGCAGGCTTGCGTGGGAGCTGCGATGCTGGCCGGCGTAGGCATCGGGTTGTATGCCAATCTTGAGGAGGCAGTAGCCGCCGTCGTGCATATTCATGAAGAGCCAATCCGGCCAATGCTTGAACATAAAGAGATTTACGAAAAGCAGTACGAGGTATACAAACAGTTGTATGACCGAAACAAGGATCTATTTCCGATTGTGGGCAGTGCCTAATGCTGCAAAAAAGACCGGCGAGCATTCGCCGGTCTTTCTTATTCACTGACATATTTCGTAAGAATCACTTCGGTACCGTTATCGCTAGATTGCACCGATACCTCATCCATAAGAGCCTCCATCAGATAAATGCCCAGGCCGCCAACCGGCAGCTCGCTGATTTCGATCCCTTGCAGGGGAGGGCTGCCTGAACCGATTTCGGAATGCTCGAAGGGAGGGCCGTCATTTTTGACCACAATCGTGATTCCCGCCTCGGAGGGCTGGAAGGTAACGTCAATGAGGCTGCCGTCTCCCTTCCCGGAGCTTCCATGCAGCACAGCATTCGTACAAGCCTCGGATACCGCGACCTTCATATCTTCGATGTCTTCATAGGAAAAATTCAGCTTGGACGCAATACCGTAGAGGCATACTCTTACGATATCGATATAATCGGCATTGGAGGGAATTTGTAATCGTATCATGATTATCCCTGTGTCCCTTCCGATAAATAACCGGATATGCCCGTCAAATCAAACAGCCGTTGAATCGAAGGCGGAATGTCTTGGACGGAGAAAGGCGCTTTAATGCCGTCACGGTATTTAAGCACGGATACGATAATGCCGATTCCCGTGCTGTCGATATATTTCAAATCGCGAAGATTAAGAACAAGAGCGCGGTCGGTCCGCTCCATAAGCGGTTCCAACGCGGCTCTAAGCTGAGTGACGACCGATAAGTCGAGCTCGCCGCCAAGCGATAAAATATAGCTTTCGTTTGTTTCTTTTTGCTCAATCTGGAATTGCTGAGACTTCATTTCATCCACTCCGATCATTAAATTCAGATAGTCCTCCGTTAGATAGAGGAGGTATGGTAATAAGCGATAGATTCAAGAGTCCCGGTATCGTAATTAATAAAAAGCTTCAGGACATTCTCCTGCCGTTCGTATACAATACCGTCCTCCGCTTTATAATCAGGCTTGCCGAGCGCCCGGGTTAACGCTTCGATCGAGACCGGAATTTCTTCGTCATCGATCCAGACGGTGCTTGCGCTGCCGCTAACCTTGATTTCATCCATGATGCCGTCACGGAATACGATGTCCATGTTTGGATATTCGTAGGTTTCCATTTCGGTTAACCATTCGTCGCGGGTGACTTGGACCGGATCGCCTAGCATACGCTCTACGGTTATTTTATCATCGTAAAGAGATAGCCCGTTGACGGATTGCAGCCTGAAGTCGGATACCGTGTAGTCCGCATGCGAGACGGTCGCCCACTCGGTTGCTGATGTTGCGGCCGTTGTCTGCTGTTCATGAACGGGATGAGGAAGAGACATGTAAGCAAGCGGCACGATGCCGATGATCCCTCCTGCAAGGTAACATGCTATAAATGCATTCTTCATGCGTTATCCCTCCAGCCTTATTCATTCGTCTTATTACTGAATTACCCGGGCATGGGGGAGGTGAAACAGTTTAAAGTAAAAATTATTTCGTATACAAGGTTACAAGGCAGATATCGTCCTTTTGCACGGTGCCGCTATCCTGCGGAATCATGGCAGCCACCAGCCCGGATGGATCTAATTGTTCATTATTTCTCATCAAATCGATTAACGTATCGTAGGAGGGTTCTTCACCCGTTATCGCAGCTATACCGTCGGTTAATCCGTCCGTATACAAGACGATTCCGGCATCCTTCTCATATTGAAGACGGCCTTTGCTTACCTTGAGCTTATTAAATAAACCAATAGCGCTGCAGCAAGGTTCAAGAAGGGCGGGCTTGCCGTCCAGGAACGCGATTCCAGGGGGATGGCCGGCATTGACGTATTCGATCGTCTTGTTCTCCACATCAAGCACCAAATAAATGGCGGTAAAATAGTAGTTCATCAGTTCATCCTTGATATGCAGCTGATTCATATATCGGTTAAGCTCATGCATCACCTGTTCCATATCGTTCATGCGCGTTATCGTATCCCGAAGCACGGACGAGATGTACATGCAGACAAGGGAAGAGGAAATGCCATGGCCCATCATATCCAGAAGGATTACGCCATAACGGTTCTTGTCAATCCTGTACCAGTTGTAGAAATCGCCCGCCAGCTCCGAAGAAGGCTGGTAGGCCGCATTAATCCGCACATTCTCATCGTCAATCTCCGTGCTGAGCACGCTAAGCTGTACCTGCTTGGCCAGCTCCAGATTATATCTCATATTTTTGTCGCGTTCTTTGTGACGGTCTATCTCTTGCTTCAGCCGCATCGCCGAACGGATACGGGCAAGCAGCTCCATCCGGTTGATCGGCTTCATGACGTAATCGCTGGCTCCGGCATCGAGGGCTTCGGCCATTTTGTTCGAATCGCCAACCGCGGTTACGAATATGATGGGAATGTCTTTGTAACGGCAATCCCGCAACACCGTTCGGCATGCTTCAATACCGTCGATGTCCGGCATCATCATATCCATCAGAATCAGTTCGACGTCCAGGTCTGCTGCAGCTGCGGAGCCTCCTGTGCCAAGCATATCGTAAAGCTCATGGGCTGACGAGGCCGTTAATAGATTCCGATAACCGGCCTTATTCAGGATGGTCTGTATGATAAGCTGGTTGGTCGCGTTATCGTCAACAATGATAATACTCATCCGGGAGCACTCCTTTCTCTGTTCCTATTCTTTTAACACTATACCATAGATCAAAGACCTACCCGTAGGAGTAGGTCTTTTGATTTTGGAAATGTTCGGTTATAAACGATATTCCGGATAATAGTAGACGGAGGAGTCGTATTCGTCATCCTTGTATTCCTTGCCGCCCCAGGCGATAACCAGAATTTTATCCCTGTCCATCTCTTTCTCCAGATGCTCCGCGTATTGCTTCGAGATCCCTAGCGATCTCATCTTGGCGCGAAGCTCATCGCCGGTAGAGCGGAAGATGTTGGCGATAGCCGTTCCGACGCCTTCGGCGGATACGCTGATTTGCTCGGCATCGGTATTTTTGGCAATGCGTTCCGTGCGGTCCTTATCGTGAGTCAGTACAAAGATGTTCTCTCTCGCATAGCCGTCGCGTTCGAAGCGGTGAACCTGCTCTTGTACCTCCAGCATGTTGTTGACCGTGTGTACTCTTGTCGTCATGGTTTGAGTTGTCATTGTAATTCCTCCTCGATTTTTAATCAGTGTTTCCGGTGCATGTTGGTTATGCTCGTCTTCGTCCCAGTATCAGGGATGCGATAAAGAGGACAATGAAGACCACAAACAGGATTTTCGCAATGCCAGCGAGTGCGGAGGCGATGCCCAGAAACCCGAACAGGCCGGCGACGATTGCGAAGATGAAGAAGAGTAGAGCCCATCCTAACATATGAATCACCTTTCTTTCGATTGGTTTGCTTGCTTGTTTTGTCTGCCTTGCTTGTCTTGCTTGATAGGTACTTAACCACGATACGGGAAGGTGAAACATCTTCTTCCGCAAAAAATCTGCCAAGTATTTTACTTCATTAATAGTTAAATAAAAAACAGCCTGCAGGGAATTATCCTGCAGGCTATTTGACATGCCAAGCGATTAAAGACGATTAAGATGTTCGTTCAAGAGACCCGGAAAATCGGTAATGATGCCCGTTACGCCGATGGAAATCAGTTTGTCCCATTCGGCAGGATGATTAGCCGTGTAAGGATAGATTTGTAGTCCCGCGGCGATTGCGTCTTCGGTATCCTGGGCTCCGATATGGCCATGATGGGGATGAAGCGACCATACCTCCGTCTCCAGCAGCGCGGCGTACGAGGCATGATGGATGAGATCGGCGGCATAGAGCAATCCGATGCGGAGCTCCGGCTCAGCATGCTTCAGCCTTAGAAGCAGCTTATGGTCGAAGGAAGAGACAACGGTGCGCTCCAGACGGCCTTCGCCTCGGAGATAATCCAGCAGTACCTGATCGAGAAGGGCGCCTGCGGAATCCTTGACTTCTACATTAATTTCGATGTGCTTAGGAAGCAAATCATAGACTTCCTCGAGGAACGGAACTTTCTCCCCGGCAAACGAAGGGGAGAACCAGCTTCCCGCATCCGCTTTGCGGATGACCTCCGAATGCAGCGAGCGGATCGCTCCGGAGCCGTTTGTGGTCCGGTCCAGCGTATCGTCATGGCAGACAATAAGCTTGCCGTCCTCGGACAAGTGAATATCCAGTTCTACCATATGGCTGCCTTGCTCGGCAGCAAGGCTAAAGCTCGCAAGCGTATTCTCGGGTGCTTCTCCGGCTGCGCCCCTATGGCCAATTACAATCGGTCTGACTGCATGATTTTCTTTTTCCATCGACATTCTCTTATTCCTCCCAGTCGGGCTCCAATCAGATCCCATTGATCGCCCCTTTAGTTCGCCTTCATTATAGGTCGCGACGGTTAGCCTGTCCCAATCTGATTATAAATCTAAAGAAAATCTTTAGAAAGGCATCGTTTATTTTCAAGTAAGCGTTGTCACATTTCTTAATCTTAATAAAACGCTGACATAGGACTTACAAATGGTCGTTATCCTTGGACTTGCCAAGCCAAATCAGGCAAGACAATCTCTTGAAAGGGCGGTTGTAGTCACACATGAACTCGTCACTCTATTCAGACAAATCCAAGTCGGTCTTGTCTCCGGCATCCGCAGCTTCAACCGGCAGCCGCATTACCGCAGGCATGCTGAGAAAGATGCGGGAACAGCTGCTCGGTTACCTGTTTCTGGCGCCGAGCGTCGTTATATTCATTTTGTTTTTCTTTTACCCGATGATACGTTCAGTCTATCTGAGCTTTCAACTTACCGACCCCCGCGGCAGGGTCGCCGCCTATGCCGGCTGGGACAATTATTCGCGGATGATGGAATCGTCCGCTTTCTGGAACAGCCTTTGGATTACGGTCAAATTCACCCTGATGACCGTGCCTGCCGGACTGATCCTCGGCTTGCTATGCGCCAGTCTTGTCCATTCGGCAGGAAGAGGGAGCAAGCTGTTCCGCTTCATTTTCTCGATTCCGCTTGCTCTTTCCGTCGGAACGGCGTCCATACTGTGGATGATTCTGTATCATCCGTCTCTTGGCATGCTCAACTACCTGCTTGAACAAATTGGCTTCGGACAAGTCCAATGGCTGACCGATCCCGGCGCGGCGCTTGGTTCCGTCTCGCTGATGACCGTATGGATGAGCTCCGGTTTTCCTTTTGTTCTGCTGCTGGCAGCGATTCAGGGGCTGGACAATGACGTCATGGACAGCTCCCGGATTGATGGCGCCTCGATGTGGAGAACGTTCTTCTCGATCAAGCTTCCGCTGCTGTCCCCAACGCTTTTCTTCCTTGCGGTTGTGTCGATCATGAGCGCCTTCCAATCGTTTGGACAAATCAATATCCTTACCCGGGGCGGTCCGGCAGGTTCGACGGATGTGCTTGTATACTCCATCTACCGGGAAGCTTTTATTAACTACCAGTTCGGAACCGGCAGCGCGCTGGCCATCGTATTGTTCATCCTGATGCTCCTGCTGACGGCCGTACAATTCCTTGTCCTCGGAAAGAAGGTGCATTACCAGTGAAAGCTTTCAGCCATCCGCGCAGCCCATTCCGTTTATTCAGCCTTTACGGCCTGCTCATTCTGCTGTCGCTGCTAGTGCTGGGACCGCTGCTATACTTGCTCGCCCAAATCTTTATGACGCCGGACGAAGCAAGCCAATATCCGCCCAAGATTCTTCCCTCCGGCCTTTACACGGGGGAGCTGAAGAATGCCATTGATACCGTGCCGATTTTCGGCTTTATCATCAACAGCTTTGTTCTGGCCGTCGCGATTATGGTTCTTCAGGTGCTGACGGCGGCTCTGGCCGCTTACGCATTTGTCTACATACGGTTCGCCGGCAGCCGGTTATGGTTCGCTCTATTTATCAGTACCATGATGATTCCGTGGGAAGTGACGATTATCCCCAATTATTTGACGGTCAAAAGCTGGGGATGGCTTGATTCGTTCCAAGGACTTATCGTGCCGTTTGCGGCTTCGGCGTTTGGCGTGTTCCTGCTTCGCCAGTTTTTCATGCAGCTGCCGCGCGAGCTTTATGAAGCGGCGCGTATCGACGGCTGCGGGCATTTCCGCCACTTTATGTCCATCGTGCTGCCGTTATCCGGCCCGGCTGCCGCATCGCTTGCGGTGTACGTGTTCCTGAACGGGTGGAATCAATACTTGTGGCCGCTGCTCGTGACAAGCAGCGACGCAATGAGGACGGTCCAGATCGGAATCGCGATGCTCCAGTTCGAGGAGCTGACAAGCTGGAATCTGGTGTTATGCGGAGTGGCGCTTGTTCTGGTGCCGTCGTTTGTTCTGCTGGCTCTGGGCCTGAAGCCGCTTGTCCGGGGGATTACGGCCGGTGCGGTTAAGGGCTGAGCTTCTCATTTTTTATCGGGGTACTTGTCCTACAGGACTTGCCATATAGAAAACATTTATTTTAAGGGAGAGAAAAGAAACCATGGTTAAACGCAATTGGAAAATGGTATTGCCTGTGGCGGCTATGCTCGTGCTGCCTTTATCAGCTTGCGCATCGAATCCGAACAACGGAGGAAATGAACCGTCGCCAACCGTTTCGGCTTCCAATACGGGCACCGCGGCAAACGCTGGCGGAGCTTCCGCGGATCCTGCCAAAGAGCCTGTCAAAGTGGTCTGGTGGCATTCCATGAGCGGCGAGCTTGGCAAAGCTGCGGACAAGCTGGTCAGCGATTTCAACGCTTCGCATCCCGATATCAAGGTAGAAGGCGTCTTCCAGGGCACCTACGACGAGAGCTTGAACAAGCTAAAAGCCTCCATGGATTCGAAGTCCGGTCCTTCCCTAATCCAGGTGTACGAGATCGGTTCGAAATTCATGATCGATTCCGGCGCCGTTACGCCGGTGCAGCAGTTCATCGACGAGGAGAAATACGACTTGTCTTCGCTGGAGCCGAATATCCTCAAGTATTACACCTTTGACGGCAAGCAATATTCCATGCCTTTCAATACTTCCAATCCGATTCTTTACTATAACAAGGACCTGTTCGAAAAAGCCGGTCTTGATCCTAACAAGCCGCCTGCGACTTTCCAAGAGGTAGCCGACGATGCCAAGAAGCTGACGGGTAACGGAGTAACCGGCGCGTCCTTTGCGATCTACGGCTGGTTCATGGAGCAGCTGCTCGCTAATCAAGGCAAGGATCTGGTCAATAACGGCAACGGCCGCGAGAGCGCCGCTACGGAATCGCTCGTGAACCAGGATGCGGCGGTTAAGACGCTGAACTGGTGGAAAGGCATGGTCGACAATAAGTCCGTCCTGAATCTTGGACGCAAAACCGACGACACGAAAAAAGCGTTCTTAGCCGGCCAAATCGCGATGACGCTGGATTCGACGGCTTCGCTGCGCGGCATTGTTGACAGCGCGGCTGGCAAGTTCGAAGTGGGCACGGCGTTTCTGCCGAAGCCTGATGCTTCCTCCGAAGGCGGCGTTGTGATCGGCGGCGCAAGCAACTGGATTCTGAACAACAAGCCGGCTGAAGAGCAGAAGGCCGCTTGGGAATTCATCAAGTACCTGGCAGAGCCGGCCGTTCAAGCGGAATGGCATATCAACACCGGTTACTTCCCGATTACGACAAAAGCTTATGACGAGCAGATCGTAAAGGATAACCTGGCGAAGTATCCGCAGTTCCAGACGGCCGTTGACCAGCTCCATGCTTCTAAGCCAAGCACCGCAAGCCAAGGCGCCGTAATGGGCGTATTCCCTGATGCGCGTCAGACCGTGGAAGGTGCGATTGAGGAAGTGCTCACGGGCAAGAAGGATGCAAAGGCTGCGCTTGATAATGCAGCAAAGCAAATTACGGAAAAAATCGATACGTACAACAAGACGGTATCGAAATAACAATGCCAAGAACAGCTCTGGGAGCGATACTCCCAGAGCTGTTTTTTATTTGCGGAAAAAATAAGTTCAGAATTATCTGATAATATTGTTTCAACGAAACGATAGCTGGTTAAGTAATGACATGATAGCATTTCAAATCGAAAAGGATGTGGGATCGATGGATAAGCATAAGGTACATGTCAATGGCATCGATATGGTATATGAAGAATGTGGCCAGGAAAACGAGAAAGCGATTATTCTGCTTCACGGTTTCTGCGGATCGTCCCATTATTGGCATAATGTTTGTCCGCTGCTGACCGATCACTACCGTGTCATTATGCCGCAGCTGCGGGGCCATGGCGAGACATCCGCACCAGACAATGTGTATACGATGGAAGTGATGGCCGATGATATAAATGCATTGCTCGAAAAGCTTGGAATTGATAAAACCGTTGTATTCGGTCATTCTCTCGGCGGCTATGTTACGCTCGCCCTTGCCGATAAATACCCTGACAAGCTGGCCGGTTTCGGACTGATTCATTCCACCGCTCTTCCGGATACGGAAGAAGTGAAGAGGAAAAGGTACCAGGATATCGCCTTTATTCAGAAGGAAGGGATCGAGCCTTACGTACACGAGCTGATTCCGAAGCTGTTCAAGGAATCCAAGAGGCAAGATATGCCTGATGAGGTGGAAAAGGTTAAAGAGGCCGGACTCAAAATGTCTGCAAAGGGAGCTATTCATACGCTTGAAGGCATGATGATGAGGCCGGACCGCAGTGCCATGCTGCATGAAGCCTGTTACCCGATTCTGCTGGTAGCGGGCGCGGAGGATGAGGTTGTATCTCCGGATGATACCTTCTCCGTCAATGAAAAAGAAACGCCTAAAACAACCTATGAATATCCGCATATTCAGGAGAATACGTTCGAAGGCGTCGCGCATATGAGTCTGGTCGAAGCTCCGGAGCAGCTGGCCAGGGTTATCGCCAACTATCTCAGAACCCTTAGCGAGAAGGAGCCCGTGAGGGCGTTGTAAAAAACGAATGGAAATGTCCAAAAACCGTGCAGGTCTAGAGCCTGCGCGGTTTTTGACGTTTTTCAGTAATACCTGCTCGAAAAACAATTATTTGTGGGTTAGAATAAGTGGGCAAGATCATTTACGACAAAGGACGTGTATAGTCAAATGGCAAAGCTGACACCGTATTTTTACTCCGAGGACGCGAAAGCGCAAGCCGGATTTTACGTGCAGGCCCTTGGCGGTGAAATCATCGATCAAATGACGTACGGGCAAGCTCCGGGGACGGACGAATCGATGAAGGATAAGATCATACATATGGTTTTTCAAGCTGCAGGCGTTACCTTCTATATTGCCGATACGATGCACGAGCCTCCTGGACGCAGTGCGAGCTTTGACCTGAACCTCGAATTCAAAACGGACGATGAAGCGCAGCAAGCCTTCGCCAATCTGTCGGAAGGCGGACGGGTGATCATGCCGCTGGAGAAGCAGTTTTGGGGTACGCTGTTTGGCCGGGTAGAAGACAAATTCGGCATCAAATGGCAGATCAGCACGGAGCCGAAGCCGCAAGGCTAATGATGGGAATCCCGACTATCCGCAGCTCCGTCTAGGGGAGTGACGTGCGGATAGTCTTTTTGCGATAGAGGTTTTCTCATAAGGAGAGGGAAACAAAATGATGGCAAACGAATGTCCGATCTGCAAAAGGAACAATCAGTGCGGAAATTTGCAAGGACTGCCGGCCGGGGAATGCTGGTGCAGCAAAGAGGTTTTTCCGCAAAAGGTGTTTGAACAGATTCCTTCTGAATTAATGGGAAAAGCCTGCGTATGCCAAGCTTGTCTGGAAAGGCTGAAGCGGGAATCGAAGGAAGAGTCCGAGGAGATGCAATCATGAATCCGATATATCCATTAGAAGTAGAGGATTTGCTGCGAACGTTTACCGGGGAAGAGATTTACGTCCATAGCGAAGCAACATCCTACGTTTTTGTGCGGAACTTCAAGATGAAGCTGACGCAGGCTTTTGCAGCCGGAGAGGGGCCGTTCCGGATCGCTTTGCGCTTTGATCAAATCGGCTGGCTGCGAATGGAAGCGCTCACGCATTACGAGTTTGATGCAGAGGGACGGCTGCTGCTGGCCGGCTACGATGACAGAGGACGAATGAATGTTGCGCTGCATCTCGGAAGGGAGCCGTTTGCGGAATGAGTACAGAACCAAGAAAGCTTCTCGCCGTATTTGCCCATCCGGATGACGAGTCTTTTATTTGCGGCGGTACGTTAGCGAAGTATGCCGACAGCGGCGTGGAGATTACGCTAGTCAGCGCAACAAGAGGCGAGATGGGCAGGCGAATGGGTAATCCGCCTTATTTGAACCGCGAGACGATGGCCGCGGCGCGCGAGCAGGAGCTCCGGGAAGCGTGCGAATGCCTGGGGATCAAGCATCTGCATTTCTTCGGTATTCGCGATAAAACGGTGGAGTTCGCCGAGCCGGATCAATTGGCTGACCGTATTGCCGGATTAATAAGAGAGGTTGATCCCGATGTTATTCTTAACTTTCACGAGAAATGGGGCGGTCATCCGGATCATTGCGCGATTGGCAAAGCTACGATTGAAGCGCTTGCCCGCACTGAACTTGCGAAAGCCTTGTATTTCATTTCGTTCGGGGATTCGCTGGCCTATCCGGAAGCTTACGGTTATACCAAAGAGGAGATTGCCCGGATTGACGTAAGCCGCTATAAAAAAGAGAAGCTTGCGGCGTTCCGCGCGCACCGGTGCCAGACGGAAATCGATGAATGGGTATGGCTGCCTGACCGGCAGGCGATGAGCCGTTTCGGGGATCATGAATATTTCATCAAAGGAAACAAAGAGGCGCTCAAACACGGCAAAGCCGATTTGTTCTAGCGCCTCTTGGGGAATCTTATTCAAATTCGCTTAAAGCCGTCGCAGCCAGATTTTGAATGACCACATTGTCCATCGGCGGATTATGCAGTCCGGCGCGGACATCGCGGTAATAACGCTCGAGCGGCTGCTGGCGGGATAAGCTGGTGCCGCCAACGATTCGCATGGCCAGATCAACAATTTTGATGGCATTATTGGTTGCCACGTATTTCGCGAGACCAAGGTCAGCTTTCAAAGCTGGCCTGTTTTCCGTCTCCCGGTCCCAGCGTTCCGCGATCGAATAGAGCATCGTATGGGCGGTGCGAAGCTCAAGCTCCATCTGGCCGATCGAATGCTGGACGGAAGGAATAGTCGAGATCGGCTTATCCATCTGGCCGGGCTTGTAGGAATTAGCGAACGACAGGGCATAATCTCTTGCGGCAAGCGCAATGCCAAGATAGCAGGCCGGAATATGCAGCAGCCAGCCGCCTCCGTCATCCGTCCCTTTCCCGGTAAGCCGGTGGCCTTCGGGAACAAAGACTTGATCAAGCACAACATCGTGGCTTCCGGTTGCGCGCATCCCAAGCGTATCCCACGTTTCGATAATGGAGACCTGTTCGCCCCGGCTCACCATGAAATCGCTAACGCTGTCCTCGGCCGGAATATAAGCGGTTACTACAAACCGGTCGAGGATGGGGGACAACGTACTAAAGGTTTTGCGCCCGGATATAAGCCATCCTCCCGGTATGGCGGTTGCGGTTGTTTCAGGCTTGCCGCCCCGGCTTGGACTGCCGGAGGCTGCTTCGCTGGCGAAGGTGTTGATCATCGCCCCGTCTTTGACAACGGCCGCGCATAAGTCGGCGAAGACAGGCTCCTGCCATTTTCGGGACGTGCGCAGGTGCAGCATCTGTCCCATATGCCAGCCAACCGCAAGCGCGGTAGAACCGTCGCCGTATGCCAGTCTTTCCTGCAGCATCACCATCTCATAGAGGGAGATTTCTTCTCCGCCGTATACTTTGGGAACCGTAAGCTTCAAATAGCCCGCCTCGCGCAAATCCGCAAAATTATCAAAAGGAAACGAACCTTCACGGTCGTGCCGGGATGCTCTTTCCGCGAAGCTAGCCGCCAATTTATCTACTTGCATTACCCGGGCTTGTTCTTGTTCATTCCGGATATATTGATCTACCCAACGAGTCATCTATTTTCGCTCCTCTTAAAATGAATATTCACAAATAAGGACTGTGCTGCAGGCTAGTAGCCTTACCTTATTATAGCAAGCAGAGGAGACGTGTCGCTATCCGGCTTCAACTCCGATATGACGGTTTGACGCGAATTCGAACAAGCCTTTGTCCGTTATTTTGAGCTCCGGGATGACCGGAAGTGCCAGAAAGGATAACGTCAGAAACGGGTTGAAGGTATCCGGTGCGCCAATCGTTCGAAGCGCCGCATAGAGGCCGAGCATTTGTTGATTCACTTCGTTATAGCTTTGTTCGGACAAAAGGCCGCCGACAGGCAGGGATAAGGAAGCAAGAACTTCACCGTCCGCGACGACAGCCAGCCCGCCGTTCATCGCAGCCACATGACGGATAGCAAGCAGCATGTCTTCGTCGGTTACTCCGGCGCAGATAATATTGTGCGAATCATGGGCTACCGAAGATACGATCGCGCCTTTGCGGAAGCCGAAGCCTTTGACAACAGCCAGCCCGATGTTGCCGGTCCGGTGATGACGTTCAACGACGGCAAGCTTAAGCTGGTCGCGTTCGGCAGAAGGAAGGAACCGCAGCTCCCGATCTATTGAAACCTGTTCCTTCAAATGCCGGGTCACAAGAGAGTTCGGAATGATCCCGATAACATTGCAGATATCGGACTTGAGCGAAAACTCAAGAGCATCCGGCTTAAGCGGCTTCATTCCGGTTGTTATGTCGGAGGAACGCATAACTTCCGGCGAAGCTTGCGCACTCGAGGAAAAAACTTCCTCCCTGAGCTCCCCGTTTCGAAATACGCATGCGCCTTCCTTAAATACCTGCCGGATCGCGAGCTTCTCCAGATCATCAACGATCACAAGATCGGCCTTATAGCCGGGAGCAATCGCGCCCTGCCGGCGCAGACCAAAGCATTCCGCGGCGTTGAGGGTCGCCATCTGGATGGCGGTAACCGGGTCAAGCCCTTTGCTCACGGCAAGACGGATACTGTGGTCGACGCTTCCTTCCTTCAGCAGATCGTCAATAAGTTTATCGTCGGTCACAAACAGGCATCTCCGGCTGTTCATGGCGTTAACGGCAGGCAGCAGCGCTTCCAGGTCCTTGGCGACGGTACCTTCGCGGATCATCAGATACATGCCAAGCTCAAGACGGTGCTTTGCTTCTTCCGCATCAATAGCTTCATGATCCGTGCGGATGCCCGCGGCCATATAGAGGTTGAGCTGTTCCCGGTTAATGCCGGCGGCGTGGCCGTCGATATGCGCACCAAGCTCATTGGCATCAGCAAGTTTGCTGATCATGCCGGGATTGCCTGCGGCAAGGGCGGGGAAGTCCATCACCTCAGCAAGGCCAAGTACTTTGGGATGCGCGTAGAACGGGCGAAGCTCTTCCGCTTCTAGCGTTGCGCCGCTTGTTTCGAACGGGGTAGAGGGTACGCAGGACGGCAGATTGACGTAAATGTCGAGGGGAAGTCCTTCGGATTGGTCAAGCATATATTGAATTCCTTTGCTGCCCATTACATTGGCCATTTCATGCGGGTCGGTCACAACGGCGGTAACCCCATGCTGCAGAACAACCTTCGCGAACTCGCGCGGCGTCAGCATCGAGCTCTCGATATGCACATGGCCATCAATCAGGCCGGGAACGATCCATTGCCCATTGGCATCAATCACCTCCAGGCCCTCCGTATACTGGCCGATCCCCGCGATAACTCCGTCCGTGATTGCGATATCGCCGGAAATGATGTTGCCCGTAAACACATTTACGATTTTTCCGTTCCGGATAATAAGATCTGCCGCAGCGCGTTTGGCTGCCGCGTCGATTCGTTTGGCGAGTTTGTCTTTTGTATTCATGCCAGCTATTCTCTCCTTCTTTGTTAAAAATAAAAAACTCCCGATTACCGCCGATGCTGAAATAAGCATGCTGGTAATCGGGAGTTTACGGTTCCCGGTAGAAACCCCCGGCCCGTATTGCCGAGGTTATACGCAATATTGGATTCTATTGTAGAAGATGCACAACGGGAATGCAACGCTTTATTTTGTCACACGCATTATATGAGTTGGAATCTGGCCGTTCGGATACGGGCCTTCCCAGCCGAGATAGTAGTGGCGGATCGGCTTCAGCTCATCATCCAGCTCATAGACAAGCGGAATGCCTGTCGGAATGTTCAAGTCCGCGATGCCGTCCGGCGGAATTTGGTCCAAATATTTTACCAATGCCCGCAGCGTGTTCCCGTGGGCGGCTATAATAACCTGTTTTCCGGAGGAAACAGCGGGAGCGATTTCGGCATTCCAATATTTCAGAACCCTTGCCTCGGTGTCTTCCAGGTTTTCCGTTAACGGAAACTCGCCTTCCTTGAGTCCGATGTAACGAGGGTCGGCAGCTGAGTATCGCGGATCGGTGGTGTCGAGTGCCGGAGGACGGACATCAACCGATCTGCGCCATAGATGCACCTGCTCCTCTCCGTACTTTTCGGCGGTTTCCGCCTTGTTCAGCCCTTGCAGGGCGCCGTAATGCCGTTCGTTCAGCATCCAGCTTTTCTGCTCCGGTATCCATAAGAGATCCATCTCGTGAAGGATAATCCATAAGGTTCGGATAGCGCGTTTCAAGACGGAGGTATAGGCGGCATCGAAGACGTAGCCGTGTTTTTTCAGGATTTCTCCGGCTTCCCGGGCTTCATCCAGACCTTGCGTTGACAGGTCTACATCAGTCCAGCCCGTGAACCGGTTCTCGACATTCCATACGCTTTGCCCATGGCGGATCAGGACGATTTTTTTCAAGAGGTGACCTCCTTTCCAAAGTTTGCTTATCTCTATAATGTTTCCAATCGGGCAAAAAAACAAGCCACCCGGCTAAAATCGGTTCAGCTTGCTCCAACTATTTTTGAAAATTGTAATTACGGATGTCACAAATTAAATCCTCTCCCCGTTCTATTTGCAAAAGCATAAAGAGGAGAGATCAGCTATGACAGAATGGACGGTTGTTGTCGTTGGCGGCGGGTATGCGGGAATTCATGCGGTAAAAGCGGTCTGGAAGCAGTATGGAGTCCACGTGGAAGGACGTAAGCTTCGTCTTCTTTTACTGGATCCGAATCCCCATCATCTGCGCAAGGTGCTCTTGTTCAAGCCGGCTGTGGGGGCTGACCCGATCACGGTGCCGTGGCGGCAAATTTTGCCGGAAACGGCCGAACACGTGCAGGGAAAAGCAAGGCATGTAGACGCGGCAGCAAAGGTACTCGAATATGAGGATGCGGAAGGCGAATTCGTGAGGCTTGCGTACGACACGCTTGTTGTCGCGGTTGGCAGCGTAGCACGCGGGACGGAATCCGCAATTGGAGGCATTGCTCTTACGGGAATAGAGTCGGCTGTCCGAATCAGGGAAGCGTGGGGCTATAATATGCAGGCTGCAAGGGTGGAAAACAACGCGGAGGAACGCCGTCGCCTGCTCACGGCAGCCGTGGCCGGAGCTGGAATTACCGGCATTGAGACGGCATCGGAATTAGCGTATGCGATGAGAGAAGAAGCAGCCAGGCAGGGGCTTAACCCCGATGAAATCCAGGTCCATCTGCTGAATGCCCAGGACCGTTTGTTTCAGGAAGGGTCAGTGAAGGCAAGCCGCAAGCTGGAGGAGGAGCTGGCGAAATGCGGCGTATCCGTGCATCATCGCAGCAAGGCGGTACGCGAGGAGAACGGCAGTCTATTGCTCTCAAGCGGCAGGGCTCTGCCGGTTGGCCTTACGGTATGGACGCTGGGTCTTGTTCCGAATCCGGCCATCCGCAGCTTCGGGCTGCCGGTAACGAATGACGGCAGGCTTATCGTGGACGAATGCTATCGCGTCAAGGATGCCGGGGGCGTATACGCCATCGGGGACTGCGCGTATATCATCGATCCTGATAATGGAGAAGCCGCCCGAATGACCTGCAAAGAGGCGATTCCGCAGGCACAGCGAATAGGCAAGATCATTGCGGCGGATAAAAACGGCAGTCAGGCTCCCCGCCACAAGCAGGTAATGGAAGGCTTTGCGATAGGACTTGGTCCCGGACGGGGAATAACATGGACGCGTAAATGGGGGCTTGATATAATCATTTCGGGAAGTTTATCTTATAAAATCAAACGTTACGTCTGGGATCACGCGAGTATGCTGAAATCATAAGGAGACGTCATATGATTGAGCTGTATGAACGTTATAAAGGCTTGTTGTTCAGCCTTGCTTATCAGTTAACCGGCTCTGCGGCCGATGCGGAGGATGCGGTTCAGGACGTGTTCCTCAAGGTGCAGAATATAAACCCGGCGAAGCTGCACGAGCCCAAAGCGTATTTGTGCAAAATGATAACGAATCGCTGCCTGGATCATCTTCGTTCGGCAAGGGTACGCCGGGAGCAATATGTCGGTCCGTGGCTGCCTGAGCCGATTGCACAATATTGCGATGACGGTCTGGAGGAAGTGGTCCGGCATGACCTGCTGTCCTACGCCATGATGGCGCTGCTCGAAAGGCTGTCGCCTTCCGAACGGGCCGTATTTGTTCTGCGGGAAGCGCTTGGGTTCGATTATCCCGCTATTGCCGAATTGACAGGGAAAAGCGAGCAAAACTGCCGCAAGCTGATGAGCCGGTCCAGAGCAAAGATGGGAATAACGGAAGAAGAGCTGCAGTTTGGCGGCATGATCGAGCAGACGTGGATAAACCGGTTTGTAGCGGCTTTATCGGAAGGCGAGGTGGACACTGTGCTGTCCATGCTGGCGGAAGATGCCGTGCTTGTATCCGACGGAGGAGGCAAAGCGTCGGCTGCTGTCCGGCCAATCGAAACAAGAGAGCGCGTGGCGCAGTTCCTGCTGGGCATATTCCGCAAGTCCCAGTTTACAAGCCAGATGACGGTAGAACTGCAGCTGTTAAACGGGGAGCCTGCCTTCGTATTCCGGCACGAAGGAGTCGTCGATTCGGTCGTGTTTCTTGAGCAGCGCGACGGCCTTCTTCACCGGATATTTATCGTCCGCAACCCGGATAAGCTTAAGCGGATCTAATTGCCGCATGAAGAAGCGAAATAAACAAAAGCGGCTGTGCTGGATAAACCAGACACAGCCGCTTTTATTTTATTTCGCTACTTTTTCGCGATTGAGGTATACCGTCTCGCCAGTGCGGGCAGATTCGTAAATCGCTTCCAAAATCTCGGTTACAACCAGAGCTTGCTCTGCTTTAACAACCAGATCCGTATCGTTTTGGATCGCGTTGATCCAAGCCGCGCATTCCACGTCGATATCGCGCTCAGAAGCGCCGTCATAGAACGCTACGCCGCCAGCGGAAAGGTCGATTTCCTTGACGAACAAGCGGCTGTTCTCTTCGCCGTTGATTCGAAGGCCGTTCTTCATGTCCGCTCCGCCTTCCGTACCGCAAAGCGTACATTTTGCTTCGTCGATGTCCAGCGTATTCAGCGCCCAGCTAGCTTCAAGCGTGATCGTTGCGCCGTTCTCCATCTTGATGAAGCCTACGGCGGAATCTTCTACCGTAAATTTCGCAGGATCCCAAGGGCCCCAAGCGTTAGCGGCATTTTCTTTCGAGCCGAGCTTATGGAATACGGAGCCTGTTACGGAAACCGGCTTGTAGTTGTCCATCATCCACAGCGTCAGGTCAAGCGCGTGAGTGCCGATATCGATAAGCGGTCCGCCGCCTTGTTTCTCTTCGTCGAGGAATACGCCCCATGTCGGAACCGCGCGGCGGCGGATTGCATGTGCGCGCGCGTAGTAGATTTCGCCCAGCTCGCCTTGCTCGCAAATCTTTTTGAGGACTTGGCTGTCCGGACGGAAACGGTTGTTGTAGCCGATGGTCAGCTTTTTGCCCGTGCGTTTCGCGGCATCCAGCATAGCTCTTGCTTCCGCAGCTGTCTTAGCCATCGGCTTCTCGCACATAACATGCTTGCCGGCTTCAAGGGAATCTATCGTAATATAGGAGTGCGAGTCATTAGGCGTTAATACATGTACAACGTCGATCGACGGATCGGCAATCAGCTCGCGGTAATCCGCATATACTTTCGACCCTTCAGCACCGTATTTTTGAGCCGCTTCTTCAGCTCGTTCTACGACAACGTCGCAAAAGGCAACGATTTCAACATTCTTGTTCTTGCTGAGTGCAGGAAGATGCTTGCCATTCGCGATACCGCCGCAGCCGATGATACCAACCTTCAGTAATTTACTCATGTCCAGCCTCCGTTTAAATGGATTTATATAAAAAGTTGTTTATGCCCTTACTATAGGTTTGACCGATATTTAGAGTCAATAAGGCTATAAAAAAGTTCTTATCCGTGTCGTATAATTATAGTCAGAATGTCTTTATGTTCTAGTTTTACTTTGGTAAATGGTATGCTAACTTAGAAATAAGTCGTAAATATGAAGTTATTCCAAATAATCGGTCTGAGGAGTGGAAGTTATATGATTAGAGTCGCAATGTTAAGCTATTGGCATGTTCACGCATGGGATTACACGAGAGAGGCGCAAGCGCATCCGGATACGGAAATCGTAGCGGTATGGGATGAAATTCCGGCTAGAGGCGAAGAAGCGGCTTCCAAGCTGGGCGTTCCTTTCTTCGCTAATCTGGATGAACTTCTTGCACGCGAGGATATTGACGGAGTAATCGTGGACGCGCCTTCCAATATTCACCGCGAGGTTATGGTGAAAGCCGCGCAAGCCGGCAAGCATATTTTCACGGAAAAAGTGTTGGCGCTTACAACGAAAGAAGTGAACGAGATTCTGGCGGCAGTGGAAGAAGCGGGCGTTAAATTGACCGTATCGCTGCCAAGACTAAACGACTGGTATACGGCTTCCATTCAGAACGTGCTGGAATCCGGCATTCTGGGCCAAGTTACCTTGACGCGCGTCCGCTTGTCCCATAACGGCGCAACCGCGAACTGGCTTCCGGAGCATTTCTACAACCTCGAGCAATGCGGCGGCGGCGCTCTGATCGACCTGGGCTGCCATCCGATGTATCTGACTAGACTGTTCCTTGGCGAAATGCCGGTTCAGGTTCAAGCTTCGTACGGTTACGTAACCGGCAAAGACGTGGAGGATAACGCGGTATCCATTCTGACGACGGCCGGCGGCGCTATCGGTATCGTGGAAGCGGGCTTTGTAAATGCCCATTCGCCATTCACGATCGAGATTCACGGCACCGAAGGCTCGCTGCTCTACGGCACGCCGAATGACCGCGTTCTTGTACGCAGCAATAAGAACGGGGAATCGGAATGGACTGAAGCGGATAAGGCAAGCGGCCGCATTAAGGCATTCGAGCAATGGGCTGACCATATCCAAAATAATACCGTTGCAGCAGAAAACATCCGCATGGCGCAGGATCTGACGGCGCTCATGGAAGCATCTAACCGCTCGGTTGCAGAAAAGCGGGCTGTACGTATTGAAGAAATCCGCTAACACGATGACTGGCATGGATGAACGGGAGCAGATGGTGGAGCCCGACAGCAAGGTAAGCGCAAGACCGTATCCTTATGCCATTATGAAAGAAAAGATGGATGCGCTCGAACGGCTTGATTTGCATTTCAGATGGGGACGTTACGGGATCAGGGTGCTCAAATGGCATTTGACCACCTTTAAACCCGGGCATTTGATCAAATTCCACAAGCATTCGGAGTTTGAATTCCATTTCGTGCCGCGCGGCAAAGGCACGGTCACCCTGATTGACCATATTTACAAGCTGAACAGCGGCATGTTTTATTTGACAGGTCCGGGCGTTGTGCACCAGCAAACGGCGGACAACAGGTCAGGCATGGAAGAGCTGTGTCTGCATGTGGATATCACGCGTCTTCCGGACGAAGAGGATCGGGAAGAATGGGGCTCGGAATGGGAAAATAAAGAGTCGGAAGCCTGCATGCAGGCGCTGACCGATTTTCCGCTTCGCCCGTTTATGGATCAGCATGATGCCATGTCATGCTTCCTCCAGGCTTATATGGCCTGGCGGTCCGGCGAACTTGGGGCTTATACGACGATCCGTCAGTCTTTGATTCAAATTTTGCTGCGCGCCGCCAAAGCGACCGTTGACCGGGATGGCCAGCAGATGCTTCCATCGCGGGATATTCAGGCGCATCGCTTCGAGATGGCTCAGCAATACATTTACGATAATTACGCAAGACCGTTAACTCTGCAGGAGGTTGCGGATCGGATCCAGATCAGCACAAGGCAGCTTCAGCGCGTCTTTCACCGGTACGGGGTCAGCTCCTTCAGCAGCTATTTGGAAGATTTCCGGCTGCAGCGAATTTGCGAAGAGCTGGTTGAGACCTCGAATACGGTAGAGTCCATTGCGGTCAACCATGGCTTTACGAATACGAACTACCTGTTCCAGGTATTCAAGAAGAAGATGGGGATGACACCGCTCGCTTATCGCCAGAGCCATCAGTTAACGAACGTATAAGAATAATAGGGCTGTCTCGAAAGTCGATTCAACGGCTTCCGGGGCAGCCCTGTCTCTTCTAAAAGTCTTTTTTGTATTGCGAAGGCAGCATGCCGGTCCATTTCTTGAACGTTCTCGTAAAATGGGCCTCGTCGTAATAGCCGACTTCCTTGGCAATGGAATGGATTTTCATATCGCCCGCCTGCAGCAAAGCTTTGGCTTTCTCGATCCGGTATTGATGGACATAGTCAAGGAAATTAACACCAAGCTCCTGTTTGAATAACGTGGAGAGATAGGTGCTGGAGACGAACAAAGCCTTGGCGACTCCCGCCAAAGTCATTCCATGATCGGCATAGGAGGCTTCGATTGCTTCCAATGCTTGCTGAACCTTCCGCTTTGTCGTACGCTGCGGGTTTAAGCTTAGTTTCCGATACAATTTAGAACCCTGGTTAAATTGCTCTTCCAAAGCCTTTAACGCTTCCTTATAAGAGAAATACAGCTGATGTACATTTGGCTTTGAAGGTCCGAAGGTAACGCTGGCGATTATGTTAAGGTACTGCTTCTCCAAATTCTTCACTTCTTCTATGGCTTCTGAGAGGCAATTCGTAAGATGATCAAACAAATGCTTCATTTCTTCAAACGGTAATCCATTGAGTTGTACAGCAGATGTATGGTGAATGAATTCTTCCTTTTCCGCAAGGAACGGCTTTGGCATAGCACTCCTCCTCATCGCTATATGGAATCGATTACATTTTATTTTAACTATAAATTGTAAATGGGGAAATGGCTATGCCTAATGCTTTAGCTTTATAGCGATATCGTGTTCATTGTTTATTTGCCCGAAGGGGGAGAAACCTTGCGACGCCTTTTTTTGTGTTATACTGAACAAAGTAAAGTAACTTCGTAGGGAAACAAGGTGGACAGCTTGAATGACAGAATTGTAATGCCCGTGTGGATGCTGGGCTTGTTTGTCGTGGTCATGAATACGACCATGTTTAACGTCTCGGTACCAAGTATTATTAATGATCTGGGAATCACTTCGGATCTTGGCTCATGGATCGTATCCAGCTATTCGATTGGATATGCCTTATCAACGGTGATTTACAGCCGGTTATCGGACATTGCTCCAATACGCAGGCTGGTAGCGATAGGGCTGCTTATATTAGGCCTTTCTTCGGTGCTTGGAATCTTCGCTCATAATTTCGCTCTTCTGCTCACCGCGCGGATTCTTCAATCGGCAGGAGCGGGTACGATGGCCGGACTAGGGCTTGTTTTAGCCAGCCGCTATATCCCGGTTGAACGAAGAGGCCGGGCTATCTCGATGATTGCGGCCGGCAGCGCTATGGCGTTTGGCCTGGGGCCGATTGTAGGCGGCGTCATTAGCGAATATTTTGGGTGGAACGGCTTGTTTGTAGTCACTTGCCTGGTGCTGGTTATTTTGCCTGTCTTGCTGAAGCTGCTGCCCAAGGAAAATCCGCAGCCGGGCAGTTTTGACTATTGGGGTGCCGCCTGGACCGTAATAAATGCGACTTCCTTGCTGATTGCGGTCACGCAGCAGTCCGTCATCTGGCTTCTGGCAAGCATCATTACGGTCGTGATTCATGTGCTCCATATCCGGAAGGCGAAGGGCAGCGGAACCTTCGTGAATCCGGAAGTATTCCGACAGCCCGGTTATATACGGCTGCTTGTGGTAGGCTTCTGCCTGCTTATCATTAACCTGGGCAACCTGTTCCTGATGCCGCTTGTCCTTGCGAATCTTTTCCATAAATCGGAGATGCTGATTGGCTTTCTGATTGCTCCGGGTGCGATACTTTCGGCTATGCTCACGCCATTCGTCGGCCGCTGGCTGGACCGGTACGGCAATGTCCGGTTCCTGTTTATCGGTACGGCGGTCTTGACGGCCGTAATGGCATTATTTATGACGGCTCTCGGAAGCTCGCCTTTTGTCATCATGTGCGGTTATCTGCTGTTCTCGCCGGCATTTTCGGCAACGCTGGCTTCGCTTAATAACCAGACCTCCAGCATTTTGCCGCGGCATTTGATTGGCTCCGGCATGGGGATGATGCAGCTTATTCAATTTTTCGGAGGTTCCTTGTCGGTGGCGCTTTGCGGATTATTGCTCCATAAGATGAGCGGCATTACGCTGGAGCATGCTTATAGCCATGTTTATCAGCTGCTGTTCGTATGCCCGATCATTGCGATTGCGATGTTAGGCTGGTATTACTCGTCTTACCGGAAAAACTTACAAGCCCAAAAGCTTGCTTGATGTTCTGGTACGTAATAGTTGAAAAGATACAGGGCTGTCCCGAAGCGGGACAGCCCTGTTGTCTGTGTACGCCCAGCATGGGCGTCATCTCTAGGGTGAAAGTCCCGAACGGGGGCTGGCGAACGCCTACCGTTAGCCAAGAGCAAGGGTGTCCGCCGTGAGGCGGAATCTGAA
>NZ_JBBCUR010000004.1:0-580379 GCF_037147795.1 Paenibacillus sp. MMO-177 | reverse complement strand
TCAGGAAAATCTCAGATGTTTGACTTGCTCATTACTTGTTTTATCGCTTTTCCGTTATAAATAACGGGGCAGTTTCGCTCGTTGTTCAGTTTTCAAAGAACAATTTGTTTTCGTGTCGTTCGCGTTTATCTCAGCGGCGACAAGAGATAATATATCATGAATGCCTATAGGATTGCAAGCACTTTTTAAAAGTTTTTTTGCCAAAGCATGATTATTCTCTTTTGTATCTCGTATTTAAGCTATTTTTCTTATTGAACCGCCACGCCTAAAAGCAGATTTCCTTCTAATAGAGAATAAAGATCTCGCCTATACCACGGCAAGATCTTTATTGTTAACCTAGAACTTCTTTAATATGCAGATGCCTTTCGATAGTCAGGTTGATAATCGAACCGCCAACAGAGACCCATGGTCTTGTCGGGTGTATGGCATCGCTAAACACAATCTCTCCAACTCGATCATCGCTAAGCTTGACGATATTGCCGTTGTGAAATTGCGTTACCTTCTCTACGAACACCCTAACGTATGCAGGCTCCAGCTTTCCGAAGGAATCGCTCTGAATCTGTTCCAGAACGAAATACGGGGAAGCTGCTTTGCGGTAGAACCGATTTAGAGTCATCGCGTGATAAATATCCGCAATGGCAACGATTTTGGCGTATGGATGAATCTTGGAGGAATCTATGGCAAGCGGATACCCGCTGCCGTCAATACGCTCATGATGCTGAAGCGCGGTAAGCTTCACTCCCTCGTTTAAAGAGGCAATGTTCTTCAATAGCTGGTATCCAATTACCGTATGACGCTTCATCTCTTCATTCTCTTCGGCCGTTAAAGCTGTCGGCTTGGCCAATATGGCCGGGTCAATCTTAACGTTCCCTATATCGTGCAGCAGACCGGCAAGAGCGACCTGCATCCAATCCTTACGAGGCAGTCCGCACCACTGGGCAATACGATAAGAGGTTAAGCCGACCAGTATGCTGTTGTGCAGCAAGTAGTCACGCTCCGCAAAATGTCTTGGCATAAACGTAAGCACCTTGTAGCTGCTTTCATACTGCATCATCTTCTCCAGCTGATTCCGGATATCCATCACCGGTATCGGCTGACCCGACCGGATTTCGTTAATAACCCGCTTCAGGACAACAATCATCTGGTCATATTCATCGTGCAGCGGTGTAGCAGAGACAGCAGGAGCTGCTGTCTGCGGCTCCTGCTTTGCGTTGTCCTGCGTTTTATCCGTCTGATTAGCCGGCTGTTCAATCTGAATTTGGGAAACCAGAAAGGCCTGCATAATATCTAATTCTCTAGTTGTGACGATGCGCCCCTTCTGTAACAGCACTCCGCCAAGCGGGGTAAGGACATCTTCGCTGATCTTGTCGCCTAACTTCACCTGTGATAAAGCCACTGTTGCCACAACGGTCCCCTCCCGATGCCTATCCTCTATAGTCCGGTTTTACTCTTCTGCCGGCTCAGTGCCTGCATCAGGAGCTGTATTTTCGAATTCTTCGCCCTCTTCAAGCGACTCGTCCGCTTCTTCGCTGCGCGCGACACGAGTTACGGTAGATACCGTATCATCCTCACGCGTATTGATTAGCTTCACGCCCTGCGTATTACGGCCCATCGTCGAGATGCCTTCCATGCTCGTCCGGATGAGCGTGCCAAGCGCGGTCATAATCATGAGGTCTTCGTCATTCAGAACGACCTTCAAGCTGACAATCGGTCCGTTCTTGTCGGTAACGTTAAGGGTCTTGATCCCTTTACCGCCACGGTTCTGAATCCGGTACTCGCTCATTGGCGTACGTTTGCCGTAGCCTTTGGCCGTTACGATAAGCACATCGTTCTCCGGATTAACAACATCCATGTCAATGACGGTATCGTCATCATCCAGTTGAATGCCTTTTACGCCTGTAGCGGAACGTCCCATTGAACGTACATCCTGCTCAGAGAAGCGGATCGACATGCCTTGTGCCGTCCCCATTACGATCTCCTGGTTGCCGTCTGTCAGCTTCACGCCAATCAGTTCGTCATCCTCGCGGATCGAAATCGCAATCAGGCCGACCTTGCGGATATTCATATAATCGTCAAGCGGTGTCTTTTTAACGATACCTTGACGGGTCGCAAAGAACAGGTAGCTGTCCGAATCGAAGCTTTCTACCGGAATAACCGCATTGATCGTCTCGCCCTGTTCAATCTGAATCAGGTTGATGATCGGCGTTCCCCGGGCAGTCCGGCTGAGATCCGGAATCTCATAAGCCTTGAGACGGTATACTTTGCCTTTGTTCGTAAAGAACAGCAGGTAATGGTGCGTGTTGGATACGAACAGATGCTCAACGAAATCATGTTCTTTCGTATCCATTCCAACGACACCTTTGCCGCCCCGCTTCTGGCTGCGGTAAGTGGTGACCGGTAGACGCTTGATATAACCGGTGTGCGTGATGGAGATAATAACATCCTCGCGAGGGATCAGATCCTCGTCCAGAATCTCTTCATCGCTCACGGTAATTTCGGTACGGCGTTCATCGCCGAAACGTTCCTTGATCTCGTTAAGCTCTTCGCTGATGATGTTGAGCACAAGCTGCTCATCAGCTAAGATCGCCTTGTACTCGGCAATCTTCTTCATCAGCTCCGCATACTCGGCTTCGATCTTGTCGCGTTCCAGACCGGTCAGCCTTTGGAGGCGCATGTCGAGAATAGCTTGCGCCTGCTCATAGCTGAGCGCAAAACGCTCGATCAAGCCTTCGCGGGCAATATCCGCTGTTTGCGAAGCGCGGATCAGCGCGATAACTTCGTCCAAATGATCAAGAGCAATACGCAAGCCCTCGAGAATATGGGCTCTTGCTTCTGCTTTTTTCAGATCATATTCGGTACGACGACGAATAACTTCGATCTGATGCTGCAAATAGTAATACAGCATTTCTCGGATATTTAGCGTCTTAGGTTCGCCGTTAACAAGCGCGAGCATGTTAATGCCGAAGTTGGATTGCATTTGCGTCTGCTTGTACAAATTGTTCAGCACAACGCTTGGTGTTACATCGCGGCGCAGCTCGATAACGACCCGCATGCCGTTACGGTCTGACTCATCGCGGAGGTCGGTAATTCCCTCAATCTTTTTCTCGCGGACGAGTTCTGCGATCTTTTCTACGAGACGTGCTTTATTGACTTGATACGGCAGCTCGTAAACAATAATACGGGCTTTGTTACCATTCTCCTCGATCGTTGCGCGAGCGCGCATCGTTACAGTGCCGCGTCCCGTCAGATAGGCCTGACGGATGCCGCTAAGTCCCATAACGATACCCGCTGTAGGGAAATCCGGGCCTTTTACATAATCAATTAGTTCAACCGGCGTAATATCCGGATTCCGGATCAACGCTTGAATACCGTCAATAACCTCGGTTAGGTTGTGCGGAGGTATATTGGTTGCCATACCTACGGCAATACCGGTTACTCCGTTCACGAGCAGGTTCGGGAAACGCGACGGCAGAACTGCCGGCTCTTTCTCCTCGCCGTCGTAGTTCGGAACAAAATCAACGGTTTCTTTATTTAAATCGCGGAGCATCTCCATGGCGATTTTCGACAGACGCGCCTCGGTATACCGCATCGCCGCCGCCATATCTCCGTCAATCGAGCCGAAGTTGCCATGTCCGTCCACAAGCATGTACCGCATGGAGAAATCCTGCGCCATCCGTACCATTGCTTCATAAACCGACGAATCGCCGTGTGGATGGTACTTACCGATTACTTCCCCTACGATCCTCGCAGACTTCTTGTATGGTTTGTCCGAAGACATGCCTAGCTCCGACATTGCGTACAAAATACGACGATGCACCGGCTTAAGACCGTCCCTTACATCCGGCAATGCGCGGCTTACGATAATACTCATCGCATAGTCCATGAATGAATCGCGCATTTCTGTACCGATGTCACGGTCTTTAATTTGCGAATGCTGTTGTTCTTCCGCCATGTTTTACCTCCCTGACGTCATCAATCTGCAAACCTTGTCAAACTTGATAACCATTATATTACTTTCACAAAAAAGGCACGGCTAAACGCCCTGCATCCGTTTCATCTATGAAACCGACAAATTGCCTAAAAAAATGATAAAAATAGGCAAATACCTCGTATCTTTTCGTGCCCGATCCGCCATAAAATAAACAGACCCAAATTACATTATACCACTCATTCCAAAGTCTGTCTTCTTCTTGATACGCAATCTTGATCGCTTATTACCCGTTCCTATCCGAAAGGAGCAATAACCGTGTCCATCCAATTGGTATACAGCAAATGGGAGAAAACCAATGTACTTCTAAACTCGCCAGCCCTCCGTGAATATATACCTCTAACAAAGCTTTTCAATAAGGAAAACCTGCAACTGATGCTTGACGAATACGGGATGGTCTACGTCAAACCCGTAAACGGTACTTTTGGCAAAGGCGTTATGCGCGTAGAACAACTCAAGCCGGCTTCCAAAGGTTATAAGTATCAATTGAACACCACCATCCGGACTTTTCCCACCTTCGATCTGCTGCACCAAAGCCTTTTGAGAAGAATCAAAACCAGACGCTATCTGGTTCAACAGGGCATCGATCTGCTCCGCCATAAAAATCGGCGCTTCGATATCCGGGTGATGGTGCAGCGCAATGAGAACAACCACTGGGAGGCTACCGGCATTATCGGCCGTCTTGCCCATCCCGAGAAAGTGGTTACCAACTACCACAACGGCGGCACCCCGATGTCTTTCGAACGCCTCATGTCTTCCCATCAATCGCCGACCCAGAAGATGACATACGCGATGCGCCTCAAACAAATCAGCCTGGATATCGCTAGAGAGCTGGAGAAGCATTACCCGGGCCTCAAGGAGCTTGGAATCGATATCGCCATTGATCAGCAGCAGCGGCCTTGGATTCTTGAGGTAAACACAAGGCCCGATGCTTTTATTTTCCGAAAGCTGAAAGATAAAACAATATTCCGCAAAATCTATAAGTACGCTGTTTCCTACGGCCGTTACAAAAAGAAATAGCCGCCCGCATGGACGGCTATATTTTCGTTAAATATCCAGGTTCTTAACGTCTTTCGCGAATTGCTGGATGAAATCACGGCGCGGTTCAACATTGTCGCCCATCAGCGTGTCGAAGATAACGTCTGCTTCAATCGCGTCTTCAATCGATACCTGAAGCATGGTCCGGCTCTCCGGATCCATCGTTGTCTCCCACAGCTGCGTGGCATTCATCTCGCCGAGACCTTTATAACGCTGTACGTTTACTTTAGCGCCTTCACCGAATTCCGCGATAATGTCATCGCGTTCCTTCTCGGATTGCGCATAACGGATAACCTTATTACGCTCGATCTTGAACAGCGGCGGCTGCGCGATATACACATACCCTGCTTCGATAATCTTCCGCATGTAACGGAAGAAGAAAGTCAGCATAAGGGTACGGATATGCGCGCCGTCGACGTCGGCATCGGTCATGATAATAACCTTATGGTAACGTGCCTTCGCCAGATCGAAGTCGTCGCCAATGCCCGTACCAAGCGCCGTAATGATTGCGCGGATCTCGGCATTGCCAAGAATGCGGTCAAGCCTAGCGCGCTCCACGTTCAGGATCTTGCCGCGCAGCGGCAGAATCGCCTGGAAGTGGCGGTCGCGTCCTTGCTTCGCCGATCCGCCGGCGGAGTCGCCTTCGACGATATACAGCTCGCTGATCGAGGCATCCTTGGAGGAGCAGTCAGCCAGCTTACCAGGCAGGGAGCTCACTTCAAGCGCGCTCTTGCGTCGCGTTAACTCGCGTGCTTTGCGCGCGGCTTCGCGGGCTCTTGCCGCCTGAAGACCTTTTTCGACGATTTTACGGGAAACCGAAGGATTCTCATCGAGGAACTCCTGCAGCTTCTCGGCAAAGAACGATTCGACAATACCGCGAACCTCGCTGTTGCCAAGCTTCGTCTTCGTCTGTCCTTCGAACTGCGGCTCCGGAATTTTAACCGAAATAATCGCCGTCAAGCCCTCGCGGACGTCATCGCCGGAGAAGTTGGAATCGTTGTCTTTGATTAATCCCGTCTTGCGGGCATAGTCGTTAATAATTCGCGTTAACGCGCTCTTGAAGCCGGATTCGTGCGTACCGCCCTCATGCGTATTGATGTTATTGGCGAATGAATGGATATTCTCGCTGTAACCGTCGTTGTACTGCAACGAAACTTCAACCTGGATATGGTCCTTCGAGCCCTCTACATAGATCGGCTCCTCATGCATGACTTCTTTGTTGCGGTTCAAATGCTTAACGAACTCGATAATGCCGCCGTCGTACTTGAAAGTATTCGATGCGCCTGTACGCTCGTCAACCAGTTCAATCTCGAGGCCCCTATTCAGGAATGCCAGCTCGCGGATCCGCGATTGGAGCGTTTCGTATTCGTATACGGTGGTGTCGGTAAAAATCTCAGGATCCGGTTTAAACTTAACCGTCGTGCCGGTTTCATTTGATTCTCCAACAATCTTAACGTCATACTGCGGTACACCGCGGCGGTATTCTTGTTGGTAGATATGGCCATGAAGCTTAACGGTAACCGTTACGTGCTCGGACAACGCATTAACGACGGATACACCTACACCGTGCAATCCGCCTGATACTTTATAACCCTCGCCGCCAAATTTGCCGCCTGCGTGAAGGACGGTCATAACGACTTCAAGAGTCGACTTTTTCAGCTTCGCGTTCTCGCCCACCGGAATACCACGGCCATTATCGATAACCGTGATACTGTTGTCCTCGTGGACGCGAACCTGAATTTTTGTGCAGTACCCGGCCAGCGCTTCGTCGATACTATTATCGACAACCTCCCACACGAGATGGTGGAGGCCCTTGCCGCTGGTAGAGCCGATGTACATCCCCGGACGCTTCCGTACCGCTTCTAAGCCTTCGAGGACCTGTATCTGACTTTCATCATACGTATTCTGCTGACTCAACTGCTCACTACTCCTCTCATACCTGTTCGCCTAGGCTGCTTCTAGCCATTCGCCGCAAAATGATGGGCCCGTTTCTTCAAAGTAGAGGATGAAATCGGCGAATAATAGATTTTCTGCTTCGTCACAACAATGGATTTGGGCTCTTCTTCACCAATTGTTTCGACATCTTTGCGTTTACGGGCTCCTGCCACAAACTGCTTGGATAGCTTGGAGGATTGCTCTATCGATATATCAAAAATGGCTACCAGCTCGGCAGCCCGGATAATTTTCTCGCCGCCCAAATGGATATACATGTCCTCCGCCTCCCGTTTAAATGCCCGTTATCAGCGCGTCACTCGGCCTTCCCGCACATCGTAGATCCCGGCATCGCGGAGCTTGCTCACATTTACGCTCTCGAGTCCGGTCGTTGTAATAAACGTCTGAACCTTGCTCTGAAACGTCTCGATGAGCTGCGTCTGACGGTTCTGATCCAGCTCAGACAAGACATCATCAAGCAATAGCAGCGGGTATTCCCCAATTTCCTCGCAGATCAGCTCTATCTCGGCAAGCTTTAGAGACAACGCCGTTGTGCGCTGCTGCCCCTGCGACCCGTACACAGCCGCCTCCTTGCCGTTGATAAAGAAAGCCATGTCGTCGCGATGAGGCCCAACGAGCGACATTCCTCTGCGAATCTCCTGATCTTTCACCTGTGATAACTTTAACATAAATTGCTCAAATAAAACAGATTCATCTTCGGAGGGGCCGCCGTCAAAGGACGGGCGGTACTCAATGGTGAGGCGCTCGCCGCCCGCTGTTATGCCGGAATGAATGTGCTCCGCCCACCGTTGTAATTTATGAATAAAGTGTTTCCTTTTTTTCATAATTTTAACACCGTGCTCGGCAAGCTGCATATTCCAAATATCCAGCATGGCCTGCTGCGAGCCTCCGGGGGTGGCTGTCTTGAGATAATTATTCCGCTGCGCAAGCACCTTGGTGTATTGCGTCAGCGTATGCAAATAACCGGGCTGTACTTGGCCGATTTCCATATCGAGAAACCGTCTTCGTATGCCCGGCGTTCCTTTTACAATTTCCAAATCCTCTGGAGCAAACATGACGACGTTCAGCGATCCGATGAAATCGCTGAGCTTCCGCTGCTCAAGTCCGTTAATCTTTGCTTTCTTGCCTTGCGACGAATACATCAAATCAAGCTTTAGCGTCCCGTAACGCTTCTCCACCTCGCCGTGGATGCGGGCTGAATCGGCTTCCCAGCCGATCAGCTCCTTATCCTTCGAAGTGCGATGCGACTTGGTAAGGGCAAGGGCGAAGATCGCCTCCAGCAGGTTCGTCTTACCTTGCGCATTAGGCCCGACAAATAAATTGACCTTATTGTCCGTCACAAGCTCAAGCTCTTTGTAGTTGCGATAGTTGTGCAATTGGATGCTTTTTAAAAACACGTTCGTTTGTCCTCCCGGCCTGGCTGCTTCTTAAGCACTTATGCCCCGGTCACCGTAAAGACGCCGCAGCCTTCCACTTCAACGCGGTCGCCGACGTACAGCTTTCTGCCGCGGCGGTTATCCACAACTCCGTTTACGTGAACCTCGTTTTCCTGCAAGAAAAATTTCGCGTGTCCACCTGTGGATATACAATCAGCCAGTTTTAAAAACTGTCCAAGGGTAATGTATTCGTCACGAATGGCGATCTCTTTCATCACTTGCTCACCTGCCTTTCACCGTTATTGCCTAAGCTTGAATCAAGATCTTAGTTCGTTGTCCGATAAGGCAAGATGACATACGTGTTGTAGGAATGATCGGTCGGACGAATAACGATTGGGCTCATTGCCCCGGTAAAGCCGATAAAGATCTGCTCGCTGTCGATGACTTTGAGCACGTCCAGCATGTACTTGGAGTTGAAAGCAATCTTAAGCGGCTCGCCGTCGAACTGCTTGGCTTCCAGCTGCTCGGTAACGCGGCCAAGCTCCGTCGAGCTCGAGGAAATTTCGATCGAGCCGTCATCCAGCGTTGTCAGACGAACGATGTTCGTTTTCTCTTCTCTCGACATCAAATACGCGCGGTCGATTGCATCCGTCAAATTTTTTGTATCTAAAACGAGTTCTGTTTTGAACATGCTCGGAATAATTTTAGAAGTATCCGGGTAAGTTCCGTCGAGCACGCGGGTATAGAACAGGACGTTGCCGATCTTGAAAAGCACTTGGTTGTCGGCTACGACAATATCAACGAGGCCATGCTGATCCGGAACCAGCTTCGACAGCTCGACTAACGTTTTCGCTGCGATTACAACATTGTTAAACCGATAGTCTGCGGCGGTCTCCGCTTGCGCGATGCGGCTGGCCAGACGGTGGCGGTCAGTCGCCACAAACTTCAGCTGCTTGTCCTGCAGGCTCCAAAGCACACCGGTCAGAATAGGTGTCTGCTCATTTACGGAGGCAGCCAGAACAGTCTGGCGGATCATCGCCTTGAGAAGATCGCCAGGCATTTGGAACAGCTCGTTCTGCTCGATGGAAGGGAGAACAGGGAACTCCTCAGGATCGAGGCCAACCATCTGAATATCCGTCGAACCGGAACGAATCAGGGTTTGGAAATGAGCGCCTACTTCAATTTCTACATTGTCAGACGGAAGCTTCTTAACGATTTCGACAAAAAATTTAGCGGGAAGAACAACATTGCCCGGTTTATCCACATGTGCAATAACGAGATTATCCCGTTCTACAGGGATAAAGCTTTGAATAGATATATCGGTATCACTTGCCGTTAAGGTAACCCCTTGATGGGTTACTTCAATCTTGATGCCGCCGAGAATAGGAATAGTCGGACGGGAAGAAGCCGCTTTGGCAACCTGCTGGATGGCTTCGTTCAGTTCGTGTTTGGAAATTGAAAGTTTCATGGTTTCACTCCTAAGTCCGTTTCGGATCGATGGTTTTCTAGGTTTTAAAAATCGGCGGAGCCGTAATGGGCGTTTTCGCCCTATTTTGATGATGTTTTTTTAAAAAATATTAGTAGTCGTAGTAGTAGGCGGCCTTAATATGTGGATAACCGTCTAAAACACGGATAAAGCAAGCCTATCCACATGTGTATAGCTTGTGCATAGGCTTGCTTGGTTGTTCATATAGAAGTGAATAACTTTTACGTGTGATTTTTGATCTTCTCGGTCAGATTCTGCAAAATCTTGTACAAGTCCTGGTCTTGCTTCAGCTGCTGCGAAATTTTCTCGTGCGCATGAATAACGGTCGTATGGTCACGCCCTCCAAACGCCTCGCCGATCTTCGGGAGCGAATAATCGGTTAGCTCGCGGGAGAGATACATGGCAATTTGCCTCGGATAAGCGACGGCTTTGGTCCGTTTCCGCGCTTTGAACTCTTCGAGACGCAAACCATAGAACTCGCCAACCTTTTGCTGAATATCGTTTATGGTGATCATCTTCGGACGGCTTGACGGAATAATATCCTTCAATGCCTCGGCAGCCAGATGGGATGTAATATCCTGATTTATAAGCGAGGAGTAAGCGACCACTCGAATGAGGGCGCCTTCCAGCTCACGAATATTCGTATCGATCTGATTTGCAATGTAGACCATCGCTTCGTTCGGAATATCCAGGTTCTCGGCTTTTGCTTTTTTCCGCAAAATCGCGATCCTTGTCTCCAAATCCGGTGCTTGAATATCCGTTATTAATCCCCACTCGAACCGCGAACGCAGCCTTTCCTCCAAAGTCGGAATTTCCTTCGGCGTACGGTCGCTGGAGATGACGATTTGCTTCCGTTCTTCATGCAAGGCATTAAAGGTATGGAAGAATTCCTCCTGGGTCCCGTCTTTGCCGGCCAAAAACTGAATATCGTCAATCAGCAGCACGTCAATATTGCGATACTTGTTGCGGAAGCTCTCGCCCCGGTTATCCCGGATCGCATTAATGAACTCGTTCGTGAATTTCTCGGACGAAATATACATAATCTTCGTGCTTGGATTGTGATCCATGATGTAGTGGCCGATGGCGTGCATCAAGTGCGTCTTGCCAAGTCCTACGCCGCCGTATAAAAAGAGCGGGTTATAGGCTTTCGCCGGCGCTTCCGCCACGGCAAGCGATGCGGCGTGCGCAAAACGGTTGTTGGCCCCGATAACAAACGTATCAAACGTGTATTTCGGGTTAAGCATATGGGAGAAAGACTCTTCTTGTACGATCGGCGCTTCCGCAGCCTTTGGCGCAGCGATCGGCGCGGGTTCAGCCGGCTTCGCCTCTTCGATCGAAAAGCGTACGTCTACCTGCCTGCCGAGAAACTCAAACAAGGTGTTGCGAATTAATTTGGTATACCGGCCTTCCAGCCATTCAGCCGCAAATGTTGTCGGCGCCGTCACTTCCAGGAGCGAATCGTTCACGAAGGAAGCTTTGGTCGCTTTAAACCAGGTATCGAAACTGGGTTTGCTTAGTTTCGTCTGAATGATTGACAACACTTGCTGCCATAAATCATAGGTATGGCTGTCCACAGACGTCACTCCTTATCAAAAATCGCCGAATAGGCGCAATTAAGCCAAATCATGTCGAATGAATGGTGATTATTACGAAATACCCACAATATGAAGAATAATAGGAACATGAGTTATGAATAGGGGATGAGTTTGTTCACATTGTTATCCACAGGCTGTTGATAAAAGATGCTAAATCGATGAGGTATTCACACCGAAAACATATTAATCATAGCAAAAGATCCCTTGTATTTCAACGAATTGTGAGATTTTATCCACAAATTCAATAGCTTGTGCATAAAAGTTATCTACACCACTACATATTGTTAATATCTTGTTACCATTTCGACAAAGTTCGTCTAAAGTCCCGAAAAATTATGCACATGTTATTAGTTTTCCGACAAAGGGTCTCATTCCATACATTTATCCACAATATTTGGATGGGAGCGTTTTTAATTGACTTTTTGGGCTCGGCGTGGTTTAATAAAAAAAGCGTGTTTCAAAAATTAGCTGTTACAGAGAACAAGCAGATCGGCGCTGAGCCGTACTGTTTTGAGTACTTGATATACGGGAGGTGCAGTTCAGATGAGACCTACATTTAAACCGAATGTAAGCAAACGCAGCAAAGTACATGGCTTCCGCAAACGGATGAGCTCGAAAAACGGACGTAAAGTTTTGGCAGCGCGTCGTCAAAAAGGCAGAAAAGTTCTTAGCGCATAAGCAAAAGACCACGTCGGGTGGTCTTTTTTTTTGCCCTGCGGGCGATACTGATAAGTAGGTCCGCGGGGCAAGCATACATAAAGCGTTATTAATATGAAGAAAGAACGGTGAGCCTGGTCGTGCAAAGAAAATTGCGTCTGCGTAACCGCGCTGACTTCAACCGGATCTATCGTTACGGCAAATCGTTTGCCAATGGACAGTTTGTCGTGTATTGGTCGAGGCAGCCGGTAGCGGAGCCATTCCGGTTAGGCGTCTCCGCCAGCAAAAAAATCGGCAACGCGGTTGTGCGCAACCGGATGAGGAGAGTTATTAAGGAAATCGTCCGTTTGAACGGAGACAAGATCGTGCCGAATACCGATTTTATATTAATAGTAAGAAAACCTGCGGTTGAGATGGAGACAAAGCAGCTGGAGAAGAGCGTTTTTCACGTGCTTAAGAAGGCCGGTTTGCTGAAGAAGGACGCACGATATTAGCAATAGCGGCCAGCATTTCCAAGTTGTTTCTTTGTCCTATTATTTATGGTATAGTTTAGTCAATAAAATAATGCTTAGTATGGAGTGTTCAGAGAGGAGATTTGGTGTTGGTTTTAAAAGGAAACCGCAAGTGGCTGCTCGTACTGGGTATGGTGCTGATGGTTGCTTTGCTATCGGGCTGCGCACCGCATAACGCAACGACGAGTACAGCCGATTTGCAGCACGGCAACTTCTGGGAAAAGAACGTTGTTTATTACTTTGCCCTTACCCTCGATAAGTTTGCAGACTGGTTCAACGGTTCGTATGGACTAGCTATCCTGCTCATTACGATTATTGTTCGTACGGCAATTTTGCCATTAACGCTCAAGCAGTATCGCAGTTCCAAAGCGATGCAGGCGATTCAGCCGCAGATGGCTGAAATCAAGAAAAAATACAAAGATAATCCGCAGAAACAGCAGGAAGAGACAATGAAGCTGTTCCAGGCGAACAAGGTCAATCCAATGGCCGGCTGTTTACCGCTTCTTGTTCAGATGCCTGTGTTTATGGCGCTTTATAACTCGATCTACTGGAATCCCGAGGTTCGTACGCATGAGTTCCTGGGCTTGCAGCTTGGCGAACCGGGACCTTGGTATTTCCTCCCGATCATTGCTGCGGCTACGACATTCGTTCAGTCGAAGATGATGCAGAAGCAGCAAACGCAAACTATGCCGGGCATGGGAGCGATGCTTATGATCTTCCCGGTCCTGATCTTCGTGATGGCCCTTAATTTCCCGTCGGCGCTTCCGCTGTACTGGATTTTCAGTAACATTTACACCATTATCCAAAACTACTTCCTGTACGTTCGTTCATCAAACAAGGGTAAGGAGGCCCTCGCGAAATGAAGAAAATCGTAGCATCAGGAAAAACGATTGATGATGCTGTACGGAGCGGTTTGACACAATTAAAAGTAACCAAGGATCGCGTCAAAGTGCTCGTTATGGAGCAGCCTTCCAAAGGTCTGTTCGGACTCATTGGCGTAAAGGAAGCGAAGGTTGAACTGGAGCTTATACCCGATCCAACGATTGAAGCAGAGCAATTTCTTCGTGATGTGGCAGAGGCGATGGGACTTACGATCGCTATCGAACGGAAACAAACGAAAGAAGCAACTTATCTGTCCGTTTCGGGCGGAGGGGATATTGGCATGCTGATTGGCCGGCGCGGTCAAACGCTTGACGCGCTGCAGTACTTGGTTAACATTGTGGCAAATCGATACTCGGACAGCCATCTTCGGATCGTGCTTGATGCGGAGGATTTTCGCGAGCGTCGCCGCAAGACGCTGGAGGAATTATCGGAACGCCTTGCCGGCAGAGTTGTCCGCACGAAGAAAGAAGTCGTGCTGGAACCGATGTCGTCGCATGAACGCAAAGTGATTCATTCCCAGCTTCAGAACCACCCAAGGGTAAAAACTTACAGCAAAGGCGACGAGCCAAATCGGCGAGTTGTTATTGCTTTAAAGGAAAAGCAGATGTAAAGTTAGATCCATACGTTATTCAATTCGCAGCAATGGCTCTCGTGGTCATTGCTGTTTTTCCATTTGAGAGGTGCATAAAAGCTGATGGTACACGATACGATTGCGGCGATTTCGACGGCGGTTGGAGAGGGCGGCATAGCCATTATTCGCGTCAGCGGTCCTGATGCCATAGAGGGAACCGCGCGAATTTTTCGTTCAAGAACCGATTTGCGGGATGCGGCAACGCATACCGTACATTACGGTCATATTATAGATCCGAAGAATGGGGAACAGGTTGAAGAGGTTCTTGTAACCGTCATGCGCGGTCCCCGTTCGTTCACGGCAGAGGATGTCGTCGAAATTAATGCCCATGGCGGCGTTGTGGCGGTAAAGAAGGTGCTCGATCAGGTGCTTCTGCAGGAGGGCATGCGGCTTGCGGAGCCGGGCGAGTTCACGAAGAGAGCTTTTCTAAACGGCCGGATCGATCTGATGCAGGCGGAGGCGGTTATTGACCTGATCCGTTCGAAGTCGGATCGGGCATTCTCGGTTGCGCGCAAGCAGGCGGAGGGAACCTTGTCGAAGCGGATTAAAGCCCTTCGGCAGACGGTGATTGAGCTGCTTGCTCATATTGAGGTCAATATCGATTACCCTGAGCATGACGTCGAGGATCTGACAAGCAACTATATCCGTGAGCAAAGCGGGTCCGCGCTGGAGGAGATCGGCAAGCTGTTAAAAACGGCGAATGAAGGTAAAATATTGCGAGAGGGCATTATGACCGCTATCGTAGGACGCCCTAATGTGGGCAAGTCCTCCTTGCTTAATATGCTTGCGCAGGAGAATAAAGCGATCGTGACGGATATTCCGGGTACGACGCGGGATGTTATCGAGGAGTATGTGACGCTTAATCACATTCCTCTTAGACTGCTCGATACGGCAGGCATTCGCGAAACGAGCGATGTCGTGGAACGGATCGGAGTCGAGCGTTCGCATAATGCGCTGGAAGAAGCCGATTTGATCCTGTTTGTGCTTAACAATAACGAGCCTATTCATGAGGATGACCGTGCGCTCCTGGAGAAGGTGAAGGACCGCCAGCTTATTCTTATTATTAATAAATCGGACTTGGAATCGAAGCTCGAGATGGCTGAGATTGAGGCATTGATCGATGAAGAGCGGATTGTCCGCATGTCTGTGCGCGAAGAGGAAGGTCTTGACCGGCTGGAAAAGGCGATCAGCAAGCTGTTCTTTGAAGGGCAGCTGGATTCCGGAGATTTGACATATGTCAGCAACGTTCGGCATATTTCTTTGCTGAAGCGTGCGCAGCAATCGCTTATTGATGCCATTGATGCGTCGAATTCCGGCATCCCGATTGACTTGATTCAGATCGATGTGCGTTCCGCATGGGAATCACTTGGCGAAATATTGGGCGATGAGGTTGGCGATTCGTTGATCGACCAGATCTTCTCGCAGTTCTGCTTAGGCAAATAAGAAATAACGATGACGACCGGCAGGGTTTGTGAACCCTTGCGCGGTTTGATGAATTGGAGGGATAAAGAAAATGACCTATGAAGCTGGGCAATACGAAGTGATTGTAATTGGAGCGGGTCATGCCGGTGCGGAAGCAGCGCTTGCTTCCGCGCGAATGGGCTGTGAGACGCTTTTGCTTACAATCAACCTGGACATGGTGGCCTTTATGCCATGCAACCCGTCGATCGGGGGACCGGCAAAAGGACATGTCGTACGCGAGATTGATGCGCTAGGTGGAGAAATGGGCCGCAATATCGATAAAACATTTATCCAAATGCGGATGTTGAACACAGGCAAAGGACCCGCTGTTCACGCGTTGCGCGCACAGGCGGATAAATTCTCTTACCAGCATACGATGAAGAAGACAATCGAGGAGACGGATCATCTCACGCTTCGCCAAGGCATGGCGGAAGATTTGATTGTCGAAGATGGCAAAATTATCGGCATCGTGACCAAAACAGGCGCTATTTATCGGGCTAAAGCGGTTGTCATTACGACGGGCACCTACCTGCGCGGCAAAATTATTATGGGCGAGCTGATGTACGAGAGCGGCCCGAACAACCAGCAGCCATCGGTGAAGTTGTCCGCAAGCCTGAAGGAGCTTGGCTTCAAGCTCGCTCGCTTCAAGACAGGCACGCCGCCGCGCGTGCATAAGGATACGATTGATTTTTCGAAAACGGAAATCCAACCGGGCGATGATAATCCGAAGTTTTTCTCGTACGAAACCAAATCCTCCGACAATGAACAGCTGCCTTGTTGGCTGACGTATACATCGGAAGCAACACATAAAATTATCAACGATAATTTGCACCGTGCCCCTATGTTCTCCGGAGCGATTGAAGGTACGGGTCCGCGTTATTGTCCGTCAATTGAAGATAAAATCGTCCGCTTCGCGGATAAACCGAAGCATCAAATCTTCCTGGAGCCGGAAGGCAAGCATACGTCGGAATATTATGTGCAAGGACTTTCGACAAGTATGCCCGAGGATGTACAGCTCGGTATTTTGAGATCTATTCCAGGTTTGGAAAATGTTGAGATGATGCGTAACGGCTATGCGATTGAATACGATGCGGTTGTACCGACTCAGCTATGGCCATCGCTGGAGACAAAGCTCGTCGACGGGTTATTCACAGCCGGACAAATCAACGGCACTTCCGGTTATGAAGAAGCCGCGGGACAAGGCATTATCGCGGGTATTAACGCAGCGCGCAAAGTGCAGGGGAAAGAGCCGGTTATTATCGACCGTTCCCAAGGCTACATCGGTGTTATGATCGATGATTTGGTGACGAAAGGGACCAACGATCCTTATCGTCTTCTTACTTCCCGTGCCGAATACCGCCTGTTGCTTCGTCATGATAACGCGGATCTTCGTTTGACTCCAATCGGTTATGAGATTGGACTTATTTCGGAAGAACGTTATCAGGCTTTCCTTCATAAGAAAGAGCTTGTGGCTCAAGAAATCGAACGGCTGGGTACGGTGAAAATTAAGCCGGAGGCTGCTCAGCCGGTACTCGATGCCGCGAATTCGGCTCCTATTGCTTTTACAATGGATGCCTTGTCGCTGCTACGCCGTCCGGAATTGTCCTATGCGCTGCTTGAGCAGCTGTCGCCTTCCGATCTTCCGTTGACGGAAGAAATGAAGGAACAGGTTGAAATTCAGATCAAGTATGCCGGCTATATCGAGAAGCAAATGCATCAGGTTGAACGCTTGAGCAAGATGGAGAAAAAGAAAATTCCCGATGATATCGTATACAGCGAAGTGCACGGGTTGGCTTCGGAAGCAAAACAAAAGCTGGCGGATATCCGTCCATTGTCGATCGGCCAGGCATCTCGGATTGCAGGCGTTACCCCGGCGGACATCTCCATTTTGCTTGTATATTTGGAACACTATAACCGGGTGACGGCAGCGAGAGGGCAATGATGACAGAGACGCATGTTTGGTTTGAAAAGCTGCTGGGGGAGAACGGCATCACGTTATCCCCGAAGCAGCTCGAACAATTTGATTCCTATCACCGCTTGCTGGTGGAGTGGAATGAGAAAATGAACCTAACAGGCATCACCGAACGGGATGCCGTATTTGAGAAACATTTTTACGATTCAGTTTCGTTATCGTTCTTCGTTAATATGAAAGAGGTAGGCAGCATTGCCGATATCGGATCCGGAGCAGGGTTCCCAAGTATTCCGCTCAAGATTTGCTTCCCGCATCTGAAAGTTGTCATTGTCGATTCGCTAAACAAGCGGATTCAATTCCTGAATCATTTAGTCCAAGAGCTTGGGCTCGAGAATGTGAACTGTGTTCATGGCCGTGCTGAGGATATCGCGAGATTGCCAGAGTATAGGGATTCCTTCGATCTTGTAACGGCAAGAGCGGTTGCGCGACTGAATGTATTGAACGAGTTTTGTCTGCCTTTCACCCGCAAGGGCGGAACCTTTGCCGCAATGAAAGGCTCGCAAAGTGTGGAAGAGGTGAAGGAGGCTGCCGCAAGCCTGCGTGAGCTTAAAGGGAAAGTTCGTGCAGAGCATGCCTTCAAATTGCCGTTTGAACAGTCGGAGCGTTATATCGTTCTCATCGACAAGACGGATTCTACTCCAAAAAAATACCCGCGCAAAGCAGGCACTCCGCTGAAGCAGCCGCTTGTGTAGCGGATATTGCACAACCTCCGTATGTTCCACGTGAAACATACGGAGGTTTTTATTTGCGACTATTCGAAATATTACGAAGATCAAGCAGGAAAAAACCGAAGGGAAGTCGAAATAAAAGAATAGAGATGGCATCCCGGTTTGAGATGGTTTTACATAGGGTTTGCAGCAGATCCGCTAGTTTCTCCAACGAGGTTGTCTGAGAGAGGCAATATAGATAAAATGGTAGTAACGGGAATTTACCGTTAATGCATAGCAGCACATCTTGGAAACCAACCAATATAACGGCAATGGTTTCTTGGTCGGGTGGTAGAGTAGATAATATGAAAGAATCATTTTCCCGTTTGTTCGGTCTAAGTGATCAGCGGAGCGGTCAAGAAGAGGTTCGGCAAATTCCTATTCAAGATATTGATACGAGTCCATTCCAGCCTCGGACAATTTTCGATGATGATCGTATCGATGAGTTGTGCCAAACGATCAAAACGCATGGCGTTATTCAGCCTATCGTTGTTCGCGCGCGTAATGGCAGATACGAGATTATTGCAGGCGAACGTCGTTGGCGTGCGGTTACGAAGCTTGGATACGATACAATTCCGGCTATTATCCGCGAGTTTAACGATTCACAGACGGCATCAATTGCATTGATCGAAAATTTGCAACGCGAGAATTTGACGGCGATTGAGGAAGCGGTAGCCTACCAAAAGCTGATCGAGCTTCATGAGCTGACACAGGAGAGCCTTGCGCAGCGTTTAGGCAAGAGCCAATCTACAATTGCAAACAAGCTGCGGTTGTTGGGATTAAATGACACTGTCAAAGAGGCGCTTGCTAGTCGTAAAATATCAGAGAGACATGCAAGAGCTTTGCTTTCTCTTGATACGGAAGAGCTGCAGAATCAGGTGCTTGAAGAGATTATTGCGAAGGAATTAAATGTCAAGCAGACGGAGAATCGCATTGCTTCTCTAAAGGAAGAACCGAAGGCGAAGCAAACGAAACGTTTTGCAATGCCGAAGAACACGCGTCTCGCTTTTAATACCATTCGTCAGGCTGTACAGATGGTGTCCAGTACGGGAATGGAAATCAAGGCGGATGAAAAAGACCTTGGCGATTTTTACGAAATAACTATTCATATACCGAAAAATTAGCTTTGCGTAAGTCATCTATGATGAACGTAATAGTACTAATCCGGGCCGTCCTCTTTTGAGGACGGCGAAACCGTTTATACCGATACGTTTCACCGTTTGATCATCAGGGATTAAAAGTTTGGACACAGAGGTGAACAAGTTTGTCTAAAATCATTGCAATAGCCAATCAAAAGGGCGGTGTTGGTAAAACGACAACGTCTGTTAACTTAGGGGCTTGCCTGGCAACACTCGGTAAACGGGTACTGCTCATTGACATTGACCCTCAAGGTAACACGACAAGCGGAATTGGCATTAACAAAGCAGACGTAAATAATTGTATCTACGATGTGCTTATTAACGATGTGCATCCGAAGGATGCCATGTTTGAAACAAAGATTGATGGTCTGAACATCATTCCGGCAACCATTCAGCTTGCAGGTGCCGAGATTGAAATGGTACCAACGATTTCGCGCGAGCTTCGTCTGAAAAAAGCCTTGTCTCTTGTTAAAGATCAATTCGATTACATTCTGATCGATTGCCCGCCATCGCTTGGCTTGCTGACGATTAACTCTTTGACAGCGGCTGATTCGGTTATCATTCCAATTCAATGCGAATATTACGCGCTGGAAGGGTTAAGCCAGCTCTTAAATACAGTAAGGCTTGTTCAAAAGCATCTGAATACCGCTCTTCAAATCGAAGGCGTATTGTTGACCATGCTGGACGCGCGGACTAACTTGGGTATTCAGGTTATTGAAGAAGTGAAAAAGTATTTCCAACAAAAGGTATATCAAACTATCATTCCGCGTAATGTTCGTTTGAGTGAAGCGCCATCTCACGGCGAGGCTATTATTACGTATGACCCAAGATCAAAAGGTGCTGAAGTATATCTTGAACTTGCTAAGGAAGTGATTATGTATGAGCAAGCGGCTAGGTAGAGGACTTGATGCGCTTATTCCATCGCTTTCGGTAAGCGAAGACGATAAAGTCATTGAAATTCAATTGGCGCAACTGCGTCCAAATCCATACCAACCACGTAAAACGTTTGATGACGAGTCCATTAAGGAATTGGCAGAGTCGATCAAGCAACACGGTGTTATTCAGCCGATCATTGTACGGACAGTATTGAAGGGTTACGAGATCATTGCGGGGGAAAGACGGTTCCGTGCTTCCCAGCTCTGCGGAAACGCAACGATCCCTGCAGTCGTTCGAGCATTTTCCGATCAACAGGTTATGGAAATCGCCTTAATTGAAAACCTGCAGCGCGAAGATCTGAATGCGATTGAAACAGCTATGGCTTATCAAGGGTTAATGGATAAGTTTAAGCTAACCCAGGAAGAATTGTCGATGAAGGTGGGCAAGTCTCGTTCTCATATCGCAAACTTCCTTCGCCTTCTTGCGCTGCCTGCTGAGATCAAAGACAATGTTTCACGTGGAACAATCTCGATGGGCCATGCCAGAGCGTTGGTAGGTATTAAGGATGCAGCGGTACAAAAGGATATGGCCAACCGCACCGTCAGCCTTGGGTGGAGCGTGCGCGATCTGGAGGAAGCGATTCAAAAGCTGGAAGTGAAGGAGACGGCAGAAGCGGCAAAAGCGAAAGCGAAGTCGAAGAAACGGGATCCATATATCGAGAGCTTGGAAGAGTCGCTAAGAGACCGTTTTAAAACAACGGTTAAAATTAAACAGCAAAAGGATAAAGGCAAAATCGAGCTGCAATACTTCAATAAACAGGATCTTGAGCGGTTGCTCGAGCTACTCCAAAATATGGCATAATTTATGCAAAATTCTAGCATACCAAAGTTGTAATCTTTGTACTGAAAGATTAAACTAAGGTATGCTATTCTTATGTTCTGTTGTGGTATTTGAGAGAGAGTTTTGAAAGGAAAGAAAGAGAGAGGAGGATGGAATAAGGTGGAAGGGGTTATCTATCTGGACCATGCTGCAACATCGTGGCCAAAACCACCGATTGTACTCGAGGCGATGCAGCATGCCATGCTGCATGAAGCGGCAAATCCGGGACGGGGCAGTCATCGAATGGCCGTAAAGGCAAGTCGGGTCTTGTTTGATACGCGCAAGCAATTAGCGAAGCTGTTTCGGATCAAAAATCCGAATGATATAGCCTTTAGCGCTAATACGACAGCCGCATTAAACATGGCGATAAAGGGCTGGGTGAAGAGCGGGGATCATGTGATTGCAACTTCGGTTGAACATAATTCGGTAAGACGACCTCTGGAGTATTTAAAGCATGCTCTAGGTATTCATGTCACGTATGTAGAAGCGGACGAAGCTGGTCGAATTCAAGTGGAACGGATTGCTTCGGCCATAACTGCACAAACTTCGTTGATTATCGTTAACCATAGCTCTAATCTGCTTGGCACGATTGCACCGGTCGCCCAAATTGGCGAACTGGCCAGAAGCAAAGGAGTAAAGCTGCTTGTTGATGCGGCTCAAAGCGCCGGGATCCTGGAAATTGATGTCGAGGCGATGGGGATCGATATGTTGGCTTTCCCTGGTCATAAAGGATTGCTTGGTCCACAGGGCACAGGAGGCCTATACATCCATCCTGACGTTGATCTCGTTCCTCAGCTGCATGGCGGGACAGGAAGTCAATCTGAGGCTCCTGAACAGCCTAGCGTGCGTCCTGACCGGTATGAGGCGGGTACGCAAAATACACCCGGCCTGGCAGGGCTCAAGGCGGGTGTCGAATATGTTCTGCATGAGACGGTTCATAACATCCATACTAAGGAATGGGCATTAACCCAGCGGATGATGGATGGACTTTTGGCAGTAGACGGGATTAAGGTTCTTGGGCCAAAGCTTGGCGAGCAAAGAACTGGAATTGTCTCATTCGTGGCGGACGGAATAGATCCGTCTGAAATGTCCTTTATTCTTGATCAGCATTATCAAATTGCGGTTAGAGCAGGCTTTCATTGCACGCCGCTAGCCCATGCCTGTGCAGGTACGATTGCGACAGGCGCAGTACGAGCAAGCGTAGGTTGTTTTACAACAGAGCAAGAAGCGGATGCCCTTGTTGCAGCAGTGAAAGAAATACGGAAGCAATATTCTTAGCATATTTTTCTGGGGGCGGAAGTTCGAAATGGATGAGTGGACGAATAACCCGATGAATGGGGTAACGGTTGTACTGGCATTGTTGGTCATCGTGTTATTGATTAGAGTTTCGATTGTTGGCAGAAGACTGAAAAAGCTTAGAAAGCAGTATGTGGAGGTAATGGGCAACACAGGCGTTACGAACCTGGAAGAAGTCATTATTGATCTAAAACAGTCTATTACAGCACAGGAGCTGCAAAGCGAAAAGCTGCAAAAACAGCTGGAACAAGTGAAGGAAGTGCAGCAGCAAGAAAAAGGCCGTGTTGGTGTCCTGCGTTACAACGCATTCGAGAATCAGGGCAGTGATCTTAGTTTCTCTATTGCAGTCGTGAATGCGGCGCAGGATGGAGTAGTGATCTCGGGGCTGCACAGCCGGGAGAATACTTATGTGTATGCCAAGCCGGTAAGCAAAGGCGAATCGAACTATACGCTTACTCCGGAAGAGCGCAAGGCAATAGCTGAAGCTAAATAGATTGCTAAGAACCCGGATGTTCCAGGGCTGCTGCCTGCTCTCTGGAACGGGCGGAAACATGAATGCTGTTCATAATGGAGGAGAATACGCTGGAAGCGATGATGTCGGCCATTTTCATGACCAGATGTAAACGCGTGTTTTGCAAGACAAAATACTCCATAAAGCCCCCGACGTTAACAATGCCTGTAATATGGATATCGCCAACAGGGGGAAGCTCTTTGTTTACACCGGCGCCAGGTCTTACAGGGCCTGTGCCTACTTGAATCGAGCCAATGCTGGATACTTGCCCAAGGCAGGCATCAATGCCGATCACAAACGGCTTCTGATAAGTGCGGTTGATCTGATGAAGTGTCTCTTCGAGGTTCATGGCATGTACAGGCTCTTCTAAAGTGCCGTAAAGGGAAAAGTAGGGGCTCTGATATTTGGAAAGGGTCGTGCCGATCAATGGACCAAGGGAATCGCCGGTTGAACGGTCTGTTCCAACACAGACGATGACGATAGGCCGTCCCGCGGACATTTCATCAATCATAAGAGAAAGCCGGCTGACGATTTGGCCAACAGCGTTCGCTTCCGTGTAAGGAACCTTTAACGGTACATCCTTCAAAAATGATAGTTTCATAGAATCCCCTCCGTAAATGCCAATATGATACTAGTATATGGATGGGACAACCATTTTATACGTCGCGAAGCCAATAGTTTCGTTCTATGAGGTGAGGGAGAGGAGAATTTGCGATGTTGATCGCCTTTGATTCGACGCAGCAGGCGCTGCGCGCAGAGATGCTGCTGGAATATGCAGAGGTAGAAATCGATATATGTCCAACCCCGAAGGAGATTACGGCCGGATGCGCATTATCGATTCATTTTCCGGGAGAAGAACTGGAAACGGTCAAGCATGTTATTGAAGCGGAGAACGTAGAAATAAGAGGAGTTTTCAAACCGGTCCAGGACGGGTATGAACAGGTGACCCTGTAGCATGGCAAGGATGGTGCGGTGGAATGGATATTCAAGCCTACTATAAAGATATTGCAGCATGGTTAACAAACGAGACATTATGGGAAGGTTTTGGACAATCAGTCTTGCGCATTGCGCTTATTATTATCATTGGACAGGTTATAATCTGGATCGCGAACAAAACGATTGACCGGGTCGTATTAAACCGCTCGGCAAGCCGAATGGTTCTTCAAACCAGAAGAATGACGACCGTAGGCAAGCTGGTCAAAAACATGTTCTCCTATGCGGGATATTTCATTATCGGCATGCTTGTGCTGGGCGAATTTGGCGTACAGCTTGCGCCGCTGCTGGCGGGGGCAGGCGTCATTGGATTGGCCATCGGCTTTGGTGCCCAGAGTTTGGTTAAAGATATTATTACGGGCTTCTTTATTATATTTGAAGATCAGTTTGCGGTTGGCGATGTCATTCAGACGGGCAGCTTCAAAGGTACCGTCGAGGTCATTGGACTCCGGGCGACCCGGATCCTGAGCTGGACGGGAGAAGTTCATATTATTCCGAACGGCATGATCAATGAGGTTACGAATTTCTCGATGCATAATTCCATTGCGTTTATTGATGTTTCGATCGGTTATGAGGAAGATGCGGAGAAAGCGATTGCGATTATCCGCCGGGAACTCGAGCGGTTTGAGAATGACAATCTTGTTAAGCCTCCGGAGGTGCTTGGCATTCAGACCATGCTTTCTACCGAGGTCAAGGTACGCATAACGGCAGAATGTCTTCCCAACACTCATCCCGCCGTAGCAAGGGCATTAAATGCTTATATCAAAAAGGTGCTGGACGGCCACGGAATTGACATTCCGTATCCGCGAATGGTAACGTATCATCGCAATGAAAGGGGCGGCGATCCGAATGGAGCGTAAACAATTCGAGCTGGGCGATATCGTCCAAATGAAGAAGCAACATCCCTGCGGATCCAATGAAATGGAAATTATCCGCATGGGGATGGATATCCGCATCAAATGCGTGGGCTGCAAGCATAGCGTTCTGATTCCGAGGGCGAAGTTCGAAAAAAATATGAAGAAAGTACTGCGCTCCGCCGCGGATTCCGGGCAAAACGAACAGGCTTAATATTTTTTCGAAAAACAGTTGCATTAGGACAAGGCCTGTGATAATATAGTTTTTGCTTGACACAAACGGAGAGGTACCCAAGAGGCCCAAGGGGGCTGACTCGAAATCAGCTAGGCGTGTCAAAGCGTGCGTGGGTTCGAATCCCACCCTCTCCGCCATATACAGTCAATAACGCTTAGGCGGTTACATAAAGATAAAGCTCCTACGAAATCACGTAGGAGCTTTTTTTATCTTCAGAAAAGCAGGTGAGTGAATGGATTCGTACGACATTACAATTATCGGAGCAGGCGTGAGCGGCATATTCGCCGCCCACGAATTAGCCGCAAGCGGGCGGAAGATTTTGTTGCTGGATAAAGGCAAGAAGCTGGAGGAACGAACCGATCGTTATATAGGGTTTGGCGGTCTTGGCTTGTCGGAAGGCAAATATAACTTTACGAATGATTTCGGCGGGGAGTTGGAGCGGAAGACCGGCTACGAGGCTGCGCTTACGTTGATGGATGACGTGGATACGATTCTGTGCGAATATGGGGGAGGTGCAGCGGAGCTTTACAGCACCTATGATCTTGAACTATCCGAGCGGGCAAGGGAGGCCGGCTTTGGCGTGCTCACGACAAAGACCAGGCATTTAGGAACCAAACTTTCAAAGGTCGTTCTAGAGCGCATGTATGACTATTTGAACGCGTATATAACAATGAAGTTTGAGTCGGAGCCTGTCCGTATCCTTCGGAAGGATAACGGGCGGTTTGCTATAGAGCTGCCTGACGAGACGGTTATTGATTCCGGACAGGTCATTGTGGCAACCGGCAGAAGCGGGAACGATTGGCTTACCGGCCAATGCGAGAATCTTGGTATTGGCAGGGGAGAAGCGAGGGTCGATCTAGGGCTTCGAATCGAGATGAAGGGCGACCAGCTTGCTTCGATTCTGCAGCGTTCATTCGAGACCAAGCTTAGCTTCGAAGGAGAAGACTACACGGCTACAACTTACTGCATGAATCCGCGGGGCAGGGTTGTGCTCAAGCTTCAGGAAGGACTAGCCATGCCGGATGGACAGAACTTCCGCGAGAAGGAGGAGGGCAGCTCCAATCTAAACTTTACGCTTTTTGTGCCAAACCGGTTTGCTACGCTTAAAGAAGCCGATGATTACTTGAAACATATTGTAGGCGGGATTAACCGCGGGCGGAATCGGATTGCTGCTCAAAGGCTGGGTTCTCTCCGCAGAGGGGAAGAGCACTGCTCTGGCAGCAAAGACAACTTCAAAAGCGTTATGCCAACGCTGGAAGCGGAGTTTGCGGAGCTGAGGGAGGAAGTGCCGGAGCGGTATATAGAAGCCACTCTGGCGTTTCTGAGCGCTTTGGAGAAGCTTTTGGGAGAACCCATTGATGAAGATACCATTCTATACGCGATTGACGGGAAGCTATATTCGCCTGCAATCGAGACAAGCGGGAGATTCGAAACGAATATTCAAGGATTGTACGTTATCGGAGACTGCTCCGGCACAACGCATTCCTTATCCCAGGCAGCTGCAAGCGGCGTTTATGTAGGCCGTCTGCTGGCAGGGAAGAAAGTATAAAAAAGGGACTCTTTCGAGTCCCTTTTTCGACGGTGTTGTAAGTTTCGATGAATTCCCACAATCATGCAACAGAAAACCAGGTGCAATCTTTACAGATCGGTACACAATTCCATCAGGTATCGCTTTTCCGATCGTGATTGCTCGCGTGTTACAGAAAGTATTCTTTAGCACAACGCCTCGCTTCTTAAGTGATGAGCAGTAAAATTCTTCTAGTAGTCCTTGCCCCTATACAGGTCCAATGGAACCACACCTCTCTTCACCGTCGATAATTATGATGTCCGTGCTGCAAAGAAGTTATGCAAGGCTCATTTAAAAATTAATTGTGTCCCATCCGTTTCCATCTACGCTCATGATTAGAGGTCTCCGGAAATTTTTCACCGCGTTTGAGTCGTACCTTCTGCGGATTGGTGATACCCATATGGAAAGAATTATCGCCAGTTTCAATATAGACGCCATCGTTTGGCGCGCTGTCGCCCGGGGAAAACAATGTCCATTCGCCCATACTTGTTCACCTCCTTGTCCGGTTTGTAGTATTCACCGGAGAAGGGGCGGACATGAAAGGCAGAAATCGGGAACGGCGGATGACTTGTCAATGAGTAGGCGATTTGCTATACTGTGTAGATGCGAGTAATAATCTCGTTCCTTGCCCTTTCGGGGGCCGCTTAGTCCAAAAGGAGGTGAAACACAATGCGCAAATATGAAGTGATGTACATCATTCGTCCGGACGTTGAGCAAGAAAACGTTCAAGCCATCGTCGACAAATTCAGTGGCATCATTAACAATGGCGGGGAAGTCACGAAGCAAGATGTGATCGGTAAACGCCGTCTTGCGTATGAGATCAATAAGATTCGTGATGGTTACTACGTTCTGGTTCATTTCAACGCGAACAACGAAGTTGTTAATGAGCTTGACCGCATCATGAAAATTACGGATGAAGTTATCCGTTTCTTGATCGTCAGAGACGTTGCTTAATCCACGCTAGATGTTCGATTGGGAGGTCCAGAGGCGATGTTGAATCGTGTAATACTGATTGGCAGATTAACAAGAGACCCCGAATTGCGTTATACGCCCGCGGGTGTAGCAGTTACGCAATTTACGATAGCAGTAGACCGGCCGTTTACAAGCGGTCAGGGCGAGCGCGAAGCGGATTTTATTCCGGTCGTAACTTGGCGGCAGTTGGCTGAGACATGCGCCAATTACTTGCGTAAAGGTCGTTTAACAGCGGTAGAAGGACGCATTCAAGTGCGTAACTACGAGAACAACGAAGGTAAACGCGTCTATGTGACGGAAGTTATTGCCGATAACGTTCGCTTCTTGGAATCTAACCGTGAAGGCGGAGCTTCGCAAGAGAGTGGCGGTTATGCCGGAGGCAATAACAACAGTGGCGGCGGATCTTTTGGCGGCGGCGGCGGTAACGCTCCTTATGGCGGCGGTAACGGCGGCGGCGGAAGCCGGCCTAGTACTCCACGCAACAACAACAGCCGTGATCCGTTCTCGGATGACGGTCGACCGATCGATATATCAGAAGATGACTTGCCATTTTAATTGAAAGGATGGGTTCGAATGAGCTTCAAGCAAAGAGAAGGCGGAGACGGAGAGCGTCCAGAACGCAAATTCGGCGGCCGCAAAGGCGGACGCAACAAACGCCGTAAAGTATGTTTCTTCACTGTGAACAAAATCACTCACATTGACTATAAAGATACTGATCTGCTCAAAAAGTTCATCAGCGAGCGCGGCAAAATCCTGCCACGTCGTGTAACTGGAACTAGCGCGAAATACCAACGTCTGCTGACTGTTGCTATCAAGCGTGCTCGTACTGTAGCATTGCTGCCGTACACAACTGAGTAGTTCTTTTGGAAGAAAGCCTATTGGGAAACCAATGGGCTTTTTTTCTTTTATTTTATAAAATAGGAATTGATCATTTGGCGGAAGAGGAATACAATAAGATATAGTTCGTGCATACAAGTCGTTGATAATGCTGGGTCTTCATTGTGAATAATTTCACTTTAAATGACAGATGTGGAATAACGGCTTATGCAAGTAAATCAATTGATCGATTACAGATGGAAAGAGGGATGCATTCGTATGTCTGAAACCGTAACGAAATTACCTGAAGAATCCGGTTCTGTACGTGAACTGGACGTGCTTGAGCAACTGCTGAAGCCAGAAATTCAGCAATCGCTGACTCAATTGGTGGAAAACCTGCCTAAACTGGCAGAACTGGTGACTCTGCTCACTAAAGCTTACGATGTGGCTACAACCGTAGCGAACGACAAGGTTCTTGTGAACGATATGGTTCACGGCTTTGGCGAATTTGTTAAACCAATCGTAGATACGACTAAAGGCATCGCTAACGCAGCTGTTGAAGCTGGCGACCGCGCACAGGCCGATAATTCTACAATTGGTCTCTTTGGCATTCTGAAAATGCTGAAGGATCCGCAAGTACAATCCACACTTCGTTTTGCCCAATCGTTCCTGAACGTATTGGCTGAGCGTAAAAACGGTTAATCATACAAGAGCGGAGGGTAAACATGGCTAAGCAAATTTTAATTCTTGGCGGCGGTTACGGCGGTCTTCTTAGCGCACTGACAGCTCGCAAATACATTTCGGCTGAAGAAGCCGAAATTACACTGATCAACAAAACTCCTTACCACCAAATCATTACCGAGCTTCACCGTCTGGCTGTTAGCGGCGTTAACGAAGGAAACGTAGCTCTTCCTTTGGATAAACTGCTGAAAGGCAAATCGATCAACCTGGTTATCGACACTGTAGATAACATTGATCCGGAGAAAAAACAAGTGAAGCTGGCTGGCAACGGCACAGTTAGATACGACCAGCTGGTTGTCGCTCTCGGCGGCGAAACAGCATTCTTCGGCATTCCAGGCCTGGAAGAAAACAGCCTGACGCTGAAATCGGTTGAAGAAGCGAAAGCCGTTAGCGCGCATATCCAAAACCGCATTGCAGCTTACGCGCAATCGAAAAACAAAGCAGATGCAACAATCGTTGTTGGCGGCGGCGGCCTGACAGGCATCGAGCTGATCGGCGAGATCGTTGATATGCTTCCGAAATGGTGCGAACAATACGGCGTTGACAAGAGCGAAATCTCCCTGTACAACATCGAAGCTGGTCCAACGATTCTGATGGGCTTCCCGGCTGACCTTCTTGAGCGCGCGAAATCCAGCCTGACTAACCGCGGCGTTAACCTGATCATGGGTGTAGCGGTTACGGAAGTTCAAGGCAACAAAGTTATGCTGAAAGACGGCAGCTCCATCGAGACGAATACTTTCGTATGGACAGGCGGCGTTACAGGCAACCCTGTAGTCGCTAACTGTGGCATCGAAGTAAACCGCGGCCGCGCTTCGGTAACGGAATTCCTGCAATCGACATCCCACTCGGATATTTTCCTGGCTGGCGACAACGCGTTCGTTATGGGTCCAGAAGGCCGCCCGTACCCGCCAAGCGCGCAAATCGCATGGCAAATGGGCGAGTGCATCGGTTACAACCTGTTTGCGCAAGGCAAAGGCATTCCGATGAAATCGTTCCAATTCGTTAACTCCGGCGTACTTGCGAGCCTTGGCCGCAAAGATGCAATCGGTACGATTGGCGCTAGCCAGCTGAAGCTGAAAGGCACGGCAGCAACTCTGATGAAAGAAGCAAGTAACGTTCGTTACCTGACTCACGTAAACGGTCTATTCTCGTTCTTGAAATAATTTTTGCTGAAAAGCGAAACCGTTTCTCGGTTCGTCCGTATGAATAATAAAATAAGCATGACCTTGGAGGAGCCTGCCACAAGCGGGCTCCTTCTGTCTATTTTTGAGGAGCCCGCATAGATGCGGGCTCCTTTTGTTATGCTGAAAAGAAGGAGGAAGGAGCGAAAATGGAGTTTATTCTATATTTGGCTATTATCATTGTATCCACCAAGCTGGCTGGTGCGTTATCGGTGAAACTGGGACAGCCGGCCGTGCTTGGAAAGCTCATTGCAGGCATCATTATAGGACCGGCTGTGCTTGGCTGGGTGAAACCCGATGATTTTATCGGTCATTTCTCGGAGATTGGCGTTTTGCTGCTTATGTTTATTGCGGGTCTCGAAACGGATCTTGATCAGCTGAGGAAGAACTGGAAGCCATCCTTTGCGGTAGCGATTGGGGGCATCATTCTGCCTTTTGTCGGAGGGTATGGGATTGCTGCAGCGTTTGGATTATCGAACAACGAGGCCCTGTTTCTGGGGCTGCTGCTCTGCGCGACCTCGGTAAGCATATCGGTGCAGACGTTGAAGGAAATGAATAAGCTGCAGTCGAGGGAAGGAACCACTATTCTTGGCGCTGCGGTCGTAGACGATGTTTTGGTCGTAATCCTTCTTGCCGTTATGATGAGCTTTCTTGTACCCGCCAGCGATGTTTCCATCGGGCTTCTGATCGGCAAGAAGCTATTGTTCTTTGTTGCAATCGGACTTGCAGGGTGGCTGTTAGTACCTCGTTTCATGAAATGGTTTGCGCCTTTTAAAGTAACGGAGACCATCATGAGCGCCGGGTTGATTGTATGCTTCGCATTTTCGTACTTTGCAGAAGAGATGGGGATAGCAGGCATTATCGGAGCATTTGCTGCCGGTATTGCCGTATCGCAGACGGCGTTCAAGCATGAAGTGGAATCCAGGGTAGAGCCTATTGCCTATACGCTATTCGTGCCGGTCTTCTTCGTGAGCATCGGGCTCCACATAACGTTTGATGGCGTTGGGGAGCAGCTGCTTTTTATTGTGCTTGTAACGCTTATTGCGGCGGTTACGAAGCTGTTGGGAGGCGGTCTTGGCGCTCGGCTAACGGGCTTTAATAACCGGTCTTCTATTGCTATCGGAGCGGGAATGGTATCGCGGGGCGAGGTGGCGTTAATTATTGCCGCGTCGGGACTGGAATCGGGATTATTGCCGGAGAAGTATTTTACGTCGGTTGTTCTGATTGTTATTCTGACGACGCTTATTACACCGCCGCTATTGAAGCAAGTCTTTAAAGAGAGGCAGACGGCCTAACACGGTGAAAAAGGAAAGGGCAGCCTGCGAAGGCTGCCCTTTGATTATATAATTTACGCCGTTTCCACTTCGGCTTCATGAGTGCTTTCATCGGCTTCTTCTTCGATAATAAGCTCGACCTTCTTAATGCGGTGCTTGCCAACCTCACGGATGATAAAGCGGAGATTCTCGTATTGCATTTCCTTGCCGGGCTTCGGATCGGTAAACTCCGTGAACAGCCAGCCGCCGACCGTGTCGACATCTTCCTGATCGATTGCGACGCCAGTTATTTCGGATACATGGTCAAGCGATACTTTGCCATCAAGCAGGTAGCAGTTATCCGCAAGCTTCTCGATTTCTTTCCGTTCATCGGTATCGAATTCATCCCGAATCTCGCCTACGATTTCCTCCAGAATATCTTCGATTGTAATCATGCCGGAAGTACCGCCGTATTCATCCATCAGAATCGCGATATGAACGCGTTCTTGCTGCATTCGCTTCAAGAGCGTCTTAACCGGCAATACCTCGGATACGGTAAGAACCGGATGAACCAGCTTCTGGAAGTTGAACTCTTTGTTTTCCTGGAATTCAAGGAACAATTGCTTCGTGTTAATCATGCCAACGATATTGTCTTTGCTGCCCGTTGCTACAGGGAAGCGGGTGTACTGCTCTTTACGGATGATGTCCATATTCTCCATCATCGAGTTATTCGTATATAAGCAAATCATATCGGTACGCGGAACCATGATTTCTTTGGCGAGCATTTCGTCAAAGGCGAAGATTCGGCTCACGTAACCGTATTCGGTGTTATTGATTTTACCGCTTTGGAAGCTGTCGTTCAGAATGATCTGAATTTCTTCTTCGCTATGCGCTTCTTCATGCTCTTTCACAGCCTTCAATCCAAACATACGGATCAGGCCTGTTGCGGAACCATTCAGCACCCAGATGAACGGGTACATGATCTTGTGGAAGTAGATGATCGGTTTGGCTACGGCAAAGCTGATAAATTCGGCTTTTTGGATGGCCCAAGTCTTCGGTGCAAGTTCGCCCATGACCACATGCAGGAATGTAACGGCAACGAATGCTATAACAAAGGAAATAATATGATTCAAATCGCTGTGTACGCCCAATTTCTCGAATAACGGATGGATAATTCGTTCAACGGTCGGTTCGCCCAACCAACCAAGTCCGAGGGCGGTAATCGTAATACCGAGCTGACAAGCCGATAGATAGGCATCAAGGTTGCTTGTCACGCGTTGTACGGCTAGCGCGTTTTTCTTCCCCTCGAGCACGAGCTGGTCCACGCGGCTTGCGCGAAGGCGGATAATCGCGAACTCCGTAGCAACGAAGAAGGCGGTTAATACAATTAATACAGCAATCATAAACAAATTAAATCCTATACTACTGTCCATTTGGGTTCTTCACAATCCTTTATCAAATATTATAAGTTCCTATGATCTACTATAACGAACTTCAGCTAGCAGATGCAAACTTGCTATTTTACTTTACGGGCGCATTACCCCCCATTATGACGAAAAATTCGGAGCTAACATTACAATTTTGGCAAATACCTCGTCTTTACAAGGCTCTCTACAGGGGCGTATGATAAGTTCAGATGAGCTTGTAATCATCAAGCCAATCCCTTTAGGTCATAAGGAGGTAAGCGATATGGAAGCTTTTACGCTTACCCGCAAAGAGATGGCGGATTTGCTGCTTGCGATGCAAGGCCAAAATTGCTGTGGGCCGCTACAGGTTCTGCAGCAGGCTTGGAAACAATCGCACCGTGATGCTTATGAATCCGGATCGTCCCTGCCTGCCTTCCTGTCGACGGCGCTTCCGCCCGTCCTGGTGAAGCTGATTAAAGGACGCGAGGTAAAAGGATTCTCTTTGCAGGAGATATCCGCGTTAGGCGGATTAATAGATTTTTCGCAAATGTCGATTACATCGATGCAAAACTGGGTAAAGAGAGATTTCAAGGCTTATTTCGACTGTCCGAAAATCGGCAAAAAATATTCTCTGAACCAAACGGCACTCTTATTTATTATCGAGGACTTGAAATCCAGCCTCGATTTTGGTTCTATACGGAAGCTGTTCGACCGGCTGTTCAACAAACCGGAAGACGAAACAGACGACTTGATTGGCCCGCTTGAGCTGTATGCCGCGTATACTTCGATGTATGAACAGCTTGCCGCAAGCGGCTACCGGCTGTTCGATATGGCTCTCCCTTATGCCGATGCGAAGGACCGGGAGGCCATGATGGAGAAAATGCTCCACGGTGCTTCGGAGCCGTTTCTGCAAGTTTTGCCTAAGTTAAACGAAGAGCAGACAGAGGCGCTGCGCCATATTTTGTTTATCGCCGTAATTTCAATCCGTACTTCTTACTTTCATTCGCTGGCCAAACGGTACTGCCATGCCACCCTGTTTCTGAATTCCTAAACGGTTCATAAACATAGGTAGCCAAGGTGAAGCGGCTATCGCCGTCATTGGCGGGGCGAGTTTCAATCCGGAGAATTCTAAAAAGGCAGCAACGAAAGCCTTGCGCTCCCGTACTGCCTCAGCTTATCAGAATTTATGTGATTGCTGCTCTGCCCAATCGCCGATATACGGCAGCTTGAAGCGCTTGCCCTGCAGGGCAAGCAGCATCAGGGCTATCCATAGAATAAAGCCAAGGGGCGTCAGAACCAAACCAAGAAGCCAACCGATCACGGGAATGAAACCAAGCACGATATTAAGTACAATAAAGACAACGGAAATCGCGATAGACTGAAGGGCATGAAATTTTACGAACCGGCTCTGTTTCTCCACGACCAGGAATATAATACCGGTGATAAAGCCTAGGAAATAAGCAAGCAGTCCTGCCACTTTGGGGTCAATACCCGTTGAGGAACGGTCAGGCTCGAAGGAAGCGCTGGACATGAAGGGATCTCATCCTTTCTATAATCGACTCTCTTGAGAAGATTGTATTCATGTCCGAAAAGGTATATGTCATTACGTATGTTATAGTGAAGCCACTAGAAAGATTGGAGTTGAATGACGGATGAATATTGCGTTTTTTCTGCTGCCCAAGCAGGAAGTTGTAACGGTAACGCAAGATGCAACGCTCAGGCAAACCCTAGAGAAGATGGAGCATCACCGCTACTCTGCGGTCCCGATTATTAATGAAGAAGGGGGCTACGCGGGTACGGTAACGGAAGGTGATCTGCTCTGGTACATGAAGAACACGCCGGGCGTAAGCTTTGAGAATGCCAATAAGGTAAAGCTGCAGGATGTGCCGCTCCGCATGATGAACCGCTCGGTTCGGATTGACGCGGACATGAAGGATTTGATTGCCCTTGCGAAGGTTCAGAACTTTGTTCCCGTCGTGGACGACCGCGGTCATTTCATCGGCATCGTCCGCAGAAGCGAAATTATCGATTACTGCCAGTCCTTTATTCCGGGTTCGCCGTCGGTTGCGATGGAAGCTTGATTTGTCCGTTTGGCATTTATGAGCATGATCATTTCGCACCTCAAAAAGGATGGCTTGCGGGCTATATTTTCAGATAGGTTAGGAGAAAATAGGCCAAAGCGCGAGCATGACTTCAGGAGGGGCTTCATGAATAGGAATGAGCACCAAAAAGACGGAGGCCGCATACGGTACCGTCTTTTTGTTTTATTATTGGCGATGGTTATCTCGCTGGCAGGGCCGGCGAAAGGCTTTGCCGCAGCACCGGAGAACGTCTACGATACGGTTATTGCCGGAGGCAGGGTTATGAATCCGGAAACGGGGCTGGATAAGAAGGGCTGGAATGTAGGCATAATCGGCGACCGGATCGCAATTGTTACATCAAAGCCTTTGAAGGGTAAGCATGTTATAAATGCAGCTGGTCTTGTCGTGGCGCCGGGATTTATCGACAACCTGTCCTATAACCCGAACCCGCTTGGCGTCTGGAACAAGATTGCCGACGGGGTAACGACCAATATTGCGATGCATGGCGGAACCTCCACGCCGAAAGAATGGTATAACTATTATGCAACAAGCACGGCGCCGGTCCATTTCGGAGCATCGTTCTTCTATACCGAAGCCCGCAACCGCTACGAGCTTAGCCGCTATGACAGCGCGCTGCCGCATCAGACCGTAGAGCTGGTCAAGCAGGCGGAGCAGGCGCTGAATAACGGAGCGCTCGGCATTTCCTTCAGCCTTGAATATGTACCGGGAATAACGGCGGCCGAGATCTTGCCGTTGATGGAGCTCGCTTATGAGTATAACGTGCCTGTCTACTTCCATGCCCGGTATTCCGATATGGAGGAGCCGGGCACCAATATGGATGCGCTTAACGAGTTGATCGGATATTCCCGAAAGACGGGCGCAGCCGTCCATATTGATCACATCAACAGCACGGGAGGCACCTTCTCGATGAAGAAGTCGCTTTCCCTTCTGGAGGCTGCCCGCAAGCAGGGGCTCGATATTACCGCCTGCGTCTATCCCTACGATTATTGGGGGACATTCCTCAACTCGACAAGGTTTGATGAAGGCTGGCAGTCGAGATTTCGAATCACCTTCCGCGATCTTCAGATAGCGGGGACCAATCACCGTCTAACCGAGGAGACGTTTGGCCGTTACCGGGCGGAGGGCAAGCTGGCGGTAGCTTACGCCATCCCCGAGCAGGATGTCGTGAATGCGCTGAAGGCGCCTTACGTGATGATCGGGAGCGATGCGATATTGGAGCCGGGCAACAATAACCATCCTCGTGCTTCCGGTACATTCGCCAGAACCATCGGGAGGTATGTCCGGGAGAAGCATACCCTGTCATTAATGGACGCCCTGTCGAAAATGAGTCTTATGCCGGCTCAGAGGCTTGAGAAGCAAGCTCCGGCGCTTCGCAAGAAGGGCAGGCTTGCTGCGGGAATGGACGCGGATATCGTCATTTTCGATTACAAGACGATTAAAGACCGTTCAACCGTCGAACATCCGGAGCAGCTATCGGGCGGCATCCGTTATGTGCTTGTCGGGGGTCAGCTGGCTCTTGATAACGGCAAGCTGAACAAGGATGTACGGGCCGGTCAGCCTGTCCGAAGCGAATTCGCAAGGGTGAAGAGAGGGGCGGGATTGCTTAGCTGGGGGACCCGCCAATATGCGGTAGTCGATTATAAGGGCGTGCCGTTTGTGGACGTCCGCTCGCTTGAACAGCAGGGCTACAGGCTGGCATGGGACAAAACGGCCCATAAGGTCATAGCGCGGCGAAGCAGCAGCCAGACTATTCCGGCGATTAGCGGCGCCGAATTGGCTCCTTCGGAAGGAATGCTAATGCTGGAGCGGGGATATCGGCTGGAGGCGGGGGATGTAAAAGCGGACTTAATCTCGATCGGAACCCGGACGTTTATGCCTTTATCCTTGCTGGGCAAGCTGGGGCTTGAAGTGACCGCAGCGGGCGATGCGGTATGGAAGGCAGGCTGAGCCGCTGGTGACAACGAAGTCGGCAGCGGGGCTTTATATGGCGGGTCCGGGGCTTCATCCGCGACAGGCGGGCGGCAAGCGCTAAAGGATGTACGTGATCTATTTTGCTTTTATGATATAATGGAGTTTGAATGTTTGTTTACTGATTATGTACGCAAGAGGTGAACGGCTTGAAAGGTAAGCCCGGTATGAAAGCAGTTCTATGGAGCGGCGCGTCTCTGCTTCTTATTTTGTCATTGGCGGTACCTGTGTTCAACATGCTGACGATTATGCTGCTGATGGTGCCTTACGTCATTTTGTATACGACGCTGTCAACAAGGTCCTTTTTACTGCATCTTGTACCGGTATGGATCATCGCGGCCGTGATACTAGGGCCGTCGGTTCTTATTATCGCGTTATTTTTCTTGATCCCCGCTATGGTAATGGGGCAGATGTACCGGAAGCGGGCTTCAGCACCGCATATATTAAGGCGAACTACGCTGACGATTTTGTTCTGTCTGCTGGCGGAGCTGCTTATTTTCGAAGGGGTTCTAAACCAATCGTTTATTGATCAAATCGGTGAATTCGTCCGCAGCTTAGTGGCTGACCTGGACTCGGAGCATGTGCTTCCGAAGGAATGGGACAGCGACTATACGGAATCCGTCATCAAGATTATGATCCATTCGATCCCGCAGGCGATCATTCTGATCTCTTTCGTGTATGCGGCCATAACGCAATATTTTGCGCGCAAGGCGCTGGCTTCTTCTATCGAGGATATTCCTACCATGCCTAAGGCGAAAGACTGGATGCTTCCGCGCATCATGGTCTTTTACTACCTGGTCCTTTATATCCTGGAGATGTTTGCGGACAGCGGCAGCAGCTCCTTCTATTCCGTAGCGCTTATGAATTTAGTGCCGCTTATGCGGTATGCGTTCACGATTCAGGCGATCGGATTCTTCTTCTACATCGCGCATCAGCGGAGATGGAATAAGGCGGTCCCGGTTATTATCGCAATTCCGCTTCTTATCTTTCCGCCGCTAAGCTTAATTGGCGTACTTGATGCCGCTTTTCCGATCCGTAAGTCGTTTTCGAAATCATCATAAGCAATAGGAGCGAATAGGAAATGCCGAAGTTTCTTGTCACGCGATGGCATGGCATGCATCAGGTCTGGTCTATCGCATTAATGGTTCTTATGACCGTCGTGCTCACCTGGTTTTGGTGGGTGCTTGGCCTTATCGCGCTTCTTCTCACAATAGCCGCAGCTGTCTATACAGTCCTTGCGGAGCGGGCTTTCCGCAAGGATTTGAAGTCATATCTCGGGACGTTATCCTACCGGGTGAAAAAGGCCGGCAATGACGTCATCGGCGAGCTTCCGTTCGGCGTTATTTTGTATAATGAAGACCGAACGGTAGAATGGCATAATCCGTACATTGCGCAAATTGCGGGCGAGGAATCGGTGATTGGGATGCCGCTCGCCGAGTTGTTCCCGGCTCTGCAGCAGGTTAAGGACAAGGAAGGAACCGTTGAAGCGACGGTTGACGGACATGTCTATCAGCTGCTCTTCAAGCAGAAGGAGCGGATTCTGTACGTACAGGACATTACGCTCCTCTGGCAGCTCAGCAAGCGGTACGACGAAGAGAAGCTAGCAATGGGCGTCGTTATGATCGACAGCCTGGAGGAAGTTACGCAGGGGATGGACGACCATCAGCGGAGCTCGCTCCAGGCGAAGGTAACGACCGAGATTACCGAATGGGCGCAGCGGTATCAGCTGTACCTGAAGAGGGTAACCTCGGACAGGTTCCTCTTGATTACCGATCAGAAGACGCTAAGGCAGCTGGAGCAATCCCGGTTTGTCATTTTGGATGAAGTGCGGGAGATGACCGCCGATCAGAAAATCCCGATTACGCTCAGCATCGGCTTCGCTGCCGGTGCGGAAAGCATCGTCGAGCTTGGCCAATGGGCGCAGTCAAGTCTGGATATTGCCCTTGGACGCGGCGGCGACCAGGCGTCGGTGAAGGTTGGCGGGCGCCAGTCGTTCTACGGCGGAAAGACAAATGCGGTGGAGAAGCGTACCCGTGTCCGCGCCCGCGTCGTTGCGCACGCGCTGCGGGATTTGATTAAGGAAAGCGGCAACGTCGTTATTATGGGTCATAAGATGCCGGATATGGATGCGATAGGCGCGGCTATCGGTATTCTGAAAGCGGCTCTGATGTTTGGCAAGGAAGCTTATATCGTGCTCGAGGGCATTAACCCGGCCATTCAGAAGATGATGGAAATGCTGCGCGAGGACGAGAAGTTCACGAAGAGGTTCATTACGCCGGAGCAGGCGCTTGGCATAACGGACAGCAGGACGCTGACGGTTGTAGTTGATACGCATAAAGCGTCGATGGTGAAAGAGCCGCGGATCCTGGCGCAGACGAATAAAATCGTAGTGGTTGACCACCACCGCCGCGGCGAGGAATTTATCTCGAACGCGATCCTGGTTTATATGGAGCCTTACGCCTCCTCAACCTGCGAGCTCGTGACCGAGCTGCTGCAGTATATTCACGACCGGGTGCTGCTTGACGTGCGCGAGGCAACGGCGCTTCTGGCAGGCATTACGGTCGATACGAAAAACTTCTCGCTCCGGACGGGGGCCCGCACGTTTGACGCGGCATCGTTCCTGCGCCGCAACGGCGCCGATTCGATGATGATCCAACGGATGCTGAAGGAAGATCTTGAGGAGTATGTGCGCAAGGCGGAAATTATCAAGCACGCCGAAGTGTATTATGATCATGTGGCCATTGCGGTGACGGAGCCGGGCCGAAAGGTGGCTCAGCTGCTGATCGCGCAATCGGCGGATACGCTTCTAAATATGACGGATATTTATGCCTCGTTTGTTATTGGGGAAAGGCCGGATGGACTTATCGGCATAAGCGCCCGCTCGCTCGGGCATATGAACGTACAAGTCGTAATGGAAAGAATGGGCGGCGGCGGCCATCTGACGAACGCGGCGGCTCAATTAGAAGGCACCGTGCAGGAAGTGGCGGCCAAGCTCAGAACTGTACTTGCACAAATCGAAGCGGAAGAGGGGTTATTCGAATGAAAGTAATTTTCTTGAAAGACGTTAAGGGTCAAGGCAAAAAGGGCGATGTAAAGGATCTGTCTGAAGGCTACGTACGCAATTTCCTGCTGCCGCAAGGACTTGCGAAGCTGGCATCCGACGGCAACCTGAAGACGCTGGAAGTGCAGAATGCTTCGGAAGAAAAACGCAAAGCGAAGGAAAAAGCGGACGCGGTTGAGCTCGGCAAGAAGCTGGAAGAGCTGAAGGTTGTTATCAAAGCCAAAGCGGGCGAAGGCGGCCGGTTGTTCGGCGCCATTACAAGCAAGCAAATTGCGGAGGCGCTCGCCGCTCAGGCAGGCGTGAAAATCGACAAACGCAAAATCGAGCTGGAAGATGCAATCCGCACCCTCGGCGTTACCCAAGTACCGGTGAAGCTGCATGCGGACGTTAAATCGAAGCTTAACGTACAGGTTACCGAAGAATAAGAGCCCTTATGAAGTAAGCGTAATAGAAGCAAGACAACAATGGCGATGTGAGAGCATCGCCATTGTTGTCCCGCCAGACAGGCCGATGCTGGAACTTTCCATAGCTTTCGGCGGCCTGCAACTGCTACACTGTTCGTTGTAGCATGAACGGAATCGGAAGCAGTCAGCATTCATTGGAAGGGAGCCTAAAGCATGAGCATGAATAGTACGGAGCTGATGTTTGATCGGGTGCCGCCGCAAAACCTGGAGGCGGAGCAAGCCGTAATCGGCGCGATCTTGCTTCAGTCGGAGGCGCTGATCACCGCGATGGAGCGGCTGCGCAGCGAAGACTTTTATAGCGTTCCCCATCAACATATATACGAAGCGATGGTTGAGCTTGGGGAGAGCGGACAGCCGGTCGATCTGATTACGCTGACCGCGTATTTGCAGGACAGACAGCTGATTGAAGAGATTGGCGGCGTCTCCTACTTGGCCAAGCTGGCAAGCGCGGTGCCAACGGCGGCAAACGTCGATTACTACGCGCAGATCGTGGAAGAGAAATCGATGCTTCGCCGGTTGATTCGGACGGCCACCAATATCGTGTCGGACGGTTACGCAAGCACGGATGAAGTCGGTATTCTTCTTAGCGATGCGGAGCGTAAAATTCTGGAGATCTCGAACCGCCGTTCAAGCAGCGGCTTTATCTCCATCCGCGACGTTCTGATGGAAGTATTCGAGAAAGTCGAGACGCTCTACAATCAGAAGGGTGCAGGAACAACGGGTATCCCTTCCGGCTTCGTCGACTTGGATAAAATGACTGCCGGCTTCCAGCGCAGTGACTTGATCATTATTGCGGCCCGTCCTTCCGTAGGCAAAACGGCGTTCGCGCTGAATATTGCCCAGAACGTCGGCGTCCGCGCCCGCGAGACCGTCGCCATCTTCTCGCTCGAGATGTCCGCGGCGCAGCTCGTTCAGCGTATGGTCTGCGCCGAGTCTAACGTAGACGCGACCCGGATGCGTACCGGTCAGCTCGAGGGCGACGATTGGGAGAAGCTGACGATGGCGATTGGCGCCTTGTCGGAAGCTAATGTATTTATAGATGATACGCCGGGCATTACGGTTGCCGATATCCGCGCGAAATGCCGTCGCCTGAAGAAGGAAAAAGGTCTTGGCATGATTCTTATTGATTACTTGCAGCTCATTCAAGGCCGCGGTAAAGCGGGCGAGAACCGTCAGCAGGAAGTATCCGAGATTTCACGTACTCTGAAACAGATCGCCCGTGAGCTGGAAGTGCCGGTTATCGCCCTGTCGCAGCTCAGCCGTGGTGTCGAGCAGCGTCAGGACAAGCGTCCGATGATGTCCGACCTTCGGGAATCGGGTTCGATCGAGCAGGATGCCGACATCGTAGGGTTCCTGTACCGTGACGATTACTACGACAAGGAATCCGAGAAGAAGAACATCATCGAGATCATTCTTGCCAAACAGCGTAACGGCCCGGTCGGGACGGTCGAGCTGGTTTTCCTTAAGCAATTCAATAAATTCGTAAGCTTAGACAGGACCCACGAGGACCCGTCGCAGGCATCATAAGGTTATGTATAATATCCGAACAATTGTATGGGTGACTGTGCAATTGTTCGTTTTTTGTTTGACTTCTCTATACGGGACTGCTACACTGTTATTGCTGTCTTTTACGCGGTCGGACCGTTTTTGAGTAAGATGCGCCGAACCGGTTAATCCTAAGACGGTAATTTTCGGTGAGCAAAATCACCGGACGGGGGTATGTTTATGTCTACGGTTGTTGTTGTCGGTACGCAGTGGGGAGACGAAGGGAAAGGCAAAATTACCGATTACTTGGCGGACGGAGCCGACGTCGTCGCTCGCTATCAAGGTGGTAACAATGCCGGACACACTATTCTCATTGACAACAAGAAGTACAAATTAACGATGATTCCATCGGGTATTTTCAATCAAAATAAAATTTGCGTCATTGGCAACGGAATGGTTATTAACCCGCAAGCGCTGATCGACGAAATTAACTATATTCATGACAACGGCTTCTCTACGGACAACCTGAAAATCAGTGACCGCGCCCATGTCATTATGCCTTACCATCTCGTGCTGGACGGCCTCGAAGAGGACCGCAAGGGCGATAACAAAATCGGTACGACACGCAAAGGCATCGGCCCATGCTACATGGACAAAGCTGCGCGTAACGGTATCCGCATCGCCGACCTTATGGACGCGGAAGAATTTACGGAAAAAACACGCCGTCTCGTAGCGGAGAAAAATCAAGTCATTCAGCAAGTATACGGCGGAGAACCGCTTGATGCCGAAGCCATTATCGCGGAATACTTAGGCTACGCGGAGACGCTTCGTCCGTACGTAACGGACACTTCGGTTGTTCTGAACGATGCGATCGACGCAAACCGTAAAGTACTGTTCGAAGGCGCTCAAGGCGTTATGCTTGATATTGATCAAGGTACTTATCCATTCGTTACTTCTTCCAATCCTTCGGCTGGCGGCGTATGTATCGGTTCCGGCGTAGGTCCTTCGAAGATCCAGCAGGTTATCGGCGTAGCGAAAGCTTACACAACGCGTGTTGGCGATGGCCCGTTTCCAACGGAGCAAATTAACGAAATCGGCGATCTGATTCGCGACAAAGGCCATGAGTATGGCACGGTTACCGGCCGTCCGCGCCGCGTTGGCTGGTTCGACAGCGTTGTTGTCCGCCATGCGCGCCGTGTCAGCGGTATTACGGGTCTGTCCCTTAACTCGCTGGACGTACTGAGCGGTCTTGAGACCGTGAAGATCTGTACGGCTTATAAATACCGCGGAGAGGTAATCGAGCACTATCCGGCAAGCCTCAAGATGCTGGCGGAATGCGAAGCGGTATACGAAGAGATGCCAGGCTGGAGCGAAGATATTACAGGAGCGAAAACACTGGAAGATCTTCCGGTTAACACGCTGAACTACCTGAACCGCGTGTCCGAGCTGACAGGTATTCCGATTGCCATCTTCTCGGTTGGACGCAACCGTGAACAAACGAACATCGTTCGTCCAATCTACGAATAGAACGCGACACATTTAAAGGAAAGGATAGTCCAAGGCGCAATGGCCGGGACTATCCTTTTTTGTCGTTTTCATAGTTTGCTCTCCCTATTCTTTGACCATAATGATAGATAGCAGAAGGAAAGGGATGAGCGTAAATGTGGGTAAAAGCAGCCGTATGGATCGCGAAAATCGTAGCGGCGGGTCTCATTGTCAGCTTTCTCTCCATATGGACTACCGGCTATATCGTTAATAGTTACGTACAAACGCTGCTGAAGCAGTATAACCTGCCGCTGGAGGTACAGCCTATGGCTTTGTCCGGGGTATGGGGCAAGCTGTGGGGCGCGGAGGAGCCGGTCCAGACGGAGGATACCGAGAAGACAGGCACGGAAGCCGGCGACGGGGATAAGGTTGCGGTTGACGCGTTTGCCAACCAGCCGTCCACTGCGCCGCTTACCGATATCGGCATAGGCGGAGGCTCGAAGGCGGAGGGCGGTACAACCGGTCAATCGGCGGAAGCGGGTACAAGCACGGGTCAGACGGAGGGCAACAGCAAGACGGACGATAATGAGGCGCCGTCAATCGACGGCACGGAAACGGCTATTACAACCGAGGACATGAATAACATGAAGGGCCAGATGAGCGAAGCCGATAAGGATCAATTATTCGGATTGCTCATGAGCAAGCTGCCGCAGGAGGCCATGCAGACGATCTCCGGATACATGGAAAACGGGCTGACGGATGAGGAGCTTACGAAAATTCAGCAGCTGATGGCACAATATTTGGACCGCGATCAATATGAACAAATGATGGCAATTCTGAAAAAATATTAATTTCGGCTCTTGACAAGAATGGTTGCCGCGTTTATTAACCATATGTTAAAGTATTAGGCGAGTGATCCGACAGGACATTCGTCTTTTTTTATGTCGGATTCCGTATTTTATTGCAGGAAAAGTGCGAAAAGGAGACCATCATGACCGTTTTCAGCCCCAAGGGTCGTTTCCGGAAGACTTGGAATCTTGTAAACCAATACTTTCGGCCTAGTGATCCGCAAGACTCGAAAGGCAAGAAGCAGCCTCCTTCGGCAGGAGAGAGACCGCATACTCCTATGTGGAAGAGAAAGCCTGTCATGCTTACAGCAGGAGTGCTGGTAGTCCTAGCAGCAGCCGGTATCGGCGGTACCGGATACGTACAAGCGAATACAGTCGATTATTACAACGTATATAAAGACGGCAATATCGTGGGTTCCGTAAATGATCCCGCAGAGGTTGAGCAGCTGATTCAGCAGCAGACCGAAGAGGTAAAGAAAGCGAATCCGGAGCTCAGCATGGTGCTCGACACCGGAGAGATTACGTACAGCGGGGAAAGCGGCTTTAAAGCGGACCCTGAGACCGAAGAGACGTTAAGCAAGCTGAAAGGTCTGTTGACCTCGCATGCGGAAGGCGTCGAGCTGGTGATTGACGGCAAGGTAGCCGGCGTTGTAAAGGACCAGGAAACGGCCGATGCCATTCTGAACCGGGTGCAGAGCAAATACGCTCCGCAGCTTGCGGCAGCGAAGAAACAGAATGAAGTGAAGACGTTGTCCTACTCCAAGACAGAGGCTGAGAAGAAGAAGGAATCACCCAGCGGCAACAAACTGACGGGCGTCAAATTCGTCGAGAATGTTAAGACAGACGCAGTAGAGGTTGATCCAAACAAGATTATGGATGCCAACGAGCTGTACCTGAAGCTTGTGAAGGGCAGCAACAAGCCAACGAAGTATACGGTACAGAAAGGCGACTGTATCGGATGTATTGCCAGTAAGTTCAATATCTCCGAACAAGTCATTTACGATAACAACGGCTGGATCGAGCAAGATATGATTAAGGAAGGCGATGTCCTGGATCTGACCGTGCTTCAGCCGGAGCTAACGGTAAAGACGGAAGAACGCCAGTCCGAAACGATTACTTACGATGCTCCTGTAGAGATCCGCAAGAGCGACTCGATGAAGCTTGGCGAATCGAAGGTGCTGACGGAAGGCAAGAGCGGCAAGAAGACTCTTACATACCGGATTGTGAAGCAGAACGGTAAGGTTGTTACGGAAGAGCTCGTTGATAGTCAGGTTGTCGTGAAGCCGGTAGCCGAGGTTATCATCCGGGGAACCAAGGTTATTCTTGGCGAAGGTACAGGCCATTTTGCATCTCCTGTATCCGGCTGGTCGCTGTCGAGCAAGTATGGTCAGCGCTGGGGACGGATGCATAAAGGCATCGACATGACGGGCGGCAAAACGATCATGGCTCCGGATAACGGTGTTGTTGAGTTTGTTGGCCAAAAGACGGGCTATGGCAATTGCATTATCATTAATCATAAGAATGGCTACAAAACGTTGTACGGACATCTGAAGTCCATCGGCGTGAAGAAAGGCCAGATTGTTGAAAAAGGCGACAGTATCGGCATTATGGGCAGCACCGGCGAATCGACCGGCGTGCATCTGCATTTCGAAATTACGAAAAACGGCGTACTGCAAAACCCGTTGAAGTACTTATAATATATTTTTTATCCAAGAAGGCTGTCCTTAACAGGGCAGTCTTTTTTTTGATCTGGATTTCCCGGAATAACACGTTTGGCGGTATTAATTATGAGTTTTATTGGAAAAGGGCTGAACGAACTTTAATTGGGAACTTGACGACTCACTATGTTAAAATAGAAGAGTAAAAATAGGACGAGCGACAGGCGGGTGTAACGATGCACGGGAAAATTTTAGTGGTCGACGACGAACAGCCCATTGCAGATATATTGAAATTCAACTTGGAGAAAGAAGGGTATCAGGTCATTTGCGCGTTTGACGGCGGCGAGGCAGTGCGCCTCGCATTCGAAGAACAGCCGGACCTGATTTTACTTGATTTGATGCTGCCGGTGAAGGATGGCATGGACGTCTGCCGCGAGGTGCGAACGCGTCTTCATATGCCAATCATCATGCTGACGGCAAAGGATACGGAAATAGATAAGGTGCTGGGACTCGAGCTTGGCGCAGATGATTACGTAACGAAGCCGTTCAGCACGCGAGAGCTGTTGGCCCGGGTCAAAGCCCATTTGCGCCGGCAGCAGAAAACCTCTGAAGCCGCGGCTTCTTCGTCCGACAACGCAAACGCCGGTGAGAACGGTCAAAGTGCCGCGGACGAGAAGCAGGGACTCAAGCTGTTCAACCTGTTTATTGATACCGATATGTATGTCGTCTATAAGGACGGCGAGCCGCTTGACCTGACCCACCGCGAATATGAGCTTGTCTATTACATGGCTCGCAACAGCGGCAAAGTGATGACGCGCGAGCATTTGCTGCAGGCGGTCTGGGGCTTTGAATACTTCGGCGATGTGCGAACCGTGGACGTCACGATCCGTCGTCTTCGCGAGAAGATCGAAGATGATCCAAGCCGTCCGGAATATATTATGACCCGCCGCGGTCTCGGCTATATGATGCGCAATCCGAAGTCGGGAGGGCTTGGCTACGCATGAGCGGGCGGAGGTTTTTTCGCACCATTCAAGTCAAGCTCGTCATTATTTATCTCTTGCTCATCCTTGTCGCGATGCAGCTCATTGGCGTCTACTTCATCAGCACGGTAAAGGCGTCATTGACCGACAATTTCACGACCAATATGAAGGAGCAGGCGGATATTCTCTCGAAGCTGGCGGCGCCTAATCTGTCGATGAAGCCTACCAGCGACGGCGAAACCAATAACGAAAGTACGGAGAACCTCAGTCTTGTGGTCCGCAATTTGTTCAGCATAAGCGGGACGGAGGTGCAGGTGCTGGACGGCAACGGGCGGGTTGTTGCGACCTCGCTGCAGGTGCCGGAATCGTACATCGGGAAGAAAAATACGTCTCTTGCGGTAAGCCGCGCGTTAACCGGAATTTCCGATAACGAAGAAGAGATTATCGACGAGAACGGCATCCGTAAGAAAATCATTGCTCTCCCCGTTACGTACAACGACAACGATAAAGTTGTTGGCGCGGTCTATATGGTGGCGTCCATGGACAGCCTGTACGATACGGTGAACCGGGTTAACCAGATCTTTTTCTCCGGCACGCTTATCGCGCTAGGCCTTACCGGAATTCTTGGCATCTTGCTTGCCCATACGATAACGAGTCCGATTCAGGGTCTAACCAGGCAGGCGGCGGCCGTAGCGGACGGGAAGTTTGATCTGCAGGTGCCGGTGCTTGGGGATGACGAGATCGGGCGGCTAAGCTCGGCCTTTAATGATATGACGATTCGGCTGAAGGAGGCGCTCTCGGTCAACGAAGAGGAGAACGAGAAGCTTGCCTCCATTCTGTCGAACATGAGCGACGGCGTAATCGCAGCCGACGAGAACGGCAAGGTGATTGTCTGGAATCGCCGCTCGCAGGAGATGCTTGACGTGCGCACCTGCGAGGGCTGCAATCTGCCAGATCTGCTTGGCATGCCGTTACAGAAATATCAGGAGCTTCAGAACGGCCGGGAGCAGACCGTCATATTGCCGCGCAGCGAAGATGACGCCGAAATGGATGACGCGGAGGGCGTTCTACGCGTCACCTTTACGCCGATTCACCGCCGCGACAAAGGGATTACGGGAACGATTGCCGTGCTTCAGGATGTTACGGAGCAGGAAAAGCTCGAGCAGTCGCGCCGTCAATTCGTCGCGAACGTCTCGCATGAGCTGCGCACGCCGCTCACCACGATCAAGAGCTATGCGGAGGCGCTTAATGACGGGGCGCTCGATGAGCGGGAGTTGTCCGAGCGGTTTGTCGGCGTTATCCGCAATGAGACGGAGCGGATGATTCGCTTGGTTACGGACCTTCTGCATTTGTCGCGCCTCGATTCCAACCAAGCGCCGCTGCGGCGGCGGAAAACCAACATCCATGAAATGCTGGACGAAGTGACGGACCGCTTCTCTTTCCAGTTGCGCCAGAAGTCGATCCGGGCGGCGATTATCGTCGACCGCGATCTAAAGTCGGCGTGGCTTGATCGCGACCAGATTGACCAGGTGCTCGATAACCTTATATCGAACGCCATTAAATATACGCTTGAGGGCGGGGCTATTGAGCTTAGCGCCCATAAACAGGACACCGCTACGATTGCGATTAGCGTTAAAGATACGGGTATCGGCATTCCGAAGAAGGATTTGTCCCGTATTTTCGACCGTTTTTACCGGGTGGACAAGGCTCGCTCTCGCAATATGGGCGGTACCGGGCTTGGTTTATCCATTGCCCGGGAAATCGTGAAAGCGCATGGCGGCACGATTTCTCTCAAGTCAGAGCTGAACGAGGGCACGACGGTGACCTTTACGCTGCCTTCGCTGCAAGAGGAAGGTGAGACGGCATGATGGAGAAAGCGAAGACGCTCCTGCTCGTTATGCTTGTCGCGCTCAGCTTGATTCAATCGTACTTCCTCGCGTACAGCATGCCCGGCCTTGGCGCAACGGTCAAGACGGGGCAGGATTATATTAACGCTGAACCGCTTGGCAAGGAATCGAATGTGGAAAGCGTCATCTTCCCGGAGGAGATTGTCCTCCACTTCGGCGGCAATGAGCATACGGTACTGTACCCGGGAACCACGTTCTACAATATGATCCTGAAAGACCGGATTCAGGGCCGCGAGTTCAAGGGCTTCCAGCGTAATCCGGCCAACGTGCTTAATTGGGACGAAGTAAGGAAGAACGACATCGGCGTTGAGCTGCGTTTCCAGAACGGTATTCCGGTGGAGCTACTCAAGAAGCTGCTCAAGGTGCAGGGGGATCTGCTGTTCCTAGGCGAGATGATCGACCGGATCTGGATCTTTAAGGCAACGGATTCCGAGGTAGTCCGGACGTTCTTCTTCAGCGCCGACGGGCAAAAGGTATACGAATCGACGCAGGCCGACTTGACGGTCCGCGACGTTCAGGATTATGTCGGCTTTGGCGAATACCAGCCGAAGTATCAGATGACCTCCGACGGCATCTATTTGCCTAAGCAGCCGATACAATCGGTACAAATGGTCTTCCCTTACGAGACCTACTCTTCGGAACTGATGCAGCAGAACCTGTTCTTCGACCCGGCCACTACGAAGGCGCTCTATGATCGGAGCGGCTCGCAGATTTATACGGACGGCAAGCGTGGTCTGCAGATTGAGCAGAAGGGCATGTGGATGATCTATACGAACCCGGCCGCCTCGCAAAGCGAGGAAAATCCGCTTAGCGAGAATGTTTTTGCTTCAGTTGAATTTATTAACGATCATGGCGGTTGGGACGGCGTACATCGTTTCGTTAACCCTGGAATGAATCTTGAAGGCAAGACGGGCAAATACGCGGAGTTCCAGCAATACGTAGATAACTATCCGGTTATCGAAACCAAGGACTTCGAGTACGGAAGCATGCGGCTTACGCTGCAGCAGGGAGTCGTAACGGAGTACAGCCGTTCGCTCATTACGCTTGCCAGCCGGTCGAAGACGAGAGAAGCCAGATGGCTGCCGGGCGGCGCCCAGCTGCGCAGCGCGCTGGATCATTATGACCGCCGTTCGGAGGTTGTCCGTTTGTTCCCGGCTCTTAAAGCTGAACCGCTGGAGAACAATCAAATAAAATTTATTCCGGTATGGGCGGTTCAGCTCGAAGACGGTACGCAGGAGGCACTAACCGAAGCGTATCCGACAGGCTTTGTTCCGCAGGAAGTGAAGGATAGCCCGAGCTCCTCCCATGATTCGGATGAAGGAACCGGCGCGGATAAAGGCGGAAAGGAAGCTTCGGGACAGGAGACCGCGTCCAAGGACGGCAACAGTCTGTTCGGAGGCTCGGATCCGCTGCAAAATCCGATCGCGCCGCCGGATAAAGAAAGCAAGCAATAAGCCGTAACGAACGGAGGCGAAAGATCAGGTGGATTGGGGCAGGGCCAAAAGCGTGCTTATTATTTCGTTTCTGCTGCTTAATATTTTGCTCGGCTATCAGGTATGGTCGAACATCGGCGAGCAGTTAAACGCCAACAAGAATACAGCAGAGCTTCCGAGCGAGACCTACGCCTTCATGAAGCAGAAGGGGATTGAGCTGTCCGCCAATCTGCCGGTCGAAACCCCGAAGCTGCGGGATTTAACGTATATGCTGCGCAGCGGCACCCTTGAAGGGCTGCCGGAGACGAAGCTGGAGACGCCGGTCGACAGCCGGATTATTTTCTCCGAGAAGGACCTGGTCAAGACGCTGGGCAGCCAGATTGTCGATCTGGACAAGTATAGGTTCGATCCGGCGATGACAAGAGACGGCGTATATGTCCTGTACCGGATGGCGGATAACCGTCCGATGTTTGACGTAAAGCTGGAGCTCTATTACACCAATCAGAAAATAACCGGCTTCCGCCAGGTCCGGGTAGATTTGACGGGCCCGGGCGAAGCCAAGGAACAGACCGTATTGCCTGCTTCGAAGGCAATGGCGCCGTTTATTGAGCGGAACCTGCCGGACGGAGCGGTCATTACCGACATCCAGCTTGGCTACCACGGTCAGATGTTTGATACGGAGGCACAGGTAGCGGCGCCTTATTACCGGGTGCTGCTGGAGGACGGGAACGAGTATTACATTCATGCGATTAACGGGGAAGTTGCGCAGGTGAAGGAAGAAGCGCCGCCGGACCGCGTCCGGTAGCGGATAGATTGGCTTTATTGTTCATGGGAGCAGGGGAAAGGATAGAAGTTAAGCGATGGGACTTACGTTTACAGTACTGGGAAGCGGATCTACGGGCAATGCGACGATAGTTAGCAACGGGGATAAAATGGTGCTGGTCGATGCCGGCCTCAGCATGAAGAAAATAGAGGAGCTTATGCGCGAGCAAGGCGTGTCCGGCCATCAGCTGTCCGCGTTGTTCGTTACGCATGAGCATTCCGACCATATTAAAGGGCTGGGCGCATTCGCCCGCAAGTACGAGCTGCCGATCTTTGCGAATGAGGGAACCTGGGGCGGAATGGAGCGCCATGTTGGCACCATTGAGCCGGAGAAGCGGGTCATTATGGAGACGGGTGAATCGCTGCGGATTGGCACGATGGAAATTTGCTCCTACCCGATCTCGCATGACGCGGCGGAGCCGGTCGGCTATACGTTTGTCGATAACGGGGAAAAGCTAAGCCTTGCGACCGACCTTGGTTACATGAGCGACAAAGTGAAGCAGGCGATTATCGATTCGGACGTGCTGGTGCTTGAATCGAACCATGATACGGAGATGCTTCGAATGGGCCGTTATCCGTGGAACATCAAGCGCCGCATTCTGAGCGATGTCGGGCACTTATCGAATGTTGCCGCCGGGGAGGCATTATGCGAGCTGCTGACGGACCGGACGAAGCGGGTATATCTGGCCCATCTCAGTCTGGACCACAACCTCATGGATCTGGCTATGCTGACGGTGAGAAATGTCATGGAGGATAACGGAATCTTTTTCAAACAGAACGAAAATCCTCTGCGCGCGACGTATCATGACCGGCCTACGGCATGGGATGAAGTGAGGCGGAAATAAACGACTCCAGCTGGTTGTCCAGCTCATCGGCTTTGGCGGTCAGCTCTTCGCGGGTGATCAGACCCTTGTCCACCAATAGCTCAAGCATAGCGCTGAGGGTAAGGACGGTGCGGTAATGGTCTTCCTTCAAATCAGCCAATTTGGCGGCAAGCTCTACTTGCTCACAAGGGGAGAATGGTTTAGTTTTCATAGATACGGTTCGCTCCTTTTTCGCTATGATGGAGGAGTGCGCAAGTAAATCTATTATTATTTTAGTCTAATCTTCCGAAAACATTCTTAGATTGAAAAAATAGTTTTTGTTCGAAATTCAAAGGCAAGCATAAGCATCGATAGGAGCGGTAACGATGGGAATATTTGATGACGATTTCTATTCGACAAAAGTATCAAGACGTGCTCGTTCCACTTCTTCGAAGGATGAATTTGCCTTCTCCAATAAAAAGGGAATGCGCAGCTGGTCGAATGTCCGTATCGCATTTGTTGCTTCTTTCACCAGCGCGGTGGCAGCGGTGTTGTTGTTTGTGCTTGTCTTTGGCGGCGGGGGCATTGGCCCGGGCTCGCATGCGGCAAGCGTATCGGCTTCCGGAAGCGCCTCGCTGGAGCAAAGAACCATTCAGGCTTCGGCAAAGGTTCGTCCGGCGGTCGTCAGCGTCATTAATGAGCAGACGGTTCCTTATGGACTCATTCCCGGTGACGATACTCAGGGTCAAGCAGGCAGCGGTGAGGAAGGGCAGATCCAAGGCTCGAAGCAGGAGGTAGGCGTTGGCTCGGGCGTGATCTTCAAGCTGAAGGACGGCAAGGCCTACATTATTACGAATCATCATGTCATTGCGGGTGCCGAGTCGGTGAAGGTTATGCTCGTGAACGGCGAGAAGCGCGAAGCGAAGATCGTTGGCAGCGACCAGATTACGGACCTGGCGGTGCTCGAGATGGACGGCAAGGACATTAAGACGGTAGCCGAGATTGGCAAGTCGTCGAAGCTGCAGCCGGCTGAATTCGTCCTTGCGATTGGCAATCCTCTTGGACTAGGCGATTCGCTGTCGATGGGGATTGTGAGCAAGACGCACCGGATCGTGCCCGTGTCCTTGAACGAGGATGGCGTGTATGACTGGCAGCAGGAAGTAATTCAGGTGAATGTCTCGATTAACGAAGGCAACAGCGGTGGACCTTTGATTGATATGGATGGCAAGGTTGTTGGCATTAACAGCATGAAGATTGCCGAGGTAGGCGTTGAGGGATTAGGTTTTGCGATACCGATTGATAACGCGATGCCGATTATCGACAGCCTGATGGAGAAGGGATATGTATCCCGCCCTTATCTTGGCGTCTATACAGTGGACCTGGAGCAGTATTTCTTGCAGAAGCAGCAGGAGCAAGCGGCTGGCAGCAATGGCAAGGCCGATCAGGGCAACGGCGCAGCTTCGGGAAGCGGGGAATCCGAGCTGCCTGAGTTAAATCTCCCTGATGAAGTATTGGGCGGGGTTATCGTGCTTGAAGCGGTAGGACCGGCGAAGGACGCGGGCATGAAGCTGAACGATGTGATCGTGAAGCTGGACGAGAAGAGCATTGGCAGCACGATGGAGCTGCGGCAGTACTTATACCAGCAGAAGCATATCGGCGATGAGATTAAAGTAACCTTTTACCGTGACGGCAAGCTGAAGACTGCATCGTTCAAGCTGGCGGAGAAGACGAAGGACGAATAAAAAGTAAGGGAGCCGTGCTGACGGGAAACTGTCGGTGCGGCTTTTTTTGTGCTTTTGTGCGATACCCCGACTAAAGTCTAACCCTTGGGCCATCCTCTGGAAGGTTTCTGGCAATTGCTCGCTGAAGTAAACTATAGTCAAGAAGCAAGAGAGCAGAGAGGGAGAGAATTCAACCATGAATAGACGATGGGTCAGAAATACGATAGGAGTGGTCCTTGTGGCGATCGGAATTATCGCATTGTTGCAATATCAATTCGGCGGAGTGAAAAGCAAGGAATATGCCCACACGTTGCAGCTCGAAAATAAATTGCAGGAGCTGAGCATTACATCCGACAGCCTTGGACTTGAAGTCGATTTTGTTCCAAGCACGGACGGAAGCAACTCGGTTCATGTGGAAGGCAAAGCAAAGCCGGAGGTTATCGACCAGATCAAAAACGCGAGAGTGGAGAACGGCAGGCTGAACCTCCGGCTGAAGGAGAAATGGCATTTTGGCTTATTCGATTTCTCCGGCTGGAACGAGAAGCAGATTGTCACCGTGTCGCTGACGGAAGAGGCTATGGCATCCCTTGAGGCATTGAAAGTGAACAGTGATTCGGGTTCGGTAAGGGTGAACGGTGCAAAGGCAGCAGCCGGTGTGGTGAAATCGGATTCGGGCAGCATTAAGCTTGGAAGCTTTGAGGGCGGCACGCTGTCGCTGAAGTCGGATTCGGGCAGCATTAAGCTTGAGAGCTTCAAAGGCAGCAGCCTGTCGATTAATTCGGATTCGGGCAGCATTCATGCGGGGACTGTTCTTGCGGAACTGAGTGCCTCTTCCGATTCGGGAAGCATTACGATCGATCACCTAAGCGGCAAGGCTGTTGTGCGTTCCGATTCCGGCAGCATCCGTATCGGGAAGGATGATACAACCGGCGCGGACGTGAAGAGCGACTCCGGCAGCGTGAGAATCGAGATACCTGCTTCGTACGGCGGCATGTTTGATCTGGATTCGGATTCCGGCTCCATTCATAAACCGGAGCAGCAAGGGACTTCGGGAGAAGTCATCAAGGTTCGCACAGACAGCGGCAGTATCCGGATTAGCCAGCCATAACATAGGAAGCCGCATGGGCAAAGTGGATGCCCGTGCGGCTTTTGTATTTATTTGAAAGAAGATATTCGGGTAGATAAGCCCCTGGGAGGGCGTAATTGGATTAGCTGCCACGCGGAGCGTAGAGCATAATGGCAACGCCGATGATGCAGACGGCGGCTCCGATCCAGTCGTAGAGATCGGGCGCTTTTTTATCGATGAGCCATCCCCATAGGACGGCCAGAATGATAAAGACTCCTCCATAAGCAGCATAGACGCGGCCGAATGAGGGGAAATTTTGCAGAGTGGGAATAACGCCGTACGCGATCAGGATAATGCCGCCTACGATGCCGTACCAGAGCGGCTTTGCTTCGCGCAGCCATAACCAGACCAGATAACCGCCGCCAATCTCGGCCAAGCCGGCAATCACGAACAGAACGATAGCAATAAACACGGGATAGACTCCTCTTCGTATAGACTTGTAATCATTATACCGGGATGGCGGAAGGAAGGAAATCAAAGGAAGAATTGGCCAGATTACTTCACATCGGCAGGCTTGTTTGCTATGCTAGCTATATAATAAACAACTTTGAAGAGGAAGCGAAATTCGAATGTATTGTGTGTGCAAGCAGCATGTAGAGCTGGCGATTGATAAATTTGTGGACGAATACGAGGATGCGCCGGATATTGTCGATTTGAAGGAAACGGAATTTGCGGATTGGGATCCGCCACGCAGCTGCGATCTTTGCGGGGAGGCAGCCGCCGAATTTTTGGTGGTGTAGGAAGAGAAACTAGTTGAAAGGCGCTTAACGCATTGGTGCGGGGCGCTTTTTTTCATAAGGAAAATTTACTCCATATGGCTGAACCGCTAAACTTATATAGACAGAGTGATTAGGCACCTACAGCAGGGAGGGCTTTGCAATGGGGATACCCTATGAAGCAATGGATGCTTGTAGGCCTCCTGTTGGTTCAAGGATGCGACAACGGTGCTGGAGGCGAACGTTATATTCAAGAAGAGGAGAGTGTACGCGTGATGGGAACGATTGATGAACAGCTTCTTCAAGCCTCGGAGGATGGACAAGCCGATAAAGTCCGCCAACTGATTCAAGATGGCGCAAACCTGGATGTTCAGGATGCGAAGGGACGCACCCCTCTTATGATTGCGACTTACAATAAGGATTTTGCGGTGGCAGAGGTGCTGACCGAAGCGGGGGCGGATGTGAATTTACGGGATGAGATGTTGAACTCGCCATTCCTGTATGCCGGAGCCGAAGGGTATTTGGATATTTTGAGGCTTACGATTGATGCCGGGGCGGATACGAAAATAACGAACCGTTACGGCGGCATAGCCATCATTCCGGCCTCGGAGCACGGTTATGTTGAAGTTGTTCGGGAGCTGCTTGAGCGGACGGATACGAATGTGAATCATGTCAATAATCTAGGTTGGACGGCATTACTCGAAGCCATTATTCTAAATAACGGTAACAAAAGACAGGTAGAGATAGTGAAGCTGCTGATCGAGCATGGGGCAGATGTCAATCTGGCCGATAACGATGGCGTTACTCCGCTGCAGCATGCCCGCAAGAGAGGGTTTAAAGAAATCGAGCAGCTGCTGGCTGATGCCGGGGCGAAATAACAGGAAGAGTTCCACGTGGAACGTAAGAGCGGTATAAATGAAACATACATAAGGGATGAACATTCATGCATATACAGATTGCTTCGGTTGGCAAGCTTAAGGAAAAATATTTGGTGCAAGGCATCGCGGAATATGCCAAGCGGCTCGGGCCGTACGTGAAGCTCACGCTCACGGAAGTGCCCGACGAGAAGGCGCCGGAGACGATGAGTCCGGCGGAGGAAGCGCAAGTGCGCGAGCGGGAGGGGGAACGGCTTCTGGCGCAGCTGAAGCCGGACGCCCATGTAGTCGCGCTCGCGATTGGCGGCGAGCTCTGGTCCAGCGAGGATCTCGCGGACCAGCTCGATAAGCTGGCCACGTATGGGCGGAGCCACGTGGCTTTTGTTATTGGCGGGAGCACGGGGCTTGCTCCCGCGGTGCTGCAGCGCGCCCAGCAGAAGCTCAGCTTCGGGCGCATGACGCTGCCGCACCAGCTGATGCGGCTGGTGCTGATCGAGCAGATCTACCGCGCGGTGAAGATTAACCGCGGTGAACCGTATCACAAGTAACGGCAAGTTTTTGAGCGAAAGGATCACATGTATAACAAGCACCCTCATGACCCGCAGGCATCTCTGATCGACCGGGTACCCCAACATCAATTCGCCAGTTATCTCGGCATTACTCCGGAGTCACTAAGCAGAATTAAGAGGAGAATGCACCAAGACCTTCGCTGATCCGATAACCCTATCCTTGGAAATTAGCCATGAAAAACCCCCTAAGTTTAAGTAATGATTACATTGCAACTTGGGGGGGATTACGTGCATTGACTTAAGTCAAGAGACGAGCCTGGAAATTGGGAACCTCATATCGTGGTTCAGTTGGTTCGCGATCGAGCGGTATCCGTGGGCGATTCCGATGGCTATGGATAGCGACAATGTAACCCGGAGAATAATAATTCAGGAAACTGAAGATCTGCAGAGCAAACGATCTGGTGTTCTGTCCGTCATCAGTTTATTACGGCATCGAGGGTGTGAATAGATTGAAAAGATATATCGCATTAGCAGGGCTATTGCTGGCAACGGGCTGTGCGGCCAATCCTAACATGACACAACATCAAACGGTTCCCAAACAAGCGAGCATTGAGACTCCCGCCAATCCTGCTGCTTTGGCACCTACCGTGACACAGGCATCGTCAATAGCTGCTCCTGGAACGCGGAGAACATCTATATCGGCCAAACAAGCGCCTGATGCAGCTCCAAAATGGTTCATAGGCGAGGGAGGGCCGACAGGAAGTCCCGCGGAACAGACCGCAGAGGTATCCCAATTTGAGCAGCAAGTTCTGCAATTGGTCAATAAAGAAAGGGCAACGGCAGGTCTGAGTCCCCTTGGCATGGACGGTAATTTGTCCAAAATGGCTATGGCAAAGGCGCAGGATATGTTCAATAACAATTACTTCGATCATACGTCTCCGACGTACGGGTCCCCGTTCGAAATGATGGGCAAGTTCGGGATCGTTTATAGGGCAGCAGGCGAGAACATCGCCAAAGGCCAAACCGGTCCTTCACAAGTTATGAACGACTGGATGAACAGTGAAGGGCACAAAGCGAACATCTTGAACAGCAGCTTTACCAAAATCGGTATTGCTTACTTCAAAGGCGAGTGGGTGCAAGAATTTACCGGCTGACTCAGTTTCCCTCTCTGTATATCTTGTTTTTGCTTACTGCAAGAGATGATGTCCTTAACGGTATCGTCTCTTTGCTTTTTCAAGCTTAAAAAGATGGACGGACAGTTGGTTTTGAGGTGTTGTGAGGGGTGGGTTTGTGCTGCAATGATCTCTGGCAGGTTCGATATTCCGGTTCCTGCTGCTATAAAGCCGGGAATGGATTCCCCGAAAGTTACAGCTGATTAATTGGGGAACATCAGCGGCGGAAGAACTTCCATAATATCTATGACTTAGCGGCAAAATAATCTTCCAGAGGGGAATGACAATAGGATGAATCCGTGGAATGAAAGATTCGGATTGGACGAATACGCATATGGCGAGCTGCCCAATGTCTTTATCGAAGAACAAGCGCATCGATTAAAAGGGGAGCGGATCGTTGCTTTCGCGGAAGGCGAAGGCAGGAACGCTGTTTTTTTGGCAAGGCAAGGCTATCGCGTCACGGCATGGGATTATGCGGAGAATGGGTTAAAGAAAACGGAAAAGCTGGCGAAACGGTTTCAAGTGCAGGTGGAAACAGAGCTGAAGGATTTGCTGCACGATTCGGTGCCTTCGGAAGCTTATGACGGCGCCTTTATGGTCTTCGGGCACTTCCCGAAAGCGGATCAAAAGATTGTGTTCGATAAATTACTCGCCGTTGTCAAACCGGGCGGCATCATTATGTTGGAGGTTTATTCGGAGGATCAGATTCGTTACCAAACCGGCGGTCCTAAATCGGTCGACATGCTCTATAATCCCGCTGATGTACTGGCATGGACGAGCGGTCACGAGGTGCTGCATTTCTTCTATGGAGAGCAAAGAAGAGAAGAGGGGCGGCTGCATACCGGGGTTGGACACGTAATCCAAGTCGTTCTGGCTAAGAAGCAAAGGTTTTGATAATGGAGAGTGGCCGCAAGGCCGTCGGTGGTGAACCGTACCATAATAGGCATGAATTTTCCTTACCTGGGGCAAATCCACTGTGAGACGCTCATTATGTCCATATCATCTTTCTGTAGTGTAACAGTACACACGAAAAAAGATCCAGTCGCCTAAAATGACTGGATCCTCAATAAAACTAAAATTCAAAGTCAATGGTTCCATTTTCGGTCAATTCAAACGGACCGGGTGAGACATCTGCATCAGGTCTCTTTTTTCCGAAAAAGTCGGAGTCAAAACGATATGGGCTGCTGTCCGGTTCCTCATACTTCATATCGGCGTGATAGGTCTTGCCAAGCAGATCGGTGGTAACCAACATTGCAGAGGCTCCCTGGAGCAATTCAGGCTCATTGACCTGGATTTTCACCTTACCTTGCGCAGGATCAATCTCAACTTTTATACCCTTCTGCGCATAACTCTTGGCATTAAATTCATGACTACTTGGAACCGCATTGTTAAAATATAAATTTCCACCCATAGCCACCGGAAGAACTGCATTTCCTATAAAGAAATCCTTTGCGGCATCGCCAAGCTCAGCAAGTTCCTCAGGGGTGTATTCCCACCATTTCTTATCCTTTATATTAGGATGCTTGTTGTAGCCCCCCAGTCCCACAGCATGCAGATAGCAGATGGAATTGTCTGGAACACCATCCATGACCGTCTTCCCGTTCTCTCCAACTTCATCCCTTGGTTTAAGTGGGAGATGCTCAAAAAAGGTTATGGGAACAGGTTCCTTATTAGCATCATTATCCCCCAAAAAGATATTGTTGTAGTACCTGTCATCGCCTCCGGTGATATTGGAGTATCCGGCCATTGCCGTCTCGTGAGGGAAGTGATATGGCGTAGTACGGGTAACCTCGGAACGAACTACAAATCTACCTGCAAACAAATTATGGGCAAATGCTCCACCCTGCGCCATATTTCTGAAATTCATCGGAGAGAGGAACAGATTATGATCAACCATATACGGACCATGGCAAACCTCAACGAAGAAGTCTTCTGAAAGGTTATCAAAAAATACATTGCGGCTGATGCGGGTGCCCTGTGCCTGCCAGTCAAGCCAAAGCGCACGGTAACAGCTATAGATCATATTTTCACTAATTTGCGTATCCAGGGAAGCATGCAGTTTGATTCCTGCTACTTCGGCACCGTGTCTGAGCCGTTTGTGGTGAATATTATAAATACGGTTCTGATAAATCCGGCTGAAGGCTCCCCCCATATGACCCACAATGCCTGCCTGTTCGCAATCATGAATCACATTACCTCGAACGATGTGACTGCCGACTCTATCCTTATGCCAGCCGGAGCGTAATGCTCGCAGAATAACCTCCTGCTCCCGTTGAGTACCGCCTTTAATATGCTTGTCCGAAGCCTTGGTGTGACCTGTTCCGATTTCGGTACCCAGGCTGATCCCAACGCATTTGGATTCACTGATCCTATTGTTTTCAATAATCCAACCCTTGCTCCAGTGAGGTCCGATTAAACCTTCCTGGTAGTCAGTAGGCGGAGCCCATTGAGGGGAGGCTTGACGAAGTGTGAAGCCACTTACGGTTATATAGTTAAGTCCTGGTTTCTCAGGCCAGAAGCAATAAGGACGGACATTAATCTCCACATTTTCCTTACGAGGATCTTTTCCACCAAAATTGGCCCAGATTTTTGTAGTTGTAGCACCAACTTCGGCATACCATTTCAGCAGGGAGTCCTCGGGATATTTGGCTTCGGGCCAAGCTTCGGGCTTGTGAACCTTTTCGACACTCTCGCATTCATACAGAGACTTGCAATCCAAATATACATCACCGAGATGAACAGGGAAGGGCCCGTCAAACAACCAGTCTCCACGGAGCTCCAATTCAAAGGGATTGCGAACGGAAAAGATGGAATTGGGTACCTCTGTGCTCCAAACATGACCTCCTTCAGACTTCCAGCCGGTGATCCGATCAGCCCCTGTAATGACTACTTCCCCGTCTCCTGCGGATCGATATATGATTCTATGCTCCGCTGTTCCTCCATTAGCCGGGTTAACCCATTCCCTGTATACTCCGGCATGAACAATAACCGTATCACCAGCCATGGCAAGAGCCGCAGCGCGTGATATTGTACGAAAGGGTTGCTCAGCTGTTCCTTTTACCTGGTCATTCCCATGTATGGATACATGATATTCCATAAAAGCCTCCTTCTTTCTACCTTATAAAAGTCGTAAGAATTCCTTACAAGCTAGTTGCCGTCATTTTTTTAAACCTTTACATATAGTGTCTCGTCGGATCAGAAGGCTATAAATATTATGAAAAATATAGATGTTTAATGGCAATCATATTATTAAAGCGCTTTAATTTCAGTATAATAGATTCAGGGTACCTTTTAAAGGTGCCCTGAATTCGTTTTGAGGTATGAAGAGTTGAAAAATTTGATCTCACCGTTAGCCCCGATACGCTGAACCTTACCATAAGTAAAGGCAAGTTTTAGGGGTGAAACATGTAGGAGCCTGTAAAAGCGTGATGTATGGCGTGGGTTTGGGATAGGTCACTAATAGGTACTTGGCTGGGGAGTGGACGTAATAGTGTTGGAACCCGAATCATTCCGAAATCGGATACCAAGGAAGCCCTAAAAATTCTAAAACGCTACTGACATAACGTTGTCAGTAGCGTTTTTTTATAATTGGACATGTAAATGTAAAGGAGATAGATAAGTAAAAAGTATGTTTTACAACGGCTGTGGGACACAGCCAAACCTATTGTTAGGAAGGATGATATCTTGTGAATTTCGCTTCTGTACGCATCATTACTGACGACGTGGATCGTCTCGTCGAGTTCTATGAGAAAGTCATGGGGGTTTCGGCGGGGCGGCCCGCGCCCGTATTTGCCGAACTCGTTGTACCGTCATGCACACTTGCAATCGGCCACTCCCAGACGACGCAGCTATTCGGCGCCGGTTCCGCAGTGGGGGCCAATAATCGCACAGTTATTATTGAGTTCCGCGTCGACGATATCGAAGCCGAATATGTGCGTTTGAAGCCATTTGTCGATGATTGGGTAATGGAACCGACCACGATGCCGTGGGGGAACCGTTCTATGCTGTTCCGCGATCCCGATGGCAACCTTCTTAACCTCTTCGAACCTGTGACCGAGGATGCGATTAACCGCCATTTAACACGGATGATTGACCCTATGTGTTTTTAAAGGGGAACATTAAGCAAACGGGTAGTCCATAACGACAATTCCTTCGACAAATGGGCCAATGGATTGCAATAAACGTTGATGCAGGGGATGCTGAATATAATCCCGGCAAGCCTGCTGATTCTCAAAAGTAACTCGGATCCCCAGCGTAAAACCTTGCTTATGCTCAATTTCCTCCGTCACGTTTATCCCGGCGCTAAGATTCACGATCCCCGGAATGTTCCCTTTAAAGTCATGCGCACGCTTTATTGCACCTTCTTTCGCTTCATTAGAAACATCGGGCTTAAACTTCAATAGTACAATATGCTCAAACATCTTACTCCCTCCTAAGTTGCTGATTATTTTTGACTTTCGAGCTGTTTCAATTGGGAAAGTTCCTTCATCCATAGCATGAAATTGTTGGCTACGAAATCAAGGTATTTAATGGTGATTTCATTTATCAGCTCACCCTTTTCGTTAAGCTTCTCATGAACAAGGCCAATGTACACTTCATTTCCAGGCAACAACGGCGAGGAAATGCCGGATGCGAACAGAATATCGCGCAGATGGCCCTGCGCTTTGACCGATCCCAACAATCCCATGGAAGATCCAACGATCCACGAAGGCTTCCCAATCATGACTCGATCCCCGCGGGATAACCAGTCAATCGCATTCGCCATAACGCCGGGAATGGTCGAATTATATTCCGGAGTAACCCATAACACTGCGTCGGCAGCAGCGACTTGCCCTTTAAAGTCAATAACCGGCTGCGGCGGAGCAGACTCGACATCCTGATCGTAATAGGGGAGATCCCGAATGTTCAGCACATCCAACTGAAAAAGATGCTGATAACGGTTTTGGATATAGCGGGCTAACTTCAAGTTGTATGATTCTTTGCGAATGCTTCCGACTATGGCAGCTACTTTCATTTCATCACCTCAATGATATGGTCTGAATGGAAAACAGATTCAACCGATAATCGTTCTCTTATCCATTCTTGCTATTCTCCCTAAGGAGGACATAGACTAGTGTATATAGGTCTGACGAGTTTAGGGAGAGATCAGGTTATCGTAGGATTGGGAATCCTATGTTCACGAATGAACAGGAGGAATGGAAAGCATGGCTAACGGATTGGACCGTTATCAGGAATTGTCTCGTTTTTTGCGTTCACGCCGTGAAAGAATGACCCCGAGGCAGGCGGGATTATCGGAATCCGGACGCAGACGTACACCCGGACTTCGCCGCAGCGAGGTGGCTTTGCTTGCAGACGTAGGATTGGATTGGTACACCTACTTGGAACAAGGGCGTCATATCAACGTATCCGCTGAGGTCCTTGATCGAATAGCAGAAGTGCTTCGGTTAGATGAATCGGAACGCAGGCATCTGTTTCATCTTGCCCGTAAGCAATTTCCCTTGATCGATACGAAGCAACCCCCTAAGGTAACGCCTGAACTTCAACGCTTTTTGGATAGCCAAAAGCTGTCCCCTTCGAATGTCATGGATGCGCGCATGAACATCATTGCCTGGAATGAGGCCTACTGCGCATTGAATGGGGATCTCGCGGCTATGTCGGATAAGGAACGAAATTTTGTATGGATGACATTTACTTCTTCTCGTTTCCGATATGTCAAGGGAGACCAATGGGAGCTGCATGCGCGACGGATCGCGGCTAATTTTCATGCCGGGTACGCGCGTCATAGCGACGATCCTTGGTGGTCTGAGCAGTTTGTGGCGCTGTCACAAGCTAGCAGGGATTTTCGGGTATTTTGGGATTCTCACGAGGTTCTCGATGCCATTGATGCTCCCAAGACGCTGCATTGTCCGAATCTCGGGAAATTAAATTTCGATCTTGTATCGTTTCAATACTTGAACGATTCAAATTTGACCGTTTCCATACATGTTCCCCATAAAGACGGCACGGTGGAAAAAATGCAGCGGCTGTTAATCGATTATCAGAGCCGGCATTCAGAGTCGCTTGAAGCTTCTCAAAGAGTTTAGTACGAGGCTTATAGGCATGAATATTCGACGGAGCACATTCCATTATTTGAGGCATTGTCCTAAGATGAACATAGGGAATTGGAGGGGATGACCCGTCATCGCTCGGTGAATGAACAGGAAGACTTAGGTTTTTGGCGAACTTTTACTTAAGAAGTTATCCGATTTTAAAAGAGGGGTAAATCATGGATAAAAAATCGGCGGATATAGCAGCAAATGAAATGCCTGAAGGAACGCAGGTTTTGTATGGCGAGTATGCGGAAGCGGGAACATATTATTCTTGCACATACCGCCCTGACGTAGTTTATGCGACATATGGCGATGTGGAAAGAAGACTGCAAATCATCATGCCATACCAAGGTGAATACAAATTTCCGCTTGTCGTCTTTGTACAAGGCTCTGCTTGGAGGAAACAGGATAGATATGCTGCGATACCGAATCTCTCTCATATCGCTTCAAAGGGATATGTGATAGCTAGTGTTGAGATCAGGGACACCGATATCGCTCAATTCCCTGCATCCGTAGAAGATGTGAAATGCGCAATCAGATTTATGCGCAAGCATGCTGAGGAATATGGATTGGATCCGAACCGTGTAGCAGTATGGGGGGATTCATCAGGCGGACATCTCGCATTAATGACGGGGCTTACGATAGGCGGCTATAATAACGGACTTTATGGCGAACAGTCGGATGAAGTGAGTGCAGTAGTCGATTATTATGGAGTCACGGATCTTCTTACTTTAGGAAAGTATAATGATATTTTGGATCATGATGCTGCCGATTCCCCAGAAGGTTTGCTCGTTGGAGGAAGGGTAAAGGACCATATCGAATTAGCGAGGAAGGCAAGCCCTATTCATCAGGATTTGGATAAAGAACTTCCGCCGATTCTCATCATGCATGGTGACAGCGATCAAGTCGTTCATGTGAACCAGAGTATAGAGATGTATAAGGCGCTAAAGGAACATGGTCGGCGGGTTCTATTTTATAAAGTAGCGGGTGCTGACCATGGGACGGGCTTTTGGAATCCTCAGGTTCTTGATATTACCGAGAAGTTTTTATCTGTCAATTTAAGACGGCCATTAAATAGATAGTCGCATTTAATAAAAACAATCGAGGCACCCTAAATGGGTGCCTTTCGATTTCGCCGTTAGAATGATAGGGAGAACCGTGCCACAAATAGTGGTAAAGCGCAGAGAGTTGAGATAATGGTAACCGAAGCGAATATTTTTCGGCATTTGGAGGGAATGTAAATACTGGCAGCATTATCAACGTCGCTTCAACGGCAGGCGAGCGCGGCTTTGCTACCGGCTGGGCCTACTTGGTATTGAAGATTGATGATATATATGTTATATTTTTAACTTAGTTTGTTTAATAAACAAAGAAAGTTGCAAGTTCTCAAAAACACTGTGTAATGGAGGAACGCGATGGGTTTTTTGGCAGAAATTTTTAAATAAAAAATCAGGTATTTTTTTTTATTTTATTTGAAAAACATTTTAAGCAGATTTGTAAAAATGTAAGGGCTTTTATTTTGTTGCTTGTAAATTACACCTTGATTTGACTTAAAGGAGATTTTAGGAATGTCAGCTAGAGAGACAGCTAAGATTGGATTTACTGGAAAATTAGGAGCGAGTAAAAACACACAAAATATTCAGCAAGATGAATATCACAAGCTCAATTTTATTGAACGTATGGGCTACGGTTTTGGAGACTTTGCTCAGAACCTTGTCTTTGGTACAGTTGGCGGCTTTCTTGCCCTCTATATGACGACTGTCAATGCGATTGGTACAGCAATAGCAGGATTTATCTTCCTCTTTGTCCGTATTATTAATGTTATCTGGGATCCAATGGTCGGGACATACGTCGATAAACGCTCATCAAGAGCAGGTAAATATCGTCCTTGGTTGCTTCGTGCAGGTATTCCGCTGGTTATCTTGGCTGCGCTGCTGTTTGCGCCTATTCCTGGTATCCGCGGCTCTGTGTCCTTTATCTTCATTACTTATTTCTTGCTTGATTTGGTTTATTCCGTCGTCAATATTCCATACGGCTCGCTGAACGCTTCATTGACCCGTGACCCTGAGTCTGTTGACCAAATTACAACGACTCGAATGACGCTTGCAAATGTTGCCAACCTTCTTGTTTATACATTGTTCCCGATGTTTGTGCAAATGGTTGCGCCTAAAGATCGTTCACTCAAAGACACCGGTCTGTTTGGATTAAAACTTAATATGGGAACTTATACTGACCCTTCTGCAGGTCATGCTTGGTTTAACGTTTATGTCGTCTATATGATTATTGGAGCCATTGCGCTTTTCCTTTGCTACAAGTTCACGAAAGAACGCGTTGTCGCCAATGCTGAACAATCATCACATGTTAAAGTCACGGATTTCTTTGCTGAATTTAAGAATAACAAGCCATTGGTAATCTTAGGAATTTTCTTCATGTTGGCATTTACATTTATGTTCTTCATGAATACGGTTAATGGATTCTTTTACCAATATACCGTCAATCACTCGGATTGGATGGGTGCTGTAGGACTGATTGCCTCGATTCCTGGTATCGCTTTTACAGTATTCTGGCCAAAACTCAAGAAAACCTTCGGTAAAAAAGGCTTCTTCCATTTCTTCCTTGGTATGTTTGTTGTCGGAGAAATCCTGACTTGGATTTGGAGTCTTGACGGTATGCACGATCAGCTTTGGTTAGCTTATGTTTCAACTTTCATCAAGCAATGGGGCTTGTCTTCTGCGACTGGTTTCATGTGGGCACTTGTCCCTGAAGTTGTCTCTTATGGCGAATTGAAGTCTGGAAAACGTAATGCTGCTATTATCAACGCTATTATGGGTCTGTTCTTCAAGGTTGGCTTTACGCTTGGTGGTGCCGTTCCACTTTGGTACCTTGCTGCTTATGGATTTAATGGAAATGCCGAGCACCAAACAGCTAACGCCCTTTCAGGGATTAATATGACTGCTATTTGGATACCTGCTGTTCTTGCTGTTGTTTCTATGATTGTGATGCAGCTCTATCCACTATCTGATAAAGACGTTGACAGCATCAATAAACAACTCGACACAAAACGCGCTGAAATGAAAGAAACAGAAGCATAAGGATACATTTATCGCAGCCAACAACAGGTTCAGTAAAGGAACCTTACTTATAAGTGTTGCTTTATTAGAGATGATGCCTCAGCAGGGCATCATCTCTTTTCTTTCTCTACAAAGATGGCTGGATAATCCTTACTTTACATTTTAATAAATAAGAGATACCATACATACATATAAATGTATGTATGGGGGGGTAGCATTTTGCCAAGAAATAAATATCCAGAAATAACGGAAAAGAGAATTTTGGATACAGCAACAAAATTGTTTGTGGAAAAGGGATGGGAAGAAACGACGATTCAGGATATTGTAGATGATTTGGGGGATTTAACCAGAGGCGCGTTTTACCATCACTTTAAATCCAAAGAGGATATAATAGACGCTGTTCTCAATCGATTGGCAACTGAAAACGACCCGTTCAAAAAGTCGAAAAATATCCCTGGATTAAACGGACTAGAAAAGTTGAGAATGGCATTTTTACTTTCGTTTGATAATATTGGGCAATTAGAAGCCGTTAAAACGATACCAACGATCTTAAGCAACCCTAAATTAATTGCCAAGCAATTACAGGATTGCGTCAATTCAGGAGCTCCCGATATACTCGCCTTTATCGATGAAGGGGTAATGGATGGATCCATCTCTGTTCAATATCCTAAGCAGGCATCTGAAACCTTTATGCTGCTTACCAATATTTGGTTAAGTCCTATTATCTTTTCAGTGGACCCGGAAGAATATCTATTAAAAGCAAAGCATTTGCAAGAATTATTTAATAGTATCGGACTCCCGGTGATTGATGACCAGATACTTTCTACCCTTGAAAAATTTCATAAATCTTTTTATAAAATTTAAGTGGACTGCCATTAGGCAGTTTACTTTTACACATTTACATACATTTATATGTATGTAAATACCCTAGGAGGAATTTGATATGGATTATGACTACGCTGTAAAAATATCTGGATTAGTAAAGACTTTCGATCAAAAAGAAGTCATAAGAAATTGTAACATGACCGTTTCGAAAGGAAGAGTTTATGGACTGTTGGGCGTAAATGGAGCTGGAAAAACAACCATTTTTAAACTGCTATTAGGATTGCTTCGTCCTACTGCGGGACACGTAGAAATTTTCGGCGAGGATATTGGAAATCGTAAAAACAGTATTCTAAAGGATGTAGGAAGCATGATAGAAACCCCCATTTTTTATGAACATTTATCCGCTACTGAAAATTTAGAAATCCATCTTTCCTATATGGGTATTCAAAATGCAGATATCCAAAAAACTTTAGGGATAGTGGGGTTACATCATATAGGTAACCAACCTGTTTCTCAATTTTCTCTAGGTATGCGCCAGCGTTTAGGGATTGCAAGAGCAATTATCCATCATCCGAAGCTTTTAATTTTGGATGAACCGATTAACGGGCTGGATCCAGTGGGAATTCGGGAAATGAGGGTGCTTTTTCAAGACCTTGTAAAAAAACATGATATGACCATACTTGTTTCCAGCCATATTTTAAGCGAAATCGAACAAATCTCAGATGTTATAGGAATTATCGTAGATGGAAGCATTGTTGAAGAAATAGAGCTAGCCTCTATCGAAAAGGATTTTGCGGATGGCTTAGAGGAATATTTCTTTAGTATTGTGAATGGAGGAATGAAACGTAATGATGAACCTATTCAGACTTGAATTGAAAAAAAACAATATTCGTACATACATTATTTCAGCCTCTGTCATTGGAATCTGCATGTTAGGAATAATATATCTATTCGCCTATGCTCCAAAGATTGAGCCCAAAGACCCGGACATGAAAATGTTTGAAGGATATGAAAATATCATTCCATTGTTTAACGCAATAGGCATGTTCGCCTTCAGCTTATTATCATCCGTAATGTTTTCAAAAATAGTCATTGAAGAATATGCGGGCAAACGCGCCGCTCTGCTATTCTCATACCCAGTCAGCAGAAGAAAGGTTTTTCTTGCAAAGATTGCGGTTGTTTCGCTGTTCGTGGCAACTGCAATGATCACCTCGTGCATAAGTATATATATTATTTTTGGTATTAGTGAATCCATTTCCCCAGTGGTAGACGGAAACATTACTTTCGAAATGATTAGTAAGGCTGCCAAAACCACATTTTATATGTCAATTTCCGCTATTGGTGTTGGTATTATTTCCATGTCAATCGGCTTCATTAAAAAGTCCATACCGACCACTATTATATCTTCAGTCTTGCTTTGCTCTCTATTAAGCAACGTCGTGGCAGGTTCTATATCCGCGGATAGCCCAATCCTTATTTTTACAATAATTCTTGTGTTGATAAGTGTTCTCGTCATTAACATAATGACGAGAAAGATTAACTGCATGGAGGTATGAGGAATATGGAACAAAAAATTGAAAAAGCAATAGATCATGCTCTTGAAAACCTCGCACCGCTATTTTATCTGTCTAGTATCATAATAGGTATTCTTTTGGTCTTATTAGGATTTTCATTGTATTTCCTTAAATCATCCAAAAAGAAGTTAAGAACGGTCTGCTTGATTTGTATAGGAATTGGGATATTCTCCATACTCAGTGGAATGATGCAAATAGAATACTAACAGCCGCCACAGAACATGTTCGCAATCTCAGATTTCGCCTTACTGGAAACAGTATATTTCAGGTATCTACACCCCAAATCCCCGATTGTTGCCGAGAAGCTTTCCAAACCGTAGAATGATGGCGGTTGAAAGCTTCTTTTTATCGAATTTTGGTGATTGGCAGGTAGGCTACTAGCTGCTTCATTCCGCATCCCCCCAAAAAAATCTAACGTTTGTTGACTGCGGTCTCATGTTTTTAGTCTAGAACTGAGCAGGCGAATTTCTATAAAATGACATCAATTAGATTGATCAGCACTGGTTAATGAATGCGCTTACGGTGGCTAAAAGCGCGTACATGCTGAAAGCAAACAAACGTAAGGAGTGGCGAACATGGACATGAAGAGCGGGCGAAGACGCTTGCGAACACGCTGGCGCACACAGGATACCGAACTGACGCTTCTGGCCTTACCAACGACCATCTGGTATATCTTGTTTTGTTTCTTGCCAATGTTCGGCCTTATTATTGCCTTCAAAGATTTCAAGATCCACGGCGGTTTCCTGAGCAACGTCATCAACAGCGATTGGACCGGCTTCAAAAATTTCGAATTCCTGTTCAAGTCGAACGATGCCTGGGTCGTGATCCGCAATACGCTAGGCTACAATCTGATTTTTATCGTGCTGAGCATTGCGGTCCCCGTCACGTTAGCCCTGATGATCGGTCAACTGCATAGCGGCAAGGCCGGCAAAATCTATCAAACGTTGATGTTCTTGCCGTACTTCCTCTCCTGGGTCGTGGTTTCCGCCATTGTATGGGCGTTTCTAAGCTTCGATAAAGGGATCGCCAATCAATTTCTGGCCGTCCTCGGCAGCGATCCGGTGAACTGGTATATGGAGCCGAAATATTGGCCGTACTTCCTGGTATTCATGAACGTATGGAAGGGTCTGGGGTACGGCATGGTGGTCTACTTGGCGACCATTGCCGGCATCGACAACACGTATTACGAGGCTGCCGTCATCGACGGGGCATCCAAGTGGCAGCAAGCGCGCTACCTTACGCTTCCGCTTATGAAGCTGGTTATCGTGATGATGTTCATCTTGGCCGTTGGCCGCATCTTCTACACCGACTTCGGCTTATTCTTCCAAGTGCCGCGGGATTCCAACTCGTTGTTTAATGTAGCGACCACGATTGACGTCCTTGTGTATAAGCAGCTCAAGTCCGCAACGCTCGGCATGGCATCGGCTTCTGCATTCTTGCAATCCGTGATGGGCTGCGTGACCATTCTGATTGCCAACTGGGTTGTTCGTCTCGTAGACCGAGAGAGCGCAATGATGTAAAGGGGGAAGCGGGTATGTCATCAAGAGCGAAATTCGACACGGGTCTGGACAAGTTCAACCGGATCCGAACCGGCACGAACGTGGTTTTCCATTTGATTTTTATCGTATTGGCGCTGCTTTGCCTTATACCCGTCCTTGTGGTGTTGTCCATATCGCTGACCAGCGAGGATTCTATTCGCAGCAGCGGGTATCATCTTTTCCCGACGGCATTCTCCGGTGATGCTTATCGCTATATCGCGCAGCAAGGGACGATGATCACGAAGGCGCTCGGCATCTCCGTGCTCGTTACCGCCCTCGGTACCGTGATTGGCGTGATGCTTACAACGTCGATGGGATACGTCCTTTCCCGGCCGAATTACAAGCTGAAAGGGCTTCTGACCTGGATTGTATTCATTCCGATGGTGTTTAACGGAGGCTTGGTGTCCAGCTACTATATCAATTCGAATATGCTGGGCCTGAAAGATACGGTGTGGGCGCTCATTCTGCCGCTGGCCGTCTCCTCCTTCAACGTGATCATTTGCAAAACCTTCTTCCGAAGCACGATCCCGGACGCGCTAATCGAATCCGCCGAGATTGACGGCTCGAGCCAATTGCGCATTTACTTCTCGATCGTGCTGCCGATTTCTCTGCCGGTTCTGGCCACCATTGGATTGTTCCTCTGCTTCGCCTATTGGAACGATTGGTTCCAATCCATGCTGTACATTGATAACCAGAACTTGTACTCGCTGCAGGCGCTCTTGAACAGCTTGATGACTAACGTGGACGCCCTGGCGAAAAATGCTTCCAGCATGGGCATCAGTTATGCGGAACTTGTCGCAACCATGCCCAAGGAATCGGCACGCATGGCCGTTGCCATTGTCATCGTGGTTCCCGTGGCCGTTGCTTACCCGTTCTTCCAGAAATACTTTATTTCCGGTCTGACGGTAGGCGCCGTGAAAGGTTAACTCGAAATAAACTCGGATTCGTCCGGTTTATGATATCCACCGATGCAATGCAGACGGTGGGAATGAAGAGGGCTATATAAAAGGGAGGAAATGTACATGAAAAGGACGAAGAAAAAATGGCTTGCTATGAGTGCCGTGGCACTTTTGACAACCGCTCTTGCAGGCTGCGGCAACTCGAATTCCAATTCCGATTCAAGCACCAGCACGCCTTCGAACGCGACGGCAAGCGCGCAGACGGAAACAAGCAAGCCGGCTGATTCTGGCGATGTGCCTACGCTGGTATGGTGGACGATCGGCGGACAGACTCCCGCCAACTTCGATAAAGCGATTGCCGCGATGAACGAATACACAGCCGAGAAGATCGGCGTGAAAATCGACATTAAGGTAGCAAGCTGGGGCGACTGGGATACGAAGATCAATACGATCGTGAATACCGGCGAACCGTTCGACATCATGTTTACGAATAACTCCAAGTATAGCCAGCAAGTGACCATGGGTGCGTTTGCCGACCTAACCGACTTGGTGCAAAGCGAATCGCCCGATCTCTACAAGCTGATTCCTCAGAAGGTGTGGGATGGAACAAAAATCGGAGGGAAAATCTATTCCGTGCCGACATACAAAGACTCGTCTTTGACCCAATACTGGGTGTTCGACGACAAGTACGTGCAGAAATACGGCATCGACACGGCTGGCATCAAGACGTTGAAAGACCTAGACAAACCGTTCCACGATATGAAGGCAGGCGAGGGTAAAAGCTTCTACCCGCTGTCGCTCACCCAAGGCGACGGATTTAACGGATTCTTCAACGGCTACGACGATATGACGCTTGGTTTGGCTCCGATAGGCGTGAAGGTCGACGATGCTTCCCGCAAGGTTGTCTCCGTGCTGGAGCAGCCGGACATCATGGGGGGACTCAAGCAGCTGCACCAATGGTACCAAGACGGCATTATCAATCCGGACGCACCGACGAAAACGGAAGCGGACAAAGGCCGTCCGTTCTTCGCGGCGCAGGCATTCCCGGGTGCGGAAGCGAGCTGGCAGATTACGGAGGGTGTCGAGAAGTACGACATGTTCCAGATCTTTGGCCCGATTTATACGACAAGTACGATTCAAGGCTCTCTTAATGCCATCTCAGCCAACTCGAAATATAAGAAAGAAGCGTTGAAATATTTGCAGCTGGTTAATACGGATCCGAAGCTCCGCAATATGCTGGCCTTCGGCGAGCTGGGCGTCGATTACGACAACGTGGATGGCGAGAAAGTGATTGAGCGCAAGTCCGATACATGGCCGCTTGCCGCTTATACGCAAGGGACGTTCTTCGACCTGGCCGTAACGAAAGGCGCTCCGGTAGACCAGTGGGATCAAGTTCGTAAGCTGAACGATCAGGCGACTTCCTCCACGAACTTGGGCTTTGCGCTGGACATCAGCAAGCTGAGCACCGAAGTGGCCAATACGAAAGCGGTATGGGACAAATACCGGTATGAACTGCTGACGGGCGCTTCCGATCCGGAGAAGATGGTACCGAAGATTGTGTCTGAACTAAAGGCCGCTGGCATGGATACGATTATGAAGGCCGCTCAAGAGCAAGTCGATACGTATTTCAAATAAGTCTTGTCTGTCATCAACATCCGGAAAACCCGAACGGAGATCGCCGTTCGGGTTTTCTGGCACGAAATTTAGGATTGCTTTTACCGATAACAACGTTATATGTTTGAGCAGTGGGGGTAGGGCAAAAGCCTATTGCAAAGGAGACGCCGCATGCGTTCATTTATGCAAATCAAGATCTATCGCGGCAAATTCATTGCATATGCGGTATTTGTGGTGTTCATTGGCCTGGCGCTCGGCGCGATCACCTGCGCGGTACTGCTGGACCAATGGGTGGGGAATTCCAGAAATGAGGCTACCGGAGCGTTCTCTCGGGTCGAAAACAGCCTCCAGTACGATGCTGACCGTATCGAGGCGTTTATGCAGCGAGTGTATTCCAACAGCGGGCTGGTGTCCGACATTCGCAGTTTTTTGGGAAATAACGCAGAAGGCTATCTGACAAGCAGGCTGCAGGGCAGCCAATATAACCGGCCGCTTGTCTCCTTTCCCGACGATATGAAATCTTTCTTAAGCAACGGGGGTAAGGGAGACATCACGCAAATCAGCCTGCATACCGAGCAAGAGGGCAACGTGGTGAGCTTCGACAATAACGGCAATACGAGTTATCTATTCCGTCTGCCAAACTCCGATGAAGCGTTCCGCGAGACCATCCAAAAAGGATTCGTCTATCACAAGAAACTGTCGGATCCGAACCAAATTTCCCGCCAGCTGGGCGAATTTCGATTCCTGGTCAGCAGCGACCGGATTTTTAAGACGGTGCAAAATTACCATCTGGACGAAGCCGCGGCAGTCAGCGATTCCGGAGACATGTACCTGATCGCCGGCAACGGCCGCAGCTCGGAGGAGCTGATTCGCCGGATCGTGGCGGATGGACGCACGCATGGCTTTCTATCGACGGGATTCCTGGACCGAGCCTATTTCGTGACGTTTCATTCGAGCGAGTTCGATTATCGGTTCGTCAGCACCGTGGATTTGGCCTCGCTGATCCGTCAAAAAGCGAATGTGCTGCTTATCGTGTTTCTCATCGTACTGGCCGCGATGATCTGCGTCCTGCTGCTCATCGTTTACAATTTGCGCGAGGACGCGAACTTCCTGCATCGGATTATCGTATCCATCGGACGCGTGAAAACAGCGGATTTTACGCCGGTTAGCCCGGCTCGCTACCGAAGGAACGAATACGGCATGATCGCCCGGGAATTGGACGATATGATCCGACAGCTCGATCGGCATATCCGCACTAATTATCTTCTAAAACTCAAACAGCAAGAAACTGAAATGAAAGCGCTTCAGCATCAGATTAATCCTCACTTTTTGTACAATACGCTTGAGGTGATACGTTCCTCAGCCCTGGTGAACAGCGCCGACCATACATCCGACGCCATCGCCACCTTGGGCGCATTGTACCGCGATATCGTGAAAAACGAGAATATCATTTCGCTTGGCAGTGAGCTGAACTTGCTTCAAAAATACCTAAAAATTATGGAGTTCAAATATCCGGATCGATTTTATTATCAGTTTAATGTGGATCCCGCACTAATTTCCTTGCCCACGGTAAAATTCTGGATGCAGCCGCTGGCGGAGAACTTTTTCATCCATGGCTTTCACCCGGAGAGCGAGTTCAACCTGCTCCTTGTGAACGGCTGGGAGGAAGAGGCACGCTTCGTGCTGGAGATCGTGGACAACGGCAATCGGATTTCCGAGGAGCATTTGGCCGAAATCAGGCAAAAGCTCTCCAGAGGCGACGACGCCTCGGTGGACAGTATTGGTCTGCGTAACGTTTATACCCGGTTGCGCTTTTTCTATGGGAAAGGCTTCTCCATGACGATCGACAATAACGAGGAAGCCGGCGTTAAAATAACCGTAATCCTATCCAAGGAGGCGACTAACAATGTACAAGCTGCTGATCGTAGATGACGAGCCGCAGATTTTGGAAGGAATGAAGCGAACGCTGGATTGGGAGAAATACGGCTTTGGCCGCATCGAGACGAGCGAAACGTATGAGGGCGCGATTTCGAAAGCCGTGGAAATTTTGCCGGATTTGGCGATCTTCGATGTATGCATCGGCAAGCAGCGCGGTTATGACGCCATCCACAAGCTCAACGAGCTGCGCCTTCCCTCTAAGTACATTATTATGAGCGGCTATGGCGAGTTTCAGTATGCGCTGGAGGCGATTCGCTGCGGGGCTAAGGATTACCTGCTCAAACCCGTCGATCGTTCGAAGCTGCAGCAGCTGGTCGAGAAGATTATCGTCGAAGATCTGAACGGTAAGCTGGCCGATACGGCTCGCAGCGACCTGGATATAGACCCGGTACTCGGCGTACGTTATGACAGCTTGTCCAAGCTGACTAATCGCATTCTGCTCATCGTCAAGGCGGAGTATGCCCAGAACCTGAGTTTGAAGTCGGTTGCGGAACGTTTTCGCATGAATGGAACGTACCTCGGGCAGCTTTTCCTCAAAGAGACGAAAAAAAAGTTCTCGGAATATTTAATGGCTTACCGAATGCTTCGCGCCCAGGAACGCATACAGTGCACGGACGAGAAAATTATAAGCATCGCGTTTTCTGTCGGATATCCGAATCTGAACTATTTCTATTCTCATTTCCATGCTTATTTCGGCAAATCGCCCTCGGATTTACGGAGAAAGGAATAACGATGCCATGCGGGAACAACGGAAATTGAGTCGTCTCCTTGCATTCTTCGCACTCGTCATTATGTTGACGCTGCCTATATCCGGCTGTTTCTCTGCATCCGGCAATGAAAAGAATGCCGAAGTGGCGGGTAATACGGTGAATTTGATCTATTACACGATCGGCGACCCAGACAAGGACCTTAAGATGGTCAATGACAAGATCAATGAGATCCTGGCCAAGAAAATCGGCGTTACCATTACGTATATCAAAGTGGGTTGGCAAGAGTACGAGGAGCGTCTGAATACCCTCGTGTCGGCAGGAACACCCTTTGACATCGCTTTTGCGCCGGAGTACGCCAATTACGCGCAGCGCGGCGCTTGGCTGAGGCTGAACGACTATCTGTCGAAAGTGGGAAAGGATATGTATGATGCAATCGATCCTATTTTCTGGCAAGGCGTACGTATGGATGACGGCGGCATCTACGGCGTGCCGACCAATAAAGAATTAGCCGTGCGCGACCAGTGGATGTACCCGGATGCGCTAGTGAAGAAGTACCGTATCGATATCTCGAAGTACACAACGCTGGCTTCCCTCGAACCGCTGTTACGGATGATCAAAGAGAAGGAGCCCGCTTATCTGCCGATGGAGCTCGATAAGGAATCTCAAAACTTCTTTGCCTTGGACGGCTATGAATACGTATCGGATAAAACGCTTCCGCTAATGAGGAATGTTCTGGATCCGGATTCTCCGGTCGTGAATATTTTCGAAACCGACGAAGCCCGAAAAGTACTGGACCTTCTTCGACGCTACTATGTGGAGGGCTATATCAACGAGGATGCGGCCATGCGGGAAACCGAAGGACTGAAGCGGGGCGCGCTGGTCTTCTGGAAAGCTGCGGGGGGAGGACCGCTGGCGGAAAATAGCTGGAGCAAGGATCGCGGTTACAAGCTGGTGGCTTACCCGGTAACCCCGGCATTGATCACGACGGAATCCATTCGGGGTGGAATTATGGCGGTCAGTGCGGAAACGAAGCATCCCGTCGAGGCCGTAAAGTTTCTCAATCTGCTGAACACGGACCCCGAGGTGCGCAATCTGTTCAATTTCGGAATCGAAGGCGTGCACTACATCTTGGATCGTAATGGCCAAGTGGTGCCCATTCCGCCCAAGGACAAAAACGGCAATCCGATCCCGGACGCGCAGCCAAGCTATGGAGGCGTGCAGTACACCCAAGGCAATTGGTTCATCTTGAAGACCATGGGAGGAGAATACCCGGATCCCTTGGACAAATGGAATCAATTCCGCGCCAGCAACAAGGAAGCGGTTGTATCGAATACGCTGGGTTTTACTCCGGACTTATCACGGATGCCGATCCAGATGCAGAACATTCAGATGGTCTGGGAGAAATACTTTCCCAGCCTGATGACGGGCAGCGTGGATGTCGCTTCGGTGCTGCCGAATTTTAATCAGGAGCTTCGGCAGGCGGGCATCGACGAGGTGCGGGCCGAGGTACAGAAGCAGCTTGACTCCTGGCGGGCCGCCCATTCGTCGCCCGAATGAGGAGTACGGGTTAATTGGCTAATCGGCAACTTCTATCTTAATTAACTATGGGAGGCGGGGGGATTTTGGACAGTGTGAATATTGTGATTGACCATCTATTAATTAAATACAAGGCGGATCAGAAGTGGACCCGCAAGGTGATTGAGCAGTTATCCGAGGAAGACCTCGTCTGGTCACCTACGCCAGAGTGTAACAGTATCGCGAATTTGATAGCGCATATTTCAGGGGCAGTACGTTATTGGTTTGACGCTGCCTATTTCGGTGCTCCATTAAACGAGTATATGAATATCGAATTCGATCGCGGTTTACAGATGACGAAAGAGCAGGCGATGGAAATTTCAAAAAAATCCTATGACAGCATCGTTGGAGTCCTTGAAATGATGAAGGCAAACCCTGAAAGACTGCTTGAACAGCCGTATTTGGATTATCCATCGTTTGACTCTGCAGCCTTGAACAATAGATCGACCGTGCTAGAAATGCTTCTGCATCAGTTCAGACATTTGCCAAGCCACACGGGGCAAATCATATACATTGCAAAAATGAGGAAGGGGAATTTGATATGGGATTGAAATTTAATTCGTGTTCATAGAAGATTGAAAGTAAGAAGCACAATCAGTCATGCAAAAAGACCATTCAAGCTGTATTACAGCGAGAATGGTCTTTATTCATAGGAGAACCGCAGCTGAACAGGGGCTGAATTTTTCAGCGCTGCATATGACTGCTGTGGCCCGGCGAAAGCTTCGCAGACGGATCGATGTATACCTTCGCGTTGTTGACGGCTGTCGGGGCTTCGCCGAAGCCGACCGCGATAAGCTTCAGTTTACCGGGATACGAGGTGATATCGCCGGCTGCAAAGATACCCGGAATACTCGTCTCCATCCGTGAATCGACGACGATGGAGCCGCCGGACATTTCGAGGCCCCAATCGGCGATTGGGCCGGGTGCCGAGATGAATCCGTGACTGACAACCACATCGTCGACAGCAATCTCCTCGGTCTCTCCGGTAACGACATTGCGAAGCAGCGCCCGCTCCAGATGCTTTTCTCCCGTGAGGCCTAAAACCTCCCAAGGGGTCTTCATTAGAACGGTTGATTCAAGGAGCTTCTGGACGGAATGCTCGTGGGCACGGAACTTGTCCCGCCGGTGCACAAGCGTCACGGACTCGGCGATCGGCTCCAGCATCAGCGCCCAATCGACGGCGGAATCCCCTCCTCCGCTAATGAGCACCTTCCTGCCTTCAAATCTCCGAAGTTCACCGACTGTGTAATGAAGTCCATTTTCCTCGTAGGCCTCCGAATTCTTCGCTTCGAGTCGACGCGGCTCGAACATTCCGATCCCGCCCGTAATGATGACCGCACGCGCGTGGTGAACGGCACGGTCGGTAACGACCTCGAACTGCCGCTCCGCCAGCTTGTTCACTTGCAGCACCCGCTCGTTCAACCGCACGTTAACGGGAAAATGCCGCATTTGCTCATCAAGCCGCTCGGCCAGCTCCTTGGCTGTTACTTTCGGGAATCCCGCGATATCGTAAATATACTTTTCCGGATATAACGCGGCGAGCTGTCCGCCAAGCTGCGGCAAGCTCTCGATCAACGTAACGGAAGCGTTCCTCATCCCTCCGTAGAAGGCGGCAAACAATCCCGCGGGCCCGCCGCCGATAATGACTATATCTGTATCGCTCATATGATTTTCGCTCCTTGATGAGGGTATTTGGCATTCGCACGGATGATCAGAACGGCCGGCTGCTCAGCTTGATGGAATCAGTCGGGCAGCCGTCGCAAGCATCCTGAAGATCGTCTTGCAGACTTTCCGGAATTTCCGTCAGACCTCTATTCCGGTCGTTCCGGTAAATGGCCATGGCCAATCCCTCGTCGTCGTAATCGAAAAGCTCCGGTGCCGTAGCGCCGCAAGCCCCGCATGCGATGCAAGTATCCTGATCAACTTTCGTATATAAAGTCATGTCATTGCCTCCAATTGTAATTTGTGCAAGCTTCAAGTGATTCCATGGAATGCTTAACCTGAGTATATGGATGAAAGCTTTATTAAAGCTTAAATGACGTTAAGTTCCGTCATAAGGCTGCGAATCGAATCGATGAGGTTCAGGTGCCGGGCTTTCGGACTGCCGCGTTGCCGGGCTTCACGATCCGTTTAAAGAACTTGGCCCTTATCCATTGATAGCAGTTGCCGATCAGCAGTCCAATAAACAGATAAATCAATCCGCCGGAAATCCCGTATACAATGGCTCCCGCCAGTGCCGCAAGCGTCCCGAATACGATCTGGTCCCCCGTCTTCGCTGGCGAAGTGGGCGGGTCAGTCAGCATAAGCAGGGCGAAGAACAACGTTGCGTTAATGAACGGGGGCCGCAGCGCATCGTAGAAGCCTCCCGCCTGCAGCGCCGCGGCGTCCAGCGGCAGTATTCCTCGTGATATGGCCAAAAGCGTAAGGAGATAAACACCCAGGAAGGCGAAAACCTGCGGGAACTTCTGAACGCGGCTCGTCACCCAGTACCCGCCGATCAGCAGGAGCGGCACATACCAGCCGGATAAATCGCCGAACGCTCCCCACCAGCTTTGCTGCGAATGGAAAAGGGGAACTGACACTAAAAGCCCGAACATAGCCGGATTAAAGATCGGCCTTTTTTTATATGTGATTAGATGCTTGGATAATATAGAAATGGCGGACGTCGACGCAAGAATATACCAGGGTGAAGTTATGCTCAGGATCAATGCGACAATAAGTCCGGTAATGGCAGCCCCGTCAGGCATTATTCTCTTGCGCTTCGCTATAACCGAGCACAGGACGTCAACGGCCATGGTCACGATGACCGCAATAAGAGCGTTCACTGCGCCTTCCCAGCTGTGAGAAGCCAAGGAAGCGATGGTTAGAAAGGCTAGCATGACGTATATGACATAGGCTTTGGGCGATTTAACCCATTGCTTCAGTTTCATTCAGACACCTCCGATAGAGACGATTCGCAAATCGGGATTGATTAGGATGCCTTTTAGTCCCGATTGCTCAATAAGCGTTGCTGCTTGATCGTCCCCGTGCAGAAACGCCGCGGTCGAGAACGCATCGGCCAGCATAGCGTAAGGAGCGATCACGCTGCAGCTTACCCAGTGTTCCGGTGAAAGCTTTGTTCGCGGATTGACGATATGGGAAATGCCGTCCGTAACATCGCTTCTGCGTTCGTAGCTGCCGGACGTGCACACCGCTTCATTGGCAATTTCAACGATGCGGATAGACTGGTCCTTCCGCTCGGGATGCCGAATGCCGATCCTCCAGACATTCCTTCGCGGGTCCGAACCTCCGGCGAAGATATCGCCGCCGGCATTTACGGCGAAACGTTCGAAGGATTGCAGCTCTGCGGCGGCCAAATCAATGGCGAAGCCTTTGGCGACCGCTCCCAGATCGATCACGGCAGGCCTCAGAAGCAGCATCGTCCGATTTCGTTCGTCCAGCCTGATATCTGTATATGCGGCGCTTTCGGCGACAGGGCTCGATATCTTATCGCCGGTCAGATAATGGCGGTTAAAGCCATACTTCTCCATCGTTTTTCCTATGGCGGGATCAAAGACGCCGTTCGTCCATTCGGCAAGCTCCAGCGCCATCTTGAGGGGCTCGAACACGTAAGGGCTAAGCGCAACCGGAATGCCGGGCTGCCGGCAAGCCAGCATCAGCTCGCTGTCGGGGCGGAATCTGCTGCAGGCGTCCTCTACCCGGCGGAAGGCGGCAAAAGCCCGCCGGACCGCCGCCTCGGCGACTTCGTCAGGCTGCTCGGTATCGACTTCAATGGTCACGACCGTATCCATCATGAGTTTGGCTTTAAGCATGGTATACCTCCGCTGATCATGCATTCCTCGCTTGGGACAACGCTTCGTTCACGGCGTCCCGGAAGGCATCCGTGCTATAGGTTGCACCTGAGACGTTGTCCACTGTTGCGCTCTGCTTCCGCAATACTTCGGCAGGGAGGCCAACAACGTCGCTCTCCGAATAATGCATGCCGAAGTTACTGATCTCAACATCCGTAATCCGATCGTTGCTAATCGTCACTGATACTTCGATGAAGCCTCGGCGATTGTTGCCCATTCCTATATATGTGCCGTCCTTGTACGTCTTCTTTGCCGTACTTTCGGATGGACTGCTCGATGCGGGAGAACTATTGGACGGGCTGCTCGGAACGGTGTAGTCTGGGACAGGACTGCTAGACGGACGGGTGAGCTTTGGAATATCGGCTTGAACGGACGTTTGCCCCGTTAATTCCGGCACGAACGACTGCGGATCTGTTGTCATGTACTCGACAGCGTAAATGGCGCCGATTGCCGCCGTGCATAACGCGATCCATTTCTTGTTTATTTTGGGCATCGTCTTGCCTCCTCTCTCCACGTCCAACAGTTTAAACGGAGAACATTTAAATTTTATTAAAAGCTATCTTCTGTTAAGATGGGGGTACCAAAATGGAGGAGATCGGAAGGAGTTAAAGATCATGCGCGTGCTTGTCGTGGAAGATGATGCCGATCTGCTTAGGATCGTCCGCGACGTCTTCGAAGACGAAGGCTTCGCGACAGACGGAGCGGAGACGGGCGATGTAGGTTATTATCTCGCGGAGTCTTGCGTTCACGATTTGATCGTGCTCGATGTCATGCTGCCCGGCATGAATGGAATCGAGATTGTGAAAAGATTGAGAGCCCGGTCCGTTCATGTGCCGATCATTCTGCTCACTGCCCGCGATGCTGTCGAAGATCGGGTGGAGGGACTGGATGCGGGAGCGGACGATTATGTTGCCAAGCCGTTTGCCGTGTCGGAATTATTGGCTCGTGCCCGTTCCGTTCTTCGCAGAAGGGGGAACATCGGGCAGGAGGGCGATCTGGAATGCGGTCCTGTAAGGCTGTCGCCCCCGACAAGATCCGCTTTTGTCGGAGAAACTCCGATCCAACTGACAGTCAAGGAATACGAATTGCTGGAATACTTTCTATGCAATGTGGGCCGGATTCTCACCCGGGAGCAAATTTTCGACCGGGTCTGGGGCTTCGATTCGTCTTCGGGGCTTACGGCGGTTGACGTCTACGTACATCATCTCCGCAAGAAGCTTGCCGCATTGGGGGCAGGTACGATTCTGCGAACCGTAAGAGGAATCGGCTACTTGTTCTCGGGTGATCAGGATGTTTAATCATACCCGCCGCCGTCTCGCCGTTCTGAACGCTGCCGTGTTTCTCCTCGTCCTGGTGCTGATGAGCTCCTTGTTGTACGTGCACATGAGACAGAGGCTGTATCACGATACGAACGAAGTTCTTCAGCAGTCGATGTCAAGGATCCGGTCGTTTCATAAGCTGGAAGAGCTGATACGCTCCAGTCATTTGGATCCGCAACAGGACGAGAGGACCACTTACTTGTTCTGGGATGAGCAAGGAAGGCTGATCGGGCAATCGCCCCGCTTAAGCTTTGACGAAGCGACAGCCTACGCGTTAAAGGGCTCCGAGGCGGATGAGCTTATTCGGTCCGTGAAGTCGGGCAATGACCGCTTTCGCACGTTGACGTTTGAGCTATCCGCCGCCGATGCCAGCTCGGGCACGAAATCGGTCACTGTCGTCTTAAGCCTCAACGACGTGGAAGGAACCTTGCGATCGCTACTGCTGGACATCTCCGGAGGCATGGCGGGCGGCGTTGTCATTTCCGTGCTGGCGGGGTATTTCTTGGCGGCGCGGGCGCTTATTCCTATTCGCCGTTCGTGGGACAAGCAGCAGCGCTTCGTTGCGGACGCCTCCCACGAATTGCGCACGCCGACGGCTGTCATTCGTGCCCGGACGGAACTGCTGCTCCGGCATCCCGATCATTCTATCGAACGGGAGAGCTCCAATATCGCCGTCATCCTGCAAGAGACCAAACGAATGGGCAAGCTGGTGGACGATCTTCTCACCTTGGCCCGTTCCGACTCGAATCAGCTTCAGATACTGCAGTCCGACGTTGCGATCGATTCGCTCCTGACCGAGGTTGCGGAGCAGTTCCGATTCCTGGCGGATACCAAGGGGATAGAGATCGAGGTACAGACGGAAGGCCCTCTCGTTATCCCGGCGGACGAAGGCCGTCTTCGCCAATTGCTTATTATTGTGCTGGATAACGCGTTAAAGTACACGCCGGCATCGGGCCGGATCGAGGCGGTTTGCCGATTGCAATCGCACTCGGTCTACCTGAGCGTGTCGGATACCGGCTGCGGTATTCCAGAGGAAGATCTGCCCCACGTCTTTGAACGGTTCTACCGGGGAGACAAGATGCGTTCGCGCGCCCAAGGAGGAACCGGTCTTGGCCTTTCCATTGCGCGCTGGATCGTCGACGCCCACCGCGGCACAATCCGGATTCATTCCAAAATCGGCGCAGGGACGAAGGTCGAGGTAACGCTTCCGAGAAAAGGATAGCGAGGCAAGCATATGTACTTACCGTAATATAACCAGAGCACCTCTTATTGAGGTGCTCTGGTTTTTGTTTTTCGTGCTTGAACCGCCTTTGAGAGTTAGGCGTGACGCCGATGATTAAGAGGCGATGTTAGTTTCTGGTTTTAACCGCTAACCCACTGAATGATATCGGTCCTACAACGTCTACTCTTGTATTGGCAGTACGGTTTTCTGCGGTGACCGTGTAAGCATGAGTACCTGCTTTGACATTTCTGTCTTCAGCTTGGAAAGTAACGACATAATTTTGCTCTGAACCCGTAGATTCGATACCCTGCAGCGTGTTGAAAATTTCTTTATTGCCGCGGAAGACTCTGAAGAGAATTTGCCCAATGCCTGTGACACCTCTGACGCCAACGGTTGCTACCAAATCTACCCGGTTCGGTTGGGAATTTGCTGGAATCCGTATTGGGATTGTTGCGATTCCAGATTTTTGCGGGGAACGCAGAATAGTAAACGATTTGGCCGGGTTAAAGCGACGAAGCGGCTGGACGGCCGCTTTATCAAGGATTCGTACCATAATATCAACTCCTTTTATTTGATGCTCCAATTTATGATAGATTCATAGAGAATGATTGGGCAAAATTAATAGATTGATAGATTGTGTTTTTTGCCGACAGTCCGTATTGGGCGCTTTTACTTTTTTAACACGACATCCCCCATAGACGTATCGACTTGCGGGCGCTACACTAGGGAAGGCGACAGAGAATAAACATTGTAGGAGCTTGCAAACGTGACCTTATCAGACCATACTCCATCATGGAAGAAGCTAAGTCTTTATGCCGTGACCTGGCCCATTTTCGTAGACTCGGTACTGCGAATGCTGCTGGGCACGGTTGACGTGTTTATGTTAAGCCGTATCTCCGACAAGGCAACGGGTGCAGTAGGCTTAGCCAACGAAATTATTTATTTTTGCATTATGATGTTCGGCTTTGTCGGCATAGGCACCAGCGTCGCGGTATCCCAGTATATCGGCGCCGGGCGGGCGAAAGAAGCAAGCCGCATTTCGGCGATGGCCATCTCGATGAACCTGATTTTCGGAATCCTCGTCAGCATCGTTCTTGTAAGTTTTGGAGAATCGCTATTGCGACTGCTGAATTTGAACCCCGAACAAATCGGAATAGCGAACCATTACTTAAAGATTATCGGCGGATTTATTTGGGTCGAGGCGCTTTCTTACGCGGTCTCGTCGGTCATCCGTTCGAGCGGAAACACGAAGAGCGTGATGTTTGTAACGCTAGGCGTCAACCTCCTTCATATGGGAGGGAATTATTTGCTTATCTTCGGCAACCTGGGCTTCCCGGAATGGGGGGTTACGGGAGCGGCTATATCAACGGTCGTAAGCCGTTTGCTTGGCATCGTGGTTCTATTTATCCTTTTGTACCGCCGAATTGCCGCACCGATTCAAAGGAAGGATTACGTGAGCTGGAACGGTTCTTACGCCAAAAAAATCCTGAGCATCGGCTTGCCTGCCGCGGGGGAGCATCTCTCTTATCAGTCGCAATACTTGATGATCATCGGTTTCGTCAATATGATTGGTATTACTGCGTTAAATACGCATGTTTATGTCATGAATGTATCCAACTATTTTATGGCGCTAGCGCTAGCGATAGGGATGGGGACGGAGATTATCGTTGGTCAAATGGTCGGTGCCGGAGAAATGAAGGAAGCCTACCGCAGACTGATGAAAAGCGTAAGGATCAGCTTCTTGTTAACCATAGCTGTCGTTGGCGTAGCGGCCATATTCCGGCATGAGTTGATTGGATTGTTTACTAAGGATCCTGATATCATCGCTGCGGGAGCGGGTATTTTTTTGCTATCCATCATACTTGAACCCGGCCGAACCTTTAATATGGTTATCATCAATTCGCTGCGTGCCGCCGGGGATGCGCGATTCCCTGTCTTAGCGGGTGTCATCTCCATGTGGGGAGTCTCCGTTCCGCTTGCTTATTTGCTGGGCGTTCATTTCGGAATCGGCCTGCTTGGCATATGGATTGCTTTTACGGTGGACGAATGGCTGCGCGGGGTTATGATGCTGCTTCGCTGGAGAAGCAGAGCTTGGGAGAAGAAAGCTTTGGTAAAGCCAGTTTCCATCGTTTCGGATCACGGCGTTGAAGCACAGATTTAAGCTGGAATACTGCATATTGTCATACAGTAAAACCCGGTCTTTTAGACCGGGTTTTGTAATGCGTTGCGCTTTACTTCGAATTATTTTGCATCTTAGGTTTTCCTTGATCGTTCGGGTCGTTAGACCGTGACGGGCTGCTCTTTGGGGTGTTATTATCGGGCTTTGCCTTAGTGCTCACTGTACATTCACCTCCTGCATGATCCATAAAGAGTATTCCAACAAACCGGTTTTCTTATTAGATTGGACTTACAGCTGTCGTTTCCAGAAACGGCCCTGTGCGATTCCGTTAATAAAAGCTCGTAGACTCGCTGCTTACCAATAAAACGGCATCGAAGAGAGTAGCGTCCGTCGAAGGATGGCCTTATCCATTGTTTCTTTCAATAAACGCTAGAATCTCATGAAGGGATTGATTCTGTTTGTTGGTTGTCAGAGGCTGAAACAAATCCCCTTTTTCGCTTATTCTTCCCGCTATATTCAACATCGTATAGTCCGAAGGCTGAATCCCTTCCGCCAGCTCCGGCCATGCCAACGGGGCTGCAACGGTTGCATGCTGTTTGGCTCTCGGGGAGTATACGACAGGCATGGTTCTACCTCTCCACAGCTGCATGTAATCGAAATAAAGCTTGTCTCCTCTTTTTGAAACGACTCTTTCTAGAGTAACCTTCTCCGGCATTTGCTCTGCTGAATCATGTAGGGCGACACGCCGATTAAATAATGAATATAGTCGATCTTTGATATCCTCTGCGACTCCCAGATGATGCGGTCGGGATGCGTAATGGCAATCCTTTTGCCGTCGACAACGACTTCCTCCACCCAAAGCCCCCCTGTATTTTCTCTATATTTTCAATCCGTTTGGCTCAAACTATGTATTATCCAAAAATCGGAGTGATCAGCGTGGAACCTATTTTACCGATGGAGCCCATGGCCAGCGCAGCGATTCCAACGGGGGAAGAGTGGATCGCGCAGGTGAAGTGGGATGGTGTCCGGGTTTTAACCTATGCGGATCAAGGTGAGGTTAGGCTATTTAACCGCAAAAAGAATGAAAGGACGATGCATTATCCGGAGATTGCACACCTTCGCGAGTATTGCAGCAGCCAATCCGTCATTTTGGACGGTGAGGTAATATCTTTAGGCGAGCATGGCAAGCCTTCCTTTCAGCGGGTGATGAGGCGGGATGGCGTAAGAAATAGCGAGCGTATAGGAAGAGCTGTGGAGACGGTGCCGATCTTTTATATGATTTTCGATATTATCTACCTCAATGGCATGTGGATTCACGACAAACCGTTTCATGAGAGAGCCGAGTTATTATCTGAAATCATAGCGCCAAATAAACATATTCAGCTCGTTCCGTCAGTCAGCCCCACCCAAAGCTTATTTGACGTAGTAAAGCAGCAGCAAATGGAAGGGATTGTGCTTAAAAGGATAAATTCCTCCTATGCGATCGGCAAGAAAAGGGAAGACTGGCTTAAGGTGAAAAACTTTCAGGATCTCATCGCTGTCATTGGCGGTTTTACTCTTAACCATAACACCGTTAATTCCATTTTGCTCGGATTGTACGATTCGGATGGAAGACTGCATTATGTGGGACATACCGGTACAGGAAAAATGACGGTTAACGACTGGAGAGAGCTGACTGAAGAATTGAAGGGAATCGTTACTGCCCGTCTCCCATTTGCTAAACTCCCGCAACGCCACAGGGATGTCATCTGGGTACGGCCGGAAAAGACGGTCAAGATTAAATTTGCCGAGTGGACGGAAGGCGGTTCGCTAAGACAGCCAAGCATTGAGGGATTTGTTGAATTTCCTCCGGAGGAATGTTTGCTTGAATGAACGAAATAATCAGTTTACTCAGTATAGTAAAAATACTTATGTAGTAGGTATACTAGAAGTATGCCTACTACATATAATCAAGGCGCGGCAGATAACAAGCTGCAACGGCACAATAATGAGCAGCAGATTGGGGACGCGTAAATATGCAGGAAAAGGAAGGCGTTGTAGCCATAAAGCAAAGTGACACCCATTTGAGTCAGCTGGCTTCGGTTGGGCAAATAGCCGCGGGTATCGCTCATGAAGTTAAAAATCCCTTGACGGCCGTTAAGGGATTTTTACAGCTTCTCAAAGAAAAGAACGAACTCAAGTACATAGAAATTGCCGAATCGGAGCTGGGTAATGCGATAAATATCCTGCAGAATCTCTTGCATGTATCCAAGCCTGATTTGGAGGAAGAGCCATATACTGCAATCGATCTGTCCGTAGAACTGGATTCGTTGACTCAGCTGTTTCAGGATCAGATGTACCGGGTTTCGGTTCATGCCGATTTACGAGACCCGGGCTCATACATCATGGGCAAAAAGAATCAGCTTAAAAAAGTATTTTTCAATTTGCTGAAAAACGCCTTTGAGGCTATTCCGGGTAACGGATCGATTTCCATTGAGCACATGTCCACGGAGAACGAGGTGATCGTGTGTATTCAAGACAGCGGAGTTGGTATTCCGAAAGAGAAGCTCGGATTGCTCGGAACGCCATTCTATACGACGAAAGAAAACGGAACCGGCATGGGATTAACTCTCGTATTCTCCGTCATTTATCAGCATAATGGAGCAATCGAGGTGCAAAGCTCGGAGAATGAAGGGACCAAATTCACCATCACATTCCCCAAGGGAACAAAAAATATAAAATGGAGAGAGGTGGTTTATCTGGAGCTGGAAACCACGATGAATATGAAAGACTTCTTTATCATTAACCGGGACAATTTCGAGCAGAGGTTGTTGCTTGAAGCCGTTAATGTCCGGGACAAAATTGAAGAAATTCTCGCCATTGGAAATATTAATCTGTTGGACAACGCGCACAAGCTGGTACTCTTCGTCATTGACGGTAAAGAGTATGAGACGATTGCTTTTGCCAAGCAGGAAGGAGTTACTTGGGCAAAGCATTCATTGACTCTCGCATTCAAGCTGGAATGGGTGCAGGCAGTAAGACGGGTCATGTGGGACTTCCTTTACAATTACGACCGTCTGAACAATCATAACGATAGCAAAGAGCATTATTACAGCATGGAGAAGAGCATTAACCAGCTTATGGATCAATTCCTCAATCAGTTTTTTATCAGCTACTCTTTATTCAAGGATGATCTTATCCGGGCGCAGCGGGCCATGGTTGAGGATTTGTCCGTTCCGATAATCCCGCTTACGAAGGAAACTTCCATTCTCACTCTGATCGGGACGATAGACGAGTTCCGGGCCAACATTATTGAGGACAAGGTTATTTCGCAGATCGGCAACAACCGGATCGAAACGTTGATTATAGATATGTCGGGCGTTATGGAGATGGAGGAAAGCGTCATTAGGCAGCTCATCCATGTCTTTGACGGAATCAATATGATGGGCTGCCAGCCGATTGTAACCGGGCTGAGGCCGGAGATTGTAAAGAAAATGATCCGGACAGGCTTATCCTTTGAACATAAAGCGGTAACCAAAGGAACACTTCAGCAAGTGCTGGAGGATTATCTCGCTACCAGGTAACCGGAACTTGCCGATTGTCAGGGACTGATTTCCAATAAGAGGCTTTCTACTAAACATTTTTTGGTATAATATCTGATAGTTTAGGAATCCTGTAAATAGGAAAATTTCGTGAGAGATGAGGAATGGGAATGTCCTATACCGTTGATTTTAAACATGTGTCCACCGTTGGTCTGGATTCTTCGCCCGTAGCGGAGACGCTTGCCGGTCTGCGAGCGAACGAAGCCCGTTATTTTATGACTAAATACAAGCATGAGTTTACGGTTGTACCCGCGAGCGAGAGTCAAGAAGCCCTCGATTATGTGAACCGGATTTTGAAAGAACGCAATATCGAGTTCTCGGCCAAACCGCTGGAAACGTCGCAGTTCCAAGTGGAGAACATCAAGTTCACGTATGTCTTCTATGAGGACGGGCTGGCTCTTAACGTTATGTACACGGTAGATGATCCTAAGAAGCGGGCCGTTGGCTTCAAGCTGTCCGAAGGGATGGAGGTACCGCAGGAGCTGGAAGGGAAATTCAAGTTTGCCAGACAGAAATCCAAGCTTGCCGGTACGATCCGCGGTTCGTTCTTTGTCATTAAAGGCGAATATTAAGAAAGTTTCTGGAAAAGTAAATGAATGAGAGGGCTGAAGGCGCCTAAAGCGCCATCGGCTCAAAACCAACAGGCCGCTCCTTTTATAAGGGGCGGCTTTTTTGCTGTTCATAATCTAATTAAATGTTGTCAACAGTATGATTGACAAAACCTCGTTTTCCTTTTGTTGTTCCGGAAGCGGGCTTGAATTACGATGATAGTAATCCGACGGCACTGCCGGTCCGGCAAAAAAAGAAAGCGATTTTATAGAGGAGGAACCCAAATATGCAGCAAGTGCAAAACAACTCTCAAGCCGGGGGTATTCGGGTGGGAGTCCAGAAATTTGGACGTTTTCTCAGCGGTATGGTTATGCCCAATATTGGTGCTTTTATAGCATGGGGGATCATTACGGCGTTGTTCATCCCTACGGGCTGGCTGCCAAACGAAACCCTTGCAAAGCTTGTTGATCCGATTATCAAGTATCTGCTTCCGCTTCTGATCGGTTATACAGGCGGTACGATGATTCATAAGCAGCGCGGCGGCGTTATTGGCGCTCTGATGACAATGGGCATCATCGTCGGTACAGACATCCCGATGTTCCTCGGGGCTATGATTTGCGGTCCGCTGGCCGCATGGGTATTGAAGCAATTCGATAAATCGATCGAGGGAAAGATCAAATCCGGCTTCGAAATGCTGGTGAACAACTTCTCGCTTGGTATTATAGGCGCGATTCTTACCCTGATCTCTTATTCCGGCGTTGGTCCGGTTATCGAAGAATTGACCAAAATTCTGTCGAGCGGCGTGGAGTTCCTGGTTAACCATAACCTGATCCCGCTGGCCAACATTCTTATTGAACCCGCAAAAATTCTGTTCCTCAACAATGCGATCAACCATGGCGTATTGAGTCCGATTGCACTGGAAGAAGCATCCCGCACAGGCAAGTCGATTCTCTTCATGCTGGAGTCCAATCCGGGCCCAGGCCTCGGCGTCCTGCTGGCCTACATGATTGCAGGCCGCGGCACGGCGAAGCAATCGGCTTCCGGCGCAGCGATCATTCACTTCTTCGGCGGGATTCACGAGATTTATTTCCCGTATATTCTGATGAATCCGCGCCTGATTCTTGCTGTAATCGCCGGCGGCGTAACAGGTACATTCACCTTCTCGCTGTTTGGAGCGGGTCTTGTTGCCCCACCTTCGCCGGGCAGTATCTTTGCTTACATTGCCATGGCTCCAAAGGGTGGCCTTCTTGCAGCCCTCAGCGGTATCGTAACCGCTGCGATTGTATCGTTCGTTATCGCGGCTCTGCTGCTCAAGACGACGAAAAAAGAAGCCGAGGACGGGGACGATCTCGAACAAGCTTCGGCAAGAATGAAAGAAATGAAGGCGGCAGGCAATACCGCGGCAGCAGCAACGGCAGTTGCGGTTCCGACAGCGGCTGCGCAAGCCGTTCAGCATGAGGCTCAGCACGCTGGGGGAGCTAGCGATACGTTCAAGGCAAAAGAGGATGTTCATAAAATCGTCTTCTCCTGCGACGCAGGCATGGGCTCAAGCGCAATGGGCGCATCGATTCTTCGCAAGAAGATGAAGGCCGCCGGTTCGGATGTTACCGTCATTAATACGGCAATCAGCGATATTCCCGGCGATGCCGACATCGTCATTACGCACAAAACGCTGACGGACCGCGCTAAAATCCAGGCGCCAAATGCCGAGCATATCTCAATCGACAATTTCTTGAAAAGTCCGGAATATGACAAACTCGTCGACCGGCTCTCGTAAAGAATCCTTTCTCATCAAGGCTGCCAGCGCTGGAGATTAATTTCCGGCGCTGGGGCCATTCTATCGTTATAGGAAGGGTTATGTGAATGCGTATATCCAGCCGGTCCCGCCGGATTCTAGAGCTGCTGCTGCGGAATGATCAAGATCTGACAGCGGCTCAGATCGCGGCAGAGATTCAGGTTAGTGCAAGAACCGTACACCGAGAGCTGGCGGCGGTAGAGGAGATTCTGCTTGCGGAAGGCGCTCGGCTGCTCAAAAAATCGGGTTCGGGCATCAGGCTGCAGGGCGACCAAGCGGTGCTTGACCGATTAGCCCGGATCGTTACCGTATCGGAGGAAATCGAATTCGCTCCGGAGGAACGGCAGGTGTATTTGCTTTGCCTCCTTATCGAAAGCGGCGAGCCGGTTAAGCTGTTTACGCTGGCGCATGAATTGAAAGTGGCGATTCCTACTGTGGCCCATGATTTAGACCAGCTTGAAGGATGGGTACAGAGATTTGAAGTTACTCTGACCCGGAGAAGAGGATACGGGATAGAGCTGACCGGCCAAGAAGAACGGCTTCGGGAAATAATCCGTCAGATCATCAAGGATCGGTATGAAGATACGGAGCTGATCTCCAGCCGCAACGAGCTTCCGGTACATCCGCTTGACCGCAGGTTGCTTGCGGCCGCAGGTCAAGCGGAAATGGAAGCTGTTGAGAAAATCTTATGGAGCTGGGAAGAATACGGAGGAAGCCGATTAAGCGAGAGTGCTTATACGGATCTGCTGATTAGGCTGTCTATTGCGGTAAGGCGGATTCGGGCGGGCAAGACGGTTGCGGCTTCATCCATTGCAACAATAAGTCGGGAATCCGATGCGGTGTATCTTACGGAACGGTTGGGGGCGCTGACCGGACGGACTTTTCCGCCGGCAGAGACCGCTTATATCGGCAGGCTGCTGCGTTCGGCCCAGACCGACGATCTTTCCATGCTGCCTGCCGATGACTTGGCTTTAACCGATACGGTACGATCCCTGATCGAGCATGTACAGCATGCAATGGGGATCGATTACAATAAGGACCGCTCTCTGCGCGACGGGCTGTTCCTTCACTTGAAGGATGCCTTGCAGAGGCTGCACGAGGGCACGAATATTCGTAATCCGCTTCTCGATCAGATCAAGAAGGATTATTCGTCTTTATTTAACGTCGTTCGCAAAGCGGCAAACCGCGTCTTCACCGCTATGGATGTGCCGGATGAGGAAATCGGATTTCTTGTCATGCATTTTGGAGCATCGCTGGAGCGGCTGAAGCAGCTGCGGCAAAATGTCCGGGCCATTCTGGTCTGCTCGAGCGGAATCGGCTCCTCCAAGCTGCTGCAAATCAGGCTTCAGAAGGAACTGCCGGAAATCCATATCGTCGACCGCGTATCGTGGTACGAGGCATCAAGGACGGAGAAGGACAAATACGATCTCATCATTTCCACGGTAGATCTGCCTTTAAACGGAGAGCAATATATCAAGGTCAGTCCCCTCCTGACGCAGGCTGAGACCGACCGGCTGAGGGCTTTCGTTCAGACGGGTCTAGTCCAGAAGCGGGACGGCGAACCGGACAAGGAAGAGAAAACGGAAGGCTTGGCCTCCAGCTTCGAACAGCTGGTCAGCCTTAAGACAACGCTTGATGAAATGGTGAGTCTGATTCGGCGCTTTGAGGTTGTGCGGATCCAGGAGAAGAGCGGCGACTTGCCGCTTATTCTGCAAGAAGCCTGCGCGCGGGAAGAAGCCAAAGGCGTGCTGACGGATGCCGGTCTAGTGGCCCGGCGGCTGATGCAGCGGGAACAGAGCGGCAGTCAGATGATACCGGGAACCCCGGTAGCGTTGTTTCATACACGAGGAGAAGAGATAACGAGGCCATCGCTCTCGTTATACCGATTAGAAACTCCGCTTACGGTGGAGATGGCATCGCCGTCCCGGTTAAGCCATTTTTTATTAATGCTGGCGCCCCGGACTTTAACGAAGGAAGCGCTCGAGGTATTAAGCGAAATAAGCGCCATGCTGCTCGATTCGGTCATGATTGATTTGCTCGAAGCTGGCGATGAAACGGAAATTAAAGATTACTTAACCATACATCTTAGAATGTTTTTCAATATAAAAGCGGAAGCGAGTGACGTACAATGAGTATTTTATCTACAGATAAAGTGAAATTGAATGCAGCGGTGAAGGATAAATTCGAAGCGGTTCGTCTGGCAGGCCAATTGCTGGTTAACGCCGGTCACGCTGATCCAAGCTATGTGGAAAGCATGGTGGAACGCGAGCAGTCCCTATCCACTTACATGGGCGGAGGCCTTGCTATCCCTCACGGAACAAACGAATCGAAGGGCTCCATCATGTCGACGGGCCTGTCCATCGTTCAAATTCCGGCTGGCGTTGATTTCGGCGAAGGGAATATCGCGCATCTGGTCATCGGTATTGCGGCGGTTGGCGACGATCATCTGGACATTCTGACGAACGTAGCAATGGTTTGCTCCGATGATGAGAATCTGGAACGGATCTTGAAGGCTTCCACGGCCGAAGAGATGATCGAGATCTTCGAAAGCGGGATGGAATAATGAAAGCTTTACATTTCGGAGCGGGCAACATCGGACGCGGATTTATCGGACTCCTTCTTTCGCAATCGGGCTATGAAGTTATTTTCTCCGACGTCAACCAGGCGCTTGTTACGGAGCTCCAGAAGCGCGGAGCTTACACGGTAACTTTGGCTAACGAATCCAAGGATCAGCTGCAGGTGACGGGCGTAACCGCCATCGACGGAACTAAAATAGACGATGTTGCGGCGGCAGTGGCGGAGGCCGACCTGGTGACCACAGCCGTAGGCGTTAACATCTTGAAGCATATTGCGGCGGGCATCGCCCGCGGAATCGAGAAGCGAATCCAATCCGGAGGAGGGAAGCTGCATATCATCGCCTGCGAGAATGCAATTGGCGGCAGCACCCAGCTGAAGGAGCATGTATTCGGGCACCTCGATGAAAAGACAAAGGCAAAGGCAGCGGAGCTGGTTGCTTTTCCCGATGCGGCCGTTGACCGGATTGTTCCTATTCAGCACAATGAGGATCCTCTAGAGGTTACGGTAGAGCCATTCTATGAATGGGTCGTAGACGAATCCGCAATGTTCGAAGGGTACAAACCGGTTGCCGGTGTCCATTACGTACGCAATCTTATGCCTTATATCGAGCGGAAATTGTTCACGGTGAATACGGGACATTGCGCTGCCGCTTACCTGGGAAGTCTTCGCGGCTACGAGACTATTCAGCAGGCGATGGCCGACGAGGCAATCGTTGGGGAAGTGAAGGCGACCTTGAAGGAGACAGGGGCCGTACTTGTTGCGCAATATGGCTTTGACCAAGCAGAACATGACCACTACATCGAGAAGATTATCGGACGGTTCCGCAACGATCAGCTGACCGACGAGGTTACCCGTGTTGGACGTTCGCCGATCCGCAAGCTGTCTCCCAATGACCGTCTAGTGAAGCCGGCTTTACAAGCCCATGAACAAGGAATGAAGCCCGTTCAGCTGGCTAAAGTAATGGCGGCTGCGCTTCAGTTCGTTAACGCCGATGATCCTGAAGCTGTTGAGCTGCAGCAATCGATTAAAGACAAGGGTATGGGACAGACCGTGTCGCATTATACCTCGATTCCGGAAGGGCATCCGGTATACGAGCTGATCATTAAAAGCTATGAAGCGGTTGCGAATCAGCGTTAAGAGCAACGCTCAAGAAGACAAACCATTAGAGAGGTACGCATTATGGATAATATATTTACCGGTGTAGCCGCATCTCCAGGAGTGGCTATCGCAAAGGCATTCCGGTTTAACCATTCCCCATATATCCCGCAAAAGCAGACCATTGCGGATGCTGAAGCGGAAGCCGGCCGTTTCCGGCAGGCGATCGAGAAGTCCAAAGGCGAGATCGAAGAGATCCGCGTAAAAACGGAGCAAAGACTAGGCGCGCAAAAAGCGGAAATTTTCGAAGCGCATCTTTTTCTGCTGGAGGATCCGGACCTTGTGGACTCGGTACTGGATAAAATCGCGGACGAGAACCTTAATGCGGAATACGCTTTGCATGAAGTAACAACAACTATTGTCGAGATGCTTCTCGAGCTGGACAATGAGATGGTCCGCGAGCGCGCAGCCGATGTCAAAGACATCTCCGGGCGGGTGATGAGCCACCTGATCGGCAAGCCGTATGCTTCGCTGTCCGGCATTTCCGAGGAGACCATCATCCTGGCAGAGGATCTGACGCCATCGGATACCGCGCAGCTGGACCTGAATTATATCCGCGGCTTTGTAACGGAAATCGGAAGCCGTACATCACACTCCGCTATAATGGCCCGCTCGCTTGAGATTCCTGCGATAGTAGGCGCCGGCTCGTCGGCCGCAGCTGTTGCGGATGGCGCCATGGTCATTATGGATGCGACGGAAGGAAAAGTGATTGTGGATCCTTCGGAGGAAGTGCTGGCCGAGTATCGGGAGAAAAAGAAGCAATACGATGAGCGCAGAATACAGCTGAAGCGTCTGGCCGGGCAGCCGTCGGTAACGGCGGATGGCGAGCATCTCGAGCTCGCGGCCAACATTGGAAGCATTGAAGACCTGGATAAAGTGCTGGAGAACGGCGCCGACGGCGTGGGGCTGTTCCGCACGGAGTTTCTCTATATGGGACGCAGCTCGTTCCCGACGGAAGAAGAGCAGTTCCAAATTTACAAGCATGTGCTTGAGAAATTAAACGGCAAACGCGTCGTTATTCGCACGCTGGATATCGGCGGGGATAAGGAGCTTCCTTATCTGGAGCTGCCGAAGGAAAGCAACCCGTTCCTGGGGCTTCGTGCGCTTCGTTTATGCCTCAAGCGGGAAGATTTGTTCCGTACTCAGCTCCGGGCCTTGCTCCGGGCAAGCGTGCATGGCAAGCTGAACATTATGTTCCCGATGATTGCGGTGCTGAGCGAGCTTCGCGAAGCGAAGCGTATTCTTGAGGAAGAACGCGCGAAGCTGGAGCAGGAAGGGGTTCAGGTGTCGGGCTCGATCGAAGTGGGCATGATGATCGAAATTCCGGCGGCCGCAATTGGCGCCGATATCTTTGCGAAGGAAGTTGATTTCTTCAGCATCGGTACAAACGACCTGATCCAGTACACCATGGCAGCCGACCGTATGAACGAATCGGTGGCTTACCTGTATCAGCCGTATCATCCTTCTATCCTGAGACTGGTAAACATGGTCATCAAAGCGGCCGAGCGGGCTGGCATTTGGGCCGGCATGTGTGGCGAAATGGCGGGCGACCAGACAGCCATCCCTCTCCTTCTCGGAATGGGCTTAGACGAGTTCAGCATGAGCGCGGGCTCCATCTTGCCTGCCCGCGAGCTGGTGGGGCAGCTGTCCAAGCCGGAATGGGCGGCTCTGGCCGAAGAAGCTCTTGCCATGAGCACGCAGGAAGAAGTCCAACAATTCGTTAAGCAAAGGAGACCACAATAATGCTATCGCAAACTTATACCATTATCCATCCATCCGGGTTCCATGCCCGTCCATCGAAGCTTTTTGTTCAAGCGGCGTCGGAGTTCCCTTGCAATGTAAAGCTGATCAAAGGGACTAAAAAAGTAAATGGAAAAAGCTCGCTTGGTTTGTTGACCCTAGGTCTGGCAAAAGGCGACGAAGTAACGCTCGAAGTAGACGGCGAGCGTGAGGAAGAGGCGCTTGAGGTGCTTGGCGCCATGTTGACCAAGATCTACGAAGAATAGAGTAAAACTGCAAGGGGCTGTCCCTAAGTCATTAAATGACAATAGGACAGCCCTTTATATTTAGGTAATCGGTCTAACCTATTACGGATTCGCATTGCACAACGAAGGAGAGCTACATTGGATTTCATGCAGCATAATAGGGCGTTTTTTGCGAGGGAAATCCAGCGTACAGTGAGAAGAAACAAGAACTATCTCAAAAGTCATTAAAATAGCTTGGTGAAGTGTCCGACAGCTTCTTGCATTCACGGAATGCGAAATGTTTACAGCCTGTGCACTTATTGTGATCCAGGTGGATTAAAGCATAATCAATTGCTTCGCCTGTATGGTTAAAAAAACGGTTCTCTCCAATGAACATATCCAATCCTGTTTTCTTGAATACTTCCATCGATTGTGGTTGAATGCCCGAAATAAGGACGGTCCCGCCTGATTTCTTGAAATCTTTCACCAATCGGGCAAGCCTGGACTCACCTGTCGTATCCACGTAAGGTACTTTTGACATGCGAAGCAGCAAAATTTTTGATTTTAGATGAGTAGAGTCCATGATGATTTTTTCCAGAATATTGGCTGTGCCGAAGAATAGCGGACCATCGAGGGTATAAATATTGATTTGAGGACAATCATGGCCTTCGCTAACCATGTACGCTTTAACTTTATTGTTTTTGACAGATGAATCGGGCAGAACTTTGGTCACCTTCAACAATCCACTCATTCGTTTTACAAACAAAATAACGGAAATGATTAAGCCTGCTTCGACAGCCGTCGTTAAATTCGTGAATACGGTTAGTAAAAAGGTAATCAGCAGAACAAAAGAATCGCTGGTTTTCGTTTTTAGGACAAAAGCAAATTCTTTTCGCTCACTCATATTCCACGCAACGAGCATTAGAATGGGAGCCATGCTTGCAAGCGGGATATTAGAAGCGTAAGGAGCAAACAAAATCAGTATAAGAAAAACAACAATTCCATGTATGATACCGGAAAACGGCGATACAGCCCCATTTTTAATGTTGGTTGCTGTCCGCGCAATGGCCCCGGTCGCCGGGATTCCTCCAAAAAGCGGCGTTACCATATTCGCGATGCCCTGTCCAATCAACTCACGATTGCTGTTATGACGGGTGCCAGTCATTCCATCAGCCACAACGGCCGATAATAAGGATTCTATACCGCCCAGCATAGCAATAGTAAGCGCGGGATAAATCATCGTATTTATTCGATCCCACGTTATATTCGGGAAATGGAAATGAGGCAGTGTGCTCGGGACCGCCCCGAATGAAGATCCAATGGTTGCTAAATGCCCTTTGAAGAACAAGGCTGCCACAACGCTTGATAGGACAAGCCCTACTAATGAACCGGGAACTTTGGGCATGAATTTCGTCGACAGCAGGATAGCCATCAAACAAATGGCTGCGGTAGTGACACTATAGAGATTAACGGTAGTTAGATGCACCGCAATTTCCGTCATGTTTGGAAGGAATTTTTCATGTTTCTCGAGGCCGGTAAGACCCAATAAATTTCCGATTTGACCACTGAAGATGATTACGGCGATTCCTGCTGTAAATCCGATGGTAACAGGACGAGGGATAAATTTAATCAATGCGCCAAGCCTGAATAAGCCCATGAAAACAAGAATAATTCCGGCCAGAAAACCGGCAATCAATAAATTCTCGTATCCGTATTGCAAGACAATCGCGAAAAGAACGGGGATAAAAGCGCCGGTCGGACCTCCAATTTGATATTTGGAGCCTCCGAATAAAGCTATGAGTATTCCGGCGAAGATGGTTGTATATATTCCGTACTCCGGTTTTGTCCCAGAGGCTATGGCAAACGCCATCCCTAACGGAATGGCAATAATCCCAACAATCAAACCTGAAATGAGATCTTTGCGAAAAGCAGGTAGATGATATCCTTTATATCTCCCCATCCATTTCATTTCTACGCCTCTATCCCTATATATTTGATTATTTGAATATATAGGGATATTACTCTTGCGGACTGCCTTATGTCAAACCGTAAAATCGGCACTAATTCTTCGAATAGGCACTTGGAAAAAGGAAAAAACAAGGTGCTTCTTGATGTTTCTCATGAAAGCCCTTGTTTTTTGATTATTGTTCATTTCGAATGACCTCAAGCAGTGAAATGGCATCTACAAGATGATTATCAAATATGCGCTTTGCGACAACCAGTAATTCTTTAATCAGCGGGTCTCTTAACGAATAGATCACCGATGTCCCATCCTTTATGCCACTAACCACATTTTTATTTCGCAAAACGGACAATTGCTGAGAAACGGCAGAACCTTCCGAACCTAAGATGCTCTGCAATTCGTTAACGTTCCGATCGCCTTCGCTAAGAACCTCGAGTATTCGAATTCTCATGGGATGGGCTAATGCTTTAAAAAAATCAGCTTTAAATTGTTGAATATTCTGATTCTGGTTCATGGCATTTACTCCTTAATAGCTTACTTTTGAATATATGAATATAATATCACATTTCAAATCATGCTTAATGGAGAAAGGTACAAGCGGGGGCATCAATTGTTATTTGCACGTAACTGCATTATAATTACTATATTCAAATTTTTGAATATTTGATTTTTCTAAAGGGAGAAGGGCGAATGCCAAGCTTTAATGCTAATGAAAAGAAAATGAGTAGACAGACAGTCATCAAGATTGGCGTTAATGCTTTGTATGAGGCCGGCTCCGATTTGATTTGCAAGGTCTGTATAACAAACGGGGGCTCCTGCTGTAATGGTTGTCGGCACCTTGCAAATGGAATTGGATGTACACAGCGAAATACAAGTTGTACGGCATGGTTATGCGGGTTTTTAAAATACCTGTTGTACGCAACAGGGCTTCTAAAGGAATGGAATGATTTTTGGAGACAAGTACCCGGGCAAGACTTTCGCGAGGATTTTACTCCAGAAGTTTTTTTCGTGAAAAAGTCGTTACACATCGAGGGTATTCGGAATCTAGGACAAGCTTTGGCAATCGATCTGGAGGAGCTGGCAGCAGCACATATTGCAATTGGATTCATTATAACGCTCAGGGAGAAAATAGATAAGAACATTGACCGATTGAACCAATGCAAGAATGATCCCAAAAAGCAAATCAAAATTGAAAGAAATATTAAAGTTTTATCGAGTCCTTTTCATCGTTTCCAAAAGGAACTGCATGATTATCATCTCAATAACCCGAGCACCGAAAAAGGAGAGAATAAATGATGGCGGATTTTCCAAATTGTCCCCAATGTAATTCGGAGTATACGTACGAAGACGGTGGATTATTTATTTGCCCGGAGTGCAGCCATGAGTGGTCGAAAGAATCCGAAGCTGACATGAGAGAAGATCATAAGATGATCAAAGATTCTAACGGAAATGTACTAAACGATGGCGATACCGTGACCGTAATTAAAGACCTGAAAGTGAAAGGAAGTTCATCGGTTATAAAAATAGGCACAAAAGTAAAAAATATTCGCCTCATTGAGGGTGATCATGATATTGATTGCAAAATTGATGGTTTCGGAGCGATGAAATTAAAATCGGAATTTGTAAAAAAAGTTTAAATTTTATAGCAATTATTTCAACATATTCATCCCAAACTGCGAAAGGCATCCCAACGGGATGCCTTTCGCAGTTTGGAGGCTGACGCAGATTAAAAGACGGCATAAAATCACTTCATGGCGTGGAAACAACTTACTCCATGACAAGACCGCCGGTAACAGGCGTGTAGGTGCCTGTCAGGAACCGCGCGCCATCTCCGGCGAGAAAAGCAATCACACCCGCTACATCCTCCGGCTCGGCGATCCGGCCAAGCGGGGTAAAGCTGCTTATCACGCGGCTTTCTTCTTCGGAGATCATAAAGGCTTCATCGGATCTGACAAATCCGGGTGCTACAACATTAGCCGAGATCCCGTAGGGGCCATACTCTTGCGCAATATACCGGGCAAAAGTATCAAGGCCCCCTTTTGCTGTACCAAAGGCGATATAATTCGGGGTAGGATCTTTTCCTTCCGTGCTGGACAGATAGATGATTCGGCCGGATTGCTGCTCCATCATTGCTTTTATTACAGCCTTCGTTGGCTCAAAGACGGCCTTTAATTCGCCGGCCAACTGCCTTTCGAAGGATTCCCAGTAGAGCTCGGCAAAGCTGGCCGCCTCGGCTGATTGACTTGCCCCGCATACCAGCACATCGATTTGTCCCAAGGTATGAATGACGGTCTGGGCAAGCTGTTCCATTTGTTCCTTGCTGCGTGAATCAGCCGGAACGGCTATGGCCTCGCCGCCGTTTGCCCTGATCTCGGAGACCACCGCGTTTAAATCTCTTTCGAAATCACTTACTGCAATTTTCGCCCCTTGTTTGGCGAGCCGCATGCAGGCCGCTCTCCCGATCCCCTGGGCACCGCCCGTAACAATCGCTACTTTTCCTTGCAAGGACATGATGGGCAAGCCTCCTTAAGAGTGACTTATTCCTGCTCCAACCCGCCGTACTGACGCGCGATAGCCAGAGCGGTCTGCTTGATCTTTTCCGCGATCGAGGCGGGCTCGAGCACAATAACATCGGTCATATAATGAAGCACGTTACGGATCAGCCAGTGCTCGCTCGAGTACGTCACTCGCACGATAAGCTGTCCGTCCGCCAGCCGTTCAATATTTTTTTCGTCGAAATGGTCCATGACGGATAGGGCAGCTGCCGCTTTAAACTGCAGGACGGCAGGAATTCCCTCGCTTGCGCCTCTTCTCTCGGATGAATTCCACCAGTCGTTCAGCTGTTCCAGCGATTCTGTCCGTCTAGTAAAGGTGCCGGCCTGAATACTCAATTGCCGGATACGCGTCAGCTTGAAGATGCGGTAATCCTCGCGCAAGCGGCAATAGCCGTGAAGATACCAGGCATAGTTCTTCAGAACAAGGGCCATAGGCTCGATCTCGCGTTCCTGTTCGCCGCCGGTTCTGCTCGTATAGTGGAATCGGATCAGCTTACGGTCATTAACCGCTTGACGGAGCTGGTCGTACCGCGCTTGATCCTCTTCGCTGTTCTTCCAAGGGGTGAAATCGACTTGAATACGGCCTCCTTCACCGGTCCGGCCTTGCTCGGCCTGCGCCACCATGGCGCCAACCTTGCTAAGGAGGAGATCCATATTCGAGCGGTCATAGGCGTTTGTTGATTCCAGACCGCGAAGCGCCGTGAAGAGAGCGGTCAGTTCGTCAAAGGATAAGAGCTGCCGGTCCAGCCGGAAGCTGTCCATGATCTCATAGCCGCCCTCCATGCCGGTATAGGAGACAATGGGAATGCCGGCCTGACCAAGCGAATCGAGATCGCGATAGATGGTGCGCAGGGACACCTCGAGCTGGTCCGCAAGCTCCTGCGCCTGTACCCGCTTTCGATTAAGCAGTAAAATCGTAATGGCCATTAACCGTTCCAGCTTCATCGTTATCTCTCCTAAACCGGCATGCTCCAGCCTGCCGTTATATGATTAGTGTGCAGCCGCGAATTCTTCGCCTTCGGCAGCCGCCTCCATTTTGTCCTTCGTCATCAGGAATGCCGCAGCTAACGCTAATGCCGCAGGGATCAGGCTCCAGGCAAAGGTCGCGCCAATCGAGCTAGAGAGCCCGGCCGTTATCGTATCCAGAAGCTGAGGGTTAACGGTCTGCCGGAATGCCGGATTCAGCAAGGAATGCGGATCGTTTAAGTTCAAGCCGGACGGAACCGTGCCGTAGCCAAGCGACTCGGTAAGCTTCGAGAGCATGCTGTGGCTTTGAATAATCCCGAAAATCGTAATGCCAAGCGACATGCCAAGCGAACGGTTGAAGTTCAAGGTTGAGCTTGCCGCGCCGCGCTGCGCGGCAGGGAACGAATGAAGCACCGAGCTGCTTAATACCGAGAAGGAAGCGCCAATTCCAAGACCGATCAGAATCATAATTCCCGTGATGGAAAGTCGAGAAGATTCTACCGTAATTTGCGAGAGCAGAGCAAGCCCTATGAACAGGATGGCCAGCGTTCCTAACATAATCGTCCGGTATTGCAGCTTCGTCATGAGGAATCCGCCTAACGTTGCGGTCACAACCGAGCCAACCATCATGGGCAATAAGGTTAGACCGGAGTTAGAGGCGGAGCCGCCAATGACGCCCTGCACGTAGATCGGAATAAAAATCGCTGCCGTCATATAAGCCGCGCCGCTAAGCATAGCGACCAGATTGCTTGTGGTGTACAGTCTGCTGCGGAATAAGCCAAACGAGATGATAGGTTCGGCCGCTTTTCTCTCGACCAGAACAAGCAGGAAGGCAAGAACGGCAAACCCGGCAAACAGTCCGATAATTTGCGGAGAATCCCAGGCATAGGTTTTGCCGCCGAGCTCCAGCGCGAAGATAAAGCAGACAACAGCCCCTACGAGAAGAATGGAGCCCGCCCAGTCGATACGCTGCTTCGAATGGGCCGCCGATTCCTTGTAGAACAGAGCAATCATTAGCAGGGCGATGAAGCCAAGCGGAAGATTAATGTAGAAGATCCACGACCAGTTGAGGTGATCCGTAATATAGCCGCCGAGCAAGGGGCCAACTACGCTGGAGAGGCCAAATACCGCTCCAAACGCCCCCATCATTTTGCCGCGATCCTTCGGGGACACCACATCGAACAAAATCGTAAACGCAATGGATACCATCGCGCCGGCTCCAACCCCTTGAACAGCCCGGTAAATACTTAACTCAATAATCGAATGGGCCATTCCGCAGAGTGCCGAGCCGACCATAAACACGATAATCCCAAAGATAAAAAACCGCTTGCGGCCGTACATATCGGAAAGCTTGCCGAAGATCGGCATACATGCCATTTCCGCAACCATGTAGGCGGTAGTAACCCAGACAAATTTATCGAGTCCGCCCATCTCCCCCACGATTGTGCCGATTGCCGTTGATACAACCGTGTTATCCATGGATGCCATCAGAATGGCCAGCAGCAGTCCTCCAATGATGGCGCCTAATTTATTCTTTATTCCATATCAATCCTTTCTTCTCCCTGAATTGATTGCTGAACAATCATCTGAAACCATCATAAGTTACCCTTGTTGACAACAGTGTGTCAGGGAAGAAAGGCTCTGTAGGCAATTATTTTATAAAATGCAGGCAACGGAAAAAAAGGCTGTTCCAAAAGTCATTAACTGACCTCGAACAGCCCTTATTATTAAAGTAATAGAGTAACCTCTGGTCTTTTTACTGGACTAACTCCAATGCAGCCACCGCAAGTCATCCGTTTAACCTGATTTCACTGGAGTAACTCCAACGTACGGTGGGGTGAACAGGCTTGCCCAAAGTCAGACTGGAGGTCGGTGGCTTTCAGTTCGCAAGCAGTGCCTTGTGGATTTTGACAACAGCTTTCTTAATAGGCGAACCGTCGCCCATTCCCGGCCGGTGAATGTCATCGGGGAAGAAGACGGCATACATGCCGGGCTTTAACGACAGCAATTGTTCATCGGCTTGAGGAGCGTATAATGCAAAATCATCCGCCTCATTATACGGCTGTGAGGGAATCATTCCCGCCTCAAGAGGCGACCATCCGATCCGTTCGGCACCTTCAATGAGATAGTGGATGTCGAGGTATTGCTCATGCTTCTCCGCAGCCTGCTCCTCTTGGCTCTTCGTATCGAAGGACATGAAGTTGATATAGAGCAAATCGCCCCGCAGCTCCACTCTGCCTTCGGGCAGTTCTTTATTCTCCGTTAGCTGGCGCAATGCCTGAAGGGCTTCTTCAATGACAGAGTAACCGCCTTTAGGAAGATCATTTTCCCCTGACAATAAACCTAGTATCATATAGCCTGCTCCCTTCTCTGCTTCAGAACAGTTTGACGGCAACCGCGGCCGACGTATTTTCCTTGTTTATGATGGATGCTTCATAGGTGCGTTTGAAATATTCGACGTACAGCACGTCAAGCAAATAGAGCTGCGCGATCTTTGCCGATAAGGAGCCGCCTTGCAGTGGACCTTCGTTGGCCCCGCATAACAAAGTAATATCAGAATAGGAGGTTAACGGCGATTTGACGAAGCGGGTAATCACGATAATCGCCGCTCCCCGCTCTTTGGCCTTTTTCGCAACCTCAATGGAATCCTTGGTTGAACCGGAGTAGGAAATAATAATCGCGACATCCTTCTCGCCCATTAGAGCAGCCGACATCGCCTGCTGATGCGAATCAACGGAGCAGCCGGTCTTGTTCGTAATGCGCATGAACTTGTTGTTCGCTTCCATCGCGGTCATTAAGGACGAGCCAACTCCGTAAAAAATGAACCGGTCGGATCGGATAAGCAGATCAATCGCCCGGTTGATGCTGTCCAGCTGAATGAGATTAAACGTCTCATTTAACGCATTGATGTTGCTCTGAAGCGTCTTGGAGACGGCTTCTTCGAGCGTATCCTGCAATCTTACCTGAGCGGAGAGCTGCGGAATTTCATTATCCGCGGAGATGCTGTGAGCAAGCGCAATTTTGAATTGCTGATACCCTTTAAAGCCCAAGGCTTTGCAAAACCGAAAGATGCTGGCCTCTCCTACGCCGCAGCCCTCGGCCAGATCCGTAATCGACATATAGACGACGGCATCGGGGTGCTCCAAAATATAATCGGCCGTTTTTTTCTCCGTGGCCGTAAACCGGTTGTAGTGGGAATGAATCGTTGAAGTAATGCTGATCTCCCGCAAGTTGTCCCTCCTAGCTTAGAAACAAGGATGCCGCTCCAAGCAAGCCGGCTTTGTTGCCCAGCGCGGCCGGACGTATGGCAACGCCCGCGAAGCTGCTCATAATCAGCGTTTTGGTCCGAGCCTCTACGCGTTCTACTAGCGGCAGCTGTTCCATGACACCGCCTCCAACAACGATTGCCGCCGGGTTGAAGATATGAATCAAGGAGGCAAGGCCTAGGCTGACCTCTTCAATCCAAACGTCTAATACCCCGTTAAGCTGCTTATTGCCTTTATGAATCTGTTCGAATAGCATTCTTCCGTTGATGCAGGAAGGATCGGCCTGTCGGGCCAGTTTCACCAAAGCGGTTGTTGACGCCAAGCTCTCATAGTAATGCAAAGGACGGGTGAACATATGGCCAAACTCCGCAGCGACTCCATTCGCTCCTTTATAAAGCCGGTTGTTGATGACTATAGCGCCGCCTATGCCGGTTCCAAAGGTAAGACACAAGAAATTTGCAAAGTCTTTGCCCGCGCCGTAACGGGCTTCGCCAAGCGCCGCCGCGTTTACGTCGTTTTCTACTTTCACCGGCACGTCAAAACATTCCCCAACGATCTTGCTTATCCGCATGCCGGTATAATCGGGAATATTGGCATTGGCGTAAACGATAGAGCCTTCCTCGGCGTTTACTTGTCCGGCCGTACTGATTGCGATGCAGTCGTAGCCCGAGTATGAAGACATCCGCTCCATCAGCCGCTGGATCACATGCGGCCCGCCTTTTCCGCTTTCCGTGGCATATTCCGTAAACTGCTCAACGTTTCCAAGCTCATCGCAAAGACAAAGCTTCGTATTGGTACCGCCGATATCCGCCGCTAGAATCCTCATGGGACCTACTCCAGCGCTTTCAGAAAACGTTTCGTAATGTCCATCGGCCTTGTAATAGCCGAGCCAACAACGGCGGCATACGTGCCAAGGTCAAACATGGCTCGCAGCTCCTCCGGCGTCGAAATACCTCCTTCGGCAATGACAGGCACATTCAAGGTTTGCACCAGCTTGGCAATCAGCCCGAAGTCAGGGAGCGCTTGGCCTTTCGTTGCTTCCGTATAACCGCTTAACGTTGTGCCCACGCAATCGAAGCCAAGCTCGGCGGCCTGCAGCGCTTCCTCGTAGGTCGAGCAGTCCGCCATAAACAGCTGGTTCGGATACTTTGCGCGGATTTGCGGGAACAGCTCGGCGATTGTCGAGCCGTCCGGTCTTACGCGGTCTGTTGCGTCCATGGCGATAAGCTCGACGCCTTCCCCGCAAAGCGCGTCCACCTCTGCCATCGTTGGCGTAATGAATACGGGACAATCCCCGTAAACCTGCTTAATAATGCCGATAATCGGCAGGTTAACCCGCGTCTTGATCTCTCGGATGTCCTCCACGCTGTTCGCCCGGATGCCCGCCGCTCCGCCAAGAGAAGCGGCATAGGCCATTTTCCCCATAATAAACGGGCTGTGCAGCGGCTCTTCGGGAAGCGCCTGGCAGGAAACGACCAGCCTTCCTTGTATTCGCTCAAACAAGTTATTCATCCCAACGACCTCTCTCTTCCTTCAATGTGTGAAGCTATTCCTTAATGGCACCGGCCGTTGCTCCGGAAGTGAAATAGCGCTGGAACAAAATAAAGATAATCAGCATGGGAACCGCCGCAACGGTTGCTCCCGCCATTTTATAGGCAAAGTTCGGATTCAGATCCTGCATGAGGGTCGCGGTGCCAACCATCAGGGTTTTCATGGTCTTCTCCTGGCCGATGACAAGCTGCCACAGGTAATCGTTCCAAATTTGCACGAAGTTCAAAATAAACAAAGCCCCGATGCCCGGCTTGACGATGGGTAGCATAATTTGCAGGAATACCCGCCACTCCCCGGCACCGTCGATTTTGGCCGCTTCCCGCAGCGCATCCGGCGTACTGTCGAAAAAGCCCTTTAGCAGAAATACCCCAAATGCGCCGGCTACGTTGGGCCAGATCATGCCATGGAAGCTGTTGACCATGCCGAAATCCTGCACAATGCGGAATAAAGGGACAATCATAATTTCCTTTGGAATCATTAAGCTTGAGATAAACACGATAAAGATCGTCTGCCGGCCTTTGAAATGGATCTTCGAGAAGGCGTAAGCGGCCATGGAGCCAACGGCTATGACGAGAATGGTCGTAGCTGCCGCAACAAAGATACTGTTGAACGTCCATCTTAGAGCGGGCTGGTTCCGAAAAATATCGGCGTAGTTGGCAAAGGTAATGGAAGCGGGCCACCAGTCCGGAGGCATTTTCACCACATCCGAGCTATTTTTCAAGGAGCTGGTGAACAGCCAATACAGCGGGAACAAGCTGATTACCGCAAAGAAGGTAACCAGAATATTCGACACCAGGTCAAAGGGCTGCAGTTTATTTGCTTTCTTCGGTTGCGTCATCATGATTTCAACTCCTCGCTTCTACTTCTGTTTGAGCATGGCCTTTAATTGAGGGATCGACAGCAGCAAGGTGATGGCGAACATGATAACGCCAACTGCGGAAGCTATGCCAAGCTGGTTGTATTTGAACGCGTTATTGTACAAGTAATACATGAGGGTGACCGAGCCGTTGTTAGGCCCGCCGCCTGTGAGAAGCTGAATAACGACAAAGATCTTCAGCACGGCAATAATATTGATAATCGTAATGTAGATCGTGGTCGGTTGAACCGAAGGGATCAGGATTTTCGTAATAACCTGCCATCTGCTGGCCCCGTCCACCTCGGCTGCTTCGAAGAGATCCTTGGATACTCCGATCATGGAAGCGATATACAGAATAATCGACTGACCGACGTTGCCGGCGAACGTCACGAAGATAATGACGGGCATGACCGTCTGCGTATTGCCCAGCAGATTGACCGTGCCCAGACCTGCTTCCCTTGCGAAATAGGAGATGAGGCCGTTAGCCGGATTAAGCAGGAAACTCCACACCATACTCATGACGACCATGGAGACCATGACCGGTATATAGTAACTTCCCCGGATGAAGGAAACGTACTTGGCATTTTTATCGAAGATGGCGGATGCTACAAACAAAGCAAAGCCTACGGTTAACAGAACGATGAATACAACAAACACGACCGTATTCACGAGCGCTTTGAAAAAGACGGGATCATTAAACAAAGCTGCGTAATTGTCGAAGCCTACAAAGCTTTCATTCTGGTAATTGATTTTATAAAAGCTGAGCCGAATGCCTTCCAATATCGGATACACGAGAAAAGCAAGGAAAATGAGCATTTGCGGTAAAATAAACAAATAGCCGGTAAGGTTCTCTTTCACAAAACTGTTCCGAATGCGCATGGTGGCTGCCTTTCCGATTAGCGGCTCTTCCTGCTTTCCCGAAGACGAAGAGCCGCCGATCCTGTTTATTTGTCTGACCTAGCTATTTCTTATAGATGACCGAGTTTTCTTTGTTGGACTGGATAACCTTGTTGCCGTTCGTTACATAGTCTTTAATGGCTTGCTCAGGCGTTTTTGCTCCCATGTACAGAGCTTGCAGCTCCGGATAAAGAGCCTCGCGCAACTGGCTGTAGCCCGGAACGTTGCCGCTGAAGTTGAAAATGTATTTGGAGTTCGCATCGTATGCCGCAAAGAACGGATTCTCGCCGCTCAGCTCTTTAATGACCGATGCGCGCACCGGAATGCCGTTTTTCGACGATTTCACGAGCTCCGGATCGCTGGAGAAGAACTTCACGAAGTCTTTGGCGACTTCGGTTTTCTTCGGATCTTTGGATTGGAATACGCTTGCGCCAACGACGTAAGTGAAGGTCAGCGGGTCGCCGCTTTCCGAAGGGATATTCGCCAGTCTGATATCGAACTTCGGAGAAGTGCCGTTTGCCATATTGGCTTTAATGCCGTTGAACAGAACCGGGTTCGTAAAGCTGATGGCGAGCTGCTGGTTTTGGAACATGGCATTTGCGTCATTGGAGGAGACGGATTCCGCGCCAGGATTCGTATATTTGGCGTCGTATATTTTCTTCAGCCATGCCGCCGCTTTAACGCCGTTGTCGCCAAGCACGATATTGCCGTCCTTATCAAAGAAGTCGAAGCCAAACATTCTCAGGTAAGACAGGTTCCATGTGTCGCCTTGGTTGTTAACCGCAAACAGCGCCATTGGGTAAGCGTTGGAGTATTTATCCTTAGGAAGCTTGGTCTTGAGGCCTTCAAGAATTTGCTCGTATTCGGCAAGCGTCCAGGTCTTGATCTCGTTCTCCCCGCCGACGTACTGCTCGAGCCCGGCTGCCTTGAACATATCCGCGTTGTAGACGAGCGTTCCCGGATTGTTCTGGAACGGGTAGAAGTAAATATCCTTGCCAAACGTCACCATGTCCCAGTAGTTCTGGGCGATATCGCTTTTCGCATTGTCGTCGATGATGCCGGTAAGCGGCTCAAGCGCGCCGCGGTGCACGTAATCACCCATGGCGAATGTGCTTTCGAAGAAGACGTTTGGAGCGGTTCCGCCGTTCAGATTGACATTCAGCAGCTGGTCGCGTTGGTCACCGGCGATTACTTCCACCTTAATGTCAGCGTCGTACTTGTCGTATTGCTCCGTAAATTTTTTGGCTGCGTATTTCAGGAAGCTGTCGTAATCGGCGCCTTGCTCGGTTGCATCAAGCACGCCTTTCCATTGCGGAGTCAGCCAAACGTTAATCGATACCTTTTCTTTGCCTTTCGAATTACCTCCGCCGTTTGCGCTTGAACCCTCGTTATTGGCATTGCCGGAGCATCCGGCGAGCAAAGCCATAATCGTTACCGCGGTAATGCCCATGGACCATTTCTTCATCTTTAACCGCTCCCTTTTCGTGTTAGGATCTGATCTGGCAGTGGACTTCTCTAGCGAACAAAATTTGCAATGGCCTTGTCGATACTCGCGACAATCAGCTGGATCTTCTCTCCGTCATCGCCGCTGAGGTTCTCGAGCGGCGCCCGAACGCCGCCAATGTCTACCCCTCTTGCGCGAAGCACTTCTTTGATGCCGGCATACATCGAGCCGTTTAAGGAACAAAGCGCAATGATGATGTCGTTGATCGCGCTTTGAAGGCGCGTAGCCTCTTCCAGCTTGCCTTCCTGCAGCAGTACGTTGGCCTCTAGGAACAGCTCCGGCATAGCGGCATAAGTGCCGCCGATTCCGCCTTCCGCTCCCATGATGCGGCCAGCGACGAATTGCTCGTCCGGACCGTTAAAGACGATAACGCGGTCGCCGCCGACGGATTTGAAACGCTCGATGTCGAGCGCCGGCATAGACGAGTTTTTTACTCCAATAACCTTCTCGTTAGCAAGCAGCTTGCGGAATACCGCAGGCGTTAACTGGTAACCCGTTGTCTGCGGAATGTTATAAATGATGAACGGAAGCGGGGTTGCATCGATAATGTCGTTCCAATAACGAATGACCGCGCTGTCCGGCAGTTTGAAATAAATCGGCGGTATAGCGGAAAGAGCGTCGTAGCCGAGCTCCGCGGCATGCCTCGCCAGCTCGATGCTGTCTCTGGTCGACGGAGCTCCAACGTGAGCGATAAGCGTCATCTTGCCTTTCAGGCTTTCCGCTGCATAGGAGAGTACCGCTTTTCTCTCTTCGATACTTTGGTAAATGCACTCGCCCGAGCTTCCTCCCACGTATACGCCTTGTACCTTCTTGGCTAACAAATAGGACGCAAGTTGTCCGGTTCGGTCCTTTGAGATGTTTCCGTCATTGTCATAGCAAGCGTAAAAAGCCGGAATGATCCCATGAAATTTTTGCAGGCTCACGGTTAGTCCCCCTATTGTTCTTGAAGTAATTGGAGGATTATTTTCTCTCCTTCGGAACGGATGAAAATAATTTTCTCCCTTTTGGAACACAGCGTTCCGATCGTTGGTTTGAACTGCGGTAAGGACTGCCGGCTGTCCTTAGCTAACGTTTTAACACAAAAAAACGGCTTTGCCTGCGGTTTCGGGCGATGAGGTAAAAAATGAACCTTGGGGTGTAAAAAGAGAGGTATCTATGTGGGAAGCGCTTCCAAAATGGCAAAAAAGAAAAAGTCCCGCCGTTTGGACGAGACTTTCAGAGTTTTTGTTGTTAACGCGGGGAGTCGGAAATCGCTTTTGCCGCGGGAAATCGAAGGGTTACCTTTGTGCCTTCCCCAGGCCGGCTTTCAATCGCGAGACCATATCCGTCGCCGTAATAATAGCGGATGCGGTCCTGCACGTTTTTGACGCCGATATGGGTGCTGCCAAGCGTGTCCTCGGCGGCTTCGTTCAAGCGTTGACGGAGCTTTGCGAAATCCTCTTCCTTCATGCCGGCGCCGTTATCCGTCACTTCGATATGCAAGGCCTGGCCGGAGACAAAGGCGGCTATTTCAAGTTGGCCTTGTCCGCTTTTGCGCTCCAAGCCGTGAACGATGGCGTTCTCCACAATCGGCTGCAGCGAGAAATGCAGAACCGGAAGCGTTTCGGCGCCGGGCTCGATTGTTTCCGAATAGCTGATCTTATCGCCAAAGCGCATTTGCTGCACCTTCACGTACAGCCGGGTATGCTCCAGCTCCTCCCGAAGGCTTACGATATCCTTGCCGGTCTGGATATGAATGCGGAACAGCCGGCCAAGCAGGCCTACCATATCCGCAATATCCCGCTGCCCCGCAATGATGGCTTTCATCTGAATCGACTCAAGCGCATTAGCGAGGAAATGCGGGTTGATCTGGCTCTTGAGCGCTCCGTATTGCGCAACTTTTTGTTGGGCCAGCGTCATGGAAGACCGCTCGATATGCTCCTGCAGATCCTCCACCATTTTGCGGATACCTTTATAGAGAACGCCGAACTCATCCTGCCGCTGCGTGCTGAGGTCGACGTCGAACTTGCCAAGCCCAACCGCTCTGACCTGCTTGCTGAGCTGGATAATCGGCTTGGTGACGCGTTTGGACAGCATAATCATGAACAGCAGCGCGGTAACGAGGGAGCATAAAGCGCCCCACAGCAGAATTTTGCGGAACATGGCCGCGTCCTTCGTCATGTTATGCTCATCCATGTACTGAATGACCTTCCAGCCGGAGAATGGCGAGGTGACAAAGTTCAGATAAGAAGGGACGCCGTTCATGGCGGAGTAATAGCTCCCCGCGCGGGCTTTCAGCTTCGCCTGACTGCCCGGCTCCCCGAGATCCTTCAGCAGCTGCTCCTGATTAGGGTCCGAGGAATAGACGATGCCCCCAGCGTCGTCGAGAATAAGAAAATTTCGGTTTGTATTTTCGGACAGGCTTAAGATTTCGCGCAAGGAATCAAGCCGGATATCAACGAGAATGACGGCCAGATTCGTCCGGGTTCCCGTCTTATTGATAACTCGGGCGATGGAAATAACGGACTCGGAAGAATTCGTCCGCAGGAAAGGGGTGTGCGCGCCAAACAAAACCGCCTTGCCTTGGGACAAGAGCGTTTTTTTGTACCAATCCTGATCAAATACGTTATCCGTGTTGTAATCGGATTGGTTAAAGTCCGCCGAGTAGAAAATGCGGCCGCCCGCAAACACCTGCACGCTATCGACGTTCTTGATCGTAAGCTCGATCCGGCTTATGAATTGTTCGATAACGCTGCCGTACCGGATGCTGATATCGCTTGGATTCGGATTCTTGTTCTCCGACCAGTGGACAAGCGAGCTTTGCAGCTGGCTGTCGAGCTGGGCGGTAAGCGTGCCGGTCTCAATGCTTTGCAGGTACTGGTCGATATTAAAGGACAAATTGTTCAGAATAAGATTGGCGCTGTTCTGGTATTCGTTCTTTACCGTTTGAAGCGAGAACAGGTACACGATGCCCGACATAATCGTCAGCGGAAGGGTAATAATGCAAATCATAAGGATGAAAATTTGATGATTGACTCGCAATTGCCTGAATCTGCCCAAGCTTCCCGCCTCCTTTTAAGACCTAAATATAGCACTGTTTATAAGATTTGCTACTGCAATGATAATATAGACGGTATGACGTAAAAAAAGGGGAATGTCATGTAAAAACCGGGGGATTCTCCCCCTTTTTCAAATAAATTATGCTTAAACGGCAGGAGACGGGCAAGCTGCAGCTGCTTGTCTCCAATCAGGAGCAGGGGGAATAGAAATGGCAGCACGGACCAAGAAGGCAGCAATGCTGATGACCATCTTGCTAGTTATGCTTACGGCAGCCTGCAGTTCCAACAACAATGCACCGGGCAACAAGACAACAAGCGAACCGCAGAATACCGCATCGGGCGGAAGTGAAGCACCACCGGCAGCGAAGCCCGTTGAGATTACATGGTGGAACTTTCCCAACTTCCAGGCTTTAGACGGAGAGGTTGGCAAGTACGAGAAAGAAATGATTGCCGCATTCAACCAGAAGCACCCGGAAATTAAAGTGAATCTTGAAATGATTACGTTTGACGGGGGGCCGGAGAAGCTGAACGTAGCCATCGCCTCCAACTCCGCTCCGGATGTGATTTATGATGCGCCCGGACGCGTGATCGACTGGGGTAAGAAAGGGCTGCTCGCACCGCTCGACGACATGATTTCAAGCGAAGTGCGCAGCGATATTCCGGAAGCGTTCTGGAAGCAGTCCATGGTTGGCGACAAAACGGTCATGTATCCGATTAACACGGCTCCGTTCATGATGGCCGTAAACAAAACGGTGTTCGAAAAAATAGGCGCCCTCGATCTGCTTCCGCTGAACCGCAAAGACCGCGTATGGAGCTTTGACGAGTATAAGGCAGCTCTTCAAGCGGTGAAAGAGAAGGCTCCTGACGTTATTCCTTCCGTCTTCTTCGCCAAGAGCCAAGCCGGCGATCAAGGCACGCGGGCGTATATTGCCAACCTGGGTCTTTCCTCTTTCCTTAAGGATGACCTCTCCGCCGTTGCCATCAATACGGACCAAGCGGGCGCTGCGCTGGACTGGATCGCTCAGGCGCAGAAGGATAAGCTTGTCATTTCGGGCTCCGCGGCGCTTGCGGCATCCGATGTCAACGATTTGTTCCTGCAAGGCAAGGTGGCGTTCTCCATCAACTACTCCGCCGTATTGAAAGCGCAAAACGCGACGCTCAAAAAAGCGCAGTTTGAAGAAGCGCTGCTGCCGTTCCCGACGCTGGACGGATCGGCGCCTAAGCTGGAGCCTTATTTGGGAGGCATGGCGATCTTTAACAACGGCGACGATGCGAAGATTCAAGCCGCCAAAACGTTTATCGATTTTGTAGCCAATGACGAAGTGTACGGCAAGAAAAATCTGATCCAGACCGGCGGCTTGTCCGTGCGCAATTCGATTACGGGCCTGTACAACGACGAGGAATATGCTTACTCGGAGCTTGCCCGCCAGTTCATCACGGCACCTCCAACCATCGCGGACGGCTACGCGGAAATCCGAACATACTGGTTCCCGGCGCTGCAAAGCGTGCTGTTAGGCCAGCAGACCGGCAAACAGGCATTGGACAGCTTTGCGAAAAACGCCGATGAAGCGATTGCGAAGGCTAAAGCCCAGCTGAAATAAGAAAGCGTGCTACTGAGCAGCGCACAGGCTTAACGACATAGAAGCCAAGCTTGCCCCGGCTTATATGCGCCTCTGCGCTGCTCTTTTTTCTGAAAGAAAGGAGAGACCAATCATGCTTCTAACGGCTCTAAAATCCAAACGCCTGGTATGGCGCGAATGGCTGGCAAGCTATTTATTCCTGCTTCCCGCACTTGCCTTCTTCCTGCTGTTCGTCGCTTATCCCATGCTAAGAGGCGCTTATATCAGCTTGTTCGACTACAGCCTGAACCGATTCGAATACATCGGCCTTCGCAATTATGCCGATCTGTTCCGGGATAAGACGTTTCTGAAGTCGATGAAGAATACAATCCTTATCGTTCTTATTACGGTTCCGGCGGTTATTGCCTTTTCGGTATTCGTATCCAACACGATATACCGGAAAAGCGAGCTTGCTAGATCCTTCTTCCGGGGTGTGTTCTACTTGCCGGCAGTATCATCGGTTGTCAGTATCACTGTGGTATGGGCTTCTATCTATGATCCGAATTACGGCATTCTGAACTATATAACGAGCTTGTTCGGCGCGGAGCCCATAGCCTGGCTGGGCGATCTCCGGACTGCGTTGTTCGCGATTATCGCCGTCCTCGTGACGACCTCCGTCGGCCAGCCGATTATTTTGTACGTAGCCGCTTTGGGGAATATCCCTACCTCCTACATTGAAGCCGCTCAAATTGACCGTGCAACTCCGGGACAAATATTCCGGAAGATTATATGGCCGATGCTGATGCCAACCAATCTATACATTATCGTCATCACGACGATTAATACGTTCCAGACCTTTGCGATTGTCCAGCTTCTTACCGCTGGGGGGCCGCTTAACGCCACTTCGACCGTCATGTACGGCGTGTACGAGAAAGCGTTCATGCTGGGGTCGTTTGGCGTGGCTGCCGCGATGGGCATGATTCTGGCGGTTGTCATTGGCATCATTTCGCTTATTCAGTTCAAATTTTTGGGCAGCGACGTCGAGTACTAGGAGGAAAGCTCATGCATGCATACCTGCCGTTTCGAAAGAAACCGAAAAAGCTCATTTCGAATATCGTGCTTCTTGCGATGGCCTTATTTTTTATTTTTCCCTTCTATTGGATCGTCACCGGCGCCTTCAAGGTGCAAAATGTGGCAGTGGCTATTCCGCCGGAATGGTTCCCGCACGCGCCAACGCTCGATAATTTCACGGTTCTGTTCAAAAATCCCGTCTGGCGCTGGACCTTCAACAGCTTTTTTGTTGCCGCGGCCGAAATGGCGGGCGTATGCCTCGTAGCCTCCATGGCGGGTTACGTACTGGCAAAAAAACAATTTCCCGGACGGAAAATCATCTTTACGCTGTTTGTCGCAGCCATGGCCTTGCCCAAGCAGGTTATTCTGGTTCCGCTGTTTACGATGATTGCCGACTTCGGCTGGATCGACCATTATAAAGCATTAATTCTGCCCGCGATCGGCTGGCCGTTTGGCATCTTTCTCGTTAAACAGTTCGCGCAGACCTTGCCGGGAGAGCTGCTCGAGGCAGCCAAGGTAGACGGCTGCACCGAGCTTAGGCTTTATTACAGCATCGTGCTTCCGCTGCTTAAGCCCGCGCTGGGGGCGCTTGCGATCTTTACCTTCATCAATGCCTGGAATGATTATTTCAGCCAGCTCATCATGATCCGGTCTACCCCTATGATGACGCTGCCGCTCGGCGTCGCAACGCTGAAGGGAGAATATACGACGCCGTACGGCGTGCTGATGGCAGGCGCGGCCTTCGCTTCGCTTCCGATGATTGTGATCTTCCTGTTGTTCCAGAAAGCCTTTACGCAAGGCATTACGATGGGGGCCGTAAAAGGGTAATTTGCAGCAAACTCCCATACATTGGATTATCTCCAGTAAAAATAGGACATGAAGAAGAAGCTCGACAGCTACGTTGGATTCGCTCCAGTAAAAGAGGGAGGAAGGGAGCCGCAATCGGCCAAATGAGCCCATTATACTGTAGCCAATCCAACGAAGCGCAAGCAGTCCGGCAAAAACGCCGCATTATACTGCGTGAAATCCAATGTAGCTAGCCGTTAAGGGCAATCTGATTGCAAGTGGGCTATCCCTTTGTCACCTCGTGACGAATGGAATAGCCCACTTTCTTTTTAATGCATAATGCCGAGCTGCCTGCGATAGTCGGTTGGCGTGGTGCCCGCCACAAGCCGGAACATTTTCACAAAATGCTTGTAGCTCTTGTAACCGCACATCGTGCATACGTCAGTCACAAGCCGGTTAGGGTCGCGAAGCAGCTTCTTGGCGTAATCAATGCGAATCTCGGTGACAAAGCTCAAATAGTTCTGATTCAGCTTCGACTTAAACAGCCGGCTTAAATATGAGGGGTTATAGAAGAAATGATCGGCCACCATTTGCAGGCTAAGCTCCTGGTCAATGTTCTTCTCAATAAACCCTTTAATCTGGCTGAACACCGCATTCTCCTGGGAAGAGGAATGAGTCTGCTTAGAGTAGACATCATTCAGGTGAACGATCCATAAAGCCAAGTAATCGAACAAGCTCTTGAGGGTCCGGAAATCATGGACGAAAGACAAATCAAGCAGCTTCTCGCTGGATACTCCCTGGATCGGTATGCCTTCCTTGTGGGCAAAGCGCAGGGTGACGTTAATAATCTCCTGCAGGAATACGAGCCATTGTTCCGCTTGAATATGGGGGAGAGCCTTCTCCGATTGCTCGCATAGTTTGTCCATCAGCTCGCCGGCAGCATCGGAATCTCCATGCTCCAGGCAGGCTTGCAGCTTCTTGCGGTCATCCGGGTGAAGCGAGACGAAGTAATCGCCTCCTGCCGGGGATTCGTCAGCCGGCCATTGATCGACCGATATTAACCATTGTCCGGGCGAAGCAAAACGTTGGAGCAGGCTTAGTCCGGCGGACTTGAGAGCCGCTCCTGCTTGTGTTAGATCACATAAAGCAGGCCCTGCGGTGAGATACAGCTGCGTACCGGAATCGAACGGATATACAGAAGAGGCCAGCCGCTTGCTTAGAAGCCGGGCGCCTTCTGCGGGATCGGACATTCCTTCCGCGAGAACCAGAAGAACATAAAGCCTGCCCCTGCTCATATAGCACATAAGCCTATGCCCGGGGGAAATGTCGGCAGCCGCCTTGCCGATAAGCTGCTCCGCCGTTTGGCGCCATTTGCGCTCCTGTAGCAGTCCGCTGCGGCCGAAACAGCTTGCCGCTAGCGCCACGTAAGTCAGCTCCAATTGCTCATTAAATCCAAGCAGCTTCTTCCAGCCCGGTATTTCGGATAAGCTTCCGTCCATGAGCTGCTTAACGGCCTGACCGTATTGCCATTTCGTTAGTTCAGCAGCTTGTGCTTCCCAGTCCTGCTTCTTCCGCCGCTCTTCCCGCTTGTGCACCAGCTTGTTGATGCAGGCCGTTATCGCCTCCATGCTGACGTCATACTCCAGCGGCTTAAGCAAATACTCCTGAACAACGCCGAGACGGATAGCTTCCTGCGCATATTTAAATTCGTTATAACCGGTGAGAATGATAAAGCCGGCATTCGGAAGCAGCGGCTTCAACTGCTCGATCATTTCCAGCCCGTTCATCTCGGGCATGCGAATGTCGGTCACAATTAAATCCGGTTTTTCCCGCAGAGCGACGTCTACGCCGTCCTTGCCATTCTCGGCCTCCACAATTCCGCCGACGCCGAGCTGCTCCCAGGGAAAATAATGCTTTAAGCCAGCGCGAATAAGCGGTTCGTCCTCGACAATCATTACTTTTAGCATGGTGTTCACCCGGATTCGAATTTTACGAAATATTAAAAATAATTATACCGAAAAGGCGGATTGGCTTGAATCGGGCTGCGCGATATGCGTAAAGAATGGACCTGTTATGTCAATTTTGAGGGATATCCGGTTAGTTGCAGTAGTCCTGAACAATAACATCGATAACACGCTTCCCCCAATCCGAAGCTTCCGATCCCGGCTCATTCCAGGCGTAAGTGATAAGCGCCTTCCATAGGGCCCAGCCGCGTGCGCGGTTAATAGTATCCTGGTCAACATTCATGGCGCTCAGAAATACTTTGCGGCTGGCCTCGTCGAAAAAGTTCCATGCCATGACCAGATCGCTTGATGGGTCGCCGACACCCATGGTTCCGAAATCAATGACGCCGGACAGCCGGCCATTCCGCGCAAGCAAATTGCCTACGGCTACGTCGCCATGCAGCCATAGCGGAGCCGCTTCATATTTCGTCGCAAGGGCAAGCTCCCAAATCTCGGTTAGCAGCTTCCGGTCGTATGGACCGCTCAGCTTCTCAATGACCGATCTGGAGTCCTGATCGTATACGGCTAAGTTTCCCCCTCGATGGAAGTTTTGTATGCCTGCCGGGATGCCGTCCGTTGCATCGATAGCTTCCAGCTCCTTCAGAAAGCCGGCAAGATCTTGGGCAAATTCGTTGAGGTCGCGAATGTTGCCATACGAAACGGTATCGCCTTCGATCCAGCGGTTAACGGACCAAGGGAGAGGATATTCCAAGGTAGGCTCGCCTTGCGCAACGGGAGCGGGTATCGGCAGAGACAGGAGAGGCTTAAACACGGGAAGCCAGGTCAGTTCCTTCTCGACAGCCGAGGCGTACCGCTCATGGCTCGGCAGGCGCACCGTCATTTCGTTGCCCAGCCGGTAGGTACGGTTATCGTGCCCGCTTTTTTCCACGGGTTTTACCTCCAAGCCCTTCCATTGCGGAAATTGACTATTAATGAGTTGCCGTACCAGATCAGTCGTGATTTCGATCATATCCTTCGCCTCTTTCCTATAAAGGTCGTTCCATTGTTATCGTACCTAGATCATAACAATCAGTCTTGACCTTATCAAAGGAGAAAACGGCTATAAGCGGAATTGGCACCAGCCCTTGCGCCCATTTTTGAAGCTATGCGGACATGGACTCAGCAGTATGGCGCATATTTGGGGAATGTGATAGAGCAAGGTCAGAGTAAGATCGGCAAAAAGTTGAAAAAATTTCTTGTTAGGGGTTGCATTCTTACATTACATATCTTAAAATTAAGATAATTAAATTAAAGATTTCTGATCGACGAATAAAATCCAACTTTACATAGAGGAGGCGGTCGAAATGAACGATTTCGTATCCGTAGTAACAGAAAGAAGATCCGCAAACAAATTTATTAAAGGGATTTCCATTGAAGATAAAGAGCTGAACGAGATTTTTGATCTTGTAAAATACGCGCCGTCGTCCTTCAACCTGCAGCATGCCCATTATGTTGTAGTAAGGGACGAAGAGATGAAGCAAAAAGTGTATGAAGCGGCAAACAAGCAGTATAAAGTAAAAACCGCTTCGGCCGTTATCCTGGTTCTTGGCCATCTGGATGCGCATCACAACACGGCGGAGCTTAATGAAGGGCTGCTGCATCTCGGCGTTATTAATAAACAGGAATTCGATCATACGGTCGAGTCCGTGCAGCAATTTTACGAAGAGCGGGGCGAGGCTTTCAAACGGGACGAGGCGATCCGCAACGCGAATCTATCCGCCATGCTGTTCATGCTCGCCGCCAAAGAGAAAGGCTGGGACACGAGCCCAATGATAGGCTTTGATCCGGAAGCCATGACGAAGGTGCTGGACGTGCCGGATCGGTATGTTCCCGCTCTGCTCATCGGCATCGGAAAAGAAGATACATCGAACAGCCGGGTACGCGGCTACCGCAAGCCGGTTGGCGAGTTCGTAAGCTTTGAGCGTTTTTAAATAAAAGAGCAGGGCGTCCATCGCATGGACGCCCTTTATTTTGCCTCGGAACGGTACACCTGTTAGAGGTAAAATGATAAAGTGGAGCATAGGAGGCGATTCCAGGCTATGCAGAATGAGGAGAAAATTTTCAATACCGCGGTCGAAGCCACTCTTGAAGCAATTGGAGGCAAATGGAAGCCGGTTATTTTGTTCCATCTTACATTCGGCAAGAAGCGTAACGGCGAATTCCTGCGCCTAATTCCCGACATCTCGCAAAAAGTTCTGACGCAGCAATTGAATGAGCTAATAAGGGATGGAATCATCAACCGCCTTTCTTATAATCAAGTGCCGCCGAAGGTCGAATATGAGCTAACGGAGTATGGGTGGAGCCTGAAAGATATCCTGCATGCCATGTGCCGGTGGGGTGAAGGGTATATTGACAAAAAGTACGGCGCCAAAGGCAAGGTTCTGTTCCAGCCTCCCGTATCCGATAGTGAAATCAAGGAATGACCTTCCGCTTGCGGAAGTCCTCGAATATGTCCATAAACATCTTCTCCGTATTGATAAAGTCATGAAAACCGAAACGGCGGGCTTTTGATCCGTCCGCAAAGAAGTCGTAATCCCAGGAAAACACGAAGTCCCCGAACCGCCAAGAGGATACATCCTTATAGTTGATTTTCTGTAAATCGTATTTATCAATCATGGCATTCCAGAGCGGCTCTTTGTCCGCCATAACGACCTCAAGCGACATCGGTAACGGAGGAGCGGTCTCGAGGCCGAAAAAGGCGGCGATCTTCGGCCAAAGCTCGTTCCACCTGAAGAGATCGCCGTTCGTAATGTTAAAAGCTTGATTGGCGCAGCGTTCGTCGGTAGCTGCCCATACGGTTGCGCGGGCAAGCAAATTCGCGTCGGTCATCTCCAGCAAGCTGTGATAAGCGCCGGGTTTACCCGGGAAGCGAAGCGGCAGCCCAAGCTCCTTGGACATGGAAGCGTAGACGGCGATAACCATCGCCAGGTTCATCGGATTCCCGAGCCCAAAACCGGCAACAACCGAGGGACGAAGGGCTGACCAGGTCCAGCTGCTTCCCGGTTGCCGACGCTCAAGAAATTGCTGCTGATCGACATTAAATTCGGGCGGCATATGATAGGCATCCGTTTCGCGCGCCGGCGTCTTGAAGGGACCGAGATGCGCCCCGTACACTTTATAGCCTTGCATGAGGCTGATATGCTGCAGATTCCGTGCAATCGGTTCAATGGCATTGACTACATTTACGAGCATGGCAAGGTTCGGGGCTACAAGCTCAGCCCACGTCGGCCGATCCTGATAGGCAGCGTAAAAGATATGCGTAACGGCGGTCAGGCCGCTTAACTTCTCGCGGGTATCCGCTTCGTTCAAAAGATCAGCCGCGATATACCGCACCCGATCGGAATCCTCTCCGCCGCGGCGCGACACGCCGATAATATCCCACTCGGGAAGCGTCCTCAAATAATCAATGAGATTCCGTCCGATCACGCCGTTTGCACCTACGACCAGGGCTGTTTTGGATGTGTCTGTTGTTTTCATCTAACATTCCTCCTCTGCTTCTGATGACTATTGTGAAACAGAAAAGGAAAGCCGTGAAGTACGCACTTTCAACTCCTATAAGCACCTTCAGGTAACGATGGCGAGGCCGGGATCGCCCTGTTTCATGCCCTCTGCTATAATGGAGGTCAAGAAAGGGGCTGCTTTGTTTTATGTCGCCTAGAAACGTAGAGAAGGACCTCATGCAAAGGGAAAAAAGAATTAACCACATTCTTGATTCCGCTCTCGAGACCATTGCCGTAAAAGGGATCGGTTCGGTAAGCATCAACGATATTGCTGCGGCAGCAGGCATGAGCATAGGCAACATGTATCATTACTTTAAATCGAAAACCGAGATTATAAGCGAGATTTTGCGAAGGGGCCAGACGGGTTACGGAGACCATGTCACCCGAATTGCCGAACAGGAATGCCCGGCCTTGGAGAAGTTGTTTATGCTAGCCGAATCTTGGCTTGCTCTTGAGAACAGCTGGGCTTATACCATTCTTATTCATACGTCGCGCTTGTCCGATGCTTCCTCCGAAGAGATCCGCAAGGCGGTTACGGAGCGCTTTACGAACAACCTTGGACCGGTCGCGGCCATGATGAAGCAGGGCCAGCAGGAAGGGCTTGTTGTCAACGGCGATCCGCTTGAGCTTGCCTATTATTTCGTAAGCTTGATTCAAGGCTTAACCCTGCAGAAGATGCCTGGCGCGGAAGTGCCGATCCGCGCGCAAGCGAGCACGATTGTCGCTCTATTCGCGACACGAACCAAGCGGTAGGAAAAGCGGGTTGCGCTGCTGCGCAGAACTCGCTTTTTTTTGTGATTGACAACAAATGGGGGCCACTGCTACAATTTAGCCAATAACAAACCGAGCGATTATTCGGTTTGTGGAAAAGTACGCCGGAATATCGACTGGACATCCAGAGATTGGCGAGGGTACAAACGACGAGGGCAGATGCCCCATTTTTTATAACTATAATCCCAAGTAAATCGGTGTGAAAAATTTAGATTAAGCTGGAGGCGGTATTCATGCTAACGATTGAGCGCTTAAACAAGACGTTTGCGGCTCCTGCAGGACCGGTGGTAGCGCTAAGCAATATTCGGCTGCAGGTAGAGCGGGGACAATTCATTACCTTCATCGGACCAAGCGGCTGCGGCAAGAGTACTTTGCTCAAGATCGTAGCAGGTTTGGATACGGCTTACGAAGGAACGGTGGAGTTAAACGGCAAGGCCATTACGGGACCGGGCGTGGATAAAGGATTTATTTTTCAAGAGCCCAGGTTGTTCCCATGGCTGACCGTCGAGAAGAACATTGCCGCTAACCTGTCGCTTGGCAACGCGCAGGTTCGCCGCCAGGTCGACGAGCTGATTGAGCTGGTACGCCTGAAGGGGTTCGAGAAGGCTTATCCGAAGGAGCTGTCCGGCGGGATGGCCCAGCGGGTCGCGATTGCGAGAGCGCTGCTCCGCAAGCCGGAGGTTCTGCTGCTCGACGAGCCGTTCGGCGCGCTGGATGCCTTCACCCGCACGCATATGCAGGAGGCGTTGCTGGATATCTGGCGAAGCAGCAAGACGACGATGCTGTTCGTGACGCATGATTTGGACGAAGCGGTATTCCTCGGGGAGAAGGTCGTTATTATGAACCCGCGACCCGGCCATATCCGCAATGTTATTAACGTTGATCTTCCCTACCCGCGCAAGCGGACGGGAGTTGCCTTCCAGGAGCTTCGCTCGAAGGTGCTTGGAGAGTTTGAAAAGGTAGAACAGCCGCCCCTGCTTGATCAGGGTGCAGGCATTTAATCGGAAATTTGAGGGAGATGCAAATATATGAGAAAAAAATACGGTTTGATAACGGCAATCATCGCTTTGGTCCTTATCGTAGCGGGCTGCGGCAATTCCAATAACAATGCCGGCGGCAGCAACAAGCCTGCCGAATCGGCTGGTGCTTCGGCGAATGCGGAAGGCAATGCCTCGACGGCTCCGGCTTCCTATGACGGCGTAACCGTTAAGATTGGCGTGCAGGGCAAAGGCGGCCTGTTCGGCAAAGCGCAAGAGGAGAAATGGTTTGAAAATGCCTTTGAAGCGCTAGGCGCCAAAGTGGAATGGGTAGAGTTCCAGAGCGGTCCTCCAATGATTGAAGCGATGGCTTCCAATCATCTCGATTTTGCTGGCATGGGCAATATGCCTCCGATCGCCGCTCAGGCGGCAGGCGTTGATTTCACGATTATCTCGCAGCTGCTCGACGGCAAGAACAACGTGGCGATTATTGTTCCGGCAAACAGCGACATCAAGAGCATTGCCGATCTGAAAGGCAAAAAGGTAGCGGTAACGAAGGGCAGCAACGCTTATAACTTCCTCTACCGGGTACTGGATAAAGCAGGCCTGAAGAAATCCGATATTCAAGAGATTCAATTGCAGCCGGATGAGACGCAGCCTTCCTTCGAGGGCGGCAAGGTAGACGCATGGGCGGTATGGGATCCGTACATTTCCCTGAATACGCTGAGCGGCAAAGCCCGCGTGCTGGCAGACGGAGAGAGCGAAGGCGTATTGTCCCCGTCGTTCCAGCTGGTTCGTTCGGAATTTGCGAAGAAGTATCCGGACCTTGTGACGCTGTATCTGAAGACATTCGAAGAGGCTCGCAAATGGGAAGCGGACAATCAAGACGAGGCTTTCAAGCGTTACGCCGACGAGCGCAGCATTCCGCTAGAACTGGTGAAGGGCATTCAGAACCGTTCGACCATGATTAATATTCCGGTAAGCGACGAGACCATCGCCGAGCAGCAAAAAACGGCCGATTTCCAATACGAATTAGGCACTATCCGCAAACAGATTAAGGTCGCGGACGTGTTCGACAACCAATACATCGAAAAAGCTCTTAAGTAAAGAAGAGGTGCAATCATGCAGATAACGAGGAATAAGCTTGCGTTTCGCGCGGTTCACGTGCTGATCGGAATGATGGTTCCGCTGGCCGTGCTGGTCATCTGGCAGATCGCGTCCTCAAACGGATGGGTGAATGCCGTGCTGATCCCTCCTCCGAAGGACATTGTGGACGAATTCGGACGCATGCTCTCCTCGGGCGAGCTGCTGAGCAACCTGCGCGTTTCGGCGGGCAGGGCAGCGCTTGGGTTCCTTATCGGCGGGGGGCTGGGCTTAGCGGCCGGATTATGGGTAGGCTTCTCGCTCAAAGCCGAGCGGCTGCTCGATCCGTCGCTGCAGCTGCTCCGGACGCTGCCTCACCTTGCCGTGGCCCCGCTTTTTATTTTGTGGTTCGGCTTTGGCGAGACGTCCAAAATCCTGCTGATCGCAAAGGGGGCCTTCTTCCCCCTCTACGTGAACGCCTTCCTTGGCGTCCGTTCCGTAGACCGCAATTTGTTTGACGTAGCGCGCGTGTTGGAATTTACGAGATGGCAGACGATTACGAAGCTTATCCTTCCTGCCTCTCTTCCTTCTCTCTTTCTCGGCATTCGGCTTTCCATCGCGGTAAGCTGGCTTGGCTTGGTCGTAGCCGAGATGATGGGCTCCAGCTCCGGCATCGGTTATATCATTAACGACGCGCGATCGTTCTCGCTGACGTCCGTAATTTTCGTAGGCATTATTGTGTTCGCGGTAGTTGGCAAGGTTACCGATTCGCTGGTAAGGCTGGCGGAGAAGAGACTTTTGCGCTGGCGGGATTCCTTAGGCGGGGAGGGATAATGGGATGAGTGCAAACGAGGTGACATTAGGCTCTAAAGCCGGCGGAGGGCAAGCGGCGATTGGCCGGAAGCGCCGGGCGGGAATGCCGAAGTGGCTGTACGGCTGGGTACTGCCCGTTATCGTGCTGGCCTTGTGGGAATCGGCATCGGCGCTTGGGCTTGTGTCCGAATCGGCCTTGCCGGCGCCATCCCGGATTGCGGAGGCTTTCTGGAAGCTCTGCGTGGACGGGGATATGGCGAAGCATGTATCGACCAGCGCGATTCGGGCAGGCGGAGGTTTCTTGCTGGGCGGAGCGACGGGACTATTGCTTGGCGTATTTACCGGTCTTGGCAAATGGGCAGAGCGCACGCTTGATCCAAGCATTCAAATGCTGCGGACGGTTCCGCTGCTTGCGGTAATTCCGCTGTTCATTCTTTGGTTCGGGGTAGGCGAATTCTCGAAGGTTCTGCTTATCGCGCTAGGTTCTTTCTTCCCGCTTTACTTCCATACGCATCTTGGCGTTCGCAGCGCGGACCGCAAGCTGTACGAGGTGACGCGCATTCTTCAATACTCCAAGCTTCAACTGCTGACGAAGCTAATTATTCCGGCGGCGCTTCCGAATATTCTGCTTGGCGTCCGGTTGTCCGTCGGGACCTCCTGGCTGCTGCTTGCCGTAGCGGAGATGATGGGCGCAAGCGCCGGCGTTGGCTATATGATTCAAGATGCCCGCGTGTATGGGCAGACGGACATTGTGTTCGTTGGCATTATTTTGTTCGCTCTGGTCGGCAAGCTGTCGGATTCGGTCGTGCGGCTGGTGGAGAGAAGATGCCTGCGCTGGAACAACAGCTATAAAGGTTAAAGATAGATCGATACTTACTTGGAAAGTGGGGAACAGGCATGAGTCGACAACGACAAGGGCAGCTTCATCTAGGCGCGTTTATTTATTTCACGGGGCATCATCATGCCGGCTGGCGCCATCCGGAATCCGGCGTAGAGCGGATGTTCGATATCGAATGGTATAAGCGGATCGCCAAGTCGGCGGAGAAGGGCAAGTTCGATATGATCTTTTTTGCGGATCTGCTGCACTTGATCTATCCAAGCCGCGCGGCCGCAGGCATGCTCGACCCGGTGGCGCTGCTGTCCGCTTTATCTACGGTAACGGAGAAAATCGGTCTGACGGCAACGCTGTCTACGACTTATAACGAGCCTTATAATGCGGCACGCCGCTTTGCTACGCTTGACCATTTGAGCGGCGGCCGGGCCGGCTGGAACATCGTAACGTCCCAGGTCGATACGGAGGCTCGCAACTTCGGCAGGGAGAAACATCCGGAGCATGCGACGCGCTATGAGATGGCGAGGGAGTTTGTAGACGTTGTAACGGCGCTATGGGACAGCTGGCCGCAGGAATCGCTTGTGATGGACCGGGCATCGGGAACGTTCGCGGATGAGTCGAAGTTCCGCGCCGCCGATTACGGCGGGCAATTCTATTCCGCGCATGGGCTGCTGAATGTGCCGCGTCCGCCGCAAGGCTACCCGGTTCTTATTCAAGCGGGTTCTTCAGGACCCGGGCAGGATTTTGCCGCGAGCATTGGCGAGGTAATCTTCACGGCGCAGACCTCGCTGGCTTCCGCCCAGGGCTTCTACCGGAGCGTAAACGAGAAGCTGATCGCGGCAGGACGGGAGCGGGGAAGCCTGCTCATTATGCCGGGACTGTCGCCCATCCTTGGCTCGACGGTAGAGGAAGCCCGCCGCAAGGAGCGGGAGCTGCTTGACCTGATCGATCCGCAGGAAGCGGTCATGATGGTATCCGGCATGCTTCAGGCGGACCTCAGCAAATTCCCGGCCGACGGTCCGCTGCCGGACATTCCGGATCCGGTGGAAGCAAGCAACGGCATGAAAAGCCGCGTTCAGCTCATCATGGATCTCGCCCGCAAAGACAACTTGTCCATTATTGAGCTTGGCCGCAGACTTCTAGGCGCGCGAGGCCATATGCAATTCGTCGGCACGCCGGAGCAGCTTGCTGATCTGATGGAAGAATGGTATGACGGTTACGGCTGCGACGGCTTTAACATCATGCCGCCGGTATTGCCGGGCGATCTGGACGATTTCGTGGAGCAAGTCGTACCGGTGCTTCAGCGCCGCGGGCTCTACCGCGAGGAATACGAGGGCTCCACGCTGCGCGAGCATCTGGGGCTGCCGGTGCCGTCGGTCGATCATTTCAAGAGATTAGCCGGCTTGCAGCAGGCATAGACCATTTTCATATCAATGGACTTATCATAGCCGGCAACAGGTTAAAGGCACCCGAAGGGGTGTCTTTTTTTGTCCTAATGAGCGGGTGGGCGTTTTATGGTATATTCAAGGAAGACGAGTACGGACCCGGACAATAAAACCATTCCAAAGGAAGTGCGAACGATGAATCTAGAAGAGGTCATGCAGGAGCTTGAAGCGCTTGGCAAAGAAAGAACCAAGAAGATTTATATGGGCAATGGCGCGCACGAACCGTTGTTTGGCGTGGCGACAGGCGAGATGAAGCCTATTTTTCGTAAAATCAAACATAATCAGCCGCTGTCCGATGAGCTGTACGCGACAGGCAATTACGATGCTATGTACTTCGCCGGGATCATTGCCGATCCGAAGGCGATGACGGAGGCGGATTTCGAGCGGTGGATCGACAGCGCGTATTTCTATATGATCTCCGACTATGTGGTGGCGGTCACCTTGTCCGAGACGGATATCGCCCAAGAGGTGTCGGATAAATGGATTGCAAGCGGCGAAGAGCTGAAGATGTCGGCGGGCTGGAGCTGCTACTGCTGGCTGCTTGGCAATCGCAAGGACGGCGAGTTCTCCGAGGAGAAAATCGCCGGCATGCTGGAGCTGGTGAAAAAGACGATTCACGATGCTCCCGAGCGGACGAAATATTCGATGAACAATTTCCTGTACACGGTGGCGATATCCTATAAGCCGCTTCATGAAAAAGCGGTTGAGATCGCGAATGAAGTAGGTCCGGTTGAGGTTGGCCAAGGTACGAATAAAAGCAAGCTTATCAACGCTTCCGCTAATATTCAGAAGTTCATGGGCAGGGGGCAAATTGGGTTCAAACGCAAGTACGTAAGATGTTAGGATAATAGAGGCACCCGATTTCGGGTGCCTTTTTTACTTGGTTTTATTTTCCCCTCCTTGCGGATACTATTTCACGAAACGCTTATATCCGAAGGAGGAAAAACGTGAAAAAGGTTTGGATTGTCAGTATTTTGTTCATACTCATCCTGCTTCAAGCGAAACCGGCTGAAGCTATGCCCGCAGACCCCTCATTGCTAAGGTCTCTTCAACAAGGAGGCTACATCCTATATGTCAGGCATGGAGACGCAACGGTTGGCGCGGACTCGCCAAGGATCAACTTCAATGACTGCGCCACCCAAAGAAATCTTTCGGAGGCCGGCCGGAACCAGGCTGTAAGCTATGGAAACGCGCTTCGCCAATTGCATATCCCCGTTCAGATGCCGGTAGTTGCAAGCCCGTTTTGCAGGACGAAGGAAACGGCCGAACTAGCTTTTGGAGCAGGTAATGTCCGTACGGACCCGTTTTGGGTTCAGATCTATCAATTAGGCGGTTCCGTTCCTCCTGCCCAGCAGGAAGCTGCTCTGAAAGCCCTATCGTCCCAGTTGGAAATTCCCCCGTCTCCTGGGACGAACAAGGTTATAATCGCCCATAGCTTCCCTTCGGGCGTTGGATTAGGAGAGATAAATTCATTGGGAACGGTAGTTATTAAACCCAAAGGCCAAGGCAATGGTTACGACATTGCGGGGCGCTTTGATTTGAATGAGCTGACCTCGCCTTAGTCATGTTCCGCCGGTTTGGTTTCCTGAACGGTACCAAACGGATGATGCGGCGGCGCGTAAATAGAATAGAGCTTAAGCGGCTTGCTGCCGGTGTTTATGACATTATGCCAGGTGCCTGCAGGAACAAAGATGGCGTACCCGTCGTATGCCATGGTTTGAAAGTCAAGATGATCTTTGCTGTTTCCCATCTGCACGAGTCCTTGGCCTTCCTCGATCCGCAGGAATTGATCGGTTGCAGGATGGACCTCAAGGCCAATATCTTCGCCAACATTTAGGCTCATTAAGGTCAATTGCAGGTAGTTTCCCGTCCATAACGCGGTACGGTAGTTCCTGTTCTGCTTCGTGGCTTCCTCCAGGTTCACGACCAGCGGGCCTGTTCCGTAGTCCTTTAGCTCAATCTCTCTGTAGTGCGCATTCGGAACGCTATAGCTCCAATTGTAATAACGGGGATCCCAATAATAACCCCAAGAATGGTCAGGCCACTGATAATAATGGTAAGGATAAAGGTACATCCATGTTCTCCTTTCGGCAAAACGATATGTTCATCGCATTATCTTATGCATGCGCCTATCCGTAAGGCATCCGTTTCGGATGTCTTTTTTCATGCAGTTCCTTCCTTTTGAGAAAAAAGTGAACTCATTTGCGTATTTCTTACGTATATGCAATAACGGACAAGAGAAAATTACTTATACCAACTACGTTCGAAGAGAGGGGAATCCACGTTGGAATCGATCTGGCTGGAGTATGCGTGGGCATTATTGATCCTGATAGGACTGGAGGGCTTGTTATCCGCCGATAATGCACTGGTGCTTGCGGTAATAGCCAAGCATTTACCGGACGATCAGAAGAAAAGAGCGATTAACTACGGAATTATTATGGCGTTTGTTTTTCGTTTCGGCGCTCTTTTTGCAATATCTTTTATTGCGAATGTCTGGCAGGTACAGGCGATTGGCGCAGCCTATCTGCTATACCTGGGATTAAAGCACATTATTCAAGCGCGCTTTGGCAAGAAGAACGAGGACGTTCATAAGGACGAGAAACAAAAAGCGGGGTCGGCCTTCTGGCCTACGGTAAGCAAAATCGCTATTGCGGACCTCGCGTTTGCAATTGACTCCATTCTGGCTGCGGTGGCCCTTGCGCTTGGTTTGCCGGATTCCCCGCTTGGCGAGTTTGGCGGCATGGACGGAGGCAAATTCGCAGTCGTATTGCTTGGCGGTATTGCCGGCCTTATCTTAATTAAGTTTGCGGCAACCTGGTTTGTGAAGCTGCTTGCCGATCGCCCGGCACTGGAGACTACGGCGTACGCCATCGTAGCGTGGGTAGGGGTGAAGCTGGCCGTGATTACGCTGGCTCATGAGGACATCGGGGTGCTGGATCATGACTTCCCTCATAGTACGGGTTGGACGGTTGTATTCTATGGCGTGTTGGTAGCCATTGCGCTTATCGGGTGGTTTGCTCCCGGGAAGAAGCCGCAGAAGGCGGAAGCCGAGGCCTCTTAACGGAGATTTAACCCTAAATTTCGTAAAATGTCTTCTATTGAGGTAATATAGGAGGTATTGTTCGAAGCATAGAAAGCAGGGTTAAGAATAGATGACGATCTCAAATACGCAGCGCTACCGCTTTAGCGAAGCGCCAATATGGGAAATAAACAGGCAATATTACGAAGAAGAAGGCTTGAGGGCCTGGAATAACGACCAGGTTCCTCAATACATTACGAGCAATCCGATGATTGCGGCGGCTTATGCCGAGATGCTGTTCGGGTTTCTTCAGGACAGAGCTAATCAAGGACAAAACTTGGAGCCTGTTCAGATTCTAGAGCTTGGAGCAGGGGCGGGCCGATTCGCTTTCCATGTGCTGCAAGAGTTAAGTCAATTAATAGACTACGCGGGAATCGCAGTGCCGCCGTTCCGGTACATCATGACGGATCTTGCGGCAAACAATGTGGAGGCTTGGCGGAAGCATCCTGCTCTTCAGCCTTTTATCGAGCGGGGAATGCTTGATTTCGCCCGGTTTGATGCTGTCCAAGATTCGGAATTAGTACTGGCCGCATCGGGAGAAACGATCCGCAGGGGAGATTTGCGGCAGCCTCTGGTCATTGTGGCGAACTACTTTTTTGACAGTATTCCGCAGGAGCTGCTTTATATAGGCGAAGGCCAGGTTTACGAGGCCGATGTGCTGGTGGAGTACCCTAAAGACAAGGATTCGCTTAAACCATCGGAGCTGCTGTCGCAAATCGCCTTGAGCTACGAGCTCCGGCGCGCGCCGCAATACGAGGATGCGTCTTATCCTTACCGTGACGTTATCGCCGTCTATCAGGAGCAGCTGGAGGACTCGCATGTTTTATTCCCGGAGGCCTCTTTGGCTTGCTTGGACCGGCTGAATCAATTGTCGCAGGCGGGAATCGTGCTGCTGACGGCGGATAAAGGGGATCATCTGCTCGAGCACTGGAGGTTCGCGGAACCGCCGGAGCTTGTCTTCCATGGCAGCTTTTCACTGACGGCAAACTATCATGCGATCGGGGAAGTGTTAGAGCGCAGCGGTGCCTTGGTCATGTTCCCTTCGCATCACTATGACAATATCAATGTCAGCTGTATGATCAGCGTTGACTCGCCGCAGGACTATTATCAGACAAGGCTGGCTTACCGCCGGTGCGTCGAGCGTTTTGGACCGGATGATTTTTATAGTCTGAAGTGGTGGTTAGACCGTTATATCGACGATATGGGGCTTCGGCAAATCCTGAGCTTCTGGCGTCTTGGCGGCTACGATGCGGAATTCTTTATCCAGAGCACGAAGCGGATTTCTAGTCTGCTGCCGGATGCCCTCGATGAGGAGAAGGAGGATATTCTGCTCGGAATCGAACGGATGTGGTCGTCTTATTACGCAATGGAGCAGAAGTATGATCTGGCGCTTGAAGCGGGCCTGCTGCTGTTTGAGATGGACATGTACGGCGAGTCAAAGCGCTTCCTGGAGATCTCCGTTGAGGAAGACGAAGAGGAGATTGTATCTACCGTATTTTATTGTCTGGCCATATGCTGTTTCGAACTGGAGCTGGAAGAACAGGCTTTGCATTACTTGAGGGAACTGCTGAGGCTTGAGCCTGATCATGAAGAAGCAAGGGCATTGATAAATAATTTTGAGTCCGCATAAAAAACCGCTTGAACCTTACGTTACGTCATCTATTATGCTTAGGCTACCGGTAAACAGTTAGCGCTAATATCTATGGGTGAATATCTGAAAGGTGGAGTAGACGGTTATGGCTGCTATTCATGGAGAAAATGAGATTATTTCGACGCGCGAGTTTGATTTTTCCCGTGAGAGGGTGTATGAAGCATGGGTGAATCCGGAGCTGCTTAAGCGCTGGTGGGGGCCAAACGGCTTCACGAATACCTTTCAAGAGTTTGAGATCAAGCCTGGCGGTCATTGGCGGTTTACGATGCATGGCCCAAATGGCGTGGATTATGCGAATCATAATGTCTTCGAAGAGATTGTGCCCTTGGAGCGGATTGTCCTTAAGCATATGTCCAATCCCGAGTTCCGGGTGACGGCTATATTCGAGGATCTGGACGGCCGCTCGAGACTAACGTTCCGTCAGCTGTTCAAGGACAAAAAGACGTTTGAGGCGGTTAAGGCTTATGCGGCCGACGGCAATGAGCAAAACTTTGACCGGTTAAACCTTGTTTTACAGGAAGGTTAACAGGAAACCCGTGCTTCGGGAGAGGCACGGGTTTCTTTTCTTTTGCCATCCGGGCATTACAACGTATAATGAGAGACAAAGTAGATTTCAGATGAAACGTGAGAGGATGGTTATCATGTCAGTCGGAATTTTAGCTCATTTGCTTGGAACTTTGCCTTATAAGGAATTGGCGGCCAAGATTGCCGCTAACGGATTTCCGTACGTACAATTAGCGCTGGCGAAAGCGTTCTCCGATGTAGACTCGCGGCTTGGCAAGCTAAGCCCGGGGCTCGCCCAGGAGGTAGGAGGGGCGTTTGCGGAGAAAGGAGTCCGCATTGCGGTACTTGGCTGTTATGCAAGCCTGGTCGATCTCGATGACGAGGTCTACCGTCATAATGTAGACCGCTTCAAAGAGCATCTTCGGCATGCGCGGCATTTCGGCGCGCCCATTGTGGCGACGGAGGTTGGCGGAGTAACGGATCCGGAGCGCCGGGGCGAGCATACGGATCGTTTAAACCGTGCGCTTGAAGAGCTTGTCGAAGAAGCAGAACGCTGGGGCGTAACGATTGGGCTTGAAGCGGCCCAAGGACATATGATCGATACCGCGGAAACATTGGCCGAGACGATTGAACGTTTTCCATCCTCTTGCGTTGGCGTCGTGATGGACCCTTGCAATTTGATGAACCCGGCCCGGTTCGACAATCAAGACCATACGGTCCGCGAAGCCTTCCGTCTGCTTGGCCCGCGCATCGTAAGCGCCCATGTGAAGGATTTGAACCGCGGGGCAGACGGTACATTAATAGAAACCGCAGCGGGGCTTGGCGAGCTGAACTATCCGCTATTCTTCGAGCTGCTTGAGCAGCATAAGCCGTATAGCTTTGCGACCATGGAAGCGGTAAGCGAATCGCAGATGGCGGAAGCCGCACGATTTGTGCGGGAAGGCCGGCGGGCTGCGAGATTCAAGAAGTAGTGAAAGCTGAATGAGATATGTAAAAATAGCCGCGATTCCCGCGGCTTTTTATTGCAGCAAATGAGTATACACGACGAGCCGCTTTTCGTGCTCCTTTTTCTGGCGGTTGTATTTTCCGGTACAGGTAATCATATTTAACCTTTTGCCGTTCGTGTCGCCGAAAATTTTATCGAGCGGCGCTTCGGCGGTGGGGTAAGCTTCAACGGCATCGACCGAATAAACGAGATATTTGCCGGACGAGTCGGAAAGTATGACGGGATCACCCGGCTTCAGCTTTTTAAGGGGATAGAATATAGCGGGTCCCGTATAATTATCAACATGCCCCGCAATAATAGCATTGCCCTTTTCCCCCGGAAGTACTCCATCGATAAACAGCCCGGCGATATCGCTGGATGCAGGCACGCCTAATTGTCCGTTTTCCAGCAGTCCAACAGGCTCTACGGGAGCTTTTATCCCGACAGACGGTATCCAGATCCGATCAGGGACAATAACGTGGGTTTTAGCGATTATGTCTTTAGGCTTTGACGGAGCTTTTGACTCTGCTGCACGCAACGGTACCATAGTGTGAGAAGGAGCGGGCAGCGCGATTTCTCTGTTTGGCTTGCTTTGTTCCTTGGTTTGTTCCTTCGTCTGTTGCTTGATCGGTTGCTTGGTCTGTCCCGACGCGCAGCCTGTTAGCAATAAAATTAGTACTAATATTAAAATACCATGACGATTGCTCATATTATTCATCCTCTAAAGGGAGAGGAATAGAGCGCAAGCTGCCTCTATTCCTCCGCTGTTAGTGATTCGATTGGCGTCTTATTCGCTTACTCCGCCGTAGCCTGTTTTAGGGAGAGCTTTTGCACGCAGCTTCGATTTGGCATGCAGCTTATGCGCTTTGGACTCGGATTTAGCGCGAAGCTCATGCGCTTTAGCTTTATGTTGCTTCGCATGCATCTTATGTTCCTTTGCTTTTACTTTGTGTTCTTTGTGTTCTTTAACATGCATTTTGTGCTCAACTTTTTTAGTCGCTGTTGGTTCTACGGCCGATGCGGAAGCTGTTGCTGCGGACACGGACAGGAATAGGCATGTAGTTACTGCGATCATAGCTGCTTTTTTCATTGTTGTTCTCTCCTTCAGGTTTAAGTTTTCCCCTTGATTAAGGTTAACCGTAGCAATAAAAATATTAGTGGGTTTTGTTACCGTTCTTGGCATCCAGGACCTTCCCGGTTGTTTAAGCGCAAAAGGCACATTCCTCAACCTGCATGGCAGGCAAAAGGGATGTGTCTTTTTGGCGTTTGAAATATTTTACAAACCGCATATCTGCAGTCATTTCCGCATCTCATTACGTCTACTAAAAAAATATCGCATGAAATGAAAAATAATGGGGCACTCAGTTGTATTACAAGTGAAAGGAGGTGCTGAGGTGTACAATTCATATGAGCTCAATGAATCTGTGCGACGGGCCTTGGATCTATATTCGCAAAGCATGATCAAGATTGCTTTCGCTTATTTGAAAAATATAGCTGACGCAGAAGAAGTGACGCAGGAGGTCTTCCTGACGTATCTGCAGAAGCGTCCTGTCTTCGAGAACGGTGAACATGAAAAAGCGTGGTTGATTCGAACAACCATTAATAAAAGCAAAAATATGCTGAAGACCGGCTGGTTCAGGAGCCGAAACCCTGTTCCCGAAGACCTGAGCTACCTCCCCAAGGAAGAAAATGAGGTTCTGCAGGCAGTGCTCTCCTTGGACAAGAAGTATCGGATTCCGATCCATCTTCATTATTACGAAGGGTATTCGATCCAGGAGATTGCCGTTATTATGCAGGCGAAGGCCGCAACGGTAGGAACCTGGCTGGCCAGAGGACGCGCACTCTTAAAAGATAAGATTGGAGGCCTGGAGAATGAAGAAATCTGTCTATAAGTCCGCCATGTCTCAATTGCGTACCAGCGACGACTTCCAAGAGGCAACCTATCAGAAGTTAATGCTGGAATTAGAGAAGACTTCACATAATCCTGCAAATCAAAAGGAGCCGATTAAAATGGAAAAAAGCAAAAAGAAATGGACAGGTTGGACAGTAGGTATTGCAGCCGCAGCAATTTTGGCGGTTGGCGTTATTAGCGTAAACCAGAATCAAAATAGCCCGGCTTCCACGCCAACGAATCAAGGGCAAACGGCTGAAGCAACAACTAAGCCTCCTATCATGGGCAAAGTTGCGGTTAACATCGATGGCGTTATTTCCGAAGTAAGCCCGGACGGCAAAAGCTTCAAAGTAGGCGATCTGTGGGTAGAAGTAACGGACAAAACGCAGCTGGGAAGCAGCGAGCCAACAGCGGCAGCGCCGTCCCAAGAGCTGCTTAATAAAGAGTTTAAAGCGGGCGACATCGTATCGGGTTATACTTCCCAGGACGTAAGCACGGGCAAAGTTACGGCTGATGTGATCTATAACTTGATCGCGCCTGAAAAAGAGGATGCAGGCAAGCCTGCCACAACGGGAAAAATGGCTGTTAACATCGACGGCATTATCTCGGAAGTAAGTGCAGACGGTAAAAGCTTCAAGGTTAACGATGTATGGGTAACGGTTACTCCGGACACAATCATGGGTATTACGGAGCCAACGGCCGGCGGTCAATCCGATGAACTGCTGCAAAAAGAATTCAAAGTGGGCAACGCGGTATCGGGCTTTACAACGGAAGATTTGAGCTCCGGCAAAGTTAATGCAACACGTATTTACAATAACTTCGCTCCGCAAAAATAATAGCTGTACCGGAAAAAGGCGCCTGTCTGCAGGCGCCTTTTTCGTAAGCTTTATTTTTTCACGTGAAACATTACTCCTCTTCCTCTTTAACTTCAACCTCAACCGGGTTGGACGGCACCTGGAAGGTTGGGCCCTCCACCTCGACTCGGAAGGCAGCCACCGCTTGATTTACGACCTTCTCGTCCGCGCTGACCTGATTGGCAACGGCGAGGAAGGAAATCTCGATCTCGGCACCCGGAGACAAAGAGCCAAGCGCAATCTGATCCGGCTGGACGCCGGGACGCTGCTGCCCGTTTACCTTGACGCTGCCCGGCACAAACTCGAGGGGCTCCAGGAGTATATCCGATAGGCGCAGATCAATTAAGGTAGTCTGGCCGCGGTTTACTATCGTAACCGAGTAGGTTATCTGTTCCCCGACAGTGACCTCGCCGGATGAAGCGGATTTGGTCAAGTCGACGGGCGGGGGAACAACCGTTGTCTCTTCCTTATCGGATACGGGAGGAGTCTCGACGGATACAACGGTTACCGCATTGGCGATGATGCTGCCGTTCGCGGCATTTAATGGCACAACATAGGAGCGCTGAATGTCGATAGATTGGCCGGGCTCCAGAGTGCCGGTTGTTTCCACGAGGCCAAGCAGCGGGTCTGAAATTTGAACATCCGTTAACGGAATATTACCCGTGTTCGTTACTTTAATGGTGTAGATAATCGTATCGCCGGGTGCCGCGGTTGCGCGATTTGCGGTTTTCTTAACGGCAAGACCCGGAAGAGCCGGAATGAAGATCGTTGCCGACCCCATGACAGGGCCGGTCTCATCCGAGACGGCAGAGGCGATATTTACTATGCTGGTGTTGCCTTTTGTTCCAGGCGGAACAACAAACGAGACAGGAAAGCTTTGCGATTCACCCGCAGGAAGGAGAGGGATGGTCTGGTCCAGCGAAAGAGCAGGGTCTGTCACCCGGACATTCGTCAGCGGAGCGTTCGACAGGTTGGTTACCGTTATCGTATACTGAACCGTTTCGCCGGGCAGCGCGATTTCACGGTCGACGAATTTTACCAGGCTCAGCTCATATTCGGGTGGAATAATTGTTGTAATAACTTCGTTGGACGGAATATCGCCCACATTTACCGGACCGCCGGCAATACTCTCGTATTGGAATTGGACAAGGGCCTGATTCAGAATGAGGCCGTCCTCCGGGAAAGAGATAACAACCGCTTGATAGGTGACGGTAATGGTGCCGCCCGGCTCCAGAGCGCCAAGGCTGATGCCGGTCAGAGGGTTGCCTTCCGTCGGAACCCCGTCAACGGTAACGCTGCCGGGCACAAACGAGGTATCATTCGGCAGGCTGTCAAGAAGGAACATCGCATCGGCAGCTACTGTGCCCGAGTTATTTATAACGACGGTATAGGTCAGCACTTGGCCAATCTCGGCTGTTTCGGCGTCAACACTCTTCTCCACCGCAATCCTAGGAGAGTTGATGTCAATGTAGATTCCTACGGCAATGACGGAATAGCCGTCATTTGTCGTGCGGAGCTGAAAGGCGGCGGTGGTCTGATTGTTCGTTAACGTCTCGGAAATATCGACGTTCGTAATATCCCAGCTTTGCCGGCCGCCGACGATTTGGGTACCGGGTTCGCCGTTAATCTGGTTTCGGTCGCCAAAGGTGCCGGAGGTGTCGAGCTGGCCGCTGTCGTCATTAATCTGGGAGGCAAAAAAGTTATTTGGGAAGTTATTGGGACCGGACAGGATCGTCAGGTTAGCTTCATCAGGGCCAAACAACACCTGATCGCCAACCTTGTTGGCATCGCCGTCCTGGGCGCATAGCGCCATACGGCCGGTAACCGGCCCGGAGACCGGTGTTGCGAATCCGGTTAAGACCGTCGTTACGGACGGGTCGCTGCCAAAGGCAATTTCCACGATGCCGACATCCAGACTCAAGTTCCTGAACGGCATACGGGTATCCTCATAAACGACGCAAAGCGTCCAGCCGCAGTTGTTGGCCGTGCTGTTGCCGAAATCGATATTGCCGACAACGCCTCCTACGGTATAAGGGCCGGCACCCCCGGCTTGCACGATAGAGGTTACATTGGCGGAGCGAAAATAGTTGTAAGTAGCGTTGCGAAAAGAGGTTTGCGCGGTAGCGGGATCAGGCGCCACGGATAGCGTCGTGCCCTGCGGGGTTATAATGGAAACGGATTTATCAATAAATGGTAAATAATTATTTGTGCCGCCGCTCACTCTGTAAGTGCCTGCCCACACAAGCTCCGCATAGAGGACCGTGCTGTCTTCCGGCAATCTAAGTATCGCCATGGAACTGTCTAGATTAAAGTCAGAGGTTGTTCCGGGCGGGTAGCTCCCGAACTGCAGGGTTGTATCTACAGTAATAAATGCTCCGATATAATCGCGGGTGCCGGGAACCCCTTCGGTCGAGGATCTGCTTAATCCCAGCGTATTGCCTGTAAAGGTAATCGCTCCGGTATCGTTGCCGCTGAAACGAAGAATAAATGGCATGTCATCACCGCCCATTCATAAATAGATAAGCTAATATATGCTCTCCGGCCGCCTATAGTGTCATATTTCGGATGACCGGCAGGCCGCGGAAAAATCGGCGTATCCTCCTGTATGACCACTCCTTTAAGCCTAGTTGCACAAGTGCAATTAGGTACTTTAGCCCCGCATATAAACTTGGAAAATTAATCTATAATGAAGGAAACATTTTTCGATATTAATCGACATATTTTCTCAGAAAAGGTGAGTTGATCTATGTTTTCTCCTTTCCAAAAGAAGAAAGAGCAGCAGCAATCGCGAGAGGATCTTGGGATTAGGAGGGACGTGGAGGAGTCTCAGGAGGAAGTGTCGGCTAGTTCGGCCAAAGCTGAACAGAGCGATGAGTCTTCAGGCTCGGTTCTGATTAATAAGGGCCACTTGGACAAGCGGTCGCTTGATCTCGTATTCGCCGTTGAGCAGATGATTAAAGCCAAGCAGCATGTCGAAATGAGCCATAACGACCTGCAGGACCGGCTTGGGCATGCGAATGGTCAGATTGACCGGCTGAACAGGGATTTGAAGAACCTAGGCAAGGTTATCGAGGAGCGGGAAAAAAGCATTCTGGATCTGGAGAAGCGGCTCAGCGACAAGAATCTGAAGGTTGACCAGATGATGGATGACTACCGTGAACTTCATGCCGCTCTATCCGGCGAGATTGAGGAGCTTAAGAGCGTTATCGAGCTGGAGCGCCAGAACTATGCAGGCTTGCTTCAGAAGCACAATGAAACAACCGCGGATAAGAACAAGAAGATTAACGAGCTAGAGGAGAAAAATACGCGGCTGGAAGCCGAGCTCTCCCAGATGAAGCAGAAATTCGATGCCCTCCGTCAGGAGAAGACGCATCTTCTTAACATTGTAAACGACTTTACGAACCGGCTGACATCTCCGTTTGCGCCAAACACAAGCTCTGTTGATGGTGGTTCATCCGATTAAAGGTCATGCCCGGAACGGGAAAAGAAGGACGATATGGGGATGGAGACATACAGCACGCAGGTTTTGGAACTGCTGTCTCTTGGGAGGACCTCCAGCGGTATTAGCCAGATGAAGATCGGCGTCGCCCAAGACGACAAGTATGCAACCTACGTAATCGAAGTTGACGAGTTTACGTTTCTTGAACTTGAAGCACTGGGGCCATTGCATGGAGACAGGATTCGAATCTCTCCTTACTCCAAGTGGGATCCTTACCGCAATTCGTATTACAGTTCTTTTATTCGGACGACAGGCAGTACCCGTGTTCCGTTGTATTTTGCTTGCAGCGAAGCCTATATCGCATTGATTAGACAAATCCGCCAAGGGGAACTTCAGCCTGTCTCGCCGGCAAAAGAAGAGCAAGTGGTCCAAGCGGTCTTGATGCCTGTTTCCAACCGGCCGGATCCAAGAGGCGGCTTCGCTTCGCGTCTGCCGAAGGTTGCGGTTGCTATTCTTATAATGATTGGCCTGCTGGCCCTATTCTCGATCGCTACCGGAGGCAAGGTGGACTCCGGACGCTTACTTGGCGGTCAAGTGGCGAAGGCTGAGGTGACAAACGGCGATTCCGGCATTACGGTGGCTCATGCTTTATCTCCGGTGAGCGATAAGGCTGTCACTCAGGACGAAGCCGCTGTAGTAACGGCCGATCAGCCTGTAGCGGAGCAGAGCCCGGTTCAGTCCAAATCCCGCGAACACGAAGAGAAGCCAGCCTTCACAATCATCGATATCGACGAAGACAAGAAGTTTTTCGGTTTGCCGAAGGAGTATGTCGCATTAACCTTTGACGACGGACCGTCCAAGCTGACGAAGGATATCGTTGATATCCTGACGGAGCAGAACGTGCCGGCAACCTTCCTGTTCGTCGGGCAAAATGTGGCTCGTCATAAAGAGGCCGTTACTTATGCAGCCGGGCATGGCATGTCCATCGGCAACCATTCCTGGGATCATAGCGTGCTCACGAAATCAACTTTGCAGGATCAGAGTGACAATCTTTCCAAAGCGAGCAAAGCGATTGAAGCGTTGACGCATAAGCCGGTTACGTTATTCCGTCCGCCGTATGGTGCCGTTAATGACGAACTGGTATCCTCGGCCGATCAGCAGCATATGAAGACTTTGCTGTGGAACAGGGACCCGGAGGATTGGAATGCAAAAACGCCGGAGGATATAACCGCATACTTCCATCATGTCGAATCCGCTGGCGGCATCTATGTCCTGCATGAAGATAAATACACGGTACAAGCGCTTCCCGCTATTATAAAATATTTAAAAGGCAAGGATTTAACGTTTGTTGCCTTCAAGTAATCATAAACCTTACGTATATAGTTCGCAGAGAAGCACCCGTTTGGGTGCTTTTTTTATTCTTTTTGCAAAAAATATTTCGGCTGAATCGAAGCAGCAGGTTTCGGCCCTTGGAGCGCAGAAAAAATTAATCTTAAGCATCGGTCGATTTAGCGGTCTGCCGTTCGTTGATCCTAAAGAGCCCAGTACCAGCGGCTAATCATACCGATTCATTATTTCAAAGGGGAAGGTTGATCGGATGATTATAAAAGCATGTACAATGGATGAGATCAAACCGCTTATAGAGGAATATTTGAAAGGCTTGTCATCGCCGTTCGATTCCTTTTTGGAGGATCATATTCTTTCATCCGCCTTTTACCGGATTCAAGACGGCCGGGAGGACATTGGGTATTACGCCTTGCATAATGAGGAGCTGCTGACGCAGTTTTACATCCGGAAGTCTTCTTTGAAGAAAGCGCAGACCTTGTTTCTCGAGGCGCTGAAACGGCATGCAGTCAAAAATTTGTTTGTACCCACCTGCGATGAGCTGTTTGTAAGCCTCGCTATTGATCAGGATTTTAAGATCAACAAGCAGGCATACTTTTTTCAGGACAGCGGAGTAGAGATTCCGATCAGCATGGAGAGCGATGAAGTATTCCGTCCCGCTGTACCGCATGATCTTCCTGTAGTTCAGCAGGTATGCGGGGATTTTTCGAACAATTATGGTCAGTGGCTGCATGACGGAGGGCTGTTCGTTTATTACAAAGGCGAGACCTTACTAGGGATTGGAGTTATGGAGCGCTCCAAGCTGCTTGACGGGTTGGCCAGCATCGGAATGTTTACGAATGAAGCTTACAGGAAGCAGGGCCATGGGACAACGCTAATCGTCCAGATGCGCAATTGGTGCAAGACTCGCGGCATAACCGCGATCTGCGGCTGTTGGTATTATAACGAAGCGTCCAAGCGCACCTTGGAGAGGGCAGGCATGGTGACGATGACAAGGCTGCTTAATGTAGAAGTATCTTAAAAGCTGACAATGAAGCTTACAGGACAGAGAAGTAGCTCATGGATTCCTCAAATAAGATGGAGGAGTCTGGTGTTTCCTCTTCTTTGGCAGCCGCCGCCGAATTGTCCAAGTTCGATAAAGCCATCAGCACAAGCTCGGTCTTGGCATTGCCCCATACCTCTCGGTTCAGGAGAGCCGTGTTCCGGGCGTCGGCAAGAGATTGCCGGTTTAGCTTACACAGAAAATCGCCCCACGCAATGATGTCGAAGTGCGGAGCATCGGTCGTTATGACGCATTCGCCCCAGCCGGTTTCCGAACCGCAGGACATGCTGAGGAGCCCGTAATGGCTGTTGTCTCGGCATAGATGATAAAGCTGAATACCCGAAATGATGTCTGTGTTCATAGGTAACAATCCCTTCTATTCTTGTACGCGTGCGAAATTAATAGCATCTTACTCCTAATAACGCGCGGTGTAAAATAAGACAGGGATGAATTGGCGGCAAATCCGTCGAAATAACCGAGTTTGGCAGAATTAGACCCGGCAAACCGAAATAGCTATTCATTTTACGGTGAGGATTCTTGATAAAATAGCACTTCTGAAAAAAAAAGACTCCCTGCATTAGGGAGTCTTAACGCTTATTCCGATTCGCCGACAAGCGTAAACCGCTCGTTCACATGCTGCGGATTCTCGATTTCGTCCAGTACGGCGATGGCATAGTCGGCATAGCTGACGTAGCTTTGGCCTTTGCTGTTTACGATGACATGATCGAGACCTTTCGTATACGCGCCGGTTCTTTTTCCTTTTGGATCAAAGAAGGCAGCGGGGCTGATGTACGTCCAGGTAATGGAGCTCGTGTTCTTCAGCTCATCCAGCTGTTTGCCGGCGTTGGATGCCGTCGGATAGACGAAGGCCGGAAACTCCGGAGTGTCCATCAGCTTTGTTGTCTTCTGCTCGTCGACGTAGAGGCTTCCGGCACCGCCAACTACGATAAGCTTTGTTCCCGGAGCATCCTGCAGCGCAGTCGTCAGCGCTCTTCCGGCATCCACATAGAGATGCTCTTCGCCTTCAGCGGCTTTGAACGTATTAACCACCACGTCAAAAGGCTTCAAATCCGCACCGGTCAAATGAAAAATGTCCTTCTCCAAAATGCTGGCATTCGAATCGCTGATTTTGGATGCGTTCCTGACGATAGCCGTTACCTCGTGGCCTCTCTCTTGAGCTTCCTTCATAATTAGGCTGCCTACCTGTCCATTAGCGCCAATAATACCGATTTTCATCATTTATTCCCTCCGAATTGTATGGATTAGTTGTGTGATTTCGCATAAACTAATATTATTTCTTTAGTTCGATTTTTTAAAGTAGTCACTATTTTATTACATAGTCATAAAAACAATACCATGGATGAAACGAGGGATTGGAATGGCTCGCAGCTCGTTTGAAGGAGAAATTCCGGTAGAGCAGATTGAAGTATGTCCCGTTACGGAAACGCAAAATGTGATAGCGGGCAAATGGAAGATCATTATTTTATGGCATTTGCGGGAGACAAGGCGATTCGGGGAGCTTCAGCGCTTGGTGCCGGGCATCTCGAAGGCCATACTAACAAGTCAGCTCAGAGAGCTGGAGAAGGACCAGATGGTTAACAGAGTGGTGTATCAGGAGGTTCCGCCCAAAGTCGAGTACTCCCTTACGGAAGCGGGGGAGCAGTTTCTTCCGATTCTCGAAAGTATGGGCGTTTGGGGGAAAAAGTATGCGGCGCGGCGCAAATCCTGAAACCTGCCTGCCGCACGATCCGTCTGAATAGATATAAGCGGGACGAAAGGAGCCTGGATATGTTGTTCATGCGGTTAGGGAAAATAGCTATGGTCGGCGGAGGTTTGCTTGCTGCCATGCTGATCGGATTTATTGTCTTGCGGTTTGGCGGCGCGTTATCGCAGGAAGGTAACCCGGCACCCATCTTGTCTGCTATTGCAAAGCTGGAGTATTCGGACGAGAATCATATGCGGTTTGATACTACGGATAAAGAGAGCAGATATGTCTCTGCCAATTCGGGACAGGACCGGTATGCGCCGGTTAAGGCCTACATGAAGCGGTACGGCTGGGATTTCAAGGAGCAAATGGGCTCCGGCCTGATTTTTGAAAGAAACGGACAATCTTCTGTCGTAGAGACAAGATTATATTCAAAGCATTACTTCCTCTGGGATATTCCAAATGAAGTGATAAGCTGAAGGAATAAGAAACCACGCCAATGTTTGGGGTGGTTTTGTTGTTTTTCGGGCGGTCCCGGTCCGATGAAGTGGAGAATAGTTCAGGGAATGGTTAAAAAATCATGTGGAAATGGCGTCGATTATAGCTTCAAACTGTCGTATAATAGAAATAGACATTTTATCTATTTATCAACCTGTAGCATAGAAGCAGTTCATTTTTTTGATCAGAAAAGATGTGTGAGAAATTTCACGAGCGTGAAACATCCTTTCTGCAAATCGAAAGGTTAAGGACGGTTAACATGAGCAAACAAACGAAAACAGACGTAATTTTGATTGGTGCCGGCATTATGAGTGCCACTTTGGGTTCTTTGCTGAAGGAACTGAAGCCGGAGTGGGAAATTACCGTATTCGAGCGCCGCGCAACCGCCGGCGAAGAAAGCTCCAACGAATGGAACAATGCAGGGACAGGACACTCCTCCCTATGCGAGCTGAACTATACAACGGAGAAGCCGGACGGTTCCATCGACATTAGCAAAGCGGTCAAAGTCAATGAAGAGTTCCAGGTATCGAAGCAGTTCTGGTCTTATCTCGTGAACAGCAATTTGATCCGTAATCCGCGGGACTTTGTTGTACCCGTTCCTCATATGAGCTTTGTGCAAGGGGAAAAAGACGTCACGTTCCTGAAGAAGCGTTTTGCCGCATTGTCCGGCAATCCATTGTTTGAAGGCATGGAATTCTCCGAAGATCCTGCGAAGCTGGCAGAGTGGATTCCGCTTATGATGAAAGACCGCAAGGTAAATACGCCAATTGCCGCAACCAGAATTGAGTCCGGGACGGACGTCAACTTTGGTTCTTTGACACGTATTCTGTTCAATCAATTGAAGAAGCAAAACGTGGACATAAACTACAACCATAATGTAGATGATATTAAACGTGCGAACGACGGCACTTGGGAACTGAAAGTGCGCAATCTGCAAAGCGGCAGCGCGGAACGCATCAATGCGAAGTTCGTCTTTATCGGCGGCGGCGGCGGAAGCCTGCATCTGCTGCAGAAATCCGGCATTAAGGAAGGCAAAGGCATCGGCGGCTTCCCGGTAAGCGGTCTGTTCATGGTCTGCAAGAAGCCGGAGGTGGTAGCACAGCACCGTGCGAAGGTATACGGCCAAGCACCTGTTGGCGCTCCGCCAATGTCCGTGCCGCATCTGGATACGCGCGTTATCGACAACAAAGAATCGCTGTTCTTTGGTCCGTTCGCGGGCTTTACGCCAAAGTTCTTGAAATACGGTTCCAACATGGACCTTATTACATCCGTCAAACCGCATAACTTAACGAACATGCTTGCGGCAGGCGCGAAAAATATGTCTCTTACCACATATCTGGTCAAACAGCTTATGCTCTCCAAAGAGCAGCGCATGGAAGCCTTGCGCGAGTTTATCCCGAACGCGAAGAGCGAGGATTGGGAGCTGCTCGTAGCCGGCCAACGCGTGCAGATTATTAAAGAAACAGCGGCAGGCAAAGGCACTCTGCAGTTCGGTACGGAGGTTATCAGCGCGGCTGACGGATCGATCGCTGCCCTACTAGGCGCTTCGCCGGGTGCATCGACAGCCGTTTCGGTTATGCTCGAGGTAATCGGCAAATGCTTCCCGCAGCATATCAAAGAGTGGGAGCCTAAGATCAAAGAGATGATTCCGTCCTACGGAACCAAGCTTCTGCAAAACCCTGAGCTGATCCAGCAGATCAATGCAACAACGAATGCGGCTCTTGGCCTCGCAGGCAAAAAACAAACGAGCTCGGCGTTGGCTTAACGCCTGTATATAGAGAAAGCCTTCAATTGCCGATTCGGCAATTGAAGGCTTTTTTATTTTACCGTCGATTTCTTCGGTTAATCTCACGTTTATACTGCGAGTCCAAGTCAAACAACTATGATGAATCATTTATATTACGATGTTGTAACCATGAAAGCTCCGAGTTCGATGGGAATTTCAAATCCAATTGGAGCCAATTGGCATTATGCAACAACTGGTCACAGCTTGGTGATTAACGCCGTATATGACGACAAGTCTAAAGTCCAATTCGCCGACCCACTTGGCGGAACGCAATCTGGATGGGCATATTATTATGAAAAAACAGCAACTGTCGCTAATAGTGTTTGTACCCGGGTTGTTTGGTAATATTATTAAAGAGGTGTTTGTTTGCAAACACCTCTTTTTTACAAGTTGATGGCTTTTGCGAAAAGGAAGGGTTATTTTGAAAAAAATAATAGGTTTGCTTTGTTTGGCTTTTCTACTGATTTTATGTAGTTGTGATAACAACTCCGAAAACGGAGAAACACGAGATTCTAAACAAACAATTTCCGCAAGCACTTCGCTTTCAAACGAAATAATTTCAATTTATGACATCAACAACGCAAAAATCGGAGAAATTGAACGTTATGGAATCTTAGTGCTAACGGATGACAGCATTATTTACAATAGGATTCCTACTCGGTCTGTTGACTCGATAGCTGAAATGGATTATTATCGTTACAATTTTGAAACAAAAGAAAATATAAAATTGGGAACAATTGAAAATTGGTCATACGAAGCTAAGTATGACACAACTGTCATCGGTAATTCTTTATACATGTTTGTCACAACTGGCGAAATATCGGATATTAAAAATAGAACGCTTCATCTTTATAGAGTGGACTTAATCAGTAACACTATGTCTGTTATATTTTCTGAAAAGGGTGGATTTCCCTATAACACCATGACAGCTATGGGAAATAAATTGTTAATGGTTAGAGTAATCCCTACCGGTGGCTCTGAGATAGAAGAATATAACACAGAAACGAACGAGAGAAAGATTTTAAAGAAATTTGATTTTGATGACAAAGCAAATAATGGAGATGCTATCCGACAGATAACATCTGACGAAAACACAATTTCATTATTACGGTTGAGAATAGAATCGGATAGGACATCAAAGCTGTACCTGGATGTATACGACCATGACATGAGTTTTCTTCGTACTGTTGATGTATCAACGATTCCATCTAAATCCACTGACTCGCTCGAGAGTGAATTGCGTCAAGGAGTAACAAATTTTGTTGTTGCAAACAATTACATCTATTATGAGAATTTTAGTATTACAAGATATTTAGGAAAAATTGAAAATGGCTCCCTTCGTTCTATTATGGATGTTAATCCAGAATTTGAAATGTCTTCAGAATCTGTAAAAAGCAATTTTTCCGGTTTATTTTATCAATCGTTTAACAAAAACAATGACTTATATCTACTAAATTACATAGATGGCACACTTAGAAAAGCAACGTTTAATATCGATGACCAAAGGTATTACATCATTAACATTTCGAGAAATACAAAGGACAATCTCTTAATTACAATGAGATATAAAGACCCTAACACCGGAAAAGAACTTGTGCCAAGATTATACTATGTTAATTTGTCAGAACTGAAATTTTCATAGGAGCTGTGGCAGTTTCTTTTCTGATTTAGGGTGACGTTTGGTGACCACACGAAAAAAACGTTTTGCTGCATCTCGAAATACGTCCAGAGGCCGGCTTCTGACTGCCGGCCAGTGTATGTGTAGCATCTAGCATGATGGCTTTACAAAATACGGTCTTGAAAAAAATCAGGACTCTTTTTTATGATCTCAAACAAACAAAGGCCATCCATTTGGATGGCCTTATTTTTATGTCTTCGCTGACGCTTTACTCTTGGGCTGATACAGCAGCCTGGTCAGCCAATTTAGCTTTTTGATGCGGCAGTTGTGGAAGGCAGCGATCTTCCATTCACCGTTTTGTCTTACCAGCACGTTGGTGTTAATGGAGTCGCGGCTCGCCGGCGCTTTCTTCTGCCACCTCATCAGAACGGCTCCGGTTGCATGCGCAATAGCCGTATCCGGAGAAATGAAACGCAGCTTCATTTCCCGCAAATCCGAAATCATCTTGGATCCGCGCAGCGGGCCATCCCATAAAGCCTGATGAGCGTTATCGATCTCGCTGCGTCCCTTCAGGTGCTCACCGAAAAAGGTAACGTAGTCGGCATCCGGGGTGAAAAACTCGCTATAAGCCTTGCCGTCGCCCTGGTCCCATGCCCTGTACAGAGCCCGAAATACATTATGGATGGCTTGAATATCCTCTCGTTGACCCGGCATCGGTATCATCCTTTCCTTCCTGACCTTTCTCTTTGCCACTGATTATATAATAATCCTGCAGCCAGATAATCGCCCGTAGGAAGGAAGCTGCCTCCGACTTTGGTCGGAATAGAGAGCTGGCCTTATCCGCTCCGCCCTGCACGCAGACGGTATTCCGTCGGGGAGCAGCTGGCTTCCTTGCGGAATGCCTTGGCGAAATGCTTGTTGAAGATAGCTGGGCCCTTTATTGGCAACCCTTTCAAACCTCTACCGTAACCAGCGGCTCCTCCTGATAGCAGATATCGGCGAATAACAGGCCAAGATCGCCTACGGTAAGCTGCAATTGCTGAAGGAGGAGCAATACTTCTTCCGTAATATTCTCGCCGTGGCGCTGCCTGCCCGCCCGGATGCTCGACAACACGTCGCTGGTCTGAATGGACAAATTCTTAATGGAATGATGCAGCAGCGGATTTCTCTCAATATAGCTGGCAAGCGAATTAATGCCGAACCGGACCGAACGGGGGAATTCGGCGTTGAGCAGCAAGAACTCGGTTACCTCCGTCAACCGTACATGATGGGCATGAAATTTGCGGAAGGCATCGTAACCGCCGCAGGATTTCAGCAGAACTAGGAAGCGGTTATAGCGGAGTTCCTCATCCAATAGCTTCTCATCCTGCTGCATATTCCGGTAGGTGGCATGGATGATTCGAACCGTGCCGTTCATCCGCTCTACAAATTTACCGGTCTGAATAAAGTTCCAACTTTGCCCCCGGACCATCGCGGCGTCGGCGGTACCGTTAAACAGAGCCAGCTGTTCGCTAATATGTTTATAAAACAGATAAGGAGATTGCAGCATCAGCTTGCTGACATCCTGCTCCTTCAGCCATAAGTAGAAGGTATTCATAATATCCCACAGTTCCCCGGGAAGCAGGGGCCGGAGAGTACAGATATGGTTTCGCACCTGTTGAATGCTGGAGTAGATGCTGTCCGGATTCGTCCGGTCAAAAGTCAGATCGTGAAGGACAACCCACTCATTAGCCGGAGTGTTCAGCGCAGGGGTATGGCCTACGGCCGAAGCAAGCCGTTCCCAGGCGTAACCCTCGTCGGTTTCCATCAGCTCATGGCGCATGCTGTAGTAAATATTGATGATACGGGCATAATTGTCGGCCCGTTCCAGACAGCGTCCGATCAGGAACAATAATTCCGCATAGCGGTTTATCATCTCAAATCACCTCATCATTAGTTAGGATTATTATCCAAGCACCCATGTATCCTTCGTTCCGCCGCCCTGCGAGGAATTCACGACAAGCGAGCCTTCCTGAAGGGCAACGCGGGTCAAGCCTCCGGGCACCACATAAGACGAATCGGAGCCCATAAACGTAAAGGCGCGCAAATCGATGTGCCGGGGAGCAACGCGGCCGTCAGTCAGCGAAGGGCAGCCGGACAGCTTTATCGTAGGCTGAGCGATATAGCGCTCAGGATGCCGGACGATTTTCTCCGCAAAAGCTTTGATCTCTTCCTCTGTAGCCGTAGGGCCAATAAGCATGCCGTACCCGCCCGACAAAGACCGTTCTTTGACAACCATATCGGAGAGGCGGGACAGGACATATTCTCTTTCGTGGGGCCGTGTCAGGATATAGGTCGGCACGTTGTTAAGTAGGGGCTCTTCCTTCAGGTAGTAGCGGATCATATCCGGCACGAAGGCATATACCGCTTTATCATCGGCTATACCGGTTCCCGGAGCGTTAGCCAGCGCGACATTGCCGGCAAGGTAGGCATCCATAAGTCCCGGAACGCCAAGAAGGGAGTCTTTGCGGAAAACCTGCGGATCCAGAAACTCATCGTCAATACGCCGGTAAATGACATCCACTTGCCGCAGTCCGTGACGGCTTTTCATATATACGATTCGTCCCTTCACGATCAGGTCATTGCCTTGAACCAGCTCGATCCCCATTTCCTGCGCCAGGAAGCAGTGATCATAATAGGCGGAGTTATAAATGCCGGGGGTCAGCAGGACAACAAGAGGGTCGGGCTTGGAATGGGGAGCCAGGCTGCGAAGACTGCCAAGCAGGGCATTCATGCCGCGATCAATGCTGCGGATCCGATAATCGAAAAATAATTCCGGGAACAAGCTTGTCATTAAAGCTCGGTTCTTATAGACATAAGACAGGCCGGACGGCGTTCTCAGGTTATCTTCGAGTACGTAATACTCGCCGGATTTACCACGGATAATATCGATGCCGGATAGAGGAATGTAAACGCCGCCCGGAACATCGACGCCAGCCATCTCCGGCACATAATAAGGATTGTTCAGAACCATGTCGCTTGGAATCAGACCTTCCTTTAGAATGCGCTGCTCATGATAGATATCCCAAATGAAATGGTTTAACGCTTTAACCCGCTGTTTGAGACCCTGGCTTAGATGAGCCCATTCCTCGGAAATGATCATTCTCGGCAGTACATCGAAAGGAATCGTTCTTTCCCGGGAGGAATCCTCGGAATTATTGCTATATAAGGTAAACGTAATCCCTTGCGTAACCATTTCTTTCTGCGTCATAGCGTGGCGCGCCTGTAAATCATCCAGTCCCATTTTGGCCAACCGCTGCAGCATGGTTCCATAGTGAATCCTGCATTTCCCTCGCCCCTCGAACATTTCATCGTAAAAAGCCGGTTGCTCGTAATCGGCAAAGAGCTGGTTCATGTTATCCTTTTTCATCAGCATAGCCATGAATATATCCCTCCAATGTGTTTATTCCTTGTTCCATCTATTAGAGTGTAAATTTAACTAACATTTGGATAACACAGCCAGTATAGAGCAGGGGGTCACTGGATGTATGTCGAAACACCTTGCTTAAATGTGTCTGTTTTGTGACAATTTAATTTTGCATGTTTACTTCTAATTTTTGCTATATTCACTTCTTTGCAAGGGTAGTAAGATATAGGAAATAAAAGGTGAGGTGCAAGCATGAGGTTTACGATTCGAAGCAAGCTGCTTATCAGCTTCTTATCCGTTGCTTTCTTCGTGGCTGCGGTGAATATAACCGCATACATTTACAACGACAAACTGAATCATTCCTTCGATAATCTCATAGACCAGAGGGTAGCCGTCCTTAATAAGGCCACGGAGATTCAGTATTTGGCCGTGCAGCAGACCAATAGCTTAAGAGGCTATTTGCTGACGCAGGATCCTGATTTTATGGAGGAGCTGCGGGCCTCGAACACCGCGATATCCGGACTTGTTAACGAAGTCGAAGACTTGATTATCAAACCGGAGGTTAAGGAATCCTTTCAGGAACTGGCCAATACCGATGCTTCTTTCATCAGAAGCACCGAACAGCTGCTGGCTAACCTAGAGAAGAACCATGATCAAGCGGCCGCATTAGCTTATTTCAAAACAACCGTACTCCCTTTAGGCGAACAGTTAGGGCCTCTCTCCAAGAAGTTTGTTGGATACCAGCAGCAGCTGCTGGAAGAAGACCGGGCGAATAACGCTTCGATGGTCGACTTCGTTAATTCCCTGACGGCAATTCTTACGGTTATTACCTTTCTGCTTACCCTGCTTATCGGACTCCTGCTATCACACCGCATCACGAGCAATCTCTTCAAAATTACGAGCGTTATTACCGGCTTTAATCATGATTCCAAAACATCCTCGAATATCCCGCATATTGAAGTTCGTTCCCAAGACGAGATCGGAGATATAGCCCGATCCTTTAATGAAATGGCAATTACGCTAAACAAATATTCCATTCTGGAGCAGGAGCAGCGCTGGCTGGAGACCAATGTTGCCGAAATGGCGAAAAGGTTCCAAGGTGCAAATAATCCGGAGTCACTGGCTCAGCTATTTATTACGACCATTGCTCCACTAGTGGAAGCCAGCTATGGCGTCTTTTACTTGAAAGACGGCTCAGGCAGGTCTCATCAGCTTAATAAACTTGCATCGTACGCGTATCAACAGCCGTCGGCCATCGGTGTGGATTCCTTTAGAAATGGGGAAGGGCTTGTCGGACAAGCGGCTCAAGAAAGCCGCACCATTCTGCTGACCAATGTGCCTGACAACTATATACAAATCTCATCCGGACTAGGGAAAGCTTCTCCCGCAAGCCTGCTCATTATGCCGATCCAGTTCGAAGGCCAAGTCATTGCCGTCATGGAATTGGCGTCGTTTGGCGCCTTTACCCCGATTCAGCAATCGTTGCTGCAGCAAGCGTCCACTCATCTCGGAAGCGTGTTAAGCAGTCTGCTGGGGCGGATGCAGGTTGAGCAGCTGCTCGCGGAGTCGCAGGTGCTGACGGAAGAGCTGCAGACCCAGTCGGAAGAGCTGAGAGGCATTAATGAGAAGCTGGAGGAGCAGAACAAGAACTCCGAGCAGAAGACAAGAGAGCTGGAGAAGACGAAGACCCAGCTCGAGGAGAAGGCAAGGCAGCTGTCGCTCAGCTCCCAATACAAATCCGAGTTTCTGGCCAATATGTCTCACGAGCTTCGGACACCGCTGAACAGTCTGCTAATCTTGTCCAACATTCTGGCCACCAATACCGAGGGCAACCTGAACGATCATCAGGTGAAGTACGCTCACACGATTCATCAGTCCGGCAATGATCTGCTGCAGCTGATTAACGATATTCTGGATCTGGCCAAGGTGGAGGCGGGCAAGATCGATCTCGTCCACGGCAACGTTTGTCTCCGTGAGATCAGCGAGTTTGCCGAGCAGCAGTTCCTGCCGGTCGCTCGTCAGAAGGGGCTCGAATTTGCGGCGGTTGTGGATGCCGATCTGCCGCAGGCTCTTTACACCGATGAGCAGCGTGTGCTGCAAATCATTAAAAATTTGCTCTCCAACGCCTTCAAATTTACCGAACGCGGCGAAGTGAAGCTGCATATTCACCGTGCGCCGGCGGGAAGGAAGTTGGAAAGCGGTATTGCATTCTCCATTATAGATACCGGCATCGGCATTCCTAAGGAGAAGCAGGAGCTGATCTTCCAGGCGTTCCAGCAAGCGGACGGAACGACCAACCGGAAATACGGCGGTACAGGTCTTGGTCTTTCAATCAGCATCAATATGGCGCAGCTGCTGGGCGGAACGATTAGCGTAACCAGCGTGCCGGGCAAAGGAAGCGTATTTACCCTTACTCTGCCGTGTGACGAGGCCGCTTTGAGCGGCATTCCTTCGGCCGTGCGGCAAGAATCGGCAGCGGCTGTTGCGGAGCCGGAGGTTATTGCGGGGCTGGAAGTCGATGACGCCGATCTGGACGATGCCGTCTGGGTGGGCAAAAAAATATTAATCGTCGACGACGATATGCGCAATATCTATGCCACTACCATTGCCCTTGAGAGCAAGCAGGTAGAAGTGCTTTTTGCCGAGAACGGACTTTCGTGCTTAAAAGTGTTGAAGGAACATCCGGACGTGGATCTTATCCTGATGGATATTATGCTGCCTGAAATGGACGGCTACGAGACTATGCGCACGCTGCGGCAAATGCCGGGCTTTGGCGCTCTTCCGATTATTGCCTTAACGGCCAAAGCGATGAAGGACGATAAGGACAAATGCCTCGAAGCCGGCGCATCCGATTATATGAGCAAGCCTGTCAAGCTGGAGCAGCTGTTTGCCCGCATCCATTCTTGGCTGAGCAGATAGGTGGTAAAGCACATGTGTACGAATGAGAAAGAACCGATGGATGAGCGGGAACAGCTCGAAATTGAACTTCTGCTGGAGGCGCTCTACCGGTATTACGGCGTAGATTTCCGAAATTATGTGCTTCCGACGATCCGCCGCAGAGTATGGAATCGGGTTCGGACGGAACGTCTGAGGACCATTTCCGGCCTGCAGGAGAAGGTGCTGCATGACCGTCAGGCGTTTATGCGGCTGGCTAACGATTTTTCTATCAACGTGACCGAGCTGTTCCGCGACCCGAGCTTCTTTAAGACGTTCAGGGACAAAGTCGTGCCCCAGTTGAGAGATTACCCCCGCATTCGCATCTGGCATGCCGGCTGCTCAACGGGGGAAGAGGCATATTCCATGGCCATTCTGCTGTATGAAGAAGGATTGCTCGAGAGGACAAGAATTTATGCGACCGATATGAACGAAGCGGTTATTGAGGAGGCCAAGCTGGAATCCTTTCCGCTTGACCGCTTGGCTGCTTATACCCATAATTACGTGCAGTCAGGCGGCAAGAAATCGATTAAGGAATATATAGCGGTTACGAGCGATCGCGCGAAATTTCGTCCTTTTCTGGGAGAAAAAATAACGTTCGCCCAGCATAATCTGGCGGTTGACGAGTCCTTTAACGAGTTCCACGTTATCATTTGCCGTAATGTCATGATCTACTTTAACTCCTATTTGCAGAACCGCGTGCATGAATTGTTCTACCAGAGCTTGTCCCCTTCCGGATTTCTTGGCCTGGGGCATAAGGAGAGCATGACCTTTACCAGCTTTATAGACTTTTACAAGGAGATGGAGCCCAATGAGAAGCTTTACCGCAAAGTTAAATAGCGCCGTATCCAAGGTGAATATTCTGATGGTCGATGACCGTCCGGAGAATCTCATTGCGCTGGAAGCCATTCTGGCTTCACCCGATTACCGGCTGTTCTCCGCTCATTCGGGCGAGGAGGCGCTCCGTCATGTGTTGACGACCGACTTTGCCGTTATTTTGCTTGATGTGCAGATGCCGGGGATGAACGGGTTTGAAACGGCAAGCCTCATCAAGATGAGAGAGCGCTCGAAGCATGTCCCCATTATTTTCATTACGGCAATCAGTCAGGCAGCCGAGCATGTTAAGCATGGCTATTCGGTTGGCGCGATCGACTATATCTTCAAGCCGTTCCATGCCGAAACGTTGAAAATGAAAATAGAAGCCTTCGTTCAGCTGTACCAATATCAGGAGCACATTAAGCTGCAGAATGAACTGTTGAAGGTCATAGGCGAGACCTCGAATGACACGATTGTAACCGTTGACGAAGCGGGTATCATGCAAACGCTTAATGCCACGGCAGCCCGAATGTTTGGCTACTCTCCGGACAAGCTGGCAGGCCGTTCGATCGACGATATCGTTCCGGCGTTGTCTTCTTTCCTTCATGCCGAGATGAGTCAAGGTGCAAGGCTGATCGAAACAACGGCTTTGCGCAAAGAGGACATCCCATTCCCCGTAGACGTTCAGATTGGAAGAGCAAGTATTGTGGGGCACCAGCTCTATGTCTGCTCGATCCGCGATGTTACCGACCGAAAGATGATGGAAGAGGAAAGGTTCCGCAAAATTTTTGACACGACGCCATGTCTGATTGCCTTAAGATCGTTAAAGGACAAGCGTTATATCAACGTGAATGAAAGCCTGCTGCAAACGATGGGCTATGAAGGGAATGAAGTGTTCAATCAAACGGCAGATTTGCTGCAATATATTGTAGACGTAGACGACAAGGGGGCAGAACGTCATAATCCATGGCAGCCGGCGCGTAATGTCCGGATCCGTTATATGACCAAGACAGGGGAACTGCGGCATGGGCTGTTGTCCAGCGAAGTAATGCAGGTGCATGGAGAGGATTGCCTGCTTAGCGTGGTGACGGATATTTCAGATCGCGTGTTTCTGGAAAAGGAGATTACCCGGCTGGACCGGCTTAATATTACAGGAGAGATGGCTGCGGGTATCGTCCACGAAATCCGTAATCCGATGACGACCGTAAGGGGATTCCTCCAGCTGTCGAAGAACAATCCAACGAAGGAATATACCGACATCATGATTGAGGAGCTTGACCGGGTACATAATATTGTTACGGAGTTCTTGGCGGTTGGCGCACAGGCTCCAACCAGCCGCAAGTTGAAGCATATCAATGCGGTCATCGAAACGTTATTCCCGCTCATTCAATCGAAAGCGATGACCGGCAATCATGATATTGCCCTCGACCTGGGAGAATGCCCGCCGATTCAACTCGATGAGAAGGAAATCCGCCAGCTGGTGCTTAATCTCGTGCTGAACGGACTGGATGCAATGCCCTCGGGCGGTCAAATGAAAATCAGGACTTATGCCGACAGTAAACAGGTGGTTATGGAGGTAAGAGACCAAGGCAGCGGCATAAAGGAAGAGTTCCTGGCGAAGCTGGGAACGCCGTTCTTTAGCACCAAGGCGAGCGGCACCGGCCTTGGCTTATCCGTCTGCTACGGCATTGCCGCCCGGCATGACGCCGTCATCAAGGTGCAGACAAGCGAGCAAGGCACAACCTTTTTTGTGCATTTTAATTTGTAATCTCATGGGAAAAGACCATACCTCCTGCCTGGCGGGAAAGTATGGTCTATTTGCGCTTGTGCGGCAGCACGCCGCCTGCGTTATCGTCAACGGTTATCCTCCGCGAACGTTGGCTGACTAGTTACATGAAGTGCAGTAATTCCCCAACGTTCGTTGTACAAAGTGCAGCATAATGGGGCGAATTAGTTTGGTAAAAGGAAATATCCTGCACGGAGTGCAGGATATTGGAGAAAATGGGCCTCATAGGATGCAAATTGACGAAATATAATGCATTCTGTACAACGTCTTTCACTGGCGCTGCCCAATCTGGGTAAATATACTGTATTTTGTGCAACGTACCCGAGCTAGCCTGCAGCCTGCTAGACCATCCTCACAGCTGCAGCCGCTCTATCCCGTTCATATACTTGCGCAAGGCCTCCGGAATACGGATCGAACCGTCCTCCTCCTGATGATTCTCCAGCAGGGGAATGAGAATGCGCGGCGATGCGACGGCCGTATTATTAAGGGTGTGGCAGAACCGTAGCTTGCCTTGGGCATCCCGGTACCGAATGTTCGAGCGGCGTGCCTGAAAGTCGAGCAGATTCGACGACGAATGAGTTTCGCCGTAAGCTTGGCGGCTTGGCATCCATGTCTCGATATCGAATTGCTTATAGGTTTTTTGCGACATATCTCCCGTGCATACCGCCATGACGCGATAAGGAAGCTCAAGCTGCTGCAGGAGATCCTCCGCATTTTGCGTAATTTCTTGCAGCATCTGCTCCGATGCCTCTACGCTGTCTTCGCAAATAATGACCTGCTCGACCTTCGAGAACTGATGAACCCGGTATAAGCCATGCACATCCTTGCCCGCAGAGCCAACCTCGCTGCGGAAGCAGGTCGAGGCGGCTGCCAGTCGGATCGGCTCGCTCACATCAACGATTTCGTTATCGTAGAACGAGATGAGAGGAACCTCCGATGTGCCAACGAGATATTTGTCGCCGCCATCAATCCGGTAGGTCTGATCCTCCCCAAGCGGAAAGAAACCGGTATTAAATAGTGCTTCCTTGCGGACCATCAGCGGTACCTCGAGCAAGGTGAAGCCTCTCGCCGTAAGCAAATCGAGCGCAAGCTGCTGTACGGCACGGTGCAAGGCAGCTCCGGCTCCGGTCAAATAGTAGTTGCGGCTTCCGGCCGTTTTGACCCCGCGGGGGATGTCGATCATTTGGTGAAGCTCGCCGAGCTTTACATGATCCTTGATTTCAAAGGCAAAGCCCGGTGGCTCGCCAACCCTTCTTACCTCGACATTATCTTGATCCGACTGGCCGATCGGCGTATCTGGCGATACGATGTTCGGAACAACCTGCATAAGGTCCGCGTACCCGGCTTGAACGGCTTTATGGTCTTTTTCCAGGCTGGCTATGCGTTGGTTAATCTCCTTCATGCGAAGCTTCTTCTGCTCCACATCCTTTTCGTCGCTGCTATAGATGGAGAGGTTAATCTCCTGAATGGTCTGATTCCGTTCCTGGCGAAGCTCCTCAATCTCCTGCTGAAGTCTGCGCCGCTCGTCATCCACTTCCACAAGCTGCGAAATGGAGATTGCGATCCCTTTCCGGTCAGCGACCGTTTGAACCTCTTCCCGGTTGTTTCTAATCCACTTGATGTCTAGCATGGCAACTCGCTCCTCTTCAATAAGAATACAAAAAAGCGCTCTAATCGTCCGATTGGGACGAAGAGCGCTTGTATTCTCGCGGTGCCACCCAAATTGATTAAACAGGAAGTTTAATCCACTTAGTTCCGCGGTAACGGGCGGGTCCGGTTAACTTAGGGAGAACGGTAATTCCCCTTGACGAGAACGCCTCCGAGTTGGATTCTCTTCATCGGCATAATTTCGTTTGAATTTTTACTAGTATAGCTTATGCTGCTATTTTTATTCAAGTGCGAATTTAAAAACCTACGGGTTAATGCTGCTGCAGAGGGGCGAGGGAATAAAAGCGCTCGGTTTGATCCAACGTTTCTCTTGTCTTCTCATCCCACACGTAGCTCAGTTCAAATGTCCCCTCCTGGAAGAAAAGCGGGAACCGGCGCGCAAACCAGCTTTGCATCGGAAGCTTTAGGGCGTCATCCTTGTTCACCCATAGCAGCTCGCCTTCCGGCGGGTTCTCGAGCAGCGTTCCTTCAAACGAAGTCGCCAGGTAGTTGAAGACCATGTATCTCAGGTTCGTGGCGGGATCGCAAAATTCCTCGAGGCCTTTATAGATAATGTCTTTTATGATCAACCCGGTCTCTTCCCGCACTTCGCGAATGGCGCCATTCACGAGGCTCTCCGGGAAGTCCACTTTGCCGCCCGGGGCGATATAGCCGGGAAAACCCTTTTTGTCTGGCCTATTGATTAAAAGTACCTTATCCTTATCTTGAACCATACACATCGTATACATTTTATAGGTAATGGACATGTCATGCCGCCGCCTATTCTATTGGACTAGGATTGATAGATTTATTGTACCATAGAGGTTTTCTCGCCACTATTACTGAAGGAGGATGCACCATCATGCAGGGATATGGGCACATGATCGAGCAGGTCAATTTGTACAGGGATGAAATATTTGGGGGTGTTACAAGCCAATGAGCGAACACGACATAATCAAACAAACGCGGATGCCGGTAACGGTAAGCAGCATGGTGAAAGATCTGCGTATGCTTGGCATACAGGAGGGTGACCATCTTCTTGTTCATTCCTCCATGTCCAGTTTAGGCTGGGTATGCGGCGGTCCGCAGGCGGTTGTGCAGGCGCTTCTGCAAGCTGTTGGAGCCGAGGGTACGCTGGTCATGCCGGCGCAGTGCGGAGACTGGAGCGATCCCGCCGAATGGGGCAATCCCCCTGTGCCGCAGGAATGGTTAGAGATAATTTACAACGAAATGCCGGCCTTTGATCCGGCCATAACGCCAACGCGGGGGATGGGGCGTATTGCGGAGTTGTTCCGGACCTATCCGGGTACGGTAAGGTCAGAGCATCCGCAGGTATCCTTTTGCGCGAACGGCAAGTATGCCGAATATATGGTATCCGGTCATCCGTTAACGCCGCAGTTTGGGGAAGCTTCCCCGCTTGGCAAGCTGTATGCGGCAGGAGCAAAGGTGCTGCTCCTCGGCGTAGGCTTCGACTCCTGTACAAGCCTGCATCTTGCCGAGACAAGGATTGACCGCATGCCTACGAAAAAGATGGGAACCGCCATGCTGGTCGATGGGGAACGTTCCTGGCAGTGGTTCACGGACTATGCGTATGACTCGGGTGATTTTGAAGAGTTTGGCGAACAATTCGGCGTTGGAGTTCAGAGCGGCAAGGTAGGCCAGGCTTATTGCAGGCTGTTTGAAATGAAGGCAGCGGTTGATGCCGCGGTTCGGTGGCTGCCGAAGCATCGGCATTTCACTTAAAGGGAGAATGGAGCTGGCGATATGATCGAAAGATTAATGTTCAGGGCAGCGTGGCAGGACGGGCTTCAAGAGGAAGGCATAGCGGCTTTGCAGCAAGATGAGCAGGTTATCCGCCTCGTGAAGCGGGGACGTTTGATGACGGCGGCGGCTTTTTATTGGAATCATAATCTCTTTCTCTACTATGAGTGTCTGGACGGCAAGCTGGCTCCCGAGGAAGTTGCCGGGGCGGCCGAGCCGTACTTGAAGGATTGGCCGGGCCAGGTTGAGCCCCGCAAATGGATTCGGATGATGGATGTGTTTCACTTCAACGAACCTGTGGATCAAGAGCATTGGCTTCGCAAGCATCCGGTGGAGAAAAGAGTGGGTCGCATTGCCCACCTGAAGCCGGAAATGATCGGAAGCTACGTGTATTACCATTATCAGCTTCAGGAGGAGCGAGCTTTCTTTGGTCCCAAGTATGAAATTATCGGAATCCACGAGAATCTCCTGTTCGGCTATCAGGAATTCCCGAATGTAACGGAGGAGCCTGTTGTCTTGGGCCGTCTCCAGACAAAGGGCACGCCGGAGAACTGGAACGACTCTAGAATGGATCTGCATTTCCAACCGTGGGAAGACGGGCATCTGTATTTCAAGCCGATTGAACGGATTTATGCTTATTACATAGGTGATATTACCGTATAGAACTAGTGTGAAAATATGGCCATTCAGCCCCGCTGAGAGGCCTTTTTTTTGCTGTTTTGCAGGATTTTACAATCCATTTCTTGTAAAATAAGAGAGTGAACTCTACTTTGGAGGTTGATGGAATGGATCAGGTCTTTGAAGCCGTCCTAGTTAGCAAACCCTCTTTCCTGGCGGTTGGGATCAGGTGGGAAGGAACGTTTGCGGAAGCGGGAGAGGGGGGCATCCGTGCCGTTCAGACGGAAGTGATTCGAAGGTTAGCGGAAATCAGGCATGTTGTTGATCCGGAGACTTTACTCGGCTTATCGTACCATCATGAAGGCGACAGCTTTATTCATTATGCGGCTCTTGAAGTCGAACAGGTGGAGGATATCCCTGAAGGAATGACAAGCGTGACCGTTCCGGCTCTGACTTACGCCAAGACCGAGCACAAGAAGGGAGACAATATCGACTCCTCTTATACGAATATTTTCGCCTGGATTGAGAAGAAGGGTTATCCGTTACATAAAGGCGATGTCACTCATTTTGAGCGGTACCGGGTGGCGCAGGATCCCTACGCCAAAGACCCCGAGTTTACGATTATGATACCGGTTGACCCCGAAGCATGACGCTATTCATACGGAGCCTCCGCAGACCTTGTCCGCGGAGGCTTTTTTTTGTTTTATCACCTTGCAGTGGCGGATGCTATCGTTAACGTCAGGCCGGATTTGCGGTACGACGCCGCTTCATACTCATCCAGGCGACTGTCGGTAATGATCTCGTCAAATTCGTCAAGGGACGCAAAAATCGCAAGCGAATTGTAGCTGAACTTGGTGGAGTCGGCCAGCAAAATCGTTTTTCCGGCGGCCTCCATGGTGGTCTGCCGGACACCGACAAGATTCGGGGACCAAGCCATCGCGCCTTTCGCCAGAGAGACCGCTTCGCAGGTTAGGAAGGCCGCATCGACGGTTAGCGACTGCAGCATTTTCTCCGCGTAGAAGCCGTCCAGACTATATGCCCATTTGCTTATTCTTCCTCCCGAGCAATACACGTCAAAGCTGCCGAATCTCTCCTCATTGGACAGCATGAGAGCCGTATGCAGATCACGGGTAATGATCTTTAGCCCCTTAAACCTCTCCAGTTCATCCACCATGGAAGCCACCGTTGTTCCTGCATCCAGAATAATGCTCATGCCATCCTGAATATGCTTGACGGCTTCTTTGGCAATGGCCAATTTCTCCGCTTTATGCTCGTTTGCCCGTTGCTCGTATTTGGCGCCCATGAACCGTTTTACCTTGACGGCTCCTCCATGGAAGCGCTGAATTTTACCCTCCGATTGCAGAAGATCGAGGTCGCGGCGAATCGTCATCTTGGATACGTTAAACTGCTCGGCAAGCTCGAGGATCGTTAACTGCGGCTTTGAATCCAGCAGTATCATAATTTCGTGACGGCGTGTTCCGATTAGCATCATGGATCTCCTCCTAATAGCTTCCCTGAATGTAACTTATAATGTTATGTATTTGTTCAATTGTGTGAAAATTCTGTATACAAACTTTCATTTCTGTGATATAAGGTGAATATGAGGTTATTTCGTGTTACTTAAGTGTGACTTTAGTTTACTTAATATTCAGAAAATTTGCTAGCCCCTCATGAAAATCGTTTCCTTCCATCGTCATTTTGTCAGCTATACTAACATCACATTTTATTGAAGAGGTGAGTGTTTCATGTTCTTTCGTTATCAGGGAGAAGCTTATGACCGCCGTTTCCTGCCAAGATTGACGACCAAAGAGATTGCGGCCATGAACAAAGACGATGCGCTGCTTGTACTGCCCGTCGGCGCGGTGGAGCAGCATGGTCCGCACATGCCGGTCTTTACGGATACGCTGCTTGGCGAAGCGATGCTGGCCAAAGCTTTTGAGCATTTGCCGGGGGATTCGTCCATCTGGCTGCTGCCATCGGTGAGTTATGGAAAAAGCACCGAGCATGCGGGTCATCCGGGCACCATTACCCTGTCCGCTAAGACATTAATGGCGGTGTTGGAGGATATCTCGTCATCCCTTGCCCGAAGCGGCTTCCGCAAGCTGCTGCTCTTTAATACGCATGGCGGCAATGCGGATTTGCTGGGGATGATGGCAAGAGAGATCCGGATAACGACGGGACTTGAGGTTTACCGGCTGGATCCCGGCGCTGTCGGCTACAGCGATTCCTTCACGGATGAAGCGGAAAAAGCCTGCGGCATTCATGCCGGCGATGTGGAGACGTCTCTTGTTATGGCGACATGTCCGGGCTGGGTTCACGCGGAGCTTGCGCCCCGCGAGATGCCGAGGTTCCCGGATTCCCGCTATTTTTCATTCCGGTCGCGGTCCTTTGCCTGGGTGATGGACGATATTTCGGGCAGCGGAGTGGCGGGAGACGCAACCAAAGCTACGGCTGATAGAGGGGCAGCAATGCTGGAGATTGCAGGACCGCTTCTGGCGGAGGCACTCATGCACATTGCTTCGTTTGAAATGGCATCACTGAAGAACGGATAGGAGGAGGATTACCATGACAACGATGACGGGAGCCAAGGAATGGGTAAGAATGGAGCGGCTGTCCAAGGTATATCCGAACGGGACGGTAGCGGTCAAAGAGGTTGATCTGACGATCCATGAGGGTGAATTCCTTTGTTTCGTCGGGCCGTCCGGCTGCGGGAAATCGACGATCTTCAAAATGATAACCGGCTTGTCCAATCCGAGCAGCGGCACCTTGCAGGTTATGGGGGCATCGGCGAGCGAAGCGCGGAAGCGCTCCGATACGGCTTTTGTTTTTCAGGACCATACGCTGCTGCCCTGGAACTCGGTCATTGATAACGTGACGCTGCCGCTGGCGCTTCGCGGAGTATCGCGCAAGGAGAGACAACAGGAGGCGGAACGCGTGCTGGAGATGGTTGGCCTGAAGGACCATATGCGCTCCATGCCGCGCGAGCTGTCCGGCGGGATGAAGATGCGGGCATCGATTGCCCGCGCTTTGGTGGCGAGACCCAAGCTGCTGCTGATGGATGAACCCTTTGGCGCGCTTGATGAAATTACGCGCCAGACGCTGCAGATCGAGCTGCTCGAGCTGTGGCGGCAGGACCCGGAAATGACCGTTCTGTTTGTTACCCATAACGTATTTGAAGCTGTATTTCTGTCGACCCGCATCGCGGTCATGACCCCGCGTCCAGGCAAGGTGTCCGATCTGATTGACGTACCGGTGCCGTTCCCGCGAGACGAGTCATTCCGAACAACGCCGGAATTCGGGCAAATTGTCCGCTCCGTGTCGCAGGCTCTTAAGCATTAGAGAGGAGGAAAAGCAATGTTAAAGGATTGGATGGTTGAAATGCGGGAAGCGGTTGGAGAGGAGAGACTGCTGTCGGACCCCGGCCAGGTGGAGAAATTGTCCAAAGACTATTATTGGTATTCCCCCGTGCTCATCCCGCTGCTTCAGGATAAAAGGGCGGAGGCGATTGCCGTCCCGCATTCCGTGGAGGAGACGGCGAGCGTGCTCGCTTACGCTTGGAAGCACCGGGTTCCGGTGACAACCCGCGGCGCGGGTACCGGCAACTACGGTCAGGCGGTTCCGCTCGAAGGCGGCATTGTTCTCGATCTGAGCAAGCTCGACAAGGTCATTGAAGTAACCGATACTTATGCGCGCGTGCAAGCCGGAGTTCGGCTTGGCGGACTCGAGAAGCTTCTCCGTTCCGAGGGGAAAGAGCTCCGGATTTACCCTAGCACCTACGTGAAAGCAACGGTTGGCGGCTTCGTAAGCGGCGGCTCGGGCGGGATCGGCTCGATAACCTGGGGCAACCTGTGGGACGGCAACGTGCTGGAGGCAGTCATCCTGACGGTGGAAGAAACGCCGCGCAGGCTGACCGTCAAGGGAGACGATCTGATCGCTTATATCCATAATTACGGAACGACGGGCGTGCTTGTCGAGGTTGTTATCCCGATCGCGGCAAAGGTGGAATGGACGCAGACGGTTGTTCAGTTTGACGATTTCGAATCGGCAGCGCGGTTCTCTCACGCGGTTGCGCTGGATGATTCCATCCGCAAGCGGCTGGTTGCTCCCGTCGAATGGCCGATTCCAACCTTCTTCAAGCCGATCGCTTCAAAACTCGAAGTCGGCTGCAGCGCCTGTCTGCTCGAAACCGAGCATGGCAGCGAAGAACAGCTTGCGGCGCAGGCCGGCGCGTTTGGCGGTCGAATCGGCTACACCATCCCACCTGAGCAGTACCGCAAGGTAATCGGGCTGTCCGATTTTACATGGAATCATACGACGTTGTGGGCGCTTAAGACCGACGCGACGCTGACTTACTTGCAGGCGGGCTTTGATAAGGAGCGCTTCCTTGACCAGATCACGCTTATTAAAGAGCAGTTCGGCGACGAGGTGCTGATGCATCTCGAATTTATCCGCACGGCGGGCGTTGTTGTTCCCGCGGCGCTGCCGATTGTCCGTTACACGACCCATGAACGTCTATATGAGATTATTGCCTTTTTCCGGTCCATTGGCGTCCGGATTAATGACCCCCATACCTGGATTTTGGAGATGGGAGGACGCGGGGAGTGGGATGCGATGGTGAACGCCAAGCGTGCCAACGACCCCCGCGGACTGCTAAATCCGGGCAAGCTGCAAACGCCGGTTGAAAGTATTTCGAATCAGGAGGGATAAGCGATGCGGGAGGAGACAATCACCAGCCCGGATTTAACGTTTGGAACAAGTGCGGGCACAACAACCAAGCTGCGTACCTCGTCACTCAAGAAAGTATGGAGAAGAATAGGTCCGCCGTCTATCGCCTTTATTCTGTTCATCGGGGCATGGGAGCTGTTCTGCCGATTATCCGGCCTGAAGCCGTATCTGCTGCCTAAGCCCTCGGATATTGTGCTGGCCGCCTCCGAGAACGCCTCGAATCTGTGGGTATCCGTGTATACCACCATTACCGAGGCGGTGCTGGGATTCCTGCTCAGCATTCTTCTGGGCGTTGGTTTTGCCATTCTGCTCGCCAGCTCCAAGCTGATTGAACGAAGCATTTACCCTTACGCCATCATTATGCAGACGATTCCGATCGTTGCGATCGCCCCCATTATCGTCATCTGGTTTGGAGCCGGCATGAACGCCATCATCATTATTGCTTTCCTGATCGGATTTTTCCCAATGCTGTCCAACACCCTTATCGGCCTGAATTCAACGGACCACAACATGAAGAACCTCTTCTATCTTTACAATGCTTCTCCCCTGCAGACGATGTTCCGGCTCCGTATCCCGGCCGCGCTTCCTTATATCGTGGCTGGACTCAAAATCTCTTGTACGCTTGCCGTCATCGGCGCGATTGTTGGCGAGTATATTGCCGGCATCGGCGGAGGCAATGGCGGACTTGGCTACGCCATAACCGTTGCGTCCTCCCGCCTGCAGACGGCTTATCTGTTCGCCTGCGGCTTATCCGCATCTTTGCTCGGCATTGCGTTTTTCCTGCTCGTCAACGCCTTCTCTAAATGGATGCTGAGCTCCTGGCATGAATCCGAGATGAAATCTTCCGAAGGTTAGGGGTGAGTTCTCTTGCGTACAGAAACTCTGGAAGCCATTAACGTAAAGCTGCCGCTGCAGTTAAGCGATGACCTGTACACGGTTAAAGTGCAGGGAGGACGCTGGACGTCGGTTGAACGTCAGGAAGGAATGATCGCCTCCTCGGAGCATCTTCCCATCCATGCGCTGTCGTTCGACGACCTGAGGGTAGCGGTGCTGCTTGATCTGGAAGGCAAAGTGATGCTGCCGGGCTTTGTAGATGCGCATATGCATCTCGACAAGGCGTATTCCTTGCCTTGGGTGCGCAACCGGTCCGGCACGCTGCTGGAGGCCATCGAGAACTACCGGGCGGCTTCGCCGGCCTTCACGAGAGAGATGATCCGCGATCGCATTGTGAAAGCAGCGCTCAGCTCGGCTTCCTTCGGCTCGGCGGTGCTTCGCAGCCATCTCGACGTGCCGGTGCATCTTGGCCGCGAGATGGCGATGCGGACGATTGAAGCGGCGCTGGAGGCCCGGGAGAAGGTCGGCGGAATCGTTGATATTCAGTACTTCCCGATGTTCTTCTACGACCCTGCTTACGAACGGGAGCTGACGGAGTTTGCTTCCGAGGCGCTCCGCATGGGCATCGACGGAGTAGGAGGGGCGCCGCATCTGTCGCCTAATCCCGAGACCAATGTGGGCTGGGCGTTCCGGCTGGCTCAGAAGTTTGATAAGCCGATTGACCTTCATACCGATGAATCGGATAATCCGGACACAAAAACGATCGATATTTACTGCGATTACGTGAAAGCAGGCGGATACGGCGGCCGGGCAACGGCCGGCCATCTCTGCTCTCTGTCGGCAATGGAGCATGGCGAAGCGGAACGGCTGATTGCGAAAATGGCGGATGCGGGTATCGCGGCGGTTACCTTGCCCGCCGTTAATCTCTACTTGCAGGGACGAGGCGACCGGGGCAACGTGCGGCGCGGCGTCACCCGCGTCAGGGAGCTTGAGGAAGCGGGAGTTACCATTGCCGCGGCTTCGGACAATATTCAGGATCCGTTCCATCCGTTTGGCAGAGGGGATCTGCTGCAGATTGGCCTGGTGACCGCCTATGCGGCCCACTTAGCCAAGGAAGAAGATATTGTAACCGTGCTTCGCATGCTGACAACCAACCCCGCCAATCTGGCCGGCCTTACCCAATACGGAATCGCACCGGGCAATCCGGCCAGCTTTGTTGTGCTGGACGCCTGCTCGGAAGAAGAGCTGTTCCAGGAGCTTCCGTCATCGCGTTGGGTGTACAACAAATCGAAGTGGACGTTTGCCTCCATGCTGAGCCGATATGGCCTGGAGCTTAGTGTCTCCGGCTCACTCGTTTAACTCTTGATTTTTCCATAAAGTCCGGTGTTTGTCCGCTGCCAGAGGGATGCGCATATAGAGAAGAAGAGGATAGGCTGATGCTTTCGAAGTAAAAACCAATTCTTTTTTAGGGGGAAGAGAAACATGCTGACAAAGACGGGTACAAAGAAAACATTAGGTGGAATGACGGTGCTTCTTGCCGCGGCGCTTACGTTGTCCGCTTGCGGGGACAGCAAATCATCCGGGGATTCGAAGGAGCTGACCAAGGTGAGCCAGGTGACCAACTGGTTCGCGGAGCCGGAGCATGGCGGGCAATATGCCGCGCTGGACAAAGGCTTTTACAAGGATGCGGGTCTCGACATGACCATTCAATCCGGCGGTCCCGGCATCTCCTCCACCCAGATCGTAGCCGGCGGCAAAGCGGAGTTCGGCATGGGGCAGGCGGACGAAATCCTGCTGGCGCGTCAGAACGGCATTCCGCTTGTGGCGATTGCGGCGACCTTCCAGAAGAATCCGCAGGGCATCATGTTTCATAAGGGTCAGTTCAAGGACATTAAGGAGCTGAACGGCAACAAAATTTTTGTCGGCAGCGGCGTGGTGTTCTGGGAGTACTTAAAGAAAGCTTATGGTCTCGATAAGGTGACGGAAATGAAGTATACCGGCTCGCTGGCTAACTTTGTAGCGGATCCGAAGGCCGCCACGCAAATCTATATTACCTCCGAGCCTTTCTCCATGCAGCAGGAGGGCGTCGACGTCGACTACTTCTTGAACTATGACCTTGGCTACAAGCAGTACGGCAACGTTCTTTATACAACCGAGGATTTCCTGAAGAAGCATCCGGATACGGTAAAAGCCTACGTAGAAGCATCCATTAAAGGCTGGGACTATTACAAGGATCATTCCGAAGAGATTAACAAAGTGATGCAGGAGAAAAACCCGGATCTGAAGCTGGAAGCGATGGCGTATGGCGCCAAAGCGCAGGAGCCGCTTGTGTACGGCGGCGATGCGGAGACCAACGGCGTTGGCTACATGAGCAAGGACATCTGGTCCGGCCTGCAGGCGCAGCTGGTTGACATGGGGCTCCTGAAGGAAGCGGAGCCGATTGAAAATGTGTTCACGAACGAATATTTGCCGGGCAAGGGCAAGTAACGAAAATCAAGCAACGGAGCCGCTGCATGCGGGCATGCGCGGCTCCTGTTTCTATAGGGAGAGATCGCTATGGCTAACGTGCTCGTCATTTACTTCAGCGCATACGGACATATTCACCGGATGGCGGAAGCCGGCGCGCAAGGGGTTGAAAGCGAAGGGCATACGGCAAGGCTGGTCCGTATTCCGGAGTTTCGCCATTCGGATAATGTAACCGCTCTGCTCGATCATCCGGACCGCAGACGGTCAGAGGGAGACAGCCAGCTGTCCGGTACCTTCCGGATTGGAGCCCGCTGGGAAAAGTATGAAGCGGCCCAGGCTCTTCAACAGACGGTACGCGAAGCGACGGCGGACGATCTCCGCTGGGCAGACGGCGTTGTCTGGGGTTTCCCGACCTACTACGGCTCCATGCCGGCGCAGGTCAAATCCTTCCTTGATCTATCGGGCAGCTTATGCGCCGGCGGAGAGCTGGAAGGGAAGCCAACCGGCGTTATGACAAGCGCCGGATCCATCCATACGGGGCACGAGGCAACGATTTTGACGTCTATCATTCCGCTGCTGCATTTCGGGATGGTGTATGTCGGATTGCCGTATTCGCAGAATCCGGAATATTTGACCGCGGACGCCATTGGCGGTTCCCCTTACGGTCCTTCGACGCTGGCAGGTCCGGACAGCTCGAGAACGCCGGACGAACGCGAGCTTCGGATGGCTGGCAGGCTTGGCGCGAGGGTGGCGAGATTTGCCGCAGCAACCAAAGGCATAAAATGAATGGCGGGGATACGATGACGATACCATTTGATTTGCTTGTTTCCGAGGCGAAGCTGCCAGGCAGCGGAGGATTAACGGATCTGGGCATTAATAGCGGAAAAATAACGGCAGTCGGCAAGCTGGCCGGGGCTGCCGCCAAGACCGTCTTTCAGGCACAGGGCAGACTGCTGCTGCCTCCTTTTGTTGAGCCGCATGTGCATCTGGATACGACCTTAACGGCAGGCGATCCGGTCTGGAATGAGAGCGGAACGCTGGCGGAGGGCATCTCGGTATGGACCTCCCGCAAAAAGCGGCTGACCCGCGAAGACGTCCTTGCGAGAGCGGAGCGTACGTTAGAGCTGTTTATCGGCTATGGCGTACTGCATCTGCGCGCGATGGTCGACATCGGCGGCCCGAAGCTGACGGCGCTGCGCGCGGTGCTGGAGCTGAAGGACAAATACCGGGACCGGATGCATATGCAAGTGATCGCATTTCCGCAGGACGGCCTTGTTGCTTGCCCGGAAAATGAAGCAAGGCTGGAGGAAGCGCTGCGTCTTGGCGCTGACGGGGTATCCGCGGTTCCGCATTTGGAGCGGACCCGCGAGGACGGGGTATTAAGCCTCCGCAAGGCCTTTGCACTTGCCGAGCGGTACAACGCCTTTGTTCATGTCTTCTGCGACGAGACGGACGACGAGGCATCGCGTTATTTGGAGGTATGCGCCTCGCTTGCCCTAACCACCGGGCTGGGCTCCAAGGTGACGGCTGCCCATGCCAATGCCGCGGCTTATTATAATGAGCCGTATTTTCAAAAGCTGCTTGGACTGGTGAGGCAGTCTTGCCTTTCCATTGTGGCCTGCCCGCTGATTAATAGCGTTATGCAGGGGCGATACGATGCGTCTCCGAAGGGACGCGGCATTACGAGGATTCAGGATTTCCACCGGGCCGGGATTAATGTCGCTTTGGCGCATGACGATATCCGCACTCCCTTTTATCCGCTTGGAACGGGAAATCCGCTCGATGCGGCGCATATGGCGGCCCATCTTGCCCATATGTGCGGCCGTCAGGATCTGAACGATATAGTCGGCATGATTACGTACGGCGGGGCAAAAGCAATGGGAATCGCGGGCTACGGCTATGAGCAAGGAATACCGAGAGTTGGGGACCCGGCTTCCTTCCTGCTGTTTGACGCGGCCGATCCCGCCGAATTAATCCGTACCCGGATTGCTCCGCGTTTTGTATTCCGTCAGGGGCGGCTAGTTGCGGAAACGGCTCCCGCTATTACAAAGCTGCTGCACGCCTCAAGCATCGAAACAGGAGTAAGATTATAATTTGCTACCACAATAGAATTTGTATGTTTCTACTATGTGCCGGAGAGCAAATTTAATTAAGTTATGCAAACAGGGCTGCCCCGCAAGCAATCTGCTTCGGTGGCAGCCCTGTTTGCATAACCGGAGGACACGCGGCATAAGACGTAAGGTAGCTTTACTTCGGCAATAGGGAGGGAACATGCGGTGAGCAAAAGGTTCCTGAATTCTCCAACCGCCTATGCGCTTGGGATGTTCGCGATGATGGTTCCAAGCCAGGCCTTTGCGTCTTTTTTCAACTACTACTACGTGGAAAAGCTGGGGCTCAGCCTAGGGTTGGCTACGATAGCGCGTACCATCTACCTCATCTGGGATGCGGTCAACAACCCGATGGCCGGTTATTTGTCGGATCGGACCCGCACGAAATACGGCAGGCGCAGACCTTGGATTTTTTTCTCCACGCCGGCGTTTATGCTTGTCTTTATCATGGTCTTCTCCGTTCCGAAGGGGCTTGGCAACACGGAGCTGTTCGTGTGGCTTCTTACGTCGTTGATCCTGTTCGAAGGGATTGCTACGCTCCTGTGGGTGAATTACGGGGCGCTATTTCCAGAGCTGTTCGAAGGGGACCGTCTTCGGGCGAAGGCATCCGCCGTCCAGCAGGGCTTTCAGATTGCGGCTATTCTGATCGGAATGGCGCTTACGCCAATTCTCTACGGATGGATCGGCTTCGGATGGATGTCGGTTATTTATTCGTTTGTATTCGGTATCTTTATGACCTGGTTCGCTTTATCCGTCCGCGAGAAGGAGAGCGCCCATCAGGAAGCGCCGCTCCCGCTGATTGCCGCCTTCCGGGAAACGCTGACGAATAAGCCGTTCTGGATCTTTAATATAGCGGGCTCCTTCGCCCAGACGGTGAACGGCCTGCTTGCCGCCCTGCTTCCTTTCTACGCGAAATACAACCTGCATATCTCGGAAGGCGAGGTGTCCATCCTGATGGGTGCCGTCTTTGTCTCCATTATTCCTCTTGTGGCGGTCTGGTATCTGATCTCCCGCAGGCTTGGCGGCCTGCTCAGCTGGCGGCTGGCGCTCGCCGTTTACGGGCTTTCCGCCATTCCGCTATGGTTCGCGGGCAATCTTGGCAGCGGTATTCTCGCCGGCATTCTGGTCGGCTTCGGAATGGCAGGGTTTCTTGTTACGCCGGCGATGCTGAGCGGACGGATTATTGATCTCGACGCGGAGCGGACCGGCAGACGCAGAGAAGGGATTTACACGGCGGTAGCCGGTTTTATTACGCGGTCCAGCGGCCTGATCGCGGCGGTAGCCTTTTGGATTGTGGGCCTTATGTACGGCTACCGGAGCGGCGACGAGCCGGGGCCGCAGCCGGAGACGGTGTTTCGGGTACTGATCTGCGTGGTTCCCCTTATTTTGCTGACCGTATCCTTTGCCATTTCCTTGTTCATGAAGAATTTAGAGGAGCCGGGTCAATCGAAACGTCCGGTGTGATATGATAATGGCAAAATCAAACCAAGGGGATTCGCATGAAGCAAGTAACGATTGGCATGTTCGCGCATGTGGATGCGGGCAAGACCACGCTGGCGGAACAGCTTCTTTATCATACGAACAGCATACGGGAGCGGGGGCGGGTCGATCATAAGGATGCCTACCTCGACAGCCACGATATTGAACGGGCGAGAGGGATTACGGTGTTTGCGGATCAGGCGGTTATGACCTATAACGGCGCGACTTATTACTTGATCGATACGCCGGGACACGTCGATTTCTCGCCGGAGATGGAGCGCGCCGTCCAGGTAATGGATTATGCCGTCTTGGTCGTGAGCGCCGTGGAAGGCGTGCAGGGTCATACGGAAACGGTCTGGCGGCTGCTTTCGAAGCATCGCGTCCCGACGTTCTTTTTTATCAACAAAATCGACCGGACCGGAGCGGACGTTAAGCGCGTCTTGGAGGAAATTCAACAGCATCTGACGCCGGATGCTTGTCTGATGACGCACAGTTTTGCCGGCGGCGTTGTAGGAGAGTCATTAGTGGAGAGTCTGGCGGAGAGGGATGAGCGGTTACTCGATGCGTTCCTCTCCGGGGAAGGCGACCAAGCCTTCTGGCTGCAAGCTTTGCGGGACATGGTGAAGAGCGGCAGGCTGTATCCTTGCGTTTGCGGTTCGGCCCTGCAGGATACCGGCGTGAAAGAGTTTCTGGAGCAGCTTCATTTACTTACGACGGTCGACTATAACGGACAGGCTCCTTTTGGAGGACGAGTCTATAAAATCCGTCACGATAAGAGCGGTACCCGGCTAACCTATATCAAGGCCTTAAGCGGTACACTCAAGGTTCGCGAAGAGCTCTGCTATGGCGGAGGGGACGGACCGATCTGCGAGAAGGCGACCCGGCTGATGCTCGTGAACGGCAGTAAAATGCAGGCGGTTGATCAGGTGTCGGCAGGGGATTTGTTTGCCGTTATCGGGTTATCCGAAGCGCACGCGGGACAAGGCGTTGGCCTCTATTCGGACAGGCTGTCCTATGATCTGGCGCCGGCTTTGACGTCAAAGGTCATTTTCACTGAAACCCTCCCCGTGAAGGACGTGCTGAAGGCGTTCCGCATTCTGAATGCGGAGGACCCGTCTTTGAATGTCGTCTGGGAAGAGACCCTGCAGGAGATCCATATTCACGTGATGGGCGTTATTCAGCTCGAAGTGCTGCAGCAGCTGGTGAAGGACCGTTTCGGATACGACGTGGTCTTTGGAAGCCCGGAGATTTTGTACAAGGAGACGATCTCGTGCGCGGTAAAAGGGTACGGTCATTTCGAGCCGCTCCGGCATTACGCCGAGGTGCATCTGCTGCTGGAGCCGGGCGAGAGGGGCAGCGGCCTCACATTCAAGAATGCCGCCCATGTGCATGACCTGAGCATAGGCAATCAGAATCTGATCGAGACGCATCTGTTCGAACGCGAGCATCATGGGCTGCTGACGGGCAGTCCGCTGACGGACGTGCAGGTTACTTTGCTTACGGGCGCGGCCCATAACGAGCATACGCATGGCGGCGATTTCCGGGAGGCTGCTTTTAGGGCTTTAAGGCAGGGGCTTGAGAAGGCGGATAATGTGCTGCTCGAACCGTTTTACGAGTATAAAATCAAGGTTGAGCTGGACCATCTGGGCAAGGTGCTGTCGGATTTGCAGCGCGCTTCCGGGCAGTTCGATCCGCCTCAGACGACGCAAGCCCATGCAGTGGTTACGGGCCGGGTGCCTGTCGCGACTTTTATGGATTACAGCACGGAGCTGGCGGCCTTTACACATGGCCGGGGCAGCATTCAGCTTGTCTTCGCGGGTTACGACCGCTGCCATAACGAGCAGGAAGTCATTGAGAGGAAAGGCTACCGGAAGGATGCGGACCCTTTATATACGTCTTCGTCTATCTTTTGCGCGAAAGGGGCCGGTTATGCGGTGCCCTGGGACGAGGCGGAAGCAAAAATGCATTTGCTCTAGCTGTCGAATGTTTCAGTAGAAGGCCGTTTTCCCTTAGTGAGGGTAAACGGCTTTTATAGCTTCGAGCATCGCTGCTGCCTTCTCGGGATTGTGCATTAACGCCTTCCTGTATTCGATCATCCAGTCGAGCGTTTCGAGGATCTGATCGTATTCGGCCTTTTTGCGCGCAATCTCGTCTTTCTTTTGTTCCATCCATTCGATGATCTGCTGATGCGTCTTCGTATTTGTATCCTGATCCTGGAAAACATCCTTTAATTCGGCGAGCGAACTGCCAAGGCCTTGAAATTTTTTGATCATCCGCAGGCGCTCGACCGCCTCTTCGGTATAGCTGCGATAGTTGTTTTTCTCCCGCTGGACATGACGGGTATCGAGCAGGCCTTCCTTTTCGTAAAAACGGATCGCGTGGACGGATAAGCCCATCATTTCCGCTAACTCCTGAATTTTCATGCTTCTCTCTCCTAAAAAGAAATCCATTATCGGGGTCTTGCCTTAGAGTTCACTCTATAGTTTATGCTGTAGTTGTTCGATTCATCAACTACTTTATCTATTTATAAGGAGTGATCCACTATGCGTATTTTCGTAACAGGGGCAACCGGCTATATTGGCATGGAAGTTGTTCGTGAGCTGATTGAAGGCGGTCATAAGGTTGTAGGCCTCACTCGATCCGATAAAGGTGCTGTTTTATTGGAGGAGGCCGGTGCGGAGGCGCACCTTGGCACCCTTGAGGATCTCGACAGTCTTCAGCGCGGCGCGGCAGCCGCGGACGGCGTCATTCATTTGGCATTCCGTCATGATTTTTCGGATTTTGCCGGCTCGCTAGCCATGGATCTTCGCGCCGTTGAGGCGATGGGAGCCGTGCTTGAAGGCTCCGGCAAGCCCTTTGTTATTACCGCCCACGCCAACGGCATCGCATCGGAGGAGGCGGTATTGGGGCTAGCTGAGCGCGGGGTGCGGACCTCCATTGTGTCGCTTGCACCATCCGTGCATGGCGAGCGGGATAAAGGCTTTGTACCGCATCTCATTCAAATCGCCCGCACGAAAGGGTTCTCCGCGTATATCGGCGACGGGGCAAACCGCTGGCCGGCCGTGCATCGCATCGATGCGGCATCCTTGTTCCGGCTGGCCGTGGAAGCTGCGCCGGCAGGCTCGAGGCTCGATGGCGTTGGCGATGAAGGGATCCCGTTCCGCGACATTGCCACTGCTATCGGACGGCATCTGAACGTGCCGGTACGCAGCATTTCCCGCGAGGAGGCTGCCGGCCACTTCGGTTTCCTGGGCATGCTCGCAGGGCTTGATTTTCCTAGATCCAGCGCAGAGACGCAGAAGCTGCTCGGCTGGAAGCCAACTCATCCGGGATTGCTTGAGGATCTGGAGCAAGGACACTATTTCAACAAATAATCAACGCTTAGCGAGACCTTTCCTGTGCCAGAGCAGGAAGGGTCTTTTTATAGGACTGTTTTTCCATGTTCGATAGCATGTTGCTTGGCAGGCATAAGGCCTGATACACTAATATTTAGTGATTCATCAATCAAAAGAATAAACAGGGGTAATAAATATGGCGAAGAACGATACAGTATCCGTAAACCGGAGGATGGAAATTATTTCGGCGGCAATAGAAGTATTCGCGGAGACTGGCTATTACCGCACAACAACTGCGCAAGTAGCACAGCGGGCAGGGATTTCGCAGCCTTATGTATTCAAGTTTTTTGCAACGAAGGAAGCTTTAATGCTGGCGGCGCTTGAAGTGTCTTGGGAGAGAATTACGGAAGCGTTCAGCCGGGTTGTAGCAACCGCGGCACCGGATCGGCTGGAGCGGGAGCTTATTGAAACGTACGAAGAAATATTGGCCGCCCACCGGCAGGAGACGCTGCTTCAGATGCAGGCCCAGACCATGCAGGAACAGCCTATTCGAGCTGCGATGCAGACGGGATTAAGAGAAGTGCGCCGGATTGTACTGGAGGCGTTTACTGCCAGCCAGCTTGTGAATCCGGAGGAACGAACGATGCTGTTCCTTGCGCGCGGCATGCTATGCAATATTTCGATGGCACTCGACGTTCCGGAATTAATGAATAAATAAAGGGGGCTGCCAAGCCTTGAAAAATAGTTATTGATCAATCACTAACTAAATGATATAGTGAACTTATCGAGAAGTAGTGATTGATCAATCACTAAATAAAAAGGAGTGGCAGGAATGAAAAAAGCGGTTGTTATTGGAGCGACGGGCGGCACGGGTGCTGCGATTACGGAGGAATTGGTCAGCCGGGGAATTCCGGTTGTGGCGTTTGGGCGATCCCGGCCGAAGCTGGAAAAGTTTGCGGAAAGATTAGGAAACCCGGAGAATCTGTCACTGGCTGTAGGGGATGCTTTCAAAGCCGATGATGTAGAGAAGGCATCACGCGGGGCCGAAGTGATGTTCCATTGCGCGAATGTTCCCTACCACGAGATGGAGGAGCGGCTTTTGCCCCTTGGAGAAGCGGTGATGGAGGCGGCAGACCGGCTTGGCCTCAGGGTCGTTGTCATCGACGGTATTTATCCGTACGGAAAAAGGCAAATGGAACGGGTAACCGAGGAGCATCCGAAGCAGCCGCATACCCGCAAAGGGCGGACGCGCCTAAAGTTCGCCGAAATGGTATTTGACGCCAGGTGGCGCCAGGCCCGTCCGCTTATTGTCCGGCTGCCGGATTATTATGGACCAACCGCCAATGAAGCCTCTTATCTCGGTTCCACGCTGGAGGCTATTGCGGCCGGCAAGATGGCCTTCTTCATCGGGAACATGAATGTACCGCGCGAATATGTCTATTTGCCGGATGCGGCGAAAATGATTGTTGAAATTTCGCTGCGGGATCAAGCTTACGGCCAGGAATGGAACATTCCCGGAGGCGATATTATATCCGGTCATGAGATTGTCCGTCTCGCCCGCGAAGCGAGCGGCAGCAAGAAGGCTGTTCTGCCGCTCGGCAAAGCCGGCTTATCCTTGCTTGGGTTATTCGTTCCCGTTATGAAGGAGGTCGTGGAGATGCTGTATCTGACAACGGAACCCCTCCGCCTTAGCGGAGAGAAGTATGAACGTTTTATCGGGCCAATCCCGGCATCCGGCTTCAAGAAAGGGATTTATGAGACTATCAGCCAGTTAAAGAAGTGATCAGGCAGCGGTGACGGGCGTCACCGCTGAGCTCGTTATCGGTATAAAAGAAGGCTGTACCAGTTGTCCCATTCCGAAGGGCCCGGGGGACATACGAGCGGGGAAAGGTTGGCGCTGCACCCCTGAAAGCCGTCGCCGCCCGCAATAATCGTGAGCTCCGGATTGGCTAAGCGGTATTCGCTTATCCATTTCTCGACGGAAACGGCAAGAAGGGGATTGTTTAACGAGATAGCAACAATCCCGATATTTTTAACCCGGATCAGGCCCGTAATATCTTTTAGGGGAGTGTCCGGTCCCAGATAGATGACATCGTGGCCTTTATTCCGCAGAAACAGGCTGAAGAGCATAAGGCCCATCTGATGATGCTCGCCCTCCGGGCATAAGGCGACAACCCTTGGAAGATGCGGATTCAACGGCAGAATTCTCATGAACTGGGTGCATCTCTGAATGATCATTTGGGAAGCGAAATGTTCCTGGGCAACGGAAATAACGCCATTCTCCCATGCCGTACCGATTTGTCTCAACACGGGAGTAAGAATATGGTGAAAAACTTCTTCATGATGGAATAAGGAAAAGCATAAATCAATGACCTCATTCGCCTGGACAGTATTCAGGTCAACGAGCTCCCGGTAGAGCTGTTCCGATAGATTGATGAACCGGCCTGGCGGGCTTGAAGCTCCGGCGGGTTTATTTGCCTGCTTGTCCCGGTAAAGGGTGACGGCTTCACTAATTTTTAAGTTACAGCTGTCCATCTGCTGCTTGATCCAGCGCAGGGTTTCGATATCGGCGTCCCGGTATAGACGGTGGCCGCCTGTGCTTCGGACGGGTGCGGTGAGCTGATATCGGTTCTCCCATGCCCGGATGGTTACAGCGGGAATCCCAACTAATTGGGATGCTTTTCGAATACTATACATAAGCTTACACCTCAGGTTTTATTATACATAAGTTATACAAAAAACATAGAGGTTCCATCCCACAATATTTTCCTTGCGATGGAAATATGATTTATGTATAATTTTAACTAAAATACTATACATAAATTATACATTGGAAGTAGAAGGTGAACCGATGCTTACGGTATCCCATGATCAGCGTTCCAGTTCTCAAGTATTGGATACGCATTTCGTTCTCGCGGCAATGGAGAAGTCTCTGGCTATGATTGAATTAAGTATGGATGGAAGAGTCCTGTGGGCGAACGATAATTTCGCCCGGGCGATGGGGTATAGGGCGGACGAAATGCCTGGCCTCCTGCACCGTCAGTTTTGTACGCCCGAGTTCGCAAACAGTCCCGGTTACCGGGATCTGTGGAATAATCTCCGGACCGGACGGATCTTTCAGGAAAAGATCTCGCGGGTGTCCAAGGACGGACGGTTATTGTGGTTCGAGGCTACCTACATGCCGGTGTTTAATAACGAAGGCCATGTAGAAGGGATTCTCAAAGTTGCAACGGATATTACCGAGAGAGAGAATGCCACGGCAAAGCTTATGAATGAATTGCAGGAGATGGCGCAGGATTTGCTGAATCGGACCGGAGAAGGGATTTCCGGCAGCAGACAGATCGAGGAGACCATAGAAGACGTCGCGCAGGAAGCAGGCGATAATATGAAGGTGCTTGCTGCGCTGGAGCGGGAGACGGAATCGGTGCGAAACACGATTCACAGCATCCGGGAAGTAGCCAAGCATACGAATCTGCTGGCTTTGAATGCGGCGATTGAAGCTGCGCACGCCGGCGAGCATGGCCGGGGCTTTAGCGTGGTCGCCGCAGAGGTCCGCAAGCTGGCCAAACAGGCGGATGAAGCCGCGAAGGCCGTTCAGGCCAATCTGGCCGGGATCGCGGCTGAGGTTGGGAATATTGCCAACGGAATGCGCCGATCGCAGGCCATGATCTCGGAAAGCCGGCAGCGTGCCCGGAAGGCGGTTGTCGAATTTACCGAGATCGGGGAATCCGCGTATCAGCTGGAGGAGAAGGCGCAGGATTTCAAAAACTTGATATAAAAGGAAAAGCGGCTGTACAGGGTTCGTCCTGGCACAGCCGCTTTTTATCGTTCTACAGCGTACATACGATCTTGTAGCTGCCCGGCTCCGCACGGAAGCCCATCAGATCTCGGTTTACGCGCAGCATGGGAATATTGGCCGAGTCGTTATGCGTCCGGAGATACGGAGCACCGGCTGCCCTGGCGGATTTCAGGCCAAGCAGCTTCAGGGCAAGCGCAATACGGCGGCCGCGGTATTCCGGCAGAACACCCGTGTATTCGTGGTACATCGCTCCGGTCTGTTCGTTATGCTGCAGGCTTACCACGCCAACGTAGCGTTCGCCGTCCTTGGCGATATGAATCCACTCCGGACGCACGCCGGGCAGTTCGAGGGTCCATTTTTTCCACTCCTCAAACCAGGGGTAATCCCCCGAATAGCCGGGAATATCGTGGTGCGTGATTTTGTACAGCTCATGCAGCTTGCGCTCATTGTCCTCGCCCGGTTCCTCCGCTAACGTAACGAAGCGTATACCGGCACGCTCCGCATCGCCAATCGAAGCAAGCAGCTGCTCATCCGCGGAATACTCCCGCAGATCAAGCACGGATTCGAAGGCCAGGCGTTCCTTGATATAGCCATGTTTTTCTGCGAAAGCAAGAGACCTCTCGTCCGTTTCCTTCATGTTGTAGTTTATCAGGCGTGACGCCTTGACCTCCTGCGCCCAGGCATGAAGGGCACCGTAGATGGCTGTGCCAACGCCTTTGCCGCGGGAATCCGGATGAACGATTAACGTATAGATTAATGCGCCGGGTTCCGTCCACGGTGCCCGCCAGGCTATGGCGTAAGCGATAATATTCCCGTTCCCGTCCTCGGCCACCCACTTGGGACGGTCCCAGCCCATCAGCTCGCCTTGCTCATTATAATGAAGCTGGCCCGGAGGGATTTTGTCCTCGTCCTCCTGCAGCCGCTCTGCTGTTGTCGGTTCGGACCAAACCAGATTGAGGAGAGGCGCCACGGCCTGGAAATCTTCAGGCTGCTTTAGTTTGCGGATTGTAAAGTTCATATTGACCACCACCGTTATTGGGATAATCTTAGTATGGCATACCTTTTATTCCAGTGGCTGGAAATGATTGATTATAACGAAACTTGCTCACGCCGCCGCCTATGGGCCTATGGATATAACGCGGCCCTTCATCTTCGAGAGCTTCGATTGAGGTATTCTCAATAGCCTGCAGATCTGTTTCGATTGCTGCTGCTTGGACGCGATCCGGAAAGAAGTACTTTGCGCAGCACAGCCGCGCCAGCCGCGATTGAAAGAACAAAGCAGATGCCCGCGGCAATCGGAAGGATGGACCATTCCATTAGAGCGTGACCGTTCATCGTCTGCCATCCGATCGCAATCAAGCCAAGCAGATAAGTGATGCCGGTAATATGAATCAGGCCGGACGCTTTGGCACGGGAACGCTCGACAAGCCAAGCGACAATCGGAACGGCCTGAAGGGCGTGAAAGCCAAGTCCGTGCAGCCAGATGATGTTGCCGTCCGCGCCGACAAATCTGCCTTGATTCATGGAGATCCAGATGCCTGCGGCAAACGATACGGTAACGGCAATCATGGCATAACGCACGCCTAGAGCCATTTCAGGCCGAAGTTTATAAGCCCTCGAGCGGAAGAATTGAACGCCAAGGTACAGATAAAACAAAATAAGCATCAGAGCAACAAAAGCAAAAATATTGCCAACCGCCTGGTCAAAAAGCGAGTCGCTGTTCGTAAATCTCGGATTAACGCCGCGGAAGTTTTGAATGGTCTCCGCCCCGTAAGAGTAAAGCGCAAGAGTGATGTACACTTTCCGGAACAGCGCCCGGCTTCGCGCCTTCATTCCGGTCAAGGGCGCTATCGCGGCGGTCGATAGAATAAAGATGCCTAGGGCTGCATTAAAGGAAAAGGCTTTGGAAACGTCGCCTTCGGGTGAAACCTCTCCCCCGTTTATAAGTACCCATACCCCGCAAAACGCCGCTAGAAGAAACCCGAGAAGGCCGGTCAGAACAAGCCATTTCTCCCCCTCGAACAGCTTTGGCTTCTGCTTTGTTGTTTGATTCGCGTAGCTTTGCATGCAATCGCATCCCTTCCTGTAAATTGGATACCTTAAATTTACTGGAAAGGGCTTACAGGCAAGAATGGACCCGCGGCTAGATTTCGAGCGGCCTTAAGAAGGTTCTTTTCTCGGGCGTAGGTCTTAGGGGATACGTCTACTCGTATGCATAAAGGATAATAGGGATGAGGTGGAGCATGAAAAACTTGTTTTTATGCGCCGCAATCTTTCTCCTGGCCGGGTTGATGCTAGCGGCTTGTTCTTTGTCTAAAGGGCAGGAAAGGGATGCGTTTGCCGTAAACGTAAAGGCAATCGATAAAGGCAAGGAGGATAATGGGCAGTACTGGATTATGATGGCCTACCCCGACAAGAAAAAGTTGAAGAGCGTAGATAAAATTATGTTGGAGAAGGACGTGTGGGATACCGTTCAAATCGATCACAAATACACGGTTCGTTATATCAGGCAGGAAGACGGAACCTACGCTTTCTCCGCGATTACGCCTTTAAAAGATTAGGAGAGCCGGAAGGAGCCGACTCTCCTTTTTTTCTGTTCTCAGGCGGGTTTGGACTGCTGCTTTGCCGACGTACCGGTGTCCGTTATAAGACCGCCGAGCCGGAACGTAACAAGAGAGAGAACGATACATGCCGCGGAAAAAATACCGATAGCCGCATAACCGGCAAAGTGAACGTACAATAGTCCGGCCAGCCAAGCGCCAAGCGTATTCGCACCGTTCATGGTTGAATTGGCGAGGCTGGAGATGGTTCCGCGTATCGATGCGTTAAGGGCGGTAAGCAAGCCCATGACAAGAGGGAAGATAACGCCAAGAACGGTAAAGATAACGAAATAGATCATCACCGCGGACGATAAGCCGGTATGTGGACCAACGATATACAGCAGGGCGAGCATAAGCATGCCGGCGGTTACGGCCCGCGTGCTGCCAAGCCTGCGGATAACCGCGGAGCTGATGACGCTTCCGAGCAAGGTGCCAAAGCCAAGGCCCATCATGACGTTTCCGATCCCGCCAATGGACAGCTCGAAATGATCAGCCATCCATTTGCCGATAAAAGCCATTGCCGTACCGCTCCCCAGATGGAGCAGCAGGTAAGCGAGAAAGCCGCCCCTTGCTCTTCCGTTCGTGATTAACGGCATATAACGGCTGAAGATCGAGGCGCGCGACTGGCCGCTTGGCTTCATGTCCGGGAGGAGCAGGAAGGCGGCAACCGCAAGAAGCAAGGAAAACGCGCCGATGCTCCAGAACGGGACAGGCCAATCGGCCGCGGCCAGCCAGCTCCCGATTGGAACGCCAAGCGCTTGGGCTGCGGCCAACCCGCCGAAGGCGATACCCATCGTCTTCGCAATCCGCTGCGGCGGCATAACGGCAGGAATGGAGGCCCATACCTGCGGGGCGGTAAATGCGGCGCTGACACCGGCGAGAAAACGGAACAGCAGCATCATCCAGTAGCTGTCCGCAAAGCCGCATAAAGCGGTTGAAACGGAGAAGGCGGCCAGCCCGCAGATCATGACCGTTCTGCGGTTCCAACCGTCGGACAAAGGGCCGGACACTAGCGCGAACAAAGCCGAGCCTAAGGTATAGGCGCCAATCATCCAGCCGGCGATGCCGGTTGATACGCCGTATTCCGCCTGGAGCGTTGGGAGCAGCGGCGAAATAAGAAACGTATCTGTGCCAATCATGAACATAACCAGGAAAAACAAAATGGAGTATTTAAGCATTTTTTTCGCTCCTTTGGTTGTGGGATTGCTTCTTGCCCTTATCGTATCGGATAATAGTGACACATTCTGTCATGGATATTGAATAAGGAGGGAAGAAGGATGCCCAAATCCAAACGGCTCATGGAGCTGATGATGACGGTCAACCGCAAGCGGCGGTTCAAGGTGCAGGAGCTGGCCGATGAATTTGGCGTTTCGAAGCGGACGATTCTAAGGGATCTTCAAGAGCTCAGCGAGTTGGGCGTGCCTTTATATTCGGAGGTTGGACCGCATGGAGGTTATCAGGTATTAAGGGAGCGGGTGCTGCCTCCCATTGCCTTTACGGAAGAGGAAGCCGTGGCGATGTTTTTCGCCGTGCACGCGCTGCGGCATTACTCTTCGCTGCCGTTTGAGACGGAATCGGTCTCGGCGCTGAACAAATTTTACCTTCATATGCCCGGCGACGTGCGGGATCGGATCGATGGCATGAAGCACCGGGTTGATTTCATCACGCCAACCAGGCGTGGAGATGCTCCTTGCTTGTCCGTGCTGCTGGATGCGGCGGTGCATCAGAAGGTGCTCGATATCGAATATGAGACAAAGGACAGCGAGGCAGGCAGCCGCAAAATCCAGCCGGTATGCATTTACGCCCATAACGGCCTGTGGTATTGCACGGCGTATTGCTTCCTGCGAGAAGGCTTCAGAGTCTTCCGCTGCGACCGGATCCGCGCCGCTTCGGAGGATACTGCCGGCACGGTAAAGCGCGACCTTGGCGAAATCCGCCAAAGCCGCAAGGAGGCCGTTATGCCCGAGGATCCGGTCCGTCTGCGAGTGGAGCTAAGCCGGGCCGGAGTCCAGCGATGCGAAGCGGAGCTATGGCTCGCTCCGATGCTGCAGGTCCGGGAAGACGGGAGCGGCAGCATTGATGCGGATGTATCCCGCGGCGACATGTCCTTTTATACCGAATTTCTGATTGGGCTTGGGTATGAAGCGATGCTTCAAGGACCGGAGGAGCTGAGGGAAGCGGTGAAGGACAGGCTGACGGGGTTATTGGAGCGCTATCGGTGAGAGTGCAATTTACTTTTTAGCGCCTGTTTGCATAAAGGTTTTTCCCATTATTTGTCAAATTAAGGGGCGGAATGACCATATTCGCAGGTATAGGGAGCTGACCGAATGAGCAATACGATTAGTATGGAAGAGCTGATAGACTGGGGGCATTTTGTTAAGGCAGCTTACGAGATGTACGCGCAGAATCATCTGTCGCCGGTAAAGCCTGCGGACTTCCCGGCGGGCTGGGAGCTGGTGGCCAATCTGACGATGACGCCGCATCTCGAGAAGATGCAGGAAAGGGAATTCGGAGGCTTTATTGCAAGATCCGTGGACAACCCGCTACAGCAGGCGGTGGCGATTCGCGGAACGGAAAGTCCGCTGGACTGGCTGTCGGACTTCGAATTCGTATTGGAGACGTTCCATGAGGTGCCAAACGGAGGCAAGACGGAACAAGGATTTACGAATCTATACCGAAGCATGATGGTGGAGTACGCGGACGCGAGTGTTCCTTCCGAAACGCTGATGGCGTCCATCGACGCGCTGCCGCAAGGCACAAAGCTTCTTGTAACCGGACATAGCCTTGGCAGCTCGCTAGCTACGCTGCATGCCTTTCTCGCCGGAAGTAAAAACGTGGATGTCGAGCTCGTAACCTTTGCCTCGCCGAGGGTTGGCGACAAAAGTTTTGTTGAAGCTTTCCAACGAATGAATATCCCAAATACCCGCGTCTTTAACCAGCCGGATATCGTGCCGCAGGTGCCGGTGGAGATCGCCGGTTACCGTCACCTTGAGCCGGGTCTCGAGATCAACTCGGCGTTATACCCGATTAAGCATTCCATTCCTTGCTATCATGCGCTCAGCACCTACCTGTATGTAATGGGGGATATGGAAGCGAATATTTCGAAATGTAAAACCACTCCGTAAGGAGCGGGACAAGATGGACACCTTACTTTAAGAGGTGTCCCTTTTTTGTTTATAATGAAGTGAACAATGGGAGCGGAGGAGTAATGGCATCATGAAGGAATTTGAGATTCAGCAGTGGATTCAGGACTTCTATAAGCAGCGCGGTTGGTCCAATTACGGTCCCTTTGAGCGGATTGCTTTTCTGACCGAGGAAGTTGGAGAGACGGCTAGGGCTGTGCGGGCTATCGAAATCGGAAGAGACCGGCCGGATGAGGATCCTCAATCCGCCGAGAAGCTGAGGCAGGATTTTATTGAGGAGTTAGGCGATATTCTAGGCAATGTGTTTATTCTGGCAAGCATGTACGATGTGACGATCGGAGAGGTGCTGGAGGCACATAAGGACAAGCTGAGCAAGCGCTACAGTAAAGAATAGCAGGGGGATTAAGATGAATAAAATTTGCGTATTTGCCGGCTCCAATGCCGGGGTAAGTCCGGAATACGGACAAGCGGCAACCCAACTTGGACAGCTGATGGCAGCTCAAGGAATCGAATTGGTATATGGCGGCTCCCGAATTGGCCTGATGGGGCTTGTGGCCGATGCGGTGCTGGCTAATGGCGGCCGGGTTACCGGAGTCATGCCGCGTGGCTTATTCATTGGCGAGATGGCGCATAAAGGTCTGACGGAGTTTATTGAAGTAGGAAACATGCATGAGCGGAAAGCTCTGATGTCGGAGCTGTCGGACGGCTATATTGCGCTGCCCGGCGGACTTGGAACCTTCGAGGAATTGTTCGAGGTGGCAAGCTGGGCGCAGCTTGGCATTCACAAGAAGCCGGTTGGCATTCTGAACGTGAAGGGCTTCTACCAGCCGATTGCCGATATGCTGACCCAGACGGTTGCGGCGGGCTTTATGCGGGATACGAATCTGGGGCTTATGCTCTTTGAAGAGAATCCGAACGTTCTGCTGGACCGAATGGCCGCATACACGGCTCCGGAGCAGGCGAATAAATGGGCTGAGCTTCCGAAATAAACGGTATTTGCGGTTTGTAGACAGGCCTCGGCAGCAGCGATGTGCCGGTACCCGGAGGGGGCCCCTATTCCTATCAAGTAGAGCTACGTTGGATTTCGTCCAGCATAATGAGGCGTTTGCGGCCGGGAGCTTGAGCTACATTGGATTTTCTGAAGTATAATCAGTCGAATTTGGGCGATGGGGGCTCATTCTGGTTACTTTTACTGGAGTGAATCCAACGTAGCCATCGGGATTGTCTTATTAGCCTGATTTTAGTGTAGTTGATCCAACGTAAGGTGATGCATTCAAGCGGATAAGACGGTCGGAAGACAGTCTGCATATTCCGGAGATTTTGTCGCAGCGCAAGGCGTACAACTAGAAAAGAGGCTGTCCTAAGTCAACTTTGATGGAGACTTTGGGACAGCCTTATTATTTTTCACTGTACGTTGGATTACCTACAGCAAAATCAGGATATGAGGAAGGGAGTACGGAGCTAGGTTGGATTCATTCCGGTAAAAAGGTCCGGAATAAGCCGCGATCAGTAAACGAACTTCCTTTGGACCAGATAGCTGAACGCGAACAAGAAGACCTCCGTCATCAGCTTGGCAATAAACAGCGGAATGCCTATGCTCTCGTGGAACAGATACAGGAGAGCGTAATTGGCTATTAAGATGATGACTACAAGAGAGAAGTACCGGGGAAGCGACTTCTGAACCGATATGCCTTGTCCATCGTTAAACACATAACGGCGGTTCATCGTAAAGTTGAAGATCGAGCTGATTACCCTTGCACCGATGACTGATGCGAGCAGGCTTCCCGTCATCCATTGCAGGAGGAACAGCAGCACGAAATCGACAACCGCAGAGAAGCCCGACGAGGTGACGAACTTCAGGAACGGGAAATAGATTGTGGCCGAATCCGCAAGAGGGCGGAAGTGGGAGGACTTGTTGTTCTCCAGATAGACCGTCTCGATGGGCACCTCTACAAAATCATAACCCGCCTTGGGGGCTTCCAGCAGCATGTTCATCTCGTATTCGAACCGTTCGCCGGGCACTTTGCACAGCCAGTCGAGCATTTCGGAGGAGTAGCCGCGAAGGCCGGTCTGCGTATCTTGAATCGGCTTCCCTGTCACCAGCGCGTAGACCATCCGCGTCGCCGAATTGCCAAATCGGCTGCGGAGAGGCACTTTGCCGGTAAATTGCCGGCTTCCGAGTACGATATGATTGCGGTTTTTGCGTACGGCATCGGTAATTTTAAGGATATCCTCCGGCAGATGCTGTCCGTCGCTGTCGGCACAGACAACCCCGTCCGTACCGCCATGCAGCCGGACATAATCAAAGCCGGTCTTCAGCGCGCAGCCCTTGCCCTGGTTAACGGAATGCCGGATAACCGTGCAGCCTGCCTCTGCGGCCGAATCAAAGATCGGCTTGTATTGTTCGCCGCTGCCGTCGTCCACAATCAGAATGGAGGCGCCTTCGGCTTCCGATTTCAGGTTATGAATAAGCGTGAGCAGTCTTTCGTCGGGCTCGTAAGAGGGGATCAGTATAGTCATTGGTTTAGCCTCCGTTTCTTAAGATTGCGGAATATAGATAATGTCGCTTACGCCGCGTTCATTGCCCTTGCCCAGCGGATTGTTCACGACGCGTCCCTTGAAATACATCGTGGACGAGCCGCCGCCGTCGAGGTTGTAGGCTTCCGTCGCTCCAAGCTCCTTGAACAGGTTTGCGAATTCCGTCAGTGTCATGCCGCGGCTGTAGCCGGTGCTTCGGCCGTCAACAACAACAAATACATAATGGTTTGGCGCAATCATTCCGATGCCGGTCCGCGGGTTCGAGTTCTGGATCGAGCGGTTGCCGAAGTTTTTATCGATCTCCACATGGCTGAAATCCCCGGCAATTTCACCGTCTGTAACGAGGGCCGGGCCAAAGGAGAAGGCGTTTGTTACCCCTTGCGCGAGCAGGTCTTTGGTTGAGACTTCCTCCTCGTCGTAAGATTTCATTGTGCCGTCGTTAAAAAAGGCGAGACCAACACGTGCCGGTTCGTCCCGGTAAACGGTGCCGTTGCGGATGACAACCCCGTCGCTGCGGAAGCCGTAGTAATCGCCGTTAATGGCAAACACCGCATTGTTGTTGGCAGCAATGGTTGAGGTGTTCTGGGTGATGTTGGTGCCAAAAGAATTCTTGGCGAAAGCGGTAAGCAGGTTCATTTTGCCGTTAAACGTGACGTCGGCGACATAGTAAGTAATCATGTCCGAGCCGGAGCCGGTCTCCACCTTCTTGATGCTGATCGTCTCGTTGTCATCCTTGTAATTCCAGTCGTCGTTACCGGCATTCGTATCTGTCGTGGAGGCCGAGGTGCCGCCGCTTGAGCTGGAGCTTGGAGTCGAGTTAGAGCTAGTTTCAGAGCTAGGGCTAGAGCTAGAGCCAGAGCTGGTGCCAGTGCCAGTGCTGGTCCCCTGCGTGATGGATGTATTAGGCGTTACCTTCACCTCGACATGCTCGATTAAGTACCGGTCGGCAAGCTTGTACAGAATGGCTGCTACGACGAGTAGAATAACCGCTATAGTGGTCAGAATTTTGGATTTGCGCGTGCGGAAAATAGTAACCAACTCCTTAGTAGGCATCGTGCCTGAACGTTATGGAGTTATCTTAGAGCGGGAACCTTTAGTCAAACTTAAATAAGGAGGAGGGGGATATGAGGGAGGATTGGATCGTCGGCTGGTGGGGAGCTGGGGTATCGCCTTCGGTCGCTGTTGCCGGCAGGAAATTTCGGTTGGAATCCGTTTGTTGCGGATACTTCCCGCCGGCAAGGCGAGCGCTCCGCTCCTCAGGAGATACCCCAGCTCCAATACTCCACCTGCTTCCTCCCTCCCTCATATCCGGGAGGGGGAAGGGTGGCTGCAGGGTTCTTGCGAACCCTGGAACGCCGCAAATAAACGGGCTGACGGCATCTAACGAAACGTCGTATCGCTATTTGATCAACAACGGGCGTTTTGCGAATTTAACGAAACGTCATATCGCTATTTGGCTGATTAGAGGCCCAAAAAGGGCTTAAAGCAGGGAATAACGATACGTAGTTTCGTTAGAAATTTTGGCTAGCCTATTTTGGGCAAATAAGGATACGTAGTTTCGTTAGAGGCGCCGATCAGCTCACGAAAGGTGCCGAGTGCGGCAGGAGTACGACGAGAATGAGGGTAGGAACGAGAAGTAGAGGTTAGTTTGAAAATAAGCTGCAAAAGTGCAGGTTATTGAGGGGAAAGTAGCTCGGGTTGGTCATTCTGATGCAAAAGTACAGGTGAATAGCCTCGTATAAGCTGAATTGGCGGGGACGCAGAGGATTTGCCTGTACTTTCGCAGTACGTGGATCGTTTGGATGAACTAGTAGGGAGTTGTCATGTACTTTTGCATTTCAGAGTGATTGGCAAGGGGCTGCGAGAGTATATTGGCGGCGTGACTATTATGCTTGGTACGGGATTTCGCTCCACGGGTAGAGTCGATGGTCCACACACAACAAAAAAGCAACCATGCAGGAGAAACCCTGCACGGCTGCCCTAATCTAGTGACGTTCAGCCGGGAGCTGAACGGTGAACGAGGTGGTCTCGCCCGGCACGCTTCTGGCGTGGATTTTGCCTTTGTGCTGCTCCACGATCGCTTTGGCGATGGCGAGGCCAAGGCCGTAGCCGCCGTGTTTGCGGGAGCGGGAGGCATCGGCGCGGTAGAAGCGGTCGAAGATTTTGCCCAGATGCTCGGGCGGGATGCCATCTCCGGAGTTGGTGACGTTAAGCACCACTTCGCCGCCGTGCTTTTTCAGCGTAAGGTCAATCGTGCCCCTCGTATTCGTATACTTGATGGCGTTATCCAGCAGAATCAGCGCTACCTGCTTCATTTGCTCCACGTTGCCGTTGATGGACAGCTCCGGCGATATGTCGTAGCTAAGCGCAATGTCCTTCTCGAAGATGACCGCTTCAAGCGTCAGAATAACGCTTTCCACCGCCTCGCTTAAGTTGAACGGCGCAAAAATCACATTTTCCCGCGCATCATCCATTTGGGTCAGGTACAGCAAATCGCTTGTGAGCGTCCGCATGCGCTCCGTCTCCGACTTGATATGATGCAGCCACTTCTCTTGATTGCGGATCAAGTCATCGTTGTTGGACAGCAGCACGTCCGCATTCGTATTAATAACGGCAAGCGGCGTCCGCAGCTCATGGGAAGCGTCGGCGATGAACCTCTTCTGCTTGTCGAAGGCTTCCTTGACGGGCGCAATCGAACGATTGGCGAAGTAACGGCTCGTGAAATAGATGACGATGAGCATAATGAAGCCTACGGCAAGGAACGTATACAGGAGCGTCATCAGGAACTGGTGCTGATTCGTGACATCCAGGAAGACAACCGAATAACCGTCCATAAGCTGCTGCACATTATAAGCCCAGCGGTTGCCGTCGAGATTAAACTCGCCGCGCTCGGAATTGCCCGAGGAGGCGGCTTTGATGGCAAGCGTATAGAAATCGCTGTCCATATCGAAGCGGGAATCCGTCTTCGTAATGTTCCACCCGGCATCCGTCGTAAGCGCAAAAGATACCGAACGCTCCGGCGGCGGACCGGCTTTCATTTTGCCATCGGGAACCATCATGTCCCCGCGTCCATGGCCGCCACCGTTGTACTTGCCGCCTTCGGGACCTTCCTGCTTGCGGTAGAACTCCGATATTTGAATGAGATCCTCGTTCATGGTCTTGCGGTTGTTCTGATAGGTAATCGTATAGATCGAGGAAAAGGCCAGAATCATAATAAAGCTGATGATCACCATGTTGACGATCAGGAACCGGTTGCGCAGCCGATTAAACATCAGGAGGTCGCCTCCAGTACGTAACCAACGCCCCGAATGGTGTTAATTTTTACGCCGGATTGCAGGAACACAAGCTTTTTCCTTAAGAAAGAGATATAGACCTCCACGTTGTTATGCTCCACGTCCGAATCAAATCCCCATAGCTTCTCGATAATCTGCTCTTTGGAAGTAACCGCCGTTTTCCTTACAATAAGAAGCTCCATCAATTCGCTTTCCTTCAGAATCAGCTTAAGCTCCTTCCCTTTGCACATCAGCTTCAGGTTGGAGGTGCTCAGCTCGATATCGCCGTACTTCAGACCGTCCTCCGGAACAACCTCGCCTCTTCTTCGCAGTGCAGCCCTGATCCGGGCCAGCAGCTCGCCGGTCGAGAAGGGCTTGGCTACGTAATCATCCGCTCCGTAGTCCAGCCCGGTAATCTTATCGTTTATTTCTCCCTTGGCGGTAAGCATGATAACCGGAGCGGCAATGCCTTCCTCCCGAAGCTTCTTCAGCACCGTAATCCCGTCCATCTCCGGAAGCATGATATCCAGGAGCAGCAGATCATAGATGCCGCATAAGGCATTATCCAATCCCGACTGACCGTCATGCACGACGTCCACGGAGTAATTATTCTTTTTCAAAATTTGAGATAAGGCATCGGCCAGGTTGACCTCGTCTTCTACAATTAGTATCCGCATGAAGCATTCCTCTTTTCGTTAGCGCTGTCTTGTGAACTTATTATAAGTAGGCAACCTTTAATCAATCTTAACTTTGCTTAAGCGCCAACTCCAGCGGAATTTACATTTACAAACATTTAAGATTCATTAAAGGTTGCCCTTCTAAGATACAGACATGAACAGGCGGCAAGCCAAACGGAAAGGAGCCTGAACCTATGGCTATTGAGGTGTTTAACCGTTATGAAAGCAAATATTTAATGGACAGCCAGTCCTTTCAAGAGATTTATAACCGGCTGCTTGATTATATGGAGCTCGACGAATACAACAAGAACGATCAATTCTACTCCATAAGCAATCTGTATTTCGATACCGACCAGCACTCGATTATCCGCGGCAGTCTGGCGAAGCCGAAATACAGGGAAAAGCTCAGGCTGAGGGCTTACGGGGTTCCGAAGCCGGACGCCAAGGTGTACTTAGAGCTTAAGAAGAAAGTGTTCGGCCTGGTGAACAAGCGTAGAACGGGATTAACGCTAGGCGAGGCGTATGAGTTCGTCCGCACGGGAGTTGAGCCTGAGCTGAAGCCTTATATGAACAAGCAGGTTATTCAGGAGATCAAATATTTTCTCGGGCGGTATGAGCTGCAGCCCAAGGTGTATCTGGCTTACGACCGGATTGCGATGTTTTGCAAAAACAACCGGGATCTGCGGATCACCTTCGATACGAATATCCGCTCAAGACGTTATGATCTGTTGCTGGAAGCCGGTGACCACGGGGAATTGCTGATGGCCAAGGACCAATGGCTGATGGAAGTAAAAGCCGAGAAGACCGTGCCGGTCTGGCTCGCCCAGCTGTTGTCCGAGCTTGGCATGTTCCGGACGGGCTTTTCGAAATACGGCAACGAATACCGCATGAACATCCGACAAGAAGAACGAATAAAGGAGCGCCTTTTATTATGATCGATTCCCTTTTCTCCACAACAGCATCCGTGACCGAGCTAACCTTCGGCGAAGCCATATTGACGCTGTTACTATCCTTTGCGCTTGGCGCAATGATCAGCTTTACCTATATGAGAACACAGTCGGTTTACACCCAGAACTTTGCCCTAACGATGATCGTCCTGCCCACCATTGTGGCGATTATTATCCTGCTGATCGGCAGCAATATCGCCCGCGCGTTCAGCTTGGCCGGCGCCTTCTCCATTATCCGGTTCCGAAGCGCGCCCGGCGATCCGAAGGACATCGCTTTTGTCCTGTTCACGATGGCTTCCGGTCTAGCCTGCGGCGTTGGGGCTTACGGCTACGCGGTGCTGTTCACGATTGTGCTGTGTCTCCTGATGTTCCTGCTGAAAGCGGTGAAGTTCGGCTCAAAGTCTTCCGCGCAGAAGCTGCTTAAGGTAACGATCCCGGAAAATCTGAGCTACGAAGAAGCTTTTGCCGAAGTCTTCAACATCTATAACGTGCAATACGAGCTGAAAAAAGTAAGAACAACCGAGCTTGGCAGCTTGTACGAGCTTGTTTATGCCGTCACGCTGGAGCCTTCCCTGAATCAGAAGGAGCTGCTGGACGCGATCCGCTGCCGGAACGGCAATCTCGATATCTCCTTAACGATGGCTCCTACGGGAGCAGAAGCTTAAACCAATCCATTACCTAGAGAGGAAGAAAAACGATGAACAATAAAAAGCGATTAAGCAAGTTAGCTTTTATTTTAATATGCGCGGCGGCCTTGTCGGCATGCAGCAACAATGCGAATACGGGAACGAATACGGCGGGCAGCACGGGGGCGGCCAATACAAGCGGAACGGCGGCAGCCGTCCAGACGGCAAGCTATCAGCTTGATGACACCGTTGAATATGACGAGGATGATGCATATGCCGACTGGAGCACATCGGATGTGACGAACATTATCTTAAACGGAACGACGGCAACGGTTGACGGCTCCGGCGCGGAAGTGAAGGATGGCATCATTACGATTACGGCTGCCGGGACCTACATAGCCAGCGGCAAGCTGGATGAAGGCCAGATTGTCGTGAATGCAGCGGATAAAGGCGTAGTCCGTCTGGTTCTGAACGGAGCAGAGATCCATTACAGCAAGAGCGCTCCGATTTATGTAGAGGAAGCGGGCAAGCTGATCCTGTCCCTGCCGGAAGGCACCAATAATGTCGTATCGGACGGAACGGACTATGTCTTCCCGGATTCGGAAACGGATGAGCCTAATGCGGCTATCTTCAGCAAGGACGATATGACGATTAACGGCACGGGCAAGCTGACCGTACAAGGCAACTACAACAACGGGATTGCAAGCAAGGATAAGCTGAAAATCACCGGAGGAACGTTTGATATTCAGGCGGCGGACGATGCCGTAATGGGACGCGACCTCGTGGCGGTGAAGGATGGAAACTTCACGCTGGATGCCGTTGGCCACGGCATTAAGACCACCAATGATAATGAAGGCGAAGAAGGAATCATTGTCCTGCAGGGCGGCACGTATAACATCCAGTCCGGCAAGGATGGCTTGCACAGCACAGGCGGTTTGTCCATCTCTGGCGGGGATTTGACCATAGCAGCCGGCGATGACGGCATCCATGCCGATACAGCTTTACAGATTGCGGGCGGCAAGATCGATATTACAAAGAGCTATGAGGGCATCGAAGGTTCGAACATTACCATTGCGGGTGGAGACATCAAGCTGGCGGCTAGCGATGACGGCGTTAATGCGGCAACTGGCGCAGACAGCTCCGGTGGCGAAGGCGCGGCTCCTGGCGGCGGCGGTCAACAGGCAAGCGGTGCTTCGAAAGGTCTTCTCACCATCAGCGGCGGCAGCCTGTATGTTGACGCGAACGGCGATGGTCTTGACGCAAACGGTTCTATCATTATGACGGGCGGCACCGTTATGGTAAACGGTCCGACCGAGAACAACAACGGCGCACTGGATTATGACGACACCTTTAACATGACGGGCGGCACGCTTGTTGCAGCGGGCAGCTCCGGCATGGTGCAGGCGGCATCGGACAGCTCGACGCAAGCCGGCATTCTGATGATGTTCCCCGAGACCCAGCAAGCGGGTACGCTGGTTCACCTGGAAGACGAGTCCGGTAAAAAGATAGCTACTTATGCGCCGTCGAAGAATTATCAGGCGGTCTACATCAGTACGCCGAATCTGGCTAAAGACGCTTCCTACACCGTCTACTCGGGCGGAAAGTCAACGGGTACGGCAACGAATGGACTTTACGCGGACGGTGAATACAGCGGTGGAACAAAAGTGGTATCCTTCACGGCTTCCTCCCTCATCACGTGGGTCAATGAATCAGGTGTTACGGAGGCTCAAAGCGGATTTGGCGGCGGGATGGGCGGCGGACGCGGCGGTCATGGCGAATTTGGCGGCGGCGGCGGTCGTGGCATGGGCGGTCAAATGCCGCAGGACGGCGCCGCTGCACCGGATGGCACAGCGCCAGACGGCGCAGCCCCTCCGGATGCTCCCGCAGCTACAACAACAGCACAATAACGATTATAGGGGGCGTCCATCGGGCGCCTCTTTGTTTTTCTCCGAAATCTGCCGTGTTTCCATGTTTTTTAGCCGGTTACATGCTTCAGATCGGTGTATGGCGGGAAGGTGATAGACCTATATTTAACCGATTATAAGACGGGTTTGAAAGGGTGTTATTATGAAATAAAAATCAAGCTTTAATTTACTTGCGGGCATGTCTTGCGGAGCTGTTTTCGACGCAGAGTATCGGCATCATTCCGTGCCTGAAGCAGGAGGGAGAGGCCGATAGGCGTCCATGTCACCCATGTCGCTTGCCGTCGAAGCAGCGGGATTTTGCGATTTCGGCGGTGATTCAGTTCGATATTTAGGGTGAAATACGACAAAAATCGACGTTTTACACCTTTTGGTTTTTGTCCGTTTTACTGCAAATCGGCAGCGAATTGATGGCCGATCTGCTATGCAGCTGCAGGGGAGAGCGAACGGCATATTGATTTTGCCCGCTTAATTTGGGATAACTAGAAGAGGAGCTTTATTAGACAGACAGGGAGACATTAATCATGTTCAATTCTTATGAAATATCGGATTCGCAGTTCGGGGAGTCTTTGCCGCAGCAGATCTATAGGCATATCCTGAAAAAAATTATCGGCAAAGAGCTGAATGCCGGAGATAAAATCGTGGAAGAGGAAATCGCCAAGGAGCTGAATACGAGTCGTGCGCCCGTCCGGGAGGCGTTATATTTGCTGCAGGTTGAAGGGATTGTGGAGCGTCTTCCGCGGCGCGGGACGATCGTGAAGCCTTTTACCCAATCCGAGATTGAAGACTACAATACGCTGATGGCGGAGCTTCTTCGCGTGGCTGTTATGTACGGGCAGCAGCGATGGACGCCTGAATATAAGGAAATGCTGAAGCAATATGCCGCAGATACGGATGCTGCCTGCGAGCAGGGCAATGTGCGGGAATACGAGATGAAGGCCGAGCGGGTGCTGCGGCATGTTGTGTTAGTGGCGGACAATGTCGCATTGGCGAAGTTCTACGAGAAGGCGAGCCTGATTCTGAACATCTTTGTTGAAGTGAAATGGAGCGAGCAAAAAATCAAGGAATTTCACGCTCCGTTTCAGCGGTTTACTGCGTCCATTCTGGCATCGGAATATGAACAAGCGCAAGCAGCCATTTATGAATTCCTGTTGATAGGAATTAAATAAAAAAAGGGAATTGGAGTTAATGGAAGAGCTTTTTAGGTTAAATTGTCGACAATCGACAAAGTAATCTGTTAAGATAGGTTTGTAAGCAAATTGCTTACGCGACATGAATGAATACAGTTGGTTCATCACAAACTGCGTACTGCAATTCTTTTGTTCAAGCTTACGAAGCAAGAATAGCAATAAAAAGCGATTGCAATTCTTTTAAGGAGTGATTGGTCATGCAAAAGTTTGATTTTACGGATAAAGTGGCGATCGTGACGGGCGCAGGCGGAGGCATTGGCCGCGCAGCATCGCTTGCTCTTGCCGGGAACGGCGCAAAGGTTGTTGTGGTTGACCTGTCGGAGGAAGCCGGAAACGAGACGGTTAAGCAAGTCCAGGCAAACGGCGGAGAAGCCGTATTTATAAAAGCAGACGTAACCAAAGAAGAAGATATTCAGGGTTATGTGGCTCAAACAGTCGAGAAGTTCGGGAAAATCGATATTTTCCTCAACAACGCCGGCTGGGAAGGCAAAATTGTTCCTTTGGTCGAGTATCCAACCGAAGCATTTGACCGACTGATGGCGATTAACGTGCGTGGCGTATTCCTTGGACTCAAGCATGTGCTTCCGCAAATGATCGCTCAGAAGAGCGGCGCAATCGTTAATACCGCATCCGGAGCAGGGCTTTTGGCAACGCCAAACATGGTGGCCTACGGCGCAAGCAAGCATGCGGTGCTTGGCATGACAAAGACGGCCGGCGTTGAAGCGGCACCATACGGCGTCCGCGTTAACGCGGTATGCCCGGGCGTTGTTAATACGCAAATGATGCGCTCGATCGAAAGCGGCTTTGGCAAAGGCAATCAGGAAGCGGCTGAAGCAGCAAGACAGCAATTGGCGAATACAACGCCGGACGGCCGATATGCCGAAGCGGAAGAGATCGCCAACCTGATGATGTATCTCGTATCCGACCTCTCCACTCATATTGTTGGACAAGAATTCGTGATCGACGGCGGATCGATTTTGATCTAATTTGCGGCTTTACGTTTTTCTACAACTACTTCAGAGCAAAGGGGATATTTATCATGGCAGAACTAGACGGCAAAGTCATTATTATTACTGGCGGAGCAAGCGGCATAGGCAAGCAAACGGCTTTGCAGCTGTCTGCAAAAGGCGCATCGCTTGTTATTGCGGACTATAACCTGGATGGCGCGAATGCGGTTGTTGCAGAGCTTGAAGCGGCTGGCGGCAAAGCGGCTTCCTTCAAGGTAGACGTATCGAAAGGCGAAGAAGTGAAAGCACTCGTTGATTTCGCGGTAGAGAAATTCGGCACGTTGAACGGGATCTTCAACAACGCGGGCATTGGCCTTGTGAAGCCTTTCCTCGAGATGGATCCGGAATCGTATCACCGCGTTATTGATGTCGACCAGCATAGCGTCTACTACGGCATGTATTACGGCGCGAAAAAAATGGTCGAGCTAGGCGCCACAGGTACGATCGTGAACACTGCATCGATCTACGGTACGGCGGCGGCGCTGGGCAGCTTCAACTATAACGCAGCCAAAGCTGCTGTTGTTATGATGTCCAAATCCGGCGCGCTTGAGCTCGCCGACTATGGCATTCGTGTTGTAGGCGTTGCTCCCGGCTTTATCAACACGCCAATCCTTGGCGACGACGAAGCGATGAAATCGGCGCTTGGCGCTCAGCATATGCGCGGCCAGCTGATTCAGCCTGAGAAAGTGGCAAGCGTGGTAACATTCTTGTTCACCGACGGAGCAAGCGCGATTAACGGTCAAACCATTCCGGTCGATGATGGCTTCCTCAGCTTCAAAACGAAATAATGGCTTCCAGTGGCCGCTACCCTTCAAGGGTAGCGGCTATTTTATTTTCGCATGGATTCACCTGAACAGGGGATTTTAAAAGAGAATGGCCAAACAAAGGAGCTTGGACAATGAACTACACAAACATTACTGTTGCAGGCAGCGGCGTTCTCGGCAGCCAGATTGCTTTTCAGACCGCTTTTAAAGGGTTTAACGTAACGGTCTACGATATTAATGACGAAGCACTGGAGAAAGCCAAAGAGAGGATTGCCGAGCTGAGGCCGCATTACGAAGCGGATTTGAATGCCCCGGTATCCGAGCTTAACGCAGCTATTGAACGGATTGCTTACAATAGCGACCTGACGCAGGCTGTGGCGGACGCGGATCTGGTTATTGAGGCGATACCTGAAGTCGTTCAGATCAAGATCGATTTCTATACGAAGCTTGGACAAGCGGCACCGGCGAAAACCGTGTTTGCGACGAACTCCTCTACCTTGCTGCCAAGCCAGTTTGCGGATGCGACAGGCCGTCCGGGCCAGTTCCTTGCGCTGCATTTCGCCAATGAGATATGGAAGAACAACACCGCCGAGATTATGAGGCATCCCGGTACGGAAAACCGGGTTTTCGAGGAGGTTGTGGCGTTTGCCAAAGCCATTGGCATGGTGGCATTGCCCTTGCAGAAGGAGCAGCCAGGATACATCCTGAACTCTCTGCTTGTTCCGCTGCTTGAAGCGGCCCAACAGCTGCTCGTCCGCGAAATCGCCGATGTGGAGACGATTGATAAGACGTGGATGGTTGCGACCGGCGCGCCACTTGGACCATTCGCCATCCTTGACGTTGTTGGCATCAATACGGCCTATAACATTGGCCTTGCGAAAGCGAAAGCTACCCGCAACGCGGAGTTCGAGAAAATCGCCGGACTGCTGAAAAGCGAATACATCGATAAAGGAAAGCTAGGCCGGGCAACGGGCGAAGGCTTCTACAAATACCCGAATCCGAGCTTCGCAAAGCCGGACTTTAAGAGCTGATAAGCTGGAGAAGGAGATGTCTCATGACGATCATGGGCATCTCTTTTTCTATTCCCGCCTGCTACAGGTTGGGGAGATCAAGGTGCGGTTGCCGCGAGGAGTACGGCATGTCGCCGGACGCCTACCGTAAGAGAAGAGGAACCTTTCAATAATGTAAGGAAACGTAAGGTTAATCGATAGCAGCGTCATTCCCTCCTTTGTTACGATGGGATCAAATCAACAGGGAGGGCTTATTTATGAGCTTGCGACGGTTTGCTTTCAATAACGTAATCCGCAACCGGAGGATTTACGCGGGGTATTTTCTAAGCAGCGCGTTTTCGGTTATGGTGTTTTTCGTCTATTCAATATTTGCTTTTCATCCGGGGCTTGCCGATGGCAGCATTCATATTAACGTGACTACTGCCATGCATTTCGCGGAATCGGTTATCTATGTGTTCTCGTTCTTCTTCGTGCTCTACTCGATGGGATCATTCCTGAAGACGCGCAAGAAGGAGTTTGGCATCCTCATCATGCATGGGATGACCAGTATGCAGCTGCGCAGTCTTGTGTTTATGGAAAATATCGTGATCGGCTTTGGCGCGACGATCGCGGGTATTGCGCTCGGATTTGGCTTCGCCCAAATCATTCTTATGTCAGCCAAGCAGCTGCTCAGCCTTGACGCGGCGCTGCCGTTTTATTTTCCAACGAAGGCGATTGTGCTGACCGGGGCGGCTTTTATGGCGCTGTTCCTGCTTATCTCGTTGTTTACGGTGACGGTGCTTCGGAACAACTCGCTTATCGATTTGCTGAAGGGCTCTAACAAGCCAAAGCCGGAGCCAAAAGCATCCGCGCTGTTATCCTGGTTTGCGTTGCTCTTGATCGCGGGCGGTTATGCCGCAGCGCTGGTGGCCAAAGGCATGCTGGTCTTTTATGCGATGATTCCGGTAACGGTTGTCGTTATTATCGGTACGTACTTCCTGTTCACGCAGCTGAGCGTGTATGCCGTTCATAAAGGCCGCAAGAGCCGTTCGATATTCTGGCGGAAAACAAACATCGTCCTGTTATCGGACCTTGCCTTCCGAATGAAGGATAACGCAAGAACGTTCTTTATGGTGGCGATTCTGTCGACGGTCGCTTTCTCCGCGATTGGTTCGTTGTTTGGCTTTAAATCAATGTATACGGATGTTATCCGGAACGATAATCCGTTCGCCATGAAGTACACCTCGTATGACAAGCCTTCCGAGCAGGATGTCGCGATGATTGAACAGACGCTGAAGGATGCGGGACTGTCCTATCAATCCTATGCGCTCACCATTAAAAATGTGGAGACGAAGGACGGCAAGAGAATTTCCATCGTGCCACAATCCGCCTTTAATGCGCTCGTAACGGCAGTAAAGGGGACTAAGGCCGACGTGCAAGGCGATGAAACGGCTATTGTCCACTACAACGGCGCGATGATGGGGGCAGCTCAGCCGGAGCTGACGCCGGTTACGCTCAAGGAAGCGGGGCTTATTCTAAAGCCCGTGCAAACGATTGATACGCCGGCTATCCAAGCGGGAACCGATTATTACGTGGTGCCCGATGAACGGTTTGACCGGATGAAGCAGTCGGAGAGCGATATTTACCAGTATGCCTTTGACGTAACCGGCTCGCATGAAACGTTGAAAAAGGCGGGAGAAGAGATTGACGGCAAGCTTGGCAAAACCGATAACTGGTTTATGGGCGTGGATTACGCGCTGTACCAGCAGGATCAGATTTTTGGCATTGTTCTGTTCGTCGGATTTTTTATCGGCATCGTATTCTTCGTGGGAGCGGGCAGCTTCTTGTACTTCCGCCTGTATACCGACCTTGGCGAGGATAAACGGAAGTTCCAGGCGATCCATAAGATTGGGCTTACGGACCGCGAGCTGTCCGCCATTCTGACGAAGCAGCTGATCATTCTGTTCTTCGCCCCGATCGTAGTGGCCGTCATTCACGGAGCGGTTGCCCTTACGGCGATGCAAAATATGTTCGAGTACAATATGATGAAGCCGTCACTGACGGTGCTTGGATCATTCGTTGTTATTCAGCTTGTCTATTTCCTCTTTATCCGTAGCAAATATATTTCTAATGTAAAATCGGCTTGGGGGTTGCACCTTACGTAACGTCATGTTTTACAATAGAGCTACCGGTATGAAGCTAGCGTCCACGAAAGGACTGAGCATGAACAATCTTTGGAAAGTTGGAGACCTCGCCAGAATGACGGGGCTGACGGTCAGAACCTTGCGCTTCTACGACCAGATCGGATTATTCTCGCCGTCGGGACAGACCGATTCCGGTCACCGTCTGTACGACGAGTCCGATCTGTCCCGTCTTCATCAGATTCTGACACTGAAGGAGCTGGGCTTGTCGCTGGAGGAGATTAAGGAGACGTTATCCGCCAAGCAGATCAGTCCGCTGGAGATGGTGACGCTGCAGAAGCAGCGGATCAAAGAGCAGATAATTCGGCAGCAGAAGCTGCTGGAACAGCTGGAGCATGCCTCCAAGCTGCTCATCGGCAAGAAAGGCCTGACGGTGGATGATTTTACGGGTCTTCTGCAGGCGATGAAGATGGAGTTCGAGAAGCCCGTGCTTGAAAGGCGCGCCAGCTGGGAGCAGCATTTGGACAGGCTGGGCAGCCTGCTGGAGCAGGGAGAAGACGAGGCGTAATCGGAGGGACTACGCTTACGAAGCATGAATTGCTTCGCAATTCATTAAGCTTATGCTTACGAAGCATGAATTGCTTCGCAATTCATTTGAGGAGGATCATTCACGATGAGCGAAAGATTTGTTAAGCACGCAACCTTTGTTGTTGAACGTACTTACAAGACTGGCGCGGAGCGGGTATTCGAAGCTTTTGCCGATCCGGAAGTAAAGGGCAAGTGGTTCTCGAAGCCCGATCAATTCGAATTCCGGGTAGGTGGGCGCGAGTACAGCAGCGGCGGGCCGCCGGAGGGACCTGTCTTTACCTTTGACGCGGTCTATCAAGAAATTGTGCCGGCCGAGCGTATTGTCTACACGTACACGCTGGATATGAACGACACGCGGATGTCCGTCTCGACAACTACAATCGAATTGTTCCCCATGGACGGCGGAACCAAGCTGGTATTCACCGAGCAAGGCGCCTTCTTCGACGGTCATGATACGCCGGAGATACGCGAGCATGGCACGGGCGAAATGCTGGATGCGCTGGGCAAGCTGTTTGAATAGAACATGGAGGAAGAGTCTCTTTAGCAGAGGCTCTTTTTTTGTGTCTAATCGCCGATTGCATTGGGATAGCCGTTCACGGTATTTTAGTTATACAAGAGGAAGAGATGGCATGCAGGAGGCAGACATGACGAATATAACGATAGAGGTTGTAAAGGACGGCAACATTGAGCCTTGCCGGGAGCTGTGCAACGAGTTGATGGCCTTCCAGCAGTCCCGGGCTGTCATGGCTCCGGAGGTATTCGACCGGATGAACTTTGATACGCGGATGCGCAGAAGCTATGACGGTGCGCTTCGTACCCATGTCCTGATCGCAAGAGATGAAGGCGTGCCGGTTGGCTACGCATTCTCGACGGTAGAAGATCTGGAACCCGGGGATGACAAGCTTCCGGCTTGGGCTCCAAACCGGGACTTGGCTGACAGCATGGGCTTCTACCCGGATTGGGTAGAGCTTCCGAAGAAGATTGGCTTCCTCAGCAATTTGTATTTGCGTGACGGCTACCGGAGCATGGGACTTGGCAAGAAGCTGTTCGAGTCGTCGATAGAGTGGCTGGAAAGCTTTCCGGACGTGGATCTGCTGTTCATTTATGTATCGAATGGCAACGAGGAGGCTCTCCGTTACTATCTGAAGCACGGCTTCACTTACAGCCATGACGTATTTGGAGGCTTTATCAAGGCGGTTTATAAGAGGCTGGAAAAATAATAAAAGAAGCTATGCCCCTAACGAGGAATGCTGCCCGCAGCAGGTTTAGCAGGTCGAACGCGGGCCAATATAGAAATAAGGAAGAAATAAAATGCACGGGGAGGTTTGGCGGTGGCAACAACAATCGAAGCTAAAGCGGAAATGATGATCAGGCGTCCGGTGAGCGAAGTGTATGAGGCTTTTATCGATCCGGCTATTACGACGAAGTTCTGGTTTACGAGAGGCAGCGGAAAGCTCGAAGCGGGCAGTCAGGTAGAGTGGTTCTGGGAGATGTACGGAGCATCGGCACCGGTTCGCGTACTGGAGCTTGAGACGAACAAGCGTATTGTCATCGACTGGGGAACAAGAGCGGAGTGGACATTTACCGCTTTGTCCGAATCGGAAACCTTTGTGACCGTTACCGACTCCGGCTTTCAGGGAGAAACAGAGGAGATCGCGCAGCGCGCGATTGGCTCGACGGAAGGCTTCACGATTGTATTATGCGGAGCAAAGGCCTATCTGGAGCATGGCATTCAGCTTAATCTGGTCGACGACAAGGCACCCTACGCGCATGTAAAGGAATCGGAGGTTACCCATGAGCAAGACGATCGTGGAGAAGTTGAATTTACATAAGTATAAAAAAACTGCCGTTCTGCATCTGCCGGAGGGCAGCGAAGCGCTCGCCGGCTTGGAGCGATATGAAACAACGCTGCAGGCGGGCAGCCGTTATGACCTGATCTTTGCTTTTGTCCTGGAAATGCCATCTTTGCAGAAGCTGATGACTGAAATTATAGAGAATAACTACTTGGAGGACGGCGGTTATTTCTATGCGGCTTATCCGAAGAAGGGCAATAAAGCGTATCCGACCTACATCCACCGGGACAGTCTGTTTGAAGGGCTTGGTGCGAGCGAGGCGGACGGCTATGTCGGGGACAGCGAGGTTAAATTCGCCCGTATGGTAGGACTGGATGACGTCTTTACGGTTGTAGGCTTCAAGTCCGAGGCTCGCAAGAAAGGTTCCTCTGCCTCCTCTAAGAAGCCGAGCCAGAGCGTGGCCGACTACGAGGCGCTTGTGTCCCAGGTAGAAGAGGAACTTCAGGACCAGCCGGAGATTCTGGCGTTCTTCCGATCGCTTACCCCGGGGTACCGCAAGGATTGGGCCCGTTATGTGTTTAGTGCCGTACAAGAGGAGACCAGGGCCAAACGGAAAGCCGAGATGAAGTTTGTTCTGGGAGAAGGCTATAAGAGTATCGACCTGTACCGGAGAAGAGAGGGTTAAGGATGAAGACGGAGCTTGGGAAAGCGATGCTGGAGCGGGTGCGGGGGATTTGCTCCGCATTGCCGGAGGTAGACCAAATCGTTGACGGATTTGGGCATGACGTGATGAAGGTAAGAGGAAAAACCTTCATTATGATGGGGGAAGGGCATAATAGCGCCCTCCCGAGCCTGTCGATCAAAGCGACGAAGGAGCAGCAATACCTGCTGCTTGAGCAGGGCGGCTATGTTAAGACGCCGTATATCGGCCATCATGGCTGGGTTTCCGTTGATATGGAAGCGGGTCCGAACTGGGACGAGCTAGCCATACTTATTCAGGAGGCTTATTTGCTGGCGGCACCTAAGCGTCTGGTGAAGCAGGTACTGGAAAGCGTCGCAAGATAAACGCAAGAGGCATTTAAGCGTATGGGCTACCAGCCCATACGCTTTTTTAATGAGTTGATTTGGGCAAGATGATGCCGGCCATGCCATTCGAAGCGTTGTATGGCCGTATCCAGCGTCATAAGTCCGTTTGTCGGGCTTGTAAAGGTTCTTGCAAAGTCCCATGACTGCATCCCTTGCAGCAGCACGGCAAATCGGCTGCGCAGCGCTTCGATCAGAACAAGCGACGTCTCGATGGGAGCTTCATAGTCGTTAAGCTCAGCCCACATGTTCTGCCGGTACGTGGAAGCGGCCGGGTTCTCCTCGGTCATTGCTTTCTTGAATCGGATATAAGAGTTCATGTCATTATCCGCCAGATGATGAACGACCTGCCGGATCGTCCAGCCGCCGGGACGGTAAGGGGTCGCTAGCTGATCTTCGGACAGATTTCCCACCGCATTCCGAAGCCGCGACGGCATCCGCTCGATCTCCTTCATCCAATTGCTGCGCTGCTCGGCCGTAGGGCCGCATACTTCTTCGAAAGGCCCGATGGGATACCGCAAATGGTCCATGCTCATGTTTAAATAACCTCCGCTTTATTGCAATAATGTTTATTTTGCGCTCATTGACAGACTTTCAATAACCATTTATAGTTATTTAATGTGATATTGATAATCATTATCGTAGTAAATGCCATTCATAATAAAAGGAGCTAGACCATGAAAAAGTTTATTCCTGCAATTATGCTGCTAGTGCTTGTTGTTGTTCTTAGCGCATGCGGCAGCAACTCGGCAAACAACAAGAGCAACGCAAATAGCGGAGCTGCGGCTGCGACCGAAACACCTGCGTCAACGGAATCCGCAGCAGCGGAACAGCCGGCATCCGGAACCGTTACTTATCAATCCGAGAGCGGCCCGGTGGAAATCCCGGTAAATCCAAAGCGCATCGTAGCGCTGGCTTACGCGCCAAATATGATTTCCATGGGTGCCAGCCTTGTTGGCGTAGACCAATGGACCAATATGAGCCCGCTTTTCACCGAGAAGCTGAAAGGCGTGGAAGTCGTATCCGATGAAGACCTGGAGAAAATTATCGAGCTCGATCCGGATCTGATCGTGGTTGGCACGGAGAGCAAGAACGTTGCCAAGCTGAGCGAAATCGCTCCTACGGTTGCTTTTACTTGGGGCAAGTTTGATTATCTGAATCAACAGCTGGAGATCGGCAAGGTTCTTGGCAAAGAAAAAGAAGCGCAAACGTGGGTTGACGATTTCAAATCCCGTGCCGCCGCAGCCGGCGACGAGATTAAAGCGAAGATCGGCGAGAACGCAACCGTCTCCGTCATTGAGACCGACGCGAAGAGCTTCTACGTGTTTGGCGACCACTGGGCACGCGGCACAGAAGTATTGTACCAAGCAATGGGGCTGAAAATGCCCGAGAAAGTAGCGAAGGATGCTCAAGGACCTGGCTACTACACTTTGTCGCAAGAGCTGCTGTCCGATTACGCGGGCGATTATATCGTACTTAGCAGAAGCAGCGCGAACGACAATGCCTTTATGAATACGGACACTTGGAAGAACATTCCTGCGGTTAAAAACAATCATGTCATCGAAATCGATACGGAAGCATCATCCTACAGTGACCCTACTACCTTGGAAAACCTGCTTGCAATCTTCAAAGAAGGCTTCCTGAAATAAGCTCCAAACGGCAAGCGCCCTTCAGAATCATCTGGAGGGCGCTTTTGTTCAATTAATGACTCATGCTTACTTGCTTCTCGCCTTCCGTCGGCTGATCGCCTTCAGGCGGCTTGGTGCGCTTCACGAACAAACCGATTACGATGGCGGCAATGGCGACAATAAGGCCAATCCAGAAGGCGTCATGAATGCCTGCCACCATTCCGTGAGCTTGCTCAGCCGGCGAGCCCGGATCGGAGGAGGTCTTCAGATAATCTTTGGTGCCGTTACTCATAATACTGATGAACAGCGCCGTACCGATTGCGCCCGACACTTGCTGCAGAGTGTTCAGGATCGCCGTGCCATGCGGATAAAGGTGGCGCGGCAGCTGGTTCAGGCCGGAGGTTTGAGCCGGCATCATCACAAGGGAAATACCAATCATCATAATAATATGAATCATGATGATATGCCCGTTGCTTGCCGTGGCGTCAATGCCGGTAAACATCCACAGCGAGATCGCCACAAGGATAAGGCCGGGCGTTACCAGAACGCGAGGACCGAATTTATCGAACAATACGCCGGAGATCGGTGCCATAATGCCGTTCACAATACTGCCCGGAAGCATAATGAGGCCGGAAGTGAATGCCGTCATCAGAAGTGCTCCTTGCAGGAACATTGGCAGCAGCGTCATCGTCGAGAACAACGTCATCATAAGGACGAAGAGAAGAATCGTTACGATAGAGAACATCGGCGATTTGAAGGCGCGCAGGTCCAGAATCGGAGCCTCCAGCCTCAATTGGCGCAAGATAAAGATAATCAACGCAACAGCGCCAACGGCGATCGTCCAGATGACCACCGGATCCGACCAGCCTTTCTCGCCTGTCGAGCTGAAGCCGTATACCAGGCCGCCGAAGCCGATCGTGGAAAGCAGAATCGAAAGGATATCCACCTTAGGCTTCGTAATATCCGATACGTTCTTCAGGAACATAAAGGAGAAGATAATCGACAAAGCCGCAAGAGGAATAACGAGAATAAACAACCAGCGCCAGTTAAGCGAGTCCATAATAACGCCGGACAAGGTTGGGCCGATGGCTGGAGCCGCCATAATGACAAGCCCGATCAGGCCCATGGCGCCCCCGCGTTTTTCCGGCGGGAAGATAACCATAATGGTGTTCATTAATACGGGCAGCATCAAGCCGGTGCCGATGGCTTGAACAATCCGTCCTACAAGCAAGACGCCAAACTCGGGGGCAACGGCCGAAATAACCGTACCCGCAAAAAACAAGGTCATAGCGCCTATAAACATCTGTCGGGTCGTAAACCATTGTTGAAGCAACGCCGTTACCGGAACGAGTACGCCTACAACAAGCATATAGGCCGTTGTGAGCCATTGAATGGTTGAAGGGCCAACTTCAAAGGCTTTCATTAGCTCGGGAAGCGCGTTGCCTAGCAGCGTTTCATTGAGAATGGCGATAAAAGCGCCAATTATAATTGTAGCAATAATAGGCCCGCGCTTAATGTTCGTTAAGTCGGGGGCAGAGCTGGATCCACCAGCATGAGAAGCATTCATGAATAATTGCCTTCCTTTCCTTCGTTTTTCAACGAAAAGGTATGTATGTTATTTTGTTTAGGCTCGCTGGACGGTATGCGTCCTTCATTTCCCCTCCACGGATCTTTATTTGGCCCTTTTTCCACTTTATCACAGGGGGCTAGGCCGAGAAAAGAGCGTCAAGCGGGAACAAATGTGTATAAATTATTTATTTTGAAAAGAAGAAGGGCACCATGCGGGGTGCCCTTAATGCTTCTTTACATAAACGCTTTCGAAGGATCCGATTCGGTGTAAACCGCGATCATGACGATTGCGGTATCCTCCCCGATGTTCTTCACCGTATGCGGGGTGCAGGCATTCCAGCTGAAGGAATCGCCGGCGCTTAATTCGGCGGCATCCTCTCCTTGCTCGATATAGATCGTTCCCTGGATCACGACATGGACTTCTTCGCCCTCGTGGGCGTGATTTTCTCCGGTTGACGCGCCGGGCGGCAGCTCAACGATCATCATATGAACATTTTTGGTGGAGCTCAGGTGAGAGACGTTCAGCTTGTCCGGCCCGCTTGTCGTTACCCGGCGATCATCCTTGCGGACGATCTGCATCTTTTCCTTTTTATCCAGCAGCAAATAGGCCAGCGGAACCTTAAGCGCATTCGCAATGCTCTCGAGCGTTGCAATCGACGGGGAGGTCTTATTCGTTTCGACCTGGCTCATAAAGCCTTGAGACAAGCCGGTTTCTTCGCATATTTGGGCGATCGTGATGTTCTTCCGTTTGCGGATGGCCCGAATGGTGGAGCCGATATCCATGACGCAGCTCACTCCTCAAAAATATTAGTCATACATAACTAATATTTATATTAACAATTTTCCGGTTGACAGGCTAGACCTTGCGGCGTTATATTTCTTATATAAAATAAATATTCACATTACTAATATATTTCATTTCAAACGGAGGGTTGTTCCATGAACTCGGTTTATGAGTATGATGTCCATCTGCCGTCCAATTTGGAGCCGGGCAGAACGTATCCCACGATTTTTACGCTTCACGGGAAAGGCTCGAACGAGCGGAATATGTACGGGTTAGTTGAACCACTGGCAGAGGATTGCATCATTATCGGTATCCGGGGCAATCTTCGGCTCGGAGCAGGTTATCAATATTATGAGCTCAAAAGCCTCGGCAATCCGGTCCGTGACTTATTCGATCAAGCAGCCGTGCAGCTGGAAGCCTTTATTAAGGAAGCAACTGCACAATATCCGATAGATCCGCAGCGCCGTTATGTGCTTGGCTTCAGCCAAGGGGCGATTCTGGCGATGACGCTGGCGCTTACGATGGGGAACCAACTGAGAGGGATCGTAGCTTTGAATGGTTACGTGCCCGGTTTCGTGAAGGACGAATATGCGCTGCAGAGCGTGGAGCAGGTAGCCTTCTTTATTTCGCACGGCGAATACGATTCGGTATTTCCGGTCAGCATCGGATACGAGAACGAAGCTTATTTCCGGGAGCTTGCCCCCAAGCTTACGTTCAAAACGTATAAGTCCGATCATGGCGTTACGGAAGAGAATCAACAGGATTTCCTGCAATGGATCAAGGAAGACGCTAGAGCATAATACCTATATAAAAGGAGTGGACGATAATGCTTCCATCTTATTTCTTCGCGCATGGCGCGCCATCCATCGTATTGGAGGATAACAGCTATACGGATTTATTGAAGACCTTCGCGGCTAATCATCCAAAGCCGAAGGCCATTGTTCTATTCTCGGCCCATTGGGAGGAGAACGTGCAAGCCGTCAGCGCATCTAAGACGTACAGCACGATTTACGACTTTGGCGGATTCCAGGATGAGCTGTACCGGATGACTTACCCGGCGAAAGGGGACCGTTCTCTGGCGGAACGCATCGTATCCTTGTTTGAGACGCAAGGGATACAGGCGGTAACGGACGAAGAGCGCGGTCTGGATCATGGCGCATGGGCGGTGCTGAAGCCTTTGTATCCGGATGCGGATATCCCCGTTATTGCTTTATCGGTGAACCGGTACTTGACCAACGAGCAGCAGTACCAGATTGGCAAAGCGCTTGCCGAGCTTCGGGAGCAGGATGTTCTGATCATCGGAAGCGGGGGAACCGTTCATAATTTGCGTGCGTTGAACTGGCGTTCGGACGGCGTAGACGATTGGGCAGCCAGCTTCGATCAATGGCTGCAGGATCGTCTGGAGACTTGGGATATTGACGCGTTGTTCCAATACCGCACGTTAGCTCCGTATGCGGCTCAGGCAGTGCCGACAAGCGAGCATTTTATTCCGCTTCTGCTGGCCATGGGTACAGGGGACGGCACCCGCCAGGCGAAGCTGCTTCACCGCAGCTATCAATACGGCAACCTCAGTCTTAGCTGCTGGGAATTTGCGTAATAAAGAGCAGGAAGCCCAAGACCCTTGCGAAGCATGGTCTTGGGCTTTTTTGCGTTATTCCTCCTCTTCCTCCACGATAATCCGTACGGTATTGGTCAAGAGACCGGCCCGGAAGCAGGACGTTCCGAAGCGGAATTCGAACAGAACAGCCGCCAGGTTAATAAGGATGCCGCCCGCTGGCTCAGCCAGCACGTTGACCTGGAAGGTCAGCCGCCGCGTTGCGCCGGGACCGATGGTGCCAAGCGGGATGCCCGCTTGAGGGTCAGGCTGCGGTATGCCGTCAACGGTAAGGCTTCCCGAAACGAACTGAAGCTGATTGTCGAGCGGATCGTAGAAGATGACGTTGCCTGCCGTAATATCCGTTGACAGGTTCGTAAGCGTAACATTGTAGTGGTAGCTGTCTCCGACCTTAACGATTTGCGCGTCCGCCGTCTTGAGGAAGGAAGCAAAATCGGCTGCCCGGATCGTGCTGACCGGGTTCGAAATCGTATTAGATCGGAACGTCTGCGAGACAATCTGTTGATTCGGCATAATAAAATCGGCTTTTACCTGGCTCGTGTTCGTCAGTGAACCGCTGCCTCTTACAAGCACGTCAAACCGGATAAACGCATTTTGGTTAGGAGCAATAGGTCCGAGACTAATGCCTTCATTCGGATTCGCATTAAGCCTAAGAACATTATTGACCCGGACGGTACCCGGGAGGAATGTCGCATTGGACGGCAGAGCATCGGTCAGGACCGTTCTTCCGGACACGGCATTGCCGTTATTGACGACAAAGATCGTGTACGTTATCCGCTGTCCCGCAAACAAAGAAATATCAAGGAAAGCCTTGGACACCAGAAGAGAAGGCGCATTTGGGCCCGGTGTATTCGGAACCGCAACAAAGCTGGTTGAGATAATAGGCTGAACGGTTCCCGTCAGAACAGGAATAGTTAAGCCTACAAGCGGCGTAAGCGTAATGCCGGGAACGGTGACCTGCTGATTAAGCAGGACGTTTCCGCTTGGGTCGGTTATCGGTCCAAGGTTGGGAACCTGGCCCGGCGCCGGCGTTACGCCCGGCTTAAAGACGGGTAGGACAGGCAGCATAAGCCCGGGAATAGGGGTGACGCCTTGCAAAGGGGTCAAGGATACGTCTCCCGGCGTACAGGTCGCCGGCACGGTGCCCGGCGGGACAGTAACAACAAAGCCCGCATTGACAATTTGTCCGTTTGGCGGATGACCTGCGACAAAAGCCTCGAATTGGATGGTGACGACCTGCCCTGCGTTAATTATCCCGATGACGACCTGTTCGGTAATATCGACGCCGCTGAACCGGCCCCCGTCAATGAACAGGCTGGACGGAATAAACTGGATGCCCGGAGGAAGGACCTCGACCAACAAGGCTTCTCCCGGCGATGTCCCTACATTTGTGACGGTGATCGTATAAGTAATCGTATCCCCAATTTGCGCGGTTGAGACATTTGGTGTTTTGGTTGCCGTAATGATGGGTCCCGTAATTAAGGCCGGTGTCGTCGTAGAGGTAGAAGTTGTGGTTGTTGTCGTAGGCACCGGCGTCGTTGTCGTTGTTGTTGTCGTTGAAGTAGTAGGGACGGCGGTTGATGTACTGGATGTTGACGTGGTGCTCGTTGTTGAGGTCGTTGATGTCGTGCTTGTCGTTGACGTGGTTGAGGTTGTCGTCGTTGTTGGGGCTAGCGTTGTCGTTGTTGTTGTCGAAGTCATTGGCACGGCGGTACCCGGCAGGCAGCCCATAAACGGAATATTATGCGCCTCAAGCGTGCCGCCAACATTCGTAAGCGATTGGGCGACAAGCGTGCCGTCAATGTTGCCGAAGCCAATCGCTTCCCAGTTGGCGTAAGGAGCCAGCACCGAGCCGGTAATCGAGATATTCTGATTAAAGGCGGTAACCGCCTGATAGAAATTCCAAAGAATAAACTGTCCTTCGCTAGGACTGGCCGTAACGCCATTGCGGAAGATTTGAAAGCTGCCGAAGCCGACGTTATCGTCGCCAACGTTAATAAGGATAGTCGAGCCCGCAGGGGCGATGATATTAAGTCCGTTCGCCGTATCCAGGCGCAGCCCGTTGCCGTCCACATTATTGCCGTTAAACATAAAGATGTTAATCGCGGGATCCGTTCCCGTAAGTACGATTTGGCCAAAATGATTCATTACCGTGCCGTTTACCGGCAAGGCGGCAAGGTTAAGGGATAACTGGGCCAAGGATTGCTCCGCTCCGTCAAAATCGATAGGGGTGCCCACCAGGGGTTGGCCGGGAACTCGGTTGTTATTGGTCATCGTATAGTTAATGACAGTGCTGCTAGGAAACACGGTTGTATTTCCCGCGAAGTTAGTTCCTGCCGTGATATTTACGTCTCCCCGGATAATGAGATCCGATCTGGTTGTAGAAACGGGCAGTTTATCCCCTACCCCATAGCTGTTGTAAGTGGCATTGCCGCCAACGGCCACTCTCCCCTCCGAATCAACGAAGGATTGCGTGTGATCGCCAAACAGAAACAAGTTGAAATCATTGGCTATCCCCAGATTGACACAGGCCATTTTCGTTATCCCCTCCTAGCACAGTATTCAGCCCTATATACGCACACCCTACATACCTATGCATAATCCCTTTTATTCAGGCATACAAGACATTATTTACGCGAAAAAAAGGGGGGCGAGCGTTGAAGGTTGCGATTCTGACCATGTTCAACGGGTTGTCGAAAACCTATTCCTTAGTCAGCGTTGTGGAGGAGCATCTGCATATGCTGCTTGGCGGCGGAGCCGAAGTCAAGATGCTCGTCAGTCAGGACTGCCCGGATTCCGAGCGGTATGGCATCTATAGCGACGAACGGATTGAGTGGGTGAAAATAACGAATAGGCTGCATGGCAAGCAGATACATTGGGTGGATTACGCGCAGCCAACGGGAAGGGTTCATCCAAGCTTCTTCCAGGAGGCAGAGGCCATTGCCGACAGCCTCTATGAAGCTTTGCTTGATGTGGACGTTGTGTTTCTCCACGATATTTTGTACCAGGGCTGGCACCTCGTTCATAATATTGCGGTCCGCCAAGCGCAGGCCCGGCTGCCCCGGCTTCGGTTCCTTGCCATGACGCATTCTTACCCGGCCGTCAGGCCGCAGCGGATGGACTGGCCTCTCTCGGCCAGGTTTCTGCCGCTGCCGAATACGACCTATCTTTATCCGGCCGAATCGGGACTAGCCGCGCTTGCGGACCAGTACAGGGTTCCCCTGGAGCTGTGCAAAGCGATTCCCAACAGCCTCAATCTGTTTGGCGAAATGGGAGAAGAGGTACGGCGGCTTGGAACGAGGACCGATCTGCTGTCGCCGGACATTCTGGCCGTCTATCCCGGCCGGCTCACGACAGGCAAGCAGATGGAGAAAGCGGCTGCTTTGTTAGGGGCCATTGGAGCGGTGTCGGGCAAACGGGTGAAGATGATCTTTTGCGATTTTCCGTCTCTCGATATCGAGCCGGCTGCTTACAAACGGAGAATCGGAAGCGAAGGAGAGCTATACGGTCTTGGCCGAGAAGACCTTGTATTCACCTCGGATCTGGGCTGGCCGGACGGCTTTCCGCATTCGGGGGTCATGGATCTGTTTACTTTAAGCAATCTGTTTATATGCACCTCTTACTCGGAATCCTTTGGGCTTATTGTGCTGGAGGCGGCCAGCCGGGGCAATATGCTTGTTCTTAATGAGGCGGTACCGGCGTTAGAGGAACTGGGCAACCGGCTTCAAGCGTATTTTATGAGATGGAATGCAAGGGGGTTCGGCGTGGATACGAGAGAGACCTATCATCCTTCGGAGGAGGCGTATTTGCGCGAGCACGCGGAGCTCATCCTGGAACGGATGGAGAATAATCCGGTTATTCAGGCCAAGACCATAATCCGCCGGCAATACAATCCAAGGTGGATCTGGGAAAACCGGCTAAAGCCGCTAATTGAACATCGGCCCTTAGAGGGGCTTTAAAGAAAGGCTCTCCGTATCCGGGGAGCCTTTCTTCTTGTTTCTATGAATAATTTGGCATTGCTATTGGGAATCAATAACATAATCTTTTTCCCTGTGCCCAGGGAATAACAGGAACGGAATGAGCTGCTTATGAGTGGAACGACCAATAAAATCAATATCGCCCAATTGCTAATGATTTTCGCTTTGACGAACGGCCTTATCAATCATGTCATTGTTAATCCGATGCTGCTTGACGCTTCCGGGCGGGATGCTTGGATTACGGTAATCGTGACAGGGGCTGTTTATCTAGTATTGTGCCTGCTGCTGACCTGGATGATGAAAAAGTCGGGCCAGCAGAAGTGGCAGAAGTGGATAGCGGATAAGACTCATCCCATTGTGTCATGGATTCTGATTCTTCCGGTCTGCGTCATTCTATATGTAATCGGGGCAACAACCGTTCTCCATACCGTGAAGTGGAATACAACCAACTACCTGCCGGCCTCCCCGGCTCTGGTGCTTGCTCTTACTCTGGTTATTATCTGCTTTTTTATAACGGTATGGGGTCTCCGCTCGATTGCGATAACCTCGGGCGTATTGTTTCCCTTTGTCTGCGTATTGGGGGTGTTCGTCGCCGTCTTTAACCACTCGGAAAAAGACTATAGATTGCTGACCCCGATTCTGGAGCACGGGTGGACACCTGTTGCCGACGGCATCTTGTATGCGTCAAGCGGTTATATCGAGGTTATCTTCCTGCTACTGCTGCAGCATAGGCTTAGCGAAAAAATCAAGACGTGGCACGTTCTCGTCTACGGCCTGTTTATCGTAGGAATCATGCTGGGGCCAATCGTTGGGGCTATTACCGAATTCGGTCCCAAGGAAGCAGCCAATCAGATGACTTCCCCTTACGAACAGTGGCGTCTTGTGAAGGTGGGGCAATATATAGAGCATGTCGATTTCTTCTCGATCTTTCAATGGATGTCAGGGGCTTGCATTCGCATTTGCATAGCGGTGTACCTCTTGACCGATGTTCTGAAGATGAAGGGGAAAGTCCGCAAATGGACGACGGCCGTTATTATGTCCAGCTATATCTTTATTGGCATCATTCGCACGAATGATTATTCCTATTACCAGTGGATGTACAAAGTGTTTTTGCCTATTTCGCTTGTTATTCTGCTGGTTATAACACTGACATGGATGGTCATCACCTTGTTTGCCAAACCATACCGGAAGGATGAACCTCAATGACGGCAGCCGCAGGCAGCGTGAGCTGGACCGAAGAACGATTGAAGCAGTTATATCAGGGGTCGGCTGACGTATTCGTCAAGCCATGCCGGTTCGGAGCAAGCGACAAGCCTTCCGTCGTACTGGTATACGCGAATGCTCTTTGCGATACGGGGCAAATTCACGAGTTTGTCCTTCCCGTTCTTACCGAATATTACGAGGCAGCCGGCAAGGCTTCGGCTGAAGACATCCATCAGATGATTTCCCGGCTGTCTCTGTTCGCATATAAGGGAATGCCTACCGCGGAAGATATTGATGAGATTGTTTTTGAGGGGGGGCTATTTCTTTATTTTGTTCAGGAAAAGCGTTATTTCAATATGGGAATCAGCGACCGCCCGCAGCGGATGCCAAGCGAATCCAGCACGGAAATTTCCATTAAAGGCCCCAAAGACGGCTTTATCGAGGATATGTCCGTCAATGTAGCGCTCATTCGCAAACGGCTGCGCAGCCATTCTCTTCACGTGAAGGAATATACGATCGGCAAGCGGACGAAGACAAGGCTGTCCGTGCTCTATTTCCAAGATATTATTAACCCAAAAATATTAAATGCGGTACATAAAAGCCTGCAGTCCATTGATACGGACGGTCTCTACAGCATTAACCAGCTGGAGGAGGAGCTAACCGGCTCGAAATACAAGCTTCTACCGCTGCTGGATTATACGGGGAGGCCCGATTATTGCGTAAACGCCCTGCTTTCCGGCAGGTTCCTCATTGTTATGGACGGCAATCCGCTAGTTATGATAGGGCCTGCGGGATTAAGCCTGCTGCTTAAATCGCCGGAGGACATTCATTTCAATTACACTTATGTCTCGTTTGCACGGTTGATAAGGCTGATCAGTCTGTTCTTAACCGTCTTTCTGCCTGGGATTTGGGTAGCGCTTATGGCCTTTCATCAGGACCAGCTGCCGTTCCGGATTATGGCGACCATATCGGTCTCCCGGCTTGGGCTGCCTTTCTCCGCTCAAATCGAAATGTTTATTCTGCTGATGCTGCTGGAGATCTTCCGCGAGGCCGGCGTCCGGCTGCCGACTTCCATCGGCCAGACCTTAACGTCGATTGGCGGTCTCATCATTGGCGATGCCGCGATCCGCGCGGGGCTGGTGTCTCCGTCGGTCGTGGTGATTGGCGCCATTACCGCAGTCTCGGGAGTAACGCTGGTTAACCAGTCGTTAAGCACGGTCGTGAGCATTATCCGGCTGTTCTTTTTCATGCTGTCTTCCTTCCTCGGCATGTATGGGGTCATTCTCGGGATCGTCATCTTTATTGCGCTTATGGGAAGCCAGCAGTCGTTTGGCATGAGCTATCTTGCGCCTCTATCGCCGCTTAAAATCAAGGATGTTGTGGCCTCGTTCCTTAGACTTCCTTGGTTCCTAATGAAACGGCGTCCGTCCGTCCTGCAAAATCAGGATGACGAGCGGTAAAGGAGTGGAATAGGATGCGGCTGCTTATCGTAAAAATATTTGTTTGCTTGCTGAGTGTTTGCCTTCTTCCCAGCTGCGCAAACTCGAGGGATATTCAGAATATGGCCTATGTAACCGCGCTTGGCGTGGATTTCGAGAATGGCGAATACAAGACGTATGTACAGGTGCTTAACTTCTCCAATATCGCGAAATCCGAGAATACGTCGCTGGGCAAAAAGGTACCGATCTGGATCGGAAAGGGGCACGGGAAAACGCTTGCCTTATCGCTTTCCGATACGAACCAGACCTCGCAGTTTCCTTTGTTCTGGGGGCATCTGAAGACTGTCGTTCTAAGCGAGAATCTAATGAGGCGCGGCGGGAAAGATACGTACGAAACGTTAAACCGCCATTACGAAATCCGGTATAACGTGCTTGTATTCGGCACGAAGGAGAGGATGGAGGACATTTTGACGCAGAAGTCGATCTTTAATCTGTCCCCGCTTGATACCATCATGTACACAAGCGTGCAGAACCGCAACCAAAGTTCTTACGTCATTGCCTCCTATGGCAACCGGCTTATCGCAAATATGAATGAACCGGGTAACTCGCTTTACATTCCTTCCATTTCGATTAATAAACACACATGGCTGGAGGAAAAAGCCGGGCGCGGGATGTTTGAGATGAACGGAGCGTATTTTTTCGATAAGGGCAAGGTAGTGAACTGGATGTCCTCGCAGGAGCTCATGGGGCTGAGGTGGGCTACGGAAAAAATCAGCAGGACGGTACTTCAGGTGCCTTTGGAGGACGGTCAAATAGGAGCTATTCAGTTCGAACATCCCAGGATGAGGGTGATTCCGAAGGTGCAGGGCAACGGGGACGTCAAGTTCGACCTTAAGGTTATGGCAAAAGGAACGGTCAGAGATTCGGATAATGCGACTATAGCGGTGATGGAGAAAAAGGCGGAGCAGGCTATACAATCGGAAATCCAAAAGACGTACAAGGTTGGCATTGCGAAGCATTGCGATCCGTTCAAGCTGGAAGAGACGTTGTACCGGCAGCGCCCGCGCCTGTTCCACCAGCTGACCAAGGGAGGCTTCTTTTTCCTGAACGAGCATTCCCTTGGCCGCGTGTCGGTTACCGTCAAGATTACAAGCACAGGGAAGTACAAGGAGATCGTAAAATAGGGTTACAACGTTTGGCCACTGTCGACGGTAATCATCTGGCCGGTCATGGCTTCCTGCTCCAGCGAAGCGCAGATAAGCCGGGCAATATCTTCGGGAGTTGAGATTTGCTTCAGAAGCAGGTTAGGGGCGAGCTGCAGCATTTGTTCTTCCCGGCCGGCCCACCATCTCGTTGCGACGGCGCCCGGCACCACGCAGTTGACTCTTATATGAGGAGCCAACGCCCGCGCGAGAGATTTGGTAAGGCCGTGGACGGCGGCTTTGGATACCGCATATGGCAGGGACGATCCTAAGCCAGTTGTACCGGCGATGCTGCCGACATTAACGATGGCGCCTCGTCCCTGTTTTTTCATGTGGGGAGCGGCTGCTCTTGCGCAATAGAACATGCCCTTTACGTTGACCTCAAAGAGTTCGTCCCATACTTCGCCGGTTGCGGCGTCCAGGTCGGAGAACGGAATGTGGCGGGTGATGCTGGCATTGTTCACAAGCAGATCCAAGGTGCCAAAGCGCTGAACGATACTTTCTACCATGTCTTTGACCTCCTGATCCTTCGATACATCCGCCTGAATGGCCATCGCCTTCCCGCCCAAGCTCTGAATGAGCTGTACGGTTTCCTCTGCTTCCCGCGCGGAGCGGGAATAGTTAACGGCAACAGACGCTCCTTTGCCGGCTAATGCTAGACTGGTTGCCCGTCCGATTCCCGTTCCTCCTCCGGTTACAAGCGCTATCTTATGTTTCAGTTCCATAGGATGACCTCCCCGTTCTTCGTTTAATGTCATTGTATAAGCTGCTGTTCCATTTGTATAATTGAATAAAATAAAGAATTGATTCAATTTTATTGAATACAATTGGAGGAGATGGAGCAACGAATGGATCTGAAGACCTTAAAGACTCTGCACGCCATTGTCCGGCATGGCAGCTTTCATCAAGCGGCCGAGGAGCTGAGCTACGCCCAGTCTACGGTGACGATGCAGATTCAGAGGCTGGAGGCGGATCTTGGCGTCAGGCTGTTTGAGCGGGGGAAGAAGGTTCGGCTGACGGAAGCGGGAATGCTGTTCCATGAGCAGAGCCTGGATATTGTCCGCCGTATGGAACGGCTGCAGAGCAGCTTGGTCGAATTGCAAAACGGCGAAGCCGGGAAGCTGAGGCTTGGGGTAACGGAGCCGACCGCCAGCCGCAGGCTGCCGCAGCTGCTTATGGATTTTATGAACAGGCATCCGAAGGTTGAGGTGTCTCTTGAGATTGCCAGCACGCCTCTGCTGGTGAACGGGCTGAGACGGGGGGAGCTGGATTTTGCGTTATGCTCCGCGCCTGAATCAGGGGAGGAATTGTATTTCCACCCGCTGTTTCAAGAAAAGTTTGTCCTGCTGCTGCCCGAGAACCATCCGATGACAGGCTTGGAACGCATCAAGCTTGCCGACTTGGAAGGGCATCGCCTGCTTATTACGGCGGCAACCTGTCCCTACCGGAAGAGGCTCGAGAGGGTCCTGCAGGATAACGGGCCTCTATCGATCGAGACGATGGAAATCGGCAGCATGACGGCGCTTAGACAATATGTGGCGCACGGCTTTGGCATCGCCCTCGTTCCGCTGACTGTCCTAGAGCCATTGCCCGAAGGCACGCGAATAAGGGAGCTTGAAGACGTATCGATAGACATGCTGATGGGGCTGGCAAGCCGTACCGCTCCGTTATCGCCTGCAGCCGCAAGACTTTACGAGAATTTAAGGCAGGCGTTAGAAAGGATTTAGACCCCTGCATAGAGAAGGAATGATATGGAAACGATAGTGCAAGGTTCAAATCGTTTAACTAACTCTAAGAAAGAAGGTCTATCATGTCCAAACTGAATATCGGGATTATTTTGGGAAGCACACGCCAGGGCCGCGTATGTCCGCAAGTAGGCGAGTGGGTAAAGGGTGTTGCCGATAAACGCGGCGATGCTAACTACGAGATCGTAGACGTTGCAGATTATAAGCTGCCGCTGTTTGGCGAAGTGGATGCTTCGGAGCAAGCAGGCGCTTGGAATGCGAAGCTGGCGGGCCTCGACGGTTTTGTGTTTATCGTAGCGGAATACAATCACAGCATCACGGGTTCCTTGAAAAATGCGCTCGATTTCGCGCGCGAAGCTTGGAACAACAAAGCAGCCGGCATCGTGAGCTACGGCTCGGTGGGCGGCGCCCGCGCGGCAGAGCATCTTCGCGGCATTCTTGGCGAGCTGTCGGTAGCCGACGTGCGCGTACACCCTGCGCTGTCGCTGTTCACGGACTTCGAGAATGGTTCGGTATTCAAGCCGGCCGATCTTCATCTGACGAACGTAAACGGCATGCTGGACCAGGTCCTTGCCTGGAGCGGCGCGCTTAAGACGCTTAGACAATAGAATGATTGCCTTACGAAGAGCATCCTCCTTGGAGGGTGCTCTTTTTTGCTGTTTATTTTGCGGCAAATTGTAACCTTCTTGTCCGAATTCGCGTCAGTAGCACTGTTATGCATGCGATATCATTACCCACATCGAGGAGAGTGCTGGACGTGAAATCATTGGAAGAGGGAAGATCAATTGAAACCTGCCGCCTGGGGCGGATTTTGGACAGTGACGTAATCGGCTATGGTATTTAGCAGCCTGTTATTCCTGTTTATTTTTTTGCCGGCGGTATTCCTGCTCTACTGGCTGTCGCCGCGAAGAGGGAAGAATCTGATTCTGTTCCTGGCCAGCCTTGTCTTTTATGCCTGGGGCGAGCCGGTCTATATCGTCATTATGCTGATCTCGACGGTGACGGATTACAGCTTCGGCCTCCTGTTGAGCAAGCCGGAGTGGGGGCCGAAGCGGCGCAAAGCGATTGTCGTCGCCTCGGTTATCGTGAACCTGGCGCTACTGTCGTATTTCAAGTACGCCGACTTTGCGATCCGCAACGTGAACGCCCTGCTGGGCACGGATATTCCGCTCACGGAATTGGCGCTGCCGATCGGCATCTCGTTCTATACGTTCCAATCGATGTCCTACATTATCGACGTGTACCGGGGAACGGCGAAAGCCCAGCGGAACTGGATAGACTTCGGTACGTTTGTGGCCTTGTTCCCGCAGCTTGTCGCGGGGCCAATCGTGCAGTACAACACGCTGGCGGAGCAGCTGAAGGAACGCCGCGTGACGATGGAGATGTTTGCGGAAGGAGTAAGGCGTTTTATTATCGGCCTGGCCAAAAAGGTGCTTCTGGCCAATAACATCGGCTTGCTCTGGCATGCGGTTTCGGACGCCGATGCGGGCACGCTGCCGGTACTTACCGCATGGCTTGGCATTATCGCTTTTGCGTTCCAGATCTATTTCGATTTCAGCGGCTATTCGGATATGGCCATCGGGCTGGGGCTGATGTTTGGGTTTCGGTTTAACGAGAACTTCAATAAGCCGTATACGGCGCAGAGCATTACGGATTTCTGGCGCAGATGGCATATATCGCTGAGCACCTGGTTCCGGGATTACGTCTATATTCCGCTTGGCGGCAACCGGAAAGGTCTGCCGAAGCAGCTCCGCAACATCCTGATTGTTTGGGTTCTAACCGGAATCTGGCATGGGGCGGCCTGGAATTTCATGCTGTGGGGCTTGTATTTCGGCATTATTCTTATTTTCGAAAAATGGGCCGGGCTTAAGCTGCTCGCCCGCGTGCCGCGCTGGATCCGGCATGTGTACGCCTGCCTGCTTATCCTGATCGGGTGGGTGCTCTTCGCCTTTGACGAGCTGCCGAAGGTGGTCATCTACCTGAAAGCGATGTTTGGCCTAAGCGGCCAGCCGCTCTGGAATGACGGGACGGTGTACTACTTGTACACGAACCTGGGTTTGCTCGCGGTGCTTGTGCTGGCCTCAGTCGCCTGGAGGAAGCGGATGGCGTCCACGCCGGAGAACGGCAGCTGGCCGGCCGTCCGCCCGCTGGCCGGCTTTGCCTGGCTGCTTGTCCTGTTCTTCCTCTCCGTCTCTTATCTCGTCGACGCGACGTTTAATCCGTTCCTGTATTTCCGTTTCTGACAGCAAGGGGGACCTCCATGATGAAAAAACAAACCGACCGTCTGCTCGCCATCTGGTTTGTCGCGACGATCTTTGTTCTCGCCCTGATCTTCCTCTTCTCGCCGGCAAGGAAGTTCTCCGAGCTTGAGAACCGCTATTTGCAGGCGGAGCCCAAGCTGACCTGGGACGCTCTGCTTTCCAAGCAGTTCGCGGAGGAGGCGGAAACGTTCGTCACGGACCATTTTCCGCTTCGCGGGCAGTGGGTATGGGTGAAGTCGCTCTCCGAGCAGCTGCGGCTTCAGCAGGAGAACAACGGGATTTACAAAGGGAAGGACGGTTACCTGTTCGAGAAGTTTACGAAGCCGGATCCTGCCTTGCTCGCTCAATATACGGATGCCGTGAAGGGCTTCGCCGCCTCTAGTCCGGACTCCGAACTGACGTTGCTTCTTGCGCCGACCTCCATTGGTCTTTATCCGGACAAGCTTCCTTGGAAAGCGCCGCATGACCGGCAGGATCAGGTGAACGCAGCGGTAGGGGAAGAGCTGCGAGGATCTGCCAATCTGACGTATATCAACGGGTTCGACGTTCTGATGCCGCATGTCTCCGACTCGATCTATTACCGGACCGACCACCACTGGACAACGCTTGGCGCTTATTATGCCTATGAGGCTTATGCGAAGCGGATGGGCTGGACCCCGCATCCGCTGTCGGATTATACGGTCAAGACCGTAAGCGATTCTTTCCTCGGCAGCTACCATACGCGCGGGCAATTCAGCCTGGCGAAACCGGATTCGCTGCAGGTCTTTCTGCCGAAGAAGCCGGTGGCCACTTCGGTGCATGTAGCGGATACCGATTCGACCTCAACCGGCTTATACGACGAGAGTTTCCTGGCGAAAAAAGATAAATATTCGTATTTCCTAGGAGGCGTTCATGCGCTTATGACGCTGACAAGCGATATTCCGGAGGGCGAAGCGGATCTCGACAAGCTGCTTGTAGTCAAGGATTCGTACGCCCATAGCGTCTTGCCTTTCCTGGCGCAGCATGTCAAAGAAATTCATGTCATTGATATGCGCTATTACAACGGCAGCGTAAGCGAATATAGGAAGGCGAACGGCATAAGCCATACCCTTATGCTGTTTAATACGGCAACCTTCTCGGAGAACAACGAGATTCTTAAGCTAAACAAATAATCGATATCACAAGGGAGAGTTCTTACATGCAAAAACGTGCCATCATTCTTCTTCTCGCCGTCATGATTATGGGAGGCGCACTAAGCGCCTGCGGCGGCAATAACAATAACAGCAGCAATAATACGGCAGCCTCGCCAACCCCTACGGCTACGGCTACGGCTCCGGCAGAAGAGAGTCCGTCCGAAAGCCCCGATTCGCAGCCTAGCGAAGAGACATCGGCGACACCGGCTGAGAGTCCTTCGCCAAGCGCTAGCCCGGATCCTTCGCCAAGCGCTTCAGCCGAGCCAAGCAAGAAGCCGGCGCCGTCGAAGGAACCGGCAGCTAGCGCGAAGCCATCCGAGCCGGCCAAGAAGCCGGCGGTAACGCCTTCGCCAAGCGCGAAACCGTCCGCTACGCCAAAGCCGACGCCTGCACCAACGCCAAAGCCAACCGTCAAGCCTAGCCCAAGCCCGTCTACTGAGGCTGCGGCGAGCGATGTCATCGATGCGATGCTGAAAGCGGTCGAGCAGCCTGCCCTGATCGCGATGACCGCCGATGATGTGAAGAACATGTATGGCATCGACACCTCGACGCTTGCCGATTATTCCGTCCGCATGCCGCTAATGAACGTAAAGACAAACGAGATTGCCGTATTTAAGGTGAAGAAAGAGAAGGATATCGACGCCGTGAAGAAAGGCATGGTCAGCCGCGCCGAAGCGGTTCAGAAGCAGTTCGAATCCTATTTGCCGGACCAGTACGAGAATGCGAAGAACTACAAAATCGTCGTGCAGGGCAACTACGTCCTCTTCGTCATCTCGGAGAGCGCGGATGATCTGGTGAAAGCGTTCAAGGCCGCGGTGAAGAAATGATGAACAAGGCAGCCGTATAATTTGGCTCGTTAGATTCATCCTATTTGGGTAAGAGCTGGCGTAAGGAGGTTACCCAAATGAATAAATCTCTGTTCCATCTGTCTTATATCGTTTTGCTTGGAGGGCTGCTCGCGCTGGGGCTCATTTGGATGGGATGGTGGACATACCACCGGAGGAAGAGAAAGATACGATAAACCAAGAAGCCATGAATTCCGTCTTAGGAGTTCATGGCTTTCTATTTTCGATGTGAACCGATTACTTAATCCCGAAACGGATAAACGAATCCACGATATGCCGGCGGAGCAGCAGGTAGATAATCAGGATCGGCAGACAGGAGACGGTGGTGGCGGACATCAGGGAGCCCCACATATTCGTATCGGAGTTGACGAACAGCTTCAGGCCGATCTGAATCGGCGAGTTCTCCATCTTCTTGGTGATCAGCATCGGCCACAGGTACTCATTCCAGGAATTAATGAACGAAATGATGCCAAGCGAGGCGATCCCCGAGCGGATATTGGGAATGATGAGCCGCACAAGGATGTCCCAATCGTTCATGCCGTCGATGCAAGCCGCCTCAATCAGAACGCCGGGGAAGGATTGAAACGACTGATAGAGGGACAGAATCGCAAAGGTAGACACGCAGAAGGGCAGGACAATGCCAAGCAGGTTGTCGTTAAGCCCCATGTTATTGACGAGAACATAATTCGGAATCATGATCGCCTGGAACGGAATAAGCCAGGTCAAGCTCAAGACCGAGAAGATCAGGCCTTTGCCGCGAAATCTCCAGCGGACGAGAGCGTAAGCCGCAAGCAGGCTGGTGGCCAGCTGAAGCAGCGTCATCAGAATCGAGATGCCAAACGAGTTGAAGATCATCCGGACAATCGGCATCTGGGAAAAAGCGTACGTATAGTTGCTGAACGTAGGAGCCTTCGGAATCAGGCTGGATGTAAAAATCTCGGACTCGTTCTTGAGCGAGGAGTTGACCATCCAGTACAGCGGGATAATCGCAATGATACACATCATAGCAAGCGCTCCGTGCCGCAGGAATGCCAGTACCGGGCTACGTTGTTTCATCGAGCATTCTCCTTCACCGTTAATTATCGTAGAACGACAGCTTGCGGGATGCCGCATTCATAAGCAGCGCGATCGCGCCAAATACAAAGAAGAAGACAAGCGCCGCCGCCGAGCTGAAGCCTGCATTCAAGTTTGAGAACGCGAAGCGGTACATTTCGTAATAGATGTTGGTTGAAGTGCCGTACGGACCGCCCGTTGTCAGAATATCGATATAAGCAAATGTCCATTGACTGGAGAATAGGATGCTCATCATCAGCATGAACATAATCATTGGCGACATGAGTGGTACGGTGACGTTAACGAATTGGCGCAGGCTGGAAGCTCCGTCAATCGCGGCGGCCTCGTAATATTCGCGGTTGATGCCGGTTAACGCCGCCGAGAACATAATGACGCTGAAGCCGATCATTTTCCAGCCGGTAATGAACAGAATGATCCACTTCGCATAATGCGCGTCGGAGAAAAAAGCAATGGGCTGGTTGATCAGATGCAGCTTGACCAGGATATGGTTCATTACGCCGTTCGACGGATGAAATAACCATCTCCAGATGGCGCTGACCGACACGGGGGCCAGAATCATCGGGATAAAGAAGATACCTCGGTAAACATTTTTCATGCTGCCGTTCATATTGTTCGTGACGACAGCCAGTACAAGCGGAATAAGGATGGAGAAAGGCAGCAGGCCTACCGTATAGAAGACGGTATTGCCGATGGAATCGATAAAGCTGGGATTATGGAACAGCCGCTCGAAGTTATCGAGGCCTACGAACTTCTTGTCGGTGCCGGGAACCATGTTCCACTTATGGAAGGCCAGATAAAAGGTTTGGATAAGAGGCCTGTACATCCAGATGCTGAGCAGAGTAATGGCGGGGGCCAGGTAGACGAACGGTTTGATCCGCCGCCACAGCTTCGCTTTATTCAGACGTTTTCTTGCAATAGAAGGACTCCCCTTTAAAGGGGGGGCATACGAGTTATCGATCGTTTGGCTCATAACGGTTCCTTTCCTTATGGAGGAGGCAGACTCTCCAAGAGTTATGGCTGCGGTTAAGGCATCATACTGTTGATTTGGTCTTGGGCTTGCTTAAGCGTTTGCTCGACATTCGCATCCGTGCTGACCGATTTAACGACAGCGTCGGTGAACGCGGTAACCATTTCCGTTGCGCTGTCGCCCGGCCAGATGGCAACCGGCTGAATACGGGACAATTGTTCAAGGTTGATTTTGTACAATGGGTTTTGCTCGACAAAATCCTTCAGGCCGTTCGGGTCGTCGGCAAGGCCGGTGCGGAGCGGCAGGTAGCCGATTTGGGACGTAATGATCGTGTAACCTCTATCGCCTGTGACAAACTTGATGAATTCCCATACCGCCGCGTTTTTCGTTGGCGTGTCCGGACGTACGGCAAGCACGCTGCCGGAGTTGACCGGAATGGACGGTTTATCGCCGAATTGCGGAAGCGCTCCGCCGTATACCTGCCAGCCGCCCGCTTCGGAAGCCTTCTTGATTCCGCTGTACAGGGAGGTGGAAGACACATACATGCCGAGGTTGCCTGCCATAAATTGCTCAGCCAGCTCGTTGTCCGTACCTTTCGCGGAAGCGCCGTTCATGTACAGGTCTTTCCACATCGAGATGGCGTCCACGCTTTCCTTGTTCGCAAACTCCGCCTTCGAACGGTCTTCCGACAAGACGCGGCCGCCGTTGCTCAAGATGACGCCTTCCGTTACCCAGCCGTTGGAAGGAGAGAGGCCAAAGCCGTCCTTGCCGGTTTTTTCTTTGATTTGCAGCGATGCTTTTTTAACGTCATCCCATGTTTTCGGCGGGTTAGCCGGATCGAGACCGGCTTCTTGGAACAGCTTGCCGTTAATGAATACGATTGGCGTACTGAACGTAAAAGCAAGGCCGTACATTTTGCCGTCGATCTTGCCCAGCTCCAGCGCGTTTGGCGAGATGCCCTTTAAATGCTCATCGAGCTCCGCCTTCGGAAATACATCCTCGTAAGCTTTGAATCCAAGGCCAAGGCGGGAGCTGTCGAGCAGGTTAAACGTATGCTGAACGACATCAACCTCTTTGCCGGCGGAAATGTCGACTTTGTACTGTTGGAAGGTGGCGTCCGGCACGCCTTCAACAATAACCCCTTTTTCCTTGCCGACGGTGTCGTTGAATTCTTTGATCAGCTGCTCCATGCCTGCCTTCATGGTCGGGTAAGCAAGGCTGTAGGAGTAGAAAGTAACCTTGGTAGGATTAGCCGGGTCCAGCTGGCCGAGCTCAGCCTCATTGGACGACTGGTTGTTAGCCGCCGCGTTGCCGGATGCGTGGTTTGCCCCCGTGCTTGCTCCGCAAGCACTGCTCAAGATAAGCGATCCTACCGTCATAAGGGCGATAGCTCCTTTTGCCAAACGTTTCATCGTCATGTTTCCCTCCGCTACAATTTTGGCCCGTGATCTATTCCAGGCAATAGTCTTGAATCTGTTGTCTAGCGACTTCGTCAATGCCGAATTCCTCCAGCAAATAACGGTCGAATGTCCCGTATTCAGCGATAATGCTGTCCATTGCCGCTCCCAGGTATATTTCCTGCAGCTTCATCGCTTCTTCGATTTCCTTCAACTCTTCGGTGCTGACGTATTTGGCTGCCATCTCGAACATTTGCCGATGGAATTTCTCCAGCGTGACATTGGACAGCAAATAATCCTCGAGCACCGTTTCGTAAGGCACGCCAAGCGTGAGCAGAATCAGCATGCTGCCAACGCCCGTTCGATCCCGGCCGCCGGCGCAATGCTGGACAAGCGGCAGGTTCGCTTCCGGCTGTTTGAGAAGCTCCATCAGCTTCTTGTAGGAAGCGTTCCGGATGGGAAGAGCGGCATACAGGTCGCCTAGCATGCTTTTCGAAAATTGCTTGTGAAGACCGCTCGCAAATACGTGCTCGAGATCAAGGCTTGGCGCATCCTCCGCCGCCGTATTGGCGGGAATCCGGATATTCACGGCTTGTCCGATCCGCGGATCGGGCTTTTGTTCCGCTTCGCCGCGGTTGCGGTAGTCGAATACGTGTTTCAGGTTCAAGCCCTCCAGCACGCGGTGATCCTCCGGCGTCAGTCCGATTAACTCCGCGGCGCGGAACAATAAGCCTTGCTTGACCGTACGGCCGTCGGTTGTGCGATAGCCGCCCATATCGCGGAAGTTGAAGGCTCCCTCCAAGGGGAGCAGGCCCGCGGGCATTACTTGATTGGTCATGGTGTATCTATACCTTCTTTCTATTCGTTATGAGCGGCGGCAGCTTCCATGGAGAAGCGGAAGAATTCTTCCTGCATGCCAGGCATGACGACGGTTTGTACCGTGATGCCTTCTTCGAAGACCGAGACAACGTTATAGCCGCAGAAATCGACCATTTTGAACTGATTGTCTTCAGCCGCTTCGCCGCCGAAAGCCGTTCCCGTTGCCGCTACGTGGCAAATTCCTTTGTAAGTGCCCACATTGTTGGTGTGAACGTGGCCGGCAACCACGCCGATAACGTCCTTGCCTTCCAGCACGGCGCCGAGCTGTTCGGGGTTAGCAAGCAGGTGGTCCGCAGGCATGCCGTTTATGTTCAGCAGCGGGTGGTGGAGGGCGACGATCGTGCCATGCTCAGCCGGCATGCGCAGCGTTTCCTCGAGCCATGCCAATTGCTCGGCATCGATCTCGCCGTGGTGCTGGCCTTTCACTTGGGAGTTCAAGCCGATCAGACGAACGCCTTTAATTGTATGGCTGTAGTGGTAAGGCTGCTCGGAGGGCTCCTCCCTCAGGAAGCCTTCGCGGAATGGAGCACGGTGGTCATGGTTGCCGAGTACGACGTATACCGGTACACCAAGCAGCGCGGAGCCTTCGTCAACTATCGTGCGGATGTATTCATAGTCCTGGGTATTGCCTTCATGCGACAAATCGCCGGTAATGACAACGAAAGCAGGGGAGATAGCGTTATCGTGGATATGGCCGAATACGCGTCTTACTTTTTCGGCCAGCTGGAGCTTCGAAAAGATATTGCTTGTATCAGGCGCATTCATGTGCGTGTCGGTCAGGTGAACGAATTTCAGCTTTTCCATAATAAGAACCCTCCTATTGTTATCCTTGATAGTATCTAGTGCTGATGCGGCTCGTAGTTCTCGATCTGGTCCACGCCGTCCAGATGGATAACCCGGTAGGATGGTACGCCGCTTTTCATCGTTACCCAGAGAATCAGATTCTCGTCCGAACGGCTGCCGCCATGCGTCAAGCCGCCGGTTCGGCCGAGCTGAATATATTGCTTGGACGCCTCTGGCTTGCTGGTATATTCAAGAGAGTGGAAGTGGCCGGCAAATACGGTGTGGGAGCGGCCTTCAAGCATGCGCTCAAGCTCCGCGAAATCCGCGTTATCCGATTTCCATCCCGGCTTATGCATCGTCACGAAAGTGTGCTTCACGTCTTGGTTGTTCTCCAATACTTCCAGGAAGAAGGCCAGCTGCTCTTCGCCGATGCCGATCTCGAGCTTGCTGAATACGGCCGCTTCTTCCGGGGTCATCGAAGCCATTCCGCTAAATAATTGCTCCAGCGGTGTGGTAGGGTTTTGTTTAAACCTTTCAGTTGCCTGCTTTATGGTGTCTAGGAAGATTTCCGGGAACTCGTGAGGCGGATTCTCGGTGTTTACAACTAAATACAGGACATCGTTCAGGCGGAAGGCATAATATTCAAAGCCTTTGCGCGCTCTCCATACTTCGGCCATCATCGGATTGCCGTAGTCATGGTTGCCGACAACCTGGAAGAAGGGAACGCCGGTAGCCGCGATCTTGGCATCAATCTCGTCCCACTCTTCATGGACGTTAGCCGGGTCGCGCCAATAGCCTTCGATCAAGTCGCCAACGGAGAGAATAAAGCTTGGCTTCAGATCCGTCAGCAGGTCGAGTGCTTTCTCGAATACGCCCGGCGTAGCGAGACCGCAGCGGTCACCTACAACCGCGAAGGAGAAATCTCCCGCCGGCAGCTGCGGAAGCTCGCCAAACCAAGGGCGTTTGTCTGTAGCAAAGCGTTTTTCGTCAAACCAGATCCCCGAATCGGATTTACCTAATTGAATGATTGTCATCTTTCTTGCCTCCTCGAATCTCTATCTTCGAAGTTTAGTATGCAAGTTGTATGTAAGTTGCGTGTAATCGTGGGATTGAATATTTGTAAAAGCAAAATAAAAACCGGAAGTCCTGAGGACTTCCGGTTTGGGGGTTGGCCGCTATTTATTTCATCAAGCCATGCAGAATGAAATGCTCGTGGGTATCCGAGTATTGCGAAGCAACGGCGGCTTTAGCCGCGGCGATATCGCCGTTCTTGATGGCTTCCAGAATACTGCGGTTCGTTTGAATGGAACGGCTTGGTTGATATTGCGGATATTTGATGCGATACGATACGGTGCTGAATACGTATCGGCCGCGGTATAGCTCCATAATTTGCAGCATGCTTTCGTTATGGATCGTCTTCAGGATGGTCTCGGTAAACTGCAAAGTACTGTTGTAGTAGCCGTAAAAATCCTTTTGCTCCAAGGCGGATTGCTGCTGCTCGAGTACTTGTTCCATCGCAGCGATATCGAACTTTAACTGCCGTTTGGCAGCCGTGTCGAGCACGAATAACTGCATGGAGACAAGAACCTCGTACATTTCGCTGAATTCATGGGCGGATACTTCCTTTACCATAACCCCCCGTCCCCGGTAGGAGCCTACAAGCCCTTCCCGCTCAAGCAAGGAAATAGCGGCGCGAACCGGCGTTCTGCTCATGCCAAGCTGCGCGGCAAGCTCATTCTCCGACAGCATGGAGCCCGGCATAAATTCAGCCCGCATAATCCGTTCCCGAATTTCACGGTAAGCGATTGATTCTAACGAAGTGGAAGACATAGCGTATTTTCCTTTATCTGTTTTTTAGACTAATAGTACCAAATAACCGGAAAACAATGCTATAGGCAAGCTGATATCAGCTAATGGTGTCGCCGTCCACTGTGACATCGATAAGGCGATAACCTTCGCTGCCGCTCTTGATAATCAAATCCCCTTTAATATGCAAATCCCGCAAAGTAATATCTGGAGCCGCTATCGTAACGTCTCCGTACACCGTCTCGACGGCGGATTCCAGGCCATAGGTACCCGGAGCCGAGTAAGTCCGGTTCACGCTGCCGGTTTTCAGCAGTCTATCGATCATGCTGACAGCGCTTGCGCGGGTGACCGGCTCGGCAGGCCGGAAGGTGTCGTCCGGGTAACCTTGCACAATTCCTTTTTCCGCTAAGTTCGCTACGGCTCCGCGGTTTGCTTCCTGAATCTGATCATTGTCCTTGAATGGGGTGTCCTGTTCTCTCGGAAGCTCGAGCTGAACAAGGGTTGCCAGCATAAGCGCCGCTTCCTCCCGGGTGATGATCTGCTCCGGTCTTATCCGGCCGTTACCTCCCTCGGGTATGTAGCCTGCTTGGACAGCTTTGCCTATATCGGTATAAAACCAGTCGGACGTCTTGACATCCTGATAGAAGAACGGGGCTGCGCCGCTCAATTCGAAAGCTCTGTTGATCATCGATACCATCTCAGCCCGGGTTACGGGCATATCCGGTTTAATTGTCCCGTCCGGATAGCCCTGCAGCCATCCGAGATCGAGCCATTCCTTTAAAGCCGGGGCGGCCCATGACTGATCCGCTTCTTCGTAAGCCGCTTGGGAGGCGGCATAGCCCGTTATTGCAAAGGTAAAGAGACAACCGATTAGCAGCGGCACAACGGCTTTCCATCGACTCATCAGCATCGCATCCCTTCAAAATGTAGTTCTCTACTAAAGTGTACGAGATTGTAAATGCAATAGCTGTCGAATGGAAGTGGAAGGCATAGGAAACAATAGGGGCACGACGAATGACAGATAAGGGTGAATCTGAAGTGGCTAATCCGTTTCGTGTATTTAAAAAGGACCTGGGTTATTTTCTGAAAAACAGGATGCTTATCATTACGTTTCTTGGCGTATCTATCGTGCCTATGCTGTATGGCGGGTTCCTGATCAAGGGGAACTGGGACCCTTACGGGAAGCTTCAGAATTTGCCGGTGGCCGTTGTCAATCTGGATAAAGGCGCGGAATATCAAGGAAAAGCGATGAATGTCGGCGAGGATTTCGTGAAGGAGCTGAAGGAAAACGAGACCTTCGACTGGCGGTTCGTCAGCGAGCAGGATGCCCGCGAGGGGATGGTCAGCAACCGGTATTACGCGACGATTACGATCCCGGACAATTTCTCCGAGAATGCGTCCTCCTTAACAAGCAATACGCCGCGGAAGGCGGATATTATCTTTGAATCGAACAGCTTTTATAACTTTATATCCGGGCAGATCAGCGAAAATGCGACAAAGGAGCTGCGAAACAAGCTGTCGCAAAATCTGACCGAGGCGTATTCGAGAAGCATGCTTTCTCAATTCTCGGAGCTCTCAAGCGGCCTTTCTAGGCTTGCGGCAGGGGGGTTTGATCTGCGTGACGGCGCGGTGCAGTTAAAAGACGGAGCGGGAACGCTCAGCAGCAAGCTGCAGGAGCTGTCCGGCGGCGCAGCCAAGCTTCACGATAGCATCGGCCAGCTCGCGAATGGGGCTTCGGAGCTGAATGCGGGGCTGGCGAAGCTGAGCAGCAGCGCGGGGACCCTATCTTCCGGAGCCTCGCAGCTGGGCGCGGCTTCAACGCAGCTGGAGCAGGGAGCCGGTAAGCTGGCGGATGGGTCGGGGCAGCTGAAGGACGGAATCCAGTCCGCCAAGAACGGAGCGGATGATCTGTATACAGGCCTGCAGCAGTCCGCAGCCGGCAGCAAGCAGCTGGAGACGGGGCTGACCGCATCGGCTGCCGCCAGCGATAAGTTGGCCGATGGCAGCGCCCAGTTAGCTGCGGGTCTCAAGCAGCTGGCGGACAGCAATGCCGACCTGGCTGCCGATCCGGCGGTGCAGAAGCTGCTGGCGGCAAGCCAGGCGGTAGCTGGCGGCGCGAAGGAGCTGAGCAAGGGCCAGCAGCAGCTGCTTGCGGGCAGCCGCACCTTAAACGCCGGGCAGCAGAAGCTGCTTGCCGGCAGCAAACAGCTTAGCGCCGGTCAGAGCAAGCTGCTGCAAAGCGCCACGCAGCTGGCGACGGCGCAAAATCAGCTGCGTGACGGCTTATCGCAAATGGCGGCCAAATTCCCGGCCTTTGTGTCGGGCAGCAAGCAGCTTGGACAAGGCGCGGCGCAGCTGGCGCAAGGGTCGGAGAAGCTGAAGTCCGGCATCGCGCAGTTCGCGGCCGGCGGCGCTTCGCTTGCAAGCGGAGCCTCGCAGCTGGCAGCCGGCGCGGGCCAGCTCACAACCGGAGCCGATAAGCTGGCAGCCGGCTCGCAGCAGCTGGCTGACAATCTGGCCAGCGCAGCCGAGAAAACAGCCAGCCTCAAGGCGGACGAGAAGACGATTCAGATGCTTGCCGAGCCGGTTACGATTGTGGCGAATGACGACCGCAAGGTGAGGCTGTACGCGAACGGGATCGCCCCGTATTTTCTGTCCATGGCCTTGTTTGCGGGTTCGCTAGTTTTTACGACGATGTTCTCGGCTAGGCGATCGGCGGATGAAGAAGCGGACGGGTTTCCTTTGTTCCTCAGCAAGCTGCTTACCTTCGGCGTGATGAGTCTTGCGCAATCCCTTATATTAAGCACGGTTATTCTATACGTGCTGGGATTAAAGGTACAGAATGTGCCGCTATTTTATCTGTTCACCGTATTAACCGGATTTACTTTTATGTTTGTTGTTCAAACCTTTGTGACCTGGCTCGACAATCCCGGCCGGTTCATTGTGCTGCTGCTCATGATCTTCCAGCTTGTCTCAAGCGCGGGCACCTTCCCGTATGAGCTGCTGCCTGGCTGGGCGCAGGCGATGAATCCTTGGCTGCCGATGACCTACAGCATCCGCGGTTACAGGGACGTGATCTCGAGCGGCGATTTCGCTCATATGTGGGCGCAGGCCGGGCGGCTTGCCTTTTACGTTGTGATCTTTGTCCTTCTGACGAGCCTATATTTCGCCTTGACGAAGAAGCAGCGGGACGAGCAGCAGATGCCGGTGAAGATATGAAAAAACAAGCTGCCGGACGCCGGGGCCCGGCAGTTTGATATGCCATGCTTCATTTTCGTTTATGCTTGCCGCTGATGGCCTATGACGCCATAAACGAATTGTCGTTGACACGTTGCGGGAAGAAGAGAGAAAATTTAATCCGGAAGCCGAGATCGGATCGGAGGCGGTGAACGAGTTCGACTGCGCGCCGGCAGGAACCTAAAGGTTTTTTTGGGGGAGGAGGGCTATTAAATACGCATAAAATCCATCTTATGGCAGGGCGGACTGCTTGGCTTTGTTATCTTAATTATTGTGGCCGGCATAAACCGAAAGCTGGTCCATTCTCTGTTTGAATCGCCCGGTAAAACGGATGATTTCGGGTACCGCGACTCGGCTTTTGTCGTCTATCGCGGACCTTTTCAGGATGCTCCTTGGCTTGCGGCCGTCTTCTGGAGCGCGGTTATAATAATCGCTTCTATTATAGCGCTTACAATTTTTAAATTGCTCTGGTTTGCCTTGCGGCAAAGGAGCATCGTTTCCAATAGGTAGTCTTATGCCGAATTTTGTGATAACATATTGACTTAAAGAGAACGTGAACGAGTACATACGCCCATTCCGTTCGGGCCGATAGATCTGCCGGTTGGAACCGCATAACAGCAGTTGAATTGGGTAAGATTGAAAGGTCTAGTCATTTATTTGAGGAGGATTTAAACAATGGCATTGGAATCAATGAAGGACATGCTGAACAAAGCTTTGCAAGGCGGTTATGCTGTTGGTCAATTCAACATCAATAACCTGGAATGGACGCAAGCGATCCTTGACGCTGCTCAAACAGAGCAATCCCCGGTAATCCTGGGCGTATCTGAAGGCGCAGCTCGTTATATGGGCGGCTTCAAAGTGGTAACAAACATCGTTAAAGCCCTGATCGAAGAAATGAAAATCACGGTTCCTGTTGCTATCCACCTGGACCATGGCTCCAGCGTTGAGAAATGTAAAGCTGCGATCGACGCTGGCTTCACTTCCGTTATGATCGACGCTTCGCACGATCCGTTCGAAGAGAACGTTCGCATCACTAGCGAAGTTGTTGCTTACGCTCACGAGCGCGGCATTTCCGTTGAAGCCGAGCTGGGTACAGTTGGCGGCCAAGAAGACGACGTAGTCGCTGAAGGCGTTATCTACGCTGACCCTAAAGAGTGCAAAGAGCTTGTTGAACGTACTGGCATCGACTGCCTGGCTCCAGCTCTTGGTTCCGTTCACGGCCCTTACAAAGGCGAGCCTAAACTGGGCTTTGCTGAAATGGAAGAAATCTGCCAAACAATCAAGCTTCCGCTTGTTTTGCATGGCGGTACGGGTATCCCTACAGAGCATATCCAAAAAGCGATTGCTCGTGGTACAGCAAAAATCAACGTGAACACAGAGAACCAAATCGCGTTCACTAAAGTTGCTCGCGAGATCTTGACTAAAGACTCCGACGTATACGATCCGCGTAAATTCTTGGCTCCAGGCCGCGAAGCGATCAAACAAACCGTTATCGGTAAAATCCGCGAGTTCGGTTCCTCGAACAAAGCGTAAGAATTGTATAAAAAGGCTGAACGGCTGCCTCTTGCGGCCGTTCAGCCTTTTTTTGTGGTTGAAAGTCGCTCTCGCTCCGCTATAATAGAGTCAAATCATAGGGCAGGGTGATCGAAGTGAACAGGACGGAAGCGGAAGGCAACAAGTCAATGAAAACGCATACGGTGAATACAGCCGTTATTCCCGCGACAAAGCTGGAAGAAGACAGCTACGACTGGTGGGAGCGGCATGAGCAGGTGCTGCGGATCAAGCATGAGATTAATCCTGAAATTGTTCTGATCGGGGATTCGATTACGCATTTCTGGGGAGGGCTTCCGGTCACCGCAAGCCAGCATGGAACGGGACAAGCCTGGGAGTCCGTGTTTGGAGGCCGCCGGGTTCTTAATCTTGGCTTTGGCTGGGACCGGACGCAAAACGTATTGTGGCGTTTGGACAACGGGCAGTTTGAGGGGCTCTCTCCGGAGTGGGTCGTTATCAATATCGGAACGAATAATACAAGCGATACCGAAAATGCCCGTTCCAGCACGGCGGAGGAGGTGCGCGACGGCGTACGCGAGGTTGTTGAGCGTGTTCGTCAGCATGCCCCTGCCGCAAAGATTATTCTGATGGCGGTATTCCCGCGCGAGGAGTCTCCGGAGGATCCGCGCCGCAAGCTGATCGGCAGGATGAATGAGCTGTATGCGGAGCTGGCAGCTGAGCTGGGATTGCTCTTCCTCGATATCGGGCCATCGATGCTAGCCGAAGACGGAACGCTGCCGCGCGAGATTGCTTTCGATACCTGCCACTTGACGGAGCAAGGCTATCAGCTGTGGGCGGATGCGCTGCGAAAGGTTATCGCGCCTGAGTCGAATTAAAGTGTAGAGCGGGCGCCGACCGACCGCCATCGTGACAAAAACGTCACCTGGAACGATCTTACTTCTATGGATGCCTCTCTCCGAACTGTCTATATTAAAGATAGAAAGAGGAGAGGGGCTTTGACATGGAGACGGTAATCCAGACGAAAAACTTATCAAAGAGCTACGGGGCTACTCCCGTATTGAAAAACATTGATCTGACGGTCCAGCCCGGCGAGCTTACGGCAATTATGGGGCCTTCGGGATCGGGCAAATCCACGCTGATGAACGTGCTTTCCACGATTGATCAGCTCACCGGCGGCGAGGTGTGGATTGAGGGGAAATCGCTGCTTGATATGAAGAAGAAGTCGCTTCGCCAATTCCGGCAGGAGCGGATGGGATTTATCTTTCAGGATTATAATTTGCTCGACATGCTGACGGTGAAGGAGAATATCCTGCTGCCCCTGTCGCTGCGGCAGTACAAGTCGGCGGACATGGAGGCGCGGCTTAAGCCGATCGTTGAAGCGCTCCACATTGAAGGTCTGCTCGAGAAATATCCGAACGAGATATCCGGCGGGCAAAAGCAGCGCGTAGCCTCGGCGCGGGCGATTATTACGGAGCCGGCGATCGTATTCGCCGATGAGCCGACGGGTGCGCTTGATTCGCGTTCGGCGACCCAGCTGCTCGAGCAGCTTGTATCGCTTAACGCGGCTTTTAACACGACCATCCTGATGGTTACGCATGACAGCTATGCGGCGAGCTACTGCAAGCGGGTTATTTTCCTAAGAGACGGGGCAGTCGTAAGCGAGATTTACGCGGGTGAGCAGAGCCAGAAGACTTTCTATGAACGTATTCTGGAGACGCAAAGCCTCCTAGGGGGCAAGCTGCGATGAGCCTGTTCGATCTAACGATCCGCAATGTCAAACGCAACTTCCGCCTGTATTCCATCTATCTGATGTCCATGATTATCGGCGTTATTATTCAATATACGTTCTCGTCGCTCATGTACAACGAAGACATTATCGACGCGCTGCAGAACCGGGAACTGTTCCAGACCGGGGTAGCGATTGCGTCCGTCGTCATCTTCCTGTTCATTATTTTCTTTATCCTGTACGCCAATTCGTTCTTCATGCGGCAGCGGAAAAAAGAGTTCGGCATGTATCTCCTGTACGGCTTGAACGAGCGGCAGCTTGTACGGATGGTTTTCTACGAGACGCTTGTAATGGGCGCTATCTCGCTAGTTATCGGTATTCTTCTCGGCGGGCTGCTGTCGAAGCTGTTCGGCATGCTGCTTATGAATCTGATGCAATACGATCAGGTCATCTCGCTGTCATTCCCGATTGGAGCCATGGCTATGGCGGCTGGGGCTATCCTTCTAATTGCGCTGATCGTCAGCGTGCAAAGCTACATTTTGGTTAACCGCGTGCAGCTGACGGAGCTGTTCCATGCCAAGCAAAAGGCCGAGAAGCCGGTTCGCGTATCGCCCGTGATGGCGGTTCTGGCCGTTCTGTTGATCGGCATCGCCTTGTTTCTGATCTGCAGCGGTCAATATTCGGCCGTCTGGCAGGATTACGGGGTCTTCAGCTTAATTGCTACGGCCATAGGCATCGTTGGAGGAACGTATCTTTTCTTCCGTCAGTTTGCCGGCTGGCTGCTGCAATTAATCAGCCGTGGGCGCAAGTACCATGAAGGCAATACCGTCCTGTGGACGTCCTCGCTCCGTTTTCAAATCCGAGGCAACACGCTGAATCTGACGTTTATCTCCTTGTTCAGCGCGGTTATTGTAATGCTGCTCTGTTTTGTAACGATCAACTACAAGGTGCAGTTCGAAGCGGTTGGCATGAACGTGCCGAATTCGATCGCGTACGAATCTCTTGATTCGGCAACCAATCAGAAGATTGATGAGATGATTAAGGGCTCCGACCATGACATCCACTATCATCTGAAGCCGGAAGCTTTGGTTGTGGAACCGGTGACGGAGCGCGGCATCGCATTCGATAACCCGGAGTATTATGTTCCAGGCCTATGGCTGATCTCCCAGAAGGACTATAATGAGCTAATCGGTCTGCGGGGCGATAAGCAAAAGGTAGAGCTGAAGGGAATGGAGGCCGTTGCCCTCTCCCAAGGCTCGGATTTCCCGAAGCGTTACTCCGCTGGAGAGATGCCTGACTTCAAGGTGAATGCCGATGGGGAGAAGACCTTTACGATCGTGGAGAAAAAGGACTATGCTTACCTCGGCTGGGCGACCGACCCGGTGCTGTCCATGGACAAGAAGCCTCCGGTGTTTGTCGTTTCGGATGAGGCTTACGGGCAGCTAAGCGGCATGACGGAGAAAAAAGGCTTCGAAATTTACGGGCTGTCGGACGCCAAAAACGCGGAGGAGTTATCCAAGCAAGTTAATGGCATGGTTATCGCCCAAAACAAAGAAGCTTACTACTCCTCGTTTGCGGATATCTATTCAAAGCAGATCGAGAGGTCATCCCTGCTGCTGTTTGCCGCCGGCTTCCTGGCTCTGATCGCTACCTTCGCGCTGGCGAGCGTCATCTACTTCAAGCAGCTGCGCGAAGCCACCGACGAGAGGCTGCAATATGCCATTCTGCGCAAAATGGGCATCCACAACCGCCAGTTCCGGAGCGTAATCCGCAAGCAGCTGCTGTTTGTTTTCCTGCCGCCAATCGTGCTTGGAATGTTGTACAGCTGGACGATTATCAAGTATTACATTTTGGATTCGGTAACGGATTTCCCGGAGCTGCCGGGCATCGTGTGGAGCATTATCGGCGTATTCTTCTTCATTTATCTGGTGTTCTACATCTCGTCTGCCAACCTGTATTACCGGATAATCAATCAGAATTCTTGATGGCATTATTCAAATGAGCTGATTCTACTGTATTCAATCCAATGTAGACTGGACTGCCGCACAAAAGCACCCCTTTATGCTGTGCGAAATCCAACGTAGCTCAGCGTCGCCCGCGTCGGGTAAAGGACTCCAAACACGAAAGGGCTGTCCCATCGTCAACTCATGACGTTTGGGACAGCCCTTTGTTATTTATAAAAATGGCTTAGAATTCTCCGGAATGAAACTCGCTCCCCCTCCTAAGGACGGCGAAGCCGTTTCACCTTATTCCCTCTAATCTTTCCGCTGAAGCGTATTCAAATAGGGATCATGATGCTTTGGAAAATGGATCGTGAACACCGAGCCGCTGCCCGGTGAAGACTCGCAGGTAATGTAATGCCCCAGCTTCCTCGACAGCTCCTGGGCCAGGTACAGCCCCATGCCCGTCGACTTGGCAAACACGCGGCCATTTAATCCCGTAAATCCCCGGTTAAAGATGCGAGGCATATCCATGGCATCAATGCCGATGCCGTTATCCCGTAGGATTAGCAGCTTCTCCTCCGGGGTGGAGGCGGTCTTCACGCTAATTTCTCCATGATCCCTTGTATATTGCAGGCTGTTGGTAATGATCTGGTTAATAATGAACAGCAGCCATTTGGAATCGCTTTGAACGACGGTGGGCGGGAGGTCAAGCTGAACGCGGATTCTTTTCGAAATAAACGACTTCGAATGGGCTTTGATGACATCCTTGACGAGCGGCTCCAGATCGCAGTTCACCATCTCATAGTCCTGATTGAAGCTGTCGAGCTTCGCATAATACAAGGCCTGATCGACATAATGCTCGATCCGCGAAAGCTCTTCGTTCAGGCTTTGCGGATCAACCTCGGTCTGCTGCATCAAGCGGAGTACGGATATGGGCGTCTTGATCTCGTGAAACCAGGAGATGATAAAGTCGTAATATTCCTTCTGTCTCGCCTGCACCTCATTCAAGGAACGGATATGGGCGATACCCGATTCCTCCAGCGTATCCCGGTAAGCCTCCGCCTCGAGCGACAAAGGCTCGGCATCCTCGCTTTGCATCCGGCGGATCGCCTGCAGGTTCCGCGTATAACGGTAGGCGGTAAAAGCGGCAAGCCAGAGCACAACCAGCGTCAGCGCGTAGAAGAAGGTCGGCCAATGCCAGGACGACTGCGGATCCGTGGCGAATACCGCAACCGTCAGCAGAAAAGCGATGCCGTATAATAGAAAATAAGGCCGTTCGTATTTCAGGAATCGCCAGAAGCTCATTCGATGATATACCCCATTCCTTTGCGGGTAACGATAAAGTCCTCCAGCCCCAGCACCGCGATTTTGCGGCGCAGCCGGTTGACGTTTACGGTCAAGGTATTATCATCGATAAATTGCTCGTCATTCCACAGCACCTGCATCAGATCATCGCGCGAGACGATCTTGCCGATGCTGCGCATCATCGTCTGCAGAATAATAAACTCATTGCGCGACAGCTCGGCTGTCTGTTCCCCGTACTGCACGGAGGAATTCGACAGATGGAAAACAAGCTGCCGGTGAGACATCTGCAGGTTGTCGTCCTGATACGTATAATTGCGGCGGAGCAGCGCGCTCACCTTTGCCACCAGCACCCCAAGGTCAAACGGCTTCTGCACGAAGTCGTCTCCGCCCATATTAATCGCCATAATGACATCCATATTCTGATTGCGGGACGAAATAAAAATAATCGGCACCTTCGAAACCATGCGGATTTGCTGGCACCAGTAAAACCCGTCAAACACGGGCAAATTGACGTCAAGCAGCACCAAATGCGGCTGCGCGGCCTCGAATTCGCCAAGCACGTTTTCGAAGGACGTCAGCTCGATTACTTCATACTGCCATTTGCGTAACGCGTCGGCGACAATCCGCCGAATCTTCTCGTCGTCTTCAATGATCATAATCCGAAACAACGGCTTTACCTCCTGCTCCAGGCGGGCTTGTATAAGGTAAATTATATCATTTTCAGATGGCGAAAGCCCCTCTATGCCGATATAGAGGGGTTTTCCGATATTATTTGGAAACGGTCGAAGCTTCCTTTCTGCCGCTGATGCGGGAGCGGGAGCTCAGAACAAGAATAAACGGAATCGCAACAACCGTAACTACGCAAGCGACGATAAACGTATCGTTCATGGCGAGGACGGAAGCGGTCTCCTGCAGGGAGGCTTTCACCGCGCCGCTTGAGCTAAGCTCGGTGAAATGCGTCTGCGTCCGGACCGAATAAACCGAGCTGAATATGCCGATCGCAAAGGAAGCAATGACCTGGCGAAGCCAGTTCGTAATCGCGGAAGCATGACCGGTAGATTCCTTCGGAATGGCGCTCATCGAGAGCGTCATGATATTCGGGGACGAGAAGCCTAGCCCGACATAACGACAGATCATCCAGCCGATGATAAACGCGTAGGACGTTGTCAGGGATAGACGGCTGAACGCCCATGTCGCGATGATGAGCAGAAAGGCGCCGCCTAGCAGCGGATATTCCGGACGAATTTTCCCGTGCAGCCGCCCCGACAGCAGAGAAGCTCCTATCATGAGTAAAGCGCCCGGCAGCATCATAAGCCCTACCGTCAAGGAAGAGGAGCCAAGGGCATTTTCCATATAGATCGGGAGCAAGAAGGCGCCCGCGTACAACCCGATGGTCAAAATGCAGTTCACGATAGTGCCAAAGGTGAAGGTTGTGTGCTTGAAAACCCGGAGATTAAGGAGAGGCGCTTTCGCCGTCAGCTCCCGCCAGACGAACAAGGCAATGCTGACTACGCCAAGCGTAATCCATAGGATTCCCCAGCCGGAAATCCAGCCTATTTTATTCCCTTGCGTGAAATACATCATTAGGGCCGTACTGCCCGTTACGGCAGTGAGCAATCCGGCTAGATCCAGGGAGCTGCCTTTGTTGGCCTGCTGCATGGGCAGGTAACGGGATGCCAGCACGATGGCTAATAGCGCAAGCGGGATATTCATGAAAAAGATCGCCTTCCAGCCGTAATACTCCGTCAGCAGGCCGCCAAGAGTTGGGCCAATGGCCGGCGCAAACATGCTGGCTACGCTCCATAGACTGACGCCAAGCGCTTGCTTTTCCGCCGGAACCGCCTGATAAACGATCGTTAACGTTGCCGGCAGAATCGCTCCGCAGAACAAACCCTGCAGGATCCGGAAGAAGACAAGGGAACCGATATTCCAGGAGCAGCCGCACAAGATCGAGCAAATCAGAAAGCCGACCAACGAGAACATGTAAAGCCGCTTATAGCTGATTTTATCCCCCAAGTAACCAACAATAGGGGCAATTGACCCCATAGCGAGCATAAAGCCGGTTGTTACCCACTGTGTATCGTTCAGGTCCGAATGAAGATCCTTCATCATGAAGGGCAGGGCAACCGTTACCGTTCCCGAATTCAAGATCGAAGAGAAGTTGCCGAAAAAGATCGCGAGTATAACGAACCAGAACCGGCTGCCATCTTGCTTCGCATTCATAAATGCCTCACACTCCACTTTTCTCCACATAAGAAAGTATAAGTTTTCGACCCGAAAACTTATTTATTGGCGATACAAACCACCTTTTAACGCCGTCGCTCATCTTCGAAGGACTTCGATAGAAGTTTTTCTCACATGAGGTCGATTATAATATAATGAATTCAGATCGGATACCATCTATTATTGATGGTCATATAAGCAACGCTAATGTAAAGGGCGGAGGTAAGTCCATGAATATCGAACAATTGGAATATGTGAAGGAAGTATTCGAGACGAATTCCATGTCGCTGGCCGCGCAAAATCTTCATGTGTCCCAATCCGCCATCAGCCAGTCCATTTCGCTCTTGGAGAAGGAAATCGGCATTCCGCTTTTCAAGCGTTCCCGAAGCGGTACCGTGCCAACCGAGGACGGAAGAACGATCATCAAGAAGGTGCTCGAAATTCTGGTGAAGGTCGACGAAATCAAGGATGAGGTGCAGGCGATTACTTCTGTTTATAAGGGCGAGCTAATCATCGCGACGATCCCGAGCCTAAGCATGACCTTTTTGCCTAAGGCGCTGGCGAGTTTCAAGAAGGATTATCCCCAAATCAAGGTGATGGTTGTCGAGTTGGAGAGCCGGATTGTGATCGACCGGATCATTCATGACAAGGCCCACTTGGGATTAATTTCTCTTAGCCAATACACAAGTGACGGACTGCCGGGACCGATTGCCTTTCACTCCTTTCAATATAAAGGAGAGCTTCAGGTCATCGTACCCAAGGATTCGTTACTGGCTTTGAACAAGGAGCTTATGCTGAAGGATTTGGCCAATTATGCGTTTATTATGTCGGCAAGCAGCTTTTGGGACGGGGTGACGGAGGATATTAAGCAGGTATGCGGCGGGATCAACGTTATTTTCACGACAACCAACCCCGAAGTCATAAAGCGCAGCGTTGCGGAGGGCCTTGGCATCAGTCTGATGTCCAGCCTTATGCTGAGGGACGATCCGTATGTGGAGAGCGGAAGGATCGTGGCGGTTCCGCTGGCCGGCTATCGCCTGGATGCGAGCGGCACGTTTGGCGGCATTTATTCGAAGAGAGGCAGCCAGCAGCGGCTGGCGCGGAAGTTTCTCGATTATATTGAAGTCTAAAAGAAAAGCGCCAGCCCGCTGCGGCTGACGCTTGTTTGATAGCAATAAATTTTTAGTAAGCCGTCCAGCCTGCATCGGCCGTTACTACGGTACCGTTCACAAAGCTTGCGTCATCGGAAGCCAGGAACAAGGCAACCTTGGCGATCTCTTCCGGCTCGCCCGCGCGAGGATTCACCTGAATGCCAACCATAGCGCGTTCCATGCCAAACGGATTAGGAGCATTGATCGAAGTGCCGATATTCGTATTTACGCCACCTGGAGCGATGGCATTGCAGCGGATGCCTTGCGTGGCGTATTGGAAGCCGACGTTTTTCGTCAGGCCAACTACGGCATGCTTCGAGGCTGTGTAGGCTGCGCCGGCGCGGGAACCAAACAAGCCTCCTGCGGATGCGATATTTACGATAACGCCTGCTTTTTTCTCGAGGAAAAGCGGAAGGACTTTGCGGATGGTCCGCATTGGGCCCGTCGTGTTGATAGCGAAGATCCGCTCCCATAGCTCGTCCGTCAAATCGGCGGCAGGAACAAAGTTGTCCATAATGCCGGCGTTGTTAACGAGAATATCGACCGTGCCGAATTTCTCTACCGCCGTATCGATCAGCTGTTGTACATCCTCTTCTTTCGCAACGTTGGCTGCCACGGCAACCGCCGTACCGCCTTTTGCTTCGATACCGTCAACGACGGTTTGAGCGGTGTCCGCGCGAAGGTCGGATACGACCACCTTTGCTCCTTCCGCTGCATACAGCTCGGCAATCGCCTTGCCCATACCCGAAGCGGCGCCCGTAATAACTGCAACTTTACCCGATAGTCTCATTGTTAATTCCTCCCGGTTTCAATTGGCTTGTATGCTTGTCCTTCCTGCGAAGGCTTAGAAAATGTTTTTCAACAGCTGTTGGTTATAAGTACAACTGTTTGTTTTTAGTATAATAAAGCTGTGGAGCAAGCCTCAATCAGTAAAACCTCGCGAAATGTGCGTTAACGAACAAACGGCCGCCGTTTGTTGAAAAAAACTTTTTGGAAAAAGGAAGGGATGGCATGCCGGATTATCATAAAACGGTCGACAGGAGAGTGATCCGCAGCAGGGAGGCGTTAAAGCAGGCATTGCTGACGCTTATGAAGCAAAAGGATTTCGATGACATCTCCATTACGGAGATTGTGGAGCTTGCCAATTATAACCGCGGGACCTTCTACTCCCATTACGACAGCAAGGAAGCCTTGCTGGACGATATCATTCATGGTCTGATCGGGGAGCTGCTGCAATCGTTCCGCGCACCTTACGAGAACGAGGAGTACTTCCGCATTCATGAGCTGCCGGCCCATTCGGTTAAAATTTTCGAGCATATTCAGCAGCATGCCGAGCTCTATACCCTGCTGCTGAAGAGCAACGCGCATTCCCATCTGAGAGAGAAAATGTTCACCGCCATTCAGCAGATTTCAAGGGATGAGCTGGAGCATCCGACACTGGAAGGGATTAATGCCGAGCTGCTGTCCGTTTATTCGAATCATGCGCTGCTCGGACTGATTTTCTACTGGATAGAAAATGGCCTGCCCTACTCTCCGGCTTACATGCAGGAGCAGCTCGTGAAGCTTATACAATGGCGGCCGTCCGTTGCAAGGACAAAGAAAAAACCAATTTGATAGGAAGAACCGGGAAAGCCGGTGCGGAAGAGAAAAGGTTATACTCATTTTATATAGAATTATGTCGAAGAGGCCTGGAGAGGCTGACGGATAAAAGGGAGAGTGGAAAGCGATGAAGCAAAACAAATACGATGATCCGGATTTTTTCGATAAATACGGCCAGATGGCCCGTTCGATCGGCGGTCTGGAGTCTGCGGGGGAATGGCATGTTCTGCGCGCAATGATTCCGGACCTGAAGGATAAGAGGGTATTGGATCTTGGCTGCGGATATGGCTGGCACTGCCGCTATGCGCGGGAGCAAGGCGCCCGTTCCGTTCTGGGAATCGATATTTCGGAGAAAATGATCGCGCGCGCCAAATCATTTAACGAGGATGCCGCGATCACCTACCGCCAGGCGGCTATCGAAGATATTTCTTTCGAGCCCGGAGAGTTTGATGTCGTCATCAGCTCGCTGGCGCTCCATTACGTCGAGGATTTCGCGGGAGCTTGCCGCAAGATTTACGACAGTCTGGCTCCGGGAGGAAGCTTTGTCCTGTCCATGGAGCATCCGGTCTTTACGGCCGTTGCCGCGCAGGACTGGCATTATGGTCCATCGGGAGAGCGGCTGCACTGGCCGGTCGACAACTACCAGGACGAAGGCTCGCGTACCGCCCGTTTTCTGGACACCGATGTTATCAAGTATCACCGCACCTTATCGACCATTATGAATGCGCTCATCCAGGCTGGATTCCGCATTGCAAAGGTTGCCGAACCTGGCCCCTCGCAAGAGGCTTTGGAGCAATATGCGGAGATGAAGGATGAGACGCGCCGTCCGATGTTCCTGCTGGTGACCGCACGCAAATAGAAATTTCGGGAACCGCCCACATTTGCCGTTATTTGTGTTACGATCAGTTGCAAGAGCTAATCTTTCATAACGGAGCGCATCTAGCATGGGAACACCTTATTCTGCTGTTTTGACTCTAATGGTTACAGCCGGTGTTATTAATATCATAATGGGAATTTACGTGTTTATGAACCGTTCCAAGCAGGCGATGGCCAGAACCTTTATTGCGATGTGCTTTCTTTCGGCCATCTATATATTTGGCTCCGCTTTAGAGCTGTCCGCCGGTACGCTTAAGGAAGTGAAGTTCTGGATTGCGGTAGAGTACTTGGGGATGCCGTTTATCCCGCCGGTCAGTCTGATGCTGATCATGTATTTCCTTGGAATGGAAAGGTTATTGAAATGGCAGCTGCGGTATTTGATGTACCTGATGCCTTTTATCACGCTGGTGCTTGTTATGACTAACGACCTTCATCATTTCTATTACCGCTCCGTTGAATTGCAAATTGCCGAAGGTATTCATAAAGTCGATTTAAACGCGGGGCCTTGGTATATCATTCAAGGCGGCTATACGTTTGGCTGCATGATTGGCGGGGTCGCCCTGCTGCTGATCTATTGGAACCGGATGCGGTCATCTTACCGCCTTCAGCATATGACGATGCTGGCGGGACTACTCCTGCCGATCGCCGGCGATTTCCTCTACCTCGGCAACCTGACGCCGGACGGCATTGATCCGATCCCCGTCATTATGGCCATTACGGCGGCTTTGTATATGTGGGGGCTCGTATCGAAGGGAATGCTTAATGTAGCGCCGGTCGCCAGGGATACGCTGTTCGAGAGCATGAACGACGCGGTACTGGTTCTGGACCGCAATAATCGGCTGGTCGACTTTAACCCCGCCGCCGCAGCTATTCTTCCGGAGCTTACAACTTCCGCGCTTGGGCAGGCGATTGAGCCGCTGCTTGCCTTGCACACGGATTTTTCGATGCTCGGCTTGGATACGGAAGCAGGCGAAGATATTCCCCGTACCTACGATGAGGTGAAGTGGACCGTCGGCGAGCAGTCCTACTATTATCAGATCCGCTCCTCCTTTATCCGGAAGAGAAGGGGCCCGGAGACGAGCAAGCTGATCGTTATGATTGACGTGACGGAGAGGGTGCGGCTTCAGGAGCAGCTTCGGGTGCTCGCTTATCATGACGGTCTGACGGGGATCTTTAACCGGCTTCACTTTATTCATCTAAGCGAGGCGCTCCTGCATCAATCCGCTGAGAAGGACGAGCCTCTTGCCCTGCTGTTGTTCGATATCGATCATTTCAAGCAGATTAACGATGCTTACGGCCATGACGTTGGAGATCGCGCCTTGCTGCATGTCGTCAACATCTGCCGGCAGCTGCTTCGTCCGGAGGATGTGTTTGGCCGGTACGGCGGCGAGGAGTTTGTGGTCGCAATGCCCGGTTTGTCCCGCGAGGAGGCGGAAGCCGCAGCGCAGCGGATCCGCGGCGAGATTGCCGCGCAGAGGATGGCGGCGGCTTCTTCCGAGCATCCCTTATCCGTGACGGCGAGCTTTGGGGTCGCCATGGCGGGAGCAGGCTGCAAGGAAGCGGGGGGAGGCATCAATCAGCTGCTGAAGGCAGCCGATAATGCCCTGTATGAAGCAAAAAACAGCGGACGCAATACGGTCCGGCTGGCAGATATAGAGACTGGCAAAAAAGCGCTTCTCCGATGAGGGAGAGGTGCTTTTTTCGTTAATCGGTGTCGGGAAGCCGGGTATATTACAGAAGTATTGTTTGAAATGCGGGCGAAAGGAGGATTTTGGTAGATGAAATCGTATTATAGCATGTAAAGGAATTAGAAAATGTTGTAAGCAGGCGAAGGGAGGTCCATGATTGTTTCGCGGCAGGAGCTTTGCGGTTTATTTCGGAATCATTCTATTGCTGTTATGCGCGGGCTGGCTTCTATTTCTGCGGAGAGATTCCTTTGCCGGGGAGGCGGTTAGCCATATTCTTCAAACCTTATCCGCCCTTTATGCGGCGGTCCTCCTGCTGAGAGCCTCAGGCAAAGAGGCGAAATATTGGCTTTATTACGGGCTGGGGCTCCTGTTTTATTTTGTTGCCCAGCTCATCTGGACCATTGTAACGCTCATGAGGGGCGCCGGGCCCGATTATCTGGGCATTCCGGAGCTGTTATGGAGACTTCAATATTTGTTCTTTCTTATTGCTCTCTACATGCAGTACCAGCATCGTCGTTCCAACCTGGCGTTCCGATTTGTACTCGATATTTTATTATACGGCACGATGGCTTCCACGCTTTATTGGAAGTTTCTGATTGAACCGGTCCTGTCCCATCATCATGTTAACCGGAATGTTGTCGGTTATTACATGTTTAACTCTTCCTTTAATGCCGTCATTGTATTCTTGTTGCTGTTCTTCAGCTGGTACGGCAAGAAGATCATTTCCAACCGGGCCAACATGTTTCTGCTGAGCGGCTTTTTGATCAAATTACTAGGCAACACGGCATTTGTCTATCTGTTATCCTACGCTGCCGCAGGCGAGCAATGGTCCTGGATTGCCGACTTCTGCTGGATTATCGGCATGATGTTTATCGGTTTTGCCGCTCTGCCGGATAAGGAGGCGCGGAGTTCTCCTCTCCGGCCGGGCAATGAGTCCAAGCAGACCTTTATGAGGCGATATGCGCTTATCATCTTTGTCTGCGCGGCGCTTATCGCCGTCATTTGCCGGCTTGGCGACTTTTCGATTATTAGCATAGGCGCGATTGTAACCGTTGTGCTGCTTGCCATCCGGCTGTCGGTCGGCATTTACGAGCTGGAATCGGCAGGGGCGGCTCTCATGCAGTCGCGGGTCAATTACGATAATTTCGTGGAGAGCTCGCTGCTTGGCGTATTTATTGAGCAAAACGGCCGGTTGGTCTACATGAATCCGCAAGGGGAGAGCATGTTTGGCTGCGAGCCGGGCCAGATGCTTGGCCAGCCGCTTGCAAGCTTCCTGCTGGAAGCAGACCGCGACCGCTTAAAGCAGGAATTTAACGAGATCTGCCGAATGAACCAGTCCTCCAGGCTTGCTGTTGCTGCAAGGAAGTCGAATCAAATGGATCTGTTCCTCGAAATGCAGGCGGCTCCCGCCTTCTTCAAAGGAAAACCGGCCATATCCGGACTGCTGCTGGATGTGACGGAGAGCAAGCTGTCGGAGCAGCATTTGATCCGGTCGGAGAAGCTGTCCGTTATCGGCCAACTGGCGGCAGGGGTTGCCCATGAGATCCGCAATCCGCTGACCGCGCTGAAAGGGTTCACCCAGCTGCTTCATCGGAGAACAACGGACCAGAACCGCCATTATTTCGATATGATGCTGACCGAGCTGGAGAGGATTAACTACATCGTAGGCGAATTTATGCTGCTCTCCAAGCCGCATCAGTGGCAGCAGATGAATAGCTGCGACATGGGTTCTCTGCTGGACGATATCATTCCGATTATGCAGTCTCAAGCGATCATTACGAATGTCAGCATATCCGCCGAGAAAAGCCCGGATCTGCCGCTTGTCCAATGCGATGCCAATCAGATCAAGCAGGTACTCGTGAACCTGATGAAAAACGCGATTGAAGCCATGCCTGACGGCGGGGAGCTTCATGTACATATGAGGAAGGATTATAAAGGTTATATGGTCATCGACATTATTGACCAGGGAGTTGGCATTCCCCAGCATGTCATTGACCGTTTAGGCGAGCCGTTCTATACAACCAAAGATACGGGAACCGGACTTGGGCTTACCGTATGCTTCAAAATCATTCAATCCCATGGCGGCACTCTATCGATTACGAGCGAGCCGAATATCGGAACGACGGCTACCGTCAGGCTGCCGGCCTAGCCTAACATGCAACAACCCTCTGGACTGCCGCAGTCCAGAGGGTTGTTGTTCTTGCTTAAATCCGAATGTCGAGATTATTGCCGGTCGTACCGTTAAGCGCCGGGTTGTTCCGGCTGGTGTTAACGCCAAGCTGGCTGCCGGCAGCCGCTTGCCGGTTTGCGTTTTGCTGTTGGCCGTCCGCTTGATTATCCGCCTGCGATTTCTTCTGGGCGATTTGCAGCTGAATTTGCTGAATCTGCTGCTGCAGCTGCTGGGTCTTGGTTTGCTTGGTCTTCTCGTCGTCCTTGCTCTGCGCAACTTCCTTTAACTGCTTCTCGAGACTTTCCAGCTGTTTCTCCAGCGAGCCGGTGTCCGAAGCGCTGCTCTGGGACGTATACGATGCGCTTGATTGCGAGATGGATGATGATGAAATATTCATCTCCGCTCACTCCTTCCGTGTAAGTCTTCGTCTACATGAAGGTTATCGGTTTCGAACATGAACGGAGGATGAACGCAGCCTGAAAGTTAGCTGAATACGTTAGGGATTCTTGGAATCCGTGCGGTAGCTGAGCAGCCCAAGCACCAAGGCAAGGCCAACCAGGATGGCGCCTACCCATGGCAGCGCTCCAAGGGAAAGATGGGTAATGACCCAGCCGCCGATAAAGGCGCCGGAGGCATTGCCGAGGTTGCCGGCCGAATGGCTGGACGTCGATGCCAGTGCCGGAGCGGACTGCGCCAGGCTCATAATCCGTACTTGAAGCCCCGGGAATACGGCAAAGGATGCCGCTCCCCACAGGAAGATCGTAATCACCGCAGCGATCTCGTTATGAACGGTGAAGGTGAAGACCGTCAGCACAACGGCAATAGTCAGATAGAGGCCAAGAATGGAGGGCATCAGCTTCCAGTCGGCCAGCTTGCCGCCCACAATATTGCCGACCGTTACGCCGATTCCGAACAGAATCAGAATCCAGGTCACGTTATGCTCCGCAAATCCGGTAATGTCCGTGAGGAGCGGCGTAATATACGTAAATACCGCAAACAGTCCGGCGTTGCCTAGTGCGGCGATCAGCAAATAAACGAGCAGCTTTGGTCTCGCAATCGCTGATAGCTGCTTAAGGACGCTGACCTGCTTGCTTAGCTTGAGCTTCGGAATAAAGATCATAATGCCGATTAGAGCAAGGACGCCCATGGCGGCGATTGCGCCAAAGGAAGCGCGCCAGCCCCAATTCTGGCCGATATAGGTGCCGATCGGGACGCCGATAATGTTGGCGATCGTGAGACCGGCCATCATAATCGAAACGGCGCCTGCCTGCTTATCCGCTCTTACGAGCTTAGAGGCAATAACCGCGCCAACTCCAAAGAAAGTACCGTGGGTCAGAGCCGTAATCATCCGCGCGATCATCAGAACGGCGTAATTGGGCGCTACAACCGACAGGCCGTTGCCGAGAATAAAGAGCAGCATAAGAATGCAAAGCAGCTTTTTCTGCGGAATCCGGCTCGTCAGAATCGTCATGATCGGAGCGCCGACAGCTACGCCAAGCGCGTACATCGTAATCAACTGGCCGGCCGCAGAGATGCTGACGTTCAGGTCGCTCGCGACATTCGGAAGAATGCCCATGATGACAAACTCGGTCATGCCGATTGCAAAGGCGCCAACGGTCAGTGACAGGACGGAGATCGGGAACGGCTCCTTCCCGGCTTGCCCTTTCAAGACTTGCTTGCTGTTTAATTGTTGCGAGACTTCCATAAGGTAAAGCCAACCTTTCTGATGAGCATGCATCTTGTTGAATAATAAACCCTATTATTTCGCTTCGCAGTCATATAAGCAAGAACATTTTTTGTAAAATTACTGGTAAGATAAGAAGTAAGGGCTTACATCTAAACGGGGCGGAGGATGGGGTTAAAAATGGGCAAAAAGGGGCTTTACCGCGACTATTTTTTGCATGCGGATATTATGATGATGACAGCGGTGCTGATGGGTTTGACGGCGTGGGCGGTGATCGCAACCCTGACCTGGTACAGCCCGGTATTCTTCGGTGTTGGCCTTATCGGATTTATGTTCAGCGAATATTTGACCCACCGGTTCTTCTTTCATCTGAAGGCGCCCAAAAACCCGCTATTCCTCCGGTTTCTGAAGCGTCTGCATTATGACCATCATACGGATCCGCATGATTTGAAGCTGCTGTTCCTGCCGGTCTGGTACAGCCTGCCCAACCTTGGCGCATTTGCGCTCCTCTTCTATCTGATCGCGGGCTCGCTTGAATTCACTCTTGCCTTCGCCGCCGGGCTTGTGGCGATGCTGCTCGTCTATGAGTGGAAGCATTATGTCGCGCACCGGCCGATCCAGCCCAAGACGAGATTCTGGAAATGGAATAAACGGATGCATCTGCTCCATCACTTCAAGAACGAGAACTATTGGTACGGCGTATCGACGCCGCTTGTGGATGCCATCTTCGGAACGTTAAAAGAAGAGAAGGACGTACCAACAAGCGCTACCGCCAAGAATCTGGAAAACCGCGGCCGGACGATATCGTCCTGACCGCATGAAGGAGGACAAGGATGACTGTAGGACAATTAATCGGAAAAGGCATGACGGCCGAGGTCTATGAATGGGGCGAGGGGCAGGTCGTGAAGCTTTATTACGGGAACATTCCAAAGGATTGGCTTCATTACGAGGCGGAGATTGGTACGGCCGTTCATCAGGCAGGCGTACCTGCGCCTGAGGTTTTTGGACAGGTTGAGGTGGATGGGAGAACCGGGCTGGTCTACGAGAGGATCGCGGGACCATCCCTCTTGGCCATTATGCTGCACGATATGGACCAGGCGGAACATTACAGTACCGTTCTTGCCCGTCTGCATGCAGACATTCACCGCTGCAGGGCATCCCGTCTGCCAAGGCAGAAGGACCGGATGGGCATGTTTGTGCGGCAGTCCGCTTCTTTTCTGGGAGACCGGGTGGAGCCGGTACTAGCGGAGCTGGAGCATCTGCCGGAGGGCGAATCGGTCTGTCACGGCGACATGCATCCGGACAACGTGCTCCAATCGGGCGGCCGGCTGACGGTTATCGACTGGATGGATGCCAATTCGGGCGACCCGTTATGCGACGTGGCGAGAACCTCCATGATGTTCTTGTCGCCGTTTGTTTCGATGCCTCCTCTGTCGATCCCTCCGGATACCGGCCAGCGGCTGAACGAAGCTTATTTGTCCGAATATTGCAGGCTGACGGGAGCGGAAAGAGAAGCAATCGACCGCTGGCGGCTGCCTGTCGCCGCCGCAAGACTTCGCGAGCAAATTCCCGGGGAGCGGGAATGGCTGCTGTCCTTTATTGACCGGCAGCTCAAAACCTGCAAATGAAAAAAGCCGCCTTTTCCGCATTATGCGGGAAAAGGCGGCTTTTTCAAATTACACGGCGTTTAGCGCGATTTCTTCATCGTCGTCTTTATTGAAGGCATCGCGGTCGAATTCGCCTTCGGAATTGGCTACGAGAAGTGCAGTTACCGATGTGCCTGTTGCGTTAACGGCTGTACGGGCCATGTCGATCAGAGCTTCAACGCCGGCAACAATCGCAAGCGCCTCAAGCGGAAGGCCAAGCGCGGTAAGAACAACCGTTGTCGAAATAACAGCCGGTCCGGGAACGCCCGCAACGCCAATGGAAGAGATGATGCTTACGAATACAAGCACGACGTAGTCGGTCAGGCCAAGCTGAATGCCAAACGCCTGCGAGGTAAAGACGGCGACAATCGCCGGCCATACGCCGCCGCAGCCGTTGAAGTTAACGGATGCGCCAAGCGGCGCAACAAAGCTCGCGATTTTCGGCGAGACATGAAGACGCTTCGTAATGACTTCCAGGTTAATGGGCAACGTTGCATAGCTGCTTCGGGTCGTGAAGGCAACGGCCACCGTCGGGTACACCTTTTTGAAGAACTTGAGCGGATTAACCTTTGCTACGAAGAGCACCAAACCGCCAAACACAAGCACAAAATGAATAATAAGGGCAACATACGAGGTTACGATAACGCTGCCGAGCTCCTGCAAGGTATCCCAGCCGTATTTGGCCGCGACGCCGGCAATCAGGGCGAATACGCCGTAAGGCGTAAGGCGGATAACGAATTTAACGACTTGATGCAGCACTTGGGTAGCCGATTTGATAAGGTCGCGAACCGGCTTGACGGCCTCTTCGTTTTTCGAACCAACCTTAATGATGGCTACCGCAAGGAAAATCGCAAAGATCAGAATCGGAACAACCTTGCCGTCCGCCGCTTCGCTAACCGGGTTGGAAGGGACAAGGCTAAGAATAACGTCCGAGAACGTCGGAATCTCGCGCGTTGCCGCATCGCTTGCGGCCGGCTGCTGGATGCCTTTGCCCGGGCTGAATACCAGAGCGGTCAGTAAGCCAATAACGGATGCGATACCGGTTGTGCCAAGAAACCAGGCGAACGTCTTGAAGCCGATTTTGCGCAGGTAGTCCAAGCTTGTGAGCGAAGCGATACTATTCAATACAAGAACGAATACAAGCGGAATAACGAGCATCCGGATCAAGCTGATATAGATGCTGCCGAAGGTGGTGATCCCTTTGATCTCCAGGGAATCGAGGTTCTGGAACAGGATCCCGACGACCAGCCCCAGCCCTAATCCGACAAGCACCCGCGTGCCGAAGCCGACACGTTTGCGTGCCAAGAAATACAGAAAAGCAAAGACAAAAATGGCGGTAACAAAGCTGTACCAGTTCGTCTCGATAGCTAGCAGCAGGTTGTTATCTATTTTATCCATCTTACTATTACCCCCTAATCCAAGTTGTTTGATGGGAATTACAATTCAATAATTTACAAACGTCTGAAGCAATTGTCAATTGTTTTATTGGAAAAAAAATATATCCGACTATTTCTATGGGAAATTATTAAGAAATGGTTGACATCCAATCTCTGACATCCTAAGATAGGGTTAGAAATCGGAACATCATACGTAATTCGGATAAGAGATTAGTCGACTGGACCTCCAGAGATTCAATGTTCAAGCATCACTAGATGCGGGCATTGGATCTTTTTTTATGCCTAATTACTGAATGAGCCTCCTAAAACCAAAAGGGAAAGGATGAGTATCATCATGAAAAAATGGTTTAGCTCCAAATTGACCGTTACTTTCGTAGCCGCCGCCGTAGTCTTCTCATCGCTGACTTATGCTGCCGTTTATGCGAACAAGGACGCTTCCGACACGAAGCCTGCTGCAGCGGATGGCCAAGCGCCTGCTGCAACGGCTGTTGAGCCGCCGCCGCAAGCAGATACAACCAATACAGCCGCAGCGGCTGAACCGCAGGCTACAGCAGAAGTAACTATCGCAGCTGCCGAGACGCAAGCTCAGGAGCCAGCCGTTCAAGCTGCTGAGGTTCAATCGGCGCAGCCAACCGCTGCACCAGCGGAAGAGACGAAAGCAGAAGCGAAAACAGCGAAAGCAAGCTCCGCGGAAGCCGTCCAAAACGCTTCCACTCCGGCTCCGGCATCTCCAGCCGCATCGAAGCCGGCTTCAATCAACGCTTCCGAGCCGGCGGCATCCTCCAAGCCGTCCGCAACAACTTCAGCTGCTCCCGCAGCAACGCCGGCTCCAGCCGCCAAACCGGCACAATCCACGCCGGCTGCAAGCAAGCCGGAGGCTTCGGCGCCTGCCGCAAGCCAATCGGATGATTCGGGCAAAAAAGTTACGTTTGTCAAGCAGGAAGAGTCGCAGCCTAAGACCCCAGCCGTAAAAGCTCCGGCAAGCAGCTCGTCCTCTTCCGGCTCGACAAGCTCCTCCGGCGGATCCTCCACGTCTCCTTCTACGGCGCCTTCGTCTTCGAATGAGGATTGCGCGGTAGACGGCGAAAGCTGCTAATCGGCTTTTTTACCAGACAAATGGGTCAAATAGGGAGAGGAGTATATACACATGAAAACATTTAATCGCACACTATCCGTTTTGCTCGCCTCCGCGTTAGTGCTGCCGGTCTTCCAGGCCGGCACGGTACGCGCCGCGGAAGTAAGCAGCTTTAATAGCGCAGTCAGCCATTATGATTATTTCAGTGATGTTTACCCGCATTTGAACGACGCGAACCATATTCTCAAGACGGTTACTTACGAGGATCTGGTTACGCTGCTGGACAGCAAAGGTACATATGCCGTCTTGTTCGGCGGAGCCTGGAGCGACGAGACGCAGGCGGATATCGGCTTCATTAACCAGGTTGCGAAGCAATATGGCGTAGACACCATCTACAACTTCGATACGAAGCTGGATGGCGATTCGGTTGATATTGCCGAGCAGCAGGCTGCTCCGTATACCAAGGTGGTTACATCCACCTCGCAAGGCGTAACGACAAACACAACCAACTTCTATGATTTCAACGAGCTGTACGTGGAGCTGGTAGACAAGTATTTGACGAACCTCAATGCCAATACCGACGCTACTATTACTTACAGCAAGAAGTCACCGCAAAAGGAAAGCGGCGGTACGGTAACGACGCCTTCTACGGTCATTGCGAGCGGCGAGGCGAAAAAAATCGAGTCTCCGTTCCTGTTCATCTATGACAAGGATCACAAGGATGGCGATGGCAACGCCGCGCCAATTATCGCTTCGCTTGAGAAGCACGGTTCTTCCGCGAATTATACTTGGAACGATTTCCTGACGGCCGATCCAAACGACGGCGATGCGCTGGATACGGCGAAGGTCGACAGCTATAAGGCACAGGTTCTGAATGTATTTAATAAAGTACCGGCTGCCGATTACGACAGCCTCACCAATTGGGACTTTATCGCTCCGGCATTTAACAAGCATGAGGATAAAACGGTCGGACGCGACATTTTCCCGACGCATGAGGAAAACGGTCAAGTCGTTGGCGATGACGGCGAGCTTGTCTACGAGCATGTCACTTACAATGAGCTGACTCATTTGCTGCAAAGCAAAGGCAACTATGTCATTCTGTTCGGCGGCTCGTGGTGCCCGAATACGCAGGCGGCAATCCGCTTCATTAACGAGTACGCAAAGAAGTACAACGTCGATAAAGTCTACTTCTGGGATACCAAGCTGGATGCGGGCATCTCGGTGCTTGATCCAAGCGCGGATCCGCATAACAGCACCTTCCTGCAGGTACGCGATACAAACCATCCATTAGCGAAGCTGTATGTGGATCTGGTCAATACGTATCTGACCAACATCAAGACGCAATACCTGCCGGCATCCAATAACGTCAACTATACGGAAAACGGCAATAACGTTGTTGCCAACAAGCTGCAGGTTCCTTACCTGTTTGCCTACAACAAGGACAACGTGAACGCCGACGGCAGCAAAGCGCCAATTCTTGGCCACGTGGAATTGATGTACACCTGGAAAAACATTCAGCCCGATTATGCCGTAGCTGACGGCACGATACGCAATTATACGAATTACACAAACGCGCTGAATAAATTGCTCACGCGTCTGGAAGTAACGCCAACCGGCTTGACTGGCGTAGCGCCAACTTCGAGCGCGAACAATAACGGCCAAATTACGGGCACAACAAACAAAGCATTGGAATACAAGCTGAAAAGCGCTGCCGATTCGGCATATACCGCGGTATCCGGCGACGCGATCACAGGTCTTGCGGCTGGTACTTATTCGGTTAGATATGCAGCGAAAAACGGGTTTAACGGCCCAACTAACGCTCAGACGGGGCCAACGGCTGTCCCTTACGCAGCAGGTCAAGCGGTAGACGTCGTTGTTCCGGCTTATGTTGGTACTGATCCAACACCAACGCCAACACCAACGCCAACGCCATCGACACCATCAACACCGGTGCCAACACCAACACCAGTGCCTGTCGATGCGGTGAACACGGTTAAGGTTACGGGTACTACCGATCCGGCAACGGGTGAGACGGTTGCGGCGGTTTCGGCAAGCGACGTAGCAAGCCTTATTACGAAAGCGTCCAAAGCGGAAGCGGCGGGCAAAGCGGCCGTGATCGGATTCCAGGTGCCTGGAACTGCGGATACTACTTCTACACAGCTGACGATCCCAAGAGACTCCTTCAATTCGATTGCATCGAGCACCAAAGCATCGGTGCAGGCGGATCTGTCGATTGGCAGCGTAACGTTTGATTCGAAAGCGGTACAAAGCATTAGCGGCAACGCATTGTCTGGAGATATCAGCGTTATCGTATCAAAGTTCGAGCTGACGGAAGAGGGCAAGGTCGTATTGGGCGACCGTCCGGTGTACGATCTGTCTCTCTTTGCAGGCGATAAGCAAATTTCGAACTTTGGCGGCGGCAAGGTGCAGGTAAGCCTTCCGTACACGCTGAAAGCCGGTGAAAATGCCGAATCGATCGTGGTGTACTACCTTGCGGATTCCGGCGAGCTGCAAACGATTCGCGGTCATTACAATGCGGCAACGGGAACCGTGGATTTCACAACTACTCATTTCTCGCAATACATTATCGGCTTCAATAAAGTAGGCTTTGCGGACGTGCCGGCAGCAGCTTGGTTCCATCATGCGGTCAGCTTCCTGGCTGCCCGCGAGATTACCGGCGGTACCGATGCCGATCACTTCAGTCCAAATGCGGAGCTGACAAGAGGCCAGTTCATCGTTCTCCTGCTGAAGGCATACGGAATTGAGCCGGAAGCAGCCGGCGCGGCGAACTTTGCGGACGCGGGCAAGACGTACTACACGAATTACCTGGCTGCCGCGAAGCGTCTTGGCATCGCAACAGGCACGGGCGATAACAAATTTAATCCAAATAATAAAATTACGCGTCAAGAGCTGTTCACGCTGCTGTACCGTTCGCTTGAGCAATTAGGCGAGCTGCCAACGGCCAAGACTGGCGCAGCCGTATCCTCCTATGCGGATGCAGCAGATATTGCCGGTTATGCGCAAACCGCCTTTACGGCGCTTGTTGAGACTGGCGTTATTAAAGGAAGCGGCAATAAGCTGAATCCGGAAGGCGTATCGACAAGAGCGGAAGCGGCGCAAGTGCTGTATAATCTGTTGTCCAAGTAATGGAAACTTAAAGAAAAGGTGGGCGGCCGACTTGGCCGCCCTTTTTCCGAAATATAAGACATTCGCGAAACGTATGCTGCGCCTCTTAAAAAGAACGGCTATAGCTTTTTGCGGCAATTCTTACTGGCGCAGCCATTTTCGCATGTTCGGCGGTGAAATGTGATGGATATTTTATTAGCCTTTTCGGCGGGACTACTGTCTTTCCTATCGCCTTGCGTTCTGCCTCTCATTCCGGTCTATCTCAGCTATATCGCGGGCACCTCGGCCACCGATCTAAAGGATAGCTCCAACAAGCTGACGGTTATTTCGCAGACGGCGCTGTTTGTTCTCGGCTTCTCGATTCTGTTTGTCCTGCTTGGGATATCCGTCAGCTCCGTCAGCCGGTTGCTGTCCGAGCATATGCGGCTCGTGCAGCAGATCGGCGGAGCGCTGATTGTTGTTTTTGGCCTGCATATGACCGGGCTTCTGCGAATCAAGCTTCTCTATTCCGAGAAGCGGTTTCTGCCAAGCGGTTCACCCGGGAAAAAAACGGGAGCGCTCGTATTGGGCATGGCCTTTGCCGTCGGGTGGACGCCCTGCATCGGCCCGATTCTGTCCTCCATTCTAATCTATGCCGGAAGCATGGCGACCCTTGGGAAGGGAGTGCTTCTGCTCTCCGTGTATGCGCTTGGGCTCGCCGTTCCTTTTTTACTGTCTGCCGTGCTGATCGATAATCTATCCGCGTACCTTCGGAAAGTGACAAAGCATCTCCCGAAGATCTCGGTTGCAAGCGGACTCGTCATGATGCTGATGGGCGTGCTAGTGTTTACGAATCAGCTGGAGGTATTCAGCAAGTATGCCGGACTTATTCAACTATAGGGAGGGAGGTAAGCCGTGAGAAAATCAACCTGGCTTCTGATCGGGGCGGTTATTGGGTTCGTGCTGCTCTCGCTCTACGTGACTAAAAACTATAGTATCAAGACGGATGCTGCCGCATCGGCGTCGGCGAATACGGAGGCAAAAGCAGCCAAAGAGCCGGCGGTTGACTTTACCCTGAAGGATTTGGACGGCAAGGAGGTAACGCTGTCCGGACTGAAGGGAAAGCCCGTCTACATTAATTTCTGGGCGACCTGGTGCAAATGGTGCGACAAGGAGATGCCGGCGCTGGAGAAGGTGTATCAGGATTATAAGGATAAAGGGCTTGTTGTCTTATCCGTTGACGTTGGGGAGGAACGTGGGGAAGTGGCTAAGTATATCTCGGAGAAGCAATATCATTTTCCGGTGGTGCTGGATTCGGATAAAAGCGTCACGTATGCCTATGGCATCAAATCGATCCCTGTCTCTATCCTGGTGAACGAATCGGGCGATGTGGTTTTCAGAAGGGTTGGCCATATGACGGAGGAGGAAATGCGGACGGCAATTGATCCTCTCTTTCCATAAAAAAAGTGCGAGCCTTCAGCAGGCCCGCACTTTTTATCTTTATTTCGCTGAAGCAGCGATTTCCTTACGGACAATCGGCGCTACTTTGGTGCCGAGGAGCTCAATGGCGCGCATCATATCCTTATGCGGAATGGAGCTTGTGTCGAGATGCAGGAAGAAGCGGGTTAAGCCCAGGTTCTTATGCAGCAAAATAATTTTCTCCGCTACATATTCCGCCTCGCCGACATAAAGCGCTCCGCGCATGCTGCGAGCCGCATCGTAAGCTTCGAAGGTGTATGGCGGCCATCCGCGTTCGCGGCCGATTACGTTCATCATCGCCTGCTGGGCAGGGTAGAAGAGCTCGGTTGCTCTTGTGTCCGTGTCGCTAATGAAGCCGTGCGAGTGAGTACCGATTTGCATTTTTTTCGGATCATGGCCTGCACGGGTATAAGCTTCCTTGTAGAGCTCAACAAGCGGAGCGAACCGCTCCGGCATGCCGCCAATGATCGCGAAGCAGACGGGAAGGCCTAGCACGCCCGCGCGAATGGCCGACTCCGGGTTGCCGCCGGTTGCGATCCAGACCGGAAGCGGGTCCTGCACCGCACGCGGGTAGACTGCTAGGTTATCAATCGCGGCGCGATGGTTGCCCTGCCAGGTGACTTTCTCTTCCTTCGTAATTTGGAGCAGCAGCTCCAGCTTCTCGTCGAACAGCTCGTCATAATCCTCGAGGCTGTAGCCGAAGAGCGGGAATGATTCGATAAAAGAGCCTCTGCCCGCCATAATTTCCGCACGGCCGTTCGAGATCGCGTCAACGGTGGAGAAGCCTTGGTACACGCGCACAGGGTCGTCCGACGATAATACGGTAACGGCGCTGGTCAGACGGAGATGCTTTGTCTGCGCGGCCGCAGCCGCAAGAATGACATGAGGCGCGCTTGCCGCATAATCCTGCCGATGATGCTCCCCGATTCCGTATACATCAAGGCCAACCTGGTCGGCCAGAATCATTTCCTCTACGCTATTGCGGATCCGTTCCGCGTGGCTGTAAGCCCCGCCCATGCCCGGATGAGGTTTTGCTTCCAGAAAGGTACTAATGCCAAGTTCAAAATGGTTTGCCGGTTCGGTCATATAAGTCCGCCTCCTTTATTTCTTCTAGTGTACTAAGTTTTTAACAGTTTCTCAATTATAGTAAGCAGATTTATTGAATTGGAAAATTTAGAGAACTTATATTGACAACAACTTCCGTCATTATTATCATTATTGATAATGGTAATAAACGAAAGGAGAGCTAATCGATGAAGCAGCCCAAAGCCGATCTTATTTTGCACCCTATCCGGATGCGGATCATCCAGGCGTTCCTGCCTGAAGGCAGCCGGACCACCCAACAGTTGGCCGAGCAGCTGCCAAACATCCCGCAAGCCACCTTATACCGGCATTTAAATATTCTTCGCCAAGCCGGGCTGATTCATGTCATTGAGGAACGGAAAAATCGCGGAAGCGTGGAGAAGGTGTACTCGCTGGCCAAGCAAGCGGAGGATCTGACGCCTGAAGAACTGACGGAGAAATCATCGGATCAGCATATGGAACTGTTTATGAAATTCGTTGCTTCCCTCATTGGCGATTTCGGCGCTTATATCGGGCAGGAGCATTATCATCTGGCAGAGGACGGGGTTTCTTTTCGACAGGTGCAGCTCTACATGAACGATGAGGAATATCAAGCCTTCTTGACGGCTTATCGGGCGCAGATGAAGCCTTATGCGAATGCAGGGCCGAGTGAAGGAAGAAAGCTTAGAATGATCTCCACCATTGTTATTCCTGAAGCATTGCAGCAGCCATTCGATAAAAAATAAACGTATTATACTATTGTCTGTGGGGGAAATAGAGATGAATGATTATTTAGAGCTTCGGAGAAGGGGACTTCTTTTTCTTCCGTTCTTTTTGGCTGTACCTTTATTGTTTGGCCTTGGGTTCCGGTACGCGGGGTATAGCATGGAATGGCGGGCGTTTGGCCTTGGGGCGTTAGGCTGGCTTATTGCGTTAATGCTGCGCGGGCCGCTGGCAGCGGTCCTGCAGAAGCGGTCGCAGGAGACGATTAAGCGCTGGATGATTGTCGGCTCGGGCGTATTTGAGGAGACCGTACGCGTAATCATGCTGCTACTCACTGCCGTGACCGCTTCGTGGGCCGTATCCTTTGGCCAAGGCTGGGCGGCGATAGAGGTTCTTTATACCATGATCAATGTAGCCGTAATTGCATCTTTGATTGGTCGCACCGACGAGAAAGCCAAGCAGGCCATTCAGTATCTTGAGCAGCAAGGGACTCTTCACGCCAGCCCGCTATGGGGAATATTGGAGCGGATTTGGGCTTCGGCCTTTCATATCGGCTGCACGTTGATTGCGGCGCGTTTCCCGTGGCTCGTTGTGGTCCTTATTCCTCTTCACAGCGGATTGAATGCAATTGGAGTAAAGCTGGCGGCACAAGCGGTGTGGAAATCAAGTGCTGCTATTTGTATAATCGGAGTCCTCATTCTGATCATTGGAATAGTCATTCAATAAGCAACCCATCCCTCTTTGTTAATGGAGGGATTTTTTTGGTGCAACAACTTTCCGGATACAGCGTATCTTTTTTGTGAAAGGGGTGTTTCTTTGTTGGTTACGATGAGCAAGAAGCAGTTCGATGAGCTTGGGGACGACGAGTTAAGGCGGGCTTGCATACGGCCGGTGGCCGATGCGGTCCGAGGCAAAAGCATGGCGGTAAAATCCGAGGCGCTTGCCAGGCTTAACCGTTCGGAAAAAGCTTTGTTCATGTATAGCGCTTGGTATGACCATGCGAAGCATTCGCCGATGGAGCTCTACTGCTGGTCAGCCCATGTGCTCAGCCAGCCCGGGTACGCGGATGGGGTCCGGAATGCGCTTCGTTTTTTCGGAGCGGAGTCGATGCATGGCATTCTAGAGGAGCTTCGCTTGCTGCTTGATGTTCATGTGGTGCGGCAAGGCCGTGACTTAAGCGAAGTAACCTTTAAAGACCTCGAGCTTGATGATCAGCTCGGCCTGAAGGTTGAAGATTGCTTTAGGCGGTTCCAGACCGGGGACCGGGACAGTCTTCGCCGGGTCGCACAATATATTCGTGCTAATGCGGACGACTTTATAAGCTTTTTACCGGAAGGAGGGGTGGATATGAAGGATTTGCTATTGGCCATACCCGAGCTGCAAGACGGCATGAAACTGGAAGCCATTCAGAAAGGGTACTCCGGCGACAGCAAGTATACCGCTTACGACCGTCATGGTCAGGCGGTGTATGTGCTCAGAACCTATGCGCTCGAAGAGGAAGCAAGAAAGCAGCAGGAATTCCGGGTGCTTGAGCAGCTGCGAGAGCAGAAAGTAAAGTGCTCTTTGCCGATTGCGATGGGGAGGCTGGAGGAGCTGGGGCTTGGCTACATGCTGTTGTCTTACATCGAAGGCGGCGATGCGATAGACGAGCTCCCGGCCTTAAGCGTAAGCCGGCAGTATGAGATCGGTCTTCAGGCGGGAGCCGAGCTGCGCAAAATCAATCGGATTGAGGCGCCGCCTCCTATCGAGCCTTGGGAGAACCGCGTACTCGCGAAATACAGACGGTATCGGGAGGGTTATGAGCAGAGCGGCGTTAAGGTTGCTTTCGAGGAGAAGCTGTTAGCCTTTATAGAAGCGAATCTTGGACTGTTGAAGGGGCGCCCGAACAGGCTGCAGCATGACGATTTTCATACCGGCAACCTCATCGTGAAGGATGGACGGCTATCCGGCGTCATTGATGTGAACCGGTTTGACTGGGGAGATCCCGTGCATGAGTTTCTGAAGGCGGGCTTCTTCAGCGTAGAGGCCAGTATTCCGTTTGCGGTTGGTCAGATCGACGGCTATTACGGGGAAGGGGAGCTTGAGGATTCCTTCTGGGCCTTATATTCGCTCTATATCGCGCTGACGATTCTGTCTTCGATTGTCTGGATTCTTCGCGTACGTCCGGAGGAACTGGAGGATATGCTGAACCGCGTAAATAAAGTATGGGAGGACCATGACGGCTTTGAGCGGTTAGTGCCGAAGTGGTATTCCGGGTATAAACGGTAAGAAAGAAGAGCCTTCACAGGGAGTGGAGGCTCTTCTTGGTTTGTTAGGGTTTTGCAGGGGGCATCTCCTTTAATCCGAAAGACACCAGAGGGCCGTAGTTCACGATATTCATCATAATTTTGGCCATCTGCTGAGGTGTTTGGTCCAGATCACATTCGATCCAATGCATGAGCATGCCGAAATGAGCCGAAGTCATATATGCAACCACGTAGTCGCGGCGGATGTTCAAATCAGCGGCTTCAGGAATATTGATTTTCTCGTAAATATGCCGGGTCATCAGCGTGCGGAATTGTATGGCGTAGGAGAGATCGCCCTTTGGGCCAAACATAACCTTCAGGAAATCGGCATGCTTTGCAAACTCCTCGAAGATCTGTACGCTTAGCGGGTAGATTTCCCGGCGTTCCCCATACTCCATAGCCTTGCGGAAGTCGAGTTTGATGACAAGCTGCTCGATGCTCTTAAACACATGATCTTTCAACTGCTGCAGGATATCGGGCACATCCCGGTAATGCAGATAAAACGTTCCGCGGTTCAGGTCGGCATGGCTTGTAATATCGGTAACCGTTACATGCTCCAAGCCTTTCTCGGCGATAAGAGCCATGAGCGAATCATAGATCTGCTGCTTCGTTTTTGCTTTTCTCCGGTCGATTTTCTCTGACATGACAGCTTCTCCTCTACGGTTTTACGGGGATAATGAACACAACCGCGCCGATGTGGTGAGTAATAAACAGTACGGTGAGGAATGATTATTGTATTTCCTTTGTCTCTCATTATAATTAACAGCGTGATCACTAATCAACACGATGTTCATTTATATAGATAGGAGATGAAGGGTGAGATGACGATATTTAAACAGAAAATATTATGGCTTGGCGTGCTGGTCATTACGCTTGTGCTTACGGTGTTTGGACTTGCGATGATGGGTTCCGTGCTTGGCTCGAAGCCGCATGATGTGCCGGTAGCTTTGGTTGTGCTGGATGAGCCTGTTGATCTGCCGACCGGAGATAAGCTGGCCGTGGGTGAAATGATGAAGCAGCAGCTAACCTCTAATACGCAGCTGCCGATCAGCTGGAAGATTGTCGGCTCGGAAGAAGAGGCTCGCAAAGGACTGGATTCGCGCGATTATTACGGCGCGCTTGTGCTGCCGAAGGATTTGAGCGCCGGTGTAGCCTCAATGACGGGCCCGGCGCCTGCCGCCCCAACCGTGCAAATTATCAGCAATGAAGGCATGAACTCGCAGGCGGCAACGGTTGTGAAGCAAGGGCTCGGCCAAGTCATGAAGATGGTATCGCTCGAGTTGTCGAAGTCGGCGCTTGAGCAGCTGTCCCAGCGGTCGGAGCAGATTCCGGCTGCTACGGCAGCGGCTCTGCTGGCTCCTGTACAAGTAAAGGAAGAAACCGTTCATCCGGTTGGCGCGAATAACGCAAGCGGCAACGCGCCGGGGATGCTTACCCAAATTATGTGGATTGGCAGTCTAGTCACGGCAATGATGCTGTTCCTAGCCAGCAACAACGCCAAGAAGGCGGGTAGCCGCAAATGGCCAACTCACCTGCTGCAGCCAGTCATTGGGCTAGTGCTGATCGGAGCCGCTTCCGGCCTGATTGTATGGATGGCTAACGCTTGGTACGGCATGGAGCTGTCGCATGCGGCAGATACATGGCTGTTCTTATGGCTGAGCGGTTCGGCGTTCTACCTGCTGCAATCGATGCTGCTCAACTGGATAGGCTTCCCGGCCATGGCGATTCTCGTCCTGCTCATGTTCTTCTCGATGCCAATCCTGAACATGCCGGTCGAATTCCTGTCGGATACGACGCAAAGCCTGCTATATTCGTGGACGCCGCTTCGCTTTGCGGCAGGCGGCTTGCGGGAAATCATGTACTTCGGCGGGCTGGATGCCGTCAGCTCGAACGCGGCGGTCCTATGGAGCATTGCGGGCGGGTGCCTGGTTCTGCTGCTTGCCGCAGGCGTCAAAAAAGGAAAAGCGGCAGCGTCGCAAACCGCCGCCTCTATATAACGGAAAGTAAAAGGCCGTCCCGTTTGGGGGACGGCCTTTTTGCTGCACGTCCGCCGTGCTTCGCCCGCATTAAGACGGAAAACCGTCTTACAGCGGGATGAGCATGGGGGCGCGAGGCCAAACAGGCCGAATAAGACGGAAAAACCGTCTTACAGCGGGCTGGACGCGAGAACGAGGGGCGGAAACCGCCGAATAAGACGGAAAAACCGTCTTACAGCGGGATGAGCATGGGGGCGCGAGGTAGAAAAGGCTGAATAAGACGGAAAAACCGTCTTACAGCTGGATCAGCGCGGGGGCGCGAGGCCAAACAGGCTGAATAAGACGGAAAAACCGTCTTACAGCTGGATCAGCGTGGGGGCGCGAGGCCAAACAGTCTGATTAAGACGGAAAAACCGTCTTACAGCTGGATCAGCGTGGGGGCGCGAGGCCAAACAGGCTGAATAAGACGGAAAGACCGTCTTACAGCGGGATCAGCGTGGGGGCGCGAGGCCAAACAGGCCGAATAAGACGGAAAAACCGTCTTACAGCTGGATCAGCGCGGGAACGAGGGGCGGAAACCGCCCCTCGTCTCGCGGCTCGAAGCCCAAAGTGCAACTACTTCGTGTAATGGCACGTCCAAGAGGTTACAATAAGAGTTGGAATAAACAAGAAAATGGATAAGGAATGATTTGCAATGGGGATGCAGCGCACAACGATCTTGATTGCGGAGGATGACCCGGATATTGCGGAGCTGATTGCGCTCCATCTGGGCAAGGAGGGCTACCAGCTGCTGAAGGCCGCTGACGGGAGAGAAGCGGTCCGTCTCGTTCAGACGAACACAATCGATCTGGTTATTCTCGATATTATGATGCCGCATATGGACGGCTATGAAGTCGTTCGCGTTATTCGGGAGCAGCAGTACCGGATGCCGATTATTTTCTTAAGCGCCAAGACGTCCGATTTCGATAAAATATCCGGCCTCGTTATGGGCGCCGACGATTATATGACGAAGCCGTTTAATCCAATGGAGCTGCTCGCAAGAGTAAATGCCCAGCTGCGACGCTTTAGGCAGTTGAATCAGCCGGTTGCCGCACCAAGTCATGCGCCTTCCGCCATTGTGGCGGGAGGACTAACGATTGACCAGGAGCAGCGCACCGTTACCTTGTACAACGACCGGATTGATCTGACGCCGAAGGAGTTTGATATTCTGCATCTGTTGGCCAGCCATCCGAAGAAGGTATTCAGCGCGGAGCATATTTTCCGGCAGGTATGGGGCGAGGCTTATTACGAGAGCGGCGGCAACACGGTGATGGTTCATATCCGGACATTGCGCAAAAAGCTTGGCGAGGACAAGCAGCATCAGCAATGGATCAAGACGGTCTGGGGGGTAGGCTATGCCTTCCAAGGCTAGAAAATTACGCAGTTTCCGCACCCGGATGATCGAGCTGTTCGTCATGAGCCTGCTTATTTCCGGAGCGGTGACCTATCTGATCTACAGGCTGCTGAAGTCCTATTATAATCAGAGGATCCGCTATGCGGACGATCCGATCGTTCAAGCTCGCAGCTGGCTTAACGATATTGGCGATTTGAATTTCTTCCTGATTTTCTTCCTGCCGTTATCGTTCTTCTTCTTTTATTTGTTTACCAAGCCCTACGTCTCTTACTTCAAGGAAATCTCGACCGGGATTCACCGGCTTGCCAACGGGGATTTTAACGGGCGGGTGCTGGTTCCCTCCGATGATGAGTTTGGAGTTATTGCGAGTGACCTGAACCTTGCGGGCGAGATGCTGCAGAAGGCGGTGGAGCGGGGAGATTTCGCCGAGAGCAGCAAGGATCAGCTCGTGCTTAATCTTGCGCATGATCTGCGGACGCCTCTAACCTCCGTGCTTGGCTATCTGGATTTTATTCTGCGCGACGAGCAGCTGTCCCTCGAGCAGGTCCGGCATTTTGCCGCTATCGCGTTTAACAAATCGCAGCGTCTGGAGCGGCTGGTGGACGAGCTGTTCGAGGTTACCCGGATGAACTACGGCATGCTGACGCTGGACAAGAAGCAGATTGACTTATCCGAGCTTCTGATGCAGCTGAGCGAAGAGCTGTACCCGGTGTTTGTGAAAAGCCGCCTGACGGCAAGGCTGGATCTTCCTCCCCATCTCGTCATGGAGGCGGACGGCGAGCTGCTCGCCCGGGTATTCGAGAATTTGCTGACGAATGCCGCCCGTTACGGCCAGGATGGCGAATATGTCGATATCAAGGGAAGAACCGAGAACGGCCAAGCCGTCCTGGAGGTTATCAATTACGGCGATTCGATCAAGCCGGAGGATCTGCCGCATCTGTTCGATATGTTCTACACCGGCGACCGCGCCCGTTCTCCCGAAGGAAGCACGGGACTGGGGCTTTTTATCGTCAAAAATATCGTCGAGCAGCATCAAGGCACCATAACGGCCGAGAGCGGTACGATCCGAACCGTTTTTACGGTCAGGCTGCCGATTTAAGAAAAACTTTAACTTTTTCCCCACTTCTTTTTAAAAAGTGTCCGATATCCTTAGTTGCATGAACAAAACAAAGGAGAATGGGCCATGAAGAAGTGGGTTTTTGCGTTTATCCTTGTCATCCTGTTAAGTTACGGGATCTCGCAGCTTAATGTAAAAAGCGCCGGGGAAGACAAGGTTGATATAGAAAACGGGTCGCTGCCGCAGCAAGACAGCAAGATGATTACCGTGAGCAAGGAGCAGATGTATAAGGGGGATCTGCTCCTTGTGAATAACGACTATGCTCTGCATCCGGAAGGAATACGTTCGGATATCGTCTCGCTATCGGATCGCCCGGATCTGGTGCAAGGCTACGGCTTGCTTGATCCGTCGATTCAGCTGTCCGAGTCGGTGGCAAAGGACTTTGGCGAGATGGTGGAAGGAGCGAAAAAAGACGGTGTGGAGCATTTTCTCATCAGCAGCGGCTACCGCGACGCGGATAAGCAGGACCAGCTGTACCGCGATATGGGGCATGACTATGCGCTTCCTGCTTACCACAGCGAGCATAATCTCGGCTTATCGCTGGATATCGGTTCAACCACTGCAAAGATGGACGAGGCCGAGGAAGGCAAATGGCTGAAGAAGCACGCTTGGGAATACGGGTTTATTTTGCGTTATCCGAAAGGGAAAGAAGACATTACGGGCATTCAATACGAGCCTTGGCATTTCCGTTACGTCGGGAAGGCGCATAGCGCCATCATGCATAAGCAGGATCTGACGCTGGAGCAGTATCTCGATAAGCTGAAGCAATCAAAGGCCATGTCGATCAAGGCAGGCGGTCAAAAATATACCGTCGCCTACTATCCAATGGTCGGAAGCGGCGCAACCATTCAAGTGCAGAAGGGGAAGCCGTACGAGGTATCCGGCAATAATTACGACGGGGTTATCGTCACGATGTACGCTTAGATAGATAAAGTTATTGTAAAGCGCGCTGTTGGCGCAACTGTAGAACGGGAAAAACCGTATTTACAGTTGCGCTTTGGCGCGCTTCTTTTTTTATACTTATAAGCGCCCTTGTTCCTGACGATATTCTTACTGTACTGTTGGATTATGGTAGGGAAAAACTAGAATTGAACCGCGAGGTGAGAATTTGAGCAATATGAATTTTCAGGTGAATCTGCAGGGCATTATTGATCTTTTATCCAATCATTTGTATTCCGATCCGGGCGTATTCGTCCGCGAGCTGCTTCAGAATGCGGTGGATGCGGTCACGGCGAGAAAGAGACTTGGACATATAACGGAGGGGAAGGTAGCGGTAGAGCTGTTCCCGTCCTCGCATACGATCTCTTTTATGGATAACGGCATCGGTCTTACGGAATCGGAGATCGAACAGTTTCTGGCGCGGATCGGCAGCACAACGAAGAAGTCGGATCAGGATTCGGCGGACGATTATATCGGCCAGTTCGGCGTTGGTCTTCTGTCCTGCTTCGTCATCAGCGACGAAATCGTGCTTATTACCCGGTCTGCCCTTGAGGGCGATTCCCTGGAATGGCGCGGCAAGCCGGATGGCACCTATGTCACCAATCAGCTGAAGAGAACGGTTCCGATCGGAACGACGGTGTATTTGAAGCTGAAGCCGGAATTCGAGGAATACGCCGAGTGGTACAACATGTACCAGCAGCTCGAGCGCTTCGGCAAATATTTGGAGACGCCAATCGTGCTGATGGAGGGCAAGGACAGCCGGCAAATCAACGATACGACTCCTCCTTGGCGCATGAGCAAATCCGAAGCGATCTCTTATATCGAGGACAGCGAGTACGAAAAACCAATGGACATTATACCCCTCAAGTCTCTGATCGGAGACACGGAGGGGATTGCCTATATATTGCCTTATTCCGTCAGCCTGCAGGACGAGAAACGCCACAAGGTGTACTTGAAGCGCGTCCTGCTGTCGGACAAAATGAACAATATGCTGCCGTCATGGGCCTTTTTCGTCAATGGCATCATTAACACAAACAGCCTTCGGCCAACCGCGTCCAGGGAGTCGTTCCAGGAAAATGACCTTTTCTACGCGGTGCGGGATGAGCTTGGAACCTGCATCAAGCGGTATCTGATCGAATTGGCCGAGAGAGATCCGGAGCTATTCGCCCGAATCGTGCTTATTCATTATGCTTCGCTCAAAACGATGGCTGCGGAGGACGACGAGCTGTACGAGCTGTTTATCCGGCATTTGAGCTTCGAGACGTCGTATGGCGATATGAAAATGGCCGATATTTTGCGTAATCACCGCACCATTATGGTCACTTCCAACTTTGACGAGTTCAGACAGGTGGCCCGCGTGGCGAAAGCCCAGAACATGATGGTCATTAACGGCGGTTATGTCCATGACCTGGAGCTGATCCGCAAGCTTCCTTCCATTGACGAACAGGTGCAGGTCAGCGTGCTCGATATTCTTGGCTTCTCCAGCCGGTTCGAATCGCTTGGCCGGAGCGAGCGTGATGAAGCGCAGCCTTTCCTTGACCTGGCAGACCGGCTGCTTGCGCCGTACCAATGCCGATCGCTGATCAAATGGTTCGAGCCTGCGGACATTCCCGTCCTCTTCAACATTAATCAGGAGGTCAACTTCTTCAAAATGATGGAGGAGAGCGAAGAGCAGGCGAATCCGCTGTTTGCCGAGGTTGTCCACGTGATCAAAGACGAGTTGTACGAGAAGCCGTATGCGAGGCTTTGCTTCAACTACAATAACCCGATTGTCCGCAAGGCGATCACATCCGGAGATCTTAAGCTGCAGCAGAACAGCATCGAGCTGTTATATACACAGGCGCTGTTGATGGGGAACCATCCGCTGAGCGGCGAGGAGCTTAGGCTGATGAACGAATCGCTGCTTCAATTCATGAATATGGGCCTTGACCGGAACGTCGAGGTCGGCCGATGAAGAACCGTTTTCAGGAGCTGAGGCGCTCGACATGGTCCATGCCGGACGGCAAGCAGAAGCTGGCCGTTCTGGAGGAGATGATTCGCGTTGCCGACCGTTATATGACGGAAGAGGAAGCTTATCATGCGAGAATGGATTACTCCAATGCGGCACCGGAATGCGGCTGTCCGGAGCGGATGCTGGTCTCCTTCTCCTGGTGCTTGTCGAAATTCGAGCAGAATCCGGGCGAGTATTCGAATTTTTATATCATGTGGCATTATAAATGGGTGCTCGGGTATGTGTGGCGGATGCCGGAATTAAGCCTGGAGCAGATTGAGCGGATTTACGAGGATTTCAAGGAGAAATGCATCGCTTACGGTTATAGTCTCCGGGTTTACTACCAGAAGCGGGTTAGTCTCATGCTATGGCAGGGGAAGCTTGCCGAAGCGGCAGATTACTACAAGAGCTGGAGAGCCGCGAAGCGGGATTCGTTGTCGGACTGCAGCGCCTGCGAGCAGAACATGTTCGGCAGCTATCATTTTGCAATTAATCATTATAAAAAAGGGCTCCAGTCGCTGAAGCCCATCTTGGAAGGCAAGATGTCCTGCCGGTCCATCCCCCAGAACACGTACAGCGAAATGATGATGCCGCTGCTTAAGCTTGGGGAATACGACCGGGCATTGGAGACGGCGAAAAAAGCCTACCGTGCCCTCAAAGGGCCGTCTTATCTCGAGGAATACGGCACCTTCCTGCAGTTCTTCACCGTAACGGATATGCCAAAGGCCGTCAAGCTGTATGAGCAGACGATCCGGCTAGGTCTAGGCAGCAAGCTTGGGTGGGACCGGCTGCACTATATGCTGTCCGTCCGTATTTTCCTGAAGGAATGGAGCAAGGGCAAACGGAGGAAGAAGCTTGCCGAGTCGGAAACCGTCACTTTAGCCTGGCTCGATGAAGAGATCGAGCGTTTGGCGCAAGCCTTTAACCGCCGTAACGGAAATACCTTCGTGGAGGATCTGGTTCGGGAGAAAGAAAAGATGGCTGTGCGCCTGCAGGCTGAGTACGGGACATAAAGAAAAGGCTGCTCCCAAGCCAAAATGGCTTAGGGAGCAGTCTTTTTTTTGTATCGCGGAGCTCTAACGAAACTTCGTATTCTTATTTGCTCGATTTTGAAGGATTTTGAAAGCTAACGAAACGTGGTAACCTTATTCGGCTCTTCGAAGCGGAAACGGCAGGTATTTAGATGCAATAGAGTGTCTACGTTTCGTTAAATCAACAGAAGTCCGAAAATGAGCCCAATAAGAATACATAGGTTCATTAGAACTGGAGTAATTGCCCGAAAGCGAGGGATACTACTCGTCACCAGTTGACAGTGACGGTCGCAAGGTACATAATAGCATTAGAATGAACGTTCTATCTAGTGGATCTTAACTTGTTGGAGGAAGCAACATGTTCGAACAATACAACAAAGTGCAGAAAGCCGTGCTTGAGACAACGCTGCAGATCATTATCCGCAAGGAGCTCCAAGCTACTTCAATGGCGCTTATCGCCAAGGAGTCCAAGGTATCGACGGGCAGCATTTATCATTACTTCAGCAGCAAGGAAGAAATCATTAACGAGCTGTACACGGCTATCGTTGCGTATAACGGCCAGTTCGTCCAGGAAGGCTTGAACCGGGAAGGGACCATCCGGGAGCGGTTCACCTGGGGATGGGAACGCGTAATCGAGACCAGCCGGCAGTATCCGGAGGGATTCCAGTTTATCGAGCAGTACTCCTTCTCGCCGTATATTTACGAAGAGGTGAAGCAAAAAGCTTACAACGGCGGCTGGTGCGCACCGATGAATAAGCTTTATGCGGAAGCGATGGAGCAAGGACTGTTCCGGGAGATGGACCCAAAGCTGCTTGTCCAGATGCATTACGGCTCCATGGTCTACATGGTGAAAAGTTATTTGCAGGGCAATTCGGATTTAACCGATGCCGGGATTCAGCAGGCGATCGAAGTATGCTGGCAGGGAGCAATAAGAGGATAACGCCATGAATGAGTGGCGAGCATGCTTATGCTGCCGCGGCCTTCATGGCCGGCTTCCGGATCAACTAGAATGAACGTTCGATCCAAAATTAAAAAATTAGAGGAGAGAATCATTATGAATAAAACCATTTTTATTACAGGAACAAGCAGCGGACTAGGCAAGCTGACGGCGATCCATTTTGCCAAGCTGGGCTGGAATGTGGCGGCAACGATGCGCACGCCGGAGAACGAGACGGAGCTGACGAAGTATAGCAATGTGAAGCTGTTTAAGCTGGATGTAACGGATGTGGGGCAGGTCCGGACCGCGGTAGCCGATGCGATTGAAGCTTTTGGACGGATTGATGTTGTAATCAATAACGCCGGCGTTGGCGCTTATGGAGCCTTGGAGCTGGCGAAGGAAGAGACAATCGACTGGCAGTTCGGCGTTAACGTGCGTGGACCCATTAACGTCATTCGCGCAATGCTCCCGCATTTTCGCGCGAATAAGTCGGGGATGTTCATTACGATCAGCTCGTTTATGGGCGTAACGACAGCCGTGCCGACGGGTTCTTTATATAACATGTCCAAGTTTGCCCTGGAGGGCTTAATCGAAGGCTTGTATTACGAGCTGAAGCCGCTTGGGATTGAGCTGAGACTGGTGGAGCAGGGCGGTTCGTCGGGCAATAACTTTGTAAACAAGATTGCCTGGGGTCAAAGCGAGGAGATTACCGATTATAATGAAATGACCGAAAAGGTTAAATCGATGATGGCCAGCATGGCCGAAGGCGAGCTGGATGATCCGCAAACGATTGTGGATGAAATCGCCCGTCTGGCTTTGGGAGAAAGCAACCAGTTCCGCACGCTGGTGGGGGAAGCTGCCCATCAGTTGACGGAAATGAGAAAATCGATGCCGATTGAAGACTATTTGGAACGGATCGCAGCGCAATATCAATAATGCGGTGCAGGGAGAAAAGCCGGTTATGTCCTAGGACGTGGCCGGCTTTTTGCTGCTCCAATGCTCGGGACGGTTAAGTGCCGGCGGAAGCTTCGTATCCGCATTGCCCTTTGCCGCTTGGAGCTGGACTTGGGTGAGGAACAGGCTTTCGCTTAAGTCTGCCCCGCTCAGGTCGGTATCCCGCATATCGGCGCCGATCAGATCGGCATGGCGAAGGTCGGCGCCGCGGAGATCAGCCGCAATGAGATAGGACCCGCGCAAATTAGCCCCGCGAAGATCGGCGTTCTGCAGCTTGGCGCCCATAAGGTCCGCGCCGCGTCCTATTTTCTTCCTTTGGGAATCGGTCTTGAGCTTTGGCGCTTTAGCCCGTACCAGGTCGCTTGTCTGCAGCAGCAAGGTGTTCACTCCGGCGCGATGAGCGGCAAAATCCAGCTTGAGCAAAGCTTCCGCATCCAAGCCGGTAAGGCGTTCCGTTTCTTCCCATGCCGCTTGAAGCTGGGGCCGAATCGTCTCGGAGGCCGGGTGCTCAATCGCTTCGGTCAAATACCAGAGCAGCTCCTGTAAATGCCACATCACGGGATAGACCTCAAACATTAGCCTTGCTGCTTGAGGCTCTTGCCGCCAGCTGCGGCTACCGAAGGTATGCTGCGACAGCTTTTGTCCTGCGCCAAAGCAGTCGTACACCGTACAGCCCCGGAAGCCCTGCTGCCGAAGCCTGGTATGAATGCCGCAGCGGTAATCGTCCTGCAGATTGCGGCAGGGTTGTCCGCTTTGTTTATCTATGGCAAAGTCCGCCGAAGCGGCAAAAGGGAGCGCAACGCAGCATAACCCAAAGCAATTGTCGCAATCCCCGCGAAGGTGTTTGCGGTCAGGGGTCATTTTATTCCCTCCTTATAGGGTCTACTCTTTCTATCTTAACGGATGGAGGACGTGATAGAAACGGATAAAACAATTAAATTCCTTTATGTGGAAGCGTTGCTCGATTATGATAAAGGTACCGAAAAAGAGAAGGGGACCGATGTGAAATGACCAATCAGCCGACGGCTGTCAGCTCGGTGCTGGCGCCCGACTATTTGATGAGCTGCCTTAGCGGGCAATATGGGCTTGGCCGGTGGACCCAATGCGTGTATTGGCTTCGCGGCTTAAATGATACCTACCGCGTGCAAACCGAAAAAGGAACCTATATATTACGAATCTACCGGCATGAGATTGGGGAGAGGGAAGCCTCGTATGAGATGGCGCTTCTTGGTCAATTGGAAGAGCTGCTGGCGGGAACGGAAGCTTCAATAGCACCTCCGGTTATGAAGGCGGATGGCACCCGCTATTCGGTTATTGCCGCGCCGGAAGGGGAGCGGATCGCCGTTCTTTTCGAATATGTGGAGGGCGTCGAGAACCGGCTGCAGGACGAAGAGAGCTGTTACGCGTTTGGGCAATCGGCCGCACGGCTTCATCTCGCGATGGATCGGGTCAGGCTTGAGCTTCCGCGCCGGGAGCTGAATACGGAGTTTTTGGTGGAGGAATCCCTGCAGCGCATTATTCGCCATATTGGCGCGGAGCATCCGGCGGCGATATTTCTCCGAGAGTATGCCGATGCTCTGAAGGATAGAGTTGCTAATGCCGCAGCGTCGGGGCTCGATTGGGGCATCTGCCACGGCGATATGCATGGGAATAATAATGCCGTTGAGACGGGCGGTCGCTACACTCACTTTGACTTTGAGTGGTCGGCACCCGGCTGGCGGGCGTACGATCTTGCCCAGGTGCGCAACAGAAAACGGCAATCCGCCGAGAACAAGGAGCAGCTATGGCAGGCATTGCTGGCCGGATACCGCAGCGTAAGATCCTTTTCGGGAAAGGATGAGCAGGCGGTGGAGCTGTTTGTGCTTGTCCGGCGTTTTTGGATCATGAGCCTTGATGTGCTCTTTGTCCCAACCCAGTCCGGCGCGCTTGATTACGGCGAGGACTGGCTGAATGATTTCTTGGAGGAATTCCGCTCGGCGGGGTTGGTTCAGCATGCTCCGCAAACATAAAGTGAGGAGGCAATCATGTATCCAAAAGCACGAACGGGCAGGCAAATTTGGCTCATGAGAATGGTAATTGCCGTCGCGGTATGTTTTGTTATATTTATTGGATTGGTGTATGCCAATGACCGGCCTGGCGGTATTGCGGATTGGAGATATTCTCGTGAGGCGGGATATCCGGGTACAGTAAAGATTCCACTGGGAGATACCCCGGAGGAAGCCGTTCGGAAATTCAGGAACGAAGCAAGGACGCATATCATTTATCGGGAGCCTGTTGCCGGAGGTACCCTGCTGTTTAATAAGCTGAATGGGCAGAAAGAAGGAAACAACCTGGGGATTGAATTTGTTCGGAAAACCTTGCTGGGTTGGAAGTGGGTCTATGGAGGAAACTATAGTTATTCCGCTGCTACGGATCAGAATGAAGCGTTAAACTTCATGAGTATACCTAAGTATAAAGGGATTAAGGGTCCGTTCCCGATTATATTCGGCCAGCTTGCGAATAGCGCTGTAGCGAGTGTCAATGTTACCGTAGGCGGTGAGGCAGCCGGAGAATATCACGCCAAGATTATTAGCGAAGGCGTACAGCAGAGAATTTGGTATGCCATCCTTCCGGTTAAAGCGGATAAACCGTACAAGATAGAAGCCCTCGACGGCGAAGGAATAGTTGTAGCCAGTAGAACCTTTGATGATCCAACCGATTTCGGGAGCATTGTGATGCTGACAAAGTAAAGCTACGTTGGATTTGATGCAGCGTAATGCGGCTTTTCGGATGGTAACTCTGTCCACATTGGATCGGGTCCAGTGTAATTTGCTCATTTTGGCAAAGGAAGCCCAATTCTTAAGATTCTACTGTAGAGAATCCAACGTAGCCTCCGACACCCTCCATTCTAGCTCACTTTTACTGTAGAGGATCCAATGCAGCGGTCTTGCGTAGGGAGCCGAAAGCGAGGCGAGGCAGGGCACTAAAAGCAAACAAGTTAGGAGAAGATGTTCTCTATAGTCAGCTACAAGAATACGCCGCATATTCCGCGTTTCTCGGCCGGCAGGATTTGATTCAAGGCAAGAAACGGATGATTGAATTATATTTGATGACAATATAGAGGACGACATTTCAAGCATAGGTGGGGGCAGTAAGGATGAACAGTATGAAGGCATTGGTCTTTGAAACGTTTGGCGGGCCGGAGGTGCTCGAATACAAGGAAATTCCCGCGCCGGAGCTTAAGCCGGGAACCGTATTGGTGCGGCTGAAGGCCGCCGGTCTGAACTACGCCGACATTTACCGCAGGCGGGGCAATTATCATCTGGCGGGGAAGCCGCCTTATATATTGGGTTACGAAGGAGCGGGCATCGTGGAGGAAGCCGCAGCCGATGCGGCGGGCTTAGCGCCGGGCGGCCGGATCGCTTTCTGCGATGTTCCGTACGCCAATGCGGAGCTTGTGCTGGTACCGGCGGAGAAGGCGATACCGCTTCCGGACGATATCAGCTTTGAGACTGCGGCGGCGGTACTGCTGCAGGGCATGACCGCGCATTATTTAACGCGTGACAGCTACCGCGTGCAGGCGGGCGACGAAGTGCTTGTCCATGCCGCGGCCGGAGGCGTCGGGCAGCTGCTCGTACAGCTTGCGAAGCGGCAGGGAGCGCGCGTTCTGGGGCTTGTCTCTTCCGAGGCAAAGCGGGAAGCGGCGCTAGCAGCAGGTGCCGACGAAGCGCTGCTCTACGGCAGCAATTGGGTGGAGGCGGCGAAGAGCTGGTCAACCGGCGGCGAAGGAGTAACCGTTGCATATGATTCCGTTGGTTCTACATTAATGGACAGCTTTGCTGCTGTCAGGACAAAAGGGGCGGTTATTTTCTTCGGGATGGCGGGAGGAGATCCGGCTTTTGTAGACCCGCGGATGCTTATGGATACGTCGAAGACGTTAACGGGCGGGGATTTGTGGAATCATGTCACGTCCCGAGAAGACCGCATCCGCCGGGCAAACGAATTGTTCGGCTGGCTTCGGGACGGAAGCCTTAAGCTCGAGACGCCAAGAGCCTTTCCGTTAGCGGAAGGCGCAGACGCCCATCGGCTGCTCGAAAGCCGCCAAAGCACGGGCAAAATCATTCTTGTTCCCTAACTTCATCATTAATCGGCTAAGCCGGGGGCGCTAAACATTAGACGTACTCCGGTTTTTTGCTATGCACGCGGAATGGGTTCAAGGGGCGAAGGACATCTTAATCCTATTGGCAGAGGAAGATGGCACCAGCTTTGTCATTTTTCAAAAGTTAACGTTGACGTTAACATTAACTTAGGTGTAGAGTATTCTACAGAGAGAGTAAAGGAAAGAGGCGATGAAGATCTTTTACAAAATCGAGGACGTTGCGAAGATGGTTGGTTTGACGAAACGCACGCTTCGTTATTATGAGGAGCTTGGCTTGTTGACTCCGCCGGAGCGCAGCGAAGGCGGCTTCCGCTTGTACACCGACTTTCATGTCGAGCGGCTGAAGAAGCTGATTAATGCGCGCGACGTGCTTGGCTTCTCCTTGCAGGAGCTGCAGCAATACGTGGCGATGAGCGAGGAATTCATTAATCAGCGCGACGAAATCCGGCAGACGGAGGACGCCGGGCTGCGTCTTCAGAAGATTGACGAGCTTGAGCAGACGGTAGATAAGCAGCTGGAGCTGCTTGACCAGAAGCTGGAGAAGATGAAGAACATGCGGTCGGAAATTTCCCAGCTCAAGGACAGAATTAACGAAGCCAAAAAGAAATATAAACAGGAGTGAGAATGAGCGTGGCAAATTCATCTCAACAGGCAGCTTCGGCTGCCCATCAACCTTTATCCGTCGAAAAAGGCGGTTTCTTTAATCAGCCCCGTGCGGTATGGGCCGTCTTTTTCGCAGGCATTATCGCTTTTATGGGGATTGGCCTTGTTGACCCGATCCTCAAAGCTATTGCGGAAGAAATGCATGCATCGGCCAGCGAAGTAAGCTTGCTCTTCACCAGCTATAACGCCGTTATGGCGGTTGCGATGCTGATCACCGGCGTAGTGACGTCAAGACTTGGCATCAAATGGACGCTTCTTCTTGGCGTCGTCATTATCGCGGTATTCTCGCTTCTCGGCGGCCTGTCGAACGATATTTGGGCGCTTGTCGGCTATCGGGCCGGCTGGGGTCTTGGCAATGCTTTCTTCGTGGCGACGGCGTTGACCGCAATCGTATCCTTGTCCAAAAGCGGCGTGACAAAAGCCATCATTCTTTATGAAGCCGCGATCGGCATCGGCATTTCGGTAGGTCCGCTGCTTGGCGGCGAGCTGGGCTCCATCTCGTGGAGAGGACCTTTTATTGGCGTTGCCTGTCTTATGGTCATTGCTTTCCTGGCGATTATCTTTATGATGCCCAAAACAGCGGGAGCTACCAAGGCATCGGCCGCACCGGCGAAGAAAACATCAATACTCGATCCTTTTGTGGCATTAATAAGACATCGTTCGCTTGTCGTTTTTGGCCTGACGGCTTGCTTTTATAACTTCGGCTTCTTTACGCTGATGGCTTACGCGCCATTTGTGATGGGGCTTGGCATCCATCAGCTTGGTTACGTGTTCCTGGGCTGGGGCGTTCTGCTGGCTATTACTTCCGTCTTTATGGCACCTTGGCTGCAGCGTAAATTCGGCACGGTCAAATCGATGGCGGTTATGCTGACGCTGTTTGGTCTTACCCTGCTTGCGATGGCCATCTGGACGAATACCCAATGGGTGATTATCGCCAGCGTTATTTTCGCAGGGGCTTTGCTGGGCAACAACAACACCCTTATTACAACGGGCGTCATGAATGCCGCTCCCGTCGAGCGTTCGACGGCGTCGGCGGCATACAGCTTCCTCCGGTTTATCGGCGGCGCGATTGCCCCTTACTTTGCCGGCAAGCTGGCGGAGTGGTACAATCCGCATGTTCCTTTCTATGTTGGAGCAGGCTTTGTTATCCTATCGGTACTGTTTATCTTAGCGAACCATAAGCATGTGAAGCATGTCGATCATGCTGGCGGCCATTAATCCATCCCTTTTCTATAGAAGAGCTATCCTTTGCGGATCAACAGAACCGGAAAGGATAGCTCTTTCTTTCATTAAAGTAAAGGAGGGGCTCAAGGGGATTCCTCCGGTGCATTTGGATTAGAAAAGCCGTCTGTATGAACCTTGGGAACGAAGGGGAGAGTAAAAATAAGCCGCTTGCAGAGGCCTAATTCTGCAGGCGGCTTCCTTTTTGACTTAACAACGTAACAATGTTATGTTATATTGAGAGCAAAGGAGGCTGAATCATGGAGGAAGAGCTAATATCCAAAAAGGATTTATTGGAGCTTACGGGTATTTCGTATGGGCAGCTGTACCGCTGGAAGCGGAAGAACCTGCTGCCGGAGGAATGGTTTATCCGCAAGTCGGCGTTTACCGGGCAAGAGACTTTTTTCCCAAAGCAGAAGATCCTGGACCGAATCGATAAAATCGTCAACATGAAGGACGATCTTTCCTTGGATGAACTGGCGGATATGTTCTCGCCGGCCTCGAAGGCCATCTCGATATCGATGAAGGAATTAATAGAACGAAACATTGTTTCACTAAATGCTGCAAAAGCAGCCGAAACCTATATCGGACAATCGGAAATGTACACGTTTGAGCAGACCTTGTGCGTCTATATTTTGGATTACTGTCTGCAGACGGGGGAGATCAGCCTGGAAGAGGGCAGAACGATGCTGCCAACCTTCCTCGAGCACTACAAGAAGTTCAAGGAGCAGCAATGCGATCTGATTTTGCTCCGCAAAATGGGCGTGTCCGTGCTTCTTCTTGTTCCCTCCGGAGGCGAAATTCATTTCGAAAGCGGAGTAAAGATCATTCTCCGAGTGGATGTGCCGGCTATGATTGAGCAATTAAAATTGAAGCTAATGGCGATATGACGGAGGTGTAAGACGTACAATGGGAGATAAACAACGAAAAATACTCATTACCGGGATCGGCAGATCCGGCGGCGGAGACGTTCATCTGGCGAAGATTGAGGGAGTCGGCAAGATTGAAGGGGATGTCCGATGCTATGAATTGTCGATTAACGGCAAGGGCGATGTACAGGGGCATGTAAGAGCGGTAACGGCTTCCATTAACGGCATGTCCTCCATCCGTGGGGGTTTGCATGCCGACAAGCTTAATATTGAAGGAAAAGTAAGCTTTGGAGGACCCGTTACGGGCGAACAAATGCACATGAACGGAATGGTGACGGTAAAGGGCAGCTGCGAGACCGAAACCTTTGAAGCAAACGGCCGGATGGACATCGAGACGTTAAATGCAAGTCATATAAAGCTGACGCTCCAGGGAAGCAGTCATATCAACGAGATTGGCGGCGAAAGCATTCATGTCGCCAAGCAGCCCGGCAAAGGGTTTGCCAAATGGCTGCAGACCGTTCCCGGGCCCTTTGCCAATAAGCTGAGCGCGGAAGTGATTGAAGGGGACAACATTTATCTGGAGTATACGACGGCGGATATCGTGCGCGGGGGAATCGTCCGGATTGGACCGGGCTGTACCATTGGCAGCGTGGAGTATAAGCAAAGCCTTGACGTGCACAGCAGCTCCAAAATCATTAAGCATGTCCAAAGATAACGGAAAGGGAGGAGATCCGATGGATCAGCATGTGGCCGAAAAGGCAATCCGAAACTTGAGAATTACCGGCAGCTCCAGCGTCATGGGCGGCATATACAATAACGTCAAAATCGTTGGAGAAGGCTCGATTGAAGGAGATACAAGCTGCGCCAAGCTAAGCTGCGTCGGCACGCTGGAGGTGGATGGCACGGTAACGGCCGATAAAATGAACATTGTGGGTACTTGCGAGGTGTCAGGCGGACTTCGCGGAGGAGAGCTCAAGACGTCGGGCACGGTCAGCGTCGGCGGGACTACTCAGCTTCGGGAACTGAATATAGCGGGCACGATAGAATCGAAGAATCATGTCTACGGTGAGCAGATCAAGCTGAGAGGCATGCTTCACACCTTGGGCGACTGCGAAGCCGAGCAGTTTAGGGCACGGGGCATCTTTGAAATCGGCGGTTTGCTCAATGCCGGCAAGCTCCAAGTCCATCTGTACAGGGACTGCAAGGCACATGAAATCGGCGGCGGTCATATAATGGTTCGCAAAGCAAAGTGGCTGCATCCGCTCAGCTTCTTTTTTAAACCTTCTTCCAGCGCTAGGTTAACGGTCTCAGTTATGGAAGGAGATCATATCTATTTGGAAAATACGATTGCTGATATAGTAAGAGGGAACCAGGTTGTGATCGGACCCGGCTGCGAGATCGGACTTGTCGAATTCAAGGAGCATTTCGAAAAAAGAAAAGACGCCGTCGTAAGAGATAACCGAAAAGTTTAGGCGATTTTGTGATGTTTTGGCAGACCGATTGACATCGCCATGGCCTTGCGCTAAAATTTCGCTGTGCGATCGTTCAGTGAAAATTCTAGGCTGATGAGCAAGGAGGTGGCGACGATGACTCGCAACATCCGAAAAGAGCAGGCCGCTGAAACACGAGAAAAAATACTGGAAGCAGCAAAATCATTATTTGCGGAAAAAGGATACCATGGCACCCCGGTACGCGATATTACGAGGAAGATCGGGATGGGAGACGGTATCCTTTATCATTATTTTCCGGGCGGCAAGCGGGAGATTATGGCGGTGTTGCTACGTGAAAGCTTCGAGCACCGCAGAGAAGGAATAAAGCAGATTCAACGGGTTATCGAGGATCTCGACCTGCGGGAAGCGATGATCACCATTAAGCGCCGTTTGTACGAACTGTTTACGGAAGACATGGATTTAACTCGGATTTTATTCCGGGAGAATGACCTGCTGGGCTTCGAGGAAGCCGAGCAATTAACGGCGCTGATTCGCGAGCAGTGCGCCATTTTTGAAAAGTTTCTAAAAGACCGGCACGAAAAAGGCGAGATTCGCGCTTTCGATTTCCGGATAGCGTCGAGACAATTCTTGTCTACTACCTTGCATGCGATTATGAGCAAATCGGTGGGGATACAGCTCCTGAACGAACCGGATGTTTATAAACACATGGAAGAAAATGTGGATTTTACAATAGATCTATGGAGAACTCCTTCAGCTACAGAGAAAAAGCAGAAGGTTCTTTTGTGTGATTCCTAATGAAATACAATGAAAGGTGATGACAAGGGTGTCTTTAATAACCAGATTTTTAAATAGAAGATTCTATTATTTCGTTATTATCCTGTTAATCAAAAGCATCGTAGCCCGCGATGTCGTCTTCGGCAACGGATTTTCGTGGCTGACCATTATGACGGAGATTCCGTTCTTTGTCGCGGTATTCTGTCTGATTGAGTTTTTTGCCGGCAAGCGCAAGATGCTTTATTACATGATCGTCAATTTGCTGTTTACGGCCTTATATTTCGCGATACTGATGTATTACAAGTACTACGGCATTATCGTCAATACGGACGCGTTAAGCCAAGCCAACAAAATGGCTGAGGTAGGGGAAAGCACCTACTCGCTGATGGACCCTTACTATCTGCTTATCTTCCTTGATATTATCGTTATTTCGGTTGTTCTTATTCTGCCAAGATTCCGGAAGGCTCGCCAGGATGCTCAGCTGCGTCCGGTGAGAAGCAAAGCGTGGATGGCCGTATTCGCCTTGTCCGTTGTCGTCTGCCTGGTGAACGTATGGCCGAACCGCGCGAGCATGAACGAGAACAAGCAGGCTGAAGAGATGGGCCTTCTCGATTACGAAGTATACAACATCATTGATAAAATGATGGAGAAAGAGCCGATTACGCCGATCGACCAAATTACGCAGGCTAAAATCGATGAGCTCAAAGGCATTACCGAGCAGGCATCGCCGAAATACTTTGGCGCCGCGAAAGGCAAAAACGTCATTATTCTTCAAATGGAATCGTACCAGGACTTCCTGATCGGTTTGAAAGTTGGCGGCGTGGAAATTACGCCAAACATGAACAAGCTGGTTAAAGAAGCTACGCATTACAAAAACTTCTATACGATGGTCGGCCAAGGAACAACTTCCGATGCCGAGTATGTGGTGAATACATCGCTGTACGTGCCTAAGCATAAAGCAGCGACAGACGTAAACGTCGATAAAGCACTGCCAAGCTTGCCGAAGCTGATGAAAGAGAACGGTTATTATACCGCAACGTTCCATACAAACGCGGTTGAGTTCTGGAACCGTACGGAGCTGTACTCGGCTCTTGGCTGGGATAAATATTACGATCAAGCCTTCTATGGCGACGAAGACCATGTAGCCTTCGGCGCTTCGGACGAAGTGTTGTACTCGAAGACTCTTCCAGAGCTTGTGAAGCTGGATCAGGCGGATAAGCCGTTCTATGCGCAAGTGATCTCGATGAGCGCGCATCACCCTTACAACATTCCGACTTCGAAATACCGGATTGAGCTTCCTGCGGAATTCAAGGATGACAGCCTTGTAACCCGTTATCTGAAAGCACAAAACTACGCGGACTATGCGCTTGGCCAATTTATCGACGGCCTGAAATCGAGCGGTCTGTGGGATGACAGCATCGTCCTCATGTACGGCGACCACCAAGGTCTGCCACTGTATTCGCTGGACGATAACGAAAAAGCGCTGATGAAAGAAATGCTTGGCACGGATTACGGTCATACCGAAATGTTCAATATCCCTCTTATTATGCACATTCCGGGCGTAACTCAACCGTCGGAAGTGGATAAAGTGGGCGGTCAGATCGATATTCTGCCAACCGTTGCAAACCTGGTAGGCGCGTCGCTGTCCAATCAGATTCACTTTGGCGAAGACCTTCTGAACCAAAGCTCCGAGCTGATTCCAATGCGTCACTTCCTGCCTAGCGGCTCGGTTATCGACAACGAGAACCTGTTTGTTCCGGGTATCGAATACAAAGACGGCACGAACCACAAAGTGGTCGACGGCACGGAAACGACGGAAGGCGGCGTAACCGAAGACGAGTACAACAGAGCGCTTGAGCTTCTGCACTTGTCGGACAGCTTCGTACAGCAGCTTCCTCATAAATAGGATCTAAAGCGAAAGGCAAAGGCCCCCTTAGGATAAGGGGGCCTTTGTTTGTTCATTTCTTCAGCAACAGGAACAGGAAATACGGCGCGCCGATCAGCGACACAACGATACCGGCCGGCAATCCGCCCGCAATGTCGATTTGACGGCCAATCGTATCGGCCAGAACCAGCAGCCATCCGCCAAACAAAATGGAGATCGGAATAAACAATTGATTTCGCGGACCTACCAGAGCTTTTGCGATATGCGGGGAAAGCAGGCCAATGAAGGCGATCCCGCCTGTGACGGATACGGCGGAAGCCGCAAGCGCAACCGCCGAGAAGAGCAGCACCAGGCGCTCTCTGGTCAACGAGATGCCAACCCCAACCGCGACGGGTTCGTTTAACGCCAGAATGTTGAGGCGGTTTGCCTTGTAGAGCGTAAACGGAATGAATATAGCCAGCCATGGCCACAAGGCATTAACAAATACCAAATCCGTTCCCCAAATGCCGCCAGCAATCCACATGGCGATAAAATCAACCTTCTGGCGGTCAGCCGAGGACATCAGCACGATCATGACGCCGCTAAGCGCCATTTGGAAGCCGATACCCGTCAGCACCATGCTGACCGGCTGGATGCCGACATGCTTTTTCCAGGAGAAAAGAGCAATGAGGACCGCGGTCGCAAGACCGCCGATAAAGGCAACAACCGGCAGAGCGTATATGAATGGACCGGCTTCCGTAGGGAAGAACAGGAAGAAGATCGTAATGGCAACGCCAGCCCCCGAGTTGATGCCGACAATGCCGGGATCGGCCAGGTCATTGCGGGAGACCCCTTGCAGAATGGACCCTGACAAGGCAAGCGCCATGCCGGCCAGCAACGTAATGATGACGCGCGGCATCCGTATGTCGAACAGGATAAAGTTTTCTTTTTTCGTGCCATCCCCAAAGATTACCGGAATCAGCCTTTTGAAGGTCAAGGTGGAGTAACCAAGACTAAGGCTTGCAATGACGGTCGCCACAATAAGCAGAAGCAGGATCCCGAGAATAATGCGTTGTTTTCGAACCATATGCGATAAAATCATTTCAGCGCTTTGCCTCCTCTTCTAACGATGATGAGGAAGAAGGGCAGACCCACAACCGCAATAACGGCGGCCACCGGTGTTTCGTAGGGCGCATTGATGGTTCGGCCGATCAAATCCGCAAGGAGCATAAAGGAAGCTCCCGCAATAACGGACATCGGAACGGAATACCGATAGTCCTGGCCGACAATAGCCCGCACGATATGCGGAATCATCAGGCCAAGGAAAGCCAGGTTGCCGACAAGCGCAACGGAAGCGCCAGCGAGCAGTATCGTAACGGTGAACAGGATTCCTTTAATCAGACCCGTTTTTTGTCCCAGGCTGGTCGCCACATCTTCGCTAAGACTAAGGATAGTGAGCTGCTTCGACATGGCGATGGCAATAAGAATGCCGCCTATGATGACCGGAACAATCATCTGAAGCTGTCCCCAAGACGTTCCGATCAGACCGCCGGCGGTCCACATGTTGACGTCTTTGGATACCTTAAAGGTGAGGCCGATGCCTTCTGCAAAGGCATACAGGAATGTAGAAACGGCGGCACCCGCCAATACGATGCGAATAGGAGAGAAGCCGCCCCGTTTGGCCGCGCCTATTCCGATAACAAGGATGGAACCGAGGGCGGCGCCGATAAAGCAGGCAATCATAATGCCGAAATAATTGATTTGCGGGAACAGCGCAACCGTTGCTGCGAGGGCGGCATTTGCTCCGGCCGATAAGCCGAGAAGCCCCGGATCGGCTAGCGCGTTCCGGGTGACGCCTTGCATAATGGCGCCGGATACGGCCAGCGCCGCACCAACAAAGATTGCCGCGATCTCGCGCGGCAGCCTGATTTCGCGCAAAAGCGTCACTTTCTCACTTGTATCGTGAGGTGACGTCAGCGCGAGCCATGTATCATGGGCCGTGGTGTCGGCAGCGCCGAACACCATGGCCATGAAGAAGATTGCGACAAAGAAAACGATTCCTGCAAACAGTTTGAATACAAATGGGACTCTGCGTCTCGTTTCCTGCGTCATCGGCTTATTTCCCCAGGAACTGCTCTTTGAAGAAGTTCAGCTGATAGTCAAGGGTAAGCGCATCGTTGAAGTAGAAGCCTTTGGCATCAGCCGTATAGACATGGCCGTTCTTGACAGCCGGGATGTTCTTGTAGGTTTCCGTGTCCGTAAACGAGCTTGCGGTCTCTTTCGTTTGGCTGAAGATCAGGTAATCGCCGACGTATTCAGGAAGAACCTCCAGGGAAAGCGAATACCAGCCGTCCTTCATGGCCATTTCCTTTACTTTCTCCGGCATCGTCAGGCCCATCGCCTGATACAGAATTTCGGTGCCGCGGCCCCAGGCATTGCCGAATACGTAAAGATCCTTGTCGTAGTTCTCGATGACCGTAACGGTAGCGTCCTCGCCAATTTTCGCTTTAATTTCGCTGCCGATTTGGGCAGCGCGGGCTTTGAAGTCTTCCACCCAAGCGGTTGCTTCTTTCTCCTTGTTGAGCGCCTTGCCTACTTCAATGAACTGTGTCAGATAGTCGACTTTGTTGTATGTGAAAATAACCGTTGGAGCGATTTGTTTTAATTTATCCACGTTTTTTGTCGTGTCGAGACCAATAATCAGATCGGGATCAAGCTCGAGAATTTTCTCGGGATCCTCATCGGATACAACGGGAACATCCTTCAGCTTGTCTGCGAAGTTCGGGTTATCCTTCGACCAAGAGTCAACGCCTGCAAGGGGAACGCCAAGCTGCAGGACATCCCCTGCGAAAGAGGACAGAACCACGACGCGCTGCGGGTTAGCGGGTACTTCGATAGGACCGCTCTCCGATTGGAACGTAATCGTGCCGGTTGCTTCAGTTGCCGTGTCCGCCGACGGAGAAGTGTTTGCCGCCCCGGTATGGTTTGCTGCAGGGGTATTCTCCGCTCCGGCATTATTACCCGAGTTGTTATTGCCGCATGCGCTCAGAATAATAACGAAGAGCATCGTGAGGGAGATAAGTGCTTTTTTCATAGGTTTGCAAACTCCTTTTATTTAATGATAATGATTATCAATATTATTGCCATTTACTAAATTATAGGGATTCGGTCCAATTGTCAACCGCTTATTGAAAAATATTCTCACTCGACTTATAATATTGATAATGATAATCAATTACGACGGTGCTTTTCCGAGGAGGAACGTTCATGACGCAAGAGGAGTTGTATGACGTAACGGTAATCGGTGGCGGTCCTGCGGGGCTCTACTCGACTTTTTATAGCGGACTTAGAGAATTGAAGACAAAGCTGATCGAATTCCAGCCGTTTCTGGGCGGCAAGGTTCATGTGTATCCCGAGAAAATGATCTGGGACATTGGAGGGTTAACGCCAACGCCAGGCGCGCAGCTGATCGAGCAATTGGTGAAGCAGGGGCTGACCTTCGACCCGGAGGTTGTTCTCAATGAGAAGGTTGAATCGATTACCAAGAACGAAGACAATATCTTTGAGCTGCATGGCTCATCGGGACGCATCCATCATTCGAAGACCGTTATCGTTGCGGTTGGCGGCGGCATTCTGAATCCGACCAAGCTGGCGATTGAAGGCGCGGAGAAATTTGAGGTAACCAACCTTCACTATACGGTTAAGTCATTGAAGAGATTTAAAGACAAGAACGTCGTGATCTCCGGCGGCGGCAATTCGGCCGTGGACTGGGCGATGGAGCTTCTACCATTCGCGAAGAAGATCTATATTACCTATCGCAAAGAAGCCTTGTCCGGGCATGAAGCGAATGTAACGACGCTGCTGAACAGCCCGAAAGTCGAGTGCTTGTTCCACACCGAAATTACGAAGCTGCTGGCGAATTCCGGCGACGAGCTGGTTGAACACGTAGAGCTTACGAACAGCAAATCCGGCGAAGTATCCCATCTCTCGATTGACGAGGTTGTCATCAATCACGGTTACGACCGGGACTCCTCGCTGCTGGAGAACAGCAAGCTGAATATCGAGATGGTCGACGATTGGTATGTGAAAGGCAATCCAAGCGGCGAAACTTCCGTACCGGGCATGTTTGCCGCAGGGGATATTCTAATGCATGACGGCAAGCTGCATCTTATAGCAGGCTGCTTCCAGGATGCGGCGAATGCGGTGAACAGAGCGAAATCCTTCATTCAACCGGAAGCTAATAAGTACGGAATGGTCTCCTCCCATAATGAATTATTCAAAGAACGGAACCGCGAGCTTGTGAAGCAGCTGATGGTCTAATATAGAGCAAGGACGGAGCAGCCCGATAGCTGCCCCGTCTTTTTTTGCGCCTATTCGAGTCCAGTTGAGAGAGGTTTATAGCCTATGCCATAATGGCAGTAGTGCTTGTAAATAAGGGAGAGATGCGAGAGATGGAAGAGTGGCAGCCAGCGAAACGGAAAATCAAAGCGATCGTAACCGGGGCGACGGGCATGGTAGGTGAAGGCGTTCTCATGGAATGCCTGATTCACCCCGATGTGGAACAGGTGCTTGTCATTACCCGGCGGCCTAGCGGCGTTGCGCACCCGAAGCTGAAGGAAATCATCCATAAGGACTTTCATGATCTGACCCCTATCCAGCACGAGCTAATAGGCTACAACGCCTGCTATTTCTGCCTTGGCGTATCCTCCATCGGCATGTCGGAGGCCGAGTATACCCGCGTCACCTACGATCTTACGATGCATGTCGCCCGTCTGCTTTCCAGCCTGAATCCGGATATGGTCTTCTGTTACGTAACGGGCGGCGGAACGGACAGCACGGAGCAGGGCAGGAGCATGTGGGCGAGAGTGAAGGGGAGAACCGAAAATCACCTGCTGCAGCTGCCGTTCCGCCGGGCCTTTATGTTCCGTCCGGGCTACATGCACCCGAGCAAAGGACAGGTAAGAGTACCGAAGTGGGCTAAAGCGTTAACCTGGCTGTACCCGATTCTAAGGCCGCTCTTCCCGAACCATCTTATTACGCTGCGCCAAGTGGGCCTCGCCATGATTCAGACCTCTTATACCGATTACGACCGCCATATTCTTGATCCAAAGGATATTATTGCTCTTGCGAAGGAAGGCAGCTGACCACCATCACGTCCATGTTCCGGCCGCCCTGCAGCAGCTTCTTCATGATGGATGGCCGGAACAGCCGCGCAAGCCAGCCCTTTTTCTCTTGGGCAACTATTAGCTGCGTGGATTTTCGCGCGTTGGCATGGGTAAGCAGAAAAGCCGGAACATCGCGGGTCTGCTTCATCTCTTCTTGAATAAACGTTCCTCCGAGCTGCTCCGTTAACTGCTGAAGCTCATTCATGCGGCGGTCTACCGCCGCGGGGTCCTTTTGCCCGTTATGCACGGCCATCACATGCCATTCCGCCTTCAGCCGGTAGGCGATACGGAAGCCTCTGCGGATCAGTCTTTCTCCCTGCGCCAGATCGGTTATAGCCACGAAAATAACTTCCTGCCTCCGCCATGGGCCGCGCAGCGCACCTGTTCGCTCCCACGATTCCAGCCGTTCGTCCACGTCATCGGCAATTTCCCGCAAGGCCAGCTCCCGAAGGGCGATCAGATTGCCAAGCTGAAAAAACGCGCCAAGCGATTCCTCGACCTTGTTCATCGGATAGATTTTACCCTGCCGCATTCGCTCCTGGAGCGCCTTGGGCGACACATCGATTAATTCAACTTCATCCGCGAGGCGAAGCATACGGTCCGGTATCGTCTCTCTGACCCTGACGCCGGTAATTTGCTCAACCGCATCGTTTAAGCTTTCGAGATGCTGGACGTTTACGGTTGAAATAACCGAGATGCCGGCGTCCAGAAGGGCAAGGACATCCTCATAACGCTTCTTATATTCGCTTCCCGGCACATTCGTATGGGCCAGCTCGTCAATCAGCACAACCTCCGGGAAACGCTCCAGAATAGCGGGAACATCCATTTCCGCAAGCTGCGTTCCTTTATAAGGGATAGTGGCTTTAGGGATCTGTTCCAGGCCGCCGATCTGCTCCATGGTTTCCTTCCGGCCATGGGTTTCGAGGAGGCCGATAACGACGTCAATGCCTTTGCGGAGGAGAACATTTCCCTCCCTCAGCATCGTGTAGGTTTTGCCGACGCCAGGCGCCGCCCCGATGTAGACCTTGAAGGTGCCCCTTTTGAGCCGTTTCGTCGTTTGAAGCTGCTCGGCAGGACTAAGTCTTTTGTAGACGGGTTCCGGAGTGGTCCGATGCTTGGCTGGCAGGATGCGCTCGCCTTCCGCTTCGGTACGGTCCGCTACGAAAAAGACGTCGATATGGCGCGCATAACGCAAAATGCCGTTCACGACCGAGCCGTGAAGCAGCTCCTGCAGCGGCGTAAGCTTCGAATGGCCAAGCACGATGCGGGTCACGCCGTGATCCATCGCGTATCTGGCCATCTGCTCGGATAGATGCCGCCGGTGGAGATGGGGAACGGCAAGCTCTTCGAAGTCTGCCCCAATCTTCTGGGTGAGCTTGATAATGGACCGTTTGAATGCGGCGGCTTCCTTCGTCATCGCTTTCTCAGCCTTGACGAAGGAGACGACCAGCAGCTCTCCGTTCAGCCTCCTGGCGACCTGCTGGCCCCGCCGGATATGGATCGACCCGTTCCAATGGTATTGCGCGGCAACCAGAATCCGTTCGGCGGCGCCGGACGGACCTACCAAGCCCTGCTGTCTCCGGTGATCCTCAAGCGAATCGTTGACATCCTCGGCCATCAGCCGCAGCGCCAGCTCCCGCAGCTTGCCGAGATTGCCTCTAAGCAGCAGATGGGGGGAGCTTGCGTTGCGCAAATGTCCTTCATTCAAACGGGTCAGTATCGTTTCCGGCGATACGTCGATCAATCGGACCTCGTCGGCCAGCTCCAGAATCTCGTCGGGAACGGTATGCTCGGCTTCAATGCCGGTGAGCTGAAAGGCCAGGTCCGATACGCCGTTCAGCTCATACACGTTAAGCGTTGTAATCACGCTGATGCCGCATTCCAGCAAGTGACGAATATCTTCCAGGCGGGTGGGAAGGGGACTGTCCGGCCGGTTTCGGTGAGCAAGTCCGTCCACCAGCACAACCTCGGGATTGCGCGCTTTAATAGCCGCCAGATCAAGATCCTTTCGCTCGATCCCGTCTTTTTGCCAATGAATGCTCGGAATGCGTTCCAGCTCGGCAAGCTGCTCCATCGTCTCCGGTCTTTGTCTGGTGGAGACGGCGCAGGTGACCACATCGATTCCCTGCTTCCGCAGCTGCTGGCCTTCGCGCAGCATATGATACGTTTTGCCAGCCCCGCTGACCGCCCCGATATAAATTTTGAGCCTTCCGTGGTGCAGCTTCGTTATGGCTTTCAGCAGCTCTTCGGGCGTTTTGCGGCGATAGCTGTCGTTCATTTCCCGTCGTTCCTCCTTTCCGTAAGACCCGCGAAAGCCCCACCTACGCCACTTGCTGGCAGGCGGGGCTTTTTCTCATTTGCGAAGCTGGCTTAATTCAATATTCAGCTCCAGCACATTAACGCGGGGGTCGCCAAATACGCCAAGATCCCGTCCGGCCGTATGTTTTTTCACGAGCTCTCTCAGAGTATCCGGGGATAGACCGGTCAGCTTGCTGATGCGGGGGATTTGGACCTCGGCCGATGCAGGCGTAATATCAGGGTCGAGACCCGAGCCGGAGTTCGTGATCAGCGCAATCGGCAGCTTATTGACCGGCACATCGGGATTGGCTGCCTGCCAGGCGGCGATCGAATCTTTGGTCCGCTGAAGCATGTCGGGATTCGAAGGCGCATAGTTGTTGGAGCCGGATGCCTCCGCTTTATAGTCGATGCTCGATACCCTTCCCTGGAAGTAAGCGGGATCGGTAAAGCTTTGACCGATCAGGGAAGAGCCGATGATCCGGCCGCTCGAATCCTTGATCATGCTGCCGTTCGCCTGATGCGGGAATAGCAGCTGGGCAAGGCCCGTCGACACGAGCGGGTAAATGATGCCGCATAGCAGAATAAACGCGATACCGGCTCTTAGGGCAATCATAAAAAGAGAGCCGTTTGATCCCGATGAAGATGTGGAGTTCGTCATGATTATCTCATCCTTTCAGATCGGTTAGATCCATACATGAACAAGCAGGTCGATCAGCTTAATGCCGACAAACGGGGCCAGGACGCCGCCAAGTCCGTAGATCAGCAGGTTTTTGCTTAACAGCTTTGACGCGCTCATCGGTTTGTACTGCACCCCGCGCATAGCGAGCGGAATGAGCAGAGGAATGATGATCGCGTTAAAGATAAGCGCGGACAGAATGGCCGAAGAGGGCGAGCCCAGCTTCATAATGTTCAGGGCGTCCATCTGAGGGATCGCGATCATAAACATGGCCGGAATAATGGCGAAATATTTGGCGATATCGTTCGCGATGCTAAAGGTTGTCAGCGCGCCGCGCGTCATCAGGAGCTGCTTGCCGATCGCAACGACCTCGATAATTTTGGAAGGGTCGGAATCCAGGTCGATCATATTGGCCGCTTCCTTCGCGGCAACCGTACCGCTGTTCATGGCAAGACCAACGTCAGCCTGGGCAAGCGCCGGAGCGTCGTTCGTCCCGTCACCCGTCATCGCGACAAGGCTGCCGGCTGCCTGTTCGCGGCGGATCAGCGCGATTTTATCCTCGGGCCTACTCTCCGCCACAAAGTCGTCAACCCCGGCTTCGCGGGCAATCGTTGCGGCAGTCAGCGGATTGTCGCCGGTACACATAATGGTCTTGATCCCCATGCGGCGAAGCTGCTCGAACCTCTCCTGCATGCCCGGCTTCACGGTATCCTTCAAATAAATGATCCCGTAGACGCGGTTATCAACCGCAACGGCGAGCGGCGTACCGCCAAGCACGGCAACCCCTTCGCCGGTGGCATCCAGGTCGGAAGGGACGGTGCCGCCTTGGGAAGCTACCCATTTCTTCACGGCGTCAACGGCGCCTTTGCGTACTTTTCGTCCGTCCGGAAGGTCCAGGCCGCTCATCCGGGTCTCGGCCGTAAACGCAATGACCTGCGCATTCTCGGAAAGCTGGGCCTGATAGCTCAGCTGTTTGGCCTTCATCAGCTCCAATACGGAACGTCCCTCCGGCGTCTCGTCCTTAGCCGAGCTGAGCGCCGCCCACTCGCCAAGCTCCTGAACGCTTACGCCTTTGACCGGCAGGAAGTCGCTGGCCATCCGGTTGCCGTACGTGATGGTACCGGTCTTATCCAGAATCATCGTATTAATGTCGCCGGCCGCTTCTACCGCTTTGCCGGACATGGCGAGCACGTTGAACTGCGTGACGCGGTCCATGCCGGCGATCCCGATTGCCGATAACAGACCGCCGATGGTAGTCGGAATGAGACAGACCAGCAGGGCGATAAGCACCGGAATATCAAGCTCTACGCCGACGTATTTGGCGATTGGAGCAAGGGTAACGACAACAATCAGGAAGATCAGCGTCAGACTGGTAAGCAGCGTGTTCAGCGCCAGCTCGTTAGGCGTCTTTTGGCGTTTCGCGCCTTCAACCAGAGAGATCATGCGGTCGATAAACGATTCGCCGGGATCGCTCATAATCCGGACTTTGATCCGGTCGCTGACAACGCGGGTGCCGCCCGTTACCGAGCTGAAGTCGCCGCCGGCTTCCTTGATTACCGGTGCCGACTCGCCGGTGATTGCCGATTCGTCGACGGAAGCAAGGCCTTCGATAATTTCGCCGTCGCCGGGAATCATCTCTCCTTCGGAGACGACGACGATATCTCCTTTGCGGAGCTCGGTTGACGACACCTGCTTCGTTGTGGAGCCAGTCACTTTGTTTGCCGTAATATCCTTCTTGCTCTTCTTGAGCGAATCGGCTTGGGCTTTGCCGCGTCCTTCGGCCAGCGCTTCCGCAAAATTGGCGAACAAGACGGTAAACAGCAGAATCAGAAAGACGGTCAGATTGAATCCGGTCCGGCCCTCCGTTCCGAAGTAGCCGGGGAAGATCGTCATCAGCAGGACGACAAGCGTGCCGACCTCCACGACAAACATGACGGGATTTCTCATCATGGTCAGCGGGTTTAATTTCAGAAAGCTGTCCTTCGCCGCGCGACTTATAATCGCCGAGGTCAGCATGGATTTACGTTGTGTGGTCACGGTTATTCACCTCATCCTTATCCGTTAGCGAATCGTTAAATACTCTGCGATAGGTCCAAGTACGACGGCAGGCAGGAACGTAAGCGCGCCGACAATAACGACGGTGCCTACTAGGATCCCGCCAAACAGTACGTTGTCCGTCCGGAATGTTCCGATCGTTTCGGGTACGGGCTTTTTGCGGACCAGGGATCCGGCTACGGCCAGCATGGCAATCATCGAAACATACCGTCCAAGCAGCATGACAAGGCCGGTTGTGATGTTCCAGAACGGCGTATTGTCGGCAAGACCTTCGAAGCCCGAGCCGTTATTCGCCGCCGAAGAGGTGTATTCATAGAGCACTTGCGAGATGCCGTGGAAGCCAGGATTCGTAATGGCGCCCCGGCCAAGGTCCGTCAGGAAAGCAATGGCGGTTGGCGCCAAAATGATAAACGGATGAACGAGAATCGCAATCGCGATCAGCTTCATTTCCTTGGGCTCGATTTTCCGCCCGAGTAACTCCGGTGTCCGACCGACCATTAGTCCCGCGATAAAGACGGCAAGAATCGCATACATCAGCATATTGACGAGGCCAACGCCTTTGCCGCCGAACACGACGTTCAGCATCATCTCCGCCAACGGGACAAGACCGCCGATTGGCGTCAGCGTATCGTGCATGTTATTAACCGAACCGGTTGTCGCAGCGGTCGTAACCGCCGTGAAGAGGGCGGACTGGGCAATGCCGAACCGGACTTCCTTGCCTTCCATGCTGCCTTGCGAGGCATCTGCGCCAAGGTTGTTCAGTTCCGGATTGCCATGCAGCTCAGCCGTGTAAACCGTCGCAAGGAATACCAGGAACAGCGACATCATGGCGCCAAACACAACCCAGCCCTGCTTGCGGTTGCCCGCGAAACGGCCGTATACATAGGGAAGGCTGGCAGGCAGCGCCCACATGGACAAAATCTCGATGACGTTCGTCAGCGGGCTTGGATTCTCGAACGGATGCGCCGAATTGGCACCCATAAAGCCGCCGCCGTTCGTGCCCAAATGCTTAATCGATTCAAGGGAAGCAACCGGCCCGATAGCGATGGTTTGCGTTGCTCCTTCCAGCGTTGTTGCCGTTACGTTAGGCTGCAGCGTCTGCGGCACGTGAAGCGCCACAAGCACCAGCGTAATAAGCGTTGCGAGCGGCAGGAAAATCCGCGTATGGGATTTCACGAAGTCGGTGAAGAAGTTGCCGATTGTGCTGCCCCTGCTCGTCAAGCCGCGGATAAAAGCAATCGCAACCGAGAAGCCGGTAGCCGCCGAAGTGAACATCATCATCATAATGACGGCCATCTGCGAGAAATAGGACAGCCCGGTCTCGCCGCTGTAATGCTGCAGGTTCGTATTCGTAATAAAGCTGATAACGGTATTGAACGACAGCGTTTCTTCCATAGCGCCAATGCGGTTGGGGTTGCCCGGAAGGCCGCCCTGCAAGCGCAGAATAAAATAACTAATCGCGACTAGCACGATATTCGTGAGCAGAAAGCTCAGCGCGTATTTTTTCCAGGTCATGCTCTCGCGCGATTTCAGCCCGATTACTTTATAAATGAACCGTTCGATGCCGCCGAATAAGCGGTCAGTCCGATTCGGTTGATCCGAGTACACATGGTATACGTAGGTTCCGAGCGGTTTGACGAGCAGTACGAGCACGCCAATCACGATAATGAGCTGTAAAATATCCATTGCCATTGCGGCCTCCCAGCGATCGATAAGGTTTTAGAATTTCTCCGGATTAATCAGGGCATAAATTAAGTAAAGAAAGAGAAACAAAGCCAGCGTTAACGCTACGATCATCGCTTTTCCTCCTCTTGAATAGCCCGGTCGCACCAATGCATAAAGCCGGCGAAAAGTACAAATATCGCTGCCAGAAGCAGCGCCATATAAATATCCTGCATCGAGTATTCCTCCTAAAAGAATGACCGCATGGCCTGTTTAGGCTCCATTTGGGATAATTCCTAACTGGTGAGGTCGTTTGTGATGAGAAAAGACGTTTCCGTCTGCCCGGAGTGCACCACGTAATTCGCGCCCATCCCCTTGTAAATCAACCGGGGATTCGTACTTTCGGTAATGACGCAGATCGACTTAGAAGTCCAGCTGCGGCAAATCTGAATATAACGGCAGCACAGATTCAGGCTTCTCTCGAATAAAAAGATCCGGCCGACCGGCAGCTCCGGTACCCGCCAGGTTGCTTCATCAATCGTGTTGACAACGATTACGATGCTTACTCCCAGCCCCAGCATCCTATCGTATTCGGTCTTGTTGTTCACAATGGCTGCAAAAGGGATATGCCGTCGCTGCAGCTGTTTAATAAAGTCCTCGCCCTGCGCGTTGGGGGCGGAGACGAGTATATAATCGTCCATGGTTTAGGCTCCTCTTCTGATTGGAGGAATCAACGACAACAAAAAGCCGCGGAAGAGGGACTCTTCACGCGGCTTATAAGCGCAGCAGAAAATAAACCGCGCCTAAATTCACGATCATCGTTGCCTCTCTTGGTACGCTGACGAAGTTAGCTGACGGATTCGGGCGTAAGAGTCGCCCTACGCCGACGAGCTCAGATGGTACTGAGTCGGCGATTCACCCCGAGGACAAGCTAGCTGTGTTGAACAGCCGGCTGTCCGATTGGTTCCCCCGTTCCCCGCGAAGGGGATTAAGCGATAAAGACAGTTGATTTTGATTAATAATCGGCATGAGAAAAAGCCGCAGAGGAAAGTTCCCCGCGGCCTTGAAAAGGTCACAAGATCACATCATCCTCTCTACTTGGAAAATGCCCTGCCTAATGGGCAGTCGCATTTTCATCGCTTACGAGGTTAGCTGACGGATTCGGACGGTGAGAGTCGCCCTACCGGTTCAGGCCGCGCGCAGCCTTTTCCCGGATTCACCCCGGATAAGCAAGCCGCCCCGGCTCTCACACCGTTGCGATGCTGCTTATCGATTGGTTCCCCCGTTTCCCTTAACGGAAACTCAGCAATTGATACTTTTGCTGAATCGTATATTACGCCTGACGGCCGAAGATGTAAATGAACGATGGAGGCGGCATATTGTCTAATTCTGACAAGGAGTTTGGTTAGAGCGTTTACATTTGGAAGGGACTCCATCATGCTCCTTCTTGGACTCTATATCTCGCGAATACTGCAATTCGATGTGAAATTTAGGTATATGCCAAGCCCAAATTGGTTTGTCCGAGGTCGCCATTGCGTGCCGGGCACGAAGCCGTGGGCTGAAAAGAGCCAAATAAGACGGAAAAACCGTCTTACAGCGGCTGGAGGGCGGGCCGCGGGTTAGAAAGAGCCAAATAAGACGGAAAAACCGTCTTACAGCGGCTGGAGGGCGGGCCGCGGGTTAGAAAGAGCTAAATAAGACGGAAAAACCGTCTTACAGCGGCTGGAGGGCGGGCCGCGGGTTAGAAAGAGCCAAATAAGACGGAAAAACCGTCTTACAACGGCTGGAGGGCGGGCCGCGGGTTAGAAAGAGCCAAATAAGACGGAAAAACCGTCTTACAACGGCTGGAGGGCGGCGCCGCGTGCTAGAAAGAGCCAAATAAGACGGAAAAACCGTCTTACAGCGGCTGGAGGGCGGGCCGCGGGTTAGAAAGAGCTAAATAAGACGGAAAAACCGTCTTACAGCGGTTGGACGTGGGGTAGGAAGCAGGAGCGATAAGTGCGTGTTAAGTGCGAGGAGTGAAATAAGAGGGCGGAATGAGCGTATACTGGAACGATTGGACTTTTCATTAGAATACTCCGAAGCGAAACGCGCCTCCTGCCAAAGGCGGCGAATCGTTTCACCTTGGCCCCTTGTTTTCATCAGCTAATTTTGGGACAATAGGAACAGTATGCGGTTTTGGCCGCGTTTCACGAAAAGAGGAAAAACGATGAGTACACCATCCATATATGGATTTACATTAGATCAATTAACGGCATGGCTGGGCGAGCGCGGGCATAAAAAGTTCCGGGCGGCTCAGGTGTGGGAATATTTGTACCGGAAGCGGGTTACAAACTTTGCGGATATGACGGAGGTTCATCCGGACTTGGTGAAGCTGCTGGAGGAGAACTTTGCGATCCAGACGCTGGTCGAGCATACGAAGCAGGTGTCGAAGGACGGCACGGTCAAGCTGCTGCTCAAGCTGGATGACGGCAACCTGATCGAGACGGTAATGATGCGTCATAAGTTCGGCCTGTCGGTCTGCGTAACCACGCAGGTTGGCTGCAATATCGGCTGCAGCTTCTGCGCGAGCGGCCTGCTCAAGAAGAGCAGAGATCTGACAAGCGGCGAGATTGTCGAGCAGATTATGAAGATTCAGCTCCATCTTGATGAAGCGGGTCAAGGCGAGAAGGTCAGTCATATCGTTGTCATGGGGATCGGCGAGCCGTTCGATAACTTTACGAACCTGAACGACTTCCTCACGACGGTGAAGGATCATAAAGGCTTGGCTATCGGACCGCGCCATATTACGGTATCGACAAGCGGCCTCGCGGACAAAATCAGAGAGTTTGCCGACAAGGATCAAGGGGTTAACCTTGCCGTATCGCTGCATGCGCCTAATAATGAGCTGCGGACGCGGATTATGAAGATCAACCGCGCGATTCCGATCGAGAAGCTGATGGATGCGATCGATTATTATCTGGAGCGGACGAACCGCCGCATTACGCTGGAGTATATTCTGCTCAAGGACGTCAACGACCGGCCGGAGCATGCGCTTGAGCTTGCGGAGCTGGTGGGCGACCGCCGCCGTTCTCTCGTGAACGTGAACCTTATTCCTTACAATCCGGTTGACGAGCATAGCCAATACCAGCGCAGCGAGAACGACTCCATCAAAGGCTTCTACGATACGCTGAAAAAACAAGGCGTAAGCGTCAGCGTCCGCCTCGAGCATGGTGCCGACATCGACGCGGCTTGCGGCCAGCTGCGCAGCAAGCAGATGAATAAGGAAAAAGCCGGATAACAATCGGCACAACCAAACGGGTGTCCCATAAGTCAGAATCTTTGAAGAAGAGCCAGCACTTTCAAAAATAGCGTCGCAGACTCTGCAACGCTATTTTTTTGATCTGTTGCAGCTTTTTTAGCACAATATGATCAAGCCTGCTCACCGTACGTTGGATTTACTCCAGTGAAATCGGGTGAAACGGGTGACTTGCGGGGGGACATTGAATTTGTTCCAATAAAAGGGGTTTGGTTAGTCCTTTTTTATCCAAACCAACAAAAAGGCCGTTCCGATGTCAGCTATTGACGGTTGGGACAGCCTCTTTTTGCTTGGGAGCGGTACGGCTCCGGTATCCTATGCAGGTTGCAATGCAGAACTGCGCGGCATAATAGGTTGTCATAATGAGCACATTCGAACCATCAACATCCGAGACGAACTTGTTCCAGGCGAGAATAGAGTCGGAAGCCATAAAGAGCAAAGCGCCCGCAACCGCCCATGCGTTTCCGGACATGATGGCCGACCAGCCCATCAGCGAAATGGCGGTTACATAGACAAGAACGGGGATTTTCAGAGCGTCGTCTCCCGATTTCGTAAGCGCATCAAGCAGCTCGTAGCCCATATAAACGGCATATGCCCCGATTGGTACAATCGTGACGAGGCGCCAGAAGGAAAACTTCCATTGCCCGAAAAAACCGCTAAGATAAAACAAATGGCCGATCAAAAAGGCGGACAGCCCTACGACAAAGTTATCCAGGGTAACATCGCCAATCACGCAGAAGACAAGACCGGCCAGCAGAATCTGCTGAAATCGCTTACCGTTTTGCGCGGACTGCAAGTAAGCATAAGCGATAATAAGCAGCATCGGAATCGCTTTGAAAATTAGCTTGACGGCATGCGGTTCAGCAGGAATGATAAAAATGTAAAGCAAGCCTGTAAGCAGAATGAGAGCAGGCATCATTTTATTCAATCGGCATCGCTCCTTTTTCCTAACTATAGCATAGAAATTCATTTTTTAAGTCCGGATTTATATCGAAAAGGCGGGGTATCGCATGAACATGAACATGAACTTAGCTCAACAATTGCTGGAGAAGCAGCGGCACTATTACGGGACGGGGGCAACACGGAGTCTCGAATTCCGGCAGGCTCAGCTGGCGAAGCTGCGCCAAGCCATTACAGAACGAGAGGATGCGATTATGCAGGCGCTTCGGCTTGACCTGAACAGGAGCGAGCAGGAGTCCTATATGCTGGAGATTGGACTAGTCCTGAAGGAAATTTCATTTGTGCAGAAGCGGCTGAAGCGGTGGATGAAGCCCGCCAAGGTCAAAACGGCGCTCACCCACATGGGAAGCAAAGGCTACATCGTGCCGGAACCGCTTGGCACCGCGCTTGTTATCGCTCCGTGGAACTATCCGTTCCAGCTCGCGATGGCGCCGCTTGTCGGAGCTATAGCGGCGGGCAATACGGCAATCCTGAAGCCTTCGGAGCTGTCGCCGGCGGTGTCGGAGGTTATGTCCTCGCTTGTACAGGACACGTTTGATCCTTCTTACATAACCGTTATGGAAGGCGGAGTTGAAGTAAGCAAAGAGCTGCTGGACCTGCCGTTCGATAAAATCTTTTTCACGGGCAGCGTTAACGTCGGCAAGCAGGTTATGGCTGCGGCAGCCAAGCATTTGACGCCGGTTACGCTGGAGCTTGGGGGCAAAAGCCCGGCGATTGTTCATCACGACGCCAATCTCAAGCTGGCCGCAAGACGGCTGGCCTTCGGCAAATTTATTAACGCCGGGCAGACCTGCATCGCGCCTGATTACGTCCTTGTTCATCGCAGCGTGCTGGAGGAGTTCCTTGAGCAGCTCCGCAAGTCGGTAACGAAGTTCTATGGCCAGAATCCGCTTGAGCATAAGGATTACGGCAAAATCATTTCGGAGCGTCATTTCCGGCGGCTCGCAGGCTTCCTTCGTGACGGGGAGGCTGTCATGGGAGGAGGGGCGGACGAAATGTCGCTCCGGATCGAGCCAACCGTACTTACCCGCGTGGACTGGAATACGCCGGTTATGCAGGAGGAGATTTTTGGCCCGATTCTGCCGGTCTTGGTCTATGACGAGCTGCAGGAAGCAATCGATCAGATCAATGCGCGCCCGAAGCCGCTTGCTCTCTATCTGTTCAGCGAGAATGCGGCTATTCAGAAGCGGGTAACCGAGGCGGTGCCGTTTGGCGGCGGATGCATCAACGATACGCTGATGCATCTGGCGACGCCGTATTTGCCGTTTGGCGGAGTAGGCGAGAGCGGGATTGGAGCTTATCATGGCGAATATAGCTTCAAAACCTTCTCGCATATGAAAAGCGTGCTGAAACAAACGACCAGGTTTGATTTTGCCTTCCGTTATCCATCGGCCAAAGGCGGTCTTTCGATCATTCGGAGGCTCATGAAATAGAGGCGCGTCCATTAAAAAAGCTTTAACTTTTTTTGTAAAAAATTTATTTGACTAAAGGCTGGTTTGCTCAGTAACATGGGGTAGCACACTACCATTACTGACAGCCGTTGTCCCTCTCATCCTTGGCGTAATGGTGTATTCCATGTAGGAGGTTATATGGATGGAACAACGGTTAACGGATAACCCGCAGGAGCAGGAATTCAGCATGAAAAGCATACTGCTTCCGCTAGTCGCGATTATTCTCGGCTGCTTTATGGTTATTCTCGATACAACAGCGATGAACGTCGCTTTATCGAAGCTCGTAGAGGATTTCCATACGCAGCTTCCCACTCTGCAATGGACCGTAACGGGTTATATGCTGGCGCAAGCCGCAGTCATTCCGCTTGCGGGCTGGCTTTCCGACCGGTTCGGCGCCAAGACGGTTTTTCTGACCTCGGTCATTCTCTTTACGCTTGGCTCGCTCCTATGCTCGCTGCCGAACGATCCGCAGATGCTGATAATGTTCCGCGTTATTCAAGGGCTTGGCGGCGGATTCGTGCTGCCCGTTGCGATGGCGTATGTTTACCGGCTTAGCCCGCCCAATAAAGTAGGGCAGGTCATGGGGATGCTGGGCGTCCCGATTCTTCTTGCGCCGGCTATTGGCCCCATTCTATCCGGCTGGCTGGTCGAATACCATTCCTGGCGCTGGATCTTCCTGATCAACCTGCCGGTAGGCATTATCAGCGTGCTGTTCGGATTATGGAGTCTGCCGAAGCTCGCAACCAAGAAGCTTGCCGGATTGGATATACCGGGCATGATTCTGGGGCCGCTTGCTTTCGCCGCGTTATCCTATGGCGTTAACCAGGGCGCGGAAAGCTGGACATCGGATAAAACGCTTGCCGGCCTGATCATTGGCGGCGTGGCGCTGATCGTCTTCATCTTCGTGGAACTGCGGGCGAAGCATCCGCTGCTGGATCTTCGGGTGTTCCGTTCCATCGATTTCTCGTTCGGCATCGTGGTGCAATGGATTGTCCAGTTCTCGCTGTTTGGAGCGATTTTCTTGCTGCCGCAATTTTTGCAGCAGGGCCGCGGCTACGGTGCGTTTGACACCGGGCTTACCTTGTTCCCGCAAGCGCTGGCTTCGGCCTGCATGATGCCGCTTGGCGGCTATTTATTCGACCGGATCGGGGTCCGCTGGCTGGTCGTAATCGGGCTCAGCCTTGTATCGGGCGCAATCTTTCAATATTCGAATCTCGATATTCATACGGGCCGAGAGGATTTGCTGCTGCCGCTTATTATGGCCGGCTCCGGAATGGGGCTTATGATGATGCCGCTAAATTCTCATCTGATCAACAAGACGCCGCGCGAGCTGGTCAGCCGGGTTACTTCGCTTACGAGCGCGATGCAGCAGGTTATCAGCTCGCTTGCGATTGCGCTGCTCGTTACGATTCTAACGAAGCGGATTGCAAAGCTGATGGCGGAAGCAAACGTTCCGCCCGAAGCGCTGGCGAATCAATCCGCTGGAAGCGGTGCTGCGCAGGCGAGTCCGGAGCAGCTGCAGCAGCTTCTTGCACTCGCGGTAGATGCTTTTGACTACACCTTCGGCATTATGGTGTTTGTTGCTATAACGGGCGCCTTGTTAGGACTTCTGCTTCGCAGGGGCAAAAAAAATTCCGGAGAGAACACGCAGGCCGATAAGCCGGAAGCTGCTCTCGAAGGGCTTCATATGGGATAAAGGTTATCGATTAACAGCGAATAGGGTCAGTTTCGTTAGCCAACGCTAGTGGAACTGATCTTTTTTAAATAGGGGGGGAAGGACAAGCGCTTATGCTACAGCCTTATACGCAGAGAGTAGTCGATATGATTAAGCAGATCCCGGAAGGGAAAGTGATGACCTACGGGCAAATCGCGGGATTGGCCGGAAGCAGCCGCGGGGCAAGGCAAGTGGTACGGATTTTGCATTCCTTGAGCAGCGCCCACCAGCTGCCTTGGCATCGCGTGGTGAACGCCAAAGGGGAAATCGCTATCCAGGAAGACGAGTCGCGAATGCTGCAGAAGCATATGCTGGAGGCAGAGGGGGTCTACATAGGCATTAATGGACTGATTGACCTCAATCAATACCGTTATGAGCCGGACATCCCGCCGGATAGATAAAGCTCCTCATATGTTAACCTTTATGATAAAATTGGGTTAACATATTTAAGGGAGGAGCAATCCCATGCAAAGCATCGAATTAAGAGGGCATCATCTGTTTTGTTTGCTTGGATACCGAGGGAAAGGGTATTCGGAAGACTTCTGTACGAATATGACCGCTGTATATGAAACGCTGCGTCAAAATCCGCAGACCGTGATAGATATTATCGAAGGCCCGGACGGAATATGCGCGGCTTTTCCTCCCGACCAGCCGAATCACTGCCAAAATCCTAGCGTATACCGGAAAGACAAAGAATTACTAGGCGAGCTGGGGCTGGCTGCAGGCAACCGGTTAAGCTGGGAAGAGCTGATCGGACGCATAGCTGCCGCTATTCAACCGGATGACATTCACAGGCTCTGCCATGATTGTCCATGGGAGCCATACGGCTTATGTCAAGAAGGGGTTGCCCATATCCGGCAGGCCAAAGCTTTACGGTCATTGCCTTGATTTATATAGGTCTAAAAATAAAGCGGCAGCCTATGGCTGCCGTTTTGCTAGCTTCTCTTGCGCCATCCGGATCATTTCACGGATCATTGCACCGCCGATTTTTCCGCCGACATGACCGGCATCCTCGGTTTTCATATTCCCGTTATCGCCATTGCGGTTCATCCGTATTCCCATTTCGCTGGCGACTTCGTATTTCACGTCATCCGGCCTGTTCTCGTCTACCGCATAGCCTTCTTGGCGCATTACGTTTGCCTTTAACGACTGCATGGCAGCCCCTGCTTCAGGGACAAGTAATCTTCTGCTGCGTCTTCCCATTGTGCCGCACCGCCTCATTATATTTTAACGGTTTTACTTTTCCCTGCGGCCCGGGCATTTATGAAGGACAAGTTTTAAATAAACTTGCTTAGAATGGCATTTACTTTGGCCTTGTTGGCTACAAAGACATGCCTTTTAAGCAGCCTTTGATTCAGCGTGTTTTTGCTATGCACGACAACCATGTAGTTGCGTTTGCCGGACTTGGTGAGAATCTCATGCTTATGTTTGATGACTCCGCTGTGCCCGTCGACCGTTTTGTATCGGAAGCCGCCAAAATATTGTTCGGAATTGTAAATCCACGTATAAAAAGGCGGGGAGGGTTTGGTGACAATCGCCATTCGGTGCCTCACGCTATCGTAAATGTAGCCGGATTGGTTAATCAGTGCCCGCGTGCCTGGTTTTGGCTTATATTTATGGAGCTGGTCGATCATGGTGCGGTGGTACGTATCATCGCAATCGAGCCGCACGAGGTAGAATGTGGGCTTTTTGCCTACCGTTCTCTTCAGATATTCTTCGTATTTCTTATTTGCGACAAAACGGATATTTGACGGAAGCTTCGGATACTTTGCGAGCGCAGCCCGTATGATTCCCTCCGTTCGCTCCGTATAGCGGATCAAGACATGGAAGTTCTGGTTTGTCTGTTTAATCAGGCTTTGAAGCGTATATTTCATAAAAATAGACATTCGGTAGTTGATCCATTGAGGAGTCAATCCTATCCGATAAACACCGCTCTTTTTCGACCGGTTGTTAAATTCGATTACCACGATTATAGCCTTGGTCATCTCGTCCCTCCGATTAGTTACCATATTTTGAGAGTAATATATTCAAATGGATAGAGTTGGCTATAGGCGGCATTCCCACCAGTTAAAAAACTGGCAGAATATCCGCGTCCACCTCACAGCAAACTTATTGGTGTACCAAATATCCCGAGGAGGTCTTCGCCAATGAAAAAGACATTATTCTCAACACTGTGCGCTGCAACAATTGTGATGTCTGCTGCATCTGCACCAACTTTTGCCGCTTCCGCCAAAGATGAGACTGCAACGGATAACTTCCGCAGCACGCACTACGGTTCCACGACGTATGGCACTTACGGAACGGATGGCACAACAACGAACCGCACGAACAATTACAATGGAACCGTAAACGGAATGAACGGCTACGGTCCAAACGGCTTGACTACCAATGGTTATACGACTAATGGCTACAGCTATGGAACAAACAACTACGGCACTTATAGCACCAACAATGGCTACAATCCTAACCGCAACAACTTTATTGGCACAACAAACCGTGTGAACAACTACAGCACAACAGGGGTAGGTACAAACGGAAATTACCGTCCTTTAGCAACCACGAATAACCGCACTAATAACTGGGGCTGGCTTGGTCTGCTTGGTTTGGCTGGATTGTTCGGCCTTAGAAGCCGCGACCGTGAACGCACCTAAATAAAAGCACGGGTTGGTTAAAGCCCCCTGTCTTCACAGGGGGTTATTTTGCGGAAGCAGCCAAGTACGATTAATGGGAAGAGAGGCAAAAAACATGGGTATTTTAAGTGGTAATCCAAAGGACGAGCCGATGCATTACGGAGAGATCTATGCCGTATGGCAGGCTTCCATGGTGGCTAAAAGCGCCATTTCTTGCTGTCAGGCTTACTTAAACCATGCCGGGGACAAAGATCTTAAAAAGATTTTGGAAGACCTTATTGATCAGGCACGGCTGGAGATGAATGAATTGGATGCTTTGCTTACGCATAATGGGATTACCCCCGCGCCTGCCATGCCGGATCGGCCGCCGGTTAAGCTCGAAGATATTCCTGCCGGAGCAAGATTCGCGGATAATGAAATCGCCTTTGGCATAGCCGGGGATGTGTCGGCAAGTCTTGTGGCATGCAGCCAAGCGATGGGCATCTCGATCAGAGAAGATATTGGCGCTCTATTCGGCAAGTACCACGCGACGAAGGCAGCCTTGGGCTTGCGTATTTTGGAGATGTCCAAAAAGAAAGGCTGGCTGATTCCTCCTCCGCTCCAATTGAAACGCCCTGAGCCTGTACATGCGTAAAAATTAAGCTAAGCCCTGCTCAGTTGAGCAGGGCTTTTTGTAGGATTGACGAATACATCAGTTACATATAGACTGGGAGGCAATTTCTTTATAACGAATTTTTTATGAAAGGAGGAGTCGTAATGTGGGAAAGACTGCTGCCTGGCGAGCAGGCAATGGATGCTTTAAGATCGCCATTATTTGTCGCGGACGAGGTGAGAATGAATTTACTGCACCGGATATGCGAAATGAGCCAGTCGGTAGTGTATAGAGCCGCAGGAGGTTCGGCGATTTTTGCCGGTTCGCCCGGTCATAATGCGTGGCTCTGGGTAGATGAAGCGCTTCCCGAAGAGGAGAGACTCCTTCTGCTCAAAGCTCTGGTGAGGCTTACCGGTCATACGCTTCGCGGAATTACGGCAGAGCCCAGGCATGCTAAGCGGTTCGCGGAGCTGTATGCGGCGCGCTACCGTGTTCGCCCCGAGTACAAAATGGGAATGGAAGCTTATTATTGTCCCGATATTTGCTACCCGGTTGCCGTAGAGGGAGAACTGCGTCCGGCTGTATCCTCGGATGCTCCGCTGATCGCGGATTTTATGGCAGGCTTTGCCGAAAGCGCATACGGCTATAAAGTTCATCCTGCAAGCCAATTGCCCGTAGCGGAAAATACAATCGCATCCGGCAATTTATACATATGGATTGTTGATAAAACTCCCGTTTCCATGGCGCATATCGCCCATCGTTCCCCGCGCCATGCCCGTATAAATTATGTGTATACGCCGCTGGCTTTGCGTAAGCGCGGTTATGCAAGCGCAACGGTTGCGGCCTGCTGCGGTTTGATCGTGCAGGAAAACCGGGTGCCCATGCTGTATGCCGATCTGACGAACCCCGATTCCAATAAGGTGTACCAAAATATCGGCTTTGTGGACAGCGGCAAGGTTGCCGACGTCAGGTTTGAAACCTAATATCTGCAAACAAAACAAAACCCCCTCTCCAGCGTAAGCGGGAGAGGGGGTTGCTGCGTGCGGCCGGTTACCCCGGTAGCTTTCCGGCGGGCCAAGATAGCTGGGTTTCAAGCCGCCGGTATCGATCACGATTTTTTGCAAGACGAGATCAATCAATGCGATGCTTCCGGTGATTTTATCGCTTTGCGGCGACCTCATTCCAATCGATCTCTATCCACAGGCGCTCCTCCACCTCACTCTTTAATTTTTTAAATCGGAAAGGCAACCGTATGAAATTTTAAATTGGGGAATAGTAAAGCGTGGAAATACAACTCGATAAAAGAACAGGAAGGTGTCGTAACGGATGAAATGGGATTGGATGTTGTCTTCCCGACAGGACGAAAATAAAGGGAAGGCGAAAAAAGCCGGAAAAATCCTAGGTGCGGTTGTTTTGTCTGCTGCGCTTATGTTTGGCGGTGCCGGAACAACTCTTGCGGTTGGCAAAGGAGCCAAAGGACCGGACATCTACGTTATTCAAGGGATGCTGAAGGGCATTGGCAGCTACTCCGGGAAAATCAACGGTTACTATGACAACACGACTGTAAGAGGAGTCAAGCACTACCAAAAAACGCACGGCCTGCCGGTGACTGGATCGGTGGATGCAAAAACATTCCAGTCGATTACTTACTCCTACAACACGGTTAAATACGGTAAGAAGGTAAGCGCTAAAGGTGCCGGAAAAGCTCGAGGTCTTGGCGTTGGCCAGGGCGGCGGTGCAGGAGCAGGAGCAGGTGGCGCAGGAGCGGGCGGCGGCGCAGGAGCAGGCGGCGGCGCAGGAGCGGGCGGCGGCGCAGGAGCAGGCGGCGGTGCAGGAGCAGGCGGCGGTGCAGGAGCGGGCGGCGGCGCGGGAGCAGGCGGCGGCGCGGGAGCAGGCGGCGGCACAGGCATCGGCGGCGGAGCAGGAGCAGGCGGCGGAGCAGGAGCAGGCGGCGGCGCAGGAGCAGGCGGCGGCACAGGCATCGGCGGCGGAGCAGGAGCAGGCGGCGGCGCAGGAGCAGGCGGCGGTAAAGGCTTCGGCGGCGGAGGCGGCCGTGTGCAAGAAGGCGGCAAAGGCGGAGGCTTCGGCGGCGGAGGCGGCCGTGTGCAAGAAGGTGGCAAAGGCGGAGGCTTCGGCGGCGGAGGCGGCCGTGTGCAAGAAGGCGGCAAAGGCGGAGGCTTCGGCGGCGGAGGCGGCCGTGTGCAAGAAGGCGGCAAAGGCGGAGGCTTCGGCGGCGGTGGTACGGGCGGTACAGGCGGCGGCAATACCGGCGGCAGCAATGGCGGCAACAATATCGCGCCTAACAACCAAGCGCCAAACGCAGCTCCAAATCCGGCGCCTAACAAAGCGCCAAGCGAAAATTCCGCGCCTAACATGCGTTAATCCTCGCATAGAGGCGAATACTAATAAAGGGTTGTCCAGTATTGGACAGCCCCTAAAAACTTTTTTTCAAAAACCTCTTTACATTTGCCTCGAAATAAAGTATCTTAAAATCAAGATAAACGAAAGCGAGGCGAGCAAATGGGAAAGGAAAAAGATGATTCGCTTGATCTTTACATCGCGCTTGCCAGAGCAAGCCAATGGGTGAACGCTCATGCCGACCGGGATATCCGCAAGCATGGCCTTAACCGGACCGAGTTCGGAGTGCTTGAGCTTCTGTATCACAAAGGTCCTCAGCCCTTGCAGCAAATCGGCGAGAAAGTGCTGATGAGCAGCGGCAATATCACTTACGTCATCGATAAGCTGGAGAAGAAAGGCTTTGTCTGCCGCAGAGCTTCAACGGAAGACCGGAGGCTGATCTACGCCGAAATTACCGAGGCAGGGACACGGTTCATAGAAGAGGTGTTCCCGCAGCATACTCTCGTTATTGAGGGAGCGGTCGGAGGACTGACGGCGGAAGAAAAGCAGGCGGCAAGTTCACTACTCAAAAAATTAGGCAAGTACGCACAGACGACCTTCAAATAGAGTTGGTCGTAGCATTATACAACAAGTCAGGCCATATGTCTTAAAATAAAGATTCTTAAAAATTTAAAAACTAACCTATTAGGAGAGTGGAAATAATGACAAATCAACGTACAGCAGGTATCCATCATATTACGGCTTTCGTAAAACATCCTCAGGTGACTACAGACTTTTACGCAGGGGTGCTTGGTCTCCGGCTCGTGAAAAAAACAATCAACTTCGACGCACCGGAAGTTTACCATCTGTACTTCGGCGATCAAGCCGGCAGCCCTGGCACCATCATCACGTTCTTCCCTTGGGAAAACTCCCGTAAAGGCGTTGTAGGAGGCGGCCAGGTAGGTTACACCACTTATGTCGTGCCCGAAGGCACGCTGGGCTTCTGGAAAGAACGCCTTGCAAAATTCCGGATCGAATTCAAAGAGACCTCCCGCTTTGGCGAGCAGTACCTGCAATTCGCGGATCCGGACGGTTTGCTTGTAGAGCTGGTAGCACGCGAAGAAGGCCCAAAAAGCACATGGTCGTTTGGCGGCGTTTCGGCCGATAATGCGATCAAAGGCTTTGGCGGCGCTATTCTATACAGCACAAACCCGGCTGCAACCGCACAATTGCTGGAGCATGTAATGGGTCTGTCGAAAGTGGATGAAGAGAACGGTCTGGCACGTTACCAATCGTTTGGCGATCTGGGCAACATCATCGACGTGAATACGGAGCCAATGGCGGCCGGTCATGGCGGTCACGGTACCGTTCACCATATCGCTTGGAGAGCTAAAGACGATGCCGAGCATCTCACTTGGCAGCAGCATGTAGCCGCGAACGGCTTCCAGCCTACGCCAATTGTCGACCGTCAGTACTTCAATGCTCTCTATTTCCGTGAGCAAGGCGGCATACTGTTCGAAATCGCTACGGATCCTCCAGGGTTCGCGCGTGACGAAGAGCCAGAGCATCTCGGTGAGAAATTGATGCTGCCGGCGTGGTACGAGCAGCACCGTGCAACACTGGAGCAGCTGCTCACACCGTTTGATGTACGCGTAATGGAACTGGATCGTTAATATTAGACAAATAAAGGAGGTATATACCATGAATCATATATTCAAACAGGGGACGAATCCGGCGGCGCCGGTCCTCGTCCTGTTCCATGGCACCGGCGGCACGGAGCATGATCTGCTGCCGCTTGCTGCAGCCTTTTCGCCGGAGTCGTCCGTACTGAGCATCCGGGGCAACGTATCCGAGAACGGAATGGCGCGTTATTTCCGCCGGATTGCGGAGGGCGTATTCGATCTGGAGGATCTGGTGTTCCGGACAAAGGAACTGAACGATTTCCTTGACCAGGCGGCAGAGGAGTACGGGTTCGACAGAAGCAACCTGGTAGCCGTGGGCTACTCTAACGGCGCTAATATCGCAGGCAGCCTGCTGTTCCATTACAAAGACTCGCTGCGCGGGGCAATCCTGCATCATCCGATGGTGCCGATCCGGGGTCTTGAATTGCCGGATCTGTCCGGAGTGCCGATATTTATCGGGGCCGGGGAGAATGATCCGATCTGCTCGCCCGAGGAGACAAATGAACTCGAAGGCTTGCTTGGCGGTGCGGGCGCAAAGGTAGACGTGCATTGGGAACGGTTCGGCCATCAGCTTACCCGTTCCGAGGTAGCTGCGGCTGCAGCCTGGTATAAAGACCATTTCTAAGAAAAGGAGGGCGGGGGAATCATGATCCGGATTGACGCAGAAAACTTAAGCGAGCGGGAGAACTACAAGCTGCTTACGGGTACGGTTGTTCCAAGGCCGATTGCCCTGGTCACAACCTTATCCGAGGAAGGCGTGCTGAACGCGGCGCCATTCAGTTATTTCAATATCGTGACGGCTGATCCGCCGCTGATCTCCGTATCCGTGCAGCGAAAAAAAGGCATCCCGAAGGATACCTCCCGTCATGCCATCGCAAGAGGTGAGTTTGCCGTTCACATTGCGGATGAATCGTATGTGGAAAAGCTGAATGTTACGGCAGCCAGCCTGCCGCCGGAAGAAAGCGAGGTTGCGTTAGCCGGGCTTACGCCGGTTCCCGGCGAACGCATCTCCGTTCCCGGCATTGCGGAAGCCAAGGTTCGGCTGGAATGCGTGCTGGAGCAGGCGATTCCGCTTGGCGGAACGGCTGAAGCCCCCGCCGCCGACCTGCTGATCGGCCGTGTTGTCCGCTATCATCTAGACGACACTATCGCGGATGAAAGGAACCATATCGATGCGGCAGCCCTTCGGCCGATCAGCCGTCTTGCGGGCGCTTCGTACGCCAAGCTTGGCGAGCTGTTCGAAGTAGAGCGGCCCTCGTAATTACTCTTCGCCGCGTGCTTCGAACCGTTTGATGATCTCGATAATAACCTGCACGGATTTAACCATGTTGTCGATGGACACATATTCGTATTTGCCGTGGTAATTTTCGCCGCCGGTGAAAATATTCGGCGTCGGCAGGCCCATATACGACAGCTGCGAGCCGTCGGTACCGCCGCGGATCGGCTTGATGAGCGGCTTGATATCCAGGCTTTCCATCGCTTCGCGGGCGATTTCGACGATATGGAATACCGGCTCGATTTTGTCGCGCATGTTATAGTACTGGTCTTTCAGCTCGAGAACAATGCTGTTTGGGCCATGGATCTCTTTTAGCTCCTCGACGATTCTGGTGATATTCGCTTTTTTCGCCTCGAATTTCTCGCGGTTATGGTCGCGGATAATGTAGGACATCTTTGTTTGTTCCACATCGCCCTGCAGCGTGTTCAGATGATAGAAGCCTTCATAGCCTTCGGTATTTTCAGGTGCTTCGGCAGCCGGGAGGCGGCTGTGAAGGTCCATGGCGATTTTCATCGAGTTGATCATCTTGCCTTTGGCCGTGCCCGGATGGACATTGGTGCCATTGACGGTAATTTTGGCGCCCGCCGCGTTAAAGCTTTCGTATTCCAGCTCGCCCAGCGGACCGCCATCGACGGTGTAGGCATATTTGGCGCCAAAAGCAGCGACGTCAAAACGGTGCGGGCCGCGGCCGATCTCTTCATCCGGCGTAAAGGCAACGCGGATCTTGCCGTGCTTAATGTCCGGGTTCGCGATCAGGTATGCCATAGCCGTCATAATCTCGGCAATGCCGGCTTTGTTGTCGGCGCCAAGCAGCGTTGTGCCGTCTGTCGTCATAAGCGTATGGCCTTTGTAGCTGTTCAGTTCCGGGAAATCCTTCGTCGAAAGCACGATGCCCAGCGCTTCGTTCAGCGTAATGTCGCCGCCTTCATATTCGACGAGCTGCGGCTTTACGTTTTTGCCGGTAAAATCGGTAGCTGTATCTACGTGTGCCAGGAAACCGATGGTCGGAACCTGTTTATCGGTGTTAGAAGGCAGAGTTGCCATTACGTAACCGTTCGCATCGATCGTTACCTCTTGCATCCCGATCGATTTCAATTCTTCAACAAGCTGGTTGGCAAGCGTAAGCTGGCCCGGCGTTGAGGGGCAGGTTTCGCTCTCATCATTGGACTGGGTATCGACAATGACATACGAGGTCAGTCGTTTAATAATTTCGTCTTTCATTGATTTCGGCTCCTTTCGCGGGTAACTTGCTTATGTTCCCATTATAAAGGAGTGGAAGGCAGAAATCGAATAAGCGGAATCGGCAGCAAGGGCTGCTCCTTATGGTCGTGGTGACCGGGGAGCAGCCCTTGCTGCATAATAGCCTTCAGAGGACCATGCGTCGCACGGGCACTTCGCGCGAACGAGCAAATAGCAGGCAAAAACCGTGTTGCAGCGAGATGTTAGGTGAGTCGTGAGGCGGAAACGGCCAAATAGCAGGCAAAAACCGTGTTGCAGCGAGGTGGAAGGCGAGGCGAGAGGCCGAAACGGCCAAATAGCAGGCAAAAACCGCGCTGCAGCGCGGTTTCTGGGCAATCGTCCAGTCGGACGGATTCACTGACCGAGCAGCTGCTCGGTCAGCTGGTTTGCGGCTTTGGCGGCGGATACGCCATGCTTGTCGGACCAATCGAACACGTTCGTCAGCGTGCGGTAGATTTGTTCGACGCGGCTTCTGGCGTAGGACGGCGAATTGTCGTTCAGCTCGGCGGCGGTCACGATGATTCCGCCGGCGTTGATTACATAGTCCGGCGCATACAGGATGCCCCGCTGATGGAGCACATCGCCGTGCCGCTCCTCCGCCAGCTGATTATTGGCCGCTCCGGCAATAATCCGGCATTGAAGCTGCGGGATGCTCGCATCGTTAAGGATGCCGCCAAGCGCGCAAGGGGAGTAGATATCGCACAGCTCGTAAATGACTTGGTCCACGCCGACGGCCCGGGCGCCGTATTGCTGCACGGCGTTCCGAACGAGCTCACCGTTAAGGTCGGTTACGATCAGCTTTGCTCCGGCAAGCGCCAGGTACCGGCAGAGGAACATGCCTACTTTTCCGAGTCCCTGAACCGCAACGACCTTGCCGGACAAGCTCTCCGAGCCGTCCAGCTTTTTCAGGGAAGCCTTCATCGCCAAGAAGACGCCGTAAGCGGTCATATCCGCCGTAAAGGTTCCCGCCGCGCCTAGCGATCCGGAAATATCGGTGACGTACCGCGTCTCCTGAAACACCCAGTCCATATCGGCAGAAGTTGTTCCGACATCCATGCCGGTAATATATTCTCCCTGCAGCCGGTCAATAAATCTGCCGAAAGCACGGAACAGCCGTTCATTTTTGTCCTTGCCCGGATCTCCGATAATAACCGCTTTGCCGCCGCCGAAGGGCAGCTCCGCCATCGCTGACTTATAAGTCATGCCGCGGGCGAGCCTGACGGCATCTATGATCGCATCCTCCACGGATGGGTAGTTCCACATTCTGCAGCCCCCAAGCCCGGGGCCAAGCTTTGTGCTATGGATTGCGATAACCGCGGTAAGTCCGCTCCGAGCATCATGGATTACCTCCAGCCGTTCATAGTCATCAAGGTTCAGCAAGCTCCGCAAATCCATATAAAAATCCCCCTTGTCTGGCCGTCCAGCAGCATTGGTTATTACCGTTGTATTCAACAGCGGCAGCCAATGACACTGATGGCGGATAAGGGGGAAGCAATAATCAGACGGTCGATCTGCGGATCAGCACGAACGAGACGATAGCGAAGATCAAGATGACCGGCAGGAACCACAGCGACAGCTCGAAGGCCGTCAGATCGATGAACCAGTTCGCGATCTCATCCCACCAGTCTTTGGAGATAATGAGAACCATCATAATGGTCGTGGCCAGCAGGCAGGCCAGCGTCAGAACGAATAGCCCAATCGCCCGGAACTTCCGGAATACGCTGCCGATCGCAAAGCCCCAGAAGAAAAGCAGAACAAAGGTAAGGAAGTATACGAAAAACTGTTGAACGATATTGCCGTCTGTCAAATAAGGCAGGTGGAAGAAGTGTAGTCCCGCGCCCCAGAAATTGGTCGCTTTCTCGATTGCGCTAAGCAGCAGCAGAATGATAGCCGTGAAAAAGCCGGAGATCAACGCGTTTATGACTGTGCCCGCGTAATAGTCGGTCCGACGGACGCTGAAGCTGATCGCAAAAGGAAAGGTTTGCGGGAGAACAATGATGCCAAGCACAAACATGTAGATAAAAATGGACATCAGACCGCCGGTGTAAATCTCGACGCCGCTCAGGAACCCGATGATCAGATTGATCACAAAGCTGGAGCCAAGAATCATGAACGGGATGATCAGCCACGCGAACTTGTCGCGCTGATGCATTTTCAGGACATTGCCAACTCGGTTCATATAGGGGAGCCTCCTTTAACATCCGTTTTTTTGCTCGTTAACTGAACGATCAGCTGCTGCAAGGAAATCGGGGCGATTGCAAGGCCCAGTGCATCGGCTTTCTTCCGCTCCTGGTCGGGCAACTTGCCTTTAATCCCCGCTGTCAGCAGAGCGCCGAACGGTTCTCTCGAAATGACCGTTTTGCCGGCGATAAAGCTTTCTACCGCGGTTGCGGTGCCTGCCACGGAATAGGCGGATCCGCGCAGCTCTTCGGCATCCTCATTGATAAGAACCTTGCCTCCGTCGATGACGATAATATGCTCGAGCAGGCGGCTTACCTCATCGATCAAATGCGTCGACAGGACAATCGTCCGCGGATTCTCGGAATAGTCCTCGATCAGCCGGTCGTAGAACAAGGCTCTGGCGACTGCGTCGAGACCCAGGTACGGCTCGTCAAAGATCGTAAGCGGAGCGCGGCTGGCCAGCCCGACGATAATGCCGACGGAAGAGTGCATGCCGCGGGACAGCTTTTTCATCTTGCGTTTCAGAGGCAGCTGAAAGTCTTTGACCAGATCATTCGCAAACTCTCTATCCCAGTTCGGGAACAGGGAGGAGGACAACTCCAGCACGTCGTTTACCGTATAGTTGTCCGGGTACTTCTGGCTTTCCTTAATGAAGCAGATTTGGCTGAGCACGCGGGAGTTCTCGTACGGCTCTTCGCCGAATACCTTCAGCACGCCGCTTGTCGCGAACAGCTGGGCGGTAATCATATGCATGATCGTGGTTTTGCCGGCGCCGTTTCTTCCCAGCAGGCCGTAAATTTTGTCCGCCTCAAGCTTGAACGATACCTCGTTAACGGCCGTAACATTTCCGTACGATTTGGTTAAAAGGCTTACCTCGACAACGTTGCTCATTATTTGGCCTCCCCTCTCCGAATCATTTCCGTTAATTGATCTGCCGAAATGCCCAGCTTCTCGGCTTCCCGCATCATGGTCACGACGTATTGCTCGAAAAATTGCTCCTTGCGCTTCTCGACCAGCACGGCACGCGCTCCTGTGGCTACAAACATCCCAATCCCTCTTTTCTTATACAAGATTCCTTCGTCCACCAGCAGGTTGACGCCCTTCGCCGCTGTAGCGGGGTTAATCTGATAAAAGGAGGCGAATTCGTTCTTCGAAGGGACTTGCGATTCCTCCGGAAGCCTTCCTTGTATGATGTCGTCTTCGATTCGTTCTGCGATCTGTACAAAGATAGGGCGGCTATCGTCGATGAATAAGGTCATAGTGTTTTCCTCATCTCTTAGTTACCTGAGTGGTTGGTTACTCATGTAACCAACTATACAAGAAGCATAATTCCTCGTCAATAGGCGCATTACAAAAAAAGGAGAAGGCTTCCTGTACGTGACAGAAAGTCTTCTCCTATTAGGTAGCGTTGTTCATCTTGCTCATCAGCGTCTGCACCTGACTTCGCAGCGCGAAGATCTCTTCCGGCTCAACCGTTGTGCCTTCAAATAACCGCAGGGGTACGCATGCCGCTTTTTCTTTAAGCGCATGACCTTGATCGGTTAAGCGAACGATCAAATGCCGTTCATCGGATTTGTCCCGCGCCCTTGTCAGAAGCCCCATGGCTTCCAGCTTCTTAAGCAGCGGAGTCAGCGTTCCGGAGTCGAGAAGGAGTCTCGCTCCGAGCTCTTTCACGGATACATTGTCCTGCTCCCACAAGGCAAGCATCGTAATGTACTGGGTATACGTAAGCCCAAGCTCGGCGAGCAAAGGACGATACAGCTTCGTAATCTCTCTTGAGCATGAATAAAAAGCAAAGCACAGCTGATTTTCCAGCTTCAGCAGTTCATTGGTGTCCATCGTGGCGAAAGCCCCCTTATTCATTGATCTTCTCTATATAAATTGTATGCAAATTAATTGGGTGACTGTATTGTAGCACTGCCTCTAAAACGTGTCAAAAAGGAAAAATCGGAAATTGACATTCCTATATAGATTGCATACAATTTAATCAACAACAATCCGATGTAAAAGGAGTTGCATGAAAGATGTCCTTATACAATATTGAAGTAAACACGATTAAAGGCGAGAAACAAACGCTGGCTCCGTACAAAGGCCAAGTTCTGCTGATCGTAAATACCGCAACCAAATGCGGGTTTGCTCCGCAGTTCAAAGGATTGCAGAAGCTTCATGACACTTACAAAGAGAAGGGCTTTGCCGTATTAGGCTTCCCGAGCAGCCAGTTTATGAATCAGGAGCTTGAGAATAACGCGGAGATTGCGCAGTCCTGCGAGCTGAACTTTGGCGTGAATTTCCCGCTCTACGCGAGGATTGACGTCAACGGCGATACTGCGCATCCCTTGTTCCAGAAGCTGAAGAAGGATGCGCGCGGCATCCTGGGCTCGAAGCGCATCAAATGGAACTTTACGAAGTTCCTGGTGGATAAGGAAGGCAAAGTCGTGAAACGGTTTGGTCCAAACGTGACGCCGGAGCGGATCGAATCCGAGATCCAGGCTTTGCTTGGCAAGTAATTCTCCGCCTTGAAAATAAGCCGGGCCTTGCGATCAATCGCGAAGGCCCGGTTTTCATCTAATAGGCAATACCCGCTTTCGCCCTTATATATTGGCTGCTGTACAGCTGCGCGTAGGCGAATTCGGCAGTGTCGCCAGTCGTAATGCGGGTCCCGTTTGCCGGCAAATAATCCCGTTCTACCCGGTAGCCTCCCTCAGCCGGACCGTCCGGCAAATAAGTCGGGCACACCAGCGTCCAATCCAGCTCCGACTCCTTCAGCAGTCGCAGCATCGCATGATGCTCCTCGGCCGCCCGGGTGAGCTTTCTTCTCGATTCGCTGGATTGATAACGCAGCAAGCCCGGTTCAGCCCGGCTATCCAGCACTCCCGCCGTACCAATGGCTATTATCCGCTTGATCCCAAGCCGGTTCATAGCCTCGAGAATATGGGGAAAGCTGTCCGATAACAAGGAGCCGCCGTCGGTGCTCAAAGCGCTAATGACGGCATCCGCTTCGGATAAGGCCTCGAAGACAACCTCGGCGGATGCCGCATCCCCCTTCATCAGGGTTAGTCCGGGCCAGCTGTCTGCAAGATCCTTCAATTTATCCGGCGACCGTACCAGTGCTTTCACCTTATGCCCGTCGCGGAGCGCAAGAGCCGAAACAATGCGTCCCACCCGGCCGGTTGCCCCCAAAATAGCGATGTTCATTTCATTCCCCTCCCTATATAATAAATTGTACATTAAAAAGTTATCATAATGGAGCAACATTCCAGAGGCATGCTGCGTTTAGTAGAAAGAGCGCATATATTTTTTTTGCCTCGAGTGTCCAGTATTTGTAAAACTTTGAAATGGATTGTTTATTTAGGGGGAAGTAAGTTAAATGATTCGAAGCCGTTTTGCCTTGTTGTCGAAAGCTGTCCTATTCGTTATGTGCCTTAGTCTGGTGGCTTCATGCTCACTCACCGCAAATACGACCAACACAGTCAGCTTCTATGTTAACGGAGAGAAGATAAAGCAGCCGCCGGTTGTGGACCTGGTTGACGGAGAGCCGATGGTGCCGGCCTCATTCCTCGAAAAGACCTTTAAATCCAAGCTGGAATGGACGCTGGAGAATCCGGGAACAAACGGGACTTATTATACGGACAAGGTTGCCGTACTGATGTATCACGATTTATCGGATAAGACGGTGAAAAAAACCAACAATGCGGAGGCGGAATCCGCTATTCCGCTTGATGTATTCAAGGAGCAGATGGAGCTTTTGAAGGCAGACGGATTCCATGTGATCTCCATCGATCAATATGCGGATTTTATCGAGAATAAAGGCAATGTTCCGGACAATGCGGTACTGCTGACCTTTGACGACGGTTATGAGAGCTTTTATACGATGGCTTACCCGGTGCTGAAGCAGCACAACTACCCTGCGGTGAATTTCGTGATCGTCTCGGGTGCGGACAACGCGAACAAACCGAAGCAAATCGGCCGGCCGAAAATGACCTGGGACCAGATGCGCGAGATGCAAAAGTCCGGCATGTCCTTCTATAACCATACTTACGACAGCCACAAATACGGCGTTATGCGCGCCGACGGCTTGACGAAGCCGGTGCTGACCCGTCATCAATATTTGAAGAAAGAGCAGCGTGTCGAGACGGATGAGGAATACCACAGCCGCGTGAAGACGGATCTCGAGAAGGCCGAGCAGCGTCTGAAAGAAGAGCTTGGCAACACAAAGGGCATTATCGCTTTTCCTTACGGGGCTTATAATACGGAAGTACTAAATATTTTGAAGGAATTGGGCATTTCGCTGTCCTTTACGGTTAAGGAAGGCATTAACGGACGCGGGCAGACGAACGGCTTCCGCGTGAACGGAGCGAAGGAAGGCGAGTCGGCCAAGCAGCTGATGGAGAAGCTGAAGGCGCTGGATATGGAGCATGCTCCGGTTATGGTCCACCTGGACGGCAAGCTTGCCGCATTCCAGGAGCAGCCGTACAAAGGACCTGACGGCGTAATGATTCCGCTCAAGGAATACTGCAAGATGAAAGGCATGAAGCTTAACTGGAGCAAGCATAAGAAGCAATACAAAATTACAGCGGCATAATAGATGCCAGCCTTATAGAAGAGCTGCATTTCATGGTCGGATGAGACCGGGAATGCGGCTCTTTTTTTCGTCCCGCAAGCATTCCGCGGAAGGAGGGAAGAAATAATAATCGCAATATCTCTTGTAGTTCGACAGTATTCGAGCGGGTGATTTCAAAATTCTAAGAGCTAATAAATTTAAATTTTATTAGCTTGCTTAGAATTCGCCGGAATGAAACTCGCCCCCTGTTAAACAGGGAGAAGTCGTTTCACCTTGGGCGGGTAAACTTAAGACCTAAAGAAAACCTACCTGATATCCTAAGTTCACACATTGTAAGGGTTTGCAGATTTCACGATAATAAAAGCATCACAAACAAGGGGGATAAACAAATGGCTAAAATGAATATGAAGAGCGTTCTTGGTCTTGTACTTGCAGGTTCCTTGGCAATCAGCTTGACAGCATGCGGCTCGAGTAAAGATAACGGTGACAAAAATGCCAACTCCGGCGCTTCCAACAATGCGGGAGCAACTAACGCGGCTACAGAGAAGCCGGCAAGCAACGAGAAGGTTACCATCACTTTCCAAAACATTTATCCAGATCCAACCGATCCTAAAAACGGCATGATGAAAAAGATCGTAAAACAATACGAAACTGATCATCCAAACGTGAAGATCGAGCTGGACTCCCTGAATACGGACCAACAAAAACAAAAGCTCAAAACGCAAGCAGCCTCGCATGAAGTACCGGACATCACAATCGTTAACCCGGCAGCTCAAATGCAGCCGTACGTTGATGCGAAACTGTTTGCCCCGCTGAACGACATGGTTGAGCAAAACGGCCTGAAAGATACATTCCAAGACGGCGTTCTTGACTTCTATACATTCGACAATAACTTGTACGCCTTGCCGGACGGCAACAACATCGGCGTAGTTTACTACAATAAAGATCTGTTCCAACAAGCTGGCATTGCTAACCCGCCAACAACATTCGAAGAAATGATCGCAGACGTTAAAACCCTGAAAGCTAAAGGCATCCAGCCAATGGCAATCGGCGAAAAAGATACTTGGACGGGTTCGTTCCTGTTCATGAACATCCTGCTTCGCACAAACGGCGGCCCTGGCTTCCTGTCTGATGTTGTAGCTGGCAAGAAAACATTCGAAGATCCGGCATTCGTTGAAGCTGTAGACGCTATGCAAAACCTGATTCAAGCAGGAGCGTTCCAAGAAGGCGTTACATCGTTCGACTATAACGCTGGCGAGAACATTTTCAAAACGGGTAAAGCTGCTATGTACTACATGGGTTCGTGGGCAACTGGCGGTATCGAAACATCCGAAGCTCTGAAGGATAAAGTAGGCGTATTCAAATTCCCTACCGTAAACGGCAAAGGCGACCCTAACCAATTCATGCTTGCTCCAGGTTCCGCATTCGCGATCTCTGCAGACAGCAAACACCTGCAAGAAACGAAAGATTTCCTGAACTACTTCATGCTGAACTTCCCTAAAGAGGCGTTTGCGGTTAAAGGCGCTGTAGGTCTTGCTCAAAAAGTTGACGGCGACTTCAAAGCTGCTGGCTACTCCGACATGGCGATCAGTGTACTGGACCTGTTCAAAGATGTTAAAGGCGGCGACCTGTCGTTCGATAACACAATGAACCCTGGTACTTCCCAAGGTCACTTGACTTCTATCCAAAACCTGTTCGTTCAGAAGAAAGATTCGGCTGAAGTTGCAAAAGAGCACCAAACCGCTTACGAAAGCAATAAATAATCATTAAACAAAAGATAGAAATATAAAAAGCTGCACACTGTGCGAAAGGGGTTCTCTCCCAGGAACCCCTTTTGTACGGATGTTAAAAAAATAGCTAAAAGATAGGAGGGCACACGAGATGAACGTACTGAAAGTTTCGAAGTTGACGATAGCGCTGTTCGTGCTGCCGTGCTTGTTACTCTATGTCTGTCTGGTTTTTGTTCCAATCATCGTTTCCCTGTATACGAGTACGCTTGACTGGAACGGGATCGGCGAATCGAAATTCATCGGTCTGGACAACTTCAACAAATTGTTATTCCATGACGCCGTATTTTGGCCGGCTGTACGCCATACCCTGATGTTTGCTGTATTTTCCATGCTTGAAATTCCTATTGCTCTGTTTGTCGCAATCTTACTTAGCCGCTTCGTTAAGAAGCCGAATTTCCTTGTATCCAGTTATTTTATGCCGGTAATTTTGTCGGTTGTTATTATCGGACAACTTTGGAAAACAATCTACAACCCTGCGTCCATGGGCGGCATGCTTAACCAGGTGCTTGACTGGGTAGGCTTGCACAGCTGGTCCCAGCAGTGGTTGACGGATCCAGATATCGCGATGTACAGCTTGTACTTCGTAGCTTTGTGGCAATACCTTGGTTATCACACTCTCATTCAGTTCACGGGTATCCAGAACATTCCGTCGGATATTTACGAAGCCGCCAAGATTGACGGCGCTGAAGGCTTGAAGGCTGACTGGTATATGACATTGCCAATGAACGTTCCGATCTTCAAGATTTCGATTGTCCTTGCCTTTATCGGCTCGCTGCAATCGTTCGACATGATCATGGTTATGACAGGCGGCGGTCCGGGTAACGCAACGGACGTTATCGCGACGCATATGTACAGAATGTCAATCCTGTCGATGAAATACGGATACGGAAGTGCCATTGCAGCCATTCTGGTTGTAGTCTGTCTTGTAGCAACAGTGGTCATCAACTATGGATTCAACCGTCTGGAACGGAAATACACGTAACGAAGGAGGGATACGACCATGAGCCAAAGCACAACTACGGCAGCGTTGCCAAGAATGAAACCGCAAAGAAGGTTTTCGATCGGGAAAACATTGATGTGGATTCTACTGGCGATCCTGGTAGTCACCCAATTGTATCCGCTCTTGTGGCTGGCTATTTACTCATTGAAAACAAACGAAGAAATTTTGTCCGGGCAGTTTTTCGCTCTGCCGCATGTGCCACAGTGGAGCAACTATAGCGCTGCCATGGAGTCGGGCAATTACGTTAAATATTTGCTTAACAGCTTGAAAGTTACCTTGATTACAATGGTCGGCGTGTTGTTCCTCAGCTCGCTTGTCTCCTTTGCAATCAGCCGCTTCAAATGGAAATACGGTCAGGCTGTAATGGTCATCTTCCTGATCGGGATGATGATTCCGATGCAGGCAACTCTCTTGCCGCTCATGATCATCTTCAAAAACCTTCACATTCTGAATACGCATAAGGCGCTTATCTTGCCTTACATTGCATTCCAGACGCCAATCGCGGTATTTATTCTAAGCGGATTCATGAAGTCGATTCCTCATGAAATTGAAGAATCAGCGATCGTGGACGGAGCGGGCGTCTTCCGGATCTTCTGGAACATTGTCCTTCCGGTATCCGTACCGCCAATGGTTACGGTTTGTATTCTGACCTTCATCAACATTTGGAACGAGTACATCCTGGCCGCAACCTTTATTTCGACCGAACGTCTCAAAACGTTGCCGTTCGGGGTATACAGCTTCGTCAGCCAGTATTCGGTTAACTACGGAGCGATCGGCGCATTCCTCGTCCTTGGGGCATTGCCGGTTATCATTATTTACTTCTTGCTCGCAGATAAGATCACAAAAGGTATGGTAGCAGGCGCGGTGAAGGGTTAATCCCCTTCTCCGCTTTTTTGAATTTTAGGAAATCGTAAATTCTTACTATACGAACGGTTACGCTGCCACAGGTCAGCGCAACCGTTTCGCCATGTGTTACAATGAGGGAATGAGCATTAGTGATAATTCTTAAGTTGATGCTTACGAAGTAGAATTATCACAAAGAGCGTGATAATTCTTAAGTTGATGCTTACGAATTAAAATTATCACAAAGAGCGTGATAATTCTTAAGTTGATGCTTACGAAGTAGAATTATCACCAAAAACGTGATAATTCTTAAGTTGATGCTTACGAAGTAGAATTATCACCAAAAACGTGATAATTCTTTTAGGAGGATCCAAAGTTGGCGCGTTATCATGGAATGCACTCTATACAGAATCGATTGTTTCTATTGCTGTTTTCATCGATGATGACGCTGCTCATCTTGGTCAGCTTCCTCTATTATCAGAAGACAACCCAGATTATTCATTCAAAGATCAGTGATCTTGCGGAGAAGAACGTTTCCCAAACGGTAGGGTTATTTGATCTGCTTCTCGAGGGATATGACAGCGTGACCAAATCACTTAACAGTAACTATGAGTTGACCAGACTGCTTAAGGAAGCAGACAATGAGAAGAATATAAGCGTCAGTGTCATGAATGAACGGGCGATTACGAATATTATTGGAGCCGCATACTTTTCGCGAGATGATATTATAGGCATCCATGTCATGACCAATGGCGGAAAGCTGTACAACTATGAACGGCGGTTCGCCGGCCTAGTCAATCAGGATTACACGTCTGCTGATTGGTACAGCAAGCTTAAAAATTCAAAAGGCGAAATGGTATGGCTTGGCTTGATGAAAGGCTCGGTTATTAACAGCATGCTGCCAGAGCCTGTATTTGTATTCGGACGTCAGCTGTTTGATCTTAATAATTATAAGCCAGTTGGTATTGTCTTGATCGAGTCGGATCCGAATCCGATTCTATCGGCCTTGTCTAACGCGTCGATCAGCCCAAACAGCCGGGTATTTATTGTTGATAAGAACAATGGTGTAATCGCATCGACGGATAAAAATCAGGATGATTTGTCGATGGAGCCAACTGGCGAGTCGCAGGCGGTACCTTCTTTTAATGGGTTGCCTAGACCTAAGGGTAATGAGATCGTTGTTGATAATAAAACCAGTCAATTAATCGTTGCTGCCAAAACAGCCGTTGCGGAATGGACGGTATTCGGGCTGACGCCAAAGACGGACATCAGCGAAGAGCTTGTTCAGACGAGACTGTACCTGCTTGCCGTCATTATTGCCGTTATTTTGCTCTCGACGATGCTGGCGACGTTAATCTCCCGCAACATCTCTTCGCCGCTAAAGCTGCTGATCAGGGAGATGAAGCAGGTGGAGCTTGGTAATTTCAGGGGCGCGTTGAACGTTAAATCGTTCGAGGAAATTAACAGCCTGGTCTCTTCCTTCAACCGAATGGTTCATCGGATCGACGAGCTGATTGAACGGATCACCCTCTCCTCTATAAGCGAAAAAAACGCGGAGCTGCAGGCGCTTCAGTCGCAGGTGAACCCGCATTTCCTGTACAATACGCTGGATATGATTTACTGGATGCTGGACGAGCGGGAGAATGACCGGCTGGGGCGCGTGATTTTGTCGCTGTCCCATATGTTCCGTTACAGCAGTGACTGGGAGGAAGCCTCGAAGACCACGCTTCGCCTGGAGCTGGAGCAAATGAGGCATTACATGACGATTATCGAGAACCGTCTGGTTGGGCGCGTAAGCACCGAAATTCAGGTGGACGACATATGGCTGGATGCTATCGTTCCGAAGATGACGATTCAGCCCGTTATCGAAAATGCGGTGAAAAGCGGTCTTGAACCTCTCGACCGTCCGGGACTGCTGAGAGTATCGACGATAGCCGACGAGGAAGCCAATGAACTTCGTATCGTTATCGAGGATAATGGCGTAGGCATCGAGGAAGACGAACTGAAGAAGCTGCAGGCCATGCTTGAGGACTCCAGTCCCGGCCGCAACTACAATGCGGCGCAGCAAGGGCGGGGCAGAAGAGGAATTGGCCTGCCGAATGTGCACCGACGCATTGTACTGTTGTACGGCGAGCCGTATGGCTTGCGGATTTCAAGCGAATCGGGAAAAGGGACGACGGTTATTATCGCAATACCACTGCCTGCTATAGGAGGTAAAACGGGCGATGAACATATTAATCGTGGATGACGAGAACGTTATACGAGAAGGCATCCAGCGGACATTAAACAACCGGTTTCCGGCATACAGCACCTATCTGGCGGTCAACGCGGACGAAGCGGTTGCCCAGTTGCGCAAGCACCGGATCGATATTGTGCTTACGGATATTTTGATGCCGGGCATGACCGGTCTGGAGCTGATGAATCTAACCCGCAGCATGTATCCGCGAATGAAGTGGGTGGTGATCTCCGCCTATTCGGAATTCAGCTACGCCCAGGAGGCCGTGCGCCTTGGGGCAAAGGACTATCTGCTTAAGCCAATCGGCAAGGAAGTGCTGGCCGAGATGATCGAGAAGATCAGCGGGGAGATCGAGCAAGAGCGGGAGCTGACGGAGGAGGCCGAGCTGCTGAAGCTGAACCGCAACTATTTGCGGGAAGCGGTTTTTCAGCGCTGGGCCCAAGGGCTGGATATCGGTCGCTTCGACATGAAGCCGTTTATGGACAGCCATCCGCATTTCAACCTGATTATGGTCAAGATGGAGAGCGATAAGGTTGTTCAGCTTGAGCATTTCATGATCGAGAATGTGCTGGGCGAGCTGATCGAGAAGCATGGCCAAGGGTTTGTCACCATTTACGACAGCAAGAGCCTTCTTGGCCTTGTTACGCTTCCGGAGGGCGGAACGATCACAAGCCTGCTGGAAGAGCTGCGCGCGCATCTGATCAAATATTTGCGCGTGCCGTTCCAGATTATGCATACCGACCGGATCGAGGATATCGATGCCGTACCAGGAGAAGTGCAGCGGATGAGGCAGGCATCGTCAACGCAAGTGTATGAGCATTACGCAAGCGGAAGCGACCAATCCATTGAGGTTGCCCTGCAATATATCCGAACCCATTATCACGCCGATCTATCGCTTGAGAAGGTGGCGGCTATCGTATACCTGAATCCGGTATACTTCAGTCAGCTGTTCAAGCAGAAGACCGGAGCGGGCTTTAAGGAATATGTTATCGGCCTGCGGCTGGAACAAGCCAAGCAGATGCTGCTGAATCCCAAGTTGAAGCTTGCGGATGTTGCCGAGCGGATCGGCTATCAGGACATGCGCCATTTCTCGCAGCTGTTCCGCAAGAAGTACGGAGAGACGCCGTCTGAATTCCGTCAGCGCCACCGGATGGACGGTATGGAAAAACCGTTGTAATCTAATTGAAAACACATTTGGGTAGATGATGAAGGAGTCCTATGTCCATTACTAAGACACCGGCCAATCTGGTCTATACCTACATCGCTCAGCGAGGTGTCGTATCGCGCGCTGAGCTGATCAAGGAATTCTCGATGCCAAGCAGCACCATGACGCGGCTGCTGGAAGAGATGATTGAAACAAACAAGCTGCGCGAGCATGGGCGCGGCAGCTCTACCGGCGGAAGAAGACCGATTCTTTACGAGACGAATCCAACCTACGGCTATTTGTTTGGGCTTGAGATCTCGCGGATCTACTCCTCCATAGGCCTTTACGACATGCATATGAACCGGCTGTCGGCCATACGCTGGAAGATGGATGAGAGCATGACGCCTGGCGTATTCCTGGACCGTGTGCAGGAGGCTGTCGGCCGGTTCTTGAAGGAGAATGGCCTGCAGCCGTCCAGCATTTTCGGAATGGGCGTTGGAGCGGTGGGGCCGCTTGACCGTGAACGGGGTCTTATTCTGGATCCCGTTTATTTTCCTGCCCAGGGCTGGCATAACCTGCCGATCTGCGAGCTGCTCGAGGAACGGCTGCAGTTCCCGGTTTTGCTCGATAACGGCGCGAATGCGGCGCTTGTGGGCGAGCATTGGGCGCTCAGAAGCGAGCACTATCAGCATATGCTGTACGTGCATGTCGGCGCCGGTCTCCGCTCGGCCGTTATGTCGAACGGCCAGCTTGTGTACGGAGCAACCGATATGGAGGGGGCAATCGGCCGGATGATTATTCAGGCCGGCGATCTCTCGCAGCCCGGCAGCGCCGTTGACGGGGCGCTCGAGTCCTTTGTCTCGGTTCATGCCATCGAGAACGAGGTGCGCAGAATAGCCTTGGCGGGAGCGCTGCCGCAAGGCCGGAAGCCAGGTGACAGCGGCAGCGATAGCGATAACGGCGAAATTTGGAGTTTCGAAAAACTGCTCCAAGCCCTGTCGGCCGGTGATATAATGGTGCAGGAGAAATTTACGCAGGCTGCTGCTTATCTCGGAATCGGGTTAGCGAATTTGATTAACGTGCTGCATCCGGAGAAGGTTATTCTGGGGGGAGCGCTTATCAATGCGCACGAAAGCGTGTTTGAGACGGCGGTGGAGGTAGCAAGAAGGCATACGTATTATTATCCTCAGTATAAGCCGTTGTTCTCGAAAGGTTTGCTTAAGGAAGAAGCTGTTGCGGCCGGTGCGGCCGTAATGGTGCTGAAGTTGCTGCCGTAGAAGAATTTGACTTAAGAAGAGGTGTCATCATGACGGCCGCACAAGCGGGAAAGCCATCGAAGGAGTTTAATCTCTTATTTCTGACATGGCCGATTTTTTTGGAACTATTGTTATTTATGCTCATGGGGCTTGCCGATACCTTTATGCTGAGCGCAATTTCGGACAATGCGGTATCCGGTGTGGGCGCATCCAACCAATACCTGTTTATTGCTTTGCTGGTGCTGGAGGTTATCGGAAACGGCGCTTCGATCGTTGTTGCGCAATATATCGGATCGAGGCAGATGAAGGAAGCCGCCCAGATTTCGGCGCTTAGCATCACGCTGAACCTAATTGTGGGCCTCTTGCTCAGTATCGTGTTTGTTATCTTTAACGGGCTGATCCTGCAAAGCCTGAATCTGCACGGCGAAGTGCTGGAGCATGCGAAGTCTTATCTGTCCTTCGTAGGCGGTTTTATTTTCCTGCAGGCGTTAATTAATTCCGTCTCGGCGATTATCCGCGTGCATGGCTTCACCAAGGAAGCGATGTTGGTATCGCTGGGCATGAATATCGTCCATTTGATCGGCAACTACGCGCTCATTTTCGGGCATTTCGGATTCCCTCAGATGGGCGTTCACGGTGCGGCGATTTCCACGGTTATCAGCCGGGCGCTTGCGCTGCTCGTCTTCTTCTGGATGCTGTATCGCATTATAGAAGTTCGCGTAAAGCTGCGTTATTATTTCACATTATCCAAGGCGTATATTGGCAAAATATTAAAAATCGGCATCCCGTCCGCTCTTGAGCAGGTGATGTATCAGGGCTGCCAGATGGTTTTCCTGTATTACGCGACCTTCCTTGGGGAAGAATCGCTTGCCGCCCGCCAGTATGCGGCTAATGTCTCGCAGTTCATTTATTTAATGGCCTTCTCGATTGGATTAGGCACATCCATTATCGTGGGACGGATGATCGGCGCCGGCCGCCAGACCGATGCTTATTACCGGGTATGGTACAGCACGGGCTGGGCTTCCGCATCGACCGCGGTAATGATTGCGGTGGTGATGATTTTCCGCGAGCAATTGATGACCATGTTCACGAACGACCCGGAAATTATCCGCCTAGGCGCAAACGTCCTGCTCTACAGCGTGATTCTGGAGACGGGCCGCACAATCAACATTATTCTCGTGAACTCGCTTCGCGCTTCCGGGGACGCGAAGTTCCCGTTATGGGCGGGGACGGTGTCGATGGTGGGCATGAGCCTGCCGCTTGGTTATTTCTTTGTGTTCCAGCTTGATATGGGTCTTCCGGGTATCTGGCTTGCGATTGCCGCCGATGAATGGCTGCGGGCCTTTGCCATGTTCTTCCGTTGGAGAAGCCGGGCATGGGAGAAACATGCGCTGGTGAAGCGGACTGCCTCGGATCAGCCGGTGACGACCGCCACGTAACATTGGCATAAGGAGCATTAAGCCATGACTTCTACAATGATGGAGCAGCCGCTAAATTCTTATCATCTGATTGCTCAGACCTGCCTGCTTGCGGGCAAAATCATATTGCAGAACGGCGGCGAGACGTACCGCGTGGAGGATACCATGGTACGGATCGCCGCTGCTTACGGTGTTGCGGATGCGCAGAGCTATGTCACGCCAACCGGCATTTTGTTCGCGATGGATGCCTCCGTGCCAACCACGAGGCTGATTCGCATCTCCGAGCGATCGACGAACCTGCGCAAGGTGACGCTGGTGAACGACATCTCGCGCCGTATCAGTCAAGGAAAGCTGGAGGTGAGCGAGGCTCACCGCCTGCTGACGGAGATTGATGAGCAGCCCTTTGCCTACCCGATCTGGCTGCAGGTGCTTGTCGCCGCGGTATCGAGCGGCTGCTTCCTCGTTATGTTCGGCGGCCCGTGGCATGACTTTCTGGCGGCTGTCCTGGCGGGGGGATTAGGCTTCGGCAGCATGGTGCTGCTGAATCGCCTTGTGCCGGTCAAGCTGTTTGCGGAATTTGTAGCCTCCCTGATCCTTGGCGGAGTAACGATTCTGTTTGTAAAAAGCGGACTAGCCCTCAATATGGACACCGTTATTATCGGCTCGGTTATGCCGCTGGTGCCCGGTCTGCATATTACGAATGCCGTGCGGGACCTGATGGCTGGCCATCTTGTGTCGGGGTTGTCCAAAGGGGTAGAGGCTTTTCTAACCGCATTTGCGATCGGAGCGGGCATCGCGGCGGTGCTGTCATTTTATTAAAGTCGAGGAGGGACGGTCATGTCAGGGGCGTTATGGATAGAACAAGCTATTACGAGCTTTATTGCATCGGCGGCGTTTGGTCTTATTTTTAATGCGCCCAGGCAGATGCTTCCCCAATGCGGCGTTGTTGGGATGATTGGCTGGCTGCTGTACATGTCCTCCACGGAAATGGGGCTGGAGACCATCCCGGCTACGCTTATTGCCGTCATTATTGTCGCGATTATAAGCCAGCTGTTCGCGAAGCTGTACAAGACGCCGATTATTGTCTTTAGCGTTGCGGGCATTATTCCGCTAGTGCCGGGCGGAATCGCTTATGACGCTATGCGTAAAGTCGTGGAGAACGATTATGACATCGCGGTTCAGCTTGGCGTCAAAGCGTTTATGATTTCGGGGACGATCGCGATCGGACTTGTCTTGTCCGAGGTGGTCAACCAGACGATCCGCCGCTTGGAGCGGTTATAGGTTGATACATAAATGGGCGTGTCCGCGCACCACAAAAATTCGATTTGGCGATAAAACCTACCTCTTGACGCGGCCGCTCATCTTCGAGAGGCCTCTCTAGAGGTTTTCTCACATTGGGAGGAGGATGTTGGATGCGATTTTATATGGTAGATGTGTTTGCGGAAAGGAAATATCAGGGGAATCAATTAGCGGTGCTGCTGCCTGACAGAGAGCTCGAGACTTCGGAAATGCAGCAGATTGCAAAGGAATTCAATTTCTCCGAAATTACTTTTATGATGTCGGGAAAGTTGGCTGACGGGGGCTATAACGTTCGTATTTTTACGCCTGACGCGGAAATTCCGTTTGCGGGGCATCCTTCGCTTGGGACGGCTTATGTCATAAGGCATCTGTATGAGAAGGAAGGGAAGGAGCCTATCCTGTTGAACCTTGGCGTGGGGCAGATTCCCGTCTCGTTTGCGGAAGGAGAGAATCCCGTCCTGTGGATGACGCAGAAGCAGCCGGCCTTTGGCGAGAGCATTGATCGGGCGGTTATCGCGGATATTCTCCAGATCAGCGTGGAAGATATAGCAGCGGACTTGCCGATCCGGGTCGCTTCAACGGGTTTGCCTTCCGTCATTGTACCCGTGAAGACTTTGGACGCGGTAAAGCGCTGCGCCATCCATCATCAGAAGTTCGGGCAGTTCCTCAAGGAGACGGCGGACGCCAATCTTCTCGTATTCACGGAGGAGACGGTGAATGAGGCAAACGATCTTCATGTCCGGGTGTTTGTGAATGAAACCGGGTATTACGAGGATCCGGCTACGGGCAGCGCCAACGGCAATCTGGCCGGTTATCTGCTGGAGCATGAGGCGCTTGGGAAAGGCAATATCCAGCTTCGGGTAGAGCAAGGCTACTCCGTCGGCCGTGACTCCCTGCTGCTGATTGATGCTTCGAAGAAGAACGGGGAATTCGACATTAAGATAGGCGGCAAAGTGTTCGTGGTGGCGAAAGGCGATTGGATGTAAGGCGGTAAAATTGCGATTGCGGTCTTGCGGGCGTTATACTGAATAGGAATACTACCGGTCATCCTTCAACGAGGCGGCCGGAGCCAGGAGGCAAGAAGCATGAATCTTCTTAGCAGTGTATCGCAGTTCCAACAACTGAAACAACTGATCACGCGGTTTATGATGACGTATAAGTTTGCGCTGGACGAAATGGAGACTAAAATCGAAATTCTGAAAGAGGAATTTCAGATGCTCCATGACTATAACCCGATCGAGCATACCAAATCCCGGCTGAAGTCGCCGGAGAGCATTATGAATAAGCTGGTCCGCAAAAACCTGGAGATTTCGCTGCCAAGCATTAAGAATAATATCCGGGATATCGCGGGTCTGCGCATTACGTGCTCTTTTATTAAAGATATCTATCTTATTTCCGAAATGCTGAAGAGACAGTCCGACCTCAAGGTGCTCGAGGTGAAGGACTATATCAAGAATCCGAAGCCCAACGGGTACAAAAGCCTGCATATGCTTATAGAGGTGCCGGTCTTCTTGTCCGACCGCGTGGAGCATGTCTGCATCGAGGTGCAGATCCGGACGATCGCGATGGATTTCTGGGCAAGCCTGGAGCATAAAATTTTCTACAAATACAATGCCGCGGTGCCGGAACGTCTGCTGCAGGAGCTGAAGGCGGCCGCGGATTCGGTGACGGCGCTTGACCGCCAGATGGAGCGCCTGCACATGGAGATGGGCGAGATTAAGGGAGATAACGTGATCGATGCCGAGGAGCAGCTCCGAATGCTGCAAATCGACAATCAACAGTTCAACATTCCAATCGCGCTGCTCGAGATGATCGGCGATAAGCCGGAAAATTAATACGTATAAGAGTGTCGATACAAGCATATCGGCACTTTTATTGTTATAAGGAGGAAAATCGCTTGAAGCTGATGATTGATTCGCATCCTTTTCGGCTGGAGCAAGGGGATGAATTAGGTTTTGGACCTGCCGCTTTTGAGACGATGGCAAAGATTATACAAGCGTTTCGCGAGCCGGATACGGATGTCTTGTTTCAATATACGAATTGGGACCGGAACAAGGACCCGCATAAAGAGAGCTTGATGATGGACGCGGCGGAGACGTTTCATGCCGGTGCTATCCTTGATCCGGATCAGACGATTAGTGCGGCCGTGAAGGAGATTCTGCTTCGCCATTATGCGCCGGAACGTGACCCGAAGGCGAGCCAGGCTGTGATGGACCAGCTGCTGGCTTACTTCAAGGAGGTTCCGCTGGATGAGCTGAACGAAGAACTGCTGCGGAAGATCGGGTCTGCCGTCTACGAGGCATATGGAACGTACACGCTGGAAGATGAGGATGAGGCCACGCAAGCTTTTGTGAACAGCAGGCTGGTTGATACCAATACGGTCTGGCTGCTGCCTGCTGATCGTCCTGTTTATTTAAAAAATATATTGTGGTACCGGGTCAACGCGCAAGAGGAAATCGTACGCACTTTTGAGCTCACGGACTGGTGGTTTACCTGCGCGATTACGGAGCAGAACAAGCCGGCGGACGAGTATCGTTATTTGCTCGACTATTCCGAGGGGGATGCCGGTGCGGTACTGTATATAACCGCAGCGGATCCTCAGCATTTCAAGGCAGTAGTGGTGCCTAGGTTGAAGGAGCAGCTGGGAGAAGAACTTGAAGTTGTTGTGGGCGGAGAGGTCTTATAGCAAGCTCGGCAAAGTGGTGGGCGTGAAGAGGCTTTCGAGTACTTAAGATCCCTGAGGGACCTTAAGTTGTCTGAAGTTGCCCGGATGTAACAGCCAGCGATTTAAATAAGACCCTCGGAGGGTCTTATCGGTCGTAGATGAGGCACGGTTAACGTAAATAAGACCCTGCCGGGGTCTTATCGGAATAGAACAACAAGCGAAAATGAGAAATAAGACCCTGCGAGGGTCTTATTTCCTTTCACGCGCTATATCGCGTAGCGGTTATGCAACGTTTCCGCCATTTCGCGGACCTGCTCGGCCGTCGGCAGAATCAGGCTGCCCGCTGCGGGCAGGCCTTCCTGAGCGTCCTTAACGACTTGCTTTACAGCCGCCGCGAACGCAAGCGAGGCATCCGCCCCAAGCCCGGCAAGCTCCTCCAGGCTGGCGGTACTGTCCGCCGTTACAACGGGGTAATCGGCTGCGTCCGCGCCTGCTGCCGCAATATCATAGAACGAGCGGACCAGCCTAGCGCGCTCCGCGCCGGAGCCCTCCGCCACAATAAAGGCTTGAATGATGACCGCATGGGCCTGGCGCCGCTGGGCAATGCCGCAGAATTTGTAGCCGCCGATGCTGAGATCGAAATCGCCGGGGCAATAAGCTCCGCTGATCTCGCCTTTGTCGACCTGCCGGCCCGAATCCTGCAGCGCCAGACGGATAAGCTCGTACATTTGCTCGAAGTTGTCGTGAAAGTGGAAATCAAGCACGTCGCTTTTCGGCAAGATTAACGACAGGTTCACAACGCCGGTATCCAGCGGGACAGCGGCTCCTCCCGAATTGCGCACTGCGGTATCCCAACCGGCTGTCTCCAGCAGATCCCGGGCTGCGCTGGCTCCCGGCAGGCGGCTGTCGCGTAGTCCCATGATGAAGGCGCGGGGGTGGCGCCACAAATGGCATACAGCCGGTCCGCCCCGTCCTGTGCTTCTGCACAGCAGCTCGTCCAGGGCAAAAGCGTACAGCGGATCTTCTTCCGAGAAATCATTCATCCGGTCCAGCAGGACAAGCCCGCGATCTCCGAGCTGCTCGATAGCGCTCCATTTCATTTTCGATATACCTTCCTCTCTTACCGATTCCGATATTCCCATCATACTGATCCCAACCAGCCGAAACAAGGCATGCGGGCAACCGCCATATATCCGCAGCTGCCTGCCCGGTAGCCTGTACGGAGCAAGTACTCTATGAATATACTGCTCCTAAGCGAGGCAAGTTGATAGGTCGGAGGATGATCGAGCAGTGAGTAATATGAAGACGATTCTGGAGGCGCTGCCTCCTCGGCAAGTTAACAATAAGCTGTTTATCGGTCCGTTTACGATGGGGACGCCAATCGTGCTTTCATGGACGGAGAATACGATTGCGACAATCGGCAAGTTTTGTTCGGTGTCGAACACAGCAACGATATTTCTGGGAGGCAATCATCATTACGAGTGGATCAGCTCGTTCCCTTTTACCGCGTATATGACGCAATATTTTACGGAGGGCGCTTATTCCAATGGCAACGTTACGATCGGCAATGACGTGTGGATCGGGCATTACTCCACGATTTTGTCCGGCGTTACGATTGGTCACGGGGCGATTGTAGGCACGCATGCGCTGGTGACGAAGGACGTTCCTCCTTATGCGATCGTTGGCGGGAATCCTGCCCGCGTCATCAAGTACCGTTTTCCGCCCGATGTCATTGAGAGACTGCTTCAGGTGAAGTGGTGGGACTGGGAGATGCACCAGATCGAAGCGGCCGTTCCGCTGCTCCAGCAGGCAAATTTAAAGCCGTTCTTTCGTCATTGCGCGAGACTGGGCAAATAAGGGGAGAGAGGAGCATGCCGGGAGGTGTGCTCTTTTTTAAGTCTTCTATGATAATTGCTACTATTCATATAAAAATAGCATTTACACCTTCTGTAAGTTCCTGTAAAATCCAAGGCAACGACGAAATTTGACAGCGGTTACATAATGGATGGCATAAAGATGCCTGAAGAAAAAGGGGTTGAGGAGAATGACGGATTCTGCTCGCGATGTCAGGGATTACTCGGAAGAGCAGACCTTGCTTCGGGTGGATGGGCTGAAGCGTACGTTTGGACGCGGTTCCAGCGCTGCGGTTGTCCTGCAGGGCGTTAATCTATCGATTGCGCGCGGACGTTTGGTTGCCTTGAAGGGGAGGTCGGGTTCCGGCAAAACAACGCTGCTTAATCTCCTTGGAGCTCTGGATTCCCCCACGGAAGGGACTGTCGATTTCGACGGCATCGTGCTTAGCGGATTGTCCGACAAGGCGCGGGGGGATATCCGCAGAACGCAGATGGGGCTGATCTTCCAATCCTTTGCGTTATTTCCTCTTATGTCGGCTTACGAGAACGTGGAATTCGCCATGCGGATCGCTGGCGTTCCGGCATCGGCAAGGAAGGAAGCGGCCCTGCAGGCGCTTGATTACGTTGGCCTGAAACCACGGATGCATCACCGCCCCTTCGAGATGTCCGGCGGCGAGCAGCAGCGTACGGCGATCGCCCGGGCGATTGCCCATAAGCCTAAGCTGCTCCTTGCCGACGAGCCTACGGCGGAGCTAGACAGCCGGACCGGGCTGCATATCTTAAGCGTGCTGCGCAATCTGGTACGGGAAGAGGGTATGACGGTCGTCATGACGACGCATGACCCGGCCATAATGGAAATTGTGGATGAAGTCTATGAATTGGAGGATGGAACCATTGTTGAAGCGGCGAAATTATAGTTTAGCTTTTGTCTTAATCGTTAGCTTGTCCTTGCTTGCGGGCTGCTCGCTTATTCCGAGCGAGGAGGAGCCCCTGAAGCCTCCGCTCGTAAAGCCGGCGGAGCAGAATTATTCAACTGACGAGGTGAAGACGGGCGATATCCGCCGTGAGGTGAAAGGCTCCGGCGTATTCGAATCTACGGCAAGCGAATATGCCCAGTTCAAGTCGCAGGGCGGACGGCTGAAGAAGCTGTACGTTGCCTCCGGCGATACGGTGAAGAAAGGCGACTTGCTGGCTGAGCTTGTCGTAGACGGCCTGGATGTGCAGACGCTGGAGCAAAAGCTGGCGACGGAGCGGGCCGAGTACGCCTTGAAGCAAGCGAAGCAGGGCGGCAATGCGCAGGAGATCCATATCGCCCAGCTGCAGCTGGAGATTGAACAGCTGAAGCAGGACAAGCTGGTGCAGACTGCCGAGCAGAGCAAGCTGCGGGCGACCATGGACGGCCAGGTCATATTTGTCGAGGACCTGGCGGAAGGGGATTTCGTACAGCCGTACCAGACGCTTGTCCGGGTGGCAGACCCGACAAAGCTGCGGTTTTCTTATCGCTCTTCCGATGCCGGCAGCATCGGCGAAGTCCAGGTGGGCATGAATGCGGTGATTACCGCCGGCAAAAATTATGAATCGACGGGCAAGGTTGTGCAGACGCCGTCTTCCGCTCCGCTGACAACCGACCCCGATCTGAAATCCAAATACAGCAGCACGCTTTACGTGAATGTCAGCAAGCTTCCGGAGGGGGCGGAGATCGGCTCAAGCGCGAACGTATCCATCGTCCTCACGGAGCATAAGAATGTGATTCTTATTCCGAAGAGCGGACTCCGTTCCTATCTGGGACGTACCTTTGTCCGCGTGCTGGACGGAAAGGCATTGCGGGAAGTCGACGTTGAGGTAGGCATTCAATCGGCAACGGAGGTGGAAATCGTCCGCGGGCTGAAGGAAGGCCAAACGATCGTTCTGAACTAATTCATTTTTTTCGCGAAGTGGAGGCTTTCCTGTGGCTTTATTGTCCATGATTGTGCGTAAAATGACGCAAAACAAATGGCTGGAGCTCAGCCTTCTGATCGGACTTGTCCTGACAGTCGGCCTAGTCTCCAGTATTCCGACTTATACGGAGGCCATTCTGTCCCGCATGCTGGTGAAGGAGCTGGAGGCCACGCAGCTAAGCGCCTATCCGGGCACGATGAATATGAAATACACGTATATCGGCGTGAACAACGCGGAGCAGCGCATTAAGCAGATGCAGGCGAACGAGCAGTTTATTAGGGGCAAAGTGCTTCCGATGATCCCGGTGGATCTGATCGAGAAGACCTCTGATTTATACACGTCCGCGTTTGATCTTAGTCTTGACCAGGCTCCGCCTCCTGGCGAGAAGAAAAAGATATACCGCACGAGCTTGACCAGCGTTAAGGACCTCGAGCAGCATATTAAGCTGATCGACGGACGGATGCCGGCGGATAAGCCGGTCGACGGCGTATACGAAGTGCTCGTGACGGAAAAAGGTCTGAACACGCTGCGCACGGTGCTCGGTACGGTGTTTGTCTTCGAGGATCTCAATAAAAACGAGGTCCGGGTGAAGCCCGTTGGCGTCATGACGAAGAAAGAGGACGATGATCTTTTCTTCCTGTCCCCGGATCTGGGCGGATTCACGAGCTCCCTTATCATGAACAGCGACGTGCTGGATAAGGAATTTATTCAGACGCACCGCCTGCTTGTCAATTCGAACGCCTGGCATATCGTGCCGAAGTATCAGGATCTGGAGCTCCGCAATATTGACGGGTATTTGAAGGCGGCTGAAACCTTGAAGGCGCAAGTGAAAGCGAACTATCATTACACGCTGGAAGCGCAGTATGTCGATGTCATCGACCGTTACTTCAAAAGCTCGGATAATTTGCGCATTCTGATGTGGTCGCTTAACGTGCCCGTACTCGCGATGCTTGGCCTGTACGTCTTTATGGTATCGAACCTGATTACGAACCGGCAGAAAACCGAAATTGCCGTTCTGCGCAGCCGCGGTGCCGCCCGCTGGCAGATTATGCTGTCCTATCTGGCGGAATATGCGCTGCTTGGCGCGGTAGCGGTTGCGGCAGGACCGCCGCTTGGCATGTTCTTGACCAAGGTGCTGGGCTCCTCGAACGGCTTTATGTCCTTCGTTCAGCGCTCCGGCATCCGCGTCCATCTGAACGGCGAGGTCTATTTGTACGCTGCGGCTGCGGCGGTTACCGCCTTGATCGTTATGCTTGTGCCGGTCATCTTCGCGACCAAAACCACGATTGTCGGGCATAAGCAGCAGCTGGCCCGCATGCGGCAGACGCCGTTTTGGCATAAGCTGTTCCTTGATGTAATCGCCCTTGCCGTGTCCCTGTACGGTCTTCGGGTCTTCCATGAGCGGATGAAGACGCTGCAAACGCTTGGCCTCGACAATGAAGCGCTGCATATCGATCCGCTGCAGTTCGCGGTGCCTGCCTTGTTTATTTTGGGCGGAGGCATGCTGCTGTTAAGGGTATATCCTTATTTCTTAAGATTAATCTATTGGATCGGTCGCAAATGGTGGCCGCCTTCGATGTATGCGACGCTCATTCAGGTTGGACGTTCGAGCGCCGGCTACCAGTTCTTGATGGTATTCCTGATGATGACGATCGCCACCGGCATGTTTAGCGCAAGCGCCGCCCGAACCATCAATCATAACGGCGAAGACCGGATCCGCTACGCGAGCGGGGCGGACGTTGTCCTTCAGGCGAATTGGCCAAACGACAAGCCGCCGGAAAATCCGGGCGGAGGGCCGCCGCAGCAGCAGCAACAGGCAGCCATTACGCTGACGAAGCCGGTCATTCACTATTCGGAGCCGCCTTTCGAGCCTTATACCAAGCTTGCCGGCGTGGAGAGCACGGCAAAGGTACTGATTCACGACAATGCATCCTACAGCACCGAAGAAGGCTCCGGCTTCGCCAAGCTGATCGGGATCGACACGGACGAATTCGGTCAGACGGCCTGGTTCCGCGACGGATTGCTGGATTATCCGTTCTATGATTATTTAAACCTGATGGCTGCAGCGCCTAATGCGGTGCTGATCTCGAAAACCTTGGCCGACGAGAATAAGCTGAAGGCCGGAGATACAATCTGGGTTGGTTGGGATGGCATCGATATGCAGCCGTTTGTCGTCTATGCGGTGGTGGATTATTTCCCGACCTTTAATCCGAACCCGCGGGATGCCGAGACGCCGGCACCAAAGCTCATTGTGGGAAGCCGCCTGCAGATTCAGACTTATTTGTCGCTTGAGCCTTACCAGGTATGGCTGAAGATGAAGCCGGGTGCAAGCGTGAACGATTTGTACCGGGATATCGAAGACAAGAAGCTGGGCATTGTTGATATAACCGATATGAAGAGCAAGCTGACAAAGGCTAAATCCGATCCGTTCCTGATGGCGGTTAACGGCACTTTAACGCTTGGTTTCATTATCTCGCTTGTCATTAGCTTTGCCGGTTTCCTGCTCTATTGGACGCTGGTGCTGCGCGGTCGGATGCTGCAAAACGGGATTATGCGGGCGATGGGCTTGTCCTTGCGCCAATTAATCGGAATGCTGACTGTCGAACAGCTGCTGACCTCCGGGGCCGCGATTGTAATCGGCCTGGTCACGGGGCTCACGGCAAGCCGTTTGTTTGTTCCTCTGTTCCAGAATGCCTTTGACGCGAAGCAGCTGGTACCGCCGTTTAAAGTGATGGTTGATCCGATTGACTCGATCCGGATCTACATCTTCGTCGGATCTACCATACTGATCGGCCTTATTATTCTGGGCTACATGCTCTCGCGCCTCAAAATCCATCAGGCGATTAAGCTGGGGGAGGATTAACCGTTGATACATTGCGAAGGTTTGGTCAAAATCTACAAGGCAAACGAGCTGGAAGTATTTGCGCTTCAAGGCCTTGACCTCCATGTGGAGGCCGGAGAGCTGATGGCGATTATCGGCAACAGCGGCAGCGGCAAATCCACGCTCCTGAATATGCTGGGCGGACTTGACCGCCCGACGGCGGGCAGTCTGACGGTGGACGGCAAGGATCTGATGAAGTTCAAGGAACGGGATTTCGTGAAATACAAGCGGGAAAGCGTAGGCTTCGTCTGGCAAAACAACGCCAGAAACCTGATTCCTTATCTGACCGCGCAGCAAAACGTCGAGCTGCCGATTCTGCTGAACGGCCGCCGCAAGCAGCAGCGGGCGCGCGAGCTGCTCGAGGCGGTGGGTCTGTCCCACCGTGCCCATCATAAACTGCAGCAGCTGTCCGGCGGGGAGCAGCAGCGGGTGGCGATCGCCATCGCGCTGGCCAATCATCCGCGGCTGCTGCTGGCCGATGAACCAACCGGCTCGGTCGATACCAAGATGGCGGCGCAAATTCTGGAGTTATTCCGTACGCTAAACCGTAGCTTGGGCTTACGGTCGTTATCGTTACCCATGATCCGGAGCTGGCCCGCAAGGTTGACCGCGTGGTTGCGATCCGGGACGGCAAAATTTCGTCGGAGATGCTTCGCCGGAAATCTTATATGGAGGAGCTTGCCGAACTGGCAGAGGACGAGGCGGAGAGGGAATCCCATGTCGAGTATGCGGTGCTGGACAAAGCAGGCCGCCTCCAAGTGCCGCAAGGCTATTTGGAGGCGGCCGGATTCAAGGATCACCGCAAGGCGCGGGTACAGCTGGAGAACGGCAGAATTATGCTGTCTCCGCCGGAGGAGGGCTGACAAGGGGGATGCGGATTTCCACGCAGGTCCCTTCTCCGGGCTTGCTGCTGTACTGAATATTTCCTTTATGATGCTGGATAATTTGCTGGCTGATCATAAGGCCGAGGCCGTTGCCCTCGGCCTTTCGCGTGAAAAAGGGCTCGCCAAGCCGCGCGAGATCCTCTTCGGGGATACCGACCCCCTGATCCTTGATCCGGATCAGAATGTTCTGCTCGGATTCCCGCGCAAGCTCGAGCGTCAGCTCGCCGCCGTCAGGCATGGCTTCCATGCCGTTCTTCATCACATTCACAAGCACCTGCTTAAGCTGGTTGGACTCGCACCGAAGCGGCGGGATGCCGGGCTCAAGAGAGGCGATCATCTGAACATTATGAATATTGGCCTCGGAGTCCAGAAGGACGATAATATCGTTCATGATCGCGTACAGGTCCGCTTCCCGATAACGGTCAGCCTGCGGCTTTGCGAATACCAGGAATTCGCTCACGATAAGGTTAATCCGATCGAGCTCGGAAAGCATAATATTCAAGTAGGACCTGTCCAGCCTGCTGTCCTTCTGCATCAACTGAACAAAGCCGCGCAGGGTGGTAAGGGGATTGCGGACTTCATGGGCGACTCCCGCCGCAAGCTGCCCGACAACCGACAGCTTCTCCGACCGGCGCAATATTTCCTCCGTCCGTTTACGCTCGGCAATATCTCTCACGATGGAAGCATAAGCAACGAAATATCCCCGTTCGTCCCTAATCCCGGACAACGTAATGCTCACTTCAACCGGAGTCCCGTCTTTGCGGGTCAGAACGGTTTCGTAGTCGGTTACCTGTCCGCCGCTCAGAATGATTTTTCCCTTTTCTCCAAGCTCGGCTAGAATCTCCGGCGTAAACATCTGAAGTTGTTGTCCGACAGCCTCTGCCAGCGTCCAGCCGAACATGGTCTCGAAGGCTTTATTCGCATCTAGGGTTCTGCCTTCAAGGTCAACGACATGAATGGCGTCGGAGGTGTTATTGACGAAGGATTCTAGGTACTGCTTTGTATGGAGCAGCTCCTTGGACGCGGCGGTGAGCTGCGTTTGGTAGCTGTGCAGATTATAGCTCATGGAGTTAACCTGCGAAGCTAGCGCTCCGAACTCGTTATCGCTGTCGAGGACAATCTGTTCGCCGAAGTTGCCGCGAGAAATATCGTGGACCCGCTGCATAATCATCTGTAACGTCCGGATCATAAATCCGGCAATAAAGGAACTGCAGGCAATGGCGGCGCCAATCAGGCCGAGCGAGATCAGAATTTGGATAAGAAGCTGATGATATAAAGGTTCCTTAATAGCCGCGTAGTTGATATTTACGACAATGACGGAATTGCTAGTCCCTGACATCGGGATAAAGCTCTTCAGAACTTTATGGCCATGAATCTTTGTTTTGGTTGTAACAATGCTTCCGGTCTGATCGGCTTTCATCAGATTCGTATAATCATTACCGTCGACATAGTTGTACCGCCCGAATATCATGCTCTGGTTGTCCAGCTTGTACGGCGGTACCTTTTCCTTCAAGGAAACCATTTGGGGATCTTTATAATAAGCCGGGCTGAACCCGGAAATTTCTAGAATGGAAGGGTTATCCGCAATAATCTGCTGTGCAATGGCATCGCTGCTCTTCAGGTTCTCCAGATTGAAAAATGCCCCGGCATGAACAATGGGATTAATCAGGTAGTTGGTTTTGTCATTATAATAAAAGCCCAATTTGTTGACGTCATTCAAATCGGAAGGAATGATCGTAATCGGCGGAGACCAGAAATGGTTCAGCTTCTGCCCCTGAGGAATGATAACCTGGCGCATTTCAAACAGCTGGTTGAAGGCGGTATACCAATAGCCCAATGCTTTGGAGCTTGCTCCGATTGCCTTTGGGTTGGAAGATTTTTGCACGGTTATGTCATCCCCGTCCTTCGCCCAGAGCGTAATATAATCCACGCCCAGCTCTTGGCTTAACTTCACCAGCTGATCGTTGCTGATATTGGCAATATCGGGATCCAGCTTATTTTGCGCGGAGATGGAGGCGATCCGAAGCTTCTCGCCCACCGAGTCTTCGATCAGTTGCTTTGACTTTTGCGCAGCGTCAAGGGTTTCGCCAATTTGCTTGGCAATGCCCACCATTTGCTGCTCGGCGTCCCTTTGCAGCTGGGAAGAGGTGGAGAAGTAGTAAATCGATAAGTTTAGGCTTAGGATGACAGTGACGGTAAGCGATATGAACCAGGCCAGCTTGGTCTTGATAGACAAACGGTATTCCTCCTGAAGGTGCACAGCTATAGAATTATTTTACATATGGAATCTAGTATATCGCAGTTAGCAGAGCAGGAACATAGCGGATTGTGTCGAAAAAAACGATTAATTTTGTAAGGGTAAGCGGCGCGATAAGCGGTCACGGGCTTGAAGCAGGTTAAACAAAGGAGCAGCCTCCAACTTGGGGCTGCTCCATCTGCGTTGACGCGTATTACGGATTAATGCTCTCTGCGGCGCATAACCAGGGCGGCTGCTCCTACAATGATCAGCGCGATAGCGAGGAACGGACGTACAACCTCTACTTGATTGAGGAATGTTCCAAGCGAGAACACGGCGAAGAACAACAATCCCAGCACGAGCAGGATGTTGATCGGAATCAGCAGCCACTTGTTGCGGTTGCCGAACCAGTAGAATTCGAAGAGGCCGGCCGCGACCGCGATAATAAAGCCGGGCCACATGTACACCCAGTTATGGAACAGCATCGCGATCTGCGATGTTACGCCGGACACCAGCAGGATACCGCCCGGGATCAGTACCCCGATGCCTTTTCTCCCCGTCACGGAGAAATACAGCCAGTGGAAGAACAAACCAAGCGGGATTACGAACAAGCTCGGCCAGAAGTAGCCAAACAGATTCCCCGGGCCGAAATGCATTCCCTTATTCAACAGTAAGTATGCTCCGAGAAGAATAAATACAGGGCCAAGAATGGTCCTTTTATTCATTGCGCTCATCTCCTTTAGGTACAGCATATCATGCGGGTATTTAGAAGTCCTCATTCTTTAGGTCACAACCGGAACCCGACTAAAGTCCAGTCCTGTAAAAAATTCGTCGCATTAGTCATAATCTCACAGTTTACGACATTTTACACCTCTTGTGGGATTCTATGAAAGCGTTACAATTAGAGTATAAATGAATAGGAGGTGATTACGATGAGCCATGAAGAAGAGGTTGTTCAAGCAGCAGCTGAAGAAGCTGTTGAAGAAATCGCTGAAGAGGTTGTAGCGGCTGCCGAAGAAGAGGCGGTTGAAGCAGCTGAAGAAGAAGCGGCGGTAGCCGAAGAAGAGGCTGCTGTTTCCGAAGAAGAAGAGACTGATGCTGAAGAAGCATCCGATGACGAAGCAGAAGAACAATGATTACGGTCATTTTATAAAATATAACGGTTATCGATAATCCCCTCCGGACACGGAGGGGATTATTTCATATAGGATAGTATTTGCATGTAAGCTTGTCGCTTTGGTATGCTCATTATTGAACACCAAATAAGGGAGAAGCACACATGATTATTATTAAGACGGAAGCGGAAATCAACCGCATGCATGAAGCCGGCAAAATTTTGGCCGAAATCCATAGACAAATCGCGAAGTTAATCGCACCGGGCATTACGACCCACGAGATTGATCAATTCGCCGAGAAGCTGATGAAGCAATACGGCGCGACACCGGAGCAGAAGGGCTATAAAGGCTACCAGTACGCAACCTGCGCTTCGGTAAACGATGTCATCTGCCACGGTTTTCCGAAGAAGGAGAAGCTGAGGGACGGCGACATCGTAACGATCGATATGGTCGTTAACCTGAACGGCTGGCTGGCAGACTCCGCATGGTCCTATCCGGTAGGCAATGTCTCCGAGGAAGCGGACCGCTTATTGCGCGTGACCAAGGAGTCGCTTTATAAAGGGATCGAGAAGGCCGTTGCCGGCAACCGGATCGGGGACGTATCCCATGCGATCCAGGCTTACGCCGAAGCGGAAGGCTTCTCGGTTGTCCGCGATTTCATCGGTCACGGCATCGGCCAAGAGATGCACGAGGATCCGCAGGTGCCGCATTACGGGCCGCCAAACAAAGGTCCGAGGATTAAGGAAGGGATGGTCTTCACCATTGAGCCGATGCTGAATGTGGGCACCTACCAAATGAAGATCGATGCAGACGGCTGGACGGCGCGTACAAGAGACGGCAAGCTGTCCGCCCAGTACGAGCATACGATTGCGATTACGGCGAATGGTCCGGTTATTCTGACCGAGCAATAAACGGGAAGCATGCGAAAAAGGGGATATGGGTTGATGGGCTAACGCCTTCAGCCGGTATCCTCTTTTTTGCGTTTATTTTACATCTGTTCATGACCCCTCCTGAACGAAAGAAAACCTTACATAATTAGTAATAAAATTACAAAATAATTGCGTGACAATTCAGATTACTTCCCCTAAAATGAGGAAAATGATGCCGCCGTCATCCTGTTGTTACATCTCTGCGTAAGGTGAGTATCGACAAATAGGGATAGATAGGGAGGATTTTGTTTTGGTGAAGTCAAATAAACCAACATGGAAATGGACGCTCTCGGCCGTTGTGGCAGCGGGCTTAACGGTGATGCCGTTCTCCGCGGCAACGTCCGCGGCAGGCAGCGGAACGACGGTTCAGCTGCGGATTATGGAGACCACCGACCTGCACGTGAACATGGTGAACTATGATTATTTCGCGGACAAGCCTACCGACGAGTACGGTTTTGCCAAGACGGCAACCTTGATCAAGAAGGCCCGGGAGGAAGCGGCGAACAGCCTCCTGTTCGATAACGGGGACTTGATTCAAGGCAACCCGCTTGGCGATTATGTAGCCACGGTTGATCCTCTGCAGCAGGGAGAAACCCATCCGGTCTACAAGGCTCTTAACCTGCTGGACTATGATGCGGGGAACATCGGGAACCATGAATTCAATTATGGGCTTGATTTCCTGAAGACGTCGCTCGGAGGAGCGGACTTTCCTTACGTAAATGCGAATGTATATATCGATGACGGCGATAAAGACGAGACGAACGACAAGAACTATTTTACCCCTTATCTCATACTCGACAAGGAAGTGAAGGACAATACCGGCGCCGTTCATAAGCTGAAGGTTGGCGTCATTGGTTTTGTGCCGCCGCAGATTGTGCAGTGGGATAAAGCCAAGCTGGAAGGCAAGGTTATCACGAAGGATATCGTGAAGACCGCCGAGAAATTCGTTGCGGAGATGAAAGCCAAAGGCGCCGATATTATTATCGCGATTCCGCATTCCGGCTTCGAGGATATTCCGCAGACCGAGCAAATGGAAAACTCGGTGCTCTACTTAAGCAAGGTGAAGGATATTAACGCGATTCTGTTCGGTCATGCGCATAAGGTGTTTCCGGACAAATCGTTCGAAGGGAAGACCGGCGTCGACCTGACAAAAGGGACAATTAACGGGGTGCCGGCCGTAGAGCCGGGCTTCTGGGGAAATAACCTTGGCATTATTGACCTGACGCTGCAGCTTGCGGACGGCAAATGGACCGTTGCGGATTCGAAGACATCGGTGAAGCCGATCTTCGATACGGTGAACAAGAAGCCGCTCGTTGACGCGGATCAGGAGGTTCTGGATGCGGTAGCCGAGGATCATCAGCATACGCTCGATTACGTGCGCGGGCCGGTTGGCACAACCACAGCGCCGATTAACAGCTTTTTTGCGCTGGTGCAGGATGACCCGTCCATTCAGATCGTGACCAATGCGCAGAAATGGTACGTGGAGAAGCAGCTTCAGGGGACCGATTACGAAGGGATTCCCGTCTTGTCGGCGGGAGCGCCGTTTAAGGCGGGCGGTCGGCAAGGTCCCGCTTATTACACCAACATTCCCGCGGGCAGCATCGCGATTAAGAACGTAGCCGATCTGTACTTGTATTCCAACACGGTGAATGCCGTACTTGTAACCGGAGCGGAGCTGAAGGAATGGCTGGAATGGTCGGCAGGCCAGTTCAATACGATTGACCCGGCTTCGACCGAGAAGCAGGAGCTGATCAACTATGACTTCCCTACTTATAACTTTGACGTGATTGACGGGGTGACGTACCAGATCGATGTGTCGAAGCCCGCGAAATACAAAGCTGACGGTACGGTATTAAACACGAAGTCCAGCCGGATTGTGAATCTGAAATACGAGGGGAAAGCCATCGATCCGGCGAAAAAATTCGTTGTTGCCTCAAACAACTACCGCGCTTCGTCGAGCAAATTCGCGAATCCGGACGGCAAGCGGATTATATTGGCTTCGCCGGACGAGAACCGCCAAGTCATTATTGATTATATTCGCTCGTTCAAAACCATTAACCCGACAGCCGACGGCAACTGGTCGCTTGCGCCGATTAATGACAAGGTGAATGTTGCCTTTAAGACCTCGCCGGATGCGAAAGCCGCGGCGGAAACGGTCAAATCGCTTTCTTACGTAGGTCCAACGGAAGACGGCTATTCGGAGTTCAAGCTGAGCTTTGCGGCTCCGGCAACAACGGTTCCCGAGCCGCCGGCTAAGCCTGATCCGAAACCGCCGGTGAAGCCGGAACCGCCCGCAAAGCCGGAGCCAAAACCCGATCCGAAGCCCGAGGCTCCTGCCGATATCGTCTACACGGTGAAGAAGGGCGATACGTTATGGGCGATTGCCCGTAAATACGGCACAACCTGGCAGCAGCTTGCGAAATACAATAAGCTGAAAAATCCGAATCGGATTTACGTTGGCCAAAAGCTTCTTATACCAACAGGCAAATAAGAGGTGAAATCAAGATGACTCCCGAATATGTTCGGGAGTCATCTTTCTTTTATCTGCTTAAAAGGAGCGGTTATGATGCACGAATTGTATTTGCGCAAGGAAGGGACTTCCCATCGGGATTCCAGTTGGGACAGAACCGGCGGCAATCGGGATTTTCTGGAGATTAAAGCCGGAACGACGGCGGTTATCTCCGATATTGAAGGCTCCGGCATTATCAAGCATATTTGGATGACGATTGGGGCCAGGGACAAATACGCCTTCCGCAAAGTGCTGATCCGTATGTATTGGGACGGAGAAGCCGAGCCTAGCGTGGATTCCCCCGTCGGCGATTTCTTTGGGGTTGGGCATGGCGTGGCCAGCCACTATGTGTCCATGCCGCTTAACATGATTACAACCCAAGGCGTGGTGGAGAATAAAGCGGCCATGAACTGCTTCTTCGAAATGCCCTTCCGCCAAAGCGCCCGGATCCAGATCGTCAACGAATGCGAGAACGATATGGTGCTTTACTTCTATGTGGACTACGTGAAGCAGCTGGTGTCCGAGGACAGCTTCTATTTCCATGCCTCATGGAGAAGGGAGAATCAGACCAAGGGTACGGCGGATCTTGACCAGCTTAAAGCGGAGCAGGATCGGCAGCATAAGCCGAATTACGCGCAAGACGATAAGGTGAGCGAGATGAAGAATCTGACGGGCGACGAGAACTACGTCCTGCTGGATGCCGAAGGCGAAGGCCATTACGTAGGCTGCAACCTGAGCATTGATCACATCAACCCCGTTCCGGGCTTCAGCTGGCCGGGCGAAGGGGATGACATGTTCTTCATTGACGGCGAGCCGTGGCCGCCGCGCCTGCATGGCACGGGAACGGAGGATTATTTCTGCGCCGCTTGGGGTTATCCGTCCGGTCAATACTACGCGCCTTACCACGGATTGTCGCTATACGCTCCGATTCGGGAGAATGGCGATGCGTGGAAGGAGAGCAATACGATTTCGTTTAACGATTATTCCGGCAAAATGACGCAATACCGCTATCATATAACCGATCCGATTATTTTCAGAAAATCCATCCGATTCAGCATCGAACACGGGCATGCCAACTGTCAGGCCAATGACTATTCGTCCGTTGCGTATTGGTATCAGCGCGAGCCGCATAAGGCTTTTCCGGAGATGCTGCCCGTAGAGCTTCGCCTGCCGATTGCCGAGAAGGAAAGCGCGAGACGGTTCTACCGGACATTTTAATTTTTATAAAGGAACAGCTCATCCGGGGATGGGCTGTTTTTTTGGTATTGTCCATCCGTTCAGGTTGCGTTAGTCTGTAGGAAGAAGCAGGTACAGCATGCCGTGACATGCGGCAAGAATGGGAGAACCGGAGCGATGGCAGGCACAAGCAGCGCCGGACGGCGCAATGTAGGCATCTTCGCGCATGTGGACGCGGGGAAGACAACAACAACCGAGCATATGCTGTTCGTCAGCGGACGGACGCGTGCGCTTGGAAGCGTAGATGCGGGAACGGCAATAACGGATTGGCTGGATGTGGAGAAGGAGCGGGGCATCTCGGTACGGGCGGCAACGACATCCTTCGTATGGCGGGATACAACGATTAATCTCGTGGATACGCCGGGGCATGTCGATTTCCTGTCGGAGGTCGAGCGTTCGCTGCGGGTGATGGACGGCGCCGTGCTGATCCTATCCGCGGTTGAAGGCGTGCAGGCGCAGACGGAAATGATCTGGAGCGCGCTGCGCAAGCTGGGTATTCCAACGATTATTTATATCAATAAAATGGACCGGATCGGCGCTGACCGTGAAGCGGTATTGCGGGATATCCGCAGCTATCTGACGCCGGATTTCATAGAGGTGCAGCATCCGATCGGAAGCGAGCAGCAGTTCGCGGGCTCTGCGGATTTGTGGGGGGCGGATTCCGACGAGGAAGCAAGAACCGCACTAGTGGAAGCGGTTGCGGAACGTAATGAGGAGCTGCTTCAGCAATATATAAGCGGCGATGCCGAGGATTGGAAAAGCCATGCTTCCGGGATGACGAAGCGGGCGGAGCTGTTCCCGGTGTTGTACGGCGCGTCGAGCAGAGGAATTGGCATAAGCGAGCTGATGGATGCCGTCATCGATTATTTGCCCGAACCAGACGGGAATCGGGATGCGCCGCTGTCGGGCATTGTGTTCAAGATTGAACGCGACAAGACGATGGGGCGCATGGCGTTTGTCCGGCTGTACGAAGGGACGATGCGCAACCGGAACGTGATCCGGAATTATACGCAAAATATCGAGGAAAAGGTCACGCAAATCCGCAAGGTGGAGGGCAGCCGCTCGGAAGACCTCGGCATGCTTGAAGCAGGCGATATCGCGGCCGTATGCGGCATGTCGCATGTGAGGATCGGCGATATTATCGGCGTTCCCGATGCCGTGCCGGAGGAGGTCCGGCTTGCGGTGCCGCTGCTTACGGTACAGGCGCATTGGGCCGATCAGCAGCAATATCCCGCCGTTGTGGCGGCGCTTCAAGAGCTGTCGGACGAGGATCCGCTGCTGGACGTGCAGTGGCTGCAGGACGAGCGCGAGCTGCACGTGAAGGTGATGGGTCCGATCCAGCTTGAGATTCTGACAAGCGTGCTGGAGAACAGGTATGGTCTGCAGGTGGGCTTCGGCCAGCCGTCGATCATCTACAAGGAGACGCCAAGCCAGCCGGGCGAAGGCTATATCGCCTACCTGATGCCGAAGCCGTGCTGGGCAATTCTCCGGTTCCGCATCGAGCCCGGTGAGCGCGGGAGCGGTCTGCAATACGAAGCTTTTGTCCGTTCGGAGGAGTTGCTTCCGCAATACCAGAACGAGGTGGCAAGACGCGTGCCGGAGGCGCTGCAGCAGGGGCTGAAGGGCTGGGAGGTTGTTGACCTGAAGGTTACGCTAATCGAAGGCCAGCACCATGTGTGGCATACTCATCCGCTTGATTTTGTCGTGGCCACGCCAATGGCCATCATGAACGGACTCGATTCGGTGGGCACGAAGCTGCTTGAGCCGGTGCTCCAATTCCGAATGGTTGTACCGGAGGAGAACGGAGGCCGCGTCATGAATGATATTGTCCTCATGCGGGGCACGTTTGAGGCGCCGACATTGCAAGGCGACCGGCTTCTTATTGAAGGGCGCGTGCCGGCGGCAACGTCGCTCGAATACGCGATGGAGCTGAACTCGCTCACGAAGGGGCGCGGCACGATGGCGACCTTCTTCGCCGGGTACGAGGAATGCCCGCCGGATGTATGGGCGGAACGGACGCGCCGCGGCGTGAATCCGCTTGACCAATCCAAATATATATTAAGCGTCCGCAAGGCGCTGCAAGGATAAGAGAAGCTGGCCGCTCCCGTAAAAGGGGACGGCCAGCTTCTTTTTCAATAAACATAGTAGACAAGCAGGTAAGTCGCAATCGAGAGCAGCACGGTAGCGGCTGCCATCGCGGCAAGCGGGCGCAGCGCTTTGTCTTTCAGGGCGCGTAAATCCACGTTCAGGCCAAGGCCAACCATAGCCATCGCAAGCAGGAAGGACGGGGCTTTCAGCAGCTGATCGGTTACAGGGGCCGGCAGCTCAAGCGGCGTGCCGGGCGTTAGGCTTCCGAAGAGGCTCATGGCCCCAAAGCCAAGCAGGAACCACGGGAAGGCAATGGTTGTTCCGGAGGCGTTATTTCCTTTGTCCTTGCGTTTCATGATCAGCATCAGAATAAAGCTGACCGGTACGAGCAGCAGCACCCGGCTCAGCTTCGCGAGAAGACCGGCGTTAACGGCGTCCTGTCCTGCTGCGGCGGCTGCCAGAGGCACGTGGGCGATCTCATGGAGCGTAAGACCGCTCCAAATCCCGTATTGCCCGGCAGTAAGCGGCAGCAGCGGCTGTAGAATGGTATAGATGATTGCAGCGGCCGTGCCGATCAAGGCGATCAGACCGGCGCTGACCGCGGTGTCTTCATCCCGGGCTTTCACAATGGGGGATACGGCACCGATAGCCGCCGCTCCGCATATGCCGGTGCCGATGCCAAGGAGCAGGGACAGCGGAGCATCGGCCTTCAGCAGACGTGCGATGCCAAGGGTCATCCCTACGGCAAGAATGATCGTAATGGCACCTTGCAGCAGGAGAGCCGGACCTTGGTGGAGAAGCAGGCTGATATTCAGCCGCAGTCCGCATAAAACAATAGCGAGCCGCAGGAGATGCTTTGATGCGAATTGAATACCCGACCGGAGTCTCTCCGGATAACCTAGAAATTGACGGGCGATAATAGTGCCTGTCAGCGCCAGGGCCATCTGACCGATACGATCAAGTCCCGGCAGGCGGGCAAGCTCATAGGCGGCTGTTGCAACCGCGGCTGTCAGCAGCAGGCCGCACAGCCAATTCAACTGCTGGAGGAAACGTTTATTTTTAGGAGTAAAGGTAAAATGGGTTAACGTACTCATCTGTCGTCACCTCGACGTTTATTGTTGGTTGATGAGTTTAGTTTAACCAGATCTTTACGATAAGAAAAATAAATAGTTATAATTGTTATAATAATAAATTACTTATGATGGAGGTTGATTGGAAGCGTGGACCAGTCGTTGCTTGTCTTTATGACGGTTGCGGAGATGCGTAATTTTACGCGTGCCGCAGAGGCGCTGCATATGACCCAGCCGGCCGTCAGCCAGCATATTCAAGCGCTGGAGAACAACATCGGAACCAAACTGCTCGACCGCAGCAACAAGCATGTCCGGTTAAGCAAAGCAGGGGAGATTGTGTATAAGCATGGAAAAGAAATAGAGGGGTTGTATAGCCGCATGCAGCGGCTGGTGGACGATCTAATGCATAACGCCAGCGGTTTGCTGTCGATTGGCGCCAGCTATACGTTTGGGGAATACGTGCTGCCTCATGCCATCGCTTATTTGAAGCTGCACTACCCGCTCATTAAGCCGACCATTACAATCGGCAACACAAAGGAAATCAGCTCGCTAGTTTCCGAAGGGCAGCTGGATATCGGCATTGTCGAAGGCGAGCCGGAGCATGGAAAGCTGTATGCAGAGTCTTTGGCCAAGGATCGGATGTACGTGGTAACGGCATCGTCCCATCCTTTTGCTGCGGCTTACGATATTGCTGCCGGAAGGCTCCAGCAGGAAACTTGGATCGTCAGGGAAGAGGGCTCTGGGACACGGGAGGTGACCGAGCGGATGTTCCTCGAGCAGGGGTTGAATCCGGAGAACCGCATGGTATTTGGCAGCACGCAGATTATTAAGGAGTCCGTAGAAGCCGGTCTTGGCATCTCGTTATTGTCCCATTGGGCGGTGCGCAAAGAGATAACGCTTGGCACCATTAGCAAGCTGACCGTTGGCGGCAGGCCGGTTGAACGGGATTTCTCGCTATTAACCGGGTTGCATCGGCAGCATACAAAGGCGGCAGAAGTGTTTATCGGGATTTTGCGGGAGCGAAAGGGCTGGCCGGAGCAGGCTTAAAGAAAGGCTTTACGCCTCGTCGTGGGATTGCGGGGTGTACAGCCTGCGGTTTGAAACTCATTCTGACTTATTCTTTAGTAGCAGCCTTCTCCGCCGCTATCTAGCGGCGATATACCAGAGCGGCAGACCGCCCCAGCCCCAATTATCGGTATCGACTTCTTCAATGGTTTTTGCCTAAGGCAAACGGTATAGCGCAAACGGTTCGCCATTACGGAAGGAACGGCTTAACGCATCAAGCTCATCCAGCGCTGCCGCATCAAGTGGAAGCTCTACGCTGCCTAGATTATGCTCCAGCTGCTGCGTGCTGGTAGCGCCAACGATAACGGTCGAAACGGCAGGCTGCTTCATCAGCCAAGCCAGGGACAGGACGCTTGCGGAGCAGCCAAGTTTATCAGCCAGCTCGCTGACCCGGCTTCCCAGCGCAAGGTTGTTCTCGCCGAAGAAGCGCGTGAAGCCCGGGTTGGTCGCAGCGCGCGAACCGGCAGGGGCTTCTTCGCCAGCACGGTATTTGCCCGTCAGAATTCCGCCTGCCAGCGGGAAATAAGGAATAATGCCTACGCCTTGATCGAGGCACAGGGGAATAAGCTCGCGTTCCGGCGTCCGGTCGGCCAGCGAATAGCTCGTCTGAGTGGACACGAACCGGTTCAGGCCAAGGCGGTCGCTGAGTCCAAGAGCCTTCATCAGCTCCCAAGAGGCATAGTTGGAAGCACCGATATACCGGACTTTGCCGGACCGAATCATGTCTTCGAGCGCCCGCAGCGTTTCCTCGAGGGGCGTCTCCGGGTCAAAGGTATGGATCTGATACAGGTCAACATAGTCGGTCTTGAGCCGCTTTAAGCTGTCTTCCAGCTCCAGCATCAGATGGTAGCGGGAAGAGCCTTTTGCATTGGGACCTTCTCCTCTGACGAGCCCGGCCTTGGTGGCCAGGACAACCTCATGGCGTCTGCCTGCAAGCGCTGTACCGATGATGGATTCCGAAGCCGTTGCCGAGTAAATATTAGCCGTATCGATAAAGTTGATGCCGCGGTCAATGGCCGCGTGAAGAATACGCGCCGAAGCGGCCTCGTCTGCCCGCGAGCCGAAGGAGTTTGTGCCGAGTCCCAGCGCGGATACCTTCAGTCCGCTTCCTCCCAGCCGGTTGTATAACATCGTTAAGGTCATCCCCTTTTCTTGGATCAAAAATAATGTTGCAGTTAGTATAGCAAAATGTGGGCATTACAAGCTATATGCGAATCAGGCTTGTCGTGCTATATTTGACATAAAAGTAAAGCGTTTACTTATACTAAATTAAGGGGATTTTAAGCTGTATCGATTATAGTAGCAGTATAGAGCAACATTTTGTCCGAAGGGGATGGGGAAAATGACGCGTCTGCCAGTTACCTACTCGATTATCGTGCCGGTCTGCAATGACGAGGAATCGCTGTTTGGCGCCTATAAGCGCCTGAAGCAAATCATGAAGCCTACCGCCGCCAGCTACGAATTTATTTTTGTCGATAATTACAGCACAGACCGGTCGGCCGATATGCTGCGCGTCTTTTGCGCTGCCGATATCCGGGTGAGAGTGATCTATTTGTCGGCCCGCTGCGGCCATGCTGCCGCGATTGCGGCAGGCATTGACCATGCGGCAGGCTCGGGAATCGCCATTATGGAAGTGAAGGCGGTGGACCGAAAAGCAGACATGGCCGAGCTCGCAAGCGCGCATCAGCCCTATGCGATCCGGTCGATGGAAGGCTTTACGCATTCCCCGCTATGGGAAGCCATTCCGGCAGGCTAGAGGCTAAAGCCAGGCATTAAGCTGCTCCCGCAGCTTCTCCGAGACCGGGGTAAGCGGCAGTCGGATATGATCCGAGGCGATGCTGCTTTGCCGGGCCAGAAGATATTTTAACGGGGCGGGATTTGGCTCCCGGAACAGCAGACGGATCAAGGGAAGCAAAGCGCCGAAAGACTGCCTGCTTGCTTCAAGCCGGCCTTGCATGAACTGTTCATACACCTCTACGAAGGCCGTTGTCCGGACGCTTGCGGATGCGAGCATCCCGCCGGCTGCGCCGCAGCAAAGCATAGCGTGGAAGTAGATGTCTTCTCCGCCTAATACCGGCTTGTGATCACCGCTGCTTGCAAGCTCCATCATCAGCTCGATTCCGCCGGAGCTGTCTTTGATCCCGATGACGCCGTCCAGGTCCAAAATGGCGCGGACCGTATCGGGAGCAAGGCGTATTCCAGTGCGCGAAGGAATCTCGTAAGCAACAATCGGCAGGCCCGTGCTTGCGGCCTGTCTGTAGTGCTCGATGATGCCCTCCTGGGAGGGACGGCTGTAATAGGGCACGACAACAAGGGCGGCGTCTGCGCCGAGTTCCCCGGCAAACGCGGTTTTCCGAACGGTGGAAGCCGTATCGTTCGTTCCCGTCCCAACAATGACCGGCCGTTTCATAGGCCCGCAGACCAAGCGTGCGGCTGCCGTAAGAGCCGCCATTTCCTCAAGCGTTACCGTCGGGGATTCCCCCGTTGTTCCGTTTACCACGATTCCGTTCACGCCATCCTCAACCAGCTGCTTCACATAGGATTCGAATGAACGGATATCCACTTCCCCGCCAGCCCCCATAGGCGTTACCACAGGTACGTAAATGCCTTTCAGATCTTGTTCCGTTAGCATCTCCAGCGCCTCCCTTTGCAATGATGAATTCTATCTTTACTTTAGCATGGCTGAAGTATTACAGTTATCTATAATGATTCATGATCGATATCAATAATTTTAATAATTAGGCAAAAGCCGAGGTGGGAGCATGGAGCTGGTTTATTTGCAGACCTTTTGCGAGGTAGCGAGAAGGCGGAGTATTACGCGTGCCGCGGAAGAGCTTGGTTACGCGCAGTCCAGCGTAACCATTCAGATTCAGAAGCTGGAGAAAGAATACGGAGCGCCGCTGCTGGAGCGGTTCGGCAGGCAGATGCGCCTGACGCCGCCCGGCGAGAAGCTGTTTGCTCTGGCCGTTCAGATGCTGGAGCTGTACGAGCAATCGAAGGAAACGGTAGCCGGTTATGCCGGAGGTACGCTTGTTATTGGCGCTATCGATTCGCTGGCGGCTTATTTTCTGCCTCCTTATCTGCAGAAGCTGCGCCAGCTGTTCCCCGAGCTGACCATCCAGCTTCAGCCGGACCGAGAATCGCACATCATCGGCAAGGTAAAGGACGGCGAATACGATATCGGGCTGCTGCTTGACGCCAAGCCGGCCGATGCGGCGCTGGAATGCCGCCCGCTGCGGGAAGAACCGCTGGTATTAGCCGCCCCTGCAGGTCACCCGCTTGCTAATCGCCCCCGGATCGAGCTGCAGGATTTAAGCGGCATGGAGCTCATTATGTCGGAGGAAAGCTGCGTGTACCGGGGGATGTTCGAGAAGGTGCTTAGGGAAAGCGGGATAGCCTTTACCGCCTTGTTCGAGCTTGGCAATCCGGAGGCGGTAAAGCAATGCGTCGTGAACGGCCTAGGCCTCGCGCTGCTGCCTCGCATGGTTGTCGCGGAAGATATCCGGCAGGGACGAATAGCTGCTCTTCCGTTCACCCATCCGGAAATCCGCTTTGACCTGCAGTATATGATTCATCCCCGCAAATGGATGTCCCAGCCGCTTCAGGCATTTATCTCTCTGCTCCGGGATGGGGAAGATCATAATTAAAATGGCGCGAGTCTGCTCCTGCATACAGGAGCAGACTCGCGATTTTTTTATTGTTATTATTCCGGATGATTATGAGTCGCCGTACCTACCGTATACGGTGACGTAATGCCTTCGTACATCAAATGCATCGTCATGCCTGCCGCCGCATGGGCGAGATTATGGCAGTGGTCCATCCACAGACCCGGATTATCGGCTGCAAAAGCGACTTCATAGACCTCTCCAGGAGCCGTATCAAGCGTATCGGTCCACCAGGGGCTGCCGTCTACGGCTTCGCCGTTCCGCGACAGGACCAGCATATGATGCCCGTGAAGATGCATCGGATGCTCAACGGCGCCGCGGTTAATAATCGTTGTTTTCACAAGCTCGCCTTCCCGTACCATAAACATCGGGGTGTCGGGGAACACTTTGCCGTTAATCGTATAGTTGAGCGCGAACTTGCCGTTAAAGAAGCCAAGCTGGTTATCCAGCACCATCGTAAATTCCCGGTCGAAATGGCTGTTTGCGTCAAATTGCGTTGCAGCCGGCGTCCCGTAATGGGTAGGGTCGAAGACCGGCATGTTAGCTGCATGCTTAGGCAAATCGCCTTGACCGTCCGGACTCATCACGATGCCCAGCTTGCCGCCTAACCCCACGTTTAAGGTAACCGTCGTGTTCGGCATGGTGAAGGTCGCGTCGTATCGGCCGCCCGTAATCAGATCAAGTCGGATATTATTCAGATCCTGCGGTTCATGAAGCTCCGTCCCGTCAATGGCCGCGACTTTAAAAGAGGCTCCGAGCAGCGTGTAGGACTGCCGGACCCAGTCATCCGTATTGATCAGGCGAAGACGTACCGGAGTTCCCGGCGCGATCTTCACATGCTGGATGCCTTCGTTATCTCCGATGGCAACGCCTCGGTGATCCCAGATATGAGTCATCACCGTAATATCTTTCGTATGGAGTGGCATTCCATCCTCCGGCTCTACCACCAGAGGGCCGAACAGCCCTTTTTCTACGGCTTCCTGCGAATCCTGATGGGAATGGTACCAGAAGGTTCCGACCTGATTGGCTACGAACCGGTACGTATAGGTCTCGCCGGGCATGACGGCATTTTGCGTTGCTCCGGCTACGCCGTCCTCCGCATTGGGAACATCAAGGCCATGCCAGTGCAGCGTAACGCCCTCTTCAATATCTTTGTTAATCAGCTTGACCTCGACCAGCTGCCCTTTCTTGAACCGCAGCTCCGGTCCGGGAACTTGACTGTTATAGGTCCAGGCCTCTACCGTTCGTCCGGAAGCCAGCTGAATGGTCTTTTTCTCGGCAGTCAGCGTAAAAGAGACATCGGCTTTTCCATCCGCCGGACCTGTCAGGCTGTCGACGGATATCTCCTTTACCGGTTCGGCCGCAGCGGTAACGGAACCGCTATGATGGTTATGGGCAAGCAGCGTGCCCGTTCCGTTATCCACCGGACCTTCCGTCATGGAGATGTTCTCCGGCAGTTTGCTAGCTTGAAGCGCGCTGTAGAACGGAATGCTTCCTATCGCCAGAACAATCGCCAATACGGTCATCCGGTGCAGGAATCTCATTAGGGGACGATTAACCGGCTTTGTTCCGGTCAGGCTGACTCTTGAACTTCGATTAAGATGGGTTAGCCATAGGATCATGCCGGCAATTAGGAGCAGTACGAGCGGGATAGCTCCGTTCATAACGTCGAACGGAATCGTGGTCGTAAATGTCCAATATATGCCGGTGAAGGAACCAAGCGCTACGAATTGATAAGGCGCGATAAGCGCAGGCTGCGAAGCCCGGCTCAGCAGTCTGACGTCAAGCGGCGAATCCGTCTTGCGCATCGTCGCCTGCCGGATGCGGCGAAGGCGGGGGGAAGCGCCCAGCCATATCATAAGCATCGGGACGATAAGGACTGGCGGAATAAGCAGGCGGTCCCGCCAGAAGACGGAATCCGTAACCGCCATAAGCCAGATAATTCCCGCAAGAACTCCCGCGCAGGAGATGGATAAGAAAACAGCCCAAGTTATTAATTTGCGGGCTTTTCGGTTCAAATTCGCCTCTGTTTCGCTGAATAGCAGGGCGGATGCCTTGTTGCCGGCAATCCAGGCAAGCAGCAAGGTAAGGAACAGGAAGCCCCTTGCCACGCTAATAGCTGCAAAATACATACAATCGATTCCTCCGTCCCGGACATTGCCGCGGAAAATAGTACATCAGATTCCAAGAAGCCAAGGAAGCTATCCTGTCCATGATGTGATAATATAGTCATAGTTATTGTAGCGCGGGAGGATTCCCGCCTTAACCGTCCTGAGAACGGAATCGAACTGGACTTAGGGCCGGGAGAAGAAACGTTGCCGGCGGTCAGCCGTATTAGAGAAAACCAACAAGAATGATCTTTAGCTAATGCTTACGAAGTAAGAATTGCTTACAAGCGGCTTAAGATAGCCGCTAACTAATCATCAATTCTTTTAAGGAGGTGAATGCATTGTTAGAGCTGCAGGATTTAATCCCGTATTTTTTCTCGATCAGTATTTTATGTTCGATGGCTTATCTGGCGTATTTTGCCCATCAGAGCGTTGATGCGGAGTTTAATACCTTGCAGAAGCGGGTTATATGGGAGCCGATTGTTCCGATTGTCGTGGTCATCAGCAGGCTGGAGAGGATCCAGCATTGGCTGGCCCGAAGGATCAAGCGCAAAGAAGCGCCGGATGGTGAATTAGCGGATTGTAACGCCCCGTTTGTGAAGATGACAGAGCACGCACACAAACGAGGAGGCTATTATGAGCAAAAACAATGCATTCACCGCTTTTACTAAAAAATACAGAATTCTCGCAGCCATCGCGATTCTTGTGATCGTCAGCGGCTGCGGCGCAAAAGGAACGATTGATTCCAATACGCCGGGCTTTTTTAACCACTATGTCGTTTTTCCGTTCTCGTATCTGATTCAGCACATTGCTTCCTTCTTTGGCGACAGCTACGGCATGGCCGTTATCGTTATGACGCTGCTAGTGCGGATCGTCCTCTTGCCTCTAATGCTGCGGCAATATAAAGGACAGCAGGGCATGAAGCAGAAGATGAGCGTCATTCAGCCGGAGCTGAACAAGCTGAAGGAGAAGTATAAAGAGAAGACGCCTGAGAACCAGGCCAAGCTGCAAAAAGAAACGATGGAGCTTTACAGCAAGCATCAGTTTAACCCGATGGCGATTGGCTGTCTGCCCATGTTGATTCAGATGCCGATCCTGACCGGCCTCTATTATGCGATCAAGATGACGCCGGAGCTTGCCCAGCATTCGTTCCTGTGGTTCCAGCTCGGCACGCCGGATCACATTCTGCCGTTCCTGGCAGCGGCGATTTATTACGTTCAGTTCCGCGTATCGCAGATTGGCGTAGACTCTGCCCAACAGAAGCAAATGGCGATGCTAGGCTTGCTCTCGCCGGTGATGATGGGGATTTTCTCCTTCAGCGCTCCGGCCGCGGTGCCGCTGTACTGGGTAGTCGGGGGAACGTTTATGATCATTCAGACGCTTGTATCTAAGAAGCTTTACCCAACGCTGCCTGCGGCGGGAGCCAATGATACACCGGCGGTTTCGGCCAAATAAGGCTTCGCAATAAATAAAGAAGAAGGACGCATGACCTGTGATATGCAGGCATGCGTCCTTTTGTTTTCCCGTATTTGGCGATATTTCGCCGTAAAGGGCTGTTTACCTCACTCCGTAAATGCTATACTTGATATAGCTCCTTACCGCGAGCCGTCAGCCGGCCCGCTGGGAGGCGGCGCTGCTGCGCCATTATTCGGATACCTATCGATCAGTTTGCTTGTTGCATCCGGCAAGACGATTTGCGGCACCTCCTCAGTAAATAAGCCGAAATTCGGATCGATATCTCTCTCCGTAACCAGATCATCCTTGCCCGCCATCGCCTGTTCACACTCCCTTTTTTCAGCTCCTGCCGTTAGATTGCCCTATATTTTCACTTACCATTACGATTACATAAGGTCGTACGCGAGCCTGTCCGGTATATATTTGGTATACCTGCCTGCCCGAGGTTACAATAAAAGGAGGATATGGCTCGGAATATTGATTGAAAAAGGAGGCGTTTTTTTCGATGATGAAACATTTTCCGGCAAGTGCCCGCCATTCTGTCGATTTGGGATGGCTCCGCAGCGCGATGAGCTTCTCGTTTGGGGAGTACTTCGATCCAGACAACTCGAGCTTTGGCGTCATGCGCGTATTAAACGATGACACGATCGCACCGGGGCGAGGCTTTGGCGCGCATCCGCATAGCGAGATGGAGATCGTGACGATTCCGCTGACGGGAAGACTTAAGCATGAAGACAACCTTGGCAATATTGAAGTAACATCAGCAGGCGAGGTTCAGCGTATGTCGGCGGGAACGGGAATTATTCACGCGGAATACAACGATTCAGATACAGAGGAAGGCAGCTTCCTGCAATTGTGGTTTATGCCGAAAGAACGGGGGCTCGCTCCCTCCTACGAGATGGCCAGCTACGATGAAGCGAAGCTGCAGAATGCGCTGCTGCCGGTTGTGACGCCGGATGGCGCAGGAGATACGGCCAGCATCAATCAGGATATGACGATCTATTTGGGACGGCTGCAGCCGGGCAGAAGGATCTTTTTTAACCAGAAAACAGGGCGCCGCGCTTTTGTTATGGTGCTGGAAGGAAATCTGAATGTAAATGGCATTGCGATGGGACCCAAAGATTCGATCCGCGCGGAATTCGAGCCCGATTTTGTGCTGTCCGCGGAAGAATCCGCCTTTGTTATGCTGATTGATCTGCCATAGGGCAATGCTTGCGAAGCAAGGAAGGCCAATGTGGCTGAAAGCGAGCTATATGCTTTTTAGGAGGGTTCAACGATGAAAGAGCAGTTACTGATCAAACACGCCGTAGGCGGCAGGACTTTCGTGGATTCATCCAAACAGTCGGTGTCTTACGAGGTCGTGCATGAAGCGGGGCAGTGGCGATTCGACGTGCGCACGCCAAAGCATGCCGGAATCGATGAGATCCTGAAGTGGAAGCAGGAGCTGAATGTGTTTATCTTCCGGACTTACGACGACGGGCGTCCGACGCTGAAGATCTGGTATTCGGTTGCGGCGGATACGGTGAAATACGATGCAGCGGGGGAAAAGCTGACGTTTATTGCGGTTTCCTGCATTGAATATATCCCGAACGAATTCGGCTATAAGCTTTAAATAAAGCTGCTGGAATATTTGGTATTACCATCCTGTTTTTATATTTACTCCTACTTTCGTCCCTAGTACAATAGACGTAGTTGGAATTGTCTGGGGAGGAGGTAGCGTAATGTTTACTTGGTACAGTCTTGTGCTTTTTATTCACATCATCGCAGCTGTGATGGGGCTTGGTACGGCATTTGGCTTTCCGCTTCTAGTTAGGGGGGCGAAGAATGCTGCTCAAGCAAGATTTACTCTTCAGACGGTCAAAAGCATGGAAGTTATGCCGAAGGTCGGAAGCATCACCCTTCTTGTAACGGGCCTTATTCTTGGCATCCAGGAGCCGGAATTGTTTCGGGCAGGCTGGTATATTGCTTCCATCGTTATTTATCTGCTCGCGCAAGTGATCGTCATCGGCATGTTCCCGAGATTCGCTAACGCGCAAATGGCCGTTCTGGATAATTATTCTGCGGATGATATTCCAGCAGAATACCGTGTAATCGGCAGGAAAAGCTTACGGTGGGAGCTTGTTACCCATTTTCTGGCTTTTCTTCTCATTTTGCTGATGGTGTTCAAGCCGACATTTTAATTCTGCGTAAATACTGGCTCCTTTGCTTCCGTATGGAGGTGAAGGAGTTTTTTTGCGCCGTTTCTGTTTTTTAGAAGTTTCATGCATGAAATTGGCGGTTAAAGGCACTCTAAAGTGACGGGGTTTATGAAGTCCGTACCAGATCAACCTGTTGAAGGAGGCATACCCATGTACAGCCGGAAAAAAATTCAGGAAGACATCCCGGAGGTAATCACGAAAATTTGGTCATGCGCAAGCGAGGACTGCAATGGCTGGATGAGAGCCAACTTTTCGTTTGACCAGACGCCGACCTGCGTGTTGTGCCAATCTCCTATGATCAGTGGGGAGCGGATGCTGCCTCTGCTTGTGAATTTGAATGATCCAGTAAAGCTGAGCGCTGTCGTTACTACGGCTGAGTAACGGACTGGTGCGGGAGGATGCCTGTAGAGGCATCCTCTTTTTTGTTCCCTTGACAGGGATGGGGATCGTCATTAGAATGGTTGCGATAAAACGGTTCTGGAGTGGTTGTCTAATGGGAAAAGATAAGGATTCCGCGCCGGCTCAGGCACCGAGGGCCGTCTTGTGGATGGCATTGCTGCTTGGCTCGCTGTCTGCGTTTGCTCCTCTTTCCATCGATATGTATTTGCCGGCCTTGCCGGAGCTTGCGGATGATTTCGGCGCGGGGACGTCGATGTCCCAGCTTAGCCTAACGGCCTGTTTGCTTGGCATTTCGCTTGGTCAGCTGTTTATTGGCCCGATCAGCGATGTAAGAGGCCGGCGGAAGCCTTTGTTAATTGGACTTATTGTTTATATTGCGGCTTCTATTCTATGCGTGGCGGCGCCTTCCATCGAAACCTTTGTTATGCTGCGTTTCGTGCAGGGCTTTGGAGGGGCGGCTGGGATTGTTATCTCGCGCGCGGTCGTCCGGGATTTGTTCGAGGGGGCGGGAATGACCCGGTTTTTCTCGATGCTTATGCTGGTGAACGGGGTAGCCCCTATCGCCGCTCCGATTGCCGGAGGACAGATTCTGAAATGGACCGAATGGCGCGGCGTGTTTATTGTTCTGACCGTGGTTGGCGCGGTAATGTTTGCGGCGGTATGGTTCGGGATGAAGGAATCTCTTCAGGAGAAGAACCGATCGCAGGGCGGAGTGGGCAATATGCTGATAAAATTCCGCGACCTGCTGACGGACCGCGTCTTTATGGGCTATGCGCTGACGCAAGGCTTTGTGGTAGCCGCGATGTTCGCATATATCTCGGGATCGCCGTTTGTTATCCAGAACCTGTTTGGCGTCTCGCCGCAAGGCTACAGCTTGTGCTTCGCCATTAACGGGCTTGGCATTATTGCGGCCAGTCAAATCGCCGGGAGGCTTGCCGGCAAGGTAAGCGCTCCGGCGCTGCTTGTTGCCGGCCTTAGCTTGGCGTTTGCGGGCGGGTTGGTGCTGCTGATTTCGATCATAGCCGGCTGGGGGTTGTTTGCCGTGCTGGTGCCGTTATTCTTCGTGGTTGCCAGCGTCGGGATTGTGCAGACGGCAAGCTTCTCGCTTGCGATGCAGAATCAGCAGCAGGCCGCAGGCAGCGCATCGGCGCTGCTTGGCTTGTTATCCTTTGTTTTTGGCGCTTGCATGGCGCCGCTTGTGGGCCTTGGCGGCAGCGAAGCCGCGCTGCCTATGGGGATTGTTATAGCCGCGGCGGAGACGGCGGCTGTGCTCAGCTATTTGCTGCTTGTTCGCCGGTCGCGCTTGAGTTAGAGCGGCCGGTACAAGCGAGTTTGTGGGTGGCCAATAAGACCTTGTGGGTGGGGGTCTTATTTGGCCACCCATTTGCCCAGCTTCGGGTGTTTAACGCCCTTGCAGGGTCTTATCTCTCGCCCTGCTGCGGTTTATGCCGCTTCGACCGGGCTAAATCGTTGCGTTAAGGCCCTTTAGGGGCCTTAACCATCAAGACTAGCTACTTCTTCTGGCCTTTAGGGTCCCCTAGGGACCTTAAGCTGTCTCATTAGCGGCTGCGCTGGATGTAGCTCTGGTTAAAGCGCTCTTAAAATTTAAGATAGGGGAGTACTTGCTCAAGAAAGGAATCGGAAAGAAAAAGAGCTTCTGACGGGCCGTTCAGGCCTTCAGAAGCTCTTGATTATGTTCATTTTAGTTTAAGAGGGAGGCGGGGGCTGCCCAACTGTAGTGCCAGCGGGTATGTTATCTTACTTCACACTGCCGATCGGGGAGGGCGTTCCTTCGCCAAGCAGGTTGCTGCGCCAAGCCGTGTAACGTTCCCATGCAGCCCCGCTGTCGAGCAGCGCTTTGCATTGGTACAACGCTTCTTCGATGGAGTCGGCACGGTCAGTCAGACGGAGACGAACCGCTGCATTCAGCAGAACCTGGTTCACGTAGCCGATATGCGCCGTTCCCCGCAGGACCGCCTCCACGGTTTCGACCTGCTCGGCGGCGCTCCATTCGGATTTTTCCGGCAGCGTTGCTTCCATGCCGAATTGTTCCGGATCAATGACATGCAGCCGCGCTTCTCCGTTCTCCACGATATACGTGCGGGTAGGACGCTCGACGAACAGATCCTCGGAGCCCTCCGTCCCTTGCACGATAAGGGCTCTGCGGTATTTCAAATCGGTGAGCAGCTTGCTCATCCGGTCGAAAACGGTGTTATGGAAAACGCCAAAGACGAGGTACGGCGAATGGGAGAAATCGATCAGCTTCTCCGCGGTGTTCAGCACCGTGCGCATGCCAAGCTCTTCGCGGATGTCCCGAAGCTCGCCCAGCGGAGGGCACCATTCCTCGGTGTCCACAAACAATACGCCGGTCGCTTTAGCCGCCTGTATGACGCGGTCCCGCGTCAGCTGCGTTTTGCCGATGCCAAGCTCGGCGAGCATATCCAGCAGCGTTACGCCCCATTTCGGGGGCAGCGATTTGGCGCCGTGCAGCGTCACGGGAAGGCCGGCAGAGGCAAGCAGGAAGGCTGTGGCAAAAGAAGCGAAAAAGGTTTTTATCCGCCCGTCGTAAGGTCCCGCGCAGTCCAGCCCTTCCTGAATGGGAGCACGGTAGGCGCTGTTCCGGCATACGCTTACGAACGCTTCCAGCTCCTCGACGCTTTCCATCTTAATCCGTTCGGCAATAAAAAAGGCGCCCATCTGGGCAGGGGTCGCTTTCCGGCTCATGATCCAGTCGGCCGCTTCCAGCGCCTCTTCATAGGTTAAGTCCCTGGCGCCTCTTTTTCCGCGGCCGACTTCTTTTAATAGTTTAGTAAACATCGTCAGCACCCCTTTATTTCTGCTCTTGCAGCAGCTGATAGACTTTCACGATGGATGTCGCCACATCCACGATCCGCTTCCGCTCATTCATCGCCTGCTTGCGCAGCAGGTCGTAAGCTTCCGCTTCGGATACCTGCTTTATTTTACATAGGATACCCTTCGCCATGTCAATCCACTTTCGCTCTTCCAGCCGCGCCTCCAGCTGTTTCCGCTCGTTCAGCCATTGCTGCCGTTCGAAGCAGGCCTTCGAGCCGAAGTGAAGCGCCCAGTGCAGCTCCTGCTCGCTCATTGATGGCGTGAGAATGCCGTCGATCGGCAGATCATCCTCGCAAAAGGCGGCGGACATCGTGGCCGTATCCGCGCTGCACCACCAGAGCATAGGCAGCCTCTTGCGCTGCAAGAGCCGGTTGCCCCATGGCTTCACTTCGCCTAAGGGCAGGTGAAAAATGACGGCATCGGCTTTTGGCAGATGATTTTTGGCTGTTTCATCCGAGCTCGCATACAATACGGAATAACCGTATGTCTCCAGCATTTGCTCGACCGGCAGCGCTTCAGCTTTTCCCCCGGGATTGTCGATCACTAACAGAGAACGCATGTCATCCTCCTTTTCCCCTACGAACGAAATATCAATTGTTATTATATATAACATGGATTGTGTGAAACTGTCGATACGCACAAATGTTCATTTTATATGTTAAGTATGTTGACATCATTAATGCGGCAATGTATAGTAGCGTTAACACACCGATAAAGCTTCCGGCTTTGCGGTACTACAATTCAATCTTTCATGAATACAATGGCGTATTCATTTGAAGCGGCAATGAAGCCTGTCTTCGTCTTTTGCGGGAATGCACAAGTGCGTCCTCGCGGAATCCGAAGCAGGCTTTTTTTATTTTCATAAGGCAATAGAGAGAGTGGAGAGGAGAATGACAATGGCGGATCGGAAGAAATTGGTGCTGGTTGGCAACGGAATGGCGGGGGTACGGGCAATCGAGCATCTGATCAAGCTCGCTCCGGATGCATATAGCATTACGATTTTTGGCGCGGAGCCGTACCCGAATTACAACCGGATTATGTTATCCTCGGTGCTTGCGGGCGGAACGGACATGAAGGATATCATCATTAACGACTGGGACTGGTATGCGGACAATCATATTCAGCTGCATGCCGGGCATGCGGTCACGAAGATTGATACGAAGCGTAAAAAGGTGTACTCCCAGCAAGGGATTGAAGCGGACTATGACGTGCTGGTTATGGCAACGGGTTCGAATCCGTTTATGCTGCCTCTGCCGGGCGCGAACAAGGAAGGCGTAATCGGCTTCCGGGATATTCGCGATACCGAGATTATGCAGGAGACTTCCCTAAAGTATAAAAAAGCAGCCGTAATCGGCGGCGGCCTGCTCGGGCTTGAGGCGGCGCGGGGGCTGCTGAATCTGGGAATGGACGTACACGTTGTCCATATCAACGGCATTCTGATGAACCGCGAGCTGGATGAGCCGGCTGCAAAGATGCTGCAGCGCGAGCTCGAAGCGCAGGGAATGAAGTTCCTGCTAAGCAAACAGTCGGCTTCCATTACGGGCAGACGCCGCGTGAAGGCTTTGCAATTCGCGGACGGCAGCGAGGTTGAAGCGGACCTTATCGTGATGGCGGTGGGGATCCGTCCGAACATTGAACTAGCGAAGGCATCCGGGATTGAAGTCGGCCGCGGGATTATCGTTGACGACTGGATGCGGACGAATATTCCGGATGTGTACGCGGTTGGCGAATGCGCCGAGCATCGTGGGATCGCTTATGGCCTTGTTGCTCCGCTGTATGAGCAAGGCGCCGTTCTGGCGAAGCTGCTGGCCGGCGTAGAGACGGAAGGCTACCAAGGTTCCGTTACTTCAACCAAGCTGAAAGTATCCGGTGTCGACGTATTCTCGGCAGGCCAATTCAACGAAGGGCCGGGCACTAGAGCCTTGCGTATTCAGGATGATGTGGCGGGCACGTACAAGAAGATTGTGATCAAAAACGGCAAGCTTGTGGGAGCCGTGCTGTTTGGCGATACAACCGACGGTGCCGAGCTGTTCTCGATTATGAAGAAGGGCGAATCGATTGAGGGCAAGGAGAAGGAGCTGCTGCTTGGCTTCTCGCCTGCGGCGGGAGGGGGAGCATCCTCCGCGGCGGATCGGCTGGCTTCGATGCCGGACGATGAAATCGTCTGCGGCTGTAACGGCGTATCGAAGGGCGCCATTGCCTACGCGATTCAGAATAAAGGCTGCAATACCCTCTCGAGCTTGAAAGGCTGCACGAAAGCTTCCGCTTCCTGCGGCGGCTGCAAGACCCAGGTTGAAGGTCTCCTTAAGCTGTATGCTGGCGATGCGGCAGGCGTGCCGGCGAAGGAAGGCATTTGCGGCTGCACGGAGCATTCCCGTGACGAGATCGTTGCTGCAATTAAAGAAATGCGCCTTATGACGGTCAAGGAAGTCATGAACGTGCTCGGATGGAAGAACGAAGGAGGCTGCACCAAATGCCGTCCGTCGTTGAACTACTACCTCGGCATGCTGTGGCCGGGAGAATACGAGGATCAGAAGGAATCGCGCTTCACGAACGAGCGTTACCACGCGAACATTCAGAAGGACGGCACCTATTCGGTTGTGCCTCGCGTCTACGGCGGCGTAACGACGCCGGCGGATCTGATCAAAATCGCTACCGTCGCCGAGAAGTACGAGGTTCCGATGGTGAAGTTCACCGGCGGGCAGCGGCTTGACCTGCTGGGCGTGAAGAAAGAGGATCTGCCAAAGATTTGGGAGGAGCTTGACATGCCTTCCGGCCATGCTTACGGCAAGACGCTCCGCACGGTTAAAACCTGCGTCGGCAACACCTTCTGCCGATTCGGCACGCAGGACTCGATCGCCATGGGGATCCGGATGGAGAAAGCCTACGAGCGAATGACGGCTCCGGCGAAAGTAAAGCTAGCCGTATCCGGCTGTCCGCGAAACTGCGCGGAAGCAACGATCAAGGATCTTGGCATTGTCGCGATCGACGGCGCCTGGGAGCTTCACGTAGGCGGCAACGGCGGTATCCATGTCCGCGCGACCGAGCTGCTCTGTACCGTAAAGACGGAGGATGAAGTGATGGAATGGTCCTCGGCTTACCTGCAATATTACCGCGAGAATGCGACATGGAACGAACGTACCGCTCAATGGATTGAACGCGTTGGCCTGGACCATGTCAAGAAAGCTCTCGAGAAGCGGGAAGACCGTCTGGCTTTGGTGGAGCGTTTGGAGAAGACGCTCAGCTATACAACGGACCCTTGGAAAGAAATCATAGAGAACAAAGAGCTGCGCAAAAACTTCGAGCAATTATCGACTCCGCAGCCGGTGCAAGGATAGGGGGGCTACTATATGGTGACAAAGGTGCTTGTAGCGAAACTAACGGATATCGACGTATTAGGCTCTCGTACGGTACAGGTCGACAACACGGACGTGGCGATTTTCCGTCTGGCAGACGGCAGCGTCAAAGCAGTCGAGAACAAATGCCCGCATAAGGGCGGCAGGCTTTCGGAAGGGATGGTGTGCGGCACGGCCGTGCACTGCCCGCTGCATGATTGGAGAATTGACTTGAAGAGCGGACGCGTGCATGAGCCGGACGACGGCTGCGTCAAGACGTTTGAGACGGAGATTGATCCGGGCAGCGGCGAGATCTATATCACCCTGTAGAGCAGAATAGAGACAACAAGCCTGGCGTTTTCGAAGTATGAATCATCATCACGATAGCCCGTAAGCGGGCTATTTCAGGAGGAATGAAACATGGACTACGTGAAACCGGCTGAAGTACTGGAATCGATGGTAGAGGCGGGGACGGCAAAGGCGGAAATGAGCGCCTCGCAAATGCTCATAAGGGGTTTTCTGGGCGGCGGCATTCTGGCCTTTGCGACAACGCTCGCCTATACGGCAACAACGCAAACTTCGCTGGCTCTAACCGGAGCTATTATATTCCCGATCGGCTTTGTTATCATCGTCCTTCTGGGGCTTGAGCTTGTGACCGGCAGCTTTGCGCTTATTCCTCTATCGGTTTTCAAACGGAAAACCTCCGTAACCCGCATGCTGGCCAACTATGGGCTTGTCATTATCGGCCACCTGATCGGCTGCGCGGTGTATGCGGCTTTATACGGCATGGCGGTTACGAAGATGGGGACGGATATGTCGAATCCCCTTGCCCAAATGCTTATCCAAGTCAGCGAGACAAAGACATTGGGTTATCAAAAAATGGGCTTCGACGGCATTATTCTTGTGTTCATCAAGGCAATTCTGTGCAACTGGATGGTAACGCTTGGCGTAGTCATGGCGATGACCTCCAAATCGACTTTGGGCAAAATCGTTGCGATGTGGCTGCCGATTCTGATGTTTTTCGAGCAAGGCTTCGAGCATGCGGTCGTTAATATGTTCGTCATCCCTGCAGGCATGATGCTTGGCGCGGACGTATCGGTAGCGGACTGGTGGCTGTGGAACCAAATTCCGGTGCTGCTTGGCAACTTTGTAGGCGGCGCTTTGTTTACCGGCTTTATGTTCTACTGGTCGCATAACAAGAAGGAGAAAGACTCCGAAAGCTCTCCCTCCTCCTCTTCCGCAAAGTCGGGTCTTCCTGCCAAGACGGCGCTTGCTGCCGAGAAAAGCGGTCTGTAATGCGGGCATCAGCGGGCAAGGTATACATTGTTGGAGCGGGCCCCGGCGATCCGGAACTGATCACGGTGAAGGCGATGCGGCGAATCGGGCTAGCGGACGTGATCCTGTACGATCGGCTCGTCAATGAAGAGCTGCTCACTTACGCCCGCGCCGATGCGGAGCTCGTATACTGCGGCAAAGCGCCTAATGCTCACGCGATGCCGCAGGAGGAGATTAACGCGGCGCTTGTCGCTTACGCCAAGCAGGGGAAGACGGTCGTCCGCCTGAAAGGGGGCGACCCCTTCGTCTTCGGGCGCGGCGGCGAGGAAGCGCTGGAGCTGGCGGAGCACGGCATCGAATGGGAGATTGTGCCGGGCGTCACGTCGGCCATAGGCGCGGCTGCCTCGGCGGCGATTCCGCTGACGCATCGCGGAAAGGCGGCGTCCTTCGCCTGTGTGACCGGCAATCGCTGTCACGGCGATCAGGAGCCGGTACGCTGGGATTTGCTTGCGCATAGCGTGGATACGCTGGCGATCTACATGGGCGTCAGCCAGCTCGCCGTTATTCGCGGGGAGCTGCTGAAGCACGGCAAGGCGGCAACCACGCCTGTTGCGATTATTGAGCGCGGCACAACCAGCAAGCAGCGCGTAATCACGGGCACGCTGGCTGACATTCATAAGCTGGCGGCATCTTTTAAAGTGGTCAATCCGGCTCTTATCATTGTGGGTGAAGTGGTCAGGGTTCGCGAGCAGCTTTTGCTGGCGGAGCAGCAGGCTGATGCTTGGGTTATGTGATACTCCTCTAAAAAATAGGCGAGCTTTTACAAAAAACGGATTGACAGTTATTTCTTCGGATGGTAAAGTGACAAATATCTTAAACAAATCGAAAGGAGGATTACGGCATGAATCCAATTGTAGGCGTTCATCAACAATTTAACCAAATGCATACTAATTTTATGAGCGTAATCCATCCGCGCGTCGAATCTCTTTGATCTTTAGGGGTATCCCATTAGAATCAAAGGCGCATGGTTACGTAACCGTAACCGTGCGCCTTTTTTGATGCAGCGGGCCAACTTGTGCCCGATTGCAGCCAAAGGAAGCGTACCGTTATCTTACGGTGCGCTTCCTTTTTTTGTGGGTTTATGGGGGAAGATGCTTGGATGGAAACGGGAGGTGTCTAACAGAAACTATGTTTATCGTACTTAAGAAGCTTCGATGGTTTTTCGCAATGAATTGGAAAAGATACACGCTAGCCTGCGTGCTGCTGATTGTCACCGGCTTTCTCGACGTGATTCCGCCTTGGCTGATTGGCCATACGATTGACGGGATTCATCAGGGCAGGCTGGACGCTACCGGCTTTATGCAGGTCGTGGCGGGCTGGATCGCCGTAACGGTGGTCGGCTACGCGATCACTTACGTGTGGCATTATAAGCTGTTTGGCGGTGCCTTCGTTCTGGAACGGCTGCTCCGTTCGAGGTTGATGCGCCACTTCCTTAAGATGTCGCCAACCTTCTACGAGCGCAACCGGACGGGCGACTTGATGGCCCGTTCCACGAATGACTTGAATGCGGTCGCGACAACGGCCGGCTTCGGCATTCTGACGCTGATTGACTCCACCTTCTTCATGCTGACGATTCTCGGCATCATGGCGGTGATGATCAGCGTTAAGCTGACGCTGGCGGCGCTTCTGCCATTGCCGTTCATCGCGCTTGCGATGAAGCATTTCGGGGGTAAAATCCACGAGCGCTTTATGCAGTCGCAGGACGCTTTCGGCGAATTGAACGACCAGGTGCTGGAATCGGTATCGGGGGTGCGGGTTATCCGCGCTTTCGTGCAGGAGGAAGCAAATCAGGATCAATTCCGCAAGAAGACCGATGAGGTCTTTCAGAAAAATATTGCGGTGGCCAAGATCGACGCGCTCTTCGAGCCAACGATCAAGATACTGGTCGGCCTCAGTTACCTGATCGGCTTGTGCTACGGCGGTTATCTCGTATTCCACAGCGAGATTACGCTTGGCGAGCTGGTCTCCTTCAACGTCTACCTCGGGATGCTGATCTGGCCGATGTTCGCGATCGGCGAGCTGATCAACATTATGCAGCGGGGCAACGCTTCGCTTGACCGGGTAGAGGAAACGCTTGGCTACAAGCCGGATGTGCAGGATGCGGAGAATACGATTGACGTGACTGAACCGGCAACGATTGCTTTTGGCGATGTGACGTTCCGTTATCCATCGTCCGTTGTAGACAACTTGAGCGGTGTGAGCATCAGTCTGCGCCAAGGCCAGACGCTGGGTATCGTCGGCCGCACGGGCAGCGGCAAAACAACGCTGCTCAAGCAGCTGCTGCGCGAATATCCGGTTGGCGCCGGCGAGATCAAGATTACCGGCCAGCCGCTCGAGAAGCTGCCGATGGAGCGGCTGCTTGGCTGGATCGGCTACGTGCCGCAGCAGCCGATTCTGTTCTCGAAGACGATTCGCGAGAATATTATGTTCGGCAAGAAAGGCGAAACGACGGAAGAGGATATGCAGCGTGCGCTTGCAAGGGCCTCCTTCGCCAAGGACATTCAATTCCTGCCCGACGGGCTGGAAACGATGGTCGGCGAGAAGGGCGTTGCGCTCTCCGGCGGTCAGAAACAAAGGGTCAGCATTGCGCGCGCGCTTATCGCCGATCCGGAAATATTGATGCTGGACGATGCGTTGTCCGCGGTAGACGGACGGACGGAAGCCGAGATTATTGAAGGCATCCGGACGGAACGCGCCGGCAAAACAACACTGATTACGACTCACCGGTTGTCCGCGGTGCAGCATGCCGACCACATCATCGTGCTGGACGAAGGACGTATTGTTCAGCAGGGTACCCATGATCATCTTGTGAAGCAGGATGGCTGGTACAGAGAGCAGTACGAGCGGCAGCAGCTGGAGTCGCTGATTGAATCATAGGAAAGAGAGGCGTTTACGAACAATGGGTCAAACAGGTAAACGATTGTTTCAATACGCCATGCTTTATAAAAAACCGATCATTGGAGCGTTAGTTCTACTCCTGCTGGCCGTATGCGCGGAGCTGGCGGGGCCGTTTATCGCGAAGCGGATGATCGATCAGAATATTCTCGGCATCGAGAAGAGCTGGTACGAGGTTGCGGCGGAAGAGCCTTACGCAGTCTCTTATAAAGATAAATGGTATAAGCGCGAAGACCACTTTGCAGCCGGCGAGGCCAAAGGTACCGAGGTGCATCTGCTACAGGCCGGCAGAAAATTTTACTGGTATGAAGGTACTCTTCCCGCCGTGGAAGGCGTACGCAAGGTGAGCGGCGGCCAGATGACCGTCACCGACAAAACAACCGGAGAGAATGCCGCATTCCCAGTTGCCCTGATTTCGGCTAAAGAGCTGTATCAGTTCTACAAGCCGGAAATTCCAAGCCTGATGAAGCTTGCCGGCCTCTATGTCGGACTGCTTGTGCTTGGCGCGGTATTCACCTACGGACAGCGGCTCTTGCTGCAGACGTCCGCGAACCGGATTGTCCGGCGCATGCGCAATGACGTATTCGCCCATACGCAGCGGCTTCCGGTGAACTACTTCGATACGCTCGCGGCCGGGCAGGTCGTCTCCCGGATTACGAATGATACGGAGGCCATCCGCGAGCTGTATGTCGCGGTGCTCGCGAACTTCTTCTCCGCGATCGTATACATGACGGCGATCTACGGAGCGTTGTTCCTGCTGGATCCAAGACTTGCGCTGTTTGCGCTGCCGCTGGTGCCGATTCTGCTCGTCTGGATTAATCTGTACCGGCGCTTTGCGGCCCGTTACAACCGGATTATCCGGACGAAGCTGAGCGAGATTAACGCGATGATTAACGAATCCATCCAAGGAATGGCGATTATCCAAGCGTTCCGCCGTCAGAAAGAGACGTTTAAAGAATTCGACGAGCTGAACGAGCATTATTTTACGTATCAGAACAAGCTGCTGAGCCTCAACTCGATTACGTCGCATAACCTGGTCAACGTCGTTCGCAACATCATCTTCCTTATTGTGATCTGGTTCTTCTGGGGCGATTGGTTTGGCGCTGCCATCGGGGTAGGCGTGCTGTATGCGTTCGTCGATCTGATGAACCGGATGTTCCAGCCGATCGTTGGCGTCGTCAACCAGCTGTCCAATCTGGAGACGGCAAGGGTATCCGCGGAGCGGGTGTTTACTCTGATGGATCAGCCGGGAGTTGAGGTTGAGCCGGGCACGATGGAGCGTTACAAGGGAGAAGTGAAATTCGATAACGTTTCGTTTGCCTACAAGAAGGATGAATACGTGCTCAAAAATATTTCCTTCACCGCCCGCCAAGGCGATACGGTGGCGCTTGTCGGCCATACGGGCTCCGGCAAAAGCTCGATTATGAACCTGCTGTTCCGGTTCTACGATTCCAATGAAGGCAGCATCGTTATCGACGGCAAGGATGTGCTGGATATTCCGAAGCAGCATCTGCGCCAGCATATGGGCATCGTTCTGCAGGATCCGTTCCTGTTCACCGGTACCATTGCCTCCAACATCAGCTTGAACAATCCGGCGATCAGCCGGGAGCGGGTGGAGCAGGCGCTTCGCGACGTTGGCGCCTACGACATGTTCGCGCAGCTTCCGGGCGGCATCGATGCGGAAGTGATCGAGAAGGGCAGCACGCTGTCCGCCGGCCAACGCCAGCTGATCTCGTTCGCCCGGGCGCTCGCTTACGATCCTGCCATTCTGATTCTGGATGAAGCAACGGCAAGCATCGATACAGAGACAGAGGCCATTATTCAAGAAGCGCTAGATGTGCTGAAGAAGGGCCGTACGACGTTTGTTATTGCGCATCGCTTATCAACAATCCGCCAAGCGGATCAGATTCTGGTGCTGGACCGCGGCCGCATCGTCGAACGCGGCAACCACGATCAGCTGATGGATCACCGAGGCAAATATTTCGCGATGTACCAGCTGCAGCAAGGCTCGGCTGTTACGGCTTCCTAATTAAAGGCGGGATCGGGGAAGGGTTCTCCCCGATTCCGGTTATGCAAAAAGCACCTCCATGCGGCCGGTTGGCTAATGGAGGTGCTTTTTTTGCTTGGCTGTTATTCCGTTTTGAACGTATCAATCGCTTTGTTCAGTTCGGATGCAAGTTTGCGCAGCTGGGCGGACGAGCTTGCAACCTCCTGCATGGAAGCGAGTTGCTCTTCAGAAGCCGCGGCTACGCGCTGTGACTGGATGGAGGATGCTTCGGCGATATGCTCCAGCTGATCAAGCGAAGCCGCAATCTCCTCGCTGCCTGCCGACATTTGCTCGGATGCCGCGGAAACCTCCTGGATTTGCGCGGATACCTGGCGGATAGCTTCATGGATGGAACGGAACGATTCGCCTGCCTGCTGGGAAACGGAGGTCCCTTCGCGGGCGCCTTCGGCCGCTTTTTCCATCGACTGAACAGCTTCGCTTGTCCGGCTGCTGATACCGTTTAGGATTTCGCTGATCTGATCCGAGGACTCTTTCGAGCGCTCAGCCAGCTTGCGGATCTCATGGGCAACAACAGAGAAGCCTTTGCCATGCTCGCCTGCGCGGGCTGCTTCAATAGACGCGTTAAGAGCGAGCAAATTCGTCTGCTTGGATACCTCTCCGATCATCTCGAGGATAGAGCCGATCTGGCTGTTCATTTGCTGCAGCTCCTGCATAACGGTTACCGTTTCGCTGACATTTTGCTCGATGGCCTGCATTTGGCTCACCGTCCGGTTAATAACCGTATCGCCGGCATTCGCAAGGTCGGAGGCGTCGGAGGCCAATTCGGATACGGAAGAGGAAGACTCCGCAATCCGCTGGATGCCGACGGTCATCTCGTTCATTGCGCGCTGGCATTCCTGGAAGCTCTGCAGCTGCGTATCCGCTCCGGCGGCAACCTCTTGGATGGCGTGAGCGACTTCCTCGGTAGCGCGCGAGGTCTGCTCGGCGCTTTCCTGCATGATGGAGGAGGAACCTGCTACCTCATTGGAAGTAGACCGAATCTGGCTGGCCAGCTGACGAAGGCTGGCGATCATTTCGTTAAAGGCATGGGAAGCTTGTCCAATCTCGTTGCCTGTAGTGACCGGTACCGTGACGGTCAGGTCGCCTTTTGCGGCAAGGGCGGCTACTTGGCTGAGACGCTTCAAAGGCTTGATGGCATACCGGACGATCACTACGATGAGGATAATAGCGATGGCATCGCAAATGATGCCGACATTAAGGACTTCCCACATTCTCCGGTTTAGCTCCGCTTGAACGTTGTCGTAGTCGAAATCGGCGCCCAATATCGCAACGGTTTTGTTGGAGTTGTCCTTGATTGCGAAAAGATAGCTGACCCATGTTCCCATCTCGTCCTGGTAGGTAGCCACTTTGGCGAAGCCGTCTTTCATCGCCTTATCGTAGCCTTTTGCAAACGCGGGGTCGAGCTCGTAAGGGGTGCCTGGCGTAATGCCGGCTTGCGTTAGCGCCCCGGTGCCTTGCAACGTGGTGAGATAAGTTTTGCCGTCTTTTTCATGCTTGTCCGGCTGCAGGATATAGACGTTGGAGACCTGGTCGTTGGAGTTCATGGACTCCAGAAATAACGATAAATTGTAAAAGGCCGCTGAGCCTTGAGTTTTTCCATTTTTCAACTGCTCCTGCGCAGAAGTCACAAGGTCGATTCTGGCATCCATAATATTGCCGAGGGTTTTGGCCGTGCGGGACATTTCTTCGAAATAAGCATCTTTTTGATTGTTGTTCGTCATCGATACCATTACCCCGATTGTAGCTAGAAATAGAAGGGCAAGTACAACGGACATGACAAGCGCTAAACTGGTTTTTCTCTTCGTGAACATTTCTTAATCCCTCGTTCTTTATGTAGTTGATCGGCTGCGGGAGCAAAGTTGTCTTGGTCATTGACCTACTATAACAGCCAAATATTAAATAAGTTCGCGGAGCTATGTTAGAAAAGTATTTGGCGGCGGTACCTACTCCTTTTTTCGGCGTATGGGCACCCGGAGTTTAGTTCTGAGACAATTCTAATTTATGGCAAAGCGCTAAAAACTAGCAATGTTCAAAATCTGTTCATAGAAGAGGGATACAATGGAAGCGTAATTGAAAATCCTGGATGGAAAGGCGGAATATTATGCGTAGAAGCAAAGCAATCGCGGCAAGTTTGATGGCCCTTACCCTTGCGCTTGGAGGAGGATTGGCTTACGCGGCCGGCACCGACTCGTCTGCATCGGCTTCATCGTCGGCAGCATCGGACCAGGCATTGCCGTCCGGAGGGCAGCAGAATAAGCAAGGGAAGTTTGCCGGCAAGCACGGCGGCTTTGCCCAGCTGGCCGGTTTGGAGAGCAAGCTGGCGGACTATCTGAAGCTGTCTGCGGAAGAACTGAAAACCAAGCTTGAGACGTCTACCTTGGCAGAGGTTGGGGCAGCGCAAGGCATCAGCCGTGAGGACTTGAAAGCGAAGCTGGTGGAATGGATTGACGCCGCAGCAGCGGCTATGCCGAAGAAAGGGGAGTCGGCGGCAGAGGGGAATTCGTTCAAAAAGCCGGACAACTCGGCTATTGCCGATAAGCTGCTTGATTCGAAAGGCTTTGGGGCAGAAGGGAAAGGCTTTGCTGGCAAAGGTCATCGTGTCGGCGCGGTCGCATTTGGCGATAAAGAAGCGCTTGCGAAGCTGCTTGGAATGACGTCGGCAGAGCTTGAGACGGCACTGAAGGATGGCCAGACACTTGCCGCTATTGCGGACAAGCAAGGCGTAAGCGTGCAAAGCGTGATTGACCTTGAGGTAAACGCCGTGAAAGCCAAGCTTGGCGAGGCACTCGCAAGCGGCAAGCTTACGCAAGAGGAGTACGATGCGAAGCTAGAGGCGGTCACGGATATGGTAACGAAGCAGGTGAACGGCGAGTGGGAAGCGCCTAAGGGCGGGCGCGGCGGCTTGGAGGGCGGCGCCAATTTCGGCGGCCGTCACGGTGGCAAGTGGCAAGGCGAAGCTGGACAACAAGAAGCGCCATCGGCTTCAAGCACGACCACGGCTTAATAGAAAATGCGGTACGCGCAAGTAATTGCTCGTACCGCATTTTTTTGTGTCTGCTTGTGGCTGGCGAGGCCGTGCAGCCGCAATCGCGAAATAAAACGGTTTTTCCGTGTTATAGAAGTTGGAGTGGTAGTGTACAGGCCTCGCAGAGTCAAATAAGAGGAAAAAACCGTGTTGCAGGGGGTGGGGCGTGGTTGGGTGTGATCAAAATGGCGAAATAAGACGGTTTTTCCGTGTTATAGAGGTCGGAGTGGTAGTGTACAGGCCTCGCAGAGTCAAATAAGAGGAAAAAACCGTGTTGCAGGGGGTGGGGCGTGGTTGGGTGTGATCAAAATGGCGAAATAAGACGGTTTTTCCGTGTTACAGAGGTCGGAGTGGTAGTGTGTAGGCTGCGCAGAGTCAAATAAGAGGAAAAAACCGTGTTACAGGGGGTGGGGCGTGGTTGGGTGTGATCAAAATGGCGAAATAAGACGGTTTTTCCGTGTTATAGAGGTCGGAGTGGTAGTGTGTAGGCTGCGCAGAGTCAAATAAGAGGAAAAAACCGTGTTACAGGAGGGGGCGTGGTTGAGTGTGATCAAAATGGCGAAATAATTGCGAAGCGCACAAGAAAGGACGGAGCAGAAGCTGCTCCGTCCTTTCTTCGTTTATTTAGGCTTTCAGCACGTCGTGGTCGACATAACGCTCGCCGTTCAGCTCGCTGATGATGTTGATCGCCACTTTGGCTCCGTCGCCCGCGGTGATAACCGCATGCACGCTTACGCCCGCAACCGTACCTGCTGCCCATACGCCAGGGATGCTGGTGCGGCCGGCCGGGTCTACGTCCGCCACGGTTTTGATGCGGGGCTCCGTGCCCGGTTTTGTCGCTACGCCAATGTGCTCCGCCAGATCAACCAAAGCGCCGGTTGCCAGCAGCACATGCTTCGCCTCGTAAGTGCCTTGGTCGGTTACAACGGACAAGCCGCCTTCGATTGGCGATACGCCGGTAACGGTCTCCTCTTTCAACTCTGCGCCAAGCCGGACGGCTTGCTTCTTGCCTGTATCCACAAGATCAGGGCCGCCAATCTCGGTAATGCCGTAATAATTCTCGAACCATGCCCGTTTGGTCATCCCTTTGTTGTTCTCGAGCAATAACGTTTGCTTGCCTGCTTTTGCCGTAAAGATTGCTGCGCTTGCACCGGCAGGACCGGCGCCAATAACGATGATATCGTACATCATTCCAGCCTCCTACGTAACATTGGTAAGTTCCACCAATATTATAAGTCCAGCCGGTGGGGACAAGCAATCGCTCCAGTCTTTTCATAAAATTTTCAAATTAATGGATTTATCTTGGTTGACTGACGACTAATCCTTTTGTTATAGTTCTACTGTCGAATAGTTCTATAATGAAACTAAATGATTGAAAACGAGAGGGATTACACATATGGTCATAGACAACGAAATGCTGGGGCAGATCATTCGGCGTTATGAAGGCGCGCATTTTACCGTACACCGCAGACTGACCGCGATGTTCCGCGATTTGATGCCGGACGATCTGACCTTTGATCAATCCTCGACGCTGCGTTATTTGCGCACCATGGGGGTGTGTACTTCTACGGAGTTAGCCGATGCCTTCTGCGTAGGCAAAAGCTCCATTACCGCCATCATTACGCGCTTATTCGATAAACAGCTGCTCGAGAGAATTCCCGATGAGAAGGACCGCCGCGTTACGCTGCTCCGGCTGACGGAAGAAGGCAAACGGATGGCGGATCAGGTGGAAGTCAAAATTCAGGAAGTCATTGCGAAGTACCTGCAGCATTTCAACGAGAAGGAAGCATTGGCGTTTATTGAGACTTATGAAAAGCTGGCCATGGTTATGTCACAGCCGCCGGGAGATGGAGAGGAGTTAGAGAAAAAATGAAGACGGTAATCAAAGCAAGATGGATTCTCCTTGTTGTCTGGATTGCGGTTATGGTTGGGCTCATGCTAAGCGCCCCCAATATGCAGGACCTCGTCCGCGAGAAAGGGCAGGTGAATGTGCCTGACGGCTACTCGTCGACAATCGCTGCGGACATGGTGAAGGCGATCGGCACGAAGGACTCCGGGGGAGGAGGTGCCTCTACGGTACTCGTCTTTCATAAGGACGGCGGCTTGTCTGCCGATGACCTGTCCAGCATACAGAGCGGCATTAACAAGCTGAAGGAGGAAAAAGACAAGCTGCGCATCACTTCGCTGACGACGCATTTCGATACGCCGGAGCTGGCGAAGCAAATGGTGGCGAAAGACGACTCTACCGTGCTGGTACTCGTTAACGTGAACCTGGACGGAGCGGAGCTCGCGCAAGTCCGCGATCATCTGTACGACGCGCTTAAAGACGTTAAGATTGAGCATTATTACACCGGCAACTGGCTTATTTCGGAGGACGTTGTCACAAGCTCTCAGGAAGGGCTAAAGAAAACCGAATTTATTACGGTCGGCTTTATTCTTATCATTCTGTTCGTGGTGTTCCGTTCGGCGGTGGCGCCGATTGTGCCGCTTCTGACGGTTGGTTTTACTTACATGGTGACGCAGTCGATCGTTGCTTTCCTAGTCAAATACATGGATTTCCCGCTCTCCAACTTTACGCAGATTTTTCTCGTTGCCGTGTTGTTCGGGATCGGGACGGATTACTGCATTTTGTTGATCAGCCGGTTTAAGGAAGAGCTGTCGCATCGCGGCGGCGATATTCCGGAATCGATTGTAGCTACTTACAAAACGGCGGGCAGAACGGTTCTCTTCTCCGGCTTGGCCGTATTGGTCGGCTTCGCTTCCATTGGCTTCTCGACCTTTATTCTGTACCGCTCCGCGGTGGCGGTAGCCGTTGGGATCGCCGTGCTGCTGCTGGCCCTGTTTACGATTGTACCGTTCTTTATGGCAACGCTTGGGCCTAAGCTCTTTTGGCCTTCGAAAGGCTCGCTGGAGCATAAGCCTAGCGGCCTCTGGGGCGCTGTCGGCAGCTTCTCGCTGAAACGTCCCATCTGGGCGCTCGTTATTTTGGCGGTGCTGGTTGTGCCGTTCCTTACGGCATACAAAGGCTCCCTGTCGTTTAACTCGCTCGACGAGATTGGCGATAAATACGATTCGGTCAAAGCGTTTAATATTATCGCTGACAGCTTTGGGCCCGGCGAATCGCTGCCAACGACGGTTGTCTTGAAATCCGATAAGCCGCTCGATACCTCTGACGGACTTGCGGCGGTTGAGCAGATCAGCCGCGAGCTGGGCAAGGTTGACGGCGTAAAGGTCGTCCGCAGCGCAACGCGTCCGACCGGCGAAGCGATGAATGATTTCCTTGTGTCGGGCCAGGCCGGAACGCTGGAAGACGGACTAGGGCAAAGCAATGACGGGCTTGGCAAAATCGGCTCCGGCTTATCGGACGCCAGCTCCGAGCTTAGCAAAAACGGACCAAAGCTGAACGATGCGGCGGCCGGTGCCGGCAAGTTGGTGGAGGGCACCAATGCGCTGAAGGGCGGTATCGACCAGCTGGGTACCGGGCTAAAGCAGATTGAACGCGGTCTGAAGGACGGCTCAGCCGGAGCCAAAGAATTAACGGCCGGGCTGAAGCAAGCCAAAGCAAGCGCCGATCAGCTTGCGGCGGCAAGCCGGGATCTGATGAAGGGTTATCAGCAGGCGGGCAGCGGATTAACGCAGCTTACGCAGGCTTATCAATCGGTTGCAACCGAGCAGGCGAAGCTTGCGGACGGATTATCGAGTCTTGAGCAAGGCATCTCGGGACTTAGCGCAACCCATCCGGAGCTCGCGGAGGATGCGGCTTATCAGCAAGCGTTAAGCTCGGTGAAGCAGCTTGGACAGGAAGCTTCCGGTCTGAGCGGGCAGATGTCCAAGCTGAATGCGCAGCTTACCGGCGTTAGCGGCGGGCTGGACAAAGCAAATGCCGGCTACAAGCAAGCGGCTGACGGGCAAGCGGCGCTTGCGGCGGGACTCGCCAAGCTGGCAAACGGTATTTCCGATCTGCAAAAAGGCATTGAGCAGGCGGCGAACGGCCAAGGCCAGATCGTCTCGAAGCTGCCTGGCGTTACGCAAGGTCTGGATCAGCTGTCGAACGGACAGAAAGAGCTGCAGTCCGGCTTTGCGGAGCTGAACGGCCAGCTTGGCCAACTGACGGATGGACTGAATCAAAGCGTTGACGGCCTGACGCAGGTAACGGACGGATTATCTTCGGCGAAAGGGTATCTCAATGAGCTGTCTTCCTCGCCGAACAAGCAGATGACCGGCTGGTTTATCCCGGATGAAGCGATTAAGAATGACGACTTCCAGCAAGCTTTGAACATTTATTTGTCCGAAGACCGCAAATCGGCGAAGTTTGACGTTGTCTTCAGCGGCAACCCATACGAAGAGGAAACGATGTCCCGGATTGATGATCTGGAAGCGGCAGTGGGACGCGGCGTGCAGGGCACACCTTTTGCTGGTCATGTTACTTACGCGGTTGGCGGCGTCTCCAGCATGAACAACGATTTGAGCAATATCTCGAACGCGGATTACTCCCGCACGGTTATGCTCATGATTATTGGCATTGCCATTATTCTGATTATCTTGTTCCGTTCCATCATCATGCCGCTGTATATGATCGCTTCGCTGCTCGTAACGTTCTATACGTCGATGGCAATCACCGAAGTCATCTTCGTCCGGATGCTGGGGCATACCGGCATCAGCTGGGCGGTTCCGTTCTTCGGCTTCGTTATGCTGGTGGCGCTGGGCATCGACTACAGCATCTTCCTGATGGACCGCTTCAAGGAATACCGCGATCAGCTGTCTCCTACCGAAGCGATTCTGGCCGCGATGAAAAACATGGGCACCGTCATTATGTCGGCAGCCGTTATTCTGGGCGGCACCTTTGCGGCGATGCTTCCTTCGGGGGTTATGTCGCTCTTGCAGATTGCCACGATCGTGCTCTGCGGCTTGTTCCTGTACGCGCTGGTGATGCTGCCGCTGTTCATTCCGGTTATGGTGCGGATGTTCGGCAAAGCGAACTACTGGCCGTTCATGAAGTCCGATGAGGAATACGTACCGGCAGGACGCGAGGTCCATACGCATTCTAAAGATATGTAAAAAAAGCGGCTGTGCGGGGGATAACCCTAGTACAGCCGCTTTTGCTTATGGCAGGCTTGGACCGGCCCGCGGGTCCTGAAGTCTGACGCTCTACGTTGGAGATTGTCCAATGTAGAGCGTCTTTTTTTTTCTATTGAGGCAGCCTACGTTGGATTTCATCCAATGGCTTGCGCTTATTTGAGCTTCTTTCGCCAAAATGAACGCATTTCGTTGGAAGGAATCCAGTGTAGCGTTCATAACTTAGCTCTAACGCGCCGTTATGCTGGATGAACTCCAATGTAGGCGAGGGAGAGGTCATTTATGTAACGAAGGATTCGCTGCAAAGCAGCAAAGGCACAAAGCTATAAAGCTGCAGATACGCAAAGCTGTGTCGCAAAGCTGTGTCGTAAAGCCGCGTCGCAAAGCTCCAAAGCGGATCCTTGCTCCGTTGTGTTAGATATGCGCCAGCACCGTGCCGCCGTAGACAAAGGCGATGCAGATGACGATCGCGGGATGGACTTTTTTGCGCTCCATCAGCCAGTAAGCTACGGCCGCAATGCCAAGCGTCTGCCACAGGTTGGTGGAATGGATCGACGTATCGACCATCTGCCAGGTGAGCAGCACCATCATAATGGCGACAACCGGCTGGACAAGCAGCGTCATCCCTTTAACAATCGGGGATTGGCGGTGCTTCTGCAGCAGCTTGAGCAGGAAAATAAGCGCTACGGCGGAAGGGACGATCGTAGCCGCAAGCGCCAGGACCAGACCGGGCCAGCCGGCTACATCATAGCCGATAAACGCGGCGATCTTGGTCGCGATTGGTCCGGGCAAGGCGTTGCCCAGCGCAAGGATATTCGAGAATTCGGCATCGTTCGTCCAACCGTAATGCGTAACGATCTGGTTGTACATAAGCGGGATGGAAGCGGGGCCGCCGCCATAGCCAAGCACGTTGGCAACGAAGAACCCGATTATAAGGTCAAGCCAATCCATTAGTCGCCGCCTCCTTCAGAACGAACGCGCCGTTTGTTTTTCCACTTGGCAACCCAGCCCGCCGCTTTGAAATGTACCGCTCCGTACGCAAGAAAGGCGACGATAACGATCGCATCTTCAATATTAATAATTTGAAGAAGGAGAAATGCCACCGCAAACATGGCAAAACCCATCCATTTGCCAAGCCCTTTGACGGCCCGGTTCGCAAATTCGTATGCCATAACGCCAAGCATAACGGCAATGACCGGAATAACGGCGGAGATCATCCCTTGGATGACAGCCGAACCGCTTAAATATTGCACCACCGACAGCAGCGCGATCATGGCGATTGCCGAAGGCAGAATATGCGCAAGAACGGCAACGACAGCGCCAAGCCAGCCTTTGCGGCGGTAGCCGAGGTAGGCGGCCATTTTGGTGGCGATAGGTCCCGGGAGGGCGTTAGCCAGCGCCAAAATCTCGGCGAATTCATCATCGTCGATCCAATGATAGCGGGTAACGGCTTCATAGCGGATAAGCGGAATAACGGACGGTCCGCCGCCATAGCCTAATACACCGGTTTTGACCATGGCCCACACGATGTGGCCGTAATCGGTTAAACCGGAAGGTCTTCCGGTCTGAGGCGGGCTCTTGCCCGGCTCCAAAGACGTTGTCGTTTCCATGCTACAGCCTCATTCCCATCCGACTTTTGTATCGGTTAATCAGCACCTGGCAGTCGACGCCCATAATGCCGGGCAGCGGGTATAGCTTCTCCCGCATAAAGGTCTCCATCTCCTGATTGCTCGTAAACAGTCCGTGCATATGCAGCTTGCTTGGGCCCGTCATATGATACAGGCTGGTGACAACTGGCTCGTCGGCTAAGCGGTCCGCAACTTCATGAAGATATTTGGGCTCTACCTCCACGTTAAAAAAAGCGCTGACCGTAATGCCGATCTTTTCCGGATTAATAACGGCCGTGAACCGCTCGATGACGCCCTCTTCCATCAGCGTATTGATGCGGGCCTGCACGGCGACGCGGGATAGACCGATATCCTTGGCCAGGTCAGTGTAAGAGATTCTGCCGTTCTGATGCAGGGCGGAAATGATTTTACGATCGATTTCGTCGATCTGAACGTTCTCGATTGGACTTGAAGTGCGGTGCTGCATGCTTAGTCTATCTCCTCTCCATTGCTTTTGTATATGCAAAAGGTATGTAAAATCGAAAGATTCATTACCATATGCATAAATATATAGCGTTTTTTGTTCATCATCAACAAAAATCACGGAAATGGCTTTCTTTTTCGTTGCTGAGTGCCGGGTGGCGTGTTACTTTAAATCTATAATGTTAGTAAACCTGACTTTTACGAGGTGGCATGGGGATGAAGAAGCCGGTTACGGGTACAAAAGCGATGGTTGTAAGTCCGCATCACTTGGCAACGGCGGCAGGCGCACGCGTATTGGAGCGGGGAGGCAACGCGTTTGACGCGGCGGTTGCGGTCAGCGCATGCCTGGCGGTTGTTTATCCGCATATGACGGGCGTTGGGGGGGATGCTTTTTTCCTTTCCTATCACGCTTCGGACGGGGAAGTGCGGGCCTATAATGGAAGCGGTCGGTCGGGAGGCGAAGCAGCTATTGAAGCTTTTGCCGACGTAGAGGCGATTCCGACAAGAGGACCCCGCAGCGCCATTACGGTGCCCGGCATGGTCGACGGCTGGTATGCGGTGCAGAACCGGTACGGCCGCTTAACGTTTGCGGAAGTGCTGGAGCCGGCGGTTTCGTATGCGTCGGAAGGTTTCCCGATGTCACCCGATCAATATGAACATACCAAGCAGCATGCCGACATGTTGAGAGAACAGCATACTACGGCTGAGATCTATTTGCCGGGCGGGCGCATCCTTTCGGCTGGAGAAAGGTTTGTCCAGTCGAAGCTTGCGGCAACCTTAAGCACCATTGCGGAAAATGGAAGGGACGGCTTCTACCGCGGAGAGGTGGCTGAAGAGATTGCCCGTTTCCTGCAGGCCGAAGGCGGGCTGCTGACGGAGGACGATTTCGCCGCGCATAGCGGCGAATGGGTGGAGCCGATCCGCGGTTCCTATCGCGGTTACGATATTTATCAGGTGCCGCCGAATTCGCAGGGCTTCACCGGCATTATGGCTTTGCAAATCCTGGAGCAATTTGATCTGGCAGCGATGGGGCATGGCTCCTATGAGTATTATCATGTGCTGACGGAGGCGCTGAAGCTGAGCTTCCGCGACCGCAACCGGTATTTGACGGATCCGTCCTTCTCGGCCGTCCCGCTTGACCGGCTGCTCAGCAAGGAGTATGCGGCAGAGCTTGCGGCATCCATTAAAAAGGATGCTGCCGTAGACATCAACAGCCAGCCGGTCGGCAGCGATACCGCTTATGCGGCCGTTGTGGACGAGGACGGCAATGCGGTTTCTTTTATCCAAAGCTTGTATTTCGAGTTTGGCTCCGGCGTAGTGGCGGGGGATACCGGCGTTCTTCTTCAAAACCGCGGTTCGTTCTTCTCGCTTGACCCGAACCATATTAATCGGCTGGAACCGCGCAAGCGGACCTTCCATACGCTGATGCCGGCAATGGCTTGCCTAAGCGGCAGACCGGGCTTTTTGTACGGTACGCAGGGCGGGGAAGGGCAGCCGCAGACGCAGACGCTGATGCTGACGCGGATGATCGACTTTGGCATGAATCCGCAGCAGGCGGTCAGCGAGCCGCGTTTCGTATGGGGACGCACTTGGGGAGCGCCAACGCAGGAGCTGAAGCTGGAAGGGCGGATCTCGAAAGAGACGGCCGATAAGCTGGGGGAGGCGGGACATCTTGTCCGCAGATTGCCTGATTTCGATGGGGTAATGGGGCATGCTCATGCCATTGCGATAAGCAAGGACGGTCTGCTGAGCGGAGGCGCCGACCCGCGCTGCGACGGTTCGGCAATTGGTTGGTAGACGGATGGATAGAGAGGGAGGGATTATTCCATGATCGATACGTACAACGCGTTTGTACGGCCGGAGCTTGAGCTGCCGCCGGCCGGAGAGGGACCGCTTGGCGGTCTGGCATTTGCCGTAAAGGATGTATTTGCGATAAAAGGGTACACAAGCGGGGCCGGCAATCCGGATTGGCAACGTACGCATTCGCCTTGGGAGAAGACGGCCTCCTCGATCGGCAAGCTGCTGGCCTCGGGCGCGCGCCTCACCGGCACAACCCATACGGATGAATTGATGTACAGCATTAACGGTCAAAACGAACATTACGGCACGCCGGTTAATCCGAAGGCGCCGGACCGGATTCCGGGCGGCTCGTCCAGCGGCTCGGCGGTTGCGGTGGCGGCGGGCGCTGTCGACTTTGCGCTTGGCACGGATACGGGCGGCTCGGTCCGCGTGCCCGCCGCTTATTGCGGGATTTACGGATTCCGGCCGACGCATGACGTTGTTTCCATTGACGGGGTTATTCCGCTCGCTCCAAGCTACGATACCGTCGGCTGGATGGCAAGAGACATCTCTCTGCTGCGCCAGGTGGGCGCGGTCTTGTTAACCGGGACTATCGTTGAGGAAACGCCTGAGCAGGATTTTCGCAGGCTGATCTTTGCCGAGGAAGCGTGGGAGAAGGCGGAGCCTTCCTGCCGCAAGGAGCTGGAGAGCGTCTGCATACAGCTCGTACAGACAGAAGGCATTAAACAGGAGTGGCGCCGGGTCGCGCCGGAAGGTCTGGAAGCTTGGAGCCATGCGTTCCGCACGACGCAAGGACGGGAAATCTGGCGGACGCATGGCGAATGGATTATCCGGGAGAAGCCGGTGTTTGGCGAAAGCATTGGCGCGAGATTTGCTTCCGCAAGCAAGATAACGGGCGCGGAAGCCGACAGGGACGGAGCGCTAAGGGCAGTTATCCGGGAACGGCTGAGGGAGCTGCTTGGCGATGACGGTCTGCTCGTCATTCCGACCATCCCGGGTACTGCGCCAAGCCGGACCATTCATGGGCCTGCCGTTGAAGAGCGCAGGTTCCGTACGATGCAGCTGTCCTGTATTGCGGGGCTGTCGGGACTTCCGCAGCTAACGATTCCCGCAGGCGAGGTCGACGGGGCTCCTATCGCGCTGTCGGTTATAGCGGGCGCGAAGCAGGACCTTAACCTGCTGCGCTGGGCGGAACAATTCGAGAAGGGGCGGTAGGCGATGAAGCTGGCGACGATTGTGCATGACGGTGTAGAGCAGGGCAGCATAGCGGTGCCCGAAGGATATGTAACGCTGGCGGAGCTGAACCGCGGCACGGGAGCAGACAGGCCGACGAATGTAATTGGCCTGATTACAAGCGGCCGGTTGGCAGAGCTGACGGCCTGGTATAACGAAGGCGGCCAAGAGAGATTGGCCGCCTTACCGGTCATCCCGGCTCGGGAAGCAAGCCCCGCGCCGCTGTACCGCCATCCCCGCAAAATATGGGGAATCGGCATGAATTACGCGGCGGACGCGAGTCAGCTTGCTGTCCTTCGCGAAGAAGAGCCGGTCAGCTTTATGAAGCCGGATACGTCCATGATCGGCGACGGCGAGGATATTGTATTGCCTGCCCAATCCGAGCGGGTGACGGCCGAAGCGGAGCTGGCCATTATTATCGGCCGGACATGCCGGAATGTTTCGGAGGACGATGCGCTGCTTGCCATCGCCGGTTTTGCGGCGGCAATCGATACGACGGCGGCGGATATTCATGCCCGGCATATGCGGTATTTGACCCGGGCGAAAAGCTTTGATACGTTCTTTACCTTTGGCTCCGAGCTGATCACGCCGGATGAAGCGGGAGAGCTGACGGAGCTTCAGGTGGAGACGTGGCATAACGGCGGGCTGGCGCATGCCGCCAAGCTGGCGAATATGATTTTCCCGCCTGCTTATCTGATTGCCTTCCATTCGCAGGTGATGACGCTGCTGCCGGGAGACGTTATCCTGACCGGTACGCCGGGCGCGGCCGTCATTCGGAGCGGCGATGTCATCGAATGCCGTATCCAGGGTCTGTCGCCGCTGCGAAGCGGGGTTCGTTAATCGTTTGCTTGCAAGCCTCAAGTCCGGTTTAGTATGATTTAGGGTGCATATGGGGACGACTGAGTACGGGAACCATATTCCAATTGCTGAAACGGAGAGGGAGTTACAGATGAGCCAAATACTTGTGATGTTCACCGGCGGAACAATCGGCAGCAAGAACGATAACGGCGCGATTTCGGTGAATGAAGCGGGCTCTTACCATTTGATTGATGCTTACATGGCGAGCGGGCTGAAGCGGGAGGCGGACCTTGAAACGGTTCAACCGATGAATATATTGAGCGAAAATATCGTGCCGTCGGACTGGAATACATTGATTGCGGCGATCAGGGCCGTCGATCAATCCAAGTACGACGGTATTATTGTGACGCATGGCTCGGACACGCTTGCCTTTTCGGCGGCGCTTCTCAGCTTTGTTTTATGCGACCTGACAATCCCACTGGTCCTTGTGGCCAGCAATTATCCGCTTGGCGACGAGCGGGCGAACGGTCTGAGCAACTTTGCGGCGGCGGTGGACTTTATTTCGGAGGATGCGGCGCCGGGCGTATTTGTCATTTACCGCAATGACAAAGGGGAATCGGTCGTTTATCTCGGCAGCCGCATTACGCAATGCGAATCGTTTACCGACCAGTTCGACAGCCCTTACAGCGTGCCTTACGGCACCATGACTGGCGGAAGATTGATCCGTTACGACCATCCGTTTAACCCTACTCATGAAGAGCTGCGCGCGCGTCAGCCGGTGAGCAGTCCGTGGCTGGAGGACGGCGAAGGCATTCAATCCGGCATGCTGTATATCCGTCCTTTTCCGGGGCTGAATTATTCGTATTACGATTTCTCCGTGCATAAGCCAAAAGCCGTGCTGCATGACTTGTTCCATTCCGGAACGGCGAATGCAAGCGGGGCGGATTCCCATTCTCTCCTGCAGTTTGCCGAGTATTGCGCGGAGCATGGCGTTGACTTGTACCTATGTCCGCTCAAGGACAGCAGCGAAGCGATGTATGCTTCGTCTATCCGGCTGCTGGAAGCGGGAGCGGTCTTTATCGAGAACATGTCCGTTGAAGCCGCGCTTATGAAGCTGACTTTGGCTTACTCGCTGCCGCTTGGCAAAGAAGAGATTCATTCCTTCGTTATGGAGCAGCCGATGTTCTACGAATTTGTGGCTAATCGTGGTAAACTTGACGTATAAAACGTTTCGAGGAGAGGTGTTCATTTATGACGCAAGCGCAAGTAGGGCAAGCTGTACCGGATTTCACCCTGCCGGCTTCTACGGGCGGCAATATCTCGCTGTCCGACTACAAGGGCAAAAAGCTGGTCATTTATTTCTACCCGAAGGATAATACGCCGGGCTGTACGGTGGAGTCCTGCGACTTCCGCGACTACAACGGGCAGTTCAAATCGTATAATACGGAGGTTATCGGCATCAGCCCGGACGACCTTGCTTCGCATGATACCTTCATTAACGATTTCCAGCTTCCTTTCCCGCTGCTTGCCGATACGGAGCATGTAGCATCCGAGCTGTTTGGCGTATGGAAGGAGCGCTCCTGGAACGGCGAAACGTTCATGGGAATCGAGCGCTCGACGTTCCTGATCGACGAGAACGGCGTACTGGCGCGCGAATGGCGCGGCGTGTCGGTAGACGGCCACGTTCTTGAAGTGCTCGAAGCGGTTAAATAAATAAGATTAAAAGAAGCCTCCAAATCCACAAACGGTGGAGATGGAGGCTTCTTCTTATGTATTAACGCTGGAAGAATTCGATTCGTTCGCCTTCCGGTCCGCTGATGAAGAAGTAACGGTAGCCGTTAGGCAGCGTTGTAATGTCCTCGTCGATAAACGTTACGCTTGTCTCTTTCAAACGCGCGAATTCCGCATCCACATCGTCCACATGAATCGCGAAGTGGTGAACGCGGCCTTCAACGGGCAGCTCGCCGTTATAATGCTGGATTAATTCAATCTCCGTCTCATCGGAATCCCCGAAGCCAAGGAAAGCCAGTTCAATAACGCCATTCGTATGAGTAAGACGGCCTTTCAGGGTCAGTCCCACAAACTCCTCGTAGAAGCGGATGGTTGCCTCCATATCCCTTACCATAATTCCAACGTGATCGACGCGTTTGCGTGCCATTTGCATTGCTCCTTCTCCTCTAGGTTGACCCCATCATAGGCATTCATTCTTTCGTTGTCAAGCAACGAAGGGGGGAGTATAATGAGAAATAATTCCAAGTAAATAAATAGGTATTATATGATAAAAGTTGAGCGGATAAAAGGAGGCAGAGGAATGGAGACAAGAAGGCTGGGCGCAAGTGAGCTGTACCCGTCGGTTATTGGCTTTGGAGCATGGGCTGCAGGCAGAAACGGCTGGGGAGTTGTAGAGGAGAAGGAGATCCGGCAGGCGATAGATAAAGCCATTGATCTGGGGATTACCTTCTTCGATACGGCTCCGGTATATGGATTCGGGGAATCGGAGAGAGTGCTGGGAAAAGCGCTTAAGGCCGTACGGGATAAAGTGCTTATTGCGACTAAATGCGGTCTTGTCTGGGATGACCGTTACCAGGTCGATATCGACTTGTCCGGAGCAAGCATTATCCGCGAGGTGGATGACAGTCTGATTCGGCTGGATACCGATTATATCGATCTTTATCAAGTTCATTGGCCGGATCCGAAAGGCAAGGTACCGATTGAGGAGACGTTTTCGGTTCTGAACGGGCTAGTCCAGGCGGGTAAAATCCGCAGCATCGGCGTATCGAATTTCTCCGTTCATCAGCTTGTGGCGGCGCAGTCCGTTTCGCCAGTCGTCTCGCTTCAATCTCCATACAACCTGCTGCAAAGGCAAGTCGAGTATGCCGAGCTTCCTTATTCCGAGAAGCAGCAGCTGGGATTTATCCCATACAGTCCTTTGGCGCAAGGGCTGCTCACCGGCAAATTCAGCGCGGTAACGAAGTTCCGGGATGACGATATACGCTCCTATGGCAATCCGCTCTATAAACGAGGCCAGTTCGAGGGGAATGTGCTGAAGGTGGAGCTGCTGCAAGGAATCGCGAGGTCCATCGGCAAGCCGCTGAACCAGGTTGCGATTAATTGGCTGCTCTATAACAAGGCGGTTACAACGGTAATTGCCGGCGCCAAGACGGTTGCCCAGGTACAGGAGAACGCCGCCGCTTCCCGCTGGAAGCTGACCCGCGAGGATTACGAGCAGATCAGCCGCTTGTTTGAACCGGACTCCTCATACGTCATTTAAAACAAGAGGCTTGCGGATATCCGCAAGCCTCTTGTTTTATTATTACAATCCGAAATCATCTTCGCTATATTCGGGATCATCTTCATACATATAATAGATTTTCCAGCTGTTGTCCGGCATTTTTTTCAGATAGTAAGTGGCATCCGTAGGGATGATCTGAGTATGCGTCATGTCCGGGCCTTCCAATTTCATGTTAATCTTGCCGCCTGTTGTATGAATAACGGCAAAACGGTTGGATTTGGAGACGACTTCAAAACTTGCGGGCGCAGTCAGCTCAAATGCCATTTTATAACCCTGCTCTTTTAATGCAGCAAGGTCCTCGCCGTCCCAGAAGCTGGCTGCCAGTTGATAGCCGGTATAATACTGCGCCTGGATTTCGCCAAGCTTATCATATTCCTCCGCATTGACGGCTTCGACTTCTTTAGCGTTCTCCTCGTTAATAACGGCGTTAAGCACGGTGTCTTCGGGAAGGTCGCTCTTCTGCAAATCAAGCGCGCGCTGAATCATAACAACGGCTTCCGCGCGAGTCGCGTTTGCGTAAGGCTTAAAGGTTGTAGCGGTAGCTCCGCGAACAATGCCGGCTTGGCTTGCTTTTGCAATGAAAGGTGTTGCGAAGTATTCCGGTACGTCGGAGAAGGACTTCGCTTCGCCCTCAAATTTGACGGAAGATTCGAAAGCGCGGACCACCATCGTTGCGATCTCGCCGCGTTTAACGAGTTCATTAGGCCCAAAGGTTGTGTCGGTCAGACCGTTCACAACGCCAAGGGAGCTAGCGATCCGAATCGGCTCGGAGTACCATTTGCCGTTAGGAACGTCAGCAAAGGATTTGCCTGCTTCTTCGGTTGTCAGACCAAGCGCGCGCACCAGAATGGATACGAATTCCGCGCGGCTGATGGATAAGTCGGGCTTCAGATAAGTATCGCCATAGGAGTCCGTGTAACCCTTGAGCAAGTCCGCGGAAACGAAGTTGTCCAGCGCCTCGTAAGCCCAATGCTCGTCGATATCCATCGGCATGTAAGCATACAGGGTGTCTTCCGCGGAAGCGGCGCTAACTTTGGATGCTTGGAACGGGAGTGCGAGCAGAAGTACTGCTGCCAGAAAAACAATAAGACTGCGGGTAAAAGCTTTCATTTCATATTCCTCTCTTATGTAAAGATATTGTAAAAATGACCCATACTGATACTATCAGATGAGAGGTTTTAGTACTAGAGAAAATATTGGCATACAAAAAAGAAGGCTTGCGGGGTATCCGCAAGCCTTCTTCGTTCTTATTCGCCAGACGCGTCATCGGTATCGGAAGCAAACATATAAATCTTCCAGCTGTTGTCGTCCATTTTCTTCAGCAGGTAGTAGCCGTCTCTCGGAACGTTTTGCGTTTGCGTATCGGCATCGGTTTTGCCTTTAACCGTTACTTTGTATGTGCTGCCTGTTGCATGAATGGCAGCGAAACGGTCTGTCTTCAATGTGATTTCATATTTTTGCGGAGTCAGCTTTTCCAAAGTAAGGGTGTAGCCCTCCTTGGCCAGCTCCGAATAATCCTGGTAGTCAACGGCGTTTTGAGCTTTAGCGTAACCCGTCATATATTTATCCAGAACGTCGCCAAGCTTAGTGAAGTCCTGCGAATTAACAACCTCTGTTTCTTTTGTCTCGTATTCGTCAATCAGAGTTGTAAGAGTCGCGTCTTCCGGCAGGCTGCCCGCTTGCAGATCAAGCGCACGTTGGACCATAACCACAGCTTCAGCGCGCGTTGCGTTTGCGTATGGCTTAAACGTTGTTGCAGTAGCTCCGCGAACAATACCCGCTTGGCTTGCTTTTGCAATGAATGGAGTTGCGAAGTATTCCGGTACGTCGGAGAAGGTCTTTGCTTCGCCTTCGAATTTCACGGAGGACTCGAATGCGCGAACGACCATGGTAGCGATCTCGCCGCGTTTGATCAGTTCGTTAGGACCAAACGTCGTCTCGGTCAGACCGTTAACGATACCGAGGGAGCTTGCTACCCGAATAGGATCGGTGTACCATTTGCCGGCTGGAACGTCGGCAAATGTTTTGCCTGCATCGGCTGTAGTTAAGCCAAGGGCGCGTACCAGAATGGCTACGAACTCAGCGCGGCTGATAGCCAGATCCGGTTTAACAAGGGTATTGCCTGCCGAATCAAGGGAGCCTTTAAGCAGATCGGCATTAACGAAGTTGTCAAGCTCGTCATAAGCCCAGTGATCGTCGATATCGCCCGGGAAGTATGTACTCAGCGTTTCTTCCGAGGACGCAGCGCTTACTTTGGAAGCCTGGAACGGAAGACCGAGCAGCACAATGGCTGCCAGGAAAACAATAAAACTACGGGAAAAAGTTTTCATCTCATATTCCTCTCACATGTAATTATTTTGTAAATAGACCCTTACTGATACTATCAGATGAGAGAGCATTCTACTAGAGAAAATTAGTAGATTTAGGCGGCGAATAGCTAAAATATATCTTTGGAACCAGTTCGCACGGTGTCGAAGATGGCAAAAAAGAGGCTGTCCCGAAAGTCATAACATCGGAACAGCCTTTATCCTTATTGATACAGTAACCTTTATTGCTCTGTGCCAGCAAAGTAGAAGATACATTGGATTTTGTACAGTATAAAAGAGAATGTTGGCGGGAAACACGATTTACATTGGATTGGCTACAGTATAATCAATGCATTTAGCTAAAGAAGATCTAATTCTACCCGTTTTACTGGAGTAACTCCAATGTAGCTCCCTCAAGTCACCCTTTTAACCTGATTTCACTGGAGTAAATCCAACGTACGGTAAGCAGGTTTCGAATCCGTAGTTGGCCGTTTAACCTGCCCCTCTATTTCCAGTTGGGAAGCTGGCTGACATAGCTGTCGGATAATTTCAGCAGCTCCAGCGCGCGATTGAATTCGTCCTCCGAGTCAAGGGACACGGTGCTTGCTCCGGAGAGCGGAAGATGCGTGCCGTCCTCGTAACCGCTGCCGGAGAGGAAGAGTTCATCGCTGCTGACGAATGATCCGGTTGGCAGATAATAACGCTGCGGCAGCAGGTTAACCGACGCGTTGTTCAGAATATCCTGGCCGAAATGAATTTGCTCGTCCAGCGGGAAGCCGAACAGGTTCGCTACCGTAGGCAGAATATCAACCTGGCCGCCAAGCTGATTGAATACTTCCGGCTCGGTGATGCCAGGTGCGGTAATAATAAGCGGGATGTTAATCATATCCGCTGAGCCGTATTCGTGTCCGTAAATTTCTTTCATCAATTCCTTGTCATCGCGGTCCAGCGAGTAAATCGGCAGGCCAAGATGATCGCCGTACAGCACGATAACGCTGTTATCCCAAATGCCGCGCTGCTTCAGATCGTCAATGAACAAGCCAAGCGCGTAATCCGCATAGTTCTGGGCGCGGATGTAATCGCCCACGAAGGTATTCTCGTACCTCTTCGGAAGCTCCATCTTGTATTTGCGCTCGGGAATGGTGAACGGATGATGGGAGGACATGGAGATGACCTGCGCATAGAACGGCTTGTCGCCTTGGTCCATCTTCTCCAGTTCGGCTGCGGTCTTCGCGTACAACACTTCATCGGAGGCTGCGAAGAAAACGGAATCTTCGTCGCCAAAGAACTTCTTGTCATAGTAACGGTTGAAGCCAAGCGCCTTGTACAGCTCGCTGCGGTTCCAGAATTCCACGACATTGGTATGGAAGGTAGCCGTATCGTAGCCATGCTGCTGCATCAGCCTTGGAAGGCTTGGCAGCTCTTTCTTCGGGTAGACCTGCGTAGCCGCGCCGTTTGGCGGTATATAATAAGAAGTGTTAACGACAAACTCGGCATCCGATGTATTGCCTTGTCCAACACCTTGATAGAAATTGTTGAAATAGTAGCTTTCATTGGCCAGCTTGTTCATGTTAGGCGTAATTTCATGGCCGTCGATCTTCAGATTGATTAGAAAGTTTTGGAACGACTCCATCTGGATGATGATCAGATTTTTGCCGGAGGCCGCATTCCCCAGCTTGGGGGATGCCGGCTTTTTAATTTGCTTTAATTCATCAATCTTGGCCTGCGTAATCTCGGACGGATTGACGAGCTCCTGCTTTTTATTGGATAAAATCGTATAAGCCTCATAGTTAAGAATGCCCATCTGCTCCGCTTTGACGATCTCGTTCATGCTGGCGCGGTTCGGCAAAATGTTAAACAGGCAAAGCGCAAGGGAAACGGCAAACAAAGTGGCAAGAACGCGCCGGCTGACGCGTTTTTGGCTGGCCGCCTTCCAATACTGCCCCTTCCGGCGACGGACCAAATAATAACCCATGACGATAATATCGATAAAGACAAGCAAATAGTAAGGGTCCATCAGAGAGAAGACGCTGTTGCTGACGGCCGTAACCTGATTGACCTGATTGAGGGCTGAGTAAGTAACAATAACGCCATAATATTTGTAGTACATAAGTACCGCGAACAGGATGCCGGTCATCAGCAGGTTAGCGCTTAAGTAATAGACCAGCTTGCGTTTGGTAGCGAACCATTCGATCAAACAGAACACAATTAACGCAAACGGGACTTCCTTGAGCAACGTTGTCCAGCTTGGACCACCAAAGACGACCATCCAGGTTAGAAAGCTCTTAAGCAGAACAATCAGTGAGAATGCGAGAATGGGCCGTTTGCTGAAAAGCCTTTTTGGTGCTAGATTTGACACTTTTTCGCCGCCTTTCATGGGTAAAAACAGGCTTCCCACCAAGCAGCCTGTTCCATAATGACTTATCTTTCTATTGTAATCATTATGCTTGGCTGGAAGAGGAATGTCAAAATTCAAGCCGGTCTGCCAGGTATGGCAAAATGACGCAAACAAATGTTGCAACTTTTTAAGACATTGCCAAGTCTATTCGTTTATAGTAGAGAGGGTAGAACATTCACGTTCCGACACAAAAACAAGGAATAATAAGGAGAGCAGCATGAGAAGAAACGTACAGAGACGAAGAAGACGCGGATTAGCTTTTCTGGCGGTATGCGTGGTTGCTATAGCAGTCATTCTGTTTATCCGCTACGAAAATTTAACGGCCCAGGCTCCGGAAGAGACAGCGGCTAATAGCCAGACTTCAGAACAACCTTCTCCTACGGCATCGGACGAGCCTGCCGTTTCGGACGAGCCAACCGACACACCAACGGATACGCCGTCTGACGAGCCGTCGGACACAACTTCAAATACGCCGTCCGAGAAACCATCGGACAAGCCTGCCAATACACCGGCAGACAAGCCGGCGATTGCCACTGCTGGGGAAGAGGATGGCTACGCGGTTGTCGCTCAGCCTGAAAGCGTAGCGGTGCTGGTGGACAAGCAATACAAGCTGCCGGACAATTACGAGCCTAATGATCTGGTTTATCCGGATGTTCGCTTTACATTCAGCGAGAAAATCGACAAACGCAAAATGCGCAAGGAAGCAGCGGGCGCTCTGGAGGAGCTGTTTGCCGGCGCGGAGAAAGACGGCATTTACCTGGCCGGCGTCTCGGCGTACCGTTCGCAAGCAACGCAGAAGACGCTTTTCAATAATTACGTAAAAAAAGACGGCATGGAAAAAGCATTAACGTACAGTGCCTTCCCGGGCACAAGCGAGCATCAGACGGGTCTTGCGATTGACGTATCGGGCAGCGACGGCAAGTGCGCGGCGACGGATTGCTTCGGAGGTACTCCGGAAGCGGAATGGCTGGCGGATCATGCGCCGGAGTATGGCTTCATTATCCGTTATCCGGAAGGCAAGGACGCCATTACGGGCTACAAGTACGAGCCTTGGCATCTCCGCTATATCGGCAAGGAGCTGGCTAAGGAGATTGACGATAAAGGATTGACTCTGGAGGAGTATTATAACGCGGTTCCGGTAACAAAATAATCGAGTCGAATGGGACGGCGCTCAGCATCCAATGCGTGTAAATCATACATGGCAGAGAGCTGCGCGCCGTTACCCGTTCTTTTAGATCTTTGGCTCAAACGTTTTGCAGTCGGTTTCTTCCGAGTTGCTTGCTTGTTTGGAACGGTTGTTTACTACATAAATCGAGGAAGCAGCGCAATGATTGCCTGCAGCCCAATACTTGCAGGAGTTTACTTCGCACAGTACATCTTTAGCCATGGATCGTCACCTCCTTAAATTGCCCCACAAAGTGAAGTTAATGCTTCGGAGCTTATTCCGAGTACTTTGCGGGGACCCCGGTGAAAACGAAGGATTCAAGCTTTCAAGGCGTAAGCCTTGCTGATGCATAGCTTGGGTTCCTTACTTAGGATGGACAAACGCAAACCCGTTTTATACTTATGAAGGGATGGAACAACAATGGGAAAAAAGCTGTATTTTAATCATGACGCGGGGGTTGACGATCTTGTATCGCTGTTTCTCGTTCTGCAAATGAAGGATGTCGAGCTGATCGGGGTGTCTGTCATTCCGGCAGACGGCTATTTGGAGCCGGGCATGGCGGCAAGCCGCAAAATCATTGACCGTTTCGGAGCGCCGGGAACAAGCGGAAAAGTGGAAGTGGCCCGCTCGAATTCGAGAGGACGCAATCCGTTTCCGGCGGAATGGCGGATGCATACGTTTTTTGTCGATGCGCTGCCGATTCTGAACGAACCTGGCGTTATCCATACGCGCGAGGCGGGATTGCCTGCCCATAAGCATATGATTCAGCAGCTTCTGGCGTCCGATGAGCCAGTGACTCTGCTGTTCACCGGTCCGCTGACGGACTTGGCGAGAGCGCTTGACGAAGCGCCGGAGATTGAGGAGAAGATCGACAAGCTGGTCTGGATGGGCGGCACCTTTAACGAAAAAGGAAACGTTCAAGAGCCGGAGCATGACGGTACGGCGGAATGGAACGCCTTCTGGGACCCGGAAGCGGTAGACCGCGTGTGGAACAGCGGAATCAAGATTGAACTCGTCGCGCTGGAGAGCACCAATAAAGTGCCGCTAACCGTGCCGGTGCGCAACCGCTGGGCATCGCTCCGGAGGCATGCCGGACTGGACTTCGTTGGGCAATGCTATGCCGCTTGTCCGCCGCTTGTCTTTATGGAAACGAACTCCACTTATTACTTATGGGATGTTCTGACGACAGCGGTCGTAGGCGATCCAAGCCTGGTCGAGATGAAGACCGTCCACAGCGCCGTAATCGCCGACGGCACAAGCCAAGGCCGAACAATCGAGACGGCGGATGGACGGCCGGTGAGCCTTGTCTATGACGTGGAGCCGGAACGATTCTTCGATTACATTACGTCGCTGTCGCAAAACGCTGTGCTGAATCCCGCGAAATAGTTAGTCCATTTCATAAATCGAACCGGATTTGCTCGCGTACAGCTCGGCATAGACCTTCTCCGCATACGCATCGGTCATGCCGGAAATATAGTCCGCGATAAAGCGGGCCCAGGTCCAATTGTGCTTGTGCTGCTCGAAGCTTGCCACCCAATCCGGCGGCAGAATCAAGCGGCCTTGCTCGGGCCGTTTGAAGCTGTCCCACAGGCGGCGGATCATAATTTCGCTGCGCATTTGCAGCCGCTGTACGCGGAAATCCTTAATCAGCGTTACCCACGCAAGCTTCTTCAATATTTCCATCGTGCGAAGCAGGTCGATATCCTGCTGGCCATCCAGCACAAACGTTACCTTCTTCCAGCCTTTTACCGGGTCTTCGATAATTCCGACGCGCCCGGCAAAAACGCTGACCCACCGCGCTTTCATCTCCCTGCGCGTTCTGGACGATTCATGATCGTACAGAGCATAAAGCTCTTCCCATTGCTGCAGATAGGCAGCAAGCACCCGCTTGACCATTGCCGGAATATCAACCTGATCCCAGCCTACATCCATATTGCCTTGATCTTCTACGATTTCCTGCACCAGGTTGTCGATCAGCCGCTGATCTTCGAAGAACGTGCGGTTCATTTGAATTTTGCCGGCACGGATGCCGTCTTCAATATCATGGGTCGAATAAGCGATGTCATCGCTTAGATCCATTAGTTGAGCTTCCAGCGTGGAGCAGCCTGCGGGCATCGCCCATTGCTGGCGGATATGGTGAATGGCATGCCATTCGGAGCTGTACAGCCCCTTCAGCCTGCCCGGTTCGTCCAGGGAATATGGGTATTTATTGACCGCAAGCAGCACGGCTGCCGTCAGATCCAGACCGCTTCCGCTGCCGGCGCGTTTCTCCAGAAACATGAGGATGCGGAAGTTTTGCGCGTTGCCCTCGTAGGAGAGGCCATGCTCCTCCAATAAAAGGCGGTTCAGCACCTCTTCGCCTTTATGGCCAAACGGCGGATGCCCGAGATCATGCGCAAGCGCCGCGATTTCCACGACGGAAGGATCCAGAATGAGGCCGGGATGTTCTTTTTTGCTTAGAAAAGGGTACTGCTTGCCCAGCCGCCTTGCCACTTCTCGCGCAATCTGCGATACCTCGAGGGAATGGGTTAATCTTGTCCGGTAATAATCGCCCGATCCGGCGCCAAATACTTGCGATTTGCCTTGCAGCCTCCGGAAAGCGGGGGATTGAATAAGCCTAGCGTAATCCCGTTCATATTCGTCGCGTTCTTCGCTGAATGTGCCGAGCGCTGGTTCGTCTAATCGAAATTTACGTAAGTCCATGGTTTTTCCTCCTATGCCGCCCGCACTTTTTTTCTGAAAATTGTAACATATTTGATTCTTAATAAGAATGTTTGTGTAAGGTTTGAACATCTTTCCTGCTTGAGGTATGCTCTATTTAACGTTTTTATCCATATATTGAGGGGCTAGTCTAGCTATGAATGTCGTACAGGATGTTTCAACGGTCTTTATCGTCCTGAATATATTGCTGGCACTGACGGTTATTTTCCTTGAGAGAAAGGACGCAAGATCGACGTGGGCTTGGCTGATGGTGCTTTATTTCCTGCCAGGGGTCGGGTTTGTGCTCTATCTCATTCTCGGGCAGCGGCTGCGCAAGCGGAAGCTGAATAAGATGCTGCTCGAAAGCCAGCGTATCATTGAGGATTCCATTGAAGCTCAGAAGCTTCAATTAGAGGAGCGGCATATTATTTTTAACGATCCCGCTACCATTAACTATCAGAGCATGATTCACATGAATCTGGTGGGCAGCTACTCCCTGTATACGCAGAACAACGCGGTACAAATCTTTACAACAGGGAAAAGCAAGTTTGACGCGCTGCTGCGCGATATCGAGTCCGCACAACATCATATTCACCTTGTCTATTACATTGTGCGTGATGATAAGCTTGGAAACCGCCTGATCCAGGCGCTGGTGGAGAAAGCGAAGCAGGGGGTACAGGTTCGGTTCCTGTATGACCATATCGGCAGCAAAGGTCTGCCGCGGAAGTTTTTCAGGGAGCTGCGGGAAGCCGGCGGGCAGGCGGCAGCCTTTTTTCCGTCGCGGATTCCGTATCTTAATTTGAAGATCAATTTCCGGAATCATCGCAAGCTTGTGATCGTAGACGGGCGGATCGGCTATATCGGAGGCTTTAATATCGGGGACGAGTACATGGGCCGAGACAAGTATTTCGGCGAATGGCGGGATACGCATCTGCGCCTGGAGGGAAGGGCCGTTCTGCAAATGCAGGCGCAGTTCCTGATGGACTGGAACCTGGCTTCCGCGGGTATGGTGGAGCTTGATTATCATTACTTCCCGCGCCACTTCCAGGCAGTGGGGACAATTGGCATGCAGGTTGTGGCCAGCGGTCCGGACTCGGAATCCCAGCAGATTAAAGATGCTTACATCAAGATGATCTATTTCGCGAAAAAAAGCATCTACCTGCAGACGCCTTATTTTGTCCCGGACGAGAGTCTGATGACCGCGCTCAAGACGGCCGCTAGGTCCGGGATTGAAGTGAAGGTGATGCTGCCGGGCAAGCCCGATCATTTCTTCGTGTACTGGGCGACCCATTCTTATTTGGACGAACTGCTTGCCGCGGGCGGCAAATGCTACATTTACGAAAGGGGCTTTCTGCACGCGAAGACGCTTGTCATTGACGGTCAGCTTGCTTCCGTCGGTACGGCCAATATCGATAACCGCAGCTTTAAGCTGAACTTCGAGATGAACGCCTTCATCTATGACAGCGCAACGGCAGGCGAGCTGGAGAGATTGTTTGACCTTGACCTGCAGGATTGTCATGAATTGACGTTTGAGGATTATTTGAAGCGGCCGCTGATGAACAAGTTCAAGGAGTCCATCGCCCGGCTATTATCGCCTATTCTATAAAGTACGCACGAAAAAAGGGATTCCGCTTATCAATGATAACCGGAATCCCTTTACCTTTCTGAATCGCAATTATTCAATTTCGTGCTCCATTCTACAACTTGCGTTGCCTTAATCTTATTATCGGTAAGTATTGATCGGGTTTAAGCGACAAGTGACGTGACGATTTTGGGTTCCCGCATGTCCGGTTTACCTTGCGATCTCCTTTCCGGAAATAGTGAGGACATGCTTCGCTAACCTACTTCAATGGTCTATCCCCTTTCGTTTAGTGTAGGTCTATCATAAACTATTATTTCAATTTTGTAAATATTCTGATAATTATTTTTCGTAAAGTTTGGCTATGCGTTCTAAAGAGGGAGTATGGCGCATACAGGCAGAGAGTCCCGGTTGCTCTTCCGTTCATTTAGATTTATACTTAGTCTAAATTAACTCGCATTGAAGGAATGAATAATCATGACCAAAATAAATTTAACCGTACAGCGCAAAACGATTCTCGAGGCGATTCAAGAATCCCATGATCACCCCACAGCGGCGGATATTATTGAAAGATTACGCGATAAAGGCATCAGCTTTGCGTACGGCACGGTATACAATTCGCTCCGTTATTTGACCGATGCCGGTCTCATCCGGGAGCTCAAGCTAGGCGAGGCCGTCAGCCGCTATGACGCCAGAATGGACGATCACCATCATATAATGTGCAAGCAGTGCGGGCGCGTAGAGGAAGTGTTGACCGAGCTGCCCGGGGAATGGCTGAACAAAATCGCCGCGGAAACAAAGTTTAAGGTTCAGGATGCACATGTTGTATTAGAGGGGGTATGCGAGTTATGCGCCAGCAAGTAGAAGATAATCGCAGGGAGGAGCCGCGGTCCGGCGATTCAATTGAAGGAAAGGCATGTTCCCTGACTAAGCGGATTATGACGGTTAGTCCTTTTCCCGAGCGGATGAACAGCCTTCTTCATCTTCTTACGGCGGAATGCTTCGACCTGTTCACGCTCCATGATCTGAACAAGGCATTCGTCAGCAGCCTGCAGCCGGAGCTCATTATTTACGATGCCACTCCACATCCGCTTATACCGGATGCCGTGGATGCCCTTCATGCGGCGATGACGCAAACTTCGCCTATTAACGGCGCATCCCTTCTGTATCTCGTCCACGAGGATGCCCGCGTTATGGCAGCCGCCATTCCGAAAAATGCCGAGCTGCTCGCATGGCCTTCGAATCCGCAGGAAGCCCTTAACCAGATCAACCGGATGCTCGGAGAGTGGAAAGCTCCGGATCTGTCCAGCTATCGGTTCAAGGACCTGACCGTTGATTTGAAGAAAATGGCGGTGTTCCGCGGCGGTGAACGGATTGAGCTGACCAAGACGGAATATGACCTTCTCCTGATGTTCCTGACCTCGGGCGGGGCGGTGCTTACTCGCGAAGCGATGTTTGACGCGGTATGGGGCAGCCAGTATTTCGGGGGCAGCAATGTCGTCGACGTGCATATCAAGACGCTTCGCCGCAAGCTGAAGGACAGCGCGGTAGCGCCTCATTATATCGCGACCGTTCGCGGAGTCGGCTATCGGCTGGTAGAGGAACGGGGCAATTAAGAGGGAGTGCAGGGACCTTCTTCATCTGTTCTTCATTAGGTTTTCATCCAACGTTCATGACAGGGTTGATCCGTAAACGTACAATAGGATTATAATATTTAGATCAAGTCTAAATATAAATAATCCGGAGGTACCGATATGATCAACCGTTTAACGACTAATCAAGGCACGCCAGTTGGCGATAATCAAAACTCCAGAACAGCCGGACAACACGGCCCGACACTTTTGGAGGATTACCATCTGATCGAGAAGATCGCCCATTTTGACCGCGAGCGTATTCCGGAGCGCGTGGTGCATGCGCGAGGAGCAGGCGCATACGGCGTATTTCGGGCCGCAAACAGCATGAGTGCCCATACGAAGGCTGCGTTCCTGCGGGAAGCAGGAAAAGAAACGGACGTGTTTGTCCGGTTCTCCACCGTTATCCACGGAACAGGTTCGCCGGAGACGGCTCGCGACCCGCGCGGTTTTGCGGTGAAGTTCTATACGGAGGAAGGCAACCTGGATATTGTCGGCAACCATCTGCCGGTATTCTTCATCCGCGATGCCATCAAATTTCCGGATATGGTACATTCGCTTAAGCCTTCTCCGCGCACGAATATTCAAGAGCCGGGGCGTTATTGGGACTTCATGACGCTGTCGCCGGAATCGACCCATATGCTCACTTGGGTATTCTCCGATGACGGCACCCCTGCTTCCTACCGCGAAATGGACGGTTTTGGCGTTCACGCGTTCAAGTGGATAAATGATGAGGGTAAAGCAACGTATGTGAAATACCATTGGAAATCGAAGCAGGGAGTCCGCAACTTTACGGCTGCCGAAGCCGGCGAGATGCAGGGCAAAGACTTCAACCACGCAACCCGGGATTTATACGATGCCATCGAACTGGGCCAATATCCGGAATGGGATCTGCATGTGCAGCTGATGCCGGTCGAGCATCTGGACCGTTATTCCTTCGATCCGCTTGATCCAACGAAGATCTGGCCGGAGGATATGTACCCGCTGCAACTTGTCGGCACCATGCAGCTGAATCGCAATCCTGACAATTATTTTGCCGAAGTCGAGCAGTCTGCTTTTTCGCCTAGCGCGCTTGTGCCGGGCATTGAGCCTTCGGAAGACAAGCTTCTCCAGGGCCGCCTGTTCTCGTACCCGGATGCGCAGCGTTACCGTCTTGGCGCCAACTATCTGCATATTCCGGTCAACTGCCCTTACGCGCCGGTTCGCAACCATCAGCAGGGTGGCGCGATGACGATGAAGGCCGATCCTTCAACCGTTAACTATGAGCCAAACAGCTCTTCCGAAAGCCCGCAGGAAGCTCCCGAGTACAAGGACAGCAACGCGCCATTGCATGGCTATGCCGGACGTCAGAAGATCGACAAGACCGACGATTTCACGCAGGCAGGGGAGCGCTATTTGTCGCTGCCGCCGGAGCAGCGGGATAATCTGGTCAGCAATCTGGTGAACGACCTGAAGCAAACAAGCGAAAATATCCAGCTGCGTGCCGTATGCAACTTCTTCCGCGCTAACGTGGAATTCGGTATCCGCCTTTCGAAAGGGCTTGGCGTGGATATCAGCGCATATATGCAGCATCAGCGTTAATCATAGAAGAGCCAAATGGCCGAAGCCGATCGATTAACGATTGGGCTTCGGCTGTTTTTTTGATACACTATCCTCGTAACCGATTACATAACGAGGTGAGAGAATGCAATATCGCGGGTTAGGTTCATCGGAATTGAAAGTAAGCGAAATCAGCTTTGGAACATGGGCGATTGGCGGAGCCTGGGGCAACGTCAACGATAAAGAGTCGCTATTGGCGCTTGAGGCTGCCATCGATAAAGGCGTGAACTTCTTTGATACGGCCGACGTGTACGGGGACGGCCACAGCGAGCAGCTGCTCGCGCAGGCTACTAAGGGACGCGAGGATGAGATTTACATTGCGACGAAATTTTGCCGCGCGGGAGATATTCATGATCCGGCGACCTACTCGGAGGCTTCGGTCCGCGCTTATTGCGAAGCTAGCCTGAAGCGTCTGGAGCGCGAGCGGATTGATCTGTACCAGATTCATTGTCCGCCAATGTCGATCCTGAAGGATGGAAGCGTGTTTGGAGTGCTGGACAAGCTGCAGCAGGAAGGCAAGATCCGTCATTACGGCGTAAGCGTAGAGTCGGTGGAGGAAGGTCTATTGTGCCTGGAGCAGCCGAATGTGCGCGCGCTTCAGGTTATCTATAATATTTTCCGCCAGAAGCCGCTCGAGCTGCTCAATGAAGCGCATCGCCGCGGCGTTGGCATCTTGGTTCGCCTGCCGCTTGCGAGCGGTCTCTTGACGGGCAAGTTCACGGCATCGTCCACCTTCGAAGCGGATGACCACCGCCGTTTTAACGAGAACGGCGAAGCGTTTAACGTAGGCGAGACATTCGCCGGCCTTGGCTTCGCCAAAGGCGTTGAACTGGCTGACCAGCTGCGCTGGATTGCGGAGGGTCGCGGCAATATGACGCGCGCTTCGCTGCGATGGCTGCTTGATCATGAAGCCGTCACTTGCGTGATTCCGGGCTTCCGCAATGTTCGTCAGGTCGAGGACAATCTGGCTGCGCTGGACGTGCCTTCGTTTACGGAGGAAGAGCGTAATCGTCTAGCTGCTTTCTATAAGGAACAGGTTCATCCGTTTATCCGCGGGTCTTACTGATTTCGCGGTGTCCGGCAGGCAAAACTTGCGAGCTGCAGAAGGTTTGCACGGAATAAAATTTTGCAGTACGATGGATGTAGTTAACCTATTTTGAAATGGGGATAGATAACGATGCTATCTGCACATACACATCTCATTCAAGTGGCGTCCATCGTTTTTTCGGTATGCGCCGGTCTGACGCTCATTATTCTTCGCATGCGGGCTGGCAAGCAGCCGACGAACCTGCGCAAAATTATCGCTCCGCCGCTTGGCATGTCGACGGGCTTTATTATGTTTGCTTTTCCGGTTACCCATATCCACTGGCTGTGGGGTTTATCGGCTTTTGGCACGGGGCTGCTGATCTTCTCGTTCCCGCTTATCGTCACCACGCGTCTCGAGAGAGTGGAATCCGATATATTCGTCCGCCGTTCCAAGGCGTTTATCTTCATCATGCTGACCCTGCTGGCGATCCGGCTTGCGCTGCACAGCGTAGTCGAGGAATATATGTCGATCCCGCAGACCGGCGCTTTGTTCTATCTGCTGGCATTCGGAATGATTCTTCCTTGGCGGCTCGCGATGGTCGGAGACTATATGCGTCTGCAAAAAGCAGAAATGTAAGGAATCGGGGCGTGCCATGGGGCACGTCCTTTTTTGATCATAAGGAACGAGGGAAATAAGACGGAAAAACCGTCTTAATTAGCTGGTGGAGCGGCATGGTGCCCGGATACGAGGGATATAAGACGGAAAAACCGTCTTAAATGGCTGGTGGAACGGCATGAAGCCGGGAAGCGAGAGCAATAAGACGGAAAAACCGTCTTATTTGGCTGGTAGTAGGGCTTGTTGACCGGGAACGAGGTCTGTAAGACGGAAATTCCCTCTTGTTTGTGAGCATACTGGATAGTCAGCGTTTGACACGGAGTATCGGAATGTGATATAAATTGTATACAATTTAATTTAATAAAACCGTTTGGTTAGAGGAGGATTCATCATGGGCGTTTATTCATTTGAAGCAGATACAATCAGAGGGCAGCGGGTCAGCCTGGAGGACTACAAGGGCAAGGTGCTGGTCATCGTAAATACAGCTAGCAAATGCGGCTTCACGCCTCAATATTCCGACCTGCAGAAGGTATATGAGCAATTCAAGGAGCAAGGACTCGAAATTTTGGGCTTCCCGAGCAATCAGTTTGGTGAGCAAGAGCCAGGTTCAAACTCGGATGTGCAGGAATTCTGCCAGATCAACTATGGCGTATCCTTCCCGCTGTTTGCGAAGACGGATGTCCGCGAAGAATCGGCTCATCCTTTGTTCAAGTATTTGACGGAGCAAGCACCGTTCCATGGCTTTGATACTTCGGAGCCAAGCGGCAAAATGCTTCATGCTTTCCTGTCGGAGAAGCTGCCTCATTACCTGGAAGGCAATGACGTGAAATGGAATTTCACGAAGTTCCTCATCGACCGCGAAGGCAACGTCGTCAAACGGTTCGAATCGACCGACGAGCCGATGAATATGGTTGAAGATATCCAAAAACTGCTGTAATCACACAGCGTTAATGGAAAGCTCATGTTGCCCGTACAAGGCTGCATGGGCTTTTTTGCTGCTAATTCAAGCCTCCCACCAGATAACCTCCGCGCCAACCCCCAGCAGGCCAAGCACCGTTAAGGAGCCTACTACGTTTACGGATAAGGTCTGTCCGAGTGGTACGGAGACGCCTCCGCAGAATAGGTCAGGCTGCAGTGGATAAAGGATAAAAGCCGTACGCCAGCTTCAAGACGACAATCCGTTGTGTGTCCATGGCGCGCTCACCATCCGTTCCACTCTTTTGGTTCTTGTATGAACGTATGAAAAATAGTACGATAACCATTCCGGTTTTTTCTCGAACTGGGGGCAAATAATAGGCTTTGACAACATCAGGTGAAGACACAAGGAAAGAGGTAGGTTTGTAAGATGGATGAACACAAGCAAGAGGAAGGTACGAAGTCAAACGGCGGAGATCAGTTTTCTAAATCCGGCTTTATTTTTGCCGCTATCGGCAGCGCCGTCGGACTCGGAAACATGTGGAAGTTCCCTTATATTACAGGCAAGTACGGAGGAGCGGCATTTTTCCTCATGTTCATTATTTGTCTGCTAGCAGTCGGACTGCCAGTTTTAATGGCCGAGCTTGCGATCGGGAAAGGCGGCAGAGGAAGCGTGTCGACTTCTTTCAACCGGCTGACCCGGCAAAAAGGCTGGGGAGCTTTAGGCTTTCTCATGATCCTTGCTCCTTTTTTGATTTTATCCTTTTATTCTGTCGTTGCGGGCTGGACGATGTACTATGCCGTACAGTCCTTTACAGGAAGGTTATTTAACAGTGCCGATTACAGCGCGCAATTCGGAAGCTTTATCGGCAGCTGGCAGCCGGTGTGGTGGCAGCTGCTTGCGATGGTGCTTACAGCGGCGGTCATTATTAAAGGCGTATCCGGAGGAATAGAGAAGTTCAATAAAATTTTGATTCCCGGCCTCGTGATTCTGCTCCTTGCACTGGTTGTCCGGGCACTGACGCTGGACGGTGCGGGAGAAGGAGTATCGTTCTTCCTGAGGCCGGACTTTAGCAAACTGTCGGCTGAATCGGCTCTTGTTGCGTTAGGGCATGCTTTCTTCTCGTTATCGCTTGGGATGGGGACGATGATTACGTATGGCGCTTATGTAGACAAAAGACAATCGCTAGGCGCGGCAACGATGGCGATCGGGCTTGGCGACTTGCTGTACGCCTTTCTGGCCGGGCTTATCATTTTCCCCACTTCGTTCGCATACGGAATAGAGCCTTCGCAAGGGGCGGGGCTTGTGTTTGTGGCTTTGCCTGCCGCGTTTGCCGCGATGCCGTTCGGCAGCCTGTTTGGCGGGCTGTTCTTCGTGCTTCTTGCCTTCGCGGCTTTGACCTCGACGGTAGGGCTGCTCGAAGTGCCGGTAGCTTTCGTCCGCGAAAAGTTTAATTGGAGCCGAAGCTTATCGGTTGTTGTGGTTACGCTTCTTGTTTTCCTAGTCGGGATTCCTTCGGCCATTTCCGTGGGCGGGGCCGTGGGAGGCTTGCAGTTCGGCGACAAGACGTTCTTTGACTGGATGGATTTCATCTGCTCGAATATCCTGCTGCCGCTTGGCGGTTTGATCGTTACGATCTTTGTCGGCTGGGTATGGAAGAATGCTGCCGAAGCGGCCGGTCTCAAATCGGCATGGTTTAACGTTTGGCTGTTTATGGTGCGGTATATCGCCCCGATCCTCGTTGTCCTGGTTCTGCTCTACTCCGCCGGCGCACTGGACTTTTTATTTAAAGGATAGTGTCTCTCCCTAGCAGTAGACAGTGTATTTTCTCGTAATTTTGTGTATGATAGGAAGATAATTATTTACGGGAAAGGTTGGTCGCCGTGGAAAACACAGTGGAGAATAAGGTATCATCCTCTAACTTTATCAAGAACATCGTCGTCGAAGATTTGAAAGAAGGCCACGTGCAGGAAATCGTGACCCGCTTTCCGCCGGAGCCCAACGGATATTTGCACATCGGACATGCCAAGTCAATCTGCCTGAATTTCGAGCTTGCCGATGAATTCAAAGGACGGACAAACCTTCGTTTCGACGATACGAATCCGGTGAAGGAAGATACGGAATACGTAGAATCGATTAAGGAGGATGTGCGCTGGCTCGGCTTTGACTGGGACGATCTTCGCTTTGCATCCGATTATTTCGAAGAATTGTACGACCGCGCCGTTCTGCTGATTTGCAAAGGGAAAGCCTATGTATGCGACCTGAATGCCGAGCAAATTCGCGAAACGCGCGGCACGCTGACGCAGCCGGGACAAGACAGCCCTTACCGGAACCGCAGCGTGGAAGAGAATCTCGATCTGTTCGCAAGAATGCGGGCAGGCGAATTCAAGGACGGCGAGAAGGTGCTGCGCGCGAAGATCGACATGGCTTCGCCGAATATCAACTTCCGCGACCCGGTGTTGTACCGGATTGCCCATGCGCATCATCACCGCACGGGAGACGCATGGTGCATTTACCCGATGTACGACTATGCTCATCCGATCAGCGACGCGATTGAAGGCATTACGCATTCGATCTGTACGCTGGAGTTTGCGGACCACCGTCCGCTGTACGACTGGACGATCGCGGAATGCGAAATGGCCGACGTGCCGAAGCAATACGAGTTCGCCCGTTTGAACATTACGAATACCGTTATGAGCAAAAGAAAGCTGAAAGCGCTCGTGGACGAAGGCGTCGTAACCGGCTGGGACGACCCTCGCATGCCAACGATCAGCGGTCTCCGCCGCAAGGGCTATACGCCGGAAGCGATCCGCGCGTTCTGCCGCGAGATTGGCGTAGCGAAAGCGAACAGCACCGTGGACGAGCGGATGCTGGAGCATTTTATCCGGGAAGACCTGAAGCTGAAGGCGCTTCGCACGATGGCCGTTCTGCAGCCTCTGAAGGTTGTTATTACGAACTATCCGGAAGGCCAAGTGGAAATGCTTGAAGCGGAGAACAACGCCGAGAACGAGGAAATGGGCACGCGCCAAATTCCGTTCTCCCGCGAGATCTATATCGAACAAGACGATTTCATGGAGAATCCTCCAGCGAAATATTTCCGTCTGTTCCCTGGCAACGAAGTGCGTCTGAAGCATGCATACTTCATTACGTGCCAGGAAGTCATCAAGGATGCGGACGGCAACGTGATCGAGCTGCGCTGTACGTATGATCCGGCAACCAAGAGCGGTTCGGGCTTTAATGCCCGCAAAGTAAAAGGCACGATCCACTGGGTTGAAGCCTCGCAAGCCGTGCCGGCAGACTTCCGTCTGTACGAGCCGCTTATTACAAGCGAAGCAGAAGAGGAAGGCAAGCCGTTCCTCGAATGCATCAATCCGAACAATCAGCAAGTGCTGCAAGGCTTTGTGGAGCCGAACATGAAGGACGCGAAAGGTCATGACAAGTTCCAGTTCTTCCGCCACGGCTACTTCAATGTGGATCCGAAGGATTCGGGGGAGAAGCTGGTATTCAACCGGATTGTCTCGCTGAAGAGCTCGTTTGATCCGTCCAAAGCTTAAATAAACGCCTTAAGGCGCAACAGCCGGGTTGTCCGTATAGGATGGCCCGGTTTTTTTACAAATAAATGTTCATTACTGAGAAGCATCGATAGCAGATCACTCATTATTAATAAAATATGGTAAAAGAGAAGGAAATTGTAGAATTGTGGCGAATTTTCTTGTAATCTGCCCGGTTTTTAAGGGGGAGTCATAAGCGCGAATAGGTGGTAATAGGTTAAAGAAAGCACACAAGCCATTAGAGAAAAATAGGGAGGAAGCAACATGGATAATTACAATCGCGCAGGATTCTGGAGACGTTTGGGCGCCAATATTTTGGACGGCCTTATTATGGGCATACCGCTTGCCATTCTGTCGTTCATCATTTCGGGTAAGGGCGACAGCGCTTTTACAAACATCGTCTCCTTCTTGTATTCTTTGCTCATTCCCGTCTTTTGGAACGGCTATACGATCGGGAAAAAGATTTGCGGCATTCAGATCCGCCGCCTGGACGGCAGGCCGCCGGGTATCGGCACGATGCTCATGCGCAATGTCGTAGGCGGTCTTGTCTACGGGATTACGCTTGGTATCGCGGCGATCGTCAGCGCGTTTATGGTGGGCATGCGCGAAGACAAACGCGCCATTCACGATTTTATCGCGGGCACGGTTGTTGTTCACGACGGCAGCCAGTAAAAGGCCATTATCGCCATGCTATCCGGTATCTGGAAAGCCCTTAAGGCCCCCGAGGGACCTTAAGGGCTTTGTTTCTGTCCTTGAAGTGCACGATAAGGTCACTGAAGGACCTTAACTGCGCGGTAACTGGTTTTTTAGATTAGTCTTTGAGAGATCGGCAAGCACTTAAGGTCCTCCGGGGACCTTAAGTGCTTTGTTTTTATCTTCGTAGTACCCGCTAAGGCATCTAAAGGGCCTTAACTGCGCTGCTGGTGGGGGGCAGCTGGTTTTTGAGGGTGGGGAAGGTTAAATTATTTACACGTGCGCAAAAATCGTACAGGCTGTACAATCAAAATAAAGGAAACATGTGGTCAAGGAGAGAACTACTTATGAACAACGAATTTACGATCCGAGATGCCGGGGTAGAGGATCTGCCCCGCATCGTCGAAATATACAACTCTACTATCGCGTCCCGCCAGGTAACGGCTGATCTGGAGCCCGTATCGGTGGAGAGCAGAATGAGATGGTATGACGAGCATTCGCCGGATTTTCGCCCGTTATGGGTGCTGGAGGAAGACGGCAAAATGATAGCGTGGCTGAGCTTCCAGTCGTTCTATGGACGCCCGGCTTACAACGCAACGGCCGAGATCAGCATTTATATCGATCAGGAATACCGCGCGCGCGGTATCGGCTCGTTCCTGATTCGGAAGGCGCTTGAAGCAAGCCCGGGACTTGGTCTTCGCACGCTGCTCGGGTTTGTATTTGGCCATAATGAGCCTAGCCTTGCCCTGCTGCGGAAATTTGGCTTCGAAGAGTGGGCGAACCTGCCGAAGGTAGCCGAGCTTGACGGGGTTGAGCGGGACTTGATTATTGTCGGACGCAAGATTTAATGACGCTGATTTGGCGATTCGCGCCAAATCATTTATGCTGGAAGCAATAGGATGATAAGACGACAGGAGAGAATGAACATTGAGCAAGTTTTGGAGTCCGCTTACGGCTTCTTTAGTTCCTTATGTTCCCGGGGAGCAGCCGAAGGACAAAAAATACATTAAACTGAACACCAACGAAAATCCGTACCCGCCTTCGCCTAAAGTGCTGGAGGCCATCCGGTCGGCAACAAACGATGATTTAAGGCTTTATCCCGATCCAACCTCCGATGCGCTTGTCCGGAAAATCGCCGGATATTTCGAGGTTGCTCCGAATCAAGTATTCGTAGGCAACGGTTCCGACGAAGTGCTCGCTTTTGCCTTTGCGGCTTTCTTTAATCCGGCCAAACCGGTCGCGTTCGCGGACATTACATACAGCTTCTATAAGGTGTATGCGGAGTTCTATCAGCTGAAGGCGGACATTATTCCGCTGGGCGAGCAGTTTAAGCTGCCGGTTGACGAATTCAGCCGCCGGGATACCGGAGGCATCGTTATTCCGAACCCGAATGCGCCTACGGCCATGCTGATTTCGCTTGACGATATCCGTACGTTGCTTGCGCAAAACCCCGATCAGGTTGTCCTGATTGACGAGGCTTATATCGACTTCGGCGGCGAGTCTGCGGCAAAGCTGGTTAATGAATATCCGAATCTGCTTGTTGTTCAGACGCTTTCGAAGTCCCGCTCGCTTGCGGGTCTGCGGGTAGGCTGGGCGCTGGGCAGCGAAGAGCTGATCGACGGGCTGAACCGCGTTAAAAATTCGTTCAACTCTTATACGCTTGACCGTCTTGCGCTCGCGGGCGCGGTAGCGGCATTTGAGGACGAGGCTTATTTCCTGGAGACCACAGCGAAGGTAATCGCGACGCGCGAAGCGGTGACGAAGGAACTGAAAGAGCTGGGCTTTATCGTGACCGACTCGGCAGCGAACTTTGTCTTCATCTCCCATCCGGAGCATGCGGCAGAGGTTCTGTTCCAGCAGCTGCGCGAACGCGGCGTGCTTGTCCGGTATTTCAAACAGCCCCGCATTGATCAATATTTGCGCGTAACGGTTGGCACGGACGAAGAGATGGCTGCGCTTGTAGAGGCGCTCAAGGAGATCATTAAGCGATAATGAAGCCGCATGTAAGACCCGGCTATCAACGGGCTGCATTTTTCGTTGTGCTCTTAAGCGTTATTTATGCGGTAATCGGGAATACTTTTTTTCAACTGGCCTATCGCTATAGTGCCGCTATAGACGAGGCGTACATCGTTTTTGCAATAACATCGGCAGTATACGCGTTGCCTGTTCTATTTTGTTTTCGCCGAAAGTATTGGTATTTTGCTTTGTTTATCCCTGTTATTTGGGTGCCGATGCTGATGATTACCGGTTATCTGATGGGTGCGGTTTTTCCGCTTCCGGAAGATGATTATGGCGCAGGCATGCTGCTATTGTTCATACACGGATTGAATTTGGCAGCGGTAATGCTTGGCGTGGCGCTTGGATTAACCGTGAACGCGGCGATTGCGGCTTGGAGGAAGTTCAGCAGGGTACAAAACGGCTAAATAAGCCTATTTCCATTTTGTTATTTTTTCGTGCTATAATGGTGGCAAGTGACTGGTTCGGATTTTTAAGTTTGAAGTATAACAATCGTCGTCAGTCTTATAAATAGGAGGATTATTTTTGAATAACCATAAAACTGAAAAGAAACTATCCATTTTTGCCTTGGGCGGCGTAGGCGAAATTGGCAAGAACATGTACGCGGTACAATACGCGAACGACATTATTGTAATTGATTGCGGTTCCAAATTCCCGGATGAGGAGCTTCTCGGCATCGACATTATCGTGCCCGACATTACGTACCTCATCGAGAACAAGGACAAAGTTAGAGCCTTGCTCATCACGCACGGCCATGAGGATCATATCGGCGGCCTGCCATATATTCTGAAGCAGCTGAGCATGCCCGTCTATGCAAGCCGGTTGACGATGGGATTGATCGAAGGGAAACTGAAGGAAGCCGGACTTCTCGGTTCGACGGAACGGCATCTGATTCATTCCGATTCCGAGCTCAAGCTGGGTTCGATGAAGGCGTCGTTCTTCAAGACGAACCACAGTATTCCGGATTCCCTCGGCGTCGTGCTGGATACACCGGAAGGCGTCGTTGTCCATACGGGCGACTTCAAATTCGACCAAACTCCGGTAGGCGATTATCACGCAGACATCCACCGGATGGCGGAGATTGGGAAAAAAGGTGTCCTCGCTTTGCTGTCGGAGAGCACAAACGCCGAACGTCCAGGCTTTACGCCATCGGAACGGATCGTCGGCGCGAACTTCATTGATGCTTTCCGCAAGGCGGAACGCCGCGTGATCGTCTCTACCTTCGCCTCGAACGTGCACCGTCTGCAGCAGGTTGTGGATGCGGCGGCGGCATCGGGACGGAAGCTGGCGATTATCGGGCGCAGTATGGTCAACATGATTACGATTGCTTCGGAGCTGGGCTATCTCGATATTCCGGACGGCATGCTGATCGAGACGAACGAAGTGAACCGCTATGCGGATAATCAAGTCGTTATTCTCTGCACAGGCAGCCAAGGCGAGCCAATGTCCGCTCTTACGCGGATGGCCCGTTCGAATCACCGCCAGGTGGAGATTCTGGAAGGCGATACCGTTATTATTTCGGCAACGCCAATCCCGGGTAACGAACGCAGCATCGGACGTACGGTGGACGAGCTGTTCCGTCTCGGAGCGAACGTGATTTACGGCTCCGGCACGCAAACAGGCATGCACGTATCCGGCCACGGCAGCCAGGAAGAGCTGAAGCTGATGCTTCAATTGATGGCTCCCAAGTATTTCATTCCGATTCACGGAGAATACCGGATGCAGCTTCATCACAAGAAGCTGGCTGAAGCCGTTGGCGTCGAACAAGGCAATACCTTCATCGTGGATAACGGTGAAATCGTGGAAATCGTAAACGGCGATGCACGCAAATCCGGCAAAGTGCCGGCTGGCAATACGTATATCGACGGACTTGGTATCGGAGACGTTGGCAATATCGTACTTCGCGACCGCAAGCACCTGTCCCAGGACGGCATTCTTGTTGTTGTCGTAACGATCAGCAAGCAGGACAAGACGATCAAATCGGGACCGGATATTATCTCCCGAGGCTTCGTCTATGTACGGGAGTCGGAAGGACTGCTTGAGGAAGCAGGCAGAATTGTAACTAGAACGATTACGAAATCCATCAGCGATAACGTAAACCAATGGACAACACTTAAATCAAACGTAAAAGACGCGCTTGGACGATTCTTATATGAACAAACGAAAAGAAAGCCGATGATCCTTCCTATCATCATGGAAGTGTAATCGGCACCTAACCAGTCCACTTCTTTTTGTTTAGTGAGCCGATATATACACGCAAGGGGCTGTCCCGTAAGCTGATAAAGCTACGGGACAGCCCCTTGCTTTCGTTCTAACCGCAATTAAGCCACCAGCTTGAGGCCAACTACGGCTCCGATAATGAGGGTGATAAAGAAGATCCGGAGCATGTTTTTCGGCTCTCCGTACAGGATCATGCCTAGAACCGCCCCGCCGGTAGCGCCGATACCCGTCCAGATCGCGTAAGCAATACTCATCTCGAGCGTTTGCATGGCATAAGAGAGGCACGCAAAGCTCATGCCAAAGCCAATTAGCAGGAGTGCAATGTTTTTAACGCTTTTTTTCTCATTGACCTTGTTCATCATAACGACGCCAAGCATTTCGAACAGACCTGCGCAGATCAAAGCTAACCAGTTCATTTGGAGGATGCTCCTTTCTTCTCGCCCGCATGTGCGTGCTCAGGTGTAATAAGCTTGAGACCGATAATGCCAATCAAAAGAAGGGCGATAAACAACAATTTAGCCGCGTGGAGCGGATGCCCGAAAAAGACGGATTCCGAAATTACCGTACCGGTCGTGCCAAGTCCTACAAAAACGGCATATACCGTGCCGACGGGAAGCTCGCCGCTGGCTTTGATAAGCAGGGCAAAGCTGAGCACAATCGCAATAAACGTCCCCGCCCAGCTCCAGACATGGTCCGCATGCTTGAGCCCGGTGACCCACATGACTTCAAAAACGGCAGCAACATAAACTTGCAACCATTGCTTTTTCATGAAAAATCTTCCCCCTTACACGTGATGTAATATTTAAAAAGACAAAAATAAAACCTGGGAGTTCACTGCTGGCGCAGGCGACTCCCAGGTTTTTATCCTTCCGTGATCACAGCTATCGCTGTGAGTTTTCCCTCGGACCAGACCCAAGCCTCTCGCTTAGCGGAACCCTAGAAAACCACTAACCTGTATTATACACACTTCCCCCCGAAGATCAAGGTCTGAAAAAGGTTAAAAAATGGCGGTACCCGGATGGAGGTATCTCAGCCACGCTAGGACTGAGGATTGCCTCCGGTACAGGCACCGCCAATATGAAACTGCGGATTACGGCTGAATCAAAAGCTTATCAGGAATGCTCTGCGTCGAATGAAGCCGCAAGCTCCTTGGCGCGCGCTTCATCATTGCTGCGTACATGAAGCCGTTTCAAGGAGCCGTCCAGGGTAACCTTTGATTTTAACCCGTGTGATTTGAAATACGCGTAAAGCCTGTCGATTTCGTCAGCCCGGGATCCGGCCTCAGTCCGGAAGGCAGTCCATCGGTTCCACCACAGCACCATTCTCGGGCACACCTCCTTCGCCTGCTGATTCGCCATTCCGTACATATGTATTCGCCTCTGCCACCATCATGACAGGTTTGTTTGGAATATCCCGCTAATTATTCGATAGCAGCTTAATTGTTCATAGGGGAAGATCAATGGTAAAATAGGGGAGCTGAGAAGCAGCATTTTTAGAATGAGGGAGGAGAAGAGTTGTGAGCAAATTTACATCCATTACGCAAACCACGGAATTGAACAACGGAATTCGGATGCCTTGGCTTGGCTTTGGCGTATTCAAAACAAAGGAAGGCGAAGAGGTCGAGCGAGCGGTTGCGGATGCCCTGGAGGCAGGCTACCGCAGTATCGATACAGCGGCGATCTACGGCAACGAAGAAGGCGTGGGCAACGCGATCGCCGCAAGCGGTCTGAAGCGCGAGGAGCTGTTTGTTACGACAAAGGTATGGAACAGCAACCAGGGCTTCGAGAGCACGCTGAAAGCTTTCGAGGAAAGCCGCCGCAAGCTGAAGCTGGACGTTATTGATTTATATCTGGTTCATTGGCCGGTGGCCGGTAAATACAAGGATACGTATCGTGCTTTGGAGAAGCTGTACAAGGAAGGGCATGTGCGGGCAATTGGCGTCAGCAACTTCCTGATTCCTCATCTGGACGATCTGCTTGGCAGCTGCGAAGTGGTGCCTGCGGTGAATCAGGTGGAATTCCAGCCATACCTGACCCAGCCTGATCTGCAAAGTTATTGCAAGGAACGCGGCATTCAGCTTGAGGCATGGAGTCCGCTGCTTCAAGGCAATCTCGATGTGCCGCTTCTGCAGGAGATCGGACAGGCTCATGGCAAATCGGCCGCGCAGGTTATTTTGCGCTGGGATTTGCAATGCGGCGTCGTTACCATTCCGAAGTCCGTTACGAAGAGCCGGATTATCGAGAACGCGGACATTTTCGACTTTGAACTTACTGCCGAAGAGGTGGAGAAGATTAACGGCTTGAATGTCGGCCGCCGCTTTGGATCCGACCCCATGAATTTCAATTTCTAACAATAAGCTGTGCGAATAAGGGGGGTGCCGCCGTCGCACCCTATGACTGTGGCGGAAATCGGGCGGCCTTGCTATTGACATTGTTAACTGTAATTGATATTATTACAGTACTAAACAGGGAGGCCGTTCACATTGAACAGCGAATTTACGATTGCCGTACACAGTCTCGTTTATTTAGCCTATCTGCCCGAGCGGATGGCAAGCAGTGAGATGATCGCCGACAACGTAGGCACGCACTCCGCGCGCGTCCGCAAAGTAATGAGCGGATTGCGCAAAAGCGGCTTTGTCGATACAAGAGAAGGCGCGGGAGGCGGCTACAGGCTTACAATTGATCCAGATGTCGTTACGCTTGGCGATGTATACCGCGTCATGGCGCAGGGCTCTTTTATCCCGAGCTGGTGCTCGGGTAATCCGGGCATGGATTGCGTCGTTGGCTCGAATATGAACCAGGTGATGTTCGGGATCTTCTGTACAGCCGAGAAGCAGCTGGAAGGCTACTTCAGCGGCATCACGATATCCGATGTACTGAAGCAAATTCACGCTTGTGGTTGCGATTAGGTTACAATAAAACGGTACGTGGCGGAATTCCCTTATCATATTATTTTGGAGAGGATGATTGACAATGGCAGTAGCATTGACAAAAGATAACTTTGCGACTAGCGTGGAAAACGGCGTTTCTTTGGTAGACTTCTGGGCACCTTGGTGCGGACCTTGCAAAATGCAGCTCCCTATCGTAGAAGAGCTCGCAACCGAACTTGAAGGCCAAGCTACAATCGCGAAAATCAACGTTGACGAAGAGCCTGAACTGGCTTCCCAATTCGGCGTAATGAGCATTCCTACACTGATCCTGTTCAAAGACGGTCAACCCGTTGACAAAATGGTTGGCGTACAAAGCAAAGATGCTCTGAAAGCAAAAATCTCCGGCCAACTGTAAGCTTTGGCTGATGGCATGAAAAGCCAGGAACCTGCGCGAAACGCAGGTTTCTGGCTTTTTTGTGATGCATCATGAAAATATTGGGATAAACGCAACTTCCGGAGCAGCTGCCACGTCTATTTAGCTGATTAACAAGAATGGAAAAGCATAGGAGGTTCGTTATGATGATGAATCATCGCAAGAAGCTGGCCGTGCTGGCAACGGCGGTTATGCTGACGAGCGGTATTCCTGCCGCTGCCTTTGCCGAAAGCGCTGACAAACCTGCAGCTTCGGCCGTATCGGTATCAGGAGATGCCGCCGCATCGGATGGAAGCGCGGTTGCGCCCGTTAATGTGAAGGTAACGAAGGAAAAAGCGGAGTCACTCGCCCGGCAGATCGTAAGCGTCCCGAAGGAGTACACGCTGCAAGGAGCTTCGCTCTCGTCCGATACGCTGGCCGGCGGTAAACGCAGCGTATGGGGTCTTGATTTTGTGTACAAGGTAAACGGCAAAAACAAAGGCAGCATCTATGTACGGCTGAATGCGGATACCGGTCAGCTTCTTGATTACGGTACCTACCTCGACAATCCTAGCGCAAAGCCTACCTACCCGCTGAAGGTCGAGCGGGAAGCCGCGCAGAAGATTGCTTATTCCTTCTTGTCGGAGGTTGCGCCAACCTACAAGAATCAAGTGAAATTTAATCCGGAATACGGCGCTCAGCAGCTGCCTCCTCTGACCGGGGAAGTGCGCCACACGCTCAGATTTGACCGGGTTGTCCATGATATTCCTTACGTGGATAACTATATTGAGCTTGATGTGGACAGCGAAGGGCATGTCTTGCGCTACACCCTGCAGTGGGACGATACGATTCAATTTCCGAAGGTGGATGCCAAGCTGACGGCCGATGAGGCGAAGAAAAATCTCATTGAGCAGGCGAAGCCTGAACTGCGTTACGTTATTCCGTATAATCCGCAGGGGCCAAGCAAGCCGGTTCTGAGCTACGATATGGGAGCTTTTGCGATTGACGCGGTGACCGGCAAAACGGTACAGAGCGGATTCATCGATTCCAATCAGGTATCGGAGACGCCGTTAGCGGATAAACCGCTGGGAGCGGCTCCCGGAGCGGTTAATTTGACCGAAGAACAGGCGAAGCAAGCGGTAATGGCTGCTTTCCCTCTTCCTTCTAACGCGGTGTACAACGGCGCCAACTATTACGAGAACGCGGATGATGCTGCCGGTGCGACGGTTGCGAGCTGGAGACTCGAATGGGAGCTGAAGAACGGAAAGGACACCATCGGTTCCGCATCGGCATTAATTAACAGCCGGACAGGATTTATCAGCAGCTTCTATTCTTATCAAAACAATCAGAATGCCAGCGCGAGCCCTGCCCTGTCCTACGACCAGGCGGAAGCCAAAGCCATTGAAGCGGTGAAGAAGCAGCTTCCTTGGGCGGCGGATGAGCTGTATATCGTGAAGCGCGATAAGTCGCAATACGATCTGGATAAAATGCCGTATATCGATACGTATTATTTCAGCTTCGTTCACAAGATTAACGGCGCAACGGCCGATTATGACAACGTGAACGTATCCATCGACTCGAATACGGGGGCAGTGCGCAGCTACGACGCCAGCATCAATCCGTATAAATACCCGGAGACGGCGCCTAAGGTTATCACGCCGGCACAGGCCATTGAGAAGTGGATGACCTACTACCGGACGGAGCTGACTTATTATTTGACGCAAAATTATGTGTATCAAGGCCAGCCGATTCCGGCGGAAAAATATAAAGTGCTGCTGGCAGCCGGTGAGATCAAGCCGTCGGATGTGGAATCCAACACAAACGCTCAGTTGATCTACCGGTTAGTTCCTCGCCAGCTTGATGAATCCATCTTCCTGGACGCGGTATCGGGCAGCTGGAGAAACCGCGACACCGGAGACGTTACCCAGCTGGAGAAGCCGAAGGCTACCGATATTGACGGCCATTGGGCGCAGCGTCAGCTGGAGCTGATGGTCGCCTACAAAGCGCTTGACGTGAAGGACGGCAAGGTCCGTCCGAACGAAATCGTCACCCGCGGCGAGCTGATCAAGATGCTGGTGCTCGCCATGAACAGCGGTCGTCCGCCGGTATTGTATGCAGGGGCGGCGGATTCGTCGGCATCCGCATCTTTTGCCGACGTCGGCACGAAAAATCAATATTATGTATACGTCGAAAGCGCGCTGCGGCAAAATCTGATCGATATTGGCGACGGTTCGTTTAATCCGGACGGCAAGGTGGACCGCGAAGAGATGGCGGAGTTGATTGTCCGTGCGCTCGGATACAACTCCCTCGCCAATTACGATAATCTGTTCAATATCAGCTTCAAGGATGCAGACAAGATGGAGAAGAAGGGCCAGGCGGCAATTGTTGTCGGATTGAAAATTATGACGCTGTCAGGCGGCAACTTCCAGCCGGCTAAGCAGGTGTCGAGAGCAGAAGCTTCCGTAGCCTTCTTCCGCTTCCTGCAGACAAGGGCCGAGCTTCAGGAGGCGCCGCTGCGCAATTGAGGCCAATTCAATAAAGAAGCCCCCGTTTGGTTCGCTGCCGTGGCAGCTTCCGAGCGGGGGCTTTATGTTTCGATTAGTCCGTTTTTTTGTTCTTGGAGGAGAAGTTTGTAACCGACTTCGCATCCTCAATCGTATCATTGACAAATGCCATATCTTGGTTCTTTGCCTTCATGGCCGTTGTCCCTTTATAATTGCCTTTGTGGGTTTGATTTTCCATCGTGTAGGTTTCACCTCCTGGTCCCTGTTAGTATGGGCGCGGGGAGGGTTTGGCATGCAATTGCGTTACACAACATAAGGGGTGCAGAAAATGGTTAAGAAGTCAGCGGTATTCAAGTATCTGGTGTTCATCCTGTTCCTTTTGTTTACCATGCTTGTTGTTTATGCAAGCAACGAATTTCTAATCCGTAACGGCGATCCGGATGTGACGGCCAAGTTCCTGTTTGTTCTCTTCGGCATTACATTTGGCTTTGGGGCAAGTCTTCATCTGATCGGCAAAGGCGAGTTCCGGTTCCGCCTGAAAGAAACGCAGTTCACGTTAATGCTGTCGATCGTTATCGTGGTACTGAACTATGTGGCGGCCGTCAATTACGGCAAGCTGTATACCGGGGCAGAAGGTACATACGGGACGCTTAGCCGGATTGTTCTTGATGACAAGAACGAAGCTATTTTTAATGTTCTTGCCGGTTATTTATTCGGTTTATCCTTCTATAAAAAATAACGCAGCCGGGTGACGGCGCCCCATTTTTGGAAGAGCGGCCTGCCTTGTGTTAGGGCTTTTATTGTAAGCGGCCATCGGGTATAATGACGTGAGATTGTTACTTCGGAAAATGGGGTGTCTTATTTCATGGCTTTGAAAGCAGGTGTCGTTGGTCTGCCGAACGTCGGCAAGTCCACTTTATTTAATGCAATTACGCAAGCAGGAGCGGAATCCGCAAACTATCCGTTCTGTACGATTGACCCGAACGTTGGCGTGGTAGAGGTGCCGGACTATCGTCTGGACAAACTGACAGAGCTCGTGCAGCCGAACAAAACGGTTCCGACTGCCTTCGAATTCGTTGATATTGCCGGCCTTGTGGCAGGCGCAAGCAAAGGCGAAGGCCTTGGCAACAAGTTCCTCGCCCATATCCGCGAGGTAGACGCGATCGTTCACGTTGTACGCTGCTTCGAAGACGAGAACATCACGCACGTAAACGGCAAAGTGGATCCGCTTGGCGATATCCAAACCATCAACCTTGAGCTGATTCTGGCGGACATCGAGTCCGTTGAGAAAAAAATCGAGCGTTCCCGCAAAAACCTGAAAGGCGGCGACAAAAAAATCGCCCTTGAAGTGGAAGTGCTGGAACGCGTCAAAGAAGCTCTGTACAACGATCAGCCTGCGCGCAGCGTAGAGCTGTCCGATGACGAGAAACTCATTATCCGGGATCTTCACCTGCTCACGATGAAGCCGGTGCTGTATGCGGCAAACGTAGCCGAGTCGGAAGTTGCGGACACGGATAATAACAAGTTTGTGCAAGCGGTGCGTGAATTCGCAGCTGCCGAGGGAGCGCAAGTGGTGCCAATCAGCGCGAAGGTGGAAGAAGAGATCGCTGAGCTGGAAGGCGAAGACAAAGCGATGTTCCTCGAAGAGCTGGGCCTGCAGGAATCCGGTCTTAACCGTCTGATCAACGCGGCGTACAAGCTGCTTGGCTTGTATACGTACTTTACGGCCGGCGTGCAGGAGGTTCGTGCCTGGACCATCCGTAAAGGCATGAAGGCTCCGCAAGCGGCCGGCGTTATCCATACCGACTTCGAGCGCGGCTTCATTCGCGCCGAGGTTGTATCGTTCGAGGACCTGGCTGCGGCCGGTACGATGAACGCGGCAAAAGAAAGAGGCCAGCTGCGCCTCGAAGGCAAAGAATACGTGGTGCAGGACGGCGACGTTATGCACTTCCGTTTCAACGTTTAATAGCAGCGGGAAAAAAGCGGTATTGTTCTCATTGGGAGGGCAATACCGTTTTGTTCTGTTTTTTGCCGAACATGCCTTTTGTCCGTGCGTAGCTCTAACGAGTCATGCGGAAAGGGGCTTGCAGTCGTACAATGGGAAGGAAGCTAAAGAATAGGAGTATGGTGTTGTCATGACAGCAAATCTACATACGTTTCCGAAACGAATTCTGGCAGCGGTCATGCTGCTTGTTGTATTGGCATTAGCGCTTGCGCCGCAGGCTTTTGCGCATGCGACTCTGGAGAAGACCGTTCCCGCCGCGAATGCGAAGCTTGCCGAGTCGCCGCCTTTTGTGGAGCTTACGTTTAACGAGGCGGTTGAGCCCGGGGCGGGATCCTTGGAAGTCGTCGATTCCCAATCGAACAAAATAAAGACGGAAGACCTTGTTCTGGAGAATGGCGGAACAACCCTTAAGGCAGCTCTTCCTGCGCTTGGAGATGGCGTTTATTCGGTCTCCTACCATATCATTTCCGAGGATGGCCATCCGGTCAGCGGTTCTTATGCGTTTGTTGTAGGCAATCCGCCCGACTGGAAGGACGGAGAGACGTTTGCCACGCAAGTAAGCAGCTCCAAAGGAATGCAGCAAAACATGCTGTATGCCGTGCGGGTGCTTTATTATGCTGCGCTGCTGCTGGCGACAGGCATTGCTTTATGGTCGGTCTTTATCCGGAAGCCAAGCGAATCGCTGCAGTCGGCCTTCAAGCGGTTGTCCGTGATTGGCCTGCGGGCGCTTTTGCTTACGGTACTGGTTCATATTTTCCTGCAGGTTAATGAATTGATGAAAGGCCAGCCGATCTCCTCCTGGGGGTCGCTGTTTACGAATACCGCTACCGGACGGGCATGGCTTGAGCTGATTGTCCTGGTTCTGCTTGGTTTTGCGGCTCAGCGGTTCAAAGGGAAGTTTGTCCGTCTGCTGTGGGTGGTTCTGCTGCTTGGCGTGGAAAGCCTGATCGGCCATCCGGCGGCAAACGACCAGAAGGTGCTGACGATTGCTTTTGATTTTATCCATTTGATTGCCTCCGCGGTTTGGGCGGGCGGTCTGGCCGTGCTTCTGTACGTCTGGTATGCGGACCGGAAGGAAGCGGGGCGGTTTGGCGCAAGCTTCTCCCAGGGCGCCTTGATCTCCCTTGTTGTGCTCGTAATCAGCGGGGTGACCATGACGCTGCTGTTCCTGCCGAAGCTGTCTTATTTATGGCTGACCACATGGGGCGGACTGCTTACGGTTAAGGTTATACTTGTGGTCGCGGTGCTTATGACGGGTATTCTGCTGCGTCTCCGGATGAAAAAAAGCGGCTTCCCGGCCGGAAGTCTGCTGAAGGCGGATGCTATTATGATGGCCTGTATCGTGGCGATTGCAGCCGTGTTTACTTATATGAGTCCGCTGCCTCCAAACGAGCCTTATAACTTCCACCAGATGGGCGAGGATATGCATGTAACGTTTAACGTATCGCCTAACGTGCCTGGCGGTGACAATGCGATTTCTCTCCACGTCTGGCTGCCCGAAGCGTCTGGGGCGCCTAAGTCGGTTATTCTGCGGCTGCACTCTGACGCCAAGAAGGATGCCCCGATCGATATTCCGCTGGTGAAGGACGACAGCCAGCCTAACGATGCTTTCCCGGGCTACATTAGCGCGTCCTATGAAGCGAAGGGTCCATTCCTGCCGTACGCCTCCAAATGGACGGCCGAGATCCGCGTCATGGATCAGGACGATAATGAGCTTGTGCGGGAAACTGCGTTCCGGAATTATTAGAACGGGCGGACACATAATAGTCATATCCGGATAGCCCTTTCGAGTCATGTCACGCATCCTGCTCGGGTTATATACTCATGTCAGAGAAGCGCACGACAGGCTCATGATCAGAAAGGGAGATGCGTCAGATGAAGAAGCAGATGAAAAAATGGGTAATAGCGGCCGCAATGGCCGTGTGCCTGATGATGTTCGCAGGCGTGGCAAGCGCCCACGTAACGGTTCAGCCGCCATCCGTGCCGGCCAATTCGTATCAGGTATTCGCGGTACGCGTGCCTAGCGAGGAAAAAGGCGTTAACACCGTCAAGGTGCAGGTTAAGGTGGCGGACGGCGCGGTGATTTCCCGCGTTGAGCCTAAGCCGGGTTGGACCAGCGAGCTGGAAAAGGATGCAAACGGCGTTGTAACAAGCATTACCTGGACGGCTGCGGAAGGCGGCGGCCTCAGCGAAACCGAATTTACCGAATTCCGCATGAGCGGCAAAGTAAACGAGGATGCCACCAAGCTCGTATGGAAGGCTTATCAGACTTACAGCGATAACAAAGTTGTCGAGTGGGTTGGAGCGGACGGCTCGGATAAACCGGCTTCCGTGACAACGGTAACCGCGGCTGTCGCAGAAGGCGACGGGCACGGGCATGATGCCGGCGCCGCGGCGGATGCAAGCGATGCGAAGGATTCGGATAGCAAGCTGCCGCTGACCTTGTCCATTATCGCGCTGGCGCTTGGCGCATCGGCTTTTGTAATGGCAGCTAGAAAAAACAAGAAATAAACAGGATGAAGGGGCTCCGTTTTCCTTAGGGAAGACGCTGAGCCCCTTTCGGGCGACTTAGGCAAATACACCAGTCGAAAACGCGGGTCCGTTGTGCTATAATGAGTGATACCATTAAGGAAAATCATAGAGGTGAATCATTGTGTTGGACCGTTTACAAGCGCTCGCAGACCGTTACGAGAAGTTAAGTGAACTGTTGTGCGATCCGGATGTAGCCAGTGATCCGAAGCGCCTGCGGGAATATTCCAAGGAGCAATCGGATTTACAAGAGGCTTATGAAGCCTTCACAGAATATAAGCAAGTGTCGGAGCAGCTCGAAGACGCCAAGATTATGCAAGGCGAGAAGCTCGACGACGAAATGCGCGAGATGGTTAAGATGGAGATTGAAGAGCTGTCCGAGCGCAAGGCCGCATTGGATGAAAAAATCCGCATCGTTCTGCTGCCGAAGGACCCTAACGATGACAAGAACGTTATCGTCGAGATCCGCGGCGCGGCAGGCGGGGACGAAGCGGCGCTGTTCGCTTCCGATCTGTACCGCATGTATACGAAATACGCGGATACCCAGGGCTGGCGCGTAGAACTCATGGATCTTTCGGAGAACGATCTGGGCGGCTTCAAAGAGGTTATCTTCATGATCAACGGCAAAGGCGCCTACAGCAAAATGAAATACGAAAGCGGCGCTCACCGCGTCCAGCGTATTCCGGTAACGGAATCGGGCGGACGTATCCATACGTCGACTTCGACCGTATCGGTTATGCCGGAGGTTGAAGAGGTCGAGGTTGAAATTCTCGATAAAGATATCCGGATCGATACGTTCTGCTCCAGCGGCGCAGGCGGTCAGTCCGTTAATACGACGAAGTCGGCGGTTCGAGTGCTTCACGTGCCTACCGGCATTATGGCGACCTGCCAAGACGGCAAATCGCAGAACGAGAACAAAGCGAAGGCGCTGCAAGTATTGCGTGCCCGCATCTACGATATCCGCCGCCAGGAAGAAGAGGCGAAATACGCAGGCGAGCGCAAGCTGAAGGTTGGCACAGGCGACCGAAGCGAGCGTATCCGCACGTATAACTTCCCGCAAAGCCGCGTAACGGACCATCGTATCGGTCTGACGCTGCACAAGCTGGATTCGGTTATGAACGGCGATATGGAAGAGATCGTATCGTCGCTGACGATTGCCGAGCAGGCTGAATTGCTGGAGAGAGAGCTTAACTAAGACCGAGACCTTCGAGTCCAAAGACTCCCGAGGAAGGGACGCTAGAGAGATGAATGATCATAAAGACGAACGGGTGTTTTTTGCGCCGTCGTTTACCATTAGGGAAGCCTGCATGCAGGCTTCTTCGTTTTTGGCGGAGCTTGGCGTTATGGAGCCGCGCTCCAATGTAGAGCGGCTGCTGCTGCATTTGCTTGGCATCGAGCGTTCGGCGATGCTGCGCGACTTCGGCGAGCCCTTTCCGGCGGAACATGCCGCGGAATGGGTGGAGCTTATCCGCCGCAAAGCGGCGGGCGAGCCGGTGCAGTATATCATCGGCGAGGAATGGTTCTACGGCCGGCCGTTTACGGTGACGCCGGCCACGCTTATTCCGCGGCCGGAGACGGAGCTGCTCGTCGAGGCCGTGCTTGAGGCGGCCGATAAGCTGTGGCCGCAGGATGGGGCTGCAGTGCCGACGGTGGTTGACGTCGGCACCGGCACCGGCGCCATCGGCGTGACGCTTGCTTCGCAGCGTCCCGGGTGGCGCGTAATCGCGTCCGATCTGTCGCCGGACGCGCTTGCGGTCGCCCGCGCGAACGCGGCCCGCCACGGGGCGGCGGGGCGCATGGCGTTCGCGCAGGGCGACCTGCTGGCGCCGTTTGCGAAGCGCGGCGCCGCAGGGGCATCCGATGCGGAGGATGTCCGCATCGACGTGCTTGTGTCCAATCCGCCGTATATTCCGGCGGATGATCTCGCGGGCCTCCAGCCCGAGGTGCGCGATTACGAGCCGCGCCTCGCGCTGGACGGCGGGGCGGACGGGCTGGATCCGTACCGCCGCATGGTGGAGCAGCTGCCTTCTCTTGCGCAGCTGCCGCGTATTGTCGCCTTTGAGCTTGGCATGGGCCAAGCCCGGGACGTAGCCGCGCTGCTGCGGAATGTCGGGGAATGGGACGACATCCGCATCATTGCCGACTATGGCGGCATCGAGCGGCATGTCATCGCCGTCCGCACCAAAGAGTAACATCTTCAAACACGCTGCCAGCGCATCATTCGATGCCGGCAGCGTGTTTTTTTGTATATACTCGGCTGCAACACGGAAAAACCGTGTTACAGCCACCTGCCTGCGCCGTAGCCCCCGCCATTCCCCACTGCAACACGGAAAAACCGTGTTACAGCCACTTACCCGTGCCGTAGCTCCCGCCATTCCCGGCTGTAACACGGAAAAACCGCGTTACAGCCCCCTACCCGTTGCGCAGCCCCCGCCATTCCCCACTGCAACACGGAAAAACCGCGTTACAGCCCCCTACCCGTTGCGCAGCCCCCGCCATTCCCCACTGCAACACGGAAAAACCGTGTTACAGCCCCCTACCCGTTGCGCAGCCTCCGCCATTCCCCACTGCAACACGGAAAAACCGTGTTACAGCCCCCTACCCGTTGCGCAGCCTCCGCCATTCCCCACTGCAACACGGAAAAACCGTGTTACAGCCACCTCTATAAATTAAGAAGTTGTTATGAAAACAACTCTATCATTTTCATTTTCCTGCTAGGTTTATAGAGCCGGGAACGCGGACATAATGACGGATAGATACGTTCCGGAACGCAAGCTGATGCACCGACGGGTGCGATCGAGAGGAGCTTGTGTTATATGAACCGCACTAATTCCCTTTTTTATTTCCGTAAATCTTATGCTTTGTTGATTGTCGTTTTGTTTGTCCTTGTAATGAGCTGGGAGCAGCAGCGCACGGATGCGGCTGTGGTCGATACGATTATTCCGCAGGATTCCATTCGTCTGCGCATCTTGGCTAATTCGGACTCGCCTGCCGATCAGGCCGTCAAGCGCGTTGTCCGCGACGCTGTCGTGAAAGCCATGGACAGCTGGGTTACGGGTCCGCAAACGATTGAAGAAGCGCGCCAAACGGTGCGTGATCATATGAGTGAAATCGAAGGAATTGTGGCTGACGTATTGACGAGCCGCGGGTTTGATTATGGTTACCAAGCCGAGCTCGGGCAAGTTCCGTTCCCGACGAAAATGTACAGCAACGAAGTGTATCCGGCAGGCAACTATGAAGCTCTTCTGATTACGCTTGGCGAAGGCAAAGGACAGAACTGGTGGTGCGTACTTTTCCCGCCGCTGTGCTTCATTGACGCTGCAACCGGCGAAGCCGCTGCAGCCGACCCGGATGCTGATGCCGCGAAAGCGGAGACGGCGAAAACCGCTTCCGTCGGCCATAAAGATAACGCAAAGGTTGAAAAAGCTTCCGACAGCAAAGACAGCAAATCCGCTTCCGTTCAAAAGTCGCAGGACGAGAGCAAGCAAGGCGAGGCGCCGCAAGCGAAGTTTTTTCTGCTCGAAATCATTGAACAATTTATCAATTGGCTGAAAAGCCTGTTCTAATGCAAGCTGCACGCGGCGGTTCTTTCAAGGCGCATAGTCGCCCGGTAAAGGGCCGCTGCTCTGCATTTTAGAGCGTATATGCTATAATGGGGGCAGTTAGTTGATGAACGATTACTTTGAATAGCAGGGATTGAAGGATAGAGATGACAACAACGAAAGTTTGGCGGGTTCCGGACGCCGCTTCATCCGATGCGCTTGCCGGGCAACTGGGGGAAGCGGCGGAATTGCTGCGGGATGGAGAACTGGTTGCATTTCCGACCGAAACGGTATACGGACTAGGAGCCGATGCGCGTAACACAAAGGCGGTTGAAGGCATATTCAAGGCAAAAGGCCGTCCTTCGGATAACCCTCTTATCGTGCATATCGCGGATGAAAATCAGCTGGCGGAGCTTTTGCTTCCTTATCCTGAGCTTGCCCGCAGGCTGATGAAAGAGTTGTGGCCCGGCCCTCTTACGATCGTGCTTCCGGTACGCACCGATGCAGTATCTCCGCTTGTTACGGCAGGGCTCGCAACCGTCGGCGTCCGGATGCCGGACCATCCCGCCGCGCTTGCCCTCATCCGGCAATCCGGCTGTCCGGTAGCAGCCCCAAGCGCGAACCGTTCCGGCCGGCCCAGTCCTACGCTTGCAGCCCATGTGCTCGAGGATCTGGGCGGCAAAATCAGCGGAATCGTGGACGGTGGCGCAACGGGCGTCGGGCTGGAGTCAACCGTCATTGAGCTGCCGGATTCGAATACAATCCGTATTCTCCGCCCCGGAGGCATTACGGCCGAGCGGCTGCAGAGCGCAGCGCCGGAAGCGGCAATCGACGCCCCTGCCGCAGTCAAATCGGATGTAACGGAGGCGCCGCGTTCGCCGGGCATGAAATATACGCATTACGCTCCAAAGGGTGATCTTCGGATCGTGTTAGGGGAACCGGCAAATGCGGTACGATATATTCAGGAACAAATAAACGCTTCAAAAACAACGCCTTTGAAGACCGGAGTCCTGACGTTCGACGAAAGAGCAGGCGCTTATGATGCCGACCTCGTTCTCAGTTACGGCAGCGAGCTGCGTCTCGAGCAGGCGGCGCATAACCTGTATGCCGCACTTCGCCGGTTTGACTCGGAAGGCGTGCAGCGAATATGGGCGGAGGGCTGCTCCGAAGAAGGAATCGGCCTCGCACTGATGAACCGTCTGGCGAAGGCGGCTGGATATCAAATCGTCCGCCTATAGAGTAAGTAGTATGTTTGTCCCCTTGTCCGCATATCTTGGTTAAGAATGGATGTGGACATGGGGGCGATAGCGTGACTGATGCAACTTTGCAAGCCGGACAATTCGCGACACTGCTCATTATGGCGGTTGCGCTTGGCATGGATGCTTTTTCGTTAGGAATCGGAATCGGGCTGAAGGGGATTCGCCTGCGCGACGTGCTCCGGATAAGCGGCATCATCGCGTTATTCCATGTGTTGATGCCGCTTGGCGGCATCTACGCCGGACATTTCGTCAGCGGTCTGCTTGGACATGTTGCGACGATGGCTGCAGGCGTATTGCTGCTTTTGCTTGGCGGACACATGATTTACAACTCGCTCAAAGGGGAATCGGCCCAATCGATGGACTACCGTTCCTCGGTCGGAACGTTTTTGTTTGCGTTCAGCGTCAGCATCGACTCCTTCTCCGTTGGCGTAACACTCGGCATGTTCAAGGCCGATATTCTGCTGACGGTTTTATTGTTTGGCTTTTTTGGCGGATTGATGTCCGTGCTGGGGTTGCTGCTTGGGCGCCGGGTCAGCGAGAATCTGGGCGGCTACGGTGAAGCGCTGGGCGGGGCGATCTTGCTCATTTTCGGTCTGTTATTTATATTTTAATACAACGATGGAATCAGCCATACCAGAAAGGGGATTGCAGCATGACGCGCATCTTGTTTGTTTGTACCGGCAATACCTGCCGTTCGCCGATGGCGGAAGCCATGCTGAGGGCAATGGCGGAGCAGCAAGGAATTCCGCTCGAGGTCCGTTCTGCCGGGGTATCCACCATTGACGGTCTGCCGATCTCGGCTCATGCCGCTACAACGCTGCGCGGCAAATCGGTTGAGCATCGGGGCTCGTCGCGCGCGTTAAGCGGAGAAGCCGTTGCTTGGGCGGACCTTATCCTGACGATGACGGCCGGACACAAACGCGGCTTGCTCAACTATTTCCCGGAAGCCGTGGACAAAGCTTATACGCTTAAAGAATATGTGAATCAGGATACCGCTGTTCAGGCGGATATAGAAGAGCTCGAGCGTCTTTATACGGAGATGCATATGAAGCAGGTGCTGGGCCAGCAGCTGTCGGCCGCGGAGCGTTCGCGTCTTCTGGAGCTGGAACGCCGGATCCCGAGCTTTGATATCGCTGATCCGTTTGGCGGAACGCTTGGCATGTATGAAAGCTGCGCCAAAGAAATCGAAGAGAGCCTGAAGGCCCTTCTCCAAGCGCTTAAAAAGGGATGATAATCCATGCCGGAATTAGGCTGGATTCATGCGTATATTTGATTGATTTTCACGCTTGAATAAGCTATCATGAAGGTAACAAAGACGGTTTCCGATGTAACTGGCGACGGAAGTGGGTAACCACGGTGGAGCATCGGAACATACGGCCGGTCGCCTGGGCAAAGAGCAGCATGCTAGTCATAGCATGTCATGCTCTTTTTTCGTCTTTTTGAGGATTTTAGGTATAATAAGTCCGTATGATTCGACAACTAGCAGGAGGGTTTTGCGTTGAAAATTGCAATAGGTGCAGATCATGCGGGTTACCGTCTGAAAGATGAAATTGTTCCGTTTCTTTTATCGCTTGGTCATGAAATTGAAGACTTGGGCTGCGACTGCAGCCAGTCGGTGGATTATCCCGATTATGCGCTGCCTGTAGCGGACAGAGTGGCCAGCGGCCAAGCTGACCGCGGCATTCTGATTTGCGGCACGGGTATCGGCATGTCGATCGCGGCGAACAAAGTTCCGGGAATCCGCTGCGCGCTGGTGCATGATATGTTTTCGGCACAAGCAACCCGTGAGCATAACGATACAAACGTGCTTGCGATGGGCGAGCGTATTATCGGCCCTGGCCTTGCGCAGGAAATTGTCCGCATCTGGATGGAAACACCGTTCTCGAACGGCGAGCGCCATGTAGGGCGTGTCCGGAAAGTGAAGGAAATCGAGCAGCAATATACGGTTCATCCTTAGGTCCATGCTTTCGAAGCAAGAATTATCATTAACCGCTTAATTAACAGGCCATTGGTGTAATTAATCCTTAAGCGATTTGTGTGATCATTCTTATCTTTGCAGGAGGTATGTACAATGAACAATCAACAGGAAACCATTGCTATTGCAGCCGATGTGGAGACCATTGTGCGGGAGCTTGTTACGGCAGGAGGATTAAAAGCCGGCCAGCTGCTGGTTATCGGGACCAGCACAAGCGAGGTGCTTGGTCACCGGATCGGGACTTCGGGAACGGTCGAGACAGCCGCTCAGATCTATGCAGGCATTGAAGCGGTCCGGAAGGATATAGGCTTTTATCCGGTTTATCAGTGCTGCGAGCATTTGAACCGGGCGCTTGTCCTCCCCCGTGAGGCGGCGGACAAGTACGGACTGGAAGAGGTTGCGGCCATTCCCGTTCCGAAAGCAGGCGGTTCAATGGCTGCGTATGCATTCCGGCATTTGCCGAACGCCTGCCTGGTTGAGACCGTTCAGGCACATGCCGGATTCGATATCGGCGACACCTTTATCGGCATGCACCTGCGCCGGGTTGCCGTTCCGGTCAGACCGTCCATCCGGTCGATTGGCGCAGCTCATGTCACGATGGCTTTTTCGCGGCCTAAGCTGATTGGCGGCGCACGTGCGGTTTACACTTTGGAAGACAGCGGCCTGGCGTCAGAGCAGACGTCGGGAACATGCGACTAATTATATTTAGGAGGCTTTTCACAATGGAAAACTTACGTAACCAAGATCCTGAAGTATTAAAGGCAATGGGCCTTGAGCTGCAGCGCCAACGCGACAACATCGAGCTGATCGCATCCGAGAACATCGTAAGCGAAGCGGTTCTGGAAGCTATGGGTTCGGTATTGACGAATAAATATGCAGAAGGCTACCCAGGCAAACGCTTCTACGGCGGCTGCGAGCACGTGGACATTGTGGAAGACATCGCACGCGAACGCGCGAAAGAAATCTTTGGCGCCGAGCATGCGAACGTTCAGCCTCACTCCGGCGCGCAAGCAAACATGGCGGTATACCTTGCCGTCCTCAAACCAGGCGACACGGTCCTTGGCATGAACCTTGCTCACGGCGGTCACTTGACGCACGGCAGCCCGGTTAACGCATCCGGTCTTTTGTACAACTTCGTTGCTTACGGCGTAGAAGAAGATACATTTACGATCAACTATGAAGAAGTTCGCAAAGCGGCCTTCAAGCACCGTCCTCGTCTGATCGTTGCCGGCGCGAGCGCATACCCTCGTACCATTGATTTCGAGAAGCTTGGCCAAATCGCTCAAGACGTAGGCGCATTGTTCATGGTGGATATGGCTCATATCGCGGGTCTTGTTGCGGCAGGTTTGCATCCAAACCCAGTACCTCATGCGCATTTCGTCACAACAACTACTCACAAAACGCTCCGCGGTCCTCGCGGCGGCATGATTCTTTGCCGTCAGCCTTGGGCAGCGGCAATCGATAAAGCGGTATTCCCTGGTTCGCAAGGCGGTCCTCTGATGCACATTATCGCAGCAAAAGCGGTAGCATTCGGCGAAGCGCTTCAACCATCCTTCAAAGAATACGCGCAAAAAGTAGTAAACAACGCAAAAGTATTGTCCGAAACGCTGATTGCGGAAGGCATCAACATCGTTTCCGGCGGCACGGACAACCACCTGATGCTGATTGACACGCGCAGCCTGAACATTACGGGCCGCGATGCGGAGCATGTTCTTGACTCGATCGGTATTACGGCGAATAAAAACGCGATTCCATTCGATCCGACAAGCCCGTTTGTAACTAGCGGCATCCGTCTCGGTACGCCGGCTGCTACTTCCCGCGGCATGGACGAGAAAGCCATGAAAACAATCGGCGAAATTATCGCAATGACGCTGAAGAGCCCGAAAGACGAAGCGGTATTGGCTAAAGCAACCGGCATGGTTCGCGACCTGACAGCTCAATTCCCGCTTTACCCGAACATGAAATATTAAAAAATATCGTTGCAAGAGAGGCTGTTCCCAAAGGTCCAATCGACCGTTTGGGGATGGCCTCTTTTTTTATTCTAACAGGCTTAATTTGGATAAGATCTTGTGCCAAAGATATAGTAAATGCGCTATGCAGGTATAGAAGTAATGGAATTGTTCGTTGTTTGTCTGTTTTCTATGATTTGAATCAGGAATCAGTTCAGTGCGATAGCCGTTAAACCTCTGTGTTGTGAATTAAGCTTAAGCGATTGCAGCATGATATATAAGCGGGTTGCACGAAACTGCAGAACTCGTCATATTTCGACAAATTTAGAAATGTAATTTCTGGGGCGTGACAAATGATAATAAATTATGTATATTTGTTAATGGTATATTAATTAACATTACTTTTGTACTAATTTGGCCTGAACATTTGTAAAACAGGGTGATTGAACATATGTTCATTGATAATTATTCAATGTTTCGTATTATTTCTCGCATTGTTTAATTATGTAATGTCAAATTTTTACAACAGAAAGCAAGAGGAGAACATCCAGGGGAGGAAGTAAAATGTCGAAGAAGAAGTATGGCTTTACCATGATTTCCGTACTGCTTGCACTGGCTCTTGTGGCCGTCGGCTGTACACCTAAGCAAGAGTCCGGAAGCAGCGAAGGCTCTGTATTCCGCATGAACCTTGCAACTGAACCGCCGTCCCTTGACCCGGCTCAGGTCCAAGACCAAGTGTCTGCAACTGTAGTAAACGGTTTGTTTGAAGGTCTTACTCGCAAAGACGAGAAGGGCGATGTTGTTCCAGCTGTCGCTAAAGAGTGGAAAATCTCCGATGACGGCAAAACATACACGTTCACGATTCGCGATGACGCGAAATGGAGCAACGGTGATCCAGTGACTGCAGGCGACTTCGAATACGCTTGGAAGCGTGCTCTTGATCCAAACCTGAAACCGGCAGCATCCGCTTATGCTTACCAGCTGTACTACATCAAGAATGCGGAAGCTTACAACACTGGCACTGACGGCAGCGTGAAAGCTGACGATGTTGGTGTTAAAGCGATTGACGATCACACGCTGCAAGTTGAGCTGAACTCGCCAACTCCTTATTTCCTTGGTCTGATGTCCTTCACGGTCTTCTATCCGGTTCACAAATCGGTTAAAGAAAACGAGCAATGGGCTACTGACGTTTCGACTTTGGTATCCAACGGTCCGTTCAAAATCAGCGAATGGAAAAAGAACAACTCCATTACAATCGCTAAGAACGACAACTACTATGCAAAAGACGAAATCAAGCTCTCCAAGGTTGTCTTCTCTGAAGTTAATGACTCGAATACAGAGCTGAGCATGTACCAAACAGGCGAACTGGATTATGCGGGTATGCCTACTGGCTTGATCCCTAACGAACAATTCCCGACGCTGAAGCAAAACAATCCGGATGAGTTCAAAATCCAAGGCAGCGCATCGATCTACTACTACCTGTTCAATACAACGCAAAAGCCTTACGATAACGAAAAAATCCGTCAAGCGCTCTCGATGGCGATCAGCCGTCAAGATATCGTTGACAACGTAACAAAAGGCGGACAAATTCCTGCTTACGGCATCGTTCCTCCGGGCATCAAAGGCGAGAAAGACGACTACCGTACAGAGCATCCGGACTCCGCTTACTTCAAAGAAGACGTTGAACAAGCAAAAGCATTGCTTGCTGAAGGTCTGAAAGAAGAAGGCCTGACTGCAATGCCTACGGTTAAAGTAACTTACAACACCAACGAACTGCACCAAGCGATTGCGGAAGCAATTGCTGAAATGTGGAGCAAAAACCTCGGTATCAAAACCGAAGTTAGCAAGCAAGAATGGGGCGTATTCCTTGACAACCGTAACCACCTGAACTATGACGTGGCACGCGGCGGCTGGGGCGCTGACTACGATGATCCAATGACGTTCATCGACCTGTTCTCGTCGAAATCCGGCAACAACAACACTGGCTTTGCTAACAAACAGTACGACGATTTGATCAAAGAAGCTTACAGCACTGCCGATCAAGCGAAACGTATGGAAGCTATGTCCAAAGCTGAATCGATCGTAGTGGGTACTCGCGCGATTATGCCGATCTACTACTACAGCACGGTTTATATGATTAAGCCTGGTTTCAAAGGCATCTTTATCGACTACAAAGGCGACATTGATTACAACCGCGGATACTACGAAGCGAAGTAATTAAAGCTCGGCACGGATTGAGGGATATATGCGGCCAATGATAGCTGCATATATCCCCTTTCACTTTTAACTTTCGGAAGTTTAAACATTTTAATTCTTGAAAGCCTGCGCTTTCAAAGTAATGAATCATCATGATGGCGCTAAACATGGCTATTCAGGTGATAGTTCATTTTAAAGTCCATGCTTACGATGCAAGAATCATCGCAAATAGCCATGGTAATGGCAATTTGTGTGATCATTCTTTTTAGGAGGTGCCATGACGTTTTGGTCCGCTATGTGCTTCAGAAGCTGTTGTTCATGATCGTATCGATCTTTGTACTGGCCTCGGCCACTTTTTTTCTGATGAAGGCCATTCCAGGCAACCCGTTCCAAAGTGAGAAGAACATACCTCCCGCCATTCAAGAGCGTTTGAATGAAGAATATGGGCTTAATGATCCGCTGGGCGTTCAATATTTGCATTATTTGAACAACCTGGTTCACTTTAATCTCGGGATGTCCATGAAACAACAGTACGTTACTGTAGTTGATATTATTAAGACTGGTTTTATCTACTCGCTTCAAATCGGTGTCTTCGCCATTATTTTGGCGGTTGCGGCCGGCGTGTTGTTCGGTCTGATTGCTGCGCTTAACCACCGCAAGTTTCTTGACGGCTTTACGATTTTGCTGGCAGTACTTGGTGTATCGATACCGAGTTTCGTTGTCGCCCCGTTCTTGCAGTATGTATTTGGCGTCAAATTGCGCTGGTTCGACGTAGCCGGATTGAATGACCCGACGGACTTTATTATGCCGGTCATTGCGCTGTCTTTCCTGCCGGCCGCGTTTATTGCGCGACTTGTTCGCTCCAGCATGCTGGAAGTGCTTAGCGCGGATTATATGAAGACCGCACGCGCCAAAGGCTTATCCGGCCGCGTGATTCTCGTTCGCCACGCTTTGCGTAACGCCATAATGCCGGTTGTCACCTACATCGGTCCAATGACGGCAAATATTATTACCGGTTCCGTAGTTATTGAACAAATATTCGGTATCGGCGGTCTTGGCAAGTTCTTCGTCAACAGTATTACCAACCGTGACTACACGCTTATTATGGGACTCACGCTGTTCTATGCCGTTATTTTGATGCTGGCGCGTTTCCTTACCGATATCGCTTACGGATTCGTAGATCCGCGTATTAAATTGACCAGCAGGAAGGGGGGCTAATCGATGAAGGAACAAGCTGCGCTGCAGCCTAATGATTTTGAAAAACTGAGCCATGACGAGAAGCAGGCGGAGACGGTTGTCCGCGAAAGTATTTCGGCTTGGAAGGACGCCTGGTTTCGTCTGAAATCCAATCGTATGGCAATGATCAGCCTTTGGATATTAGCCCTTATCGTCCTGATGGCGATTTTTGGCCAAGCTATTGCTCATCAATTTACAGGCAATGATTTCTCAACTAATAACCTGAAGGCAACCAACCAAGCGCCATCCGGCGATCACTGGTTCGGTACGGACGGCCTTGGCCGCGATATGTTCGCAAGAACATGGATGGGTGCGGGCATCTCGCTTCAGGTTGGTATTTACGCTGCTATTGTCGATTTGATTGTCGGCGTTATTATGGGCAGCATCATGGGTTACTTCGGCGGTAAAGTCGATGAAATTCTTAACCGCATCTGTGAAATTTTATATTCCATTCCGAGCTTGCTTATTGTTATCCTGCTCATTGTCGTCATGGAACCAAGCATGTTCACCATCATCTTAGCTTTAAGTATTACGGGCTGGATCAACATGGCCTGGATCGTTCGCGGTCAAATTATGCAGCTCAAGAATCAAGAGTATGTTCTTGCTGCGCGTGCACTCGGTGCAAACCCGGTTCGAATTATGTTCAAGCATCTTATCCCGAATGCGATGGGCCCGATTATCGTTACCATCACGATGACGGTTCCGAATGCGATCTTCGCAGAAGCATTCCTCAGCTTCCTTGGTCTTGGCGTTCAATCGCCGGCCGCGTCTCTTGGTACTTTGATTAATGACGCCATCAAGGCGATGACTGTATATCCATGGCGTATGCTTTATCCGGCAATTTTGCTCAGCTTGACCATGCTTTGCTTTAATATTTTCGGTGACGGCTTGCGCGACGCACTTGATCCGAAGATGAAAAAGTAGGAGGTGCAACTATGGAACGTTTGCTCGAAGTGAATGATCTTCGTGTTAATTTCAAAGTTCGCGGCGGTACCGTACAAGCGGTGCGCGGCGTTAACTTTCATATAAATAAAGGCGAAGCCGTGGCGATCGTTGGCGAGTCCGGCTGCGGTAAGTCCGTAACGGCGCAAACGCTGATGCGTCTTATTCCAAGCCCGCCCGCGATGACGAGCGGCTCGATTATGTTCAAAGGACAAGAGATCTTGTCCAAGTCGCCGAAAGAAATGGAAAGCATCCGCGGCAAAGAGATGGGCATGATCTTCCAGGATCCGATGACCTCGCTGAACCCGACGCTGACCATCGGCCGTCAAATTACGGAAGGCCTGATTAAGCATCAGGGCATGAGCTCTTCGGCTGCCCGCGCCCGTGCGGTAGAGATGTTGAATCTCGTAGGCATTCCTAACCCGGCAGCGCGCTTTAACCAATACCCCCACGAGTTCTCCGGCGGTATGCGCCAGCGCGCGATGATCGCGATTGCCCTTGCTTGCAATCCTTCGCTTCTTATTGCGGACGAGCCGACTACGGCGCTCGACGTAACGATTCAGGCGCAGATCCTGCGCGTGATGAAGGATCTTCAAGAGCGTATGGGAACTTCCATTATCCTGATCACGCATGACCTTGGCGTCGTTGCGGATATTTGCGACCGCGTTATCGTTATGTATGCCGGAAAAGTGGTAGAGACCGGCACGAAGTGGGAAATCTTCAAAAATCCGAAGCATCCTTATACAAAAGGCCTGCTTCGCTCGGTGCCTCGTCTGGATCAGAAAAAAGACGAGCCGCTTATTCCGATCTTCGGCACTCCGCCGGATCTGATCAAGCCGCCGGTAGGCTGCAGCTTCTGCGCGCGCTGCGACGAAGCGATGCGCGTCTGCGTCGACAACGATCCGGAGCTTCTGCCGGTTGACGGCAACGAATCGCATAAATCGGCATGCTGGATGGCGCATCCTTACGCGAAGCCTGCGAAACGGGAGGTGTCCGTATGAGCGAGCCTTTAATAAAGGTTAATAATTTGCGCAAGTTCTTTAACTTGGGCGGAGGCAACATTCTGAAGGCGGTCAACGAGATCGACTTCTCGATCGCCAGAGGCGAGACCGTTGGCGTCGTTGGCGAATCCGGCTGCGGCAAATCGACGGCCGGCCGTACCATTCTGCGTCTGTACGAGCCTACAAGCGGCAACGTTACGTTTAACGGCGAGGATATCTATAAGATGAAGGGCGCAAAGCTGAAGCAAATGCGCCGCGATATGCAGATGATCTTCCAGGATCCTTATGCATCGCTGAATCCGCGGATGACCATTACCGACGTTATCGGCGAAGCGCTTGATATTCACGGCCTGGCGGGAAGCCGTGCCGAACGCAAGCGGAAGGTAGAGGATCTGCTCGATCTGGTTGGTCTGAATCCGGACCATGCAACTCGTTATCCGCACGAGTTCTCCGGCGGTCAGCGCCAGCGGATCGGTATCGCCCGCGCTCTTGCGGTGGATCCGAAGTTCATTATTGCGGACGAGCCGATCTCCGCGCTCGACGTGTCGATCCAGGCACAGGTCGTTAACCTGATGCAGGACTTGCAGCGCAAAATGGGCCTGACTTATCTGTTTATTGCCCATGACCTGTCGATGGTTAAGCATATCAGCGACCGCGTTGCGGTTATGTATCTTGGCAAAATCGTTGAGCTGGCGGAAAGCGGCGAGCTGTATAACAGTCCTGCGCATCCGTATACGCGCGCTCTTTTGTCTGCCAATCCGATTCCGGATCCGGAAATTGAAGCAACCCGCGAGCGTATTGTACTCGCCGGCGATTTGCCGAGCCCGATTAATCCGCCTGCAGGCTGCCAGTTCCACACCCGCTGCCCAATGGCAACGGATAAATGCAAAACGGTTGAACCTAAACTTGTCGAAGTGAAAAAGGGGCATTTTGCTTCCTGTCACTACGCATCGGTATAATTTTACAGGACGAAGCAGAGATTACATCTGTTTCGTCCTTTTTTGTAGACAAACCGTCGTTATATAGCCATAAAACTCTGGATGCATCGCAGGGGGCAGAGTGATATAATAAACGGGATTGTGTCCAAGACTATAGGAATAACTTATTCACACAGGAGGAATTACGCTCCATGAGCAAAGTGGTTATATGCGACCATCCATTGATTCAGCATAAGCTGACCTTTATTAGAAACAAAGATACCAATACGAAGGACTTTCGTGAACTGGTTGACGAGGTAGCCACTCTGATGGCTTACGAAATTACAAGAGACGTACCTCTTGATACCATTACGGTGGAGACGCCCGTCGCAACGACGAATGCGAAGGTGGTATCCGGACGCATGCTGGGGCTTATCCCGATTCTGCGTGCGGGACTTGGTATGGTTGAAGGGATGCTGAAGCTGATTCCGGCCGCAAAAGTTGGTCATATCGGACTTGTCCGCGACCACGAAACACTCCAGCCAACGGAATACTACATTAATCTGCCTACGGATGCGGCAAACCGTCAGCTGATTGTTATCGATCCGATGCTGGCTACCGGCGGTTCGGCGATCGCGGCGATCAACTCGCTGAAGAAGCGCGGCTGCGACCAGATCAAGCTGATGTGCCTGATCGCTGCTCCGGAAGGAGTAAAAGCCGTACAGGACGCTCATCCGGAAATCGATATTTATCTTGCCGCACTCGACGATGCTTTGAATGAGAAGGGCTACATCGTGCCGGGTCTGGGCGATGCCGGTGACCGCCTGTTCGGCACGAACTAAGGTGAAAGAATAGAAGCAAGAAGAAAATTTGCTTACGAAGCATGAATGTCACCATTCGCTCTAACGAGCTCATTATGTAACCATTCATTTAAAGCGTATGCTTGCGAAGCATGAATGTCACCATTCGCTCTAACGAGCTCATTATGTAACCATTCATTTTAGGAGTGAGTCGTTTTGTCTAAACTGAAAGTAATGACGATTTTTGGTACCCGTCCGGAAGCCGTAAAGATGGCTCCGCTTGTACTGGAATTGAACAAGCATGCCGATCAGATCGAATCGATCGTCTGCGTCACGGCGCAGCACCGCCAAATGCTCGACCAGGTGCTTGATTTCTTCGAGATTCAGCCGAACTACGACCTGAACGTCATGAAGGACCGCCAGACGCTGACCGAGACTACCGTACGCGTTCTGGAGGGCCTGGATCCCATTCTCGCGGAAGCCAAGCCGGATATCGTGCTTGTGCATGGCGATACGCAGACAACGTTTCTAGCGAGCTATGCGTCCTTCCTGAAGCAAATTCAAGTAGGCCACGTCGAAGCCGGTCTTCGTACGTGGAACAAGCTGTCCCCGTATCCGGAAGAAATGAACCGCCAGCTGGCAGGCGTGCTGTCGGATGTGCATTTTGCTCCTACGGAATGGTCGGCAGGCAACCTGCGCAAGGAGAACAAATCGGAAGCTTCGATTTACGTAACGGGCAATACCGCAACGGATGTCTTCCAATATACGGTTGACCCGTCGTTCTCCCATCCGGTCATCGAGTGGGCGAAGGGCAAGCGCATGATCCTGATGACGGCGCACCGCCGGGAAGCGCTGGGCGAGCCGCACCGCAACATTTTCCGCGCGGTTAAACGGATCGCCGACGAGCATGAAGACGTAGCAATCGTCTACGCCGTGCACCCGAATCCGGCAGTAAGAGAACCGGCTAACGAAATTCTTGGCAATCATCCGCGTATTCAATTAATCGAACCGCTTGATGTTTTCGAATTCCATAATTTTTATCCTCACGCTTATATGATTATGACCGATTCCGGCGGCCTGCAGGAAGAGGCTCCGTCGTTTGGCGTGCCTACCTTGGTGCTCCGGGACACTACGGAACGTCCGGAAGGAATCGAAGCCGGAACGCTTGAGCTGGTCGGTACGGATGAAGAGACGGTATACAGCCGTGCTCGCGCGCTCCTGAACGACGCAGCTTTGTACGAAAAAATGAGCAAATCTGCCAATCCTTACGGCGACGGACAAGCTTCGGCGCGCATTGTTCAGGCGATTTTGCATCATTTTGGAAGAACAAGCGAGCGGCCTGAACCGTTCACACAACGTTCATAGTTTTTTAAGCGGACAGCTGCTAGATAAGCAATGTACAGCATACAGTGGTACTGTACGGTTTGAAGCTCGAAAAATCCTTTATTTATAAGGATTTTCGGGCCGCTGTTCACTAAATGTTTGAATTTAAATGAATTGACAAAAGTTTAACAGCTTCGATAAAATAAATGAGAGTTTTGGAGTGATTCCGCATGGATCCATCCAAAGAACAACCGTCCAAAGAAAATCAGAATAAGTCGGATCATGGCAGTTTCGGAGACGACCCTTGGAGAGCAATGGGATTGGTCGGCACTATTGGGGCCGATCTAGCCGTATGTCTGGGGCTTGGCTACTGGCTTGGTCATAAGGCCGATCTTGCAAACGGTACCGAATACTATTCCATAATCGGACTGGTAGCGGGACTTGCAATAGGCATTATTACGGTTATATTCCTGATTCGGACGTTTGCGGGAGGCAAAGCGAAATAATGGACGATTTGTCGGCCCACTTGAAAGCCGTTACAAGAGTTACTTTCTTATTCATGTCCCTATGCTGTATTGCTTGGGCGGTTCTGCCCGAGTACGAGAGCTGGTGGGGCGGTCTGATGATCGGAGGAGCAGCTAGTCTAGTAAACGCAAGGATACTGGGCTGGAAGGTTACGAAGATCGGAGCGAATGCCGCCGCGCAAGGTACGAAAAGGATGAATATCGGCTTTTTCACCCGGGCGTGCGTCGCGTTGTTGGCAGTTGTGATTGCGACACAAACATACACGTTTCAGCTTTCAGCGACTGTTGCCGGATTATTTGTCGCACAATTGGCAACACTCATACTGGGATTTTTGTCCAGAAGAAAGTTGATGGCGTCGAATCCTACCGATGAAAGGGGTGAAAATAACTAATGGATCATATTTCTCCTATCGTTCATGTAGCTGGAATCGAATTTGATTTGGCCGTAATCGCGATGATTTTGATCACTAGCATCATTGTCTTTGTACTTGCAAGGCTCTCAGTGAGAAACATTTCGGTTACCAATCCGACGAAACTTCAGAACTTCCTGGAGTGGGTTATCGAATTCGTGCAGAACATTATCGGTACGTCTATGGACCTCAAGAAAGGCCGTCCATATCTTATCCTCGGTCTCACCCTGATTATGTATATTTTTGTCGGCGACATGCTTGGTCTGCCGCTGGGTATTGTTACTGAAGTGCATCACGGTGCAACATTCCTTGGAATGGACCTTTTCCTGGACGGAAAAGAAGAAGCGCATATCGCTTGGTGGAAATCGCCGACTGCAGACGTTGCAGTAACTGGCGCTCTGACGCTGATCGTTATCCTGCTGACGCATATCGAGGGTCTTCGTCTCAACACGAAGCATTACCTGAAGCACTATGTCGAACCGCATTGGCTCTTCCTGCCTCTGTCCCTGATCAAAGAAGTATCGAAGCCGTTGTCGCTTGCTTTGCGTCTATACGGCAACATCTTCGCGGGCGAGGTCATGATTGCCGTCATTCTCGGAATGGGTGTTTGGGGTATCCCGGCGCTTGTCGTGTGGCAAGGTTTCAGCGTATTCGTAGGTGCAATTCAAGCATTCGTATTCTGTATGCTTACAATGGTTTACATGTCGCAAGCGATTGTGCATGAAGAGCATGGCGAGCAGCATTAATGGCTTCAAACCGGCGGAATACCGGCGGTCAATATAAAAAAACTATTTTCACGAAAATTGAGGAGGATTTTTCTAATGGGAGCATTGGCATTAGTTGCAGCAGCAATTGTATTCGGTTTGGGCGCACTTGGCGCAGGTATTGGTAACGGTCTGATCGTAGGTCGCACAGTTGAGGGTATTTCCCGTCAACCAGAACTTCGCGGTACTCTTCAAACAACAATGTTTATCGGTGTCGCGCTCGTCGAAGCACTTCCAGTTATCACACTGGTACTCGCGTTCATCTTCTTGGGCAAATCCTAATATCACAAGCATAAACATGGCGGGGAGTGTGGCTTTGCCTCCACGCCTTCCTTTTTGTTCAGCCCTTTAAGGGGCGGCAGCATTGTACGAATGAAATTGTTTTAAGCTATAGAAGGGAGTGACGTTTTTTGCATATCGTATGGTCGAGTCTTGTCATCCAGCTAGTTGCGTTCCTGATCCTTCTGTACTTGCTGAAGCGCTACGCATTTGGTCCGTTGCTGAGCGTAATGGAACAACGCAGACAGTATGTTGCAGAGCAAATCGCTAATGCGGAAACTAGCAAGAAAGAAGCTGAACAGCAGCTGGAGCAACAAAAACAAGCACTTCAAGAAGCTCGTAAAGAAGCTTACGACATTATTGAGCAAGCAAAAGCTACTAGCACGAAACAAGCCGAAGAAATTATTCAAGTTGCGAAATCCGAATCCACTCGTCTGAAAGACGACGCGGTTAAAGATATCGAGAGCGAGAAAAACAAAGCGGTTGCAGCACTGCGCGAAGAGGTTGGCGGCATTTCCGTCAAAATCGCGTCGAAAATTATCGAAAAGCAAGTGGACGAGAAATCCCAGGAGCAGTTGGTTAACCAATACCTGAAAGAAGTTGGAAGCAAATGAGCCGGGATATCGTCGTAGCGAAGCGCTACGCTAAAGCACTGTTTGAGCTTGCTAGCGAGCAAGGCATCGTATCGGAAACGGAAGAACAGTTGAAGCTGATTGTTCAAAACCTGAAAAACGACGCTGATGCCCGCAAATTCCTGGAGCTTCCTAGCATCGAGCCGGAAAAGAAAATCGCTGTGCTGAAAGGCGCATTCGGTGATCACGTTTCGGCGCTTGTCCTTCATACGCTTGAGCTTATTCTTGTCCGCGGCCGCCAAGAGCTGATCTCGGATGTATACGAAGCGTATACAAAGATTGCAGGCGAAGCGCTGGGCCAGGCACATGCAATTGTGTATACAGCCCATTCCTTGTCCGGCGAAGAGCTGGCTGAGGTTGAAGCAAGCTTCGGCAAGCTGAGCGGCAAGAAAATTATCGCAGAACAAATCGTTAACCCGGCATTGCTCGGCGGCGTACAAGTACGCATCGGCGACCGTCTGTATGACGGCAGCCTGTCCGGCAAGCTGGAACGTTTACAAAAATCGTTTAAAATCTAATGCATGTAGATAGGGGTGAACGAATTGAGTATCAGACCTGATGAAATCAGCACGCTGATTAAACAACAGATCGAACAATATAAATCCGAAATTCAAGTCGTTGACGTCGGCACTGTTATTAGTGTCGGTGACGGTATCGCCCGCGTACACGGCCTGGAGAATGCGATGCAGGGAGAACTGCTCGAATTCGCTAACGGCGTTGTAGGTATGGCGCTCAACTTGGAAGAAAGCAACGTGGGTGTCGTTATCCTCGGTCCTTATACGGATATCCGTGAAGGCGACCAAGTAAAACGTACGGGCCGCATCATGGAAGTGCCGGTAGGCGAAGAGCTTCTGGGCCGCGTAGTAAACCCGCTGGGTCAGCCGCTTGACGGCAAAGGCCCAATCAACACAACTCAATTCCGTGCGATTGAATCCCCAGCTCCTGGCGTAATTGACCGTAAATCGGTACATGAGCCAATGCAAACGGGTATCAAAGCGATCGACGCGATGGTACCGGTAGGCCGCGGACAACGCGAGCTGATCATCGGCGACCGTCAAACGGGTAAAACGGCGATTGCGATCGACGCAATCATCAACCAAAAAGGCAACGGCGTAAAATGTATCTACGTTGCTGTAGGTCAAAAACAATCCACAGTAGCAGGCGTTGTAGAAACGCTTCGCAAACATGGTGCGCTTGACTACACAATCGTTGTAACTGCCGGTGCATCCGATCCGGCTCCATTGCTCTTCCTGGCTCCATATGCAGGCTGCTCGATGGGCGAGTACTTCATGTACAAAGGCGAGCACGTCCTGGTAATCTATGACGACTTGTCGAAACAAGCGGCTGCATACCGCGAATTGTCCCTGTTGCTCCGCCGTCCTCCGGGCCGGGAAGCTTACCCAGGCGACGTATTCTACTTGCATTCCCGTTTGCTCGAGCGCGCAGCTAAGCTTAGCGACGCTCTTGGCGGCGGCTCGCTGACGGCTCTTCCGTTCATCGAGACTCAAGCGTCCGACGTATCGGCTTACATTCCTACGAACGTAATCTCGATCACCGACGGGCAAATCTTCCTGGAATCCGACCTGTTCTACTCCGGCCAACGTCCGGCGGTTAACGTAGGTATCTCCGTATCCCGCGTAGGCGGTTCCGCTCAAATTAAAGCAATGAAAAAGGTTGCCGGCACGCTCCGTCTGGACCTTGCGGCTTACCGCGAGCTTCAAGCGTTCTCGCAGTTCGGCTCCGATCTCGATAAATCGACACTCGCTCGTCTGAACCGCGGTGCTCGTACAATGGAAATTCTGAAGCAAGGCGTTAACCAGCCGATGCCGGTTGAGAAGCAAGTTATCTCGATCTACTCCGCGGTTAAAGGCCACCTGGATGACATTCCAGTTGCAGATATCCTGCGCTTCGAGAAAGAATTCCTGGCATTCCTGGATTCCAACCATCCGGAAATCGGCGAGTCCATCCGTACAACAAAAGACCTCGTTGCCGACAACGAGAAAGCTCTTGTTGACGCGATCGCGAAGTTCAAAAAAGGCTTTTCCGTATCGGCTTAATAGCCTGTAAAAGCCTCTAAATAAATGTCTCGCGCCCGTCTTCGTACGGGCGCAGGCGCTTAACACCAGGCTTTGTTTGTCTTTTGGTGTTTGAATAGCGCTTGGCGTTTGTGGAAGGAACTGCGTGAGCCGCAGAGTTTACGTGCCGCTTTTGAATTCGTATCCTCACCGCGAGGTGATTGTTCAAAGGATACGGATTCAATGGCGGCCAAGGTGAAATGCAGATTCCTGTAACAATGAGCCAACCGGCGCTTCTCAACCACCACCAGACGGCAAAGCAACAAAGGCGGGTGACAATGCAATGGCAAAAGGCATGCGCGACATTAAGCGCGAGATCAAAAGTAAACAAAACATGAAGCAAATCACGAAAGCGATGGAGATGGTTGCGGCTTCCAAGCTCAGAAGAGCACAAGAGGCATCGACAAAAGCCCGTCCTTATTCGGATAAGCTGAAGGAAGTAGTAGCAAGCATCGCAGCAGGCACGAAAGGCGTGAAACACCCGATGCTCGAGACGCGTCCGGTGCAAAAAACGGGTTACCTCGTTATCACTTCCGACCGTGGTCTGGCGGGCGGCTACAATGCGAACATCCTTCGTAAGGTTACGCAAACGATTCGCGAGAAGCACAAATCGAATGATGAGTACGTGTTGTTCGTTATCGGACGTAAAGGCCGCGATTATTTCAAACGCCGCAACATGCCGATCGTTGAGGAAGTAATCGGTCTGTCCGATGCTCCTACGTTCGCGGACATCAAGTCGATCGCTTATAACGCAGTCAAAATGTTCTCTGAGGGCAAATACGATGAGCTGTACATCTACTACAACCAATTCGTAAACGCCATTACTCAGATCCCGACAGAACAACGTCTGCTTCCGCTTCAGGACGTAAGCAGCAACGGTCCGGTAACTTCGTACGAGTACGAGCCGTCCGCTGAAGGCGTTCTGGAAGTGCTGCTGCCTAAATACGCGGAGACGCTTATTTACAGCGCGCTACTTGACGGTAAAGCCAGCGAGCAGGGCGCTCGCATGACGGCCATGGGCAGCGCGACGAAAAATGCTAACAAAATGATCAACCAATTGACGCTGACCTATAACCGGGCTCGTCAGGCGGCAATCACGCAAGAGATCTCTGAGATCGTAGCCGGTGCGAACGCACAGGCTTAAGGAATATAGCAGGAAACAAAGAAAGTACCAGGAGGGAAAACCATGAAAAAAGGACGCGTTGTATCCGTCATGGGTCCGGTCGTCGACTTGGAGTTCGAACGCGGCAACCTGCCGGAAATTTTGAACGCTGTCAAAATCGACCAGAAGGGCCAAGCAGGCGGCATTGATATCAATCTGACGCTTGAAGTAGCTGTTCACCTCGGTGACAACTTGGTTCGCGCTGTTGCGATGAGCACAACTGACGGTCTGGTTCGCGGCATGGAAGCTGTCGACACAGGCGCGCCAATCACTATCCCGGTTGGAGCACCAACACTCGGCCGCGTATTTAACGTACTGGGCGAGCCAATCGACCAAGCTGGCGACGCAACTTCGGAAATTAACCTTCCGATCCACCGTCCGGCTCCGGCATTCGAAGAATTGTCCACGCAATCGGAAATTCTTGAAACAGGCATCAAAGTTATCGACTTGCTTGCTCCATACGCGAAAGGCGGTAAAATCGGTCTGTTCGGCGGTGCGGGCGTAGGTAAAACGGTAACGATCCAAGAGCTTATCAACAACATCGCTCAAGAACATGGCGGTATCTCGGTATTCGCCGGCGTAGGCGAGCGTACTCGTGAAGGTAACGACCTTTACCACGAGATGAAAGATTCGGGCGTACTTCCAAAAACAGCGATGGTATTCGGACAAATGAACGAACCGCCAGGCGCTCGTCAACGCGTAGCCCTGACAGGTCTGACAATGGCTGAATATTTCCGTGACGCTGAAGGCCGCGACGTGCTTCTGTTCGTCGACAACATCTTCCGCTTCACGCAAGCAGGTTCCGAGGTTTCGGCCCTTCTCGGCCGTATGCCTTCCGCGGTAGGTTACCAGCCAACGCTGGCAACCGAAATGGGTCAATTGCAAGAGCGTATCACATCGACGAAAAAAGGTTCGGTTACTTCGATCCAAGCGATCTACGTACCTGCCGATGACTATACGGACCCGGCTCCTGCAACGACGTTTGCTCACTTGGACGCTACAACTAACCTTGAGCGTAAAATCTCCGAGATGGGTATCTTCCCAGCGGTAGATCCACTTGCTTCGTCGTCCCGTATCCTGAACCCGGACATTCTGGGCGAAGAGCATTACAACGTAGCTCAAGGCGTTAAGAAAATTCTTCAGCGCTACAAAGAGCTTCAAGATATCATCGCAATCCTTGGTATGGACGAGTTGACAGAGGAAGACAAGCTGACTGTATCGCGCGCGCGCCGCATTCAATTGTTCCTGTCCCAACCGTTCCACGTTGCCGAGCCGTTCACAGGTATCAAAGGTAAATACGTACCTGTTAAAGAATCTGTTCGCAGCTTCAAAGAAATTCTCGAGGGCAAACATGACGACCTTCCGGAAGAAGCTTTCCGGTATGTAGGTGTGATTGAAGAGGCCGTGGAGAAAGCCAAAACGCTGTAATAGCGAAAGGCGGGAGGAATCCACATGAGTACTTTTCTGGTTGAAATCGTAACTCCGGAGCGCAAGGTATATGCGGAGACGGCTAATATGGTCAGCGTTAAAGGGATCGCGGGCGAGCTCGGCATTTTGCCGAACCACATCCCGCTGGTAACACCGCTGCGTATTGCGCCGGTCAGCATTAAGCGCGACGGTAAAGTTGATGTTCTTGCTGTAGGCGGTGGATTCATTGAAGTCCGTAAGGACAAAGTGGTCATCCTGGCCGAAAGCGCTGAGCTGGCTTCCGAAATCGATGTAAACCGTGCACAAGCTGCGAAACAGCGCGCTGAAGAGCGCCTGGCAGCTAAACGCGACGAAATCGACTTCAAACGCGCAGAGCTTGCTCTGCAGCGTGCATCGAACCGGATCAACGTTACAGAACGTTAAAAACCTAAAACCGTTCAAATCTCATCTAAAGAGATTTGAACGGTTTTTTCGTTCAGACAATTGTTTTCTCCTGATTTTGTCATAATGCCGACTTGCGTCTCATTGACTTCAATATAAGAATCTCTCACAATGGAAGAAATAAACGGAACGGTAGAGCAGGGGGCGCTGGCATGATTGATATACATACACATATTTTGCCTGGCATTGACGATGGTGCCGCGGATTGGGATTATTCGATTCAGATGGCCCGTGCCGCGGCGGCTGAAGGTATTACGGGGATTATAGCGACGCCTCATCATTACGACGGTAAATATAGCAATGACAAAGAGACCGTAATAGAGCTGGTGGCCGAATTGAACAACAGGTTGACCGAACTTGCTATTCCGCTGCAAATTCGAACGGGGCAGGAGATCCGCATTCATTCCGATTTTTTATCGAACTGGCAGAACGGAAAGCTCTTGCCAATGGGGGATTCCTCGTATGTACTTATAGAAATGCCTTCCTCGCAGATTCCCAAATCGATGGAGCAGGTTGTATACGAACTGCGTTTGTTAGGCATCCGTGCCGTCATTGCTCATCCGGAGCGTAATGCGGAGGTGGTTCAAAATCCCGACCGTCTGGCTGAGTTGGTGGAGCTGGGAGCTTACGCGCAAGTGACGACCCATTCCTTACTGGGAGGCTTCGGCAGAGGGATCGAGAAATCCGCTTGGACGCTCTGCAGGCACGGACTTATTCATTTCGTTTCTTCCGATGCCCATCATCTGGAGTGGCGAAGTTTCAAGTTGAAACAGGCCTATGAACGTATAGAATCCGAGCTTGGGCCGGTATGGAGAAGGTATTTCGAACGTAATGCTCAGGCGATCTGGAACGCGAGAGAGTTAACCGATCAGCCGTCTCTTATGCAGCAGACTGCAAAATCTGGAGGCTGGGGCAAGCTTAAATCCTTGTTCGGCAAATAATAGCTTTAGAGAAAGAGTAACCTGGCAGACATGATGAAACGGTGATCATGTCTGCCAGGTTATTTTTTTTAAGTAAAAGTTGGTTCATTTCTATTGACTTCAACAATGATAATCTTTATCATTGAGAAAGTAGTTATTGAGAATGATAATCATTTTTGTGGGGGTTAAGCAATGAAACAAATGAAATGGACGGGTCTCATTCTTGCGGCAATGATGGTATTCCTGGCTGCTTGCGGAGGCGGCAATAACGCGGGCAATAACAAGCAGGAGTCCGAGCAAGCAAATTCAAACGCGAATGCAATTGCAAGCACAAATACAGCAGCCGACGAAACGGCTGAACGCACCATCAAGCATGCGCTTGGCGAAACAAAAATTACCGGAACGCCAAAAAAAGTCGTTGTTCTGGAATGGACCTATGCAGAGGATCTGATCGCGCTTGGCGTACAGCCTGCCGGCGTAGCGGATGTGAAGGGATACGGGGAATGGTACGGAGCCATTGATCCAAAGCTGGATGCAACGGTTGTTGATGTGGGTACCCGCCAAGAGCCAAGCATCGAGACGATTACGAGCCTGGATCCCGACCTGATTATCGGTGTAAGTTTCCGACACGAAGCGATCTACGATCAGCTGTCGGCGATTGCGCCAACGCTTATTTTCAACCCGTATCCGGAAGATGGCGGACTAGATCAATACAGTGAAATGGAGCAAACCTTCTCGGCCATTGCGGATGCTCTGGACAAAAAAGCGGAAGGCGAGAAAGTATTGGCTGATCTGCATAGCTATTACGATGAGTCCAAAGCGAAGCTGGCTAGCGCAGGCAAAGAGGGGCAAGAGGTTGTATTCACGCAGGCTTGGACCAATGAGGGCGTAGCCACCTTCCGCCTGTTCACCGACAACTCCATGGCTATGGCGATTCTCGCGAAGATCGGTTTGAAAAACGCGCATCAGGACAGCACGTTCCAGCAATACGGTTATTCGGAAACGGATATCGAAGGCTTGACCAAGACGCCGGACGCCAGCGTATTGTACACAACAAGCGCAACGGATACCGTCTTCAGCGAGCTGCTTCCCAAGAATGAAGTGTATAAGAACTTGAACTTTGCAAAAGAAAACCGCGTGTATGACATGAAAGGCATTTGGCCGTTTGGCGGTCCGTTGTCCGCAAAACTTCTTGTAGAACGCACGCTTGAAGCGCTCGGCTAATGAATACGAACCTTCTAACGAATAAGGAAACAAGTAAGGGTAACTGGAGCCCGCTGCTAGTATCGGCGGCGGGTCTTCTGCTGCTCCTCGCTTTAGCTTCTTATCACCTGACACTTGGAGAAGCCGCAATGCCGGTGAAGACCGTATGGCGAGCTGTTTTTGAATCCACTCCCGTATTGGAGCATCAAATTTTGTGGACGGTCCGGCTGCCCCGCATGGTCATCGGCATTCTCACGGGCGGAGCTTTGGCCGTGGCAGGCGCGTTATTCCAAAATGTGACCCGCAACCCGCTCGCGTCCGCCGGCACGCTGGGGATTAACGCGGGGGCTTTTCTAGCCTTGACGGTAGGGACGATTATGTTCCCGGGCCTTGCGATGGGCTTCCCTTTGCTGCTTACCTTTATCGGTGCGATTGCTGCAGCCGGTGCGGCTTTTGTGATGGCGGGAGGTACGAAAGCGTCCCCGGTAAGGCTTGCATTGTCCGGGATGATCGTTACGATGACCGCGGCGGCTTTTACAGGCGTGCTTCAATTATTTCACGAACAAAAGACGCAAGGATTATTCATGTGGGGCTCCGGCTCGCTTGTGCAAAATGATTGGGGCGGCGTTCAGCACGCATGGCCTTGGATTATCGGCTGCTTTCTGCTTGCTTTTCTTCTAGCTGGCAAATGGGATCTAATGGAGCTCGATGAGGATACGGTTACCTCGCTGGGGCAAAAGGTCGGACGGATCCGCCTTACGGGTCTTGGCATTGCCGTATTGCTCGCGGCAGCTGCCGTCAGCGTCGTTGGTCCAATCGGCTTCGTGGGCCTGATCGCGCCGCATCTCATGCGGATGTTAGGAGCTAAGCGGCATGCTGTGCTACTTCCGCTGTCTTTCCTATGGGGAGCTATTATCGTTATTGGCTCGGATGCCATCGCGATGCATTTCAAATATTCGCTTGGACCTTTGCCTGCCGGTGCCGTAACGGCGCTTATCGGCGGACCATGGCTTGCTTGGCTTGTCCTGCGTACGGTAAAGGCCCGCAAGGAAGGGGCGCCGCAGACAGGGAATTCGCCTGGACGTTCGGCTACGAAAGTACCGTTTGGCTGGTGGGTGGCGATATTCTCGCTGCTGCTCGTTGCAAGTCTTATTGTCAGTCTTGCATTCGGAAGCTTGCGCATTCCGGTAGCGGATGTCGTTAACGCTTTGTTCGGCCACGGGGCGGACAGTACGCAGCGTATTGTCGAGATGAGGATTCCCCGTACGCTGGTAGCCGCGCTTGCCGGCGCCACGCTTGCCGTCAGCGGCTTGCTGCTGCAAGGAGTTGTCCGGAACCCGCTGGCGGATCCGTCCATTATCGGCGTAACAGGCGGGGCTAGCGTTGGGGCTATGCTGATGCTCGCCGTATTTACGCAGGTATCGGTGCAATGGCTGCCTGCGGGTGCTTTTATCGGCGCTGTAGGCGCTGCGGTAATCGTGTTCCTGCTCGGGCGAAAAAGCTCCTTTAATCCTTCAGTCGTCGCCCTGATTGGTCTTGCCGTCTCATCGATGGCCAGCGCAATCGTTCAGGTGCTCGTTATCCGTATGAAGCTGACGCTGGCATCTGCGCTTGTATGGTTATCCGGTACGACTTATGCGCGCAACTGGGATGATTTCTGGCAACTCGTGTTCTGGCCGATTATCCTGCTGCCAGTCGCCTGGTATTTGGCACGCAAGGTGGATGTTCTTCAATTCTCGGATGCGACCGTAACGAATCTGGGCCTTCGCGTAGACCGGACACGGCTGGTCATTGGCGGAGTTGGCGTTGCCATGGCGGCGGCAGCCGTTGCGACGGTAGGCTCGATTGGTTTTATCGGGTTAATCGCACCTCATATGACGCGCATGCTGGTTGGACCGAAGTACCGCAAGCTGGTTCCTTTAACGGCTTTGCTGGGGGCCTTGCTGCTGGTTCTCGCCGATACGGTGGGAAGGTCGCTGCTTGCGCCTAAAGAGCTGCCGTCCGGACTGGTAGCAGCGGTCATCGGGGCTCCGTATTTTATGTATCTGATGTATCGTTCTGGCAAAAAATAGAAGGTTATGGAAGAAAGGCTGTCCTAAGGCTCGCTATATGAGTCTAAGGGCGGCCTTTTTCGACGCATTTAGGGCTTATGTAACAAAAAAGTTTAAAAAATTATACAAAATGGCGAAAAATACCTTACATATCTATCAAAATTTATCAATTCATATGTTAGTATATATGACATAACTACTAGATGACCAGGATATGGGGGATGCACATGTTCGACTGGCTAGGTACAAAAAAAGGGCTGCCGCTTTGGGTCTCATGGCGTTTGAATCATGGGATGAAGAAAGACGTTGAACAGATCTTCGAAGGCATAGCAGAGACGCGCAAGGAGCTGCTTACTTCTTGGGCGCATGAATATTGGGGATACATCGAGCGGCTGGCGGAGCAGATTGCGGCGGGAGCCGCTCAAGGCAAACCGATGCATCAGGAAGAACAAATGCTGGCCGTTACCCGTCTGCTCGAACGTACATATGCGAGAGGAAACGACTGGACGGAGCTGTTTCTGCTTGATCGGAAAGGACAGGTTCTTGTTTCCACTTACGAGAAACATAGAGGAACGGTCTATGGCAGCGGGAGCTTGATTGCGCCGGGACTTGATTACGCGTGGACCGGAAGCGCGCCGAGGCCGTGCCTGTTTGGACCCTATGGCGATCCGGTAACGTTAAGCCTTGGACCAAGATCCTCCTCCTTTCACGATAAAATGACTCTGCTCTTCATCTATCCCCTTACTGTGAATGGAGAATATGCGGGGACGTTATGCGGTCGGGTTCCGAACGATGTGCTGGGGGATCTGATCCAACGGGAATCCGGCCACGTCTATCCGGACTCGGGCGACAATTATATTTTTATGGCGAAGCCGCATCTGAATCAGCATATTGCGCTTGGGACCGCGTTGTCGCGAAGCCGGTTCGAGGACCGGACGTTTACGTTTGGCGAGAATTTGAAGGACGGGGTTACGACCGACTGGGGAATGGTCTCGATCAAGGAGCATACGGAGCTGGAGATTATCTTTACGGATCCGGCTACGGGCGAGCTTCACCCCGGTGTCCGCAGCACCATTGATAACGGCAGCAACTTATTTGTGGAATTCCCCGGTTATTCGGATTACCGTCATATCCCGGTTATCGGGAAAGGCGTAACGCTGCAGATGCCGCATTGCCCGGACGTATGGGGGATGATGTGCGAGGGCGACCTGGAAGAGGTATACCGGATCCGCAGCATCCGCTGGCGCTTCAGCAAGCTTCAGCTGTGGCAGACGCTTATTCAGGCGGTGCTGGTAGCGGTACTGGCCGCGGTTCTTGCCTCGCAAGCTCCGGTATGGGTAACTGCTGCAGCGACAGGCTTATGGACCTTGGTGTTTGGGCAGTTTGTCGCCGGTGCCGTGCAGCGGAAGGAGTCCCGCCGGGTTGTCCGCAACTTGCGGCGAATCAACCGGTTCATCCGTATTAACGCGGAGGGGAAAGGGGATTTGACGCAGCGTCTTGAGCCATCCAAGTTCGACAACGACGAAACGAGAGAGCTTGCCAAATGGATTAACAACATGATCGACTCGCTTGAAGGGATTATGCTGAAGGTGAAGCTGGCCGCATCGGACGTCCTATCCAGCCAGAATATCATGAATGAATCGGCTGCCGTTACCGCGAAGTCGACAGAGCGGGTAAGCCGCAAGGTTGGCGACATGATCGGCAGCATCCGCAATCAGCTGAAGGATATTGACATGGCGAAGCATTCTGCCGACGAAATGAGAAATACGCTGCGCCTTCTGGAGCTGCAGGCCGCCGAGCAGATTGCCGTGGCGCAATCGGAAGTAGACCGGATTGGGGATAAAATGCAGCATATTTCTACGAAGGTCGGTGATACGAATGATACGATCCGCCGGTTTATGCATACGGTTGAAGAGATCCGCGGCGTCCTGCAGGTTATCGAGGAGATTTCGGCGCAAACGAATTTGCTTGCGTTGAATGCGTCGATCGAGGCGGCGCGCGTAGGCGAGCAAGGGCGCGGCTTTGCCGTTGTGGCATCGGAGATCCGCAAGCTGGCGGATATGACCCGCCGTTCCACGGAGGAAGTGCATCAGATTACGCATCAAATTTATGATGAAGCGAAGCAGGCTTATGCATCGATGGACGAAGGCACAAAGGTCGTCGAGGAAGGCACGCAGCTGGTTGCGGCCGCAGCCAGCACACTGCAGACGGCGCAAAGCGAGGACAGCCGAAAATCGCAGGTCGTAGACGAAGTGGTGAACCTGATGGAGCGGATTGCCCTCGTCAGCATGGAGAACCGCAAGGTCTCCTCCGATGTGGAGGGCAAGGTGCAGGAGTTGATCGGAGAGATGGACAGCGTACGCCAAACCTCGGAGAGCGTAGAGTCGATCACGAAGTTCCTGCAGCAGCTGGTTGGCCAGTTCAAGCTGACGGAATCGCGGTCGAGATAATGATGCAGGAAGGACGCCTGATGGTGGCGTTCTTCCTGTTTTTTGCGTTGCGGGAGGGGGAGTTATTGCAGCCAAGCAGTGCGGATTGGACCGCTTAACGATGTGGGACATCGTTAAGCATGTTCAAAGAGGCGCTAGTGGGAGGCTTAACGATACGGGAGATCGTTAAGGGAGGCGTGGAGAGGCAAAAGTGGCAGTGGAGTGCGGATTTTGGGCGGCTTAACGATGTGGGACATCGTTAAGAGAGTCGCAATGCCAAAGCAGCTCTAGGAAGAGGGGCGATTTGTTTAACGGTGGGATATCGTTAGGGGTGGCGAGCATAAGCTAATAGTGTGACAGGCCGGTAACGTGCTGACCGGGCGTCCGGCGGGTGCCTTTCGGTCCCCGGGAGGCCGCGCCGTTACGGGCTTGTCCGGCTCTTCGGGGAGGCGGAGCCGAACAACTCTTTCATAGACGGCTGTGGTAGCATTTGTTATAATTGTGAGGAAAAATGACCAAGCGGCTGGTCCGCTTTGACGGAGGCGATGGTGTGGACAATTACGTCAACCAGTATGTCGTCGTGGCTATTTTTATTTTTCTCGGGATCTTGCTCCCGGCAGCGGCGCTGACCGTCGGAAGACTGCTTAGACCGCATAAGCCGAATGATCCGAAGCAAGCAACCTACGAGAGCGGCAATGAGCCGGTTGGCGAGGGACAAGTGCGCTTCAACATCCGGTATTACATCTTTGCGTTAATGTTTGTCATCTTTGATGTGGAAACCGTTTTCTTATACCCTTGGGCCGTCGCATATAAAAAGCTCGGCCTTTTTGTGCTGGTCGAGATGTTCATTTTTGCGGCAATGCTGTTTATCGGACTTCTATATGCCTGGAAAAAGAAGGTGCTGAAATGGAATTCAGTTTAGAGTCGATATCGCTGGAAGAACGCAAGGAGCTGGAGCGCAACGTCTTTATGGGAACGCTGGAGCAGCTGAAGGCCTGGGCGCGGAGCAACTCGCTTTGGCCGCTGACCTTTGGCCTGGCCTGCTGCGCGATTGAAATGATGGGAACCGGCGCTTCCCATTACGATCTTGACCGGTTCGGGGTGATGTTCCGTACCTCTCCGCGCCAATCGGACGTGATGATTGTCGCTGGCACCGTGACCAAGAAAATGGGTCCGCTGCTGCGCCGGCTGTATGACCAGATGCCCGAGCCCAAATGGGTGATTGCAATGGGCTCCTGCGCGACTGCGGGCGGACCGTATATCAAGTCTTATGCAGTGATGAAGGGCGTGGATCAAATCGTCCCCGTCGATGTTTACATACCGGGCTGTCCGCCTAATCCGGCGGCGCTGATCTACGGCATTAACAAGCTGCAAGAAAAAATCCGTTACGAAGCGAAAACCGGGAAGCGGGTGACGGACCGATGAGCGAGGAGAAGGATGAAGGGCAAAAGCCGGAAGAGATAAAGGCAGAAGAGGAAGTGAAGTCTGCCGCGGAATTACCGGCGGCGCCGACCGAGGCACCGGCGATTGATGCGGATGCGGGCGGTGCGAAGGAGGCGGACGCGGTAGGCGCAAGCGCAGCACCGGAGGACGCGGTGGATGCGGAGCGGGAGGCGAAGCTGAAGGCGGCGGCGGAAGCCCGCGCGGCGAGGGCCGCGGCGAAGGAAGCCGCAAACGCTGGCGGAGCAGCGCCGGAGGGCGCGGTGGATGCGGAGCGGGAAGCGAAGCTGAAGGCGGCGGCGGAAGCCCGCGCGGCAAGAGCGGCGGCGAAGGAAGCCGCAAACGCGGGCAGAGCAGCGCTGGAGGGCGCGGTGGATGCGGAGCGGGAGGCGAAGCTGAAGGCGGCGGCGGAAGCCCGCGCGGCGAGGGCCGCGGCGAAGGAAGACGCAAACGCGGGCGGAGCAGCGCCGGACGCGGCAGAGACGGCGCCACCGCCGGAGCCGTCGCCCAAGCAGCCGGAGCTTGATTCGGTGGCGAGGTTGATTCGCAGCCTCGTTGACGAAGAGGCGCTGGAGGATGCTTATATTAATGAGATGAGCCGGCATATGCCGACGATAATCGTGAAGAATGAGCATTGGATCTCGACGGCCGAACTGCTGAAGCGGCATGAAGAGCTTCATTTTACCTACTTGCGGAATGTATCCGGCGTTGATTATGAGACGCATTTAGAGGTTGTCTATCATTTGGTCCATCTCGAAAGCCGGCGCGAGCTGGCAGTGAAGGTGAAGGCAGACCGCGGCGACCCTGTTATCGCTTCGGTAACGCCCGTCTGGGCAACCGCAAATTGGAACGAACGCGAAATTTATGATCTGTTAGGAGTATCATTCCCGGGCCATCCCGATCTGCGCCGCATTATGATGTCCGACGACTGGGTCGGCCACCCGCTGCGCAAAGATTATGAGCCGCTCGATTCGGAGGTGTAGCTGCAGCGTGATTCGTACCGAAGAACTGCTATTGAATGTCGGTCCCCAGCATCCCAGCACGCATGGCGTTTTCCGTATCGTTGTCAAACTCGACGGCGAAGTCATCACGGAAGCAACTCCGGTTATGGGGTATTTGCACCGCGGTACCGAGAAGCTAGCCGAGCAATTGAATTATACGCAGATTATTCCTTATACCGACCGGATGGATTATGTGTCGGCCATGACCAATAACTACGTGCTGGTTCATGCCGTTGAGACGATGATGGGCCTTGAAATCCCGGAACGCGCGGAGTTTATGCGCCTTATTGTGATGGAGCTGCAGAGGGTGGCCAGCCACCTCGTCTGGTGGGGTACCTATCTGCTAGACATCGGGGCGATGAGCCCGTTCCTCTATGCCTTCCGCGATCGGGAGATTATTATTAATTTATTTAATGAACTTTGCGGGGCCCGTTTGACTTACAATTATATGAGGGTTGGCGGAGTGAAATGGGATGCGCCGCCGGGCTGGCTGGATAAAGTGCGGGATTTCATTCCGTATATGTACGGCAAACTGCAGGAATACGACAAGCTGGTGAGCGGCAACGAGATTTTCCTCGCCCGGATCAAAGGTGTTGGCCGATACGATGCGGCAACGGCGATCGACTATGGTCTATCCGGCGCCAACCTGCGCTGCACCGGCGTAGACTGGGATTTGCGCAAGGCGGAGCCGTACAGCTTGTATAACCGCTTCGAATTTGATGTGCCGCTGGGGCATAACGGGGATTGCTATGACCGTTACGTCATCCGGTTGGAGGAAATAAAGCAGAGCCTGCGCATTCTCGAGCAAGCGCTTGAGCAAATGCCGTCCGGCGGAGAGACGATGGGCAAGGTGCCCCGCGTTATCCGTCCTCCGGCGGGAGAAGTGTATGTCCGTATTGAATCACCACGCGGGGAGATCGGCTGTCATATCGTCTCGAAAGGAAAAGCAGAGCCCTACCGCCTGAAGTTCCGGCGGCCGTCCTTTGTGAATCTGCAGATTTTGCCCAAGCTGCTGGTGGGAGAGACGATGACCAACCTGATTACGATCCTCGGCGGCGTCGACATTGTAGTCGGGGAGGTTGATTGCTGATGGGTGCATGGCTGCATGACTCGATGACTTGGGGCAATGCTGTTATTATTTTTCTATGGGGCGCGGTGTTCCTGTTCGTTGTGCTTGGCTTTGTTACCTACGCCATTTATTTCGAACGGAAGGTTATCGGCTGGATGCAGCTTCGGATCGGCCCAAACCGGGTTGGTCCGCTAGGCCTTCTCCAGACGGTGGCCGACATATTCAAGCTTCTTATTAAGGAAGACACGATTCCGCGCAAAGCCGACCGCCTCCTGTTCGTTCTTGCCCCTATACTCTGCTATGTACCCGCATTTACGGTACTCGCGGTCATTCCTTATACGGATAAGCTTTATTTTGCCGATCTGAACGTCGGCTTGCTCTATTACGCCGCTTTATCGGGTATCTCAACCTTGGCCATTGTACTCGGGGGTTGGGCTTCGAACAATAAATACGCGCTTCTTGGCGGCATGCGCTCGGCAGCGCAAATGATCAGCTACGAGGTTCCGCTCGTTATCTCCGTTGTTGGCGTAATCCTGCTAAGCGGCAGCCTTAATCTGAGGGATATCGTGGCGGCGCAGTCCGGCGGCTGGTTCTGGGACTGGAACTTCATCCCTCAAATTATCGGCTTTGTCGTGTTCATGATTGCTGCGGTATCCGAGCTGAACCGTACGCCGTTTGACCTGCCGGAGGCGGAGTCGGAGCTTGTGGCCGGCTATCATGTGGAATACAGCGGCTTCCGTTTTGCGTTCTTTATGCTGTCGGAGTATGTCTACGTCTATGCGATTGCGGCTTTGACGACCGTGCTGTTCCTCGGCGGGTGGCACGCGCCGGCGCCTTTTCTTGATTTTGTGCCGGGAATCATCTGGTTTCTGCTCAAATTCGCGTTTATCGTGTTCTTCTTATTCTGGATCCGGGCGAGCTTCCCGCGTATCCGGGTTGATCAGCTGATGGGGCTGGGCTGGAAGGTGCTGCTGCCGGTATCGCTGCTGAACGTATTTCTGACGGCAGGTTACCTGGAGCTGTTCGTAAAATAAAAGGGTTGCGCCGAAGCAAGAATTACATCGCAATTCTTTAAGCTAATGCTTACGAAGCAAGAATCATCACAAACAGCCTAAATCAGGCAGTTTAGGTGATCATTCTTTTTAGGAGGATCTAGCCATGAATGGACTTGTGCAAGGGCTTGGCGTGACGCTCAAATCAATGGTATCGAAAAAAGTGACGACTTCTTATCCCGATGAGCCGATTGTTATGCCGGACCGGTTCCGCGGTATTCAGCATTTTATTCCGGACCTCTGCATCGTCTGCAACCAGTGCGCAAGAATCTGTCCGACCGACTGCATTACGCTGACCGGCAAGCCGAACCCGGATCCGGCCAAAAAAGGCAAGGTTATCGACACGTTTGATATCAATTTCGAAATTTGCATCTTATGCGATTTATGCACCGAGGTTTGCCCGACGGAAGCGATTGTGATGACCAATCATTTCGAGCTGTCCGCGTACAGCCGGGATGATCTGTTCAAGGATGTACAGTGGCTGACCGACAATAACACGCTGGTCCGTCAGGATAACAATAACATCGGAGCTCCTGCGAAAGGAGGCGCCAAATAAGTTGTTCAATATTGATTTTAATGGCGAGTTCGCCGCTTTTTTTATCTTCTCGGCGATAATGATCATCGGAGCTGTCCTTATGGTTAGTCTTCAGAAGGTCGTGCATATGGTCATCTCCATGGCTGCGGTGTTCCTGGGCCTAGCCGGGATGTTTGTGCTGCTGGACGCGGAGTTTGTGGCTTTCGTCCAAGTGCTGATCTATGCGGGGGCTGTATCCATTCTGATGATATTCGGCATTATGATGACCAACCATCAGAATAAACAGGCCGATCCGGTTAAGCCTCTTCACGAGACGCTGGCCGCTATAGGAGCGCTATGCTTGTTCGGAATTCTGTTCTACGCCATTCGGACGACGGATTTCCCCGATGCCCAGCCGCTGCAGGCTGCGGGAGATAATACGTCGAGCATTGGCCAGCTGCTGTATACGGGATACATCGTGCCGTTCGAGCTGTTGTCGGTGCTGCTGACGGTTGCCTTTATTGGCGCGATTGCTATTGCGAAAAAGGGGGCGGATTAACATGCTTCCATCCTATTTGACGATGGCGGCGATCCTGTTTTGCATCGGGCTGTACGGAGCCTTGGTGAAACGGAATGCCGTGATCGTCCTGTTATCGATTGAGCTTATGCTAAACGCGGTGAATTTGAACTTGGTCGCGTTCTCCAAATACGGGGTTGTTCCGTCCCTAACCGGCCAGGTATTCGCTTTATTCACCATTACAGTGGCGGCGGCGGAGGCTGCCGTTGGGGTAGCGGTATTAATCGCCTTGTTCCGTGCTCGAGGTACCGTTAATGTAGATGAATTCGACGAGATGAAGAGGTGATGTGACCCGTGGATCAATTAACGAAAGCAGCGTGGCTCATTCCGCTCTTCCCGTTTGCTGCCTTCCTTCTGCTCACGGCCCTGGGCAGGAGCTACCGGCTGGCTGGCGTGCTGATCGGTTCGATTGGCTCGCTTGCATCGCTGGTCATGTCCCTGCTTGTATTTATCGAGAGATTAGGGCCAAATGCGGTGGATTACAGCGGCGACAGCTACAAATGGATTGGTCTTGGCGAATACACGCTAAAGATTGGTTTTGAAATCACGAATCTGAATGCCCTTATGCTTGTGATCGTGACGGTGGTCAGCTTTCTCGTAAACGTGTATTCGGCCGGCTACATGAAAAAGGATGAACGCATCACGGTCTTTTACGGCTATGTCGCGCTCTTTACATTTGCTATGCTAGGGCTGGTGCTGTCCGACAATATGCTTGTCTTCTATATATTCTGGGAGCTGGTTGGCGTATGCTCCTTCTTGCTTGTTGGCTTCTGGTATGCAAAACCTGCGGCACGCGCTGCGGCGAAAAAAGCGTTTATCGTGACCAGAATCGGCGACGCGGGGCTGCTGCTTGGCATAATCGTGCTGTTCTGGTATATGCCCGGCCATGCGCTAGATTTCAACAGCATACATAATGTGTTTACCGAAGGGCAGTCCGGTGCGATTACGATGACCATTACAACCTCGATTGCCCTGCTATTGTTCATGGGAGTAATCGGCAAGTCCGGCCAATTCCCGCTGCATGTATGGCTCCCGGATGCGATGGAGGGTCCAACGCCAATCAGTGCCTTGATCCACGCGGCGACGATGGTAGCGGCCGGCGTATTCCTTCTCGCGAGAACGTTTGATATCTTTGAAGCTTCCGCAGCCGCGATGCATACGGTGGCTTACTTTGGCGGATTTACGGCGATCTTCGCCGCAACCGTAGCGCTCGCGCAAAATGATATTAAACGGATTCTGGCCTACTCAACCATTAGCCAGCTTGGTTACATGGTCATGGCGATGGGGCTTGGCTCGATGACGGGCGGTATTTTCCACCTGTTCACGCATGCTTTCTTCAAGGCGCTTTTGTTCCTGGCGGCCGGCAGCGTGATTCATGCGGTACATACCCAGAACATTCACGAGATGGGCGGCCTTGGCTCCAAAATGCGCATCACGGCATGGACCTTTGCAATCGGAGCGTTGTCTTTATCCGGTATTCCGCCGTTCTCGGGATTCTGGTCCAAGGATGCGATTCTGGCTTCCGCGCTTGACGAGAATCCGTTCCTGTTTGCCGTTGGACTTGCGGCAGCCTTCTGTACGGCACTGTATATGTCTCGGTTGTTTTTTATCGTCTTTACGGGCAAATCCCGACTTCAGCAGCCGGGCCAGGTGAAGGAATCCTCGAAGGTGATGACGATTCCGCTGCTCGTGCTTGCCGTTATATCGGTTGGAGCGGGTTTTGTCGAGACGCCTTGGAACGGTTGGCTGAGCAGCTGGCTGACGGACGGCGCAGAGAGGGCACATGCAAGCGGCGGCGCGATTGTAGCTTCCATCGCGGTTGGAGTGCTTGGCATCTATGTAGGCTGGCTTATGTACGGCAAAGGCAGCATCGAGCGCGGAGCTGCAGCAGCAAAAATGCCGTGGCTCGTTCATCTGCTGCAGCGGCAATATTACGTAAACGAATTTTATGACGCCGTTATTGTCAAAGCGGTGCGTGCGCTGGGAAAAGGCCTGAATGCTTTTGACGAATACGTAATTGGCGGCGCGGTGAGGTTAGTCGGTTTTACGGCCGTAGCGGGCGGCCGGGTATTGACCAGGCTGAGCAACGGGCAGACGCAGACGTACGGCTTGACCGCCGTTATCGGTCTTATCGTTATTATCGCGGCAATCGTTGGAAGGAGGTTTTGGTAAATGACGGACCTGACCGATCTTCCGATTCTATCGATTATTCTCGCAACCCCGCTTGTCGGGCTTCTGGTCGTTCTTCTGCTGCCGAAGCACCGTAACCGTTGGCTGCAGGCGGCAGCAATCGTCGCTATGTTGATTCCGCTTGTCCTGTCCCTATGGCTGTATGCCGATTACGACAAACATCTGGGCGGCAACGCTTATGAGGAAACGGCTACCTGGGTAGATGTTCCGCTAAACAAGGAGACGCAAGCCTCGAATGGGGTAACGAGCTATTCGCTGTCGTTCCGGTATGATGTGGGTATCGACGGGTTGTCCTTGCCGCTTGTTATTCTTACAACGCTGATTACGGCGATGGCGGCTTTTGCTTCCGTTCATGTGAAAAAGCGATGGAAGGCGTTTTACGCCTGGTTCTTGCTCCTGGAGACGGGCGTGCTTGGCGTATTTATGGCGCGGGATTTATTCTTGTTCTTTATTTTCTTCGAAATTACGCTTATTGCGATGTACTTCCTGATCGGGATCTGGGGCTACTTCAACCGGGAGCGGGCTGCTAATCATTTCGTTGTCTATAACGGCCTTGGATCGGCTATCATGCTTATTGCCTTTATTCTTCTTGTAAATACGGCCGGCTTCCATATCGATCAGGATACGTCATCCTTTATTTATAGCGGCAGTTATGCGGATATTCTCCGCAATCTGTCCGATCCTTCGGCATGGGTGAACCTTGCTCCGAATCAGGCGGGCGGACTGAACCCGTTCCATATGTCGGCTACGATGCATACGGTTATTTTCCTCCTGTTGGTGGCGGCGTTCGGAATTAAGCTTCCGATTCTGCCGTTCCACACCTGGATGCTGAAGGTTCACAATGAGGCGCATCCGGCCATTGTCATGATTCACTCCGGCGTGCTGCTCAAAATGGGGGCATACGGCCTGATTCGGTTCGGCATTGTATTATTCCCCGAGCAGGCGAAGGATTGGGCGCTTGTACTGGCATCTCTTGGCTTGGCCAATCTCTTGTACGGGGCGCTTATTGCTTTCCGGCAGACCGAACTCAAGCTGGTGCTCGCTTATTCCTCGATCAGCCATATGGGGATCGTTCTGCTGGGGCTTGCGGCTTTTAACGAGATTGGCTTGCAAGGGGCCGTGTTCCAGCTTGTCTCGCATGGTCTGATCTCGGCGCTCCTCTTCCTCATTGTCGGGAGTTTATACGAGAGGACAAAGACGACAACTTTATCCGAGCTTGGCGGGCTGGCGAGATCGATGCCTTTTATCTCGGGCATTCTGCTTGCCGGGGGTCTTGCATCCTTAGGGCTGCCGGGTCTATCTGGCTTTGTGGGCGAGTTCCTGTCGCTGCTTGGCTTGTTCGACAGCCAGCCTTGGATTGCCGGCTTCTCGGTTATCGGCGTCATTCTGACCGCCGTATACATTTTGAGGGCTGTTTTGAAAACAACCTTTGGCCCTATCGAAGAACGGTATCTCGCGGTTAAAGACGCAAGGCTGATTGAGGCACTGCCGATGATTGTTCTGCTGGCGTTTATCCTGCTTCTGGGCTGTTACCCGTCCGTGCTGACGGATACGTTCCAATATAGCGTGGAAGGCCTGTTCAAACCGTTATTTTCGTTAAGGATGGGGGGATAAGCGATGACCGAATTTATACCGCTGACATGGCAGGATACGCTGTATCTCGCCCCGGAGCTTATCCTTGCCGCCATGTTCCTTATCCTAATCGTAACGGACTTGATTCTTCCGGGGCGGACGAACCGCGCGGTCATTGGCTGGCTGTCTTTGGCAGGCCTCTTGCTGTCGCTTGCAGCCGTCATCTGGCGGATGATGGATATGAATCCGTCCGGCGTATCGGCGGCGGAGGCGGCGGAAGCCGGTAAGGCCATCTCGCTCCTTGGCGCCAGCTATCGGGTGGATGATTACGGCAATCTTTTAAAAATAATCTTCCTGATCGGAACGTCATTGGTTGTCCTGCTGGGGCTTGGCTCGACGCAAAGGGACGATGCGGTAACGGACAAAGCCGAATTCTATTATTTGCTGCTTCCCGCGGCGGCCGGAGCTATGATTATGGCCTCCTCCGGAAACCTCGTTACCTTGTATATCGGGCTTGAACTGCTTAGTATCACGACTTATGTGCTGGTCGGCTTGCGGAAACGCTCGTCGCTATCGGCCGAGGCAGCGTTCAAGTACGTGGTTACGGGCGGAATCGCATCAGCCTTTGTCCTGTTTGGGATGTCCTATCTGTACGGCGTGACCGGCTCGGTAAGCCTGGCGGATTTCCCGACGGCGCTGCCGCAGGCGTTTACGGATTATAAAGCTTTGGTCTATGTAGGGTTCTTCTTCCTGATCGCGGGCTTCGGAATCAAAATCGCGGCCGCTCCGTTCCATGTCTGGGCAGCGGATGTGTATCAGGGAGCGCCAACGCCCGTTTCCGCTTTCCTGGCGGTTATTGCGAAGGGAGCGGCGCTGGCGGCGGTATTCCGCTTCTTGTACAGCAGCGCGTTTTTCCTCTCGGGCGGTGCTGGAAAGCAAGCGGGTGACGATGTCTTTTTCGCTCTGCTGGTCATAGCCGCTGCCGCCATGATAGCCGGTACGGTCTCGGCTCTGCGGCAAAAACAGGTGAAACGGCTGCTCGCCTTATCCGGCGTAGCGAATGCCGGGTATTTGCTCGTTCCTATTGCAATATCGGTGACGATCATCCATAGCAATAACTTCTCGGAGTTTGTGTTTTACCTGGTTGCGTACCTGCTCATGAACGTAGGCGCATTTGCCGTTGTAACGGTAATCGCGAGGGCAGCGGGGCATGAAGAGCTGAAAGGCTTCTCCGGGCTCTATTACCGGGCGCCGTGGACAGCGGCGGCTATGCTGGTCTTTATTTTGTCGCTTTCGGGATTGCCGGTTACGGCCGGATTTTTCGGCAAGCTGTTTATCCTGCTCGGAGCGGCCAGCGTAAAGGCTTACTGGCTGGTCGCCATTATGGCGGTCAGCACCGTCATTTCCTACTACTTCTACTTCGGCATTATCCGGCAGATGTTCATGCGTTCGAACGGAGAGGAAGAGGATGTGATTCATGTGCCGGCCGTAACGGGTATCGTTATCTGGATCTGCGCGGCGGCAACGGTAGCCCTTGGCGTATTGCCGGGTCCTCTGATGAAATGGATCGACACGGTGTTTACGATTCAGGCGGATTTGTTTGTGAGATAGATTTTGTTGGAGTCCAGCGGCTGGAGAGTCGCTGGGCTTTTTTATGTATAGACGACATGGTTGTGGAGAGACGAGAGACCCCGATGGAGAGTGGTGATTTAGGTAAGTATGCCATGCTCTTTATGATTGTAATAGAAACTATTGAACAAAATTAAAACTAGTCTCATCCATATTGTCTATCAGCCAATGCTGGCCATCAGAGCTTTTTAATGTAAATAATACATCGAAGGACTGACTCTTCCAGAACTCTCTTACGTATACCTTTTTGTAGTGAACGTTAGACGCATCCCTTTTTTTCGGCTCTTGTGTTTCTGGCACCGAACTAACCACCCCATAAAAATCTTTGACTTCCTTGCCCCTGTAATTTTCATTATTCATTCTTTTTGTTAATATCTCCGATGAAATATCCCCTATTCCATTAAAATATTTAAACTTGAATTCAATAGTAAGGTTGGATAAAAATTCTCGTGTATCTTTATCACTAATATCGCCGTCTAATAAATAATTATAATAGTTGTTTACAGACTGAATAACGGTTTCGTCGCCTGCATGTGCGGGATGATCGGGATCGAATTTGTATTTTTCATCGGGAAACGTATAGTTCGATGTTTCAATCTTTTTCACTTTGTCTTTAGGCATTATTTTCATTTTTTTCGCAGTCAGATCGTAGCCGATTATATAATCATTATTAATATCAAAACGCAATAAACTTACTTGTTGTCCATCGTCATCTGTAACGAGCATCGACTGGATGTTGCCTTTCTTATGGACATATTTGTTAACGATTTCGTTTTGAGCTAATAACCCGCTTAGATAAACAGATAGAATTAGCATGATAACTAACAGTAGGTAAACATATAGAGTGCAAAATAACTTTATTGTTTTGTTGCCCGACTTGATAAGCTTTATGGATAAGAAGCCCGTTGTTAAATATATGAACATATAGACGAAGTTGAATTTAAAGAAAGAAAAGGACGAATTGAAATCTATTGTATAGAATTGTAAGCAACCTGTAACGAACATGCTTGCTGTCGTTATTGCCAGTAATACCGGTCCGTCAAATTTCTTGCCTTTTAAGATATATTTACTTATTCCATACGATACTAATTGGGCGATAATTAAAGGGAAGATTAATACGCATGTAAACTTAATTCCATTGGCGATATACAAGGTATAGGAGACTGGCGTCACATACACAATGCTTTCGAATATAACTTTTTCAGATAGATACGGTGAGAATGCACCTTGAACATAAAAAAAGCCAATTAAATAGATTGTGAATGGTGCGTACCACATTTCTTTCATCAGGTTGAAAAACTTCGATATAGATTCCAATCTGCAACTCTCCTGTCTTTTCCAATTTTTCTAATTCACTTATCGGAATAAATGGTTAGTGATATTAGGCGGATTTTCCTGGCGATGCTTTACAATGGGAAGTTTACAGGTAATTATCTTTTGCTAGAGACAGGAGATTGGGGCTTGGAAATCGAATGGTAGTAGGAGATAAATAGAGACTATTAACGGCTAATAGAGAAACGTGTGGCAAGAGCATACGTATAATTTGAGACGGAGACAAATATACCGATAAAGGCAGAAACAGATGAGAAGAGATGCTCTCGGCAGCGTATTGAAAAGAACCCTCCCCGCGCTTCTCCTCGCGGGGATTCTCGCCTGCGGGGCGGCTATGCCCGCCACCCCTGCAGGCCTAGCCCCGGCCGGGGCCGCTGCGGCGAGCAAAGCCGCCGCCGGCGCCCCCGCCGGGGCAAAAGAGGAGCCGCAAGGCTGGCTCCTCAAATGGCGCGAACCCGCGCAGGCGCATGAGCTGCGCGGGACGCGTGTGCTCCGCCGCCAGAGCAGCGAGGCGGCGGAGGTCTGGCTCGTCCAGCCCGCGGACAGCGGGGCGGACGCCAGTGCCTGGGCCGCCCGGCTGCAACGCGAGCCGGGCGTGGAATACGTGCACCCGAATGAGCGGGTGCACATCCTCGCCGCGGAACAAGCCGCGGCGGACGATCCTGAAATCGGCAAGCAGACCTATCTGAAGCAGATCGGAGCGCCGGAAGCCTGGAAGACCGTGCGGACGCAAACCGATCTGACGATTGCGATTGTGGATACGGGGATCGATCTTGATCACCCGGATTTGAAGCGGAATCTGGTTCCCGGCACCAACTTTGTACAGCCGAACAAACCGCCGGATGACGATAACGGCCACGGAACCGCGGTTGCTGGCGTTATTGGGGCCGCGGGCAATAACGGTTTAGGAGTAAGCGGCATTCTCTGGGAAGCTAAGCTGATGCCAATTAAAGCGCTTGACTCGCAGGGAGACGGCACCGAACGCGATCTGGGGGAAGCGATCCTGTATGCGGTCCGCAACGGTGCCCGCATTGTTGTCATGTCGGTTGGTCTCAACCGTTACTCGCCTTATATGCTGGACATCGTCAATTACGCCGAAAGCAAAGGGGTGCTCCTTGTTGCGGCCGCAGGCAACGATGGGCTGACCCACGGGGATAAAGCGGAGGTCAAATACCCTGCCGCTTATCCGACTGTGCTTGGCGTCAGCGGAGTGAAGCCTGACAATACGCCGGATCCGCGCTCGAATCCCGGGCCGGAAATCGATCTTGCGGCATCCTGGAATGTATATACGACAGCATTGGGAGGACGCTACAAGAGAGAGGAAGGGACGTCGATGGCGGCACCGCAGGTTGCAGCTGCGGCTGCGTTGGTCTGGGCCTGTTATCCTTCGCTTCAGCCTTATCAGGTCCGGGAGCTTCTGCGCCAGTCCGCCAAGGATATCGGTGCGCCCGGTCTGGACGACAAATCCGGCTATGGTCTGCTGCAGGTGGATAAAGCCGTTACAATGACAGCGAAGTCCGACCGCTTCGAGCCCAACGGCACTCGCGCAGGCGCCAAACCGCTTCCGGCAGGCAAACAGGTTACGGCGCTGCTCTCCAGCGGCAGCGATCTGGACTGGTATACGTTTGATGCTCCCTATGACGGCATCATAACGCTGAATTTTGAAGGGCTGGCCCCAGACGGCAGCGCAACGCCGGCCGTCCGTTTATCGCATTACGTCGGCGATACGCTCAAGGCCTCGGCAGAGACCAAGCTGGGGAGCCGCGAGGTTGATTTTGCGGTGAAAAAAGGAAAGCAGGCCTTCCTGATTCAATATATGAATACCGGCTTGGACCTGAAGCTGCCTTATCTGCTCACGGCAAACTTCAGCATGGCCCCGGATGGCTATGAGCCAAACGACAAACCGTACGAGGCGTTTACGCTTCAGCCGCGCAGCCAGAGCATCATGGGCTCCTTCCATCAGCTTGCCGACAGGGACTGGTATTCGGTAACCTTTACGCAAGGCGGTACGCTTAGTCTCCGGGTAACGACCAACACGGTGCGGATTGATCCCGAGCTTGCGGTTCAGCAGGCGGGGCAGGCGCTTATGTCCTACGATGAGGAGCGGGAAGGCGAAGCCGAGCAGTCTCCTGTCCTGACCGTATCGCCGGGCAAATACTATATCCGGGTTCATAATGCGATCTCTTCCGAAGCAAGTCCTACCGTCGGCACCTATACGCTAAAGATGGATTACGTTCCGAAATACGCGGATCCCAACGAACCCAATGACAAGTATTACGAAGCGCTCATGACAACCTCCGGCACGGAATATGTCGGGGTGATCGGAAGCGCAAGCGATGTGGATTGGTTCCAGATTCGCCTTGACTCAACAAGCGTTGTAGACCTGAATTTGTTTAACGTTCCTGCAGGCAAAATGATGAAGCTGGAAGCATACGATAAGAAGCAGAAGCTGGTCTTCACTCAGTTGACCGGACGAAGCGGATCGCTTCAAGCCGCGAATAAGGTTTTGCAGCCAGGCGTGTACTACATAAAACTTACGGCTAACGGCGCTTTTGACAAACAGTATTACCGTTTTAAAGTGAAGTTCGATCCGCTGGTGGCAGGATTCCGCGATATCGCCAGCCATTGGTCAAGGGAAGCCGTCGTCCAGATGAGCGAGCTTGGCATTGTGAGCGGAACCGGTCCTTATCTCTTTGAACCCAATCGCCCGATTACCCGCGCGGAAGCTGTGGCGATGACGATCAAAGCGTATAAGCCGATTATTTACGGCATGCCGTCCGATATCCGGTTCAAGGATCTGGATTACGACCACTGGGCTTACGGGGCGATTGCCAAAGCAGTTCAGAAGGGGTGGATCAAAGGGTTCCCGGATGGAACCTTCCGTCCGGATCAGCCGGTAACAAGAGCCGAGATGGCGATGATTATCGGTTATGCCGATCAAGTAAAGCCCATAGCTCCCCTTGGCGATCCTTTCAGGGATGTCGGGCGCAATCATTGGGCTGCTCCGATGCTGAACGCACTGAAGCTGAAGGGGGTTATCAGCGGCACGGAGGACGATGTATACGAGCCAGGCAAAAAAGCAAGCCGGGCAGAGTTTACAACGATTTTATACCGGGTATATAGACAATAACCATCGATCAGACATATTGATGTAGAAGAAGGGAAATTAAAACCAGATGGGTATCGATCAAATGGTGAACGATGCGCAAAATGCAACCGGGACCATCGCGTTATTTTCAATTGTCGTTAATTTATTCAGCATTGTGTTCGTCTGGTATATCCTGCAGGAGCTCAAGCTGGACGTGTTTTTCAAATTTCCGCGCAGTCCGAAGGCAAGGATGTTCCAGGTTGTTATTGCCGTTGTTATCGGCCACGGCTTCGCCGGTTTTATACTCGATTATTGGAACTGGACGAAGCTCTTGCGGTATTTTGTCGAATAACAACGCTGAAAAAAGACAACAATGGATACTACAGGACGGTATGAAAATGACACGAGACTACGAACAACTGTATATAAAGCCCCGGATTCGAATTGAAATGCTGTCAGTACGGCAACCGCAGGCAGTACTTTCGACTCGGCACTAGCGCTTTTTTTAGTGCTTTTTGACGATCTTTCTGGTAATAATTTACCGCTTGTCGATTTGTGTAAATGAATGATAAGATGAAGGTTGGATAAAGCATGGATTTGTCATTTTCTTATACTAAAAATGGAACTAATGTTTGGAGAAATTCAGTTCGCGGAGGGAACTATAAGATGACCAAAATTATCGTCCGCGGAGGCCAGCGTCTATCGGGAACGGTCCGTGTCAGCGGTGCAAAAAATGCAGTACTTCCCATTTTGGCGGCCTCGTTATTAGCGGCGGAAGGAGACAGCGTCATCTGTGACGTTCCCCTCCTCGACGATGTAATGACCATTCAGAAAGTATTGGCTTCGTTAGGCGCAAAAATTACTTACAACAATGAGACGATGCAGATTTCTGCGGGGACGATTTCCACCTTTGAGGCTCCATACGAGTTTGTCCGCAAGATGCGTGCATCCTTCCTCGTAATGGGTCCGCTTCTGGCCCGAATCGGCAAGGTCCGGATTTCGCTTCCGGGCGGCTGCGCGATTGGTACAAGACCAATTGACCAGCACCTGAAGGGCTTTGAGGCAATGGGAGCGGAGATTACGCTTGGACACGGCTTCATTGAAGCAAGTACAAAGACGCGTCTTAAAGGTGCGAAGATCTATCTGGATGTAGCCAGCGTCGGGGCAACGGAAAATATTATGATGGCCGCCGCTTTGGCGGAAGGCACAACAACAATCGAGAATGCGGCGAAAGAGCCGGAGATTGTTGACCTTGCTAACTACTTAAATGCCATGGGCGCAAAGGTTCGCGGTGCCGGTACGGGCGAGATCCGCATCGAAGGCGTTGACTGTATGCATGGCGTAACGCATAACGTTATTCCCGACCGCGTGGAAGCAGGCACGTATATGATTGCTGCTGCCATCACTGGTGGAGACGTATTCGTGGAAAATGCGATTGGCGATCATTTGACGCCTGTCATCTCGAAGCTTCAGGAGATGGGCGTTGATGTCTTGGAATCGGATAACGGCATTCGTGTCCGTGCTCCTAAAGTACTTAAATCGGTGGATGTGAAAACATTGCCGCATCCGGGCTTCCCTACGGATATGCAATCCCAGATGATGGCTTTGCTGCTCGTGTCGGAAGGAACCTCGGTCGTAACGGAGACGGTATTCGAGAACCGCTTCATGCACGTGGAAGAGTTCAAAAAGATGAATGCGCAGATTAAGGTCGAGGGCCGTTCGGCATTCGTAACCGGCAGTGTGCCTCTTGTTGGCGCCAAAGTATGCGCAACCGATCTTCGCGCCGGCGCTGCACTGATCTGTGCGGGACTTCGTGCGGACGGAGAGACGGAAGTGTCCGGCATTTACCACGTAGACCGCGGTTATGTCGACATTACGGGTAAACTTGCCGCTCTAGGCGCGGATATCAGACGGATTGAACCGGAAGCTCCGGTTGCCGCGGTAGCCGCAGCTCCAGCTGTTGAGCTTGAGCCCGTCAGTACCTACAAACGCGAGACTGCTATGTTAAAAGTACAGCCTACTTGGGCGTAACGGATAAGTATATGAAGAAAGCTGGTTCCTGACAAAGGAAGCAGCTTTTTTTGTGCAATTTTACACCCCCGCCTAAGGAAGGCGAAGCCGTATCACCTAGCGTGTTCGCTTCCGCCGGCCTTTGACGCCCTGCTCTCCTGCTCATAGGCTTGTTCATGCTCTGTTCATTTTCCCGTGATATATTCGTCGGTAGATATGACCGATGGAGGGTGGAGTACAGTCAATGAAGAAGTGGACATTATGGCTTGGTATCATCATTATTCTTGCTGCCGCCGGCGGGGGCGCGTATTACTACTATTACATGCGCGACGACAAGGCAACAACCGAGACGCCTCTTGCCATTCAGGCCAGAGCGATTAAAGGCGACATTAAGACCTCGATAAGCGGAACGGGCTCGGTAGAGGCCAACTCGAGAGAGACGGTAACCGCAGGCAAGAGCGGCACGATAGCGACGCTCTCCTTCAAGGAAGGGGATAAGGTGAAGAAAGGGCAGGTGTTAGCCACTTTCGAGGATAGCAGTAATTATGATGATCAGATCGAGACGATTAACAAAAATATCACCAAAACAAAAAGTCAAATCGCCGATAAGCAAGAGGAGTATAAACAGGCGATCGGCACGGAGAATGAAGAGCAAACGACGAAGTCAATCAAGGATGAGATTGACGATCTGCAATCAACCATAGATGATTATAACGATCAGCTTCAAAAAATCTACGAGGATCAAGCGAAAGAAGTAAAGCAGGTTATCGCCCCGATTGACGGCGAGGTCACCACAAGCGATATAAGCGTTGGCGATGAGGTTCAAGCGAACACGACCATTGCGGAGATTGTAGACTATGCGCATCTTGAGTTTGTTACGAACATTGACGAGCTCGATATTCCTCAAGTGAAGCTGAAGCAAACGGCTCAAATAACGCTTAGCGCGATTACGGATCATACGATCGAGGCGACCGTGTCCGAGATAGCGAAGGAAGGCACCTCTTCGAACGGTTCGGCTTCCTACAGCGTGAGCTTGCTGCTGAATGATATCGATGGCGTTATGGTCGGCATGTCCGGCCAGGCGGATATTGTAACGGAACAAAGCAAAGATGCCGTGCTTGTGCCGGTTAACGCGGTTGTGGAATTCGGCGGAAAATCCTACGTACGCGTTCCTGGCACCGGAAGCGGAACGGGGGCTTCACCAGGCGGAGCGGCAAGCGGCCAACAAGGCCAGCGCAACCAAGGTACGCAAGGCGCGACAGGCAATGAGGCGGCGGCAGGCGGCTGGCAAGGCAGAGGCGGAGCTGGCGGCAACGGGGGAGGCAGCTTCAGATTCCAAGGCGCCGGCGGAGGAACAACGACGGCGGGAGGCGGCCAAGGCACAGGACGCAACATTGCGGCTGCAGACGGCGGCAATCAGAGCGGAACGGGAACGGCACCGGGAGGCAACGCTCCCGGAAGAACTGGCCAAGGTGCCGCACAGGGCGGCACTGCCCAAGGCAGTACCGGCGCTTCCGGTGGCAGAAGCGGAAATGCTCAAGGCGGCAGAAACGGCATGGCTAACCAAATGAGAGAGAGCATTACGCTTGGCGGTCAACTGAAGGAAGTAACGGTCGGGATCAGCAACGAAACTTACGTGGAGATCAAATCCGGTTTAGCGGAAGGCGATACCGTTCTGATTCCGGTAGCAACAGGTGCGCAAGGCATGGGCTCTTCCTCCACTCAGCAGCAACAGCAGCAGTTCGGCGGTTTCGGAGGCGGCTTTGGTGGAGGCGGCTTCGGAGGCGGCGGATTTGGAGGCAGCTTTGGCGGCGGAGGCGGAAACGTAAGAACCTCGACACGGGCAGCAACTGGCTTCGGCGGTGGTTCGCGATGACCGGGCAATCCGCACTGATTGAAATGAACGATATCGTCAAGTATTACAAGATGGCCGGAGAGAAAATGACGGTCTTGCACAATATATCGCTGACGGTCAACCACGGTGATTTTTTGGCCATCGTTGGCCCGTCCGGCTCGGGCAAGTCCACGCTGATGAATATCATCGGCTGTCTGGACGTGCCGAATGAAGGCAGCTATAAGCTCGATGGCATGGAAGTGCGCGGACAAAGCGACAACAAGCTGACCGAGATGCGCAATAAGAAGATCGGGTTTATCTTTCAAGGATATCATCTGCTGCCCAGGCTGACGGCGCTTGAGAATTGCGAGCTTCCGTTAATCTACAGGGGGCTGTCCGCGAAGGAAAGACGCAGCCGGGCGATGGAAGCGCTGGAACGCGTTGGACTTGGCGAGAGAATGGGCCACCGTCAGAACGAGCTGTCCGGCGGCCAACAGCAGCGCGTAGCGATTGCGCGGGCACTCGCTACCAATCCGCCGCTCTTGCTGGCGGATGAACCGACCGGCGCGCTTGATTCCAAGACGGGTATGGAGGTGCTGGGCATGATGGAGGAGCTCCATCGTGCCGGACAGACCATTGTATTGATTACGCATGACATGGAGGTCGCTCAGCGTGCGAGCCGTACGGTAATCATCCGGGATGGGGTGCTGACGGAGCAGAAAAGGAGGGACAGCCATGAAGATTACGCAGGGCCTCATAATGGCGGTCAAAAGCGTCTTATCGAACAAGCTTAGAACCATCCTTTCGATGCTTGGCATTCTGATCGGGGTTGCGACCGTTATTGCGCTTGTTGCGATGGGCAAGGCGTCATCCAACGAAGTGGCAAGCCAGGTATCGACGCTTGGCAGCCCGGATTCTCTCTCGGTTACGATTACAGGACGGGGTACGGTTACCTCTTTGTCTGTCGATGAGGCGCTGAAGCTTGGCGATTTGAATAACGTCAGCGGGGTTGCTCCCATTACAAGCACAACCGGCTATGCCAAATACGGCCGGACTCAGGTTTCCGTAAGCGTAGAGGGCATAACGCCGGAATATGAGGAAGTGAAAGACTTCAGCGTGCAGGACGGGAGGTACATTGCAGCTCCCGACATCAATAACAAGACCAAGGTAGCTCTTATCGGGACGCAGACCGCTAAAGACTTGTTCGAGGATGAGAGAGTGGATCCGGCTGATGCTGTCGGACGAAAGATTACGATTAACGGTTATATCTTCACCATTGTAGGCTTGCTGGAATCCAAAGGCGACTCGCTGACAGGCTCCAATGACGAGAAGATACTCATTCCGATTTCGACGGCCCAGAAGATCTTTCAGGTTAACGGCGTGACTACGATTAATATGAAGGTAACGGATACCAAGCAGATGAGCTCGGTTGTCAGCGAGGTGGAGGCTACCCTGTACCAGAAGTTCCGCGGCAACGAGAACGCCTACCGGGTTCTTAACCAGGAAGAAGCGATGAAGACGCTCAATTCCGTTAACGAAACGATGAACCGGCAGCTGATTTACGTGGCCGCAATCTCGCTTGTCGTTGGCGGAATCGGGATTATGAATATTATGCTTGTCTCCGTAACGGAGCGTACCCGAGAGATTGGCATACGGAAATCGCTAGGGGCGAAGAAGAGGGACATCTTATTCCAGTTTCTCGTAGAAGCCGTCGTCATAAGCGGTCTCGGCGGACTCCTGGGTATCCTGATCGGCAATATCGCCTCTTATATCATAGGCCAGGTGATGAAAACGCCAACCGAAGTACCGATGAATACGATGCTTTTGTCCTTTGGCTTCTCGGCTTTTGTTGGTGTGGTCTTTGGTTATCTGCCTGCGAATAAGGCAGCAAGTCTGCGTCCGGTAGATGCGCTGCGCTATGATTAAAACAATAGAATATACGTCGTGCTTGAACGAGAACCGCCGGTTCTATCCTATCAATCAGGCTCATAGAATAAATCCATCAAGGCCGGCTTTAAGAGAGTCCACTCTCTTAAAGCGGCTTATAGGTGGAGAGGAGAACTATGAGATACGTAATAGGCAGACCGAAACGGGCGATCGGGCGTCCCGTCAGCAGGTGGCTACCCGCTGTATGCTGGACGGCCTTCGGAATTGGAATTGTGATGAGTATCGCTGTACTGCTGGCGACTTCCGCATACCGGAACGCCGAATCGGGCAGCAGCGGATCTGATCGGTTCCAGGAAGAGAGCAGCGGCGTAACGTCTAGCAATAAGGCGTCTGCCGGAGGGTTCGGGCAGGCGCCTTTGCCGTCTTCAAACGGAAAGCCCGGGGCGGCGACAGAAGGCAAGCAAACGTATATTACGGTCTATTTAACGAAAGAACAGCGTACGGAGCGCATCGCGCTTGAGACCTATGTCAGAGGCGTCGTCGCAGGGGAAATGCCTGCCGATTTCGAGCTCGAAGCGTTAAAGGCCCAGGCTATCGCCGCGCGCACTTATATAGTGAGAAGGCTTGAGCTTGATGATCATAGCGGAATGCCGGCAACGGGCGCGGGCTCCCGGGCCGATGTCACGGATACGATCGATCATCAAATCTACGTTTCGCTCGATAAGTTGAAGGAGCTTTGGCCAAAGGACGAGCAGGAATCGAGAATGGCGAAGCTGAATGAAGCGGTAAGCGAAACCCGCGGTGAAGTCATCACCTATGAAGGCGAACCGATTCAGGCGGTATTCTTCTCCACGAGCAACGGGTATACGGAAAACTCGGAGCAATATTTTCAAGAGGAGCTCCCCTATCTGCGAAGCGTGGCAAGTCCTTGGGACAAACAGATTTCGCCCCGCTATCAGGACACGGTTAAGCTGCAACTCTCTGATTTTTATGCAAGACTAGGGCTCGCGGGCAAGAAGAAGCCGGTTATACGAATATTGGACAAAACAGAGGGCAACCGGATCGCCGATATTCGGATAGACGGCAAGACGTATACCGGACGGGAAGTGCGGGAGAAGCTTGGACTGGCCTCCTCAGAGTTCACTTGGAAGCTGGACGGGGACGAGATTGATATAACGACCTTCGGCTATGGGCATGGCGTGGGCATGAGCCAATGGGGAGCCAACGGCATGGCGGAGGAAGGGAAAAGCGCCGAGCAGATCGTAACCTACTATTATACCGGAACAAAAGTCGAGCAAGCTTCGAAGCTTGCAGCGAAATTCCGTTAAAAGTTTCATTTCTCAAAAAATAGTAACCCCTCACGTATAAAGCTAGATGTTCTGGCAACAATGGCTAGTGAGGTGATATCAAATGAATGAAAATCAAAACAAACCTAAGCAAGAATCTCCTAAAAACGTACTAGGAGAAGTATCTGCCGCTAAGTCTAGCAATGGCTTTAAAAAACTGCTGTCTAAGAAATGGGTAACCCCGGCAGCGTTTATGGCAGCCGCGGCAATCATCGTAGCCTTAATGTGGATCTACCAGGGTTCGGACAACACCAAAGAAACTTCAGCTACGACTTCCGAAAACACGGAGACCGTTGCAGGCGGCGATGCCGCGAAGCCGAATGACCAAGCGCTCCAAGCGGAAAGAAAAGGCGAGAAAATGGAATGGCCGGTAGCGAACAAAGACAATCTGGATGAAGTGCTCCCTTACTACGACGTAAACGCAACAAGCGACGAGAAAGCGAAAGCCGTTATCCAAATCGGCGATAACACGCTTGCTCCTCACACCGGCGTAGACTTTGCGGATCCAAGCGATCAGCCGTTTGACGTACTCGCTGCTCTCTCCGGTAAAGTAACCCGCGTAGAGAAGCATCCTACAAACGGTAACGTTGTAGAGATCAGCCACGGCAACGGTCTCGTAACGGTATACCAAAGCCTTAGCGACATCCAAGTAGCCGTAGGCGATGACGTGAAGCAAGGAACGAAAATCGCGGTAGCGGGCCGTAACGATCTCGAGAAGGATCTCGGCGTTCACCTTCACTTCAGCGTACAGGAAAACGGCAAGTCGGTTAACCCGTCTACCATCGTTGGCCAATCGCTCGCTCAAGAAAAAAAATAGGACGAAAGTCTCACAGGCAGGGGTGGAAACCCCTGCCTGTTTCGTTTTTTTATGAAAATTTTAGGCCAAACACGCCACTAAGGCTTGACCATAAAGAATATATACCCGTACCCCTCATATACTGTACCAAACTATCTCGAGTAGGGAGGCGGGAACGTGCATGATTACATCAAAGAACGAACCATTAAAATAGGTCGTTGCATCGTGGAAACCAAACATACGGTGCGTACGATCGCTAAAGAGTTCGGCGTTTCCAAAAGTACGGTTCATAAAGATTTGACTGAGCGCTTGCCGGAAATTAACCCCGACCTGGCGGACCAGGTGAAGCACATTCTCGAGTACCACAAGTCGATCCGTCATCTGAGGGGAGGGGAAGCTACAAAGATCAAATACAAGAAGACCAGCACGAAAAAAAGGGAAGTTATCGCAGCCGGCAAAAACTAAACATTTTTCGAGTTTTTGTGCACATAGGTAGAGGAATTTTGTGGTTTTTGGCGAATAATGTACATCAGTATGTCCTATGTCGTGGGAACTATTTGTGGACGGGATGATTACATTATTCGTTGGAGGACTATAGCCTTATGCTTAGCAAGGATATCGGTATTGACCTGGGTACGGCAAACGTATCCATTCACGTGAAAGGAAAGGGCGTTGTTCTCGACGAGCCTTCGGTAGTCGCGATTGAAAGCGATTCGAAACGGGTGCTCGCCGTTGGCGAAGAAGCGCACCGCATGGTTGGGCGTACGCCCGGCAACATCGTTGCCATCCGTCCGCTTCGCGACGGCGTTATTGCCGATTTCGAAATTACGGAAATTATGCTTAAGGCTTTTATTGACCGCGTTGAAGGCCGCAAATGGTTCAGCCGTCCGCGTATTCTGATCTGTGCCCCTACCAATATTACGTCGGTAGAGCAGAAAGCGATTCGCGAAGCGGCTGAACGCAGCGGCGCGAAGGAAGTATTCCTGGAGGAAGAGCCAAAGGCTGCCGCTATCGGGGCTGGGATGGACATATTCCAGCCTAGCGGCAACATGGTCGTGGACATTGGCGGCGGTACGACCGACGTGGCGGTTCTGTCGATGGGCGATGTTGTGACCTCGTCCTCGATCAAAGTCGCGGGGGACAAGTTCGACTCTGCGATAATGAAATACATTAAAGACAAGTACCGTCTGTTGATCGGTGAGCGGACAAGCGAAGATATCAAGATCAAGATCGGTACGGTATACGAGGATGGACGTCATGACGAGATCGACATTCGCGGACGCGACATGGTATCCGGTCTGCCGCTGACGATTACGATTCGTTCCGCGGAAGTGCGCGAAGCCCTGTGGGACCCGGTGATGTCTATTGTTGCTGCGGCAAAAATGGTGCTGGAGCGTACACCGCCCGAATTGTCGGCCGATATTATCGACCGCGGCGTCATTCTGACCGGCGGCGGCGCGCTGCTGGACGGACTGGATGCTCTGCTGGCGGACGAGCTTAAGGTTCCTGTTCTTATCGCGGAGGACCCGATGCATTGCGTCGTGAAGGGGACAGGCATCCTTCTTGATAATTTGGACAAGCTCGGCAAAAAAAGCCGGGCCTAAATTTGTGCAGGTAGGGCGCTGTGGGGAGCGCGCCGAAGCATAAATGAGTCGAAGGTCGCAGAGAGGTTCTATAACGGCGCTTGCGTACGGAGCCGATATTATATAAGAAGAGATACGATTTTTTAGAGCACGGCTTCGTAAGCGGACCGGCCGGGGAGGCGCCACATGTTAAGAGGTCTTTATACGGCTGCGGCGGGAATGACCGCGCAGCAGCGCAGACACGATACGATAACGAATAATATTACCAATATTAATACGCCGGGTTATAAGCAGACTTATGCGGTAACCCGTTCTTTTCCGGAGATGCTGCTGTCGCTGACGGGAGTTGACCAGAAGGACGAGAAACAGATCGGCAAGGTCAGTACCGGCGTGTTCGCCGAAGAAAGCCTTGCGATACATCTGCAGGGCGACCTGATGCAGACGGGCAAATCATCGGACTTTGCGCTCGTCTCCAATATCGATGTGCCGGGAATGTCTTTTGATGCGTCCGGCAAATACGTATCGCCAGACGGCAAAGTGACGTTCCAGCCTCAAGCCTTTTTTACGCTGCAGGACAAGAACGGCGAGATCCGCTATACGCGCGGAGGCTCCTTTACCTTGACTTCGGACGGCTTTCTGGTAGCCGGTGACGGATCAAACGTGCTGGGAACGGACGGGAATCCGATTCAATTTCCATCCGGCGTCAGTCTCGACGGCCTGACCTTGACGGCGGACCAGCGTTTCGTTGACGCAAAGACGGGAGCGGATTCGGGAAAACAGCTTCTGCTTACGCGAATCGATAATCCCAATGAGCTGGCCCGCGAAGGGGACGGCAAATTCCGGCTGGCCGGCGGTGCCCGGGATGTCCGTCCCGTTGCCGCTGGCGAACGCGTTGAAGTGCGCCAGGGTTACGTAGAGCGCTCCAATGTAGATGCCGCGCAATCCTCGGTGGATTTGATGGCCGCGCTGCGCGCTTATGAAGCGAATCAGAAGGTTATCCAATTCTACGATGAAAGCTTGGATAAAGCGGTCAATCAAGTAGGCCGGGTATAGCTTAAGCTTACGAAGCAAGAATTACCACAAGCAGTCTTCAAATTTAAGCACTCTGTGTGGTAATTCTTTTTGGGAGGCACATATATAAATGAACAGCTCGATGATAAATGCCAGCGTATCGATGAATGCCCTGCAGCAGAAATTGGACATGCTGGCGGATAATATTGCGAATGTGAATACGGTAGGCTATAAACGCAAGGAAGCAACCTTCGAGGATTTGCTGAATAATACAAGGAAGCAGCCGGATGCGTTCAATCAGCCCGGAAGACTGACTTCCCTGAACTTCAATCAAGGCTGGGGCTCGAGGCTTGCGATGATCCAGCCGAATTTGCAGCAGGGGACGATCAAAACGACGGACAAGGATACCGACCTTGCGATTGAAGGAGACGCTTTGTTCGAGGTTGCCGTTAACGCAAACGGGGACCGCGCTTATACCCGCAATGGCGCGCTGCAGTTGACGGTTGCGGCAAACGGTGATACGATTTTGGCAACGCCGGAAGGATATCCGGTTATCGCGAATACGCCGGCAGGCGAGGGACCGCTTGTTGTGCCAAGCGGTTATAAGCTTCGGGTTAATCCGGACGGTACGGCGGAAGGCGTAGCTACAGACGGAAGCACGATTAGGCTTGGCTCCATCAAGCTTGTTCAAGCGACCCGGCCCTCAGCCTTAACGCTGGTTGCCGACAATTTGTACGAAATAGCCGACGGCATTAACGTGGCAGACGTGCTGCAGAACGTAACGCCAAACGGCGAGAATGGCATAGCGCTTCGTCAAGGCGCCCTTGAGCAGTCGAATGTTAATTTGGGTGACGAGATGACGGAGCTGATTAATGTGCAGCGTGCTTACCAGATGGCCGCAAGAGCTTTAACGTCCAGCGACACCATGATGGGGTTAGCCAACAGCCTGCGCAAATAGATAGGGTGAGAGTATGACGGATGAACGGGCGGTTCTGACGCGGAGCGCGCCAAAAAATCAGGAGAAGCCGCCAGTCGAGGAAAGAAGCGAAGCGGTGGGCGGCGACCATTCCGAGAAAAAGCAGCGTTCCACAGGTGCGCGAATCACATTTTGGATTTTGCGCAAAAGCATTGTGCCGGTCATCATGGTTATTATGCTCATCACCGGTCTGTATGTCGGCTATGCGGTTCTTGGCAAGCAGCCGGGCAGCGATGTATTCCATTGGGAGACCTGGCAGCATATGTATGATTTGGTCTTCTCCGATACGTAGAACATGAATATTTATTAATGAAGGGCTGTTTCCGGAAGTCATTATGTTATGGTGACTGGGGAGCAGCTTTTTTTGGTTTCCCGCGGACAGCAGTGCTGTTTTCATTTTCATAAGGTAGTTGTATAATGATTGGGAACCTTGTATAGAAGAAACGGATAAAGGTAGAGGGGCGTGCGCGTTTGAATCTGCCGAATTTTTTGACCTCGCTGCGTTTTGCAATGATCCCCGTCTATGTCGCGATATTCGCGCAGGGACACATGATTTACGCCTTTCTGGTTGTCGTGGCAGCAGGCCTCACGGATATACTCGACGGGTATATTGCCCGGCGCACAGGGCAGGTAACGACAGTCGGCCAAATGCTCGATCCGCTCGCAGACAAGCTGATGTTCATTTCCGTCATTTTATCGCTACTCCTTGCCGGCCACATTTCGTGGGCAGCGGCTGCAGCGATCTTTTTGCGCGATTTGGGAATGATAGCCGGAGGCATGGTGTTTCACTTTAAAGGAAAAAAGACCGTGCCGGCGAATTGGATGGGCAAACTGACAACGGTGCTGTTTTATATCGGCATCATGTTCGTATTTCTGGAAGCGCCTTTTGCAGCCATTTACTTGTGGGCAGTTATTGCCTTCTCGTTCTTGACGGCAATTGTGTACATCATTTTGTTCCAGGCGCTGAACAAGCCGGACTCCGGACAGAACAAGACCATTGGGCCGGAGCAATAGGCAGAAGGCACACAAAGAGGCTTGGCCCGTGGATTATCGATATCCGCCAGCCAAGCCCCCTTATCTTAACCTTCACAACCTGCAGTTTGCTGAAGGGTACTAATAGTTTCTGTAATGTAAAAGTATTTTATACCTGTTAACCCGTGAAAGGAGCGAAATTCATGCTCGATATTAATCAAATTCAAGAAATTATTCCGCACCGTCCGCCGTTTCTGCTCGTAGACCGCATTACGGAGGTGGAACCGGGCGTCCGCGCCGTAGGCATCAAGAACGTAACAATGAATGAACCGCATTTTGTAGGGCACTTCCCCGGATATCCGGTTATGCCGGGCGTATTGATCGTTGAAGCGCTCGCGCAAGTAGGATCCGTTGCGATGCTGATGGTTGAAGCGAACCGCGGCAAGCTTGGTTTCTTCGCCGGCATCGACGGCTTCCGTTTCCGCGGCCAGGTAAAACCGGGCGACACGCTTACGCTGGAAGTGGAAATTACTCGTCTTAAAGGGCCAATCGGCAAAGGGAAAGCGACAGCAAAAGTTGACGGCCAAGTGGTTGCGGAAGGCGAGCTTATGTTTGCTTTGTCGGAACGATAAAACTTACCTCTAAACGCGGTCGCTCATCTTCGAATGGCTTCGATAGAGGTTTTAAAGAATCATCATCTTTCTTAAAAAAAGGAGTGAAGCTGTTTAATGAATCAAAATGAAAAAGCAATTGAACGTTACCAGGCTTGGCTGAATGACGCGCTTATCGATGAGGCTACAAAGGAAGAGCTTCGCAGCATCGAAGGACAAGAAAAGGAAATTACGGACCGCTTCTACCGCGATCTTGAGTTTGGGACAGGCGGCCTCCGCGGCGTCATGGGCGCAGGCACAAACCGTCTGAATGCTTATACCGTAGGCAAAGCTACGCAAGGTCTCGCGAACTGGATCCTCTCCCGAGTGGAAGGACAACCATCCGCCGTAATCGCTCACGACTCGCGTAACAACTCGCCCGAGTTTGCGCTTGACTCCGCTCTGGTGCTTGCCGCAAACGGTGTAAAAACTTATCTGTTCCCTTCGCTGCGCCCGACGCCTCAGCTTTCTTACGCGGTACGCGCGCTTGGCTGCTCGACGGGTATCGTTATTACGGCGAGCCACAATCCGCCGGAATATAACGGCTATAAAGCTTATGGCGCGGACGGCTGTCAGCTTATTCCTGAAGACGCGGAGCAAGTTATTGCTTCTATCGGTCAGGTGACCGGTTTTGATCAAGTGAAAAGAATGAGCCGCGAGGACGCGGAAGCGCAAGGCCTTCTTGTATGGCTTGATGCGGAAGCAGACGAGCAATACACGGATACCGTTGTTGCGCAAAGCTTGAACAAAAAGCTGCTGCAAAGCGGTCTTGGCGAGAAATTCAAAGTGGTCTTTACGCCGCTTCACGGTTCCGGCAACCTGCCTGTCCGCGAAGTGCTGCGCAAAGCGGGCTTCAGCAATGTTCATATCGTAGCCGAACAGGAGCAGCCTGACGGTTATTTCAGCACGGTCAAATCTCCGAATCCGGAAGAGCGCGAAGCTTTTACGCTTGCGATGAAGCTTGCCCAAGAGATTGATGCCGACATTATTATGGGTACGGACCCGGATGCAGACCGCATGGGTGCGGTTGTTAAGAACAACAATGGCGAATATGTCGTCCTGACAGGCAATCAGTCGGGCGCCTTGATGATCGAATATGTGCTTAGTCAATTGAAGGAGCGCGGCCAGCTGCCGGCTAACGGCGTCGTGATCAAGACGATCGTTACCAGCGAGATGGGGGCCGATATCGCTCGTTCCTACGGCGCAGCCGTAGAGAATACATTGACGGGCTTCAAATATATTGGCGAGAAAATGACGGCTTACGAACAAACCGGCGAGCATACTTTCCTGTTCGGCTATGAAGAAAGCTACGGCTATTTGACTGGCGACTATGCCCGCGACAAAGATGCCGTTGTCGCTTCGTTATTGATTTGCGAAGCAGCGGCATACTATAGCAGTCAAGGAAAAACGTTGTACGACGTTCTGCTTGAGCTGTACGCCAAACATGGCTTCTACCTGGAAGGTCTTGAGTCGCGTACGCTGAAGGGCCTTGACGGCGTTCAGCAAATTGCCGGCATCATGAATGACTGGCGCAACAATCCGCCTGCCGAGATCAACGGCGTGAAGGTGGAAAAAGTGCTTGATTACCTTGGAGGGCTTGACGGTCTTCGTCCGGAGAACGTACTGAAATACATGCTCGCCGACGGATCGTGGTTCTGCCTGCGTCCATCCGGTACGGAGCCTAAGATTAAGGTTTATTTTGCCGTTCGCGGGCAATCGACCGAGCATGCTTCCGAGCTGCTTGGAAAGCTCCGCGGCACCGTAATGGAACGCGTAGACAGCAAAGCTTAATCCGCCGCGGCGGGTTATTGTCAGATAGGGATTACATTCGCAAGAGATTGAACGGAGGATTATTGTGCTTCAACGTTGGCAGCAATGGAACCGCAAAGCGATACTCTGGCTGTGGGTTATTGCAATTATTGGCGTAATCGCCGCAATGCCGATCGGTATGAATCGAATGAATATGGAAGCATCCTCGAAGTCCGTGGAATATGTATTCGATTATCGCGATCTGGTTGAAATCTCGGAATACCAGACGCGGCCGCAGCAGTTTATCGACGAGCAGTTGGAAAAAATGAAAAGCGCCGGCATTACGACGATGTCCCTGTACGAAAGCTCCTTAAAGGAGCTTTCCCAAGCCGGGCGCCTGAAATATTACAACTCGAAGGATATCGCTCTGCTTCAAAGCAAGCTGGAGCCGGTAGGACAGAACTTTACCTATATTCTGTTCAGCGGCCCGGAAGAGGAAGAGAAGATTGGACCAATCATCCGTCAGGCGATGGATCATGCCGGTGCCGTATACCGTCCTTGGTCCTTTGACGGCCGCAACGGTCTTGTCATTGAAATGCCGCTGCAGTCCGTACTGCTGCAGCCGATGGATTTTGACCCGATCACGCTTCAAACCCTGCACGACAAAGGCTTTCACATCCTGGCCCGTTTCTCGGACCGCGTGCTGCCTTACGATGAAGCCGCTACGGATGCGCAGCTGGCCCGTCTGAAGGAAGTTGGCGTAACTCGCGTATTGTTTGACGGCGCTGCGGTGAAGGGCTACAAGGATCAAGCCGTGCTTCACAGCCTTAATTCGTTCGCTGATTTGCTTAACAAATACGGTATGGGTATCGCAACGATCGAGAACTTGAAAAAACCTCAAGCCGGCATAAATAAATTAGCATATATTACAAATTATAATATCGTGCGCCTGTATTCCCTGTCGGCTGAAGATGCAATCGGCAAATCGCCGGAAGTGCTCATCGACCGCTTCCTGCTAGCTGCGAAGGACCGCAACATTCGGATGTTCTTCCTGAATGCCGGCGTGCAGACAAGCCTGGAGAAGTCGGCCGTCGTAAGCGGTCTGGATAATCTCTATATCACGATGAAGGGCAAGGACGGCCTGGTTCAGCGCCTGACAGATGCAGGCTTCGCCCCGAATCTGGCACAACCGTTTGACGTGAAGCACCCGTCTTACATCAAGCCGCTTAAGATGGTTGTAGCCGCAGGCGCTGTTGCTCTGATTGCCCTGCTGGTTAACGTATTCATCCCTGGCACGCTGATTCCGCTTTATTTGATCGGACTCGTTGGGGCAGCAGGCCTGTTCCAGATTAACAGTCCGCTTGCCGAGCAGGCACTGGCGCTTGGAGCCGGTATCAGTGCTCCTACCCTTGCGCTTGTCTGGGTCATGAATCGCGTCTATGCCCGTACTGAGGGCAGTCTCCGCACGGTGGGCGGAGCAGCCTGGAATGGGCGAGCTGGCGCTTCCGGCGATGGCAAATGGATATTCGAAGGCCTGACAGCCCGCCGCCGCCTCGGCCTTGCGGTTATCTGGTTTATCGTAACCGCCCTGATCTCGCTGATGGCGGTGCCGTTTGTCTTTGGTCTTCTGAACAATATTACGTACAGCATGGTGCTTCAGCAATTCCGCGGCGTCAGCCTGCTTCATTTGGCGCCTATCGGCTTAACGGCGCTTTATGTGCTGCTCTATACCGGCAACTCTCCGGTACGCCGTATCCGCAAGTTTGCCAATATGCCGATTACGGTGTTTATGGTTGTCGCCTTTGTGGTAATTGCCGTAGTAGGCATGTACTACTTGTCGCGTACAGGCAACGAAGGTTCGGCTTCCTCGCTGGAGCTGACGTTCCGCAACTGGCTGGAGCAGACGTTTGGCGTTCGTCCGCGGAGCAAGGAGTTCCTCTTGGCGCATCCGCTGCTGCTCGCCGGCCTGTTCCTTGCGCTTCGTTACCGCGCGGCGTGGGTGTTCATTATTGTAGGCTCGATCGGACAGCTGTCGATGGTCGATACGTTCGCTCACATTCATACGCCGCTGTACATTTCGATTATCCGCGTATTCCTCGGTCTAGGCCTTGGCGCGATTATCGGTCTGATCTTGATTGGCGTGTGGCAAGTGGTGGAAGGGGTTTGGCGTAAATGGTCACCGGGACTGATAAAAAAAATTACCGAATAGTCATCTCCGGCTACTATGGTTTTCGCAACAGCGGCGATGAAGCGGTACTCCGCTCGATCCTGCTTGCGTTAGCCGAGCAGGGCGAGGCTAACGGTATTCGAATTCAGCCGGTCGTGCTGTCGGCCGACCCGGCTTGGACAAGCCGCATGTACGGCGTGGAAGCCGTCCGGAGGATGCATCCGAAGGACGTGCTGAATGCGCTCCGTGCAAGCGACGGGCTGATCAGCGGCGGCGGAAGCCTGCTGCAGGACGCCACAAGCGCAAAGACGATTCCGTATTACACTGGAATCATCAAGCTTGCCCAGTGGCTTGGCAAGCCGACGTTTATTTATTCGCAAGGGATCGGGCCGGTGAACCGGCGCTGGATGGATCCGCTCATCCGCTCCAGCATGCGGAAGAGCGCGTATGTGTCGGTGCGGGACGCCGAATCCGCTGAGCTATTGAAGCGGATTGGCGTTGCGCCTGGCCGGATCGAGGTTGTACCCGATCCGGTGATGGGGCTGCCGCTGCCGGCTGGCGCGGCAGCGGGGCGGGCTGCAGCCGCCGCAGACATTGCTGCGGCTGTGCCCGTGCTGGGCGTGTCCTTGCGGCATTGGCGCAAGGACGGCGCCGATCTTGGCCGCGCGGCGGACGCGCTGGCCGAGCTTGCCAGCCGCCGTCCCGTGCGGCTTCGGTTCTTACCGTTCCATACCCCCGACGATGCGGAAACATCGAAGCTGGTCATGGAACGACTCAGCGGCAGGCTGGCCGGCGGAAGCTCGGCTGAGCTGGCCGCCCCTGGCGACGACCCCCAGCAAATGCTGCTGGAGGTAAGCCGCTGCGATGCGCTGTTTGGCATGCGCCTGCACGCGCTCATCTACGCGGCGAACCAGATGGTTCCGATGCTTGGCTTATCGTACGATCCGAAGATCGATCAGTTCCTTCACCGTCTCGGCCTGACGCCGGTCGGCACGACTGAACAGCTCGATCCAATCGCTTTCGCGGACAGCGCCCAGCGGCTGCTGGACGACGCAAACGGCTGGAAAGAGAAGCATCGCGAAGCGATCGAACGATTAAGACAACAATCGCAGCAGCCAGCGCAACAAATTGCGCAGTTATTGCGTCATACCATATCGAGGTGATTTTCACTTGTCGAAACAAGTCCCAACGGTGCCGATTTACGGAATTCCATTCTCCAAGATGAGCATGGACGAGACGGTCAGTTATCTAACAGAAGCAATTGAGCAGAAGCGCCAGACGCATGTCATTACGGCTAATCCGATCATGGTAATGTCGGCTGTTGAAAGCCAGGATTACTACAAGATGATGAGAAAAGCCGAGCTTATCGTACCGGACGGTGCGGGAGTCGTATGGGCGGCCAATTATGTGGGTACCCCGGTGACAGAGCGCGTAACGGGCTTTGACCTGTTGCATCGTCTTATGCAAGAAGGCGAAAAACGGAAATGGACAGCTTATTTGCTTGGCACATCGCAGGAAATTATTGAAGCGGCGGCCGAGAAGCTGCAGCTGCAATATCCGCAGGTTCGCATCGTAGGCTGCCGCAACGGCTACTTTGGCCCTGATCAGGACACGGAAGTAATCGAAGCGGTTCGGCAGGCAGCACCGGATTTACTGTTTGTGGCACGGGGCGCGGAAACGCAGGAGCCTTGGATTGCCAAATATAAGAAGCAGCTTGGCGTCCCGCTTATTATGGGAGTTGGAGGGAGCTTCGATATTATTGCAGGCAAGCTGAAAAGAGCGCCATTGCTGTTCCAGAAGCTGCGTTTGGAGTGGTTTTACCGGTTATTACAGGAGCCGAAAAGGCTGCCAAGAATGATGGTATTGCCGAAATTCGTCGTGAAAGTGGTTCGCGATAAAGAAAACGTCAAGAAACCACGCCCTACTTCGTAATAACCTCCCAAAACCGTTGAAAATAAGTGAAAACGGGATTTGGAGTTTCTTCTTCTGTCGGAGTATAATTCACTTCGGTAGATAGAAAAAGGGGAGCTGCACAATATGCCAGCAGGCTTACTGTACACATTAGGATTTATCTTATCTTTAATAATAGCTCTAGTTATGACACCGCTTGTTAAAAAATTCGCTTTCAAGATTGGAGCGATCGATAAACCGAACCACCGCAAAGTACATACGCGGATTATGCCACGTATGGGTGGTCTCGGGATCTATCTTGCTTTTGCAGTCGGATTTCTCATTCTGATGCCGTTTATTCCGGACGGATTGCTGAACCAAGAGGGAGAGAATCTGATCCGCGCCGTATTGGTTGGCGGTACGATGATTATCCTCATTGGCGCGTTTGACGACCGCTTCGAGCTGTCGGCTAAGCTTAAGCTGGTTGCGCAAATCGCTGCGGCATGCGTAGTGGTATTCGGCTTCGGCATTAAAATCGACCTGCTCAACGTACCGTTTGGCGCGACGATGCAGCCGATCGAAGCTTGGGTAGCGATTCCGATTACGATCTTCTGGATCGTGGGCGTTACGAATGCAATCAACCTGATCGACGGTCTGGACGGGCTCGCAGGCGGCGTATCCGCGATTGCGATTGGTACCATCCTCGTGATGGCGATCATCATGGGCAACGAGCCGATTATCTTGCTCAGCGTTCTGCTTCTGGGTGGCATCGTTGGGTTCTTGTACTTCAACTTCCATCCGGCCAAAATCTTTATGGGCGACTCCGGCTCTTTGTTCCTGGGCTTCTGCCTGGCGATGCTGTCGATGACAAGCTTCAAACAGATTACGATCGTATCGTTCGTAACTCCGCTGCTTATCATCGGTGTACCGCTGTCCGATACGTTCTTCGCGATTATCCGTCGTCTTGTGAACAAGCGCCCGATCTTTGCACCGGACAAAGGACATCTGCATCATTGTCTGCAAGAGCTTGGCTTCAGCCATCGCAAGACCGTTCTTATTATCTGGAGCGTGGCCGCGGTGTTCGGCGGATTTGCGATTCTGCAATCGACCGTCGTGCAATCGTCCTCCGCAAACTGGATTACGTTTATCGTGATCTGCCTGGTGATCTTCAGCCTGCAGATCGGCGCGGAGCTTATCGGTATCGTGGACAAAACGCGCCGTCCGCTTATTAACTTCTTAAACCGCATGTTCCGTCCGAAGGTAGATGCGGGAAGCTCGAAATAATTAGATATCCTTATTACCATAAGGTTGTTCCTCTTAAGCAGTCCCTTGGACCGCTGGTGGGACAACCTTTTTTGCTTCGCTGGCATCTTTGTCGTTCCGGAACTTTGCGCCTTCATGGACGCTGCTCCTGCATAAAGTCCCTAAGGGACCTTAAGGGTGGGTAAGGCGTAGGTAGTTCGGAGATTAAAGTCCCTGAGGGACCTTAATGCGGCCGATGTGGCGGTATTCTGTACTGGATTAAGCAACTTGGAGTGAATTAAGATCCCTAAGGGCTCTTAAGGCCGAAAATAGGAGCAACAGAGAAGAGGTTAAGCTCCCTCAAGGATCTTAACCTCTTTTCGTTGTGTGCGGAACATGGTTCATTAGAATTTCTTTATAATTCCAATCTGCCTAATGGACTAACATTTTAGGCCCAGGGGACCGATAACAACAGTACAGAACTATTCTTCATCCGAAGAGGGCAAGGGAGGAAGCGGATCGAATCATACAGCTGCACGTACAATCGACCTCTAATTGCAATGTCAACCAGTTGGACCAGTCGATCGTCACTAATTCCTTACGCTATGAGCCATTACATAAAGGAGGAACAACGTTTTGAAAAAGCTATTATACCTTGTGCTGTCGCTGGCGCTTCTAATTACGCTGCTGCCGCCGTTTGGTACACCGCACAAAGCATCTGCCGCAGGGACTTATTTTTTATTTCCCAGTGAGCAATACAGTGCTGGCAGCGCGCGGATCACTACAGACCAGCGAGTAACTCTCAAAGGTACAATCAATAATGTCGTAGGTAACTCGATCAGCTACAGTGTTTACAACGTTTCGGTTAGCGGTGGCCAAGAGACGGTTGTAAATTCGATCGAGAATCAGACGGCCAATATCTCTTTAAGCGGGAACAATATTTCGGTTAATAACGTGGAATTGTATCCGGGCCTCAATAAGCTGACTTTTAAAGGGATCTACGGTACTTCTACAGTCAGCGAATCGATTTACATCGAATATCGCAATAGCCCGATGCTTTACGATTTGACAGCAACCATTCGCGGTACAAGCTATCCGATTTTGGAGGATCAAACAACGGTTCTGCAATCAGCCTTGTCTGACGGCAAAACAAGCGAAGATATTTCCATTAGCGGTAAAGCGCCAAACGCAACGAAAGTTTCGGTTTCCGTGAACGGCAAGAGCTACGAATACAATGTGTCCGATGCGGGCGATTACAAGTTTGTTGCTTCGCCGTTAAACATCAAATCAGGCAAAAACATTGTCACGATTCGGGTTTACAATAACAGCCAAGTCGTAGAAACCACAAGGGAGATCGCTTTCTACAACGGTTCTTCGACCTTCTACGATATGTCTGTAACGGACGGAACAACATCGATCGATTTAGATAAGACATCCGATTTATCCGTTTCCTCCGGCAAGACACTGACACTGTCGGGTAAAGCGATTATCCCGGTTAAGTATGCGAGCAACGCTTATACGCCAAACGTAGCGGACTTTGCCAATCTGGCTAGCCAATTTCAATATTTGCCGCAATGGATTGGTGGACAAAACTATCAGCTCGTAGCGACAGATATTAAAGGTGTGAGTCCAGACAAGGATTCCATTACACAGACTACAAAATACATTACAGTCTCATTCAGCTTTGCTATTGGCGACACAAGCTCAACCGGTTTCTCGTATGAGACGCCATATCGGTTCAAAATGCAGGGTTATAACGTTGTGGATGCTCAATCCCAGCAATCAGGGACTTATACATTAACGCTCCATAACAGTACATTGCCTTATATCTATGACGTCAACTACCTGACTGGCTATACGGCAGGAATGAAAGGCGATATTACCAAGCTGCAAGTACTCGAAGGCACTGACATTGAGAACGCGAATATTTACTCGCTTCCGATGGGTGTTGAGGTACTGATTGGGAACTACACTTCTTTGGGAACGAACTTAAACAATATCGTTTCATTAGTAGACAGTGCGGGGAAGGATTTGCTACCTGCAGCAGGTATCGCGTTTAGTCAAGATACGGTGAATCAAGTTGTGTATAAAAATGTAAACGGAACATCGGTTCCATTCCTGCGCGTATTTATGGAAATTTCGAAGCTGCCTACCGCCGGTACCCAGCAACTTTACTTTAAAGTAAAGAATAATAATTCACTTAAAACCGCTTCTATTAAGTTGCTATACGGTCCTTTCGTGAAATACGACAGCTTGTACAATGGCATGCAGATTAAGTACGACACGACAATGAAAGTTAGCGACGGCATTCAGTACATTTTTGATCAGCTTGGCAACTTCGCTGGTCAATTTATGAATATCGCCAATGAGGATGAGATTGTTTATCCCGGTGATACGAAGCCGCAAACCGTATTCTTCTATATTAACAACGTAGAAGTACCGCTTGCTCAAAATGGTTCTACTACCAAGACTAAGTTCAAGCTTGCTGTAAATAAAGATACAAACGGCGTAGATACGATAAAAGCAACGGCCTTTGGCGTTTTGAACAAAACAGGGGAAAACACCTTTAAGATTGTTTATAAAACATCAAAAAACAATTACGAGAACACGGTTAAAATCAACATTGTTCCAACCAACCTGCCTTCAATTCCGGCAGCAAATACGGACGGAGTATATCCGTACAGTGTGAATCTGCAAGAGCCGCTTGCAAATGACCCTAACTTCACGAATGTATCGAATATTTACTCTACAAAAGAAGCACGGATGAATGTATACGGTACATTCGATTTTGTGGACCTGGGTGACGATCCGATAGAGATCGCGAACAAAATGGCAGAACTTCAGGATCCAGACGGAAATCCTAATACTGATGATAGCTTGCTGAAGAACTATATTTTAAAAGTGAGCTCTCCGAATTTCGCAAAGGATATTGTGTGGGACCTGACAAGAGAATTCACTCCAACGTCTAATGGTAAAGTAGCTGGAGATGCAATTAATTCCGCAGCGAAAAATGGAGCAGGCCCTGTGGCAGGTATTAAGGTTTTCTATGATGTTGATAAACAATACTTCTACTTCATTATGGAAGACCAAGAGATTCCTGAAGACGGCAGTGCACAGGTCTATACGTTTACCGTATTTAATAGCGGTGAGGCGGGTCCGCGCGCGACTTACCGTCTCGAGGTTGACCCTGTTGCTATTCCGTACACGGTGCTCGCGCCTGTAATGGAAGAACGGAACCTCAATTCGAACTTTGTAGACGTCATTATTGCCTCGCCAGGTGCGGATTCGATGACGATTAACAAGCTTGCAGCTAAGAAGGTCACCTATCTTGACTACAGCCAAGATCCTGTAACTCCGGTACCGATCGCGGCATACAAGGTTCGCGTAACTGGCCTCAAAGCCAATAAACCAACAGCTATTCCAATTGTCATTACCCGCGGCAAGGATAAAATTACCGATTCCTTAACCGTTAATTATGAACCGGCGAACATTCCTGGTGCACAATATACGGAAACGATGGCAAACTCTCATAAAGTATTTGACGGAACTCTGGCATTGACGTTCCCGAAAAATACAAAGCTTGTCCGTCCTTCTTACAACTCGACAAGCAATAATTCAAGCCAAATTTACAGCGATAATCAACTTCTGTTTGGTATCGCCAATCCTACGGATGGCGTAATTAATCGTTATGAATTCAGAAGCCAACCGGCGGATTATTGGTCGGAGAATGCAGTTGGCTCGTACTATTTGAGTGAATTTTTCTCGGACCGCTTCATTAAAGTAAGCTCGCTCTTCTGGATCGATGGAGGTCTGGCGGATGACGACGCTACGAAAGCATACGATCCGGTTACAACCGGACAAGACCCTTATCCATACGCAATGGTTCAAGGTGATTCGACTAAGCAATTCTTCAAACGTTTCAGCAGCGGAAGAGAGATTATTCCGTCCCAGTCGGGTACGCTGACGTTGTCCTATGATCCAAATATCTCGCAAGGCGCCGGAACAGTCGTTACGGTATTCCGCTATGACCCGTACGAGAATGTCTGGGAGAATATGGGCGGTACCGTAGATGATAAAAAACACACCGTTAAAGTGCCTTTCCAGAAGTTTGGCTATTATGTAGTGGGCAAGCTGACATATGGTTTCAATGACATCAATGACCATTCTTATGCCCGCAACGCAATGGAGGCTATTTTTGCCAAAGGCGTTATGAACGCAGAAGATCCTACAGGTATCTTTGGGGCAGATCAATATGTATCCCGCGGCGAATTTGCTCGCATGATCGTTAAAGCTCTGAGCATTCCTTTAAACTATGAGGGGCCCAAGCATTTTATCGATGTACCGGTTGACCCGATACTAAATATGGACGCCCTTTATGATTACCGTTATATTGAGACGGCCGCCAGAGCGGGTATCATTCGAGGCACACAGCCAGTAACATTCGAGCCGGATACGAAGTTGACTCGTCAAGACGCATCGGTTATTCTAGCAAAAGCGCTTAATCTGAAGCTGGAGACTAACGCTGCTAAAGCCAAAGCTGCACTGGATAAAGCATTTAAGGATTCCGCGAACGCCGATTACTACGCGGTACCATCGATTCTTGCGATTCAGAAGAAGGGCTTTATCCAAGGCTCTATGATTAATCCTAAAGACAAAAAGGCCGGTTACGTGTTTGAGCCTAGATCAAGACTGCTGCGCAGCGATGCGGCAATCCTGATCGCCAAAGTTATGGCAAGCAACAAAACATTACCTGCAATTTACGCGAATTAATGGTTAGAGCAGATCGGCTCTTGGCCGGTCTGCTCTATTTTTGTTATTAATTTCTAAAGTAAGTTTATCCATGGAAAATGTTTTGCAATGACGAGATTGATAGGTCAAGCTATACTAGGTACATACCTAGGGAAGGGTAGCAATACATAAAACAACCGAATCGAAAATAAACTCAGAAATTTTTTTATACTGAGCGCAACTTTTTGAACTGCTCTGCGTTTAATTACATGACATTGCAAAAACGAGGCATGTAGTACCTTGGGACTACTATTCTTTCAACAAGTGGAATGATTTCTCAACTTCCTCTTTACGCTAAGGGTAGCCCATTGTATAATGTTAAAGTGGTAGGTCTTCTCTAGTATTATATTTATATGGTTTTTTCGCAGGTTTACGAGTTTCTGCGACATGTTCTTACATAGGGTTGAAGCATGGAAGCAGACATCATTTATATTAATTTATTAATTTATGCTCTTAACTCGGGGAAGGGGGTGAATCGGCTATGAGAAATACGAGCAATTCATTTTCTAAACAAAACTCTCAACAACCGAAGGTATTTAGAGGAGGAGAAAAAAAGGTTATGAAGAAAAGTTTACTTTCGCTGGCACTCGCTGGCTCCATGCTTTCCGCTTTGGCAGTTCCTGCATTTGCAGCTACTCCATCTGACGTAGTTGGCAAACCGGTTCAAAATGCAGTTGAGGCTCTGACTGCTCTGGGTATTATCAATGGTTATGCTGATGGCACATTCAAACCAGACAACACGATCACTCGCGCTGAGCTGGCTAAAATCGTTATCGTTGCTACTGGCAACGAAAGCGCTGCTACCCTGATGGCTAACACAGCTCCTTCGTTCAAAGACGTTAAAAAAGGTGTTTGGTACACTGGTTACATCAACGCAGCTGCAGCTAAAGGATTCATCCAAGGTTACAACGGTAGCTTCCGTCCAAACGATCCTATCAAGTTCGAAGAAGTAACTGCGATCTTGGTTCGTGCGCTGGGCTACAAAGATAAATACCTGTCCGGTTCGTGGCCTTACAACGTATTGCTGCAAGCTAACGATGTGGGTCTGTTCAACGGTGTTGAACTTGCAACAGGCTCTAACGCTACTCGTGGCGTAGTTGCTGAACTGACTGAAAACGCTCTGAGCGAAAACCTGGTTCAATACGATGCTGACGGCAACGTATCCAACGTTCAAGTTGGCAATCCAAAAGTTGACCAATACCTGATCAACAAATTGGGAACAAGCAGCACTGAAGTTGTTAAACTTTCCGCTCTGACTTCTGACAAAAAGATCGCTTTCGTTACTGGTGATGTAGCTGTTGCTGACAACTACTTTATCACTGGCGGCAAAAAACTGGCTGACCTGATTGGTCATTCGGTAAGCGTTCTGAAGAACAAAGACGGTAAAGTTATTGCAGTAACTGATGCACAAGCTGCTGCCAACTCTGTTACAAAAACAACTGATGCTGCTCCAGCAACAACAACGTTCGAAAGAAGCACAACTGCTTCCGCTAAAACGTTCACAATCGGTGGCACAACTTACACTACATCGACTGATTTTGTTGTGTACAACAACACTGATCTGGATGCAACTAACAAATTGACCGTTAGTGGTGCTAAAGAAGTTCAAATCTTCAAAAACAGCGCTGGTCTGGTTCAAGCAGTTCTTGTAAACAACTGGGCAACGAACCTTGTTCTGTCTGATGTTGTTGCATACACGAACTACAGCAGAATCGTAGCCAAGAACGGCTTCTCTTCCAAAGTAGACGCTAACACATCGATCACTTTGAACGGTCAAGCAGCTACTCTGGCTGACCTGAAAGCTAACGATGTAATCAACGTAATTGAGAACGCTGCTGACAGCGCGCTTAAGATCGTTGCTACTCGTACTACAGTAACAGGTAAAGTAGAAGCTAACGGTACTGATGCTGGTTCTGCTACTGTTAAGGTTAACGGCACTACTTATAAAAACGTTGCTGGTGGAGCTGCTCCTACGCTTGGAACAGAATATACATTCTTCCTTAACAAAGACAACGAAGTTGTATACTTCGAAACTCCAAGTGCAGTAAGCGCGAGCACTTATGGCATCATCTATGATGTTAAAACTAACACTTCCATCATCGTTGACGGTGAAGTACAAACTGGTTGGACTAAGGTGGTTTACTACTCCCTGAAAGACCAAAAAGTAAACACTGTTTACACGAAAGATACAGATACAACAACTGCGTTGATTAATAACCTTGTTGAACTGAAATTCGACAGCAATGGTAAAATTGATCTGACAGCTACTGAAACTGCTGCTGCGGTTGATGTAACTGCTGCTGGTACTGTAACTGCTGACCCAACAGCAACCAAACTTACTGTTGGTACAACTAACTACATCACTAACAGCAACACTATCTACATCAAAGTTGGTATCAATGCTACTGATATCACTAAAAATACTGTAGCTAACGCTACTGCTGCAGACGTTGCTAAGAACGATTCCGTTGTGGTTAAATCCGCAAACGGTGTTGCTCAGTACGTAATCGTTAAAGCAAAAGGCGCTGCTACAGCTAAACTGCCTACAGTTCAAGGTCTTTTCGTAAGCCAGTCCTCCGTAACGACTGCTGACGGCACGTCCTACTCTGTAAAACTCAATGTTAAAGGCGAAGAGAAAACTTACGCAATCGGTGCAGCACTTGCAGCAACTGTTGCTAAGAACGACGTTGTTACATTGAAAGATACAGATACTTCTAACGCGGTATATGACACTAACACTGCATACAACACAGAAGCTGCTACACTCACAAATGTGAAATACGATGCAAAAACATTTGTTGCTGGTGGCACAACTTACCTGGTAACTGCTAACACTCAAATTGTTCTCTTGAACAAAGCTGACGGTAAGCTTAACCAAGGTACAATCACTGATATCGGCGTAGCTGCTGACGGCACTAACTACGGTACTGGCACTGGCCAATACAAAGTTATCGTTCAAGGTAGCGGCGATTCGTACGGCGGTATTGCTGAAGCTGGCGTAGTCGTAGTAGTTGCTTACTAAGATTCGCTGACTTAACTAGAAAGCTGAGAGCTTATGCTCTCAGCTTTCTTTTATTTTTAAAGGACATGTTCACATGCAGTTCATATACATTCGATATAGTTACGGATATAGGCGGAGCAAACATTTTTGAGATGTACCGAAACTTATGGGATTCCATTCTCGTCTATTTAAGTAAATCTAATTATACGGAGTGAATGTGACAATGCGGAAAAGCTTTAAACGATCGACTATGCTTGTATCCCTCTTCGTTGCTTTCGTGATGCTTCTCAGTGCGATACCGGTGTCTTTCGCTGCATCAAGTTCTTCTGTCAACAAAAAGGTGTACGTAACGAATGCTTCGTATGTGCAGCTGACAGATGCCAGCATAGTTCCGAGTGCCAATGGCGCAACGGCCAGTTTCACCTTTGAATTTTATAACGGAGATAGTTCAGCTATTAATCTTGTAGATTATTGGGCACGGTTGAAGTCCAAAAGCGGAGCAAAATATACGCTGACTTTACTAGACAAAGCCAACAAGAAAACGATCAGTTCGAAGGCCAGTACTACGCTCACTTTCTATAGCGCAGTAGGATCGAAAGTTACTCTTGATCAATTGATTTTGAATTTCGTGAAGTTCGACTTCTCGGTTTCCGGTTATGAGAAAACCATTGGCTCATTTACTTTCCCTGCCGGCTACAATAACGATATCAAGCTTGGTGGTTACAAAACGCTTAAAATCAGCAGCGCCAATGTAAACATGCGCATTGACCAGAACACCGTTTCCAAAACCAAGGACTACTATAATGTGAACTTATCTTTTGTAGCTCGTAACACTAGCCAATTCGGGGTTGCCATTCCGGAATACAATTACTACTTAAAAACATCTAGCGGCTTATACAAGTTAAAGCTGAAGAATACTTCGGATTCAAATTTAACGCTTGAGCCTGCTGTACTTAACTCCATCCGATTGACAGGTTCGATTCCAAACACAGTATCGACTTCGGGATGGAAGTTGGTTATTACACAAAAGGTAGGAGCGGACACCAGTCAAGTTGAATTGCCAGTAGCATCGTTTATGGTACCGTTCTCGTTGGATACAACTCCAGGTACGGCTAAGCAAACCTTCACCGACGAAAAAGGTACTTATGAAGTAGAATTACAATCCGTACAGCGTATGCCATGGGGTAATGATGATAATGTGATTGCAAAACTTTCAATTAAAAACAAAGAATCTGTTTATCTGCCATTACCTGATCTAACAGGTACAATGCAGTTGGATGAGAACATTACGATTAATGGCCAGACCGTTAAAAATGCTGGTGATATCGGATTAGCGCCAGGAGCCTCTACGACCGTAACCTTCATCGGCAAATTGCCATACGGATACAATTGGAAAAAATTCGAGCTTCAATTGAGCGAGAAATCCGGCACAGATAACGTTCAAGTAGCAGAAGTAACGAAATCGGCGATTACAGACATATACTCGGTTGATGCAGGTAAGGTATATACGCAGAAATCGATTGGTTCTGAAATGAGCGTTAAAGTCACGGATGTCCGTACCTACAAAGGTGATACTACGGATACCTATGCAGTATTTATGGATGTAACAAATAATCAGACCCGAAGCAAAGTTATGCCGCAGTGGACGGGATACTTCAAGTCTGCTACAGGTAACTATTACGAAGCAACCATTCAGAAAACGGCCACTTCGGTAACGCCAGGCAATAAAGAACAATTGATTGTGTATACTCAACTGCCTAACAATGTTAGTCGTGATGGTTTGCAATTGTTGCTTGGTGAAGCGATTGACGCAAATGGGCTCCTTAAAGGTGCAACTGGTACTCCTACTGGTTATATCCGCGGCGTATTGTTTGGTCTGCCGGCTGAGAATACAGACTTGACCAACAATCATGCTATTAAAGTAGGGCCTTACAACATTGACTTTAATTACTTTAACGTATTTGCTGATGGTGACTCGTTAGAATTTGATATTGGTAGCAAGGTCCAACGCGACTATACCTATGATGGCTTTACACAGCCTAAGTTGACTATGGAGCTCGAATATGAACCTGCAGGTGACGTGCTTTGGACAAAAACTATTAATCTGGAAGGCAAAGCGGACAATAGTTTAACTTGGAAGATTGGAGACAATTACAACTCCTTTAGCGAGCAAACGAAAAGTAACCAGTATTGGAGTAGTTACAAATTAAATGTTTACGAAACCGTAAACGGAAGCAAGAAAAAGCTCTTCTCTAAAGAAATTAAGTTCTCTTCTCTCATCAACTGGCTAGACGGCGAACATTAATAGTTCAGAAATAACTGGTTAATCCCAAACAAATCTAGTATCTTATTAGAAGATACTAGATTTGTTTGTTTGTGTTTGTTTGCTTAAGTTTTTTGCTATAAGAAAGGAGTTTGTCGAAATTGAAGAAGTATGCACTACGTATTGTACTCGCTGTTGTTCTTGTGGGAGCAGGCATTATTGCTGGGGTGAACTGGCCGACAACCCTTGAGGCGGAATCAAATGCAGCTGTGCCAGGTACGGCTGATGATCCGGTTGTAACCAAGAGCTATGTGGATGAACAAATTGCTAAAGCAGGTTCCGGTTCCAATGGCGGAACAACGCAGCCGGACACCGGCGGGGCAAGCGCAAAGCTGGAGGTTGTCTCTGTCCCTAATGGTAAAACCCTCATTGCGAATGAAGGCACAGAGGTTGTCGTGCGTTCAGGTAAAGCCGTTGTATATAGTTCGGACGCCAATGGTATTGCAGATTTGACGGATGGCAAAGATTTAACGAATGGCAAATCCATCACAGCTAACCATCATATTCTATTCCCACGTGCTGGACGAGGTATTACGACTGATCCATCTTATAAAGGTTCGTTGACTGTATTAGTACGTGGCAGCTACGTTATCCAGTAACGTTGGATGTTATAGAACATTTTACCCGCACAGTAAATAAGTTATACGCTTCAAACCGCCCGGAAGGACGCACAATAAAGTCACGTTCCTAATATAAATGGAGGTGTCTTATTATGAGTCGTCGTTCCAACAGAGTGGTTGTACCGGAGTGTAAGGAAGCTCTAAACCAAATGAAGTATGAACTTGCGGCTGAGCTTGGTTTATTCGCATCACATGGCGTTAGCACCGGTGCGGATACGGAGTTTGCCGGAGAGCTTGGCTCGGTAGGCGGCGGTACGCATATTCAATGGCGGGAAGTCACAAGCCGTGACGTCGGTTCGATCGGCGGCAGCATCACGCAGCGTCTTGTTGCCCAAGCCGAAAAAGTGTTAAACGGCTATGTTTAATACGGAAACTTAACTTTTATCAAAAATTGGTATCCGTTGACACCAAGCGACATTTTCGGTATTATACTGTTTTAGAGAGTTGTCTAACAACCTTTTCCTACGGGAAAAGGTTCATTTTTTGTGTAGGATGTCTGCACTTATTTCATACTAGCTGTAGGAGGTTGATACGGATGTCTGTAAAAGGTCGTCACTTGTTTACATCGGAATCGGTTACAGAAGGCCACCCGGATAAGATTTGTGACCAAATCTCGGATGCTGTTCTGGACGCGTTTCTGGAAGCGGACCCTTACGCTCGCGTAGCTTGCGAAGTTTCGGTTGCAACTGGTCTTGTACTTGTTATTGGAGAAATCAGCTCCCGTGCTGATTATGTCGATATTTCCGCTATTGCTCGCCGTACAATTAAAGAAATTGGTTATACGCGTGCAAAATACGGTTTTGACTCCAGCACTTGTGCGGTGTTGACATCGCTTAATGAACAATCCGCGGATATCGCGCAAGGGGTTAACGCTGCGCTTGAGAACCGCGAAGGGAAAGACGTTCAGAAGGAAAACGAAGATATCGGTGCCGGTGACCAAGGCCTGATGTTTGGTTTTGCAACGAACGAAACGCCTGAGCTGATGCCTTTGCCAATCGCATTGTCGCATCGCATCGCTCGCCGCCTGTCCGAAGTTCGTAAGAACGACACGCTGGGCTACCTGCGTCCGGACGGCAAAACGCAAGTTACGATCGAGTACGTGGACGGTAAACCGGTTCGCGTAGACACAATCGTCGTATCGACTCAACATGCGGAAGAAATCTCTTTGGAGCAAATTCAAAAGGATATCCTTGAGCATGTTATCAAACCGGTTGTTCCAGTGGAATGGCTGGATGAGCAAACGAAATACTTCATTAACCCTACAGGCCGTTTCGTAATCGGCGGTCCTCAAGGCGATGCTGGTCTGACTGGCCGCAAAATCATCGTTGATACTTACGGCGGTTATGCTCGTCATGGCGGCGGCGCATTCTCCGGCAAGGATCCAACGAAGGTTGACCGTTCCGCAGCTTATGCAGCTCGCTATGTAGCTAAGAACATCGTTGCCGCAGGTCTGGCTGACAAATGCGAAATCCAATTGGCTTATGCCATTGGCGTAGCGCAACCAGTATCGATCAACGTTGACACTTATGGCACTGGCAAGGTATCCGAAGAGCTTCTGGTTGACGTAATCAAAAAGAACTTTGATCTTCGCCCAGCAGGCATTATCAAAATGCTTGACCTTCGCCGTCCAATCTATGCTCAAACAGCTGCTTACGGTCACTTCGGCCGTACGGATGTGGATCTCCCTTGGGAGCGCGTGGACAAAGCAGAGAACCTTAAAGCAGACGCACTTGCTGCGAAATAATTGCTTTCGTAACCAAGCCCTGAATCTTCGGATTCGGGGCTTTTTTGTTGTTCTTTTTTTCGAAAAGTGCAACCTTTTCGCCCTGGTTATCGACTAATACCTAGTTAACCTAAATTTTTCAAGTTGATTTGCCGACAAATAGGGTACAAGTGTATTTAGCCGGGGAGTGATTGCGGGAAATGTTAGTACGAAGCCGATTAAGTTTCATGATAGCTGTCTTATTAGTGCTCCAACTCGTTCTTTCGGGATGGTCAAGTGACGCTCAGGTGGCACAAGCTGCCTCAAGCGGACCTATCGTTGTAGGCATGAGCCCAGCGGATAATGCGACTGGTGTCACGCCTACAAGCGATTTGACGCTGACTTTTGATGAGGCGGTAACAAAAGGCGCCGATTCAGCCGTTATTACCATTTATAACTATAATACAAGCAATATTGTCGAGAGCATTCCGTTGTCCTCTTACAAAATCAGACTCGATGCGACAGGCCGGGTGGCCACCATTGATCCGGACGCAACTTTAGACGTAAATACGGATTATTACGTGTTGATTGATTACGGCGCTTTTGCCAATGTATCTAACGGTGCTTATTATGCCGGCATTTCCAGTGCGGCAACATGGAACTTCAAAACCGCAGCGGTGGTTGATACAACTAATCCATCGATTGTAGCCAAGTCACCGGATTCGGGCGAGCTTAAAGTAGCTGTAGACAGTAAACTCATCCTTCAGTTTAGCGAGCCTGTCTATGCCGCAAGCGGCAGCGTGACATTAAGCAGCGTAACGGATACGAAAAGCATTCCGGTGACCTCTAGCATGGTGCAAGGCAGCGGTACTAGTACCATTACCATTACGCCAAATGCATCTCTGGATTCCAACACCGATTATTTGGTTACGATCCCGAGAACGGCTTTTCAAGATCGCGCAGGCAATGCGATGGAGACAGGGGGATCATCGTATGTAAGCTGGAGCTTCCGTACGGATCTTGCCCCGCTTAATATCGTTTCGGTTATACCTGCAAATTATGCAACCTCTGTATCCGTTCTAACGGATAAGCTGACCATGACGTTCGACCACAACATTGCGGCCGGAACCGACAAGTATATCGAGATCAGAGACGTAAAGAACAATACATCCTTTGCCAGAATCAAAACAAGCTCATCGCAGGTTGCGATTATGGGAGCAACGGCAACCGTTACATTGCCGGCAAGTCCTAAGTTTAATGCGAACTCGTCTTATTATGTGTTAGTTGATGCCGGCGCTTTTATCGAGACCGATTCGGGCTCCAATTATCCGTTCCCGGGAATTGCTAATGCATCCGCGTGGAATTTTACAACCGGGTATGGCAATGATACAACCAAGCCGGCTCTTAAGAGCCTTCAGCCAACAGCTGGCGGCATTCTAACCGCTACAACAGGCAAGCTTGTATTAACGTTTACGGAGCCTGTCTTCCAGGACAACGGCACGATTGAGATCCGTACGGTAACAAACGGTACCTTGTTCCGCTCCATTCCGGTTACATCCGGTCGCGTATCCGGCGGCGGTACGGACACCATTACGATTGATGCAACCAGCGCTTACGGCGGCGAGGCCGCAAAAGCTTTTGTTAATAATACAGCTTACTATGTAACCGTCGGAAGCCGCGCTTTTAAAGACGGGGTAGGGTTGTATTTCGACGGATTAACAAGCTCAACTAGCTGGAGATTTACGGTTACTCAGGATAATGTGAAGCCGACCTTGGCGGCTACTTCTCCGGCTAATAATTCGACCTCCGCTGATCCAAAAGCGACTTTGTCCGCAACGTTTAGCGAAGCCGTACAGCCGGGCAGCGGACAAATCTGGATTCAATGCGTGAGCAGCCCCAGCAGCCAATGCGCGACTCCGTCGGTTGGAACCTCGGTTTCCGTAGATCCGCTCAACAATAAGAGACTCGTTATAACGCCAAACCAGGCTCTTCAGGCAGGAACGGCTTATTATGTCGTTATTGACCCAGATGCGGTATCCGACCTTGCGGGCAATACGTTTAACGGTATTCAGAACGAATATCAATGGGCATTTAAGACGCTTGGCGGGGATACAACTCCTCCGGCGATTTCGAAGCTGGAAGCAAATGGCTCAACTATTGTTATGACCTACAATGAAGATCTGATGGAGAACTCGATTCCAACAGCAGGCAGCTTCTATATAACGGTTGACGGCGCGTACCGCTCCGTTATCGGGGTTTCGGTATCCGGGCCAAAGGTGACGCTGACGTTGTCCAGCAACATTGTAGACGGGCAGCAGGTTAAGCTTTCTTATTCCAAGCCTTCGGTCGCAACGTCAGGCATTCGGGACCTCTCGGGCAACCAGGCGCTTAGTATCTCTTCTCAGACGGTAACGACCGCAGTAGATACAACAAAGCCTCAGTTAACTGGCGGAACCGCAGCAGGCGGTATCGTGACTCTGATTTTCTCGAAAAATCTAGCTTCGGTCAGCAGCTATGCTTATTCGCAATTCAGCGTATATGTTGGAGGCAATTACTACACGCCAACGTCGGTGTACAGTACAGGAAATAAAGTCGTTCTGGCCATTAATGCTTCGATCGATACCAGTTCTACCGTGAGAGTATCGTACAGCGCCGGATCTTATCCGCTGCAGGATGCCGCGGGTAACAAAGTAAGCAATTTCAGCAATTATTCACTGTCCAATACGGTAGATACATCGCTGCCAACGGTGCAAACCATTGATGCTTACGGTTCCTCCATCATTATTACTTATAATAAAACGCTGGATTCAACCAGAAGACCGTCTACCAGCCAGTACAGCGTACTTGTTAACAATTCGCTGCGCAGCGTAACGCAAGTATCCGTCTCTGGTTCGCAGGTTCTCCTTACGGTAAGTCCGGATATTCCATCCGGTTCATCGGTCAAGGTATCCTATTCCAAGTTGTACACAGCCGTAGCTGATTTGTCCGGCAATGAAGCGGCAGCATTTACGAATGCAACGGCTTCGGTAGGGAACGGTTCATCTTCAGATACCGGATTATACGGGGCGGTTGTCAAAGGAACCAAATTGACATTGTCCTTCTGGAAATCGCTCAGCTCTTCCTATGTGCCTTCCTCCGCTTACTTCTCTGTGAAGGTTAATAATTCGGCGGTCCCGGCAACTAACATAACCATCAGCGGCAATACGGTTGTTCTCACGCTTGCCAAAGCGCCTGGCGTTGGCGATGCGGTTACCGTTACTTATTACGCGACTTCTACTAACAGTTTGCGTACGTCTGACGGAACGGTTATCAACAGCTTTACGAATGTGACGGTGGCCAATCAGACAACGCTTATCGATTCACTGCCTGGCGGTTATGAAGAAGCAAGCGGCGGAGGGATTGGATTAACGACATCGATGGCGACGCAGACTTCGGATATTTCGCCTGCTGGCTATACGACTACCCGTTATACGATCCAAGCCGATAAGCTTTCTACTGCGTATTCGGCAGCAAGAGGCGCGGGAATGAGCAATGCGCGCGTCGTGTTCACAGTGCCAAGCTCCGAGAGAGCCGCGGTTGTGGCTGTTCCGTTAACCGTATTGGAGACGGCGTACCGTTCAAGCAACGGAGCGTCTTTTGCCGTACAGTACGGAACAAGCTCGTATGAGATTCCGCTTAGCGCGCTGGCTTTCAAGAGCATGGCATCTATGATCGGATCCAGCTCAACAACAGGCAACCTTTTAATTAAGATTGAAAAGGGCTCTAATTCGAACACAAGCGGCCTGACTTCGGCTATCAATAAAGCAGGGGCATCTCTTTTGTCGTCGCCAATTACGTTCGAGACCTCGGTTGTTAACGGAACGACCGAAAAGAATCTTTCGGAATTTGGCGGCTATGTAAAACGGAGCTTTGAGTCGTTAATAGCTGCAAATCCAAGCAACAGTGCGGTTGTATGGCTGGATCCGCAAACCGGCAAGCTGTCGTACGTACCAACTACATTCTCGACGGAGAACGGCGCGAATATCGTATCGTTCAAGCGGAAAGGCAACAGCTCTTACGCTTTGGTGAGCGGTTCATCGAAGTTTAACGATATCGGCTCGCATTGGGCGGGTTCAACGATCAAGATGATGTCGAATAAATTCATTATTGAAGGACGTTCGGGATCCACAACGAAGTTTGATCCGCAAAGCTCGATTACGCGTGCGGAATTCGCGGCTTATATTGTTCGCGGTCTCGGTTTGTCCGGAAGCCGGAGTGATGCTTCGAAGTACAAGGACGTAACAGCGGGTACCGTTACAGCCGCGTATATCGGCGCAGCCTCCAAAGCGGGAATCGTAACGGGCAATACGGACGGCACGTTTAAGCCAAACAGCCCGATTACGCGCCAGGAGATGGCGGTCATGATGTCCCGAGCGGCCAAAGCTGCGGCGGTGACGATCTCGCTGCCACAATCGGATTCGGCCTACCTGTCGAAATTCAGCGACCGGACGAAAGTAGCGTCCTGGGCGAAGAGCGACTTGGCTAAAGCCGTATACATGGGCGTTATCACCGGCCAGACCGAAAACACCTTCGGCCCAACCAAAAACGCTACTCGCGCCGAAGCTATCGTTATGATCAAACGATTGCTCGAGTATGTAAATTTGCTAGACTAATTTAACTTTCTAAGCCCCGTCGTTGCGACGGGGCTTTTTTATGTGCAGAAGTGGCAGTGTGGAAGGTCGAAATGGGCGGTGGCGTAGAAGTTAGGGTCCCTGAGGGATCTTAAGTGAGCAAAAAGAGTAGCTAGTCAGGTCGTTAATGTCCCCAAGGGACCTTAAGATACCGAAAGTGGCAGAATAGGCGGTCGAAATGGGCGGCGGCGCAGAAGTTAAGGTCCCTGAGGGACCTTAAGCAAGCAAAAAGAGTAGCTAGTCAGGTCGTTAATGTCCCTAAGGGACCTTAAGCTGGCGAAAGTGACAGTGTAGCCGGTTGGATTGGACGATGGCGCAGAAGTTAGGGTCCGAGGGATCTGAAGTGAGCAAAAAGAGTAGCTAGTCAGATCGTTAAGGTCCCCAAGGGACCTTAAGATGGCGAAAGTGGCAGAGTAGGCGGTTGAAATGGGCGGCGGCGTGGAAGTAAAGGTCCCTCAGGGGCCTTAAGCACGAAAAAGGAGTAGCTAGATAGTAGGTTAAGGTCCCTAAGGGACCTTAAGATAGCGAAAGTGGCAGAGTAGGCGGTTGAAATGGGCGGTGGTGCAGAAGTTAAGGTCCTTGAGGGACCTAAAGCGAGCAAAAAGAGTAGCTAGTTATGCAGTTAAGGTCCCTTAGGGACCTTAAGAGATAGAACCTGCGGGTCATCAGTGGGCGGCACTAGGCCCACGCGATGACCTATTTCTTTCGGTCATCCCCCAAGTGCTGGGGGATGGGCGGGCGGGGTAGAGGGGCGGAGAGAAAAGGTCATTCTGGAGAAATGAAATGTTCGCCTTTGCAGACGAATTCTAACGATCTATCGTTATAATTCAAAGAATTCGTCTGCAACAGCGATCGGAAGAATGACCTTTTCTCGCAGCCTTGCCCTTCCCAATAGTCCTATCATCACCCAGCACTTCCCTCCTATTTTTATTAAGAAATTTTTATGCACGGAACTTTTCTCCCCTTCTAATAGTCTATAATAGATAGATTAATAGATTAGGAGAGTTGCTATAACGATGAGTAAGGTACATAACAGCAAAGTCCGGCAGGCGGGAAGTCTAGGCAAAAAGATCGCGGTTGTCGTAATCGGTGGCACATTGCTGGCTCAGCCAGTCTCGTCAGCTATTTCTTATGATTGGAACCCGTTCCAAGCAGGCACAGCGGCTGCTGCTACGGCAGAGCCATCCCTCAAGCTTCTCCAGCAGTCCTATATTACGGCTGGCGCGCAAAGAATGGACTATCTCTGGACGACAACACGCAGCGGCAAAGCTGCTCAAGCGAATATTCATGTTATTCAAGTGGATTTAACCAATCCTTATGTAAACTTGAACACGATGAGCGGCAAGAACAATACCGTAGGCAAGCTGAATACGGTTATGAATATGACGAAAGAGAACGGCGCGGTTGCGGGCATCAACGCCGATGTGTTTATCACAACAACGGAAGGCTCGCCAATGGGCGCGCAGGTTACAAGCGGAACGCTTATGACAAGCCCGATGCAAATCAAGGGCATGTATGCTTTTGCCGTGACAAAAGACCGTAAGCCGGTCATCGACAGCTATACCTTCGACGGTAAAGTAACATCCGCAGACGGCTCCAGCTTTACGCTGGCAGGATTGAACCAGTCTGCTTACATACCGGAGGGCGGCTCCTCGAACTACAGCCACCTTAACGCTCTCTATATTTACAATAGCGCCTGGGGCGGCGCGGAGCGTCCCAAGAATTCGTCTACAACTCCAACGGAAGCACTTGTCGTAAACGGGGTTGTTCAGCAAGTCTCGGACGGCAAGCCGTTAACCGGGACGATCCCGGCAGACGGTTATATCCTGCGCGGCCACGGGACAGCGGCACAATTTATTCTCGAGCATCTGCAGGTCGGCCAGTCGGTAACCTCCGATTACTCTCTTGTATCCGCTGCATCCGGGCAAAAGGTCGATCCTTCGTCCTTTGAAATGCTGGTAGGCGGACATACGATTCTCGTAAATAACGGCGCAGCTGCATCTTTCTCCCGCGATATTACCGGCGTAAGCGGATCCTCGTACGTATCCCGTACGGCGGTTGGTTATTCCCAAGACGGTACAAAGGTCTATCTGATTACAAGCGAGGACTATGCTGACAGCACGGGGCTGAATCTGAAAGAATTGCAGCAGGTGATGGTGAAGCTTGGCGTGTACAAAGGGATCAATCTCGACGGCGGCGGGTCAACAACAATGATTGAGCGCCCGCTTGGCGAGACTTCGCTTCGTCTGGCTCATTCGACGCAATACGATACCACGCAGCGCAGCATTGCCAACTCGATTGGCGTGTTTACAACGGCGCCGCAAGGCAATCTGAAAGGGATTACGATTAGCGGTTCGAACGTTCTTTTTGTCGGACAAAAGGCAACCTTCTCGGTTAAAGGCTATGATACATATTACAATCCCTATACGGTAGACGGAACGAATGCAAGCTGGAGCAGCACTACGGGTGTTGGCTCGTTCAGCGGCAATACGTTTACGGCTTCCAAACCGGGTTCAACCAATATTACTGTAAAATCCGGCTCTGTGACGGCAACTTATCCGGTTGAGGTTATCGGCAAGGATCAAATTGCGGAGCTGAAGCTCGACACGGCGGCTGGCGTCCTGTCGAAAGGCGCAACGGTGTCCATTCCGGTAAAAGTCACCTTGAAAAACGGCAAAACCTACAAGCTGACTGGCGACTCGCTGCAATGGGAGTTCACAGGTTTTACCGCAACGACAAGCGGCGACACGCTGACGGTTAACTCCGTCAACTCCGGTGCGACAACAGGCTACGCGATTGGCCGTTACGACGGCTATCCGACGATGATTCCGTTCACGCAGGGCGGTTCCGAGAAAACGTTGGAGACATTCGAAAATGTAGCCTACGGAATTAATACGCAGGTTACGCCTGCTGCAACAACAACGGGCAGCGTGAAGCTGGTGACGGACCTGCCGGGTCAAACATCCGGCAAAGCGCTGCAAATTTCCTACGACTTTAGTGCCGGAACCGGTACAAAAGCGGTGTACGCGCAGTTCAACGGCACCTCCGGAAAATCGGTGGACGGCTCGCCGGTATCGATGACGATGGACGTATACGGCGATAAGAGCTTGAACTGGCTGCGCGCCGAATTTGTGGATGCCAACGGCACAGTCCACCTGGTGGATCTGGCGAAGCAGCTCGACTGGACAGGCTGGAAATCGGTTAAAGCCGACTTGTCCGCCAAAGGAATGGCTTATCCGGTTAAGCTGAAACGCGTTTACGTGGTTACAACGCCGGACGGCCAGGATGAGCGTGCCGCAACCGGCGCGGTAGGCATCGATAACATTAAGCTGCAATATGCGGCGTCGGCGACAACGCCAACCAAAGGCCATATCGAAATGACGATCGGCAAAAAGTCGGCGGTCTCCAACGGTAAAACGATCACCATGGAGGTCGCTCCGTTTGAAACGGGCGGTACGACTTATGTACCGATTCGGTTTGTTACCGATGCGATGGGGGTTACCCTGAAATGGGACAATAAGCTCAATCGCGTGACCGTTCTGAACGGTTCGAAAATGCTTGAAATGGTCATCGGCAAAAAGGAAATTAATATCAACGGCGCGCTCTCCCAGACGGAAGTAGCTCCGATGATCAAGAACGGAAGAACGTTAATTCCGATCCGTTTGGTTTCCGAAAAACTGGGTCTAAAGGTCACCTACGATAGCAAAACGAAAAAGATTGCCATCGATTAATGGTGGACGAGCGGCAACCAACCTGTGTTATGATAAAGGGGAATAGCCTTTAACAAGGTGAAACGGCCTCGCTGTCCTTGGGCAGCGGGGAGAGTTTCATTCCGGAGAATTCTAAGCGCTATTAATAAGGTGAAACTTATATATTCTTAGAATTTGAGAAAAACTTCTATCGAAGTACTTCGAAGATGAAGGGCCGCGTTTCAGTGGTAGTTTTTATCCCCAATCAGAAAGCTGGTTTTCGAGTTTGAAACTTATACTTTCTGATGTGGTAAGAAAGGTTGCCGATTGTTTTGGACCAGCACATAGTCGATATTAATAGAGTGATTACGAATGCAATCTCCGTGATGGAGGACAGCAAACTTCAAATCTACGAAATATGCGAATCAGCGCGCCAGGAGTTGGAATCTCTTGGCCAGGAACTTGAAATTGTTCTTGCCGAAACGTTAACGACAATCGAAAGAGTAGACCAGCTGGAGCAGGACTACCGGCGCGCCCGCATTCGGCTGACTGAAGTTAGCAAAGACTTTGTTCGATATAAAGAAGAGGACATCAAAACCGCTTACGAGAAGGCGACTCAAATTCAGCTCGATTTGATGGTCTACCGGGAGAAGGAAGCCTATCTGAAAACTCGCCGGGATGATCTGCAGAAGCGGGTCCGCAATGTCGAGAAGTCGATCGAGCGGGCGGAGACGATTGCCTCGCAAATTAATGTCGTGCTCCAGTATTTGTCCGGCGACCTGAACCAGGTATCGCGTATATTGGAGTCGGCGAAGACGAGACAGATGATAGGTCTTAAAATCATCGTAGCGCAAGAGGAAGAACGGAAGCGGATTTCGCGGGAAATTCACGACGGACCGGCTCAATCGCTTGCCAATATCGTGCTTCGAACAGAAATTGTGGAAAGAATGCTACTAAAGAAGGAATTTCAAATGGTGCAGGACGAATTATTAGATCTGAAAGGTCAAGTTCGTTCCGGACTGGAGGAAATACGAAAAATTATTTTCAACCTGCGTCCGATGGCCTTGGATGATTTGGGTCTTGTACCTGCACTTCGCAAGTTCGCTCATGACTTTGAAGATAAGACAAAGATCCGGACAATCTTTGAGCTTAACGGTAAAGAAGTCAGGATGCCGTCAGCCATGGAGGCTGGTGTTTTTCGTCTAGTTCAGGAAGCGTTCACCAATGCGCAGAAGCATGCAAGAGCATCCTTTGTTACGCTGGAGGTTGCTTTTACGACAGAGACGGTCACGATTACGATCGTGGATAACGGTATTGGATTCCAGAGCGAGCAGACGGAAGCCCATGCTCAGAACAACTCTTCTTTCGGCTTGATTGGCATGCGCGAGCGTGTAGATCTTCTTGAAGGGAGGATGGAAATCGACTCAAAATTAGGACAAGGGACGAAGATTATAATCAACATCCCAATTTCAGTAGAGAGTAGAAAGGAGTAAGATGACGATGAACCAGGCTGCGCCGGCAAGTAAGCGCAAGATTAAGGTATTGCTTGCGGATGATCACCAACTTTTCCGCGAAGGACTTAAACGGATTTTGAACATGGAAGACGATCTCGAAGTAATTGGGGAATGCGGAGACGGCATACAAGTGCTCGAGTTTTGCAACCACACGATTCCAGAAATCGTGTTAATGGATATCAACATGCCAATCGAGAATGGCGTTGTAACGACCGAGAGGCTGAAGACGATTTTTCCCGATGTAAAAGTTATTATTTTGTCTATCCATGATGACGAAAGCTATGTATTCGAGACGCTCCGCAAAGGGGCCACCGGTTACTTGCTGAAGGATATGGAAGCGGAGTCGCTCATTAACGCGATCCGTTCCGTCGTGAACGGTCATGCCTATATCCATCCGAAGGTGACTGGCAAGCTGATTAACCAGCTGCGCCGCATGACTTACCTGGATGAGATGGGTGTGATTTCGGGCGCTGCGGCTGGCATGGAGCCAGGCGTGAAGTTCGTAGCGGGCGAAGACAATCCGCTGACTCGCCGCGAGGCGGAAGTGCTGCGTCTTATGGCGGAAGGCAAGAGCAATAAGATGATTGGCGAGTATTTGTTTATTAGCGAGAAAACCGTTAAAAACCATGTCAGCAGCATCTTGCAGAAGATGGAGGTTGACGATCGCACGCAAGCGGTTATCCAATCCATTAAATATGGCTGGGTAACGCTGTAGCCGGGCTAGCTTCATTCACACGCGAAGGGTGCTTGGCTTAACCGGCGCGCAGGAGGCGAGGGGCTCGATCGAAGGCAGACCAAAGCTGCATGCGAGAGGCAGGAACCCGGTGAAAAGCGGCCCGCCATCAGGCGGCCGAAGTCAGATCAGGTCTGGTTACAGGTGCATAATAGAGTCCCGTGTCGTAGACGCGGGATTTTTTGTGTTTTCTGGGGGTAGGAGGGGGTTAGGTCCCTCAGGGACTTTAAGGTTGACGAAGTGGCAGTATAAGCTGCTGAAATGGGCAGTGGGGGGACCTTAAGGTTGGCAAAGTGGCAGTGTGAGCTGTTGAAATGGGCAGTGTCGGGGGAGTTAAGGTCCCTGAGGGACCTTAAGAGTGAAAAAAGAGTAGCTATTTGGTTGATTAAGGTCCCTGAGGGACCTTAAGGTTAGCGAAGTGGCAGTATAAGCTGCTGAAATGGGCAGTGGCGCGAGAGTTAAGGTCCCTGAGGGACCTTAAAGGCGGAAAACGAGTAGCTAGTTGGTTGATTAAGGTCCCTGAGGGACCTTAAGGTTGGCGAAGTAGTAGTATGAGGCGCTCAAATGGGCAGTGACGGGGAGTTAAGGCCCCTGAGGGACCTTAAAGGCGGAAAACGAGTAGCTAGTTGGTTGATTAAGGTCCCTGAGGGACCTTAAGGTTGGCGAAGTGGCAGTATAAGCTGCTGAAATGGGCAGTGGCGCGTGAGTTAAGGTCCCTGAGGGACCTTAAAGGCGGAAAACGAGTAGCTAGTTGGTTGATTAAGGTCCCTGAGGGACCTTAAGGTTGGCGAAGTAGCAGTATGAGGCGCTCAAATGGGCAGTGACGGGGAGTTAAGGCCCATGAGGGACCTTAAGAGTGAAAAAAGAGTAGCTAGTTGTTGATTAAGGTCCCTGAGGGGCCTCAAGGTTGACGAAGTGATGGTTACATGTGCCGATGTTGAGAAGTCAGAGTATAGTAACGAACTCGAGAGGTGCCGCTTGATGCTGAGGTAAGGAGTTTCTTTTCAACTAACTCTCGCAAACGTGAACGGGCTGCCTTATCCCCAACCTGAAGTAGATCCTTGACCTCCTTTGGGGAAATACGATTCTGTGTAATGGACATGTAGCGCAGGATCTCTTTTTGCTGAAGGGTAAGATTTGTGTTAGGCGTGAGACTTAACAGCTTGCCGAACAACTGCTGAAGGAATTGCTGGCATTGGCGCGGCTTGCTCCTGACGTCGTCATAGGAGAAGCGGATCACAATCCAGCCGTCCAGGATGAGATGGTTTTGACGCATGAGGTTGTCCGCGAACTGTCTATGGTCAGCATCCCGAAAGTGGGGGCCGTAGCCGTCAATCTCGATGCAAATTTTGTAGGGCTCCCGCAGATACGCATAGTCTAGAAATCTTGGACCATCCTTATAGTCATCTACCTCGTATTCTGCGTGCAAATGATCTAGCTGTCCAATAGCGGGCAGCCAAACCTGCTTAAGAAATAAGTCCTCGGCATGACGCTCCTCGGATAATCTGCGTTTACGTTCGCTGCCCCCGGATTGAAGCTGAGATTGTAACCATTGCTCATAGAGGGCCTCGAGTGCCTGAACCAAAATAACCACTCCTTCGACAAATAAAAAAGCACACGGCTCTCCCGTTGGATACGGAATTAGAGCGGTGTGCTTCAACGCTTGAATGTATTTGTATTTATTTTACAATAAACGCGTCGGCGTGTCGATCACACATTTCGTCCCTTCTTGTCCTAATGTCCGTAACCACTGGGCGCATAACGGCATATATTGTCACAAAGAGGAGGTGGCCGACCTGATTGCGATTTTTCTTCTTGTGATAGGCTGTTATGCTTTGGCCGCCGCATCGGTGCATGTGGCTTACAGGCTGGGGCGAGGCAAGACGCGCGAAAGCAAGCATTATATTCTTGTTGCCCATGATCAGCATATGAAGATGGAAATGTTTTTACGCCAATTTTCTTCGTATTCGCGCAGAATGGGGACGGATGTCCGGCTGACGGTTGTCGATAATGATTCGGCCGACCAAACCGCTCAAATTGTAGACCGGCTCCGGCGGGAGAGCGGGAATGTTACGGTTTTTGCGGATGAAGGTTTGAAGGATCGAAAGCGCTCTCAATCGGGTGAAGATTCAGCAGGTCTTATATGGATGCTTAGAAACGAAGGGATCGTAAACAAGCCGGATCAGGCGATCCTTGTTGATTTGCAGAATCCGTCGGATTTGTCGAAAATGCCGTTTTGAGCTATAATGGAAGTTAATTGGAAGCGCGGAGTGAAGCACACCCCGATGATGCAATGGCATCATTGAGGTGTGCTTTTTTTGTGCGCATGCGGGGAGGAGAACGATTGAAAGCCTTTGTGTATGTTGTTCGTATCGGCGGGGAATGGTCTGCTAAGATGACGGTTGCGCCAGAAGTGGACCGGTTGTTCTGGATGGAGGAAGGGTTAGCTGAAGCCGCTAGCTTAGTAGATGGACGTCTTAAAGGGATGGAAAGTAAGGAGGCGCGGAGTGAAGCGGTGGAAATGAGGTTAAATGGGGAACGAGCGGAAGAAGGATGGCTGTGGGAGGAGGCGCTTCCTTTAGGGGATGCGATTCGCTGCGTGGAGCTTTGGGATGCTGGAGCTGCCCGGGGTGAGTTGGGCAGCGTGGGTGCAGGGCCGCTGGCTTGGCTTGCGGCCTGCGTGGAGCAGGCGCGCCGCGAAGCTGGCGCGCCAATGGAAGCGCCTGGCCCGCAGGCTGCTGGCGATGCCAGCCTGCGGGCCAGGCGGTGGGCGCGAGCCGCCGCTGACGCGGGCGGCTCCAGCCCCGGCACCGCGCGCGCTGCTGCTCGCGCGCGGGAGGCCCTGGCGGCCGCTGCGCAGCAGGCCGCCGCGGCCATGCAGGGCCGTGCGCTGCTTCGCAGCGAAGCGCACGCCCTGCTCGAGGGCGCCGCCGCCGATATGGGCGGCGCACTGCAGTTGGCGCAGCTGCTAGGCTGGCTGCGCCTCGCGGGCGCTGTCGCCGCCGAGCACGGCCGGCGGCGGCGCGAGTGCCGCTGCAGGCGATGCGGCAGCGGCGAAGCGCACATGCACCGCACGCCTTGCGCAGCGTGCGGGCGCATGTGCGCCTATTGCTCGGCATGCCTCACCATGGGGCGCAGCCGCGAATGCGAGCTGCTGGTGCTTGGCATGCCAGCACCACTATTAGAGGCCGGCTCAAATCCGGCCGACCTGAACAAGTGGCGGCTAAGCCCAGCGCAAGCTGCCGCCACGGAATCGGCGCTTCAGTTCATCAAAGCCCCAAATACGCCAGACCAGCCTCATCACAACAAGGAGTTCCTTCTCTGGGCCGTCACCGGAGCCGGCAAGACGGAGATGATCTTCCCGCTAGTCGAGTCGGTCATCTCTCGCGGAGGGCGGGCGCTGATCGCCACACCGCGCCGGGATGTTGTTATCGAGCTTGATCCCCGTATCCGCAGGGCGTTCCCGCAGGCACGGGTAGTCACTTTATACGGCGGCAGCGAGCAGCGCTGGGAAGCCGGGGACATTACGCTGGCAACTACGCATCAGTTGATGCGGTTCTATCAGGCCTTTGATCTCGTCATTATAGACGAGCTTGATGCGTTTCCTTACCACGGCGACCCGATATTGCATTACGCAGCGGACAAAAGCCGGGCGCCGCATGCCCCAAAGCTGCTTCTGTCAGCCACACCGCCAACCGAGCTGCAGCGGCGGGTCAAATCCGGCCAATTACCCCATGCCAGGGTCCCCGTCCGCTATCATCGTCATCCGCTGCCCGTTCCGGTCCTGCTTCGCACACCGTCCGTCGCAAAGCTCCTTCAGACTAGAAAAATACCAAGAGCGCTGCTTGCCGCTCTGAATCAATCGCTAACAAGAGGCGCCCAACTATTCGTTTTTGTTCAGCGAATCTCACAGGTTGAGCCGATGGCTAAGCTGCTGAGCGCGCTGCTTAAGCAGTCTGCCGTCGAAGGGACCTCGTCCCAGGATCCGGATCGGGCCGACAAGGTAAGCCGATTCCGCAAAAGCGAAATTCGCCTATTAGTCACCACGACCATTTTGGAGCGGGGAGTAACCATTCCACGCAGCGATGTGTATATTCTGGACGCAGACGGGAGGTTGTTTGATGAGGCATCGCTGGTTCAGATGGCGGGAAGGGCCGGACGCTCGGGAGAAGATCCGAATGGCTTTGTCTATTTTTGCGGCAGGGAGCGTACCGGCGCTCAAGCTGCAGCCGTCAGCCAAATTCGCGGAATGAACCGCATTGCCCGCAAACGGGGATACCTGCTTCCGGAGGAGCAGGTTCGCTCAAAGTGGTGGAGCAGATTATTCAAGCGATCCTAATAACCTTCCTTCGATAGGCTTCATCTTTCTTCTCATAGCTCGTTGCCTTACACCTATCCACCAGCTGTTCTTTTCATCAAATTTCAAGAACAACACCGGCAAAGGAGGCCACTCATGCATGCGGCAATTCATCAAACAACTATTCCAACGCTCCACCTCCGAGCTGCGGCACACTTTGCATTTTCTGAACCCCAGCTCGGGAGTTTGTCCCTTTTGCGGAAAAGGATTAAAGCAGGCTTCGTCAGGCCCATCATCGCCTCAAACCGATAGCAGGAGAACGTATCTATCCTATCTCCCAACCTCTTTTACCCATTCAGTCTGCTCCCCTTGCCTTGCGTCCATTCCGTGGCTTACCCCAATCAAATGCCGCATTTGCGGCAGGGGGATATTTTGTCCGGACTGCGTCCGCCGAACGGATGCCATGTTTATCGCGAACCGAAGCGCCGTCCAGTACAGCAGCGAGATGAGAGAGTGGCTGGCTCAATATAAATACCGGGGCAACGAGAAGCTGGAGCCGCTGCTCGCCCGGATGATGCTTCCGGCATTTGAAGCCATCACGAAGGAAGCGGAAAAACAAAATTTTTCTACGCATCCCCCAACAATCCCGCTATGGGATGCGGTCACCTTCGTGCCGGTCAGCCTGGAGCGGGCAGAGGAGCGGGGCTTTAACCAGGCCGAGCGGTTTGCCTCTATTTTGGCCAAGCATCATGAGCTTCCACTTTATGATCTGCTCGTCAGGGAACGGCATACCGAAAAACAAAGCTTTAAGTCCCGTTTGGAGCGAATGAAGGATACGCAGCGATTGTTCCATGCCAGACCGGATACAATGGCGCTTTTACAAAACAATGTCCATATGTCCCGGTCTATCCGTATTCTTCTCGTCGATGACATCTACACAACCGGCAGTACAGTTGGGGCTTGCGCGGCAGCGCTGCATCGGCATTCCGAGGTTCCTCTCGACATTTATTCGCTTACATGGGCCAGATCCTAGCAACGGAAGATCTTTTGCAAGATTAGTAGTGAAAAAACTCCCAATATCCGTTAAAATAACCGTAACAACCTTTTGATTGCTGGAATGGGGAATCGATGATGAATGTAGAAAATTGTCCTCGGTGCGGTAAAATTTTTGCGAAGAACTTTCGCGATGTCTGCCCTGCATGTATCCGGGAAATTGATAAAGAATACGAATTGTGCTCCACTTACTTGCGTGAGAATAGGGGCGCTGTTATTACCGAACTGCACGATGCAACCGGCGTTCCGATTAAACAAATTACGAAGTTCATTAAAGAGGGCCGTATTTCGCTTCTGAACGCCCCTAATCTTATGTATCCTTGCGAAGTTTGTGGTACGCTCATCCGTGAAAATAACATTTGCGGCAACTGCCGCGCGCGTCTGATCAAGGACACTCAGCACATGCACGAGGATGAAGCTAGGAACGCAGCTCTTCGCGCCAATGAACGCGTATCGTACAAAGGTATCGATAAATATAAAAACAGGTAAAATTAATATTTGGCCCCATAACTTGGCCTATTCATTTTCCAACTGGGTGAACCGATAATACTGTTAAAGGTTATCGGTTTTTTCTATTGTGGAACCAAAGAGGTGATTATTCATGAAGATAAATGAAACGAATCGGATCGGCGCATACAACCCCTACCAGAAGCAAATGGAACAGCGGATAGATGGTGCAAATAAGAAGAAACAGAAGGATATCGTAGAGATCTCCGCGGAGGCAAAGGAAATGCTCTCTACCAGCCAAACGAACAATCCTGAACGGCAGAAACGCCTGGAAGAATTGAAGCAATCCATTTCGGCGGGAACCTACAAGGTAGATGCCGGCAAAATCGCAGACAAGCTGCTTCCATACCTGAAGGGATGATCCGTAGATGAACGAACATATCAGGCAGATTCTAATCACCCTGCAGGAGCTGCTGGATGCGCACCGTGAGCTTATCCGGCATGCCAACGAGAAGACGGAAGCCATCCGCTTGGAAAATGTGGAAGCGGTATCGCTTATTACGAGCCGCGAGAAAAAAAGCGTGCAGCGTATTGTCGACCTGGAACAGACCCGTCTGCTTCAGGTTGGACGGTTTACGGTTGAACAAGGCCTTCGCAATATGCGTTCCCTGAAGATGGAGAAGCTGATTCAGATGGTCTACCATGCGGAGCAGAAGCTGGAGCTTCAGCATATGTGGCGGGAGCTGTCCGCTGCGATCAAAGAACTTCAGGACGTCAATACGTTTAACCAGCAGCTGATCCGGATGAATCTGGACTATCTGCAATTCACGCAGGACCTGCTGCTTGGTGCCCCGGAGGACGAGGTTACCTATCACCGCGCCGTACAAGGAATGAATGTGCAGCGTGCTAGTCGCTATAATCTCAAGACTTAAGAGAGAGGACAAGATACGATGACATCAACATTTCATGGTCTGGAGACCGCGAAGCGGAGTATTTTCACGACACAAACGGCGCTGAACACGACCGGTCATAATATATCCAATGCGAATACGGCCGGCTATTCCCGCCAGCGGGTTAACTTCTCGGCTACTCGTCCGATTGAAGCTTACGGTCTTACGCATTCTACAGCAGCTGGCCAACTGGGAACCGGCGTAGAAGCGGCTTCCATTACGCGGGTAAGAGACAAGTTCCTCGACAGCCAGTTCTACAGCGAGTATAAGTGGCTTGGGAATTATACGGTTCAGGCAGACACGCTCGAGAAGCTGGAGACCATTGTGAATGAGCCAAGCGACACGGGCCTACAGACCGTGATCTCGAATTTTTGGAACAGCTGGTCGGATCTCAGCAAGACGCCTGAGAGCGCGGATGGCCGCGCCGTTCTGGTGGAACAGACTAAAGCGATGATGGACGCTTTTAACTATACATACAAACAGCTTAACGATTTGAAATCAGACTTGACGGAAAATGCCCAAATCAACCTCGACAACCTTAAGTCGGTTTCTAGCACCATTGCCAACCTGAACGGACAAATTCAGCGTATTGAAGGCATTGGCGATGACGCTAACGATTTGAGGGACCAACGTGACAAGCTTGTAGACGAGTTGTCCGGTCTGGCGAATATCAAGGTGTCTGATTTATCTGACGGTTACACGATCACAATGGGCAATGTCACTTTGGTAGCGGGTAAATCCGCGGCAGGGTCGCAGGGATTAACGCTGGACGATATGACAACCGCAATTAAAAACGGTGATCTAAATAACGGCGCTATTTACGGCACAATTCAATCGCGAGATAAATATGTTCAAGGCTATGTAGACCAGTTGAACCAAATGGCCAATACCATTGCCAATGGAGATATTGAAGTTACGATTCCGAAAGGCTCCGTGCTTCCGGAAGGTACCGTGCTTAACGGAGTTACTTATACAGGGGCGAACCGTACGCTTACGGAAGACCTGAAAGTAACGGTTCAAGGTCTAAACGGCTTGCATCAGCTCGGCTATACGATGAACGGGGAGCAAGGCGAGCCGTTGTTCACCGATGCGGACGGCAATACGGATAATTTAACAGCGGCGAACATTCAGCTCAATCCAAAGATTGCAGCGGACCCTACTCTGCTTGCAACCTCTATGAAGGTGACCTTCAACGCCGATGGCACGGAGACGGTCGTATCGGGTAACAACTCGATGGCCGTTCTGATGTCGCAGGCAAGGGACACGAAGTTTGCTTTTGATGCTACGGACAAAAATACGATCAACGGATTCTTCCGTGCCGTAGTTGGCCAATTAGGCGTGCAGTCCAAGGAAATGCAGCGGCTGCAAACCAATCAGCAAACGATCGTAGATCAGGTGGATTCCCGCCGTATGTCAGTGAGCGGAGTTTCCCTTGACGAAGAAATGTCCGATCTCGTGAAGTTCCAGCATGCCTATAACGCATCCGCACGCGTGATGACCGTTATTGACGAGACGCTGGATCGTATTATTAACAGCATGGGCCGCGTCGGCCTGTAATCTACTAGATAAAGCCGGAGGTGCAGCCACATGGCATTACGCGTAACGCAAAGAATGATGTCTTCCCAGATGCTTGGCAACATAACGAACAATCTTAACAGTATGAATAAGCTGCAAAACCAACTCGCTACAGGAAAAGCGATTAATAAGCCTTCCGATGATCCCGTTGGGATTACATTTGCTTTGCGCTATCGCGGCGAGATTTCTTCCAATGATCAATACACATCCAACTCGAATTCCGCATTATCTTCCCTAGAGTATATGGATACGACAATCGGACAGGCTACGGACATCGTTCAACGGTTCCGTGAGCTAATCGTTAAGGGTGCAAATGGAACGTTGGAACAGACCAGCATGACCGCAATTCAAACAGAAGTATCGCAGTTATACAATCAAATGGTGGAGATTGGAAATAGCCAATTTAACGGAAAGCAAATGTTTAATGGCGAGCAGACAGGCGTTAAGCCTTACTCAACCATTGGCTTGGATCAAGCGCTTGATCCGTTGGCTGTTCCTCCTCAAACAAAAGCGTTCAGCAACCAGACTGATACCGGAAGCATCAAATACGAGCTGTCTCCTGGAATGACCATGGATGTAAACATTACCGGCAATGACGTTTTTGGTAAGCCAGTAACCGATCCGAATGACACAAGCAGTGACAATCTTTTCCAACTTATGCATCGGGCTTATGATATGTTAGGTTCAGGAGATCAAGCAGGCCTTAGTAACCTACTTGGTCAAATCGATACCCGAATGAACACGATGCTAACGGCAAGAGCTCAAATCGGAGCGAGGGTTAACCGTGTAGAAATCGTACAAGGCAGACTTTCCGATGTGGATGTCAATCTCCAGCAGATGCAGCAAAAAGTAGAAGACGTCGATATGGCGGAAGCGATCACGAACATTACGACTTTAGAGAACGTATACCAAGCCTCCTTATCGGCCGGAGCTAAGATCATTCAACCTAGTCTTGTTGACTTCCTGAGATAGGGTGGTTTCATGGCGATTGGACAGATTCAGATTCACCAGCAGCCTGCCCTTATCGGGATTCAGGTAAGGCCGGCGGAGCAGCATATTGAACAGCCACAGGCCACTATCGATATGCGTCAGATTCCGGCAAAGCTGTCGATCCAGCAGCCTATGGGGGTTCTGGAGGTAAATCAGGAGCGGGCATGGGATGCGCTTGGTTTGGCGAATAACCTAGAAGTATCGAGCAGAATTTATTCGCAAGCCAAAGAGATTGCGCTGCAAGGCGTTGCCCGCCGGATGGAAGAAGGGCGGCAGCTGGCGGATATCGCGCATGTGAAGAGTAATCCTGTAGCAAGCTTGTCTAAGGACTGGCGAATTGAAGGGCCACCGATGCCCGTTACAGGGCCGGCGTCTATTGATAACGTGGATTTATCTTTTACGCCCGGCAAAGTGCAAATATCTGTTGAACAGGGTGGTGTCGAGCTTAATGTCACGCCTAACCGCCCCATTCATGAATATACACCGGGTAAAGCGGAAATTTATATGAGGCAATACGCATCCGTGCAGATTACTCCGCCAAGCATCGACACGGTTTTATAGGATTTTACATTGTTCATAGAATTAGGTTTAATAACTATAGGCCTTATGCGTATCTTTATACGGGGCCTGTAGTTTTCTTTTTATATACTGAAGACGAAGAGGGGATTCGATTGACTACATACCAGTTCGATAACGGAATACCGGGATTTGAACATCTGAAGCAATTTGTGTTGTCTGAGGTTGAAGGGGAAATGCCTGTTAGGCTGATGCAATCCGTGGAGGATGAGAATATAGCGTTCCTTATAGCCAGTCCCTTTTACTTTTATAGAGAATATGAATGGGACCTGCCCGATTCGGTCGTACAAGAGCTAGAGCTTAACGAAGAGAAAGATGTTGAGATTTGGTCGGTTATTACTATTAATAAAGATCCGAACAAATCAACGATTAATTTGTTGGCGCCAATTGTATTAAACAAGAAGACAAAGCGCGGCAAGCAGCATATTATCCATGATCGAGCTTATAGCTCAAGAGCACCATTATATCAAGCCTAAGGAGGAGCGTTATGCTCGTATTATCTCGTAAGACGGATGAATCGATTATGATTGGCGGCAATATTGAAATTGTCGTGCTTGGCGTCGAGGGCGAGACGGTAAAACTGGGTATTCGCGCCCCCAAGGATGTTGAAATATTTCGCAAAGAGCTGTATATGAACATTCAAGCTTCTAACCGGGAAGCGGCAAGCAGCTTGCTTGCTATTAATGATGTTGTTCAGCTGCTGAAACAAAATCGTTCAGACAAATAAAAAAAGAACAAAATAAAATAGAAATTTTTGTTTTTCCTCTATAAAAAATCCCGAATGCTGTCGATATAATAAATAAGCGCGGGGGAGGGGCGGCCGACCCTTTCACCGTAAGCTTCCGCAAGGATGCGGAACTAACAGACATTCAGGGAGGAAATAACAATGCGTATTAATCACAACATTGCAGCTCTTAACACTCTGAGCTCGCTGAACAACGCTTCTAGCGCTCAAAGCAAATCGATGGAAAAACTGTCTTCCGGTCTTCGTATCAACCGTGCTGGTGACGACGCTGCTGGTCTGGCAATTTCCGAAAAAATGCGCGGCCAAATCCGCGGTCTGGACCAAGCTAGCCGTAACTCGCAAGACGGTATTTCCTTGATTCAAACAGCTGAGGGTGCTCTTAACGAGACTCACTCCATCCTGCAACGTATGCGTGAGCTGGCTGTTCAATCGGGTAACGATACGAACACAGATACAGACCGTAAAAACCTTCAAGACGAAATGGACCAACTTGGTAAAGAAGTTGACCGTATCCGTGATACGACTCAATTCAATACGAAGAACCTGCTTGACGGATCGTTGGACAAAACAACTACTGCTACAGCAAACGTTAACACTAATACTTCCCTCGGCGGAACGACAGCAGCTGCTACAGTCTTGACGGCTTTGACTGATAAGAACGGTAATAACCTGGGTATCGCTGCGGGCGATACAATTGAAGTTTCCTATGTAATTAATGGAACAACTAAGACAGATACAATTACTGTGTCTGGTACTTCTGCTGTATCCGACCTTTACGGCGGAACAAATGCTGCGGCGGATATTACAGGTGCATCTGCGGCAGGTTCGATAACATTCACTGCTAAAAATACTGGTTACAACAATGCAATCAATGGTTTGACATTGACTGTAAAAGATAGCACTGGCGCAGTTAAATCTGGAGCTTCTAACGCTCTTTCCAGCTTCACCGAGACAACTGCTGCGGCAGTTGATCACGCTGATAGCCAAGCTACTTTCCAAATCGGCGCTAACAGCAACCAAAACATCCAAGTGTCTGTTAAAGACATGGGTGCATCCGCACTGGGTGTTAAAGACCTGAAAATCGGTAACCAAGGTCAAGCAAACGTTGCAATCAAAGCAATTGACAATGCAACTCAAAAAGTTTCGGCTGAACGTTCGAAACTGGGTGCTATCCAAAACCGTTTGGAGCACACAATTAACAACTTGAACACTTCTTCCGAGAACCTGACTGCTGCAGAATCCCGTATCCGTGACGTTGATATGGCGAAAGAAATGATGGAGCAAACGAAGAACTCGATCCTTGCTCAAGCTGCTCAAGCTATGCTTGCTCAAGCAAACCAACAGCCGCAAGGCGTGCTTCAACTTCTCCGTTAATTCTTAACTATAGCGGAATAAAAAGAGACCTTAGGCGACTAGGGTCTCTTTTTTATAGGTTTACTTGCAATATGCCTATAATATTCAGATTTTATAATGCCGATATAATAGGTAATATCAATCTGGCAGGAGGAAAATTCGGATGAGTTCAAATCTATCTATCTCAGGATCGAATTTTCCATCGGAACGAATTCCAGCATCAGATGCACCAAAGACTACTCCAAGTAAAGAAGTGTATGCGGAAACTTCGGTACAGATGGAAGCGGCTGCTCAAGGATCGCGAACCTATACCAGCTTTGAAGATGTGAAACTGGCAGAGCAGCAGGGAGAAAAGATTAGCGTAGGTGAGCAGCAGTTATTTAAAAATATTGAACAGGCTGTTAAAGCTATGCGTGGAAGAGCAACAGAGCTGCAATTTGATGTGCACAAACAAACCCATCTTGTCGCGGTGAAAGTGAAGGATAAAGAAACGGGGGAAGTATTACGAGAGATCCCGCCGGAGAAGTCGCTTGATTTTATTGCGAAACTATGGGAAATGGCAGGATTAATAGTTGATGAGAAAAGGTAATGTTCAGGAGGGGAAATGATGAGCACGTTACGTGTAACCGGTTTAGCCTCACCCATCGATTATGAGAGCATGATTACAAAGTTGATGGATGCCCAACGCGTACCACTGGATAAACTCAACCAGAAGAAACAAATTAACCAGTGGAAGCAGGATGATTATCGGGCAATCAACAATAAGATACTAGATTTTAAAAATGCTGCATTCGATATGAAGTTGCAATCCAGTTATTTGACGAAAACGACCACTTCCTCGAATGCAAATGTAGCTACAATAACAGGCACGGCAACGGCCATTGAAGGTACGTATACTTTGCAGGTTCAACAGTTGGCAAAAGCGGCAACGCTCAAAAGCGGGACCTTAACGGGATCAACCGTTGGCAAGGATACAACAATTACTGTTAATGGGGTTAATGTTGAAGTTAAGAAAGATGATACCTATCAGGATCTTGCCAACAAGATCAATGCTGAATCCGTAAAAACAGGGGTAAAGGTAGCCTATGATTCTACCTTGAAGACAATGTTCTTCTCTTCTACCAAGACAGGCGCGAATGCGGGTATTGATATGAGAGGTACGGATGTAGGACAGATTTTAGGTTTAACGACAGGAACTACTACAACTGGAGATAAGACACCATCAGATACTTCGTTATCCTCTTTAGTAGGTAAAACATTTTCAATTACAGTGCCTGGAGTAGCAACTCCATTCAAGTATGAAATTACTTCGGCATCAACCTTTGGTGATTTGGTTTCGAAAATGAATGAATCGCTAAAGAACACCGGAGTTTCCTTGAAAGTAGACTCAAATGGCAAGTTAAACATTTTTAACCCGGATAAAGCCAATCCTATTGACTTTAATACGGGCACTGACACAGGAGTATTAGATGCTTTAGGCTTAGCTGGTGCAACAACGGAAGCATCAATTTACAGACAAGGTCAAAACGCTAAAGTATTATTTAATGAAGTACCAGGGGAATACGACTCAAACACCTTCACAATCGCCGGTCTCAGCATTACGGCGAAGTCGGAAGGACCCGATGTAACGAACATTGGCGTTACACAGGACGTTGATTCTGTTTTTAATAAAATCAAATCCTTCGTAGATAAGTACAATGATCTGATCAGCTCCATTAACTCCGAGTTGTCGGAGGAGAAGTATCGCGATTTTGCTCCGCTGACCGACGCTCAGAAGAAAGATATGAAAGATGATCAGATTAAACAATGGGAAGAAAAAGCCAAAAGTGGTATGTTAGCAAATGATTCCGTGCTTACAAGCGGACTTTATTCGATGAGGCAAGCCTTATCTTCCTCTGTTAGCGGCCTAGCATCAGGACAATTAAAGAACCTGTCCGATATTGGAATTTCGAGCTCACTAGTTAGTGGTTCGGCTGTTAGCGGCAGTTATTTGGATAAAGGTAAGTTGTATATTGACGAAACAAAACTAAAACAAATGATCGCTGAGAAGCCAGATGAAGTTATGGCTTTGTTTAACGCAGATGATAAGGATAGTAAATCTACTGCTGGTGACGGTGTTGCAACACGGTTGTACAATCAAGCAAACGCCATATTTAGTCAAATCGTTGATAAGGCGGGTACAAGCGCATCCGTTAAAAATAAGTACGTTTTGGGTAAAGAATCACTAGACCTGGACAAGCAGATCTCTGCTCTCCAAACCCGTCTCGACGACATGGAGACCCGCTATTACAACCAGTTCACGGCAATGGAGAAATACATCAGCCAAATGAACTCGCGCAGCTCGAGTCTGGCATCACTGCTCAACTCAGGAGGTTAAAACCTATGCAATACCAACCGCGCAATCCATACATGCAGACATCGGTTCAGACGGCTAATCCGGCTGCTTTGCTTATTATGCTTTATGACGGGGCGATTCGTTTCTGCCGTCAAGGCATTGAAGCTCTCAAAGAGCAGAGGAATGCGGATGCCCATACGAGTCTCATGAAGACGCAGGATATCATTAGCGAGTTTATTATTACGCTGGATCGCTCCAATCCTGTTTCGGAAAGCCTGCTGCTGCTTTACGACTACTTCAAACAACGGCTAATTGAAGCGAACACTCAAAAGAACGCCGAACCGGCCGAAGAGGTGCTTGAACACCTGATCGACCTGAAGGCGACATGGGTAGAGGCGGCCAAGCAAGTCAATCAAATGGCGGGACAAGCTAATGGAAGCTCTTTTACAGCGACTCATTCAACTGTCGTCTAATTTGGTTGAGCGGTTGGACAGCGCCGATCTGGAACAGTTCGACGAATACATGCAGCAGCGAGAAGAACTGTTCCTGGAGCTGGAGCAGCTGGTTGTCCCGGCGGAGCAAATGGCCATGCTTCGGCTGGAAGCGGACCGGTTAATTTCCGTCGAGTCCGTGATCGTTGCGAGAATGGTTACTCTTCGTGACGAAGCGAAGCAGCAGTGGGACAAAATCCAGCAAGGACGCCGTTCCCAGGCAAGATACGACTCTGCTTACGGCGGCGGAGACAGTCTCTTTTTTGACGCAAAAAGGTAGATTCTGAGGGAACCGGCTGCGCCTTACATCTGAGGCGCAGCTTACATTTTGCGGGTGAAATATAAGTGATTTACCTAGAAAAACTTGTAAATTCTTATATTTCAAAAATTATGAATTCGCTTACATGGAAATATTGACAATAGTGTGTCAATGATGGTATATTCGACTTGTGGGCCATAACATAACTAAGACGCCTCACAGTATTTGAAGATGAAGGGACTGTTTATGTATGCAAGGTAAAGTTAAATGGTTTAACGCAGAGAAAGGTTATGGATTTATCGAGACTGAACAAGGCGGCGACGTATTCGTTCATTTCTCCGCAATCCAAGCTGAAGGCTTCAAAACGCTCGAAGAAGGCCAAGCGGTTGAATTCGACATCGTAGAAGGCGCTCGCGGTCCACAAGCTGCAAACGTAGTCAAACTGTAATCATCTAGGCTGACTCATTCAGCCACATTATATGGTTCGATTGACAAGTGCCTATTCTAAGCTCCGGGAAACCGGGGCTTTTCATTTTTTTATCCCCCTTTTTCAAAAGTCATGATCCATAGCTTGCCTACATATTAATGAAGAAACAGATTCGAATCGTTCCTCCAAAAATATTATCTGAAAATTCACAATAAATAAAAAACTATTTTGAAATAGGCATCGGCATATGTTATAATAAGAATACGTAAAGGAGGAATGCCCCATGAAATACATCATTCGAGGTCATCGTTTTCAAGTGACAGAAGCTTTACGAGAGTATGCTGTGAAGAAGATCAGTCGATTGGAAAAGTATTTTGAAGCCCCTGCCTCCGAAACAACCGTTACGTTGTCCGTTACTAAAGGTAAACACGCGGTAGAAGTAACCATCCCGCTGGTCGGCGTTATGCTGAGGGCGGAGGACAAGAGCGAGGATATGTATTCCTCCATTGATGTTGTGGTGGACAAACTGGAACGTCAAATTCGCAAACATAAGACCAAGATCAACCGCAAGTTCCGGCAAGATAGCGGCGTAAAGGCTCTGTTTAAGGAAAGCGTTAGCCAAACGGCCGTATCCGTTATGGATGAGGAAGACGAACTCGAGCTCGTCCGTACGAAGCGTTTCATGCTGAAGCCGATGGACGTCGAGGAAGCGATCTTGCAAATGAACATGATCGGACATAACTTCTTTGTATTTTCCAATATTGATAATAAGGAAGTGAACGTTGTTTATAAACGAAGCGACGGGAAATATGGGCTGATCGAGCAAGAATAAAAATCTGAAACCCGTAATCATTTCTGCATTAATACTTATAAAATTGCTAATCACGGCCTTTTCTCCGACGGGGAAGAGGCCTTTTATGTGAATGTATACCTGCTTATTGCTGGAAATAAACGCGATGCGTTGCGGGCGTCACGACAAACTGTTACAATTTAAGGCAAACAGGCGTATTTATGAAAGGGGAAGACCATGCTCGGACTAGTGAAAAAAATATTCGGTGATGCGAACGAGCGCGAGGTCAAGCGTCTCACGCGTACGGTAGAAGAAATTAACGGACTTGAGTCCAAGATATCGCCGCTGTCTGACGATGAGCTGCGTAATAAAACGGAAGAGTTCAAGGCGCGTCTTGAAAAAGGCGAGGATATTGACTCGATTCTCCCGGAAGCTTTCGCGGTCGTGCGCGAAGCGTCGAAGCGTACGCTTGGCATGCGCCATTTTGACGTGCAGCTGATGGGCGGTATGGTACTGCATGAAGGCAAGATCGCGGAGATGAGAACCGGTGAAGGTAAAACGCTCGTTGCGACGCTTCCTACTTATCTGAACGCTCTGCAAGGAAAAGGCGTACATGTCATTACGGTCAATGATTACCTTGCATCGCGCGACAGCCAGATCATGGCTGAACTTTATAATTTCCTTGGACTGACAGTCGGCTGTAACCTGCACGGCTTGACGCATGAAGAGAAGCAAGAGGCTTATGCTTGCGATATTACTTACGGAACCAATAATGAGTTCGGCTTTGACTATTTGCGCGATAACATGGTGCTGTACAAAGAGCAAATGGTTCAACGCCCTCTTTATTATGCAATTATAGACGAAGTGGACTCCATCCTGGTCGACGAGGCGCGTACGCCGCTGATCATCTCCGGACAAGCACAAAAATCGACGGAGCTGTATTATGCTGCCGACCGTTTTGTCAGCCGTTTGAAAGAGGAAGAGGATTACACGGTTGATATTAAGCTCCGCAACGTAACGCTGACGGAAGCCGGCGTTGAGAAGGCGGAGAAAGCATTCGGCATCGAAAACTTATTCGATCATGCGAACGTGACGCTGAACCACCACGTTCAACAAGCGCTTAAAGCGCATGTCATCATGAAGCGCGACGTGGATTACGTCGTTAACGAAGACGAAGTCGTCATCGTTGACGAATTTACGGGCCGTCTGATGGCGGGCCGCCGTTACAGCGACGGTCTGCACCAAGCGATCGAAGCGAAGGAGCAGCTGAAGGTTCAGAACGAGAGCATGACGCTTGCGACGATTACGTTCCAGAACTACTTCCGCATGTACCGCAAGCTGTCCGGCATGACCGGTACGGCGAAGACGGAGGAAGAAGAATTCAAACGGATCTACGGTCTTGAGGTTATTCAAATTCCGACAAACCGCGCTTTGATCCGTAAAGATATGCAGGATGTCGTCTACAAATCCGAGAATGGCAAGTTTAAAGCCGTTGTAGAGGAAATTGTGGAACGTCACAAGAAAAACCAGCCGGTACTCGTGGGTACAATTTCCATCGAGAACTCGGAGCGTCTGTCCGACATGCTGAAGAAGCGCGGCGTACAGCATAAAGTCCTGAACGCGAAGTTCCATGCGGAGGAAGCGGAAATTATCTCCCGCGCGGGTCAAGCGGGTGCGGTAACAATCGCAACAAACATGGCGGGACGCGGTACGGATATTTTGCTTGGCGAAGGCGTAAGCGAGCTGGGCGGTCTGCACATTATCGGTACGGAGCGCCATGAGAGCCGTCGTATCGACAACCAGCTGCGCGGTCGTGCCGGCCGTCAAGGCGACCCGGGCTCCTCGCAGTTCTACCTATCCCTTGAGGATGAGCTGATGCGCCGCTTTGGCGCGGAGAACATTATGGGCATGATGGACCGTCTGGGTCTCGAAGAAGACCAGCCGATCGAGAGCCGCCTGATTACTCGTGCTGTTGAGTCCGCTCAGAAGCGCGTAGAGGGCAGCAACTTTGATACCCGTAAAGTCGTCCTGCAATATGACGATGTCATGAACCAGCAGCGCGAAGTGATTTACAAACAGCGCCGTGATGTATTGTATTCGGATAACATCCGCGAGATCGTTATGGAGATGATCGTGCCGGTTATCGAGCATGTGGTTGAAGCCCATACGGAAGGCGATATTCCGGAAGAGTGGGATCTGCAGGAAATTGCGGATTACGTGAACTCCAACCTTCTCCCTGAGGATACCTTCTCGAAGGACGATCTGTGGGGCAAAGAGAAGGAAGAGATTATCGAGCTTATCAAGGGCAAGGTTGTCGCTTATTACGATGAGCGCGAGGCTGAGCTTGGCGCCGAAACGATGCGCGAATTCGAAAAGGTTGTCGTACTGCGCGCGGTAGACAGCAAATGGATGGATCACATCGATGCGATGGATCAGCTCCGTCAAGGTATCCACCTCCGTGCATACGGCGGTACGGATCCTCTTCGCGAGTATCAGTTCGAAGGCTTCGAGATGTTTAAGGAAATGATCTACAGCATCCAGGAGGAAGTCGCGAAATACATCATGAAGGCGCGCGTGGAGAGCAACCTGGAGCGTCAAGAGGTCGCACAAGGCCAAACGACGACCAACAGTCCTGCTGAAGCGGAGAAGCGCCCTGCGAAGCGCGAAGAGCGTACGGGACGCAACGACCTTTGCCCATGCGGCAGCGGCAAGAAGTACAAAATGTGCCATGGAATGGGTAAGTAACACCTGACCTAAGCTATTCGCATAAGGTAACATACACGGTTAACGCGCCGGTCAGCCCCTAGCGGGCGAACGGCGCGTTTTATGCAGTCTGCACGGATTTACCGCGGCCAGGCCGCGCATACTTAATTTTGAGGTGAAGCTACGCGATGATAGAAACAAACGTAAAACAGGATTTGCGTGAAGTGGCGAAGCGGCTCCAAGAACTCAGGGGGTCTCTTTGACTTAGATCTGAAGCTGGAGCATATCGCAAACTTTGAGGAGAAAATGACTGCCCCGGATTTCTGGGACGATAATACGAAAGCGCAGGGCATTATCTCGGAGCTGAATGCGATTAAGTCGGTCGTTGAGCAATACGAACGGCTGAATACGGAATGCGAAGATCTACAGACATTGATTGAGCTGGCTGACGAAGAAAGCGACGAGTCGCTGGAGGCTGAAGTTATTGGAGGCATTGCTTCCCTGAACGAAAAGGTTAACGGCTTTGAATTGCAGTTGCTGCTGAATCAGCCATACGACAAGCTGAATGCCATTCTCGAGCTGCATCCGGGTGCGGGCGGCACCGAGTCGCAGGACTGGGGTCAGATGCTGTACCGGATGTACACGCGCTGGGCGGAGAAACGGGGCTTCAAGGTTGAAGTGCTCGATTACCAGGACGGCGACGAAGCAGGCATTAAGAGCGTAACGATTGCGGTCAAAGGCTACAACGCCTACGGCTATCTGAAAGCGGAAAAAGGCGTTCACCGTCTCGTTCGTATCTCCCCGTTCGACTCGTCCGGCCGCAGACATACGTCCTTCGTGTCCTGCGACGTAGTACCGGAGATCACGGAAGATATTGAAGTCGAGATCCGTACCGAGGATCTGAAGGTCGATACGTACCGCGCGAGCGGCGCCGGCGGCCAGCACGTCAACAAGACGGAGTCCGCGATCCGGATTACGCATATCCCGACAGGCATTGTCGTGGCGTGCCAGCAGGAGCGTTCGCAGATTCAGAACCGCGAGCGTGCGATGAACATGCTTCGTTCGAAGCTTTACGAGCGTAAGATCGAAGAGCAGCAAAAGCATCTCGCCGAAATTCGCGGCGAGCAGTCGGATATCGCTTGGGGCAGCCAAATTCGTTCGTACGTTTTCCATCCGTACAGCATGGTGAAGGATCACCGGACTTTGGTGGAGACAGGCAACGTTGGCGCCGTGATGGACGGCGACCTGGATGCTTTTATCGACGGCTATTTGCGCAGTCAGATCCGTCACGACTAAGCAGCAGGATGACTTGCGGCAGGGCGATCGGTCATGAGACTAGGCATCTGAACTGAAGCATCCGGCTGCCGGCGAGTCTACGTTGGATTTCGTACAGGGAAAATGCCGTGTATAGCGGGGGGAGCATGCGTTATATTGGATTCCATACAGTAAAATTCGTCTGTGGAGGTTAAATGTCTTCTATTCGGAAGAATTTGATGGAGTAAATCCAACGTAACTCTTTTTCCTCGCTTATTAGGCTGATTCTACTGGAACAAATCCAATGTAGGGGTCCTCTCCGCAAGGGCATTTGATTAGGAGTGGCCTCTGCGGACAAATACGCGCCATTCGAAGACAGAACATATGCATAGCTTTGGGGAAGAGCTCCAACACTTATAAAGGTTGGAACTCTTCTTTTTTGTGCGTTATGAGAACTACATACGATGGAAGATCATGCGCGGCATGAATAACATAACAGAGGTTGATTGACAGAGAGGCGGCATGGTGATCCATGGACAGCAAGAATAACGAGGTAGAAATTTCAAAACGCAATAGGCGACCGGCAGGCAGGAAGGCAACGCCGCTTGATGTCGTCTGGAGCTTTTTGCAGGTCATTATCGGTTCATTTATAGTAGCGCTCAGCTTTAATCTTTTTCTCGCTCCGAACGGAATCGCTTTCGGCGGTGTATCGGGCATATCGATTCTTGTGCATAAAACGCTTGGCATCACGCCGGCTTATACCCAATGGGCGCTGAATATTCCGCTCTTCCTGGCCGGGCTCTTCCTGCTCGGCAGACGGTTCGCGCTCAAAACCTTGCTTGGCACCATCGTGCTTCCTTTATTCGTCCTGCTTACGGCACACTGGTCTCCTCCTACCGACAATATGCTGCTTGCGGCTATCTATGGCGGCATTGGCGTGGGGATCGGGCTTGGCATCGTATTTCGCGGGCGGGCTTCAACCGGAGGGCTTGATCTGGCTGCGCAGATCCTGCACCGTTATACCGGCATTCCGCTTGGGCTTGCGGTGGCATGCTTTGACGGATGCGTGATCGCGGCGTCGGGTATTTTTCTTTCTCCGGAGGCGGCTTTGTATGCCTTGATCGGACTATTCGTAACCAGCAAGACGATTGATATTATTCAGAGCGGCATTCCGCTGTCGAAGGTTGCTTTTATTATCAGCGATCATGCCGATCTGATTGTGAATGTCATCCTGCATGACCTTGACCGGGGAGTCACGAGGCTCGACGCGCATGGCGGCTACACGAACGAGAAGCGCCAGGTGCTGATGGTCGTTGTGGGGCAGATGGAAGTAGCGAAGCTGAAGCAGCTGGTAAGAGCGGTGGATCCGGGTGCTTTCGTCATTATAAGCAACACGGCGGAGGTAGTGGGACAGGGTTTCAAATCGGAATAAATTGTACGGAAAATGACATCTTTTTTACATTGTATTAATATGAATACGACTGTATAATAATACGAAACAACGTAATATTTCCATGTGAACCTGATTCATGTACAATATAGATTTAGATGATCTACGTAGGTTGAATCCATGCTTTCGGGTTCAACTTATTTCGAGGGAGAGAACGTGTATGAGCGAGAAATTAAAGGTTGCGATCGTCGGCTCTACCGGTTATGGCGGTATTGAGCTTATTCGTTTGTTGGCTAGCCACCCGTTGGTGGAGATTACGTCGGTTATTTCCTCGTCCAGCGCGGGAATGCCGATTGCGGAATGGTTCCCGCATTTGACGGACATTCAGACGGCTTTGCTTGATGACGTGGATCCGCAGGCAATCAAAGCGAAGGCTGACGTCGTCTTTACGGCAACTCCGGCCGGAGTGGCGGCTAAGCTGGCTCCGCAGCTGCTGGATGCCGGCCTGAAGGTCATTGACCTGTCCGGCGACTTCCGTCTGCAGGATACGGCTTTATACGAGAAATGGTATAAAAAAACACCGGCGGATGAGCAATACTTGAAGCAGGCTCTATATGCTCTCCCTGAGATTAACGGCGACAAAGTACAAGGGACTTCGTTTATTTCGAACCCGGGCTGCTTCGTAACGTCCGCGCTGCTTGGTCTTGTTCCTGCCGTGAAGGCAGGCTGGATTGATCCGGCGACGATTATTATCGACTCCAAATCGGGCGTATCGGGCGCAGGCCGCGGCGCAAGCCTTGGCACGCATTACTCCGAACTGAACGAGAACTTCAAAGCCTACAAAGTAAATCAGCATCAGCATGTCCCCGAAATCGAGATGGTGCTGTCTGAAGCGGCGGGCCGGGAGGTAGTGACAACGTTCACGCCGCATCTGGTGCCCATGACAAGAGGAATCCTGTCGACCATGTACGCTACGGTGAAAGGCGAGCATAACGCAGCTGATTTTATTGAACTCTACAAGCAATTCTATGAAGGCCGCCAATTCGTCCGCATCCGCAAGGAAGGCGTTCTGCCGCAGACGAAGGAAGTATGGGGCTCCAACTATTGCGATATCGCTTTTAACTACGATGAGAGAACGGGCCGCATTACAATTATTTCGGTCATTGATAACCTTGTTAAGGGCGCGTCGGGACAAGCGATTCAGAACCTCAACCTGATGATGGGCTGGGATGAAGGCCTTGGCCTGCAGTTCGTGCCGGTATATCCGTGATCTTGAACATATGGCGTTAAGAATATTCTTTATACTTATTCATTTTAGAATTGAGCAATTATTCGTACAAGGTGAAGGAGAAACGAGGAGAAATGGGACAGGTGCAACAAGCTAAAGCGCTGTATTCGGTCGTCTCGGACGGATCGATTACGACCCCTAAAGGATTCAGAGCCGGTGGTCTCCACTGCGGCCTGAAGAAGACAACCCGCCATGATCTTGGCGCAATCGTATGCGAAGTACCGGCGGCATCCGCCGGCGTCTACACGACAAACGTGTTCCAGGCAGCGCCAATCAAGGTGACGCGGGAGAGCATTGAATCGGATGGCTTCCTGCGCGCCGTTATCGTGAACAGCGGCAATGCCAATGCGGTAACGGGCAAGCAAGGCGAAGACGATGCTTACGAGATGCGTTCGCGTTTTGCCGAATCGATCGGCGTGTCCGCGGATCAGATTGCGGTCGCTTCGACGGGCGTGATCGGCGAGAACCTGAAGATGGATAAGGTGCGTGCAGGTATCGACGCGCTTCCGGCGAAGCTGGAGGCGGACCGCGATGCGGCGGACGGCTTCTGTCAAGCGATCCTGACCACGGACCTTGTGCAAAAAATGGTATGCGTCTCGGTTGAGATTGACGGCCAGACGGTACATATTGCCGGCGCGGCTAAAGGCTCCGGCATGATTCATCCGAATATGGCCACTATGCTTGGCTTTGTGACCACGGATGCGGCGATCGGCAGCGCTGCGCTTCAAACGCTGCTTCGCGAAGCGACAAACTATACGTTTAATATGATCACGGTGGATGGCGATACAAGCACCAACGATATGCTGGTTGCCATGGCGAGCGGCCTTGCCGGCAACAGAGAGCTGACGCCGGAGCATGAAGGCTGGGCTGCTTTCTCGGCTGGCCTTCGTTACGTATGCGAAGTGCTGGCAAAAGCAATCGCCCGCGACGGAGAAGGCGCGACAAAGCTGGTTGAAGTGCAAGTGCACGGCGCTGTGAACGACGAAGCGGCGACGGCGATTGCGAAGACGGTTATCGGCTCTTCCCTGGTGAAGTCCGCGGTATTCGGCGCCGACGCGAACTGGGGCAGGATTATCGCGGCGGTAGGCCGCGCAGGCCAGCCGGTTAACCCGGATACGGTAGACGTGCGAATCGGCGATATCGTGACGCTGGAAGGCTCCCGTCCGGTTGCTTTTGACGAAGATGCGGCACTGGAATACTTGAAGGGCGATACGGTTGTAATCCGCGTCGACCTGCATATGGACAATGGTACGGCAACGGCTTGGGGCTGTGACCTGACGTACGATTATGTCCGCATTAACGCGGCATACCGCACGTAACGCTAGGGCAGAGGAGAACGGATCAACTTATGGCACAACGTTTTGTAATGAAATGCGGCGGCAGCACGCTGGCTGCGCTTCCCGATTCCTTCTTCGGCGAGCTGCGCGAGCTGCAAGAGTCCGGCGTTCATCCGGTTATCGTCCATGGCGGCGGTCCGGCGATCTCCGAGACGCTGACGAAGCTTGGCATTGAGACGGAATTCGTAAACGGCCTGCGCAAAACCAATGATGCTGTGCTCGACGTGGTCGAGATGGTGCTTGCGGGCCGAATCAATAAGGAAATCGTCCGTAAAATCCAGACAAACGGCGCGAAGGCGCTAGGACTCTCCGGTGTAGACGGTTTGCTGATCCAGGCAAAACCGGTTGCGAACACCGCGGAGATCGGTTTTGTCGGGGATGTAACGGATGTGAATGCGGAAGTGATTGAAGGCGTAATGGCTATGGGCTATATGCCGGTTATCGCTCCGATTGGGATTGACGCAAGCGGTCAGCGCTACAACATCAATGCGGATACGGCAGCTGGCGCCGTTGCTTCCCATCTTGGCGTTGAACAGATGATCGTGGTGACGGACGTGCCGGGCATTATGCGTAACGTAGACGGAGAGAAGAAGGTACTGCCTTCCGTAACCGTAGCCGAGATCGAAGAGATGATTGCAAGCGGCGAGATTTACGGCGGCATGATTCCGAAGGTACGCGCGGCGGTGCAGTGCATTCAAGGACGCGTTCGCGAGGTTGTTATAGTGAGCGGCGAAGAGCCGGGTGTTCTTAGCCGGGCCGTGCGCGAAGGCGGCGTAGGTACAAGAATCGTACAGGAGTAGAGAAAGGCGGTTAAAGTCGATGAGCGAGACGAAAGTAGCGGCAGCGCCCGAGCAATCCTTGCTGCCAACTTATGCGAGATATCCAATCGCGCTTGTGAAGGGCGAAGGAAGCTGGCTGTGGGATGATCAAGGCAACAAATACCTCGATTTCATGAGCGGCATTGCCGTAACCAACCTTGGCCATGCGCCTCAAAAAGTAAAAGAAGCACTGATCAAGCAGCTGGATGAGCTATGGCATGTGTCCAACCTGTTCCGCATTCCGAATCAGGAAGAGGCAGCGCATCTGATCACTTCGAACAGCAGCGGCGATGCCGTCTTCTTCTGCAACTCCGGGGCGGAAGCGAATGAAGCCGCGATCAAGCTGGCTCGCCGTTACCAGCAGAAGGTGCTGAACAACGGACGATACGAAATTATTACGTTTGAATCCTCCTTCCACGGCCGTACGCTGGCAACCTTGACAGCAACCGGACAGGAGAAGGTGAAGGAGGGCTTTGCGCCTTTGCCGGAAGGGTTCAAATATATCCCTTATAACGATATCGAAGCATTAAAAGCGGCGATCTCCGATAAAACGGCGGCAGTTATGCTCGAATTGATCCAAGCGGAAGGCGGTATCTTCCCGGCGGATCAGGCGTTTGTAGATGACCTGGTGAAGCTGTGCGAAGAGAACGGCATTCTGGTCATCATCGACGAGATCCAGACCGGCATGGGCCGTACGGGCAAGCTGTTCGCCTATGAGCATTACGGCATCGAGCCGGATATTTTCACGCTGGCAAAAGGTCTCGGAAGCGGGTTCCCGGTTGGCGCGGCGGTTGCGAAGGAAAAGCTTCGCGAAGCTTTTGGCCCGGGCAGCCATGGCTCTACCTTTGGCGGTACGCCGATTGCGACGGCAGCGGTAAAAGCAACGGTGGAGACGATTGTAGGCGAGAACCTGCCGCAGCGTGCGGCTGAGATGGGCGCTTATCTGATGGATGAGCTGAAGAAGGAGCTCGCGGGCAATTCGTTCGTGAAGGAAGTTCGCGGCCAAGGTCTAATCGTGGGAATCGAATGCGTGGAGCCGGTTGGCCCCGTTTTGACGGCGGCGCAAGAGCAAGGCCTGCTCGTCATTTCCGCAGGACCAAACGTGGTGCGTCTTCTGCCTAACCTTCTGGTGACGAAGGAAGAGATCGACCAGGCTGTGGCGACACTAAAGCAATTGTTGGCTAACGCGGTTAAAGCCTAAGGCTTGAAATATATAAATAGAGGATTTAGGAGGGTTACGCAATGGTAGATACAGTAAAGGAAGATTTGGCGGCAAGCCTAAAAGGCCGGGATTTTCTTATGCTTCTGGATTACACGCCGGAAGAGATTCGGTACCTGATCGATCTTGCGATCGATTTGAAGAAGAAGCAGAAGGCTGGCGAGGTTTATCAGCCGCTGAAGGGCAAAACTTTGGGCATGATTTTTGAAAAATCGTCCACCCGTACCCGCGTATCGTTCGAGGTTGGCATCTACCAGCTGGGCGGCCAAGGGCTGTTCCTGAGCGGCAACGATCTGCAAATCGGCCGCGGCGAGCCGATTCTGGATACGGCGCAAGTGTTGTCCCGTTACCTTGACGGCATCATGATCCGTACGTTCGCTCACCGCAACGTGGTGGAGCTGGCGCGCGGAGCAACAATCCCGGTTATTAACGGTCTTACGGATCTGTCCCATCCATGCCAGGCGCTGGCGGATTACCAGACTATTCTCGAGCACAAAGGACGTCTTGAAGGGCTGAAGCTGGCTTACATCGGCGATGGCAACAATGTTGTTCATTCCCTGATGATGGGCGCCGCTAAGCTGGGCGTTGATATTTCCATCGCGACGCCGGAAGGCTATGAGCCGGACGCGGATCTTCTGAAGCAATCGATCGACAACGCGAAGGAAACCGGCGCTCGCATTCATCTGTGCCGCGATCCGAAGGAAGCGATTGCCGATGCGGACGTGGTATACTCGGACGTTTGGGCGAGCATGGGGCAAGAGGCTGAGCAGAAGGAACGCGAGCTTGCTTTTGCCAACTTCCAGGTGAACGAAGCGTTGGCGAAGTATGCGAAGAAGGACTACCTGTTCATGCACTGCCTGCCTGCACACCGCGGCGAGGAAGTAAGCGAAGGCGTTATCGACGGACCGAACTCGATTATTTTCGACCAGGCTGAAAACCGTCTGCACGCGCAAAAAGCGATAATGGCAGCAATCATGTAGGTTTAAAATCGTTTTTAATAAATCAAAGGGGTGCTAGGAGAAATTATGGCGAAGGAAAAAATTGTACTGGCCTATTCCGGCGGTCTGGATACGTCCATCATCTTGAAATGGTTGAAAGAAACGTACGATGCGGAGATCATTGCTTTCACGGCTGACATCGGTCAAAAAGAAGAGCTCGACGGCCTTGAAGCAAAAGCTCTGGCAACCGGCGCATCGAAGGTGTACATCGATGACCTGCGCGCAGAGTTTGCGAGCGACTTTATTTTCCCAATGTTCCAAGCGGCAGCGCTGTATGAAGGCCAATACCTGCTTGGCACATCCATTGCCCGTCCTCTGATCGCGAAGCGCATGGTTGAGATCGCACGCGCGGAAGGCGCTACAATGATCGCGCACGGCGCAACAGGCAAAGGCAATGACCAAGTGCGTTTCGAGCTTGGCGTAGCCGCTCTTGCTCCGGACATCAAAGTGATCGCGCCTTGGCGCGAAGAGCGCTTCCGGGAAGAGTTCCCTGGCCGCGCGGAAATGATCGCTTTTGCCGAGAAGCATGGCATTCCGGTTACCGCATCGGCTTCCAAGCCTTACTCGACGGACCGCAACCTGCTGCACATCAGCTTTGAGTCGGGCATGCTCGAGGATCCTTGGTTCGATCCAAGCGCAGAGTCCAACGAAGAAATGTACGTGCTGAGCGTGTCCCCGGAGAGAGCTCCGGATCAAGCGGAATACGTAGAGCTTACTTTCGAAGCAGGCAACTGTATCGCGATCAACGGCGAACAGCTCAGCCCGCTGCAAGTGATGGATAAATTGAACGAAATGGGCGGCAAGCATGGCATCGGCCGCGTGGATATGGTAGAGAACCGCTTCGTAGGCATGAAGAGCCGCGGCGTGTACGAGACGCCGGGCGGTACAATCCTGTTCACGGCGCACCGCAAAATGGAATCCCTGACCATGGACCGCGAGGTTATGAACCTTCGCGACTCCCTGATCTCGAAATACGCTCAGCTCGTGTACAACGGCTTCTGGTTCGCGCCTGAGCGCCTCGCGCTTCAAACGCTTGTAACCGAGTCGCAAAAGAACGTAACGGGCGTTGTCCGCCTTAAGCTGTACAAAGGCAACGTGATCGGCGCCGGCGTGAAGAGCCCGGTGAGCTTGTACAATCCGGATATCGCGACTATGGAAGCCGATCCATCCCAAGCGTACGACCAAGGCGACGCTACAGGCTTTATCCGCCTGAACGCACTTCGTCTGAAAGTATCGTCCGGCGTAGAACAAAGCAAGAAATAATATAACCGAATATTCGTTTAGGCCGTTATGTGCGATGCATGTTAGCGGCCTTTATGGCAATTTCGGGAGGGAGTGTACCAAGTGAGCAAATTGTGGGGCGGACGGTTTACAAAAAAGACCGACCAATTGGTAGAGGAATATACGGCATCCATTATGTTCGATAAAGAGCTTGCCGAAGAGGATATCCAAGGCAGCCTGGCGCATGTAACGATGCTTGGCAAGCAAGGGATTTTGCCTGCGGACGACGTAGAGGCGATCAAGGACGGCCTGCACCGCGTGCTGCAGCGCATCAAACGCAATGATATCGAGTTCTCCATCTCCGATGAAGACATTCATATGAATATCGAAAAAACGCTGATCGACGATGTTGGACCGGTAGGCGGCAAGCTTCACACCGGCCGCAGCCGTAACGACCAAGTAGCGACTGACATGCACTTGTACCTGCGCAAACGCGTCGTTGAGTTCGTGGACATGCTTCATAAGCTGCAATCCGCGCTGATCGAGCAAGCGAAGGCTAACATCGACACGATCGTGCCGGGCTATACGCATTTGCAGCGTGCGCAGCCGATTCTTTTCGCTCATCATCTGATGGCGTACGTTTCGATGTTTGGTCGCGACCTGGAGCGTCTGCAGGACAGCTACAAGCGCATCAATATGCTGCCGCTGGGCGCCGGTGCTTTGGCGGGAACTACGTTCCCGATCGACCGCCATTTCGTAGCCAGCCAGCTGAAGTTCGACCGCGTGTACGAGAACAGCCTGGATGCGGTAAGCGACCGCGACTTCATCCTTGAGTTCCTGTCCCACGCTTCCATCATTATGATGCATCTGTCGCGTCTGAGCGAAGAGCTGATCCTGTGGTCGAGCACGGAATTCCGCTTCGTTGAGCTGGATGACGCATTCTGCACGGGCAGCAGCATTATGCCGCAGAAGAAGAATCCGGACGTTCCGGAGCTTGTCCGCGGCAAAACCGGCCGCGTCTACGGCAACCTTGTTGGCCTCCTGACGGTTCTCAAATCCCTTCCGCTTGCTTACAACAAGGATATGCAGGAAGACAAGGAAGGCATGTTTGACACGGTGAAAACGATGCAAGGCGCGCTTCAGCTGTTCGCTCCGATGATCGCTACGATGAAAGTGAACAAAGAGCAGATGCGCCAAGCCGTTAACCAGGACTTCTCGAACGCTACGGACATCGCCGACTTCCTCGTTGGCAAAGGCTTGCCGTTCCGTCAAGCGCATGAGGTTATCGGCAAGACGGTATTGTACTGCATCGAACAGAACAAATACCTGCTTGACCTGACTTTGGAAGAGTTCAAGCAGTTCTCGCCGCTGTTCGACGACCGCATCTACAACGTGCTTCAGCCGGAGCAGGTCGTAAATGCCCGCAACGTCTACGGCGGCACGGCACAAGTACAAGTCGAGGCGGCAATCGCCCGCGCCGAGCAAGTACTGGAGCAAACCGCCGCTTGGGTAACCGAGTATGCGGAGAAGAGCCGTTAATTCCTATTGAGACAAGACTGCCAGTCCCGCTATTAGCGGAGCTGGCAGTCTTTTTGTTTGTTCTTACCGGATGCAGTTCCTACGTTGCACAGAATGCAGCATAATGGAGTAATTCCAGCCAGTAACAAAAGAAATGCTGCACAAAGTGCAGCATTTCTGGCTAGTTTAGCATGTTTGGGCTCCATATTGAGTGGATATCCTGCATTTCATGCAGGATAAATTGTTTGAATTATCTAATGGAGGTAAGTATACTGCCTTTCGTGCAATGTGATACACATCATAATGAAGCACTCGAGCTTAGTAACTCACTTATCAGATCCCGTCCTCAACCACGCCCGAACTTTGCGAACCGGACGAACCGCCGGCGCCTGCCGCAACGTGAACAACGATTGGCTGCGCTCTGTACGTGTCATGCGAGATTTTCTCGCGGGAGACTTGTTTGCCGTCTTTGTACATGGTGCGGTACGTATCCACTACATAGCCGATGGAGCCTTTTTGAACGGTAACGCTTTGGCCGGCGCTCAGCGATTTGTCCGTTACCTTTTGTACGGCAGGCTGCACCGTCTTGACGATGCTCGAATCAATGTCGTAACGGATATTTTCCGGCATCGTGCCGAACAGCTTCACCGTCAGCTTGCGGTTCTCTACAACCGTACGAATGATCAGCTGCTTGCCGGTCGAGTTGCGGAAGCGGAAATCGATCGAGCCGGATGCGAAGGTGGCATCCTGGCCTTTCGGCAGATAAGCGACCGGAAGGGAGTGATTGCGCCGTTCTACGATATCAATCCCTGCCGTGCGGATAATCGCATTGTACAGCGTGCTGGATACTTGGCAGATCCCGCCCCCAATACCCGGCACAAGCTTGCCGTTAGAGATAACGGGCGCTTCCTTATAGCCGTATTCTTTTTCGGTTTTCGCGACAACTTCTCCGTACGAGAATACTTCCCCGGGCTCGAGCACCCAGTCATTTAATGCCTTGGCCGTAGAGGTGACGTTGTAGGCCCGGCCCTCCGCGCTCGTCTTAAAGTCGGTTGTGAACTCCATGATTTTGCGGTCGATGCCTTCAGCCTTCAGCTTCTCAAGCGTGATCTCCGGATGAACGGTCTTTACGCCAAGCTGAACGGTCAACGCCTGCTCCGGCTGTCCGCCGAGCTGACTGTCAGGCACGGTGATCCATGAAGCGACCTTTTCCTCGAGTGGAGCAACGTCGATCCGGTAAGCGTCGGTATGGGCCGTATAGACGACCTCGTCTTTGTCGGTTATTTTGCGCGTGGCATTTACGGGCTTATTGGAGTCAATCCATTCGAACTTCGCGCGGACAAGCTTGTCGAAGACGGCCGGATCATAGCTTTGCTTCAGTTCAAAAGAAGCAGGGAAATGATAGCGGAATTTCGAGCGGGTCCATACATTTCCGGTGCGGAGCTTTTTAATTTCCTCCTTCACCCCTATGAACTCGGCATTATAGCCGATCTCTGCTGCTTTCCACGTTTGGCTGCCCTCGGCTTTGGCTTCGGCATTTCCCTCGACAGTTACCGTCCGGCTTTCCAGCTGCTGTTCGTATTGGTCCAGCTTTTTTAATGCGTCATCAACGGACAGCCCCCCGATGTCTACTCCTCCGGCCGTAACCTTCTCGGGTACGGTATCCTGCCCGGAATAATAGGATAGGGCGCCGTAGCCGACAGATGCGACCAAGAGCAGCGCAAAAACGATAATGACCCACAAGTGCAGCTTTTTCCACATGATAAGACCACCCTTTCCGTTCAAAAATGGCAATGTTTCATGTATATGCAGGAGATGAAATCGACTTGTCATTTAATTGATTTCCATCTGTTTCGCCATAAGGCGACAAAGGCTTTTTGTCGAATAAAAAGCTAATTCTCGAGGAAAGTCAATGCTTCAAACGTTTATGAGAATTGTGAAAAATGAGGAAATAAGACCCAATATGAAGGAATTCGTATATCCCTGTCGAATAACTTAGACCTAGCATTAATGGCCGTGCCGTCCTTGGGACTATGTTTGCGAAGCAACAATTTACATAAAAGGCACCGTTTTGCGGGTGAAATATAAGCACGGTATAGAGCAGCCTATACTTCTTATATTTTTGATAAAAAACAGGATGTGATAATGTTGATAGAAATGCAAGACATATGGAAGACTTACACCGACGGTACTCACGCCCTGCGCGGCGTATCCGTTCGCATAGATCGCAATGAATTCGTTTACCTCGTCGGCCCGTCCGGTGCCGGCAAATCTACCTTCATGAAGCTGATCTACCGTGAGGAAGTGCCAACGAAAGGCCAAATCTCCGTCAACGGTTTCAATATCGGCAAGCTTAAACCTCGCAAAATTCCGTACGTCAGACGCAATATCGGCGTTATATTCCAAGATTTCCGGCTGCTTCCGAAGCTGACGGTCTACGAAAACGTAGCCTTCGCCATGGAGGTTATCGAAGCGCCGCGCCGCCTCATCAAGAAGCGGACGATGGAAGTGCTCGACCTTGTCGGACTTAAACATAAGCATTCCAGCCTGCCGGCCCAACTGTCCGGCGGCGAGCAGCAGCGTGTCGCTATCGCACGCGCCATCGTTAATAATCCAACCGTTATCGTAGCGGACGAGCCGACCGGCAACCTGGATCCGGAGACTTCATGGGGCATTATGAATCTGCTCGAGGAAATCAACTTCCGCGGCGCAACAATCGTAATGGCTACGCACAACAAAGAAATCGTGAACACGATGCGCAAACGCGTCATCGCCATCGAGAACGGCAACATTGCCCGCGACGAAGTAAGAGGGGAGTACGGGTATGAGAATTAGTACGCTCCTCCGCCACATCCGCGAAGGGTTCAAGAACATCCTCCGCAACGGGTGGATGTCCTTCGCTTCGATCAGCTCGATCTTTTTCTCGCTGTTCCTGCTTGGCGTATTCGTCTTGCTGGCGCTGAACATCAACAGCATGGCCTCAAATATCGAGAGCCAGGTGCAAATCCGCGTCTACCTGCAGACCGATATCGATCAGCAGAAAACCAATGAGCTGGAGAACAAAATCCGCAAGCTGGCCGACGTCAGCAAAGTCGAGTTTGTGTCCAAGGAAGAAGGACTTGAGCTGCTCCGCAAAAATCTCGGCAAAGACGGCGACGCTCTCTTGGACGGTTACGATAAGGACAGCAACCCGCTGCCGGATTCCTTTACCGTCGAGGTGTTTGACCCTCAGAACATTGCCGTGACGGCAAGCGAGATTTCGGCGCTGAACAACGGCGACGAAGCGAAGCCGATTACAAGCGTCAAATACGGCCAGGGTACGGTCGAGAAGCTGTTCAAGATTACGAATGCGATCCGTAACATCGGTCTTGTCATCGTTATCGGTCTAGGCGTAACCGCGATGTTCTTGATCTCCACAACGATCAAAATGACGATTCTGGCAAGACGGCGCGAGATTGGCATCATGAAGCTGGTAGGGGCGACAAACTCGTTCATCCGATGGCCGTTTTTCGTAGAAGGTGCCTTGATCGGGCTTGTGGCTTCGGGCATTACAACGATCGTTGTGCTGCTTGCCTACTCGCAGCTGGTGAGCATGAATGAAATGGAATTGGGACTGCTGATGATCAAGCTTATGCCGGTAGAGGAATTGGGATGGAAAATCACCGCCCTGCTTATGGGCCTCGGTACCTTGATTGGCGTTTGGGGAAGTACGTTATCCGTAAGAAAATATTTGAAAGTGTAGGTGACCGCGCAGGTGAGTGTGAAAAAAGGGTTTATCGTTTTAACGATGCTGACTGTATTTTTGTTGCAGCCTGTTGGCGGAAATGCCGCATCCTCCATAGATAAAATCAACAAGGATCTTGCCGCGGCAAAGAAACAGATTGAAGAGGCGCAAAAAATTGCCAAAAATGCCGATGCAAAAAAAGCGGATATTGCCGGGAAGAAGGAAGATGCCAAGCAGGCCATCCTCAAATTAACCGCGCAGCTGGATCAGGTTACGGACAACCTTAATTATGTGCAGGACCAGGTGGATACCAAGGAAGCGGAGCTCCAAAAAGCCGGCAAAGAGCTTGACGAAGCCATCGAACAGGTGAAGGAACGGGACGAGCTGCTGCAATCCCGTCTGAAGCTGATGTATGAGAACGGCGCAGTGTCTTACCTGGAGGTGCTATTCAGCGCAACAAGCTTCTCGGATTTTCTTGACCGGTTTGATTCTCTTCACTCCATTTTGAGCCAGGACCGCTCGATTCTTGAGCAGCACAAGAAGGATCAAGCGATGGTCGAAGAGAAAAAGGCAAACGTGGAAACCGCTCTTGGAGAAGTAAAGACGATGTATGCAAAGCTCCAGAAGTACAAAGCGGAGCTGAACGATAAAGAGGAAGAAAAAGAAGTTCTGATCGCGAGCTACAATAAGGAAATCGAAGAGCTCGAGGATATCAGCGATGAGCAGGAGAAGGAGCTGCTCGCCCTTGCCAAGAAAGTATCCGATCTGAACAAGAAGAAAAACGCGATCAAAAAACCATACTCCGGCGGCAAGCTGGGAATGCCGCTTCGCAGCAATTACCGGATCAGCTCCAACTTCGGTTACCGGATCCATCCGATCACCCACGTGAGGAAGCTGCATACCGGCATTGACTTTGCGGTGCCGCAAGGGACCGATGTTTATGCGGCTGAAGCGGGCATCGTTATCGTTGCCCAAACATGGAGCGGCTACGGCAATGCGATTATTATCGACCATGGCAACGGATTATGGACGTTGTACGGCCATCTCCGCAACGGCGGCATTCTGGTAGAAAAAGGCCAAAGCGTGAAGAAGGGCGAGAAAATCGCGGAGTCCGGAAACACCGGCAATTCGACCGGACCGCATCTCCACTTCGAAGTCCGGAAAAACGAGCAGCCGGTTGATCCGGCGGGCTATTTGAAATAACTTGCATCGAAGGCATACCGGGAATGCGGAATTGTTCCGTATATTCACGAGTATGCCTTCTCCTGCATTAGGAAGAGTTGTAAATAAATATGGACAGCTTATCATATACTAATGAGGTTCACTTTAAAACAGGTTAGGGTTAAGGATAGGGTGGTGTCGAACATGTACTTTAAAGGAAGAACCGTATTTGTCCTTCTGCTGATGACGATGGTGGCATCAGTGCTCGTAACATTAACGATAGGCGACCAGGTCTTCTGGGCGGCTAACGGGAAGCAGACTTCCGTATCGGCTGCTGCGGCAAGCGAAGGAAGCGGGCTCAGCAAGAAGGAAGAGTCGAAGATTAATGCGGTTCTGGGTTTAATCGAAACCAAATATTTCAAGGATATTGACCGGGACGAGCTGGTGGACGGGGCTGTCAGAGGGATGATGGAATCGCTTGACGATCCTTATTCCGTCTATATGGAGAAGGATGTCGCCAAGCAGTTCTCCGAGTCTATTGAAGGGTCGTTCTCCGGCATAGGGGCCGAGGTTACGCTCGAAAAAGGCAAGGTAGTCGTGGTCGCACCCATTAAAGGCTCTCCTGCGGAACGCGCCGGGCTGCTCGCCAAGGATGTCGTCTTGTCGGTCAACGGCGAGAAGCTGGACGGCTTAACCTTAAATGATGCCGTCGCCAAGATCCGCGGTCCCAAGGGGACAAAAGCGAAGCTCCGGATCGAGCGTGCCGGCAATACCCAGCCGATTGATCTCATCCTTGTCCGCGACGACATCGATGTAGAGACGGTGTACGCTAATCTGCGAAGCGACGGCGTGGGCGTGATTGAAATCCGTCAGTTCTCCCTTAACACGGCAGACCGTTTCAAGGAAGAGCTTGCCAAGCTGGAGAAGCAAGGCATGAAAGGACTTGTGATTGACGTCCGGAACGATCCGGGCGGCATATTGCCGGTTGTTGTTGAGATCGCTCAGCAGTTCATACCGAAGGGTGAAACGATCGTGCAGGTCGAGGACCGCGACGGCCACCGGGAGAAAACAACCTCGCAAGGCGTCGGCAAAACGTATCCGATTGCCGTGCTGATGAACAAAGGCAGCGCGAGCGCCTCCGAGATTCTTGCCGGGGCTTTGCAGGAGCGGGCGGGGGCTGTTCTTGTCGGGGAGACCTCTTACGGCAAGGGAACGGTACAGGTCAGCTATAACAAGACGCTTGGTGACGGCAGCCTGGTGAAAATGACCATTGCGAAATGGCTGACGCCGGACGGCAATTGGATTCACCAGAAGGGCATCAAGCCGATGGTGGAAGTGCAGCCGCCGAAGCTGTACACGGTAGCAAGGCTTGCCTTAACGGATACTCTGCGCAAGGATATGTTAGGCGAGCAGATTCGGAACGCGCAGGTGATGCTGTCCGGCCTCGGCTATGCGACACAGCGGGAGGACGGGTACTTCAACGCTTCCACGGAGCTGGCCGTAAAGAACTTCCAAAGCCAGGAGGGTCTGCCGGTTACGGGCGAGATCGACACGAAGACGGCGGCGTCTTTGGAGCAGGCTGTAGTGAAATGGATTAAAGACCAGAAGAATGACAAACAGCTGCTGGAAGCAATCCGGGCGGTCAGCAGGAAATAAAGAGGGAACGGCGAATTTATAAAAGGTTGGCTCTAAACGGAGTCAGCCTTTTATTTTGGACGGAGATGGGAGTGTAGCGATTGGATGCGGCCAATGCTTTACTAGATCAATTTGGCAAGGCGTTTGTACGTTTGCTTGCGCAGCCTTTTTATTATATTGCGGTATTATTTATTATCCTCCAATATACGAGACAGATCAGCTTGGAAAGACGGATGTTCGCCGTAAGGCTGCATATCTGGCCGAGGTTAGTGGCTAAAGCGATGCTGGCCGGGCTTGCAGCCGGACTGCTCGCTTCCGTGGCGGGAGCCTTTATCGGCATAACCTTAACCGGGGACGCTGTTTTATGGCTTTGGGGCTCGGCGGTTGTGCTGCTTTTGTTCCGAATTCGCTATTTGTGCTTTGCCTACGGCGCGGGAGCATTGGCGTTGCTGCAATGGATCGTTGGCTTTACTTCGCTCGAAAAAAGTGAAGGATGGTTAGGAGACGCAGCGAGTTCGCTTGCCGGACTTGATATGCCGGGGATTTTGGTATTGGTGGCCCTGCTTCATCTGGCAGAAGCTTTCCTTGTCCGGAGACAGGGGAACAAGCTTGCTACTCCGCTCTTCCTGGAAGGGAAGCGGGGGAAGCTTGTGGGCGGCTATATGCTGCAGGGCTTCTGGCCGGTTCCGCTGCTGCTGCTTGTGCCGGCAACCGGAGGAGCTTCGGTTGTTGATCTGCCTTGGACGCCTTTATTCGGCGGCGATTGGACCCAGGGCTGGACCGTGGTGGCCTTGCCGATGATTATCGGCTTCAGCGAGATGACGCGCACGATGCTGCCCGAGTCTAAAGCCCGCCATGCGGCAAAAGGGCTCATGTGGTACAGCCTGCTGCTGACCGGCGCCGCGCTTCTCGCCTGGTGGCTGCCGGCTTTGCTGCCGGTTGCTGCTTTATGTTCGCTGCTCCTGCATGAAGCCATCATCTGGCGCAGCCGTGCGGTAGAGTCCGCGAAAAGTCCTCTGTACGTGAACGATCAACGCGGCTTGCGCATTCTGGGCATCGTGCCGGGCACGCCGGCTGAGGGGATGAAGCTGCATGCCGGCGAGATTATTTCGAAGGTGAACGGCACCAGGGTATTCACGAAAGAGGATCTTCATGAGGCGCTGCAGAACAATTCGGCGATGTATAAGCTTGAGGTGCTGAACGGGGACGGCGAGATCAAATTTGTTCAGCGGGCCCGTTATGAAGGCGAGCATCATCAGCTCGGGGTTATCTTGTCTCCCGATGAGCGGGCGACCTACTATGCTTCGGCAGAGCCGGCTACGCTGCTAGATCTGTTGCGCCGCGCAAGGACGGCAAAGCGCAGCGGCGGCGTTTACGCGGAAGAGGAAGACCGTTCGGGTACTTTGAATGTTTAAATAGAAATGGGGCTTTTCCTGGGCAGCTGCTTAGGGAAAGCCCTTTGATTTTATGTTTGCATCAGCCTCCATTGACGTCTATAATAGAGGGGAACACACATTCGGATATGCTGTGTGCATTACGATTTCGCTGCGAGACGGTTGCTGATCCTTCTATGTTCTTAGGAGGGCGAAGCCGTTTACGCTTGTATATATTGACTATAATGATTGATGAGTAAGGGAAACGGGGTGGATGACGCAAGTGAGTGAGATTTCAGAGCAATTATTTCAATTAAAATCGGGCTACACGCCGCAGGGCGATCAGCCGGGAGCCATCAGAAAACTTGTTGAAGGCGTGAAGAACGGCGAAGCCAAGCAAACCTTGCTTGGGGCGACGGGTACGGGCAAGACGTATACGATTGCCAATACGATAGCGCAGCTTAACCGGCCGACGCTGGTTATTGCTCATAACAAGACGCTCGCGGCACAGCTGTGCAGCGAGTTTAAGGAGTTCTTCCCGGACAATGCGGTAAGTTATTTCGTCAGCTATTATGATTATTTTCAGCCTGAGGCTTATATCCCGTCTACGGACACTTACATTGAGAAAGATTCCAGCATTAACGATGAGATCGACAAGCTTCGCCACTCCGCGACCAGTTCATTGTTCGAGCGCAGGGACGTCATTATCGTAGCGAGCGTGTCCTGCATCTACGGTCTCGGTTCGCCTTCCGAGTACGGCAGTCTGGTGCTGTCGCTGCGGGTAGGCATGGAGAAATCCAGAGATACGATTCTTCATAAGCTGGTTGATATTCAGTACCAGCGCAATGACATTAACTTTATCCGCGGTACGTTCCGCGTGCGCGGCGATATTATAGAGATTTTCCCGGTTGCCAATAATGAACGGGCGATTCGGGTCGAGCTGTTCGGCGATGAGATTGAGCGGATTACGGAAATCGATGTGCTCACCGGCGAGATCGTAAGCGAACGTGATCATGTTGCCATATTCCCGGCGTCTCACTTCGTTACCCATGAAGAGACGATGAAGGTTGCGCTTGGCAATATCGAGCGTGAGCTGGAGGAACGTCTTGCGGAGCTGCGGGAAGAAGGCAAGCTGCTGGAGGCGCAGCGTCTGGAACAGCGCACCCGTTATGATCTCGAAATGATGGCGGAGATGGGCTTCTGTTCCGGCATCGAGAACTATTCCGGACCTTTGACCTTCCGCGAGCGCGGGGCAACGCCGTATACGCTGATGGATTATTTTCCGGATGATATGCTGATCGTCATTGACGAATCGCACGTTACCCTGCCGCAGATTAGGGCTATGTACAATGGTGACCGCGCGCGGAAGGAAATGCTCGTTAATCACGGCTTCCGTCTGCCGTCCGCACTGGATAACCGGCCGCTGCGCTTCGAGGAATTCGAGGAGAAAGCGAAACAGCAGATTTACGTGTCGGCGACACCGGGACCTTATGAGCTGGAGCATTGCCCAACGATGGTTGAGCAGATTATCCGTCCGACAGGCCTGCTGGATCCGATTATTGAGGTGCGTCCGACAAAAGGGCAAATCGATGATCTGTTAGTCGAGATCCGTGATCGGATAGCCAAGGATGAACGCGTCCTTGTCACTACGCTGACGAAGAAGATGGCCGAGGATCTGACGGACTATTTCAAAGAAATCGGCATTAAAGTGCGTTATCTGCACTCCGATATCAAGACGCTGGAGAGGATCGCCATCCTTCGCGACTTGCGTCTCGGTACGTTCCATGTGCTTGTGGGTATTAACCTCTTGAGGGAGGGCCTAGATTTGCCGGAAGTATCTCTTGTTGCGATATTGGATGCGGACAAAGAAGGTTTCCTCCGTTCCGAACGCTCATTGATTCAGACGATTGGCAGAGCTGCGCGTAATAGCGATGGCCGGGTTATCATGTACGGGGATAAGATTACCGATTCCATGGATAAGGCGCTTAAGGAGACGGAGCGTCGCCGTACCATCCAAATTGCTTATAACGAAGAGCATGGCATTACGCCTCAGACGATCCGCAAGAAAGTGCATGATGATATAAAGGCAACGAAAGTGGCCGAGGAGAAGTCGGAATATTTGACTGGCGTAGGTTCCGAGAAGATGACGAAGAAGGAACGCCAAGCTTTGCTGCAAAGGCTGGAAGCCGAGATGAAGGATGCGGCGAAGAATCTGCAGTTCGAGAGAGCCGCAGAGCTGCGTGACGCGTTGCTGGAATTGAAAGCGGAGATGGGCTAGAGACAAGGAATGGGAGGAACGTAAGAAGTGGCTAGCGATAAGATTGTAATCAAAGGGGCTAGAGCCCACAATTTGAAAAATATCGATGTTACCATACCCCGCGACAAATTTGTCGTACTGACGGGACTAAGCGGCTCCGGCAAATCCTCGCTTGCTTTCGATACGATTTATGCCGAAGGCCAGCGCAGATACGTAGAGTCATTGTCTGCTTATGCCCGGCAGTTTCTCGGGCAGATGGAGAAGCCGGATGTCGATTCCATTGACGGCTTGTCTCCGGCAATCTCCATTGACCAGAAGACAACAAGCCGCAACCCGCGTTCGACGGTGGGTACGGTAACGGAAATTTACGATTATTTGCGTTTGCTTTATGCGCGGGTCGGAAGACCGCATTGCCCGGATCATGGCATCGAGATTACTTCGCAGACCGTTGAGCAGATGGTTGACCGCATTATGGAATATCCGGAGAGGACGAAGCTGCAAATTCTGGCTCCGCTTGTTTCCGGCCGTAAAGGTGAGCATACCAAGCTGCTTGCCGATATCCAGAAGCAAGGCTATGTCCGCGTCCGGGTAAACGGCGAGCTTCGGGAGCTTAGCGAGAAAATCGAGCTCGAGAAGAACAAGAAGCATAATATTGAAGTCGTTATCGACCGTATCGTGGTGAAGGCGGATATTCAAGGCCGGTTGGCGGATTCCCTGGAAACTGCTCTGAAGTTGGCTGACGGCCGCGTAATTGTTGATATTATTGACCAGGAAGAGCTGCTGTTCAGCTCCAACTTGGCTTGTCCGGAATGCGGCTTTAGCATTGAGGAGCTGGCTCCTCGCATGTTCTCTTTCAATAGTCCGTATGGGGCCTGCCCGGAATGCGACGGTCTAGGCGTGAAGATGATCGTTGACCCGGAGCTGCTTGTGCCGGATGCAAGCAAAGCGATAAATGAAGGGGCATTCGAAGCGTGGGCGGGAAGCACGTCGAATTACTACCCGCAATTCCTGAGCGCAGTGTGCCAGCACTACAATATTCCGCAGGATGTACCGGTATCGGATTTGTCAGCCGACCAGATGAAGAAGCTGATGTTCGGTACGGGCGGAGAGCGTGTACGCTTCCTGTACGAGAACGACTTTGGCCACCGGAAGGAAGCTTACGTTCCTTTCGAAGGTATCGTTCATAATTTGGAGCGCCGCTATCGGGAGACGGCTTCCGAGGGCATCCGCGAATATATCGAAGCTTACATGAGCGCGAAGCCATGCGGTACCTGCAAAGGTCACCGTCTGAAGAAAGAAAGCCTTGCCGTTACGATTAACGAACAGAATATTTCCTTTGTGACTTCGTTATCGATCGGCGAGGCGCAGCGTTTCTTTGATTCCCTTACCTTAAACGAGAAAGAGCTGAAGATCGCTCACCTCATCCTGAAAGAGATCAACAGCCGTCTAGGTTTCCTTGTAAACGTTGGTTTGGAATATTTGTCTATGAGCCGTGCCGCAGGCACTTTATCCGGCGGAGAGGCACAGCGGATTCGTCTCGCTACGCAGATTGGTTCCAGTCTGATGGGCGTTCTGTATATATTGGACGAGCCAAGCATTGGTCTGCATCAACGCGATAATGACCGTCTTATCGAGACCCTGGAACATATGCGTAACCTGGGCAATACGCTTATTGTCGTCGAGCATGATGAAGATACGATGCTTGCCGCCGATTATATTATTGATATCGGGCCTGGCGCAGGCATTCACGGTGGAATGGTAACCGCTGAGGGCAGCCCTGAGGAAATTATGAAGGACGATAACTCTCTGACCGGCCAATATTTGAGCGGGAAGAAGTTTATCGAGGTTCCGCTCGAGCGTCGTAGGACCGGCGAGAAGTGGCTCGAGATCCGCGGTGCCAAAGAAAATAATCTTCGCGGCGTTAATGTAAAGATTCCGCTAGGCATCTTTACGGCAGTTACCGGAGTATCCGGCTCGGGTAAATCTACGCTCGTTAACGAGATTCTGTATAAGACGCTGGCCCGCGACTTGAATAAGGCGAAGGTGCGCCCTGGCGAATACAAGGAATTGCGCGGTCTTGAGCATTTGGAGAAGGTTATTGATATTGACCAGTCTCCAATTGGCCGTACTCCTCGTTCCAACCCGGCTACTTACACGGGAGTATTTGATGACGTACGTGATCTCTACTCCACAACGAATGAAGCGAAGGTTCGGGGTTACAAGAAAGGCCGCTTCAGCTTTAACGTAAAGGGCGGCCGTTGTGAAGCATGCAGAGGCGACGGTATTATCAAGATTGAGATGCACTTCCTGCCGGATGTGTATGTCCCTTGCGAGATTTGCAAAGGCAAGCGCTACAACCGCGAGACGCTGGAAGTGAAGTACAAGGGCAAAAACATTGCCGAAGTACTGGAGATGACAATCGAGGATGCAACCAAGTTCTTCGAAAACATTCCACGCATTCACCGGAAGCTGCAGACTCTGCTTGATGTAGGTCTCGGCTATATGACCTTGGGCCAGCCGGCGACAACCTTGTCGGGCGGCGAGGCGCAACGCGTGAAGCTGGCTTCCGAGCTGTACCGCCGCAGCACCGGCAAGACGCTTTACATTTTGGATGAACCAACAACAGGGCTACATGTCGATGATATCGACCGGCTGCTTACGGTCTTGCACCGTCTCGTTGATTCCGGAGAATCGGTCCTTGTTATCGAGCATAACCTCGATGTGATCAAGACAGCCGACTATCTGATCGATCTTGGACCGGAAGGCGGCAATGGCGGAGGTACGATTGTTGCATCGGGTTCACCGGAGGATGTTGTTAAAGTAGCGGGCTCCTATACAGGCAAGTATCTGAAGCCAATTATGGAACGTGACCGCGAACGCACGGTGAACCGGCATCGCGCAGTCGAGGAAAGCGTAGCGGCAGGGGCCGTAGAGTAAATTGAAGGCAGGGGAGACTCTTCATATCCGACATGGAGGAGAGTCTCTTTTTGTATGTTTAGTAATAAATAGGGTCAGAATTGGACAAATTAACTTGCAGAGTATACTGGTAAAACAACGTTTTTAAGAACAAATGTGGGAAAACGTGACAAACTTGTTACGAAATCCGAATCGGACTTGCATGATTTGCCACTTGAAGATAACATAGAGGTAATATAGGCTACGTGCGAATAAAAGGGGGTCACTCGATGTTTTTGGCAGCAGAGGAAGCAGCTAAATCGACCAGCAACATCAATACATTTGACTGGTTTATGCTTGCGTTCACCATTTTAATCTTGATTGGCTTTGTACGTTTATTGAAAGCTCGTCCTAAGAAAAATGTATTTGCAATCGGATTCACAACGATAGCGTTGCTTTTGTTTCTTTACATAGACTACATTATGATTTTTAAGATTTGGATGGCATAAATACAAGGCCTGCCGGTTCGCCGGCAGGCTTTATACATTTATAAGCGCCAGCTCATCATCCGAGAGGAAAATGGGCCGGCGCTTTTTGCTTTGCCAATTGACATTTGTTAGGTGGTCCTTTATTATCTTATTTAATAATCATCTAATTAGATGTTTATTAAAATGGTTAGACAAAGGGAAGTGGACATTCCATGCAATTAGATAAGGTAGTGAACTACCATAAAGCCTTAGCGGATCCGACCCGTATCCGGCTTCTGATCCTGCTGGCAGATGGAGAGCTCAACGGTCAAGTACTGGCGGAGAAGCTTGGAGTAACACCGGCTACCGTCACTCACCATGCGGCAAAACTTCGTGAAGCAAGCTTAATTAATGAACGAAGAGAGAAGAACACCATTTACTTCTCGCTCAATGACTACTTTATCAAGAATGGCTCTAACGCTGCTGCTAATTTGATTTATCGGACATCTACTCAGAAAGGAGAAGAACAAATGAACGAGGAATTTGAGCGTGTAAGGCAGTCTGTGATCAAGAACTTCTTTACGGCTACAGGGCAACTGAAATCTATTCCGGCTCAGCTTAAGAAGAAGCTTATCGTGCTCGAGTATATGGTCTCCAAGCTGGAGAAGGGGCGTAAATACACGGAGAAGGATCTTAACGAATTCATCAAAGGATTCCACCAGGATTTCGCGACCATCCGGCGTGAGTTTATCATGCACCAATTCATGTTCCGGGAGAACGAAATCTACGAGCTTAACCCTCAGGAAATGTGGGCGAAGTGGGAGACGTTGTCCTAATTCTGTTTAGGGTGCAGGTGATCTGGTAATGAGTACAACATTCTATCTTGTCAGACATGCCATAAAAGAAAAAGCAAGTGGTGATGTCAAAATAACCGAAGAGGGAATAAAACAAGCAGAATCGACTGCAAAACGATTCAATCATATACCTATTACAGCGATCTATTCAAGTCCACTCAGAAGAGCCAAGGAAACCGCTGTATTTATCGCACAGGAGAATAAATTACCGGTAGCAGTTGATGATCGTTTGCGGGAACGCGCTAATTGGGGAGACCTAACGGGACAAACTTTTGAAGAGTTTGTTGCTATGTGGGAGCGGTGCACGCATGAACCTGAATATATACCCACTATAGGCGATACATCCAAGCAGGCAGGTAAACGATTAGCTTCATTATTAACAGAGTTAACAGAGTTAACAGAGTTAACAGAGACGCAACCTTTACAAAGCAGTATTGTAATTGTTACGCATGGAGGATTAATTACGGACTTCTTGGTTCATTCGTTTCCTGTTCACGAATTAGATGTTTGGCATCCTGATTTCGTTGCCGTGCAAAACCAATTAATCCCTGAATGTTCAGTGACAACACTAAGCTGTGAAAAGGGAAAGTTTAAAATCTTGGACTTTGCATCAGTCGAGCATTTAAAACCAAAGTACTTATGAAAACAGCCTGCCCGGCATAAGCCAGGCAGGCTGTTTACTGCTCTTATCCTTAATTCGTTGTTTTGTTTTTGTGGTAAGTGAGCGGAGCGAAAGTATGTTTCTGGAGAAGCGCTAGCGTTCGCCTTTGACCGAGGATTTCTACCGCTAAGCGGTTAATTCGAAGAAATCCACGGTCAACAGCGATCGGAAGAAACATACTTTCGCGCAGCGAATATCTTTACCGCACTAACCAAACAATCCGAATTATACCCACCACATATCGCCAACAGGCTCTTTAATCAGAACTTGCTGCAGGTTTTGAACAGCTTTCGAGAAGCCTTCTTCAACGGACATCAGGCCGTCTTCATGCTCGATGCTGACAACGTAGTCGTAGCCAACGAGACGCAGAGTGCTGATGATGTCTGCCCAAGTCTTCAGGTCGTGGCCAAAGCCAACGGAGCGGAACTGCCAAGCGCGGTCAAGCATCAATGTGTAAGATTGCATATCCGTTACGCCGTGTTTGTTCACGTTGTTGAAGTCAATGGATGTATCCTTCGCATGGAAGTGGTGGATCGCATTTTCGCGGCCCAGAATTTTGATCGCTTCAACAGGGTCAATGCCTTGCCACCACATATGGGATGGGTCAAGGTTAGCGCCAATCGCTTTGCCTGCGGCTTCGCGAAGGCGAAGCAGGGTAGCCGGCGTATGGACGGAGAAGCCGCCATGCAGCTCGAGGCCGATTTTCACGCCGTTTTGCTCAGCGATACCGCCGATTTCAGACCAATATGGAATAACTTTTTTCTCCCATTGCCAAGCCAGGATTTCTTGGAAATCATTTGGCCAAGGAGCAACAGGCCAGTTCGGGTATTTCGCATCCTCATGGTCGCCAGGGCAGCCGGAGAAGGTGTTTACAACGGGTACTTCAAGGCGGTTAGCCAGTTCGATTGTTTTACGGATAATAGCATCGTCAGCGCTGGAAATCGCTTTTTGCGGGTGAAGCGGATTGGCATGGCAGCTAAGCGCGCTGATAATCAGTCCGCGCGATTCTACTGCATGTTTAAACGCTTTCAATTTGCCGGCGTCTGCAAGCAATACATCCGGGTCGCAATGCGCGTTGCCAGGGTAGCCGCCTGTTCCAAGCTCTACTGCTTCAAGACCTTTGGCTGCGATATAATCGAGTGCTTCTTCAAATGGTTTCTGCGAGAAAAGTACGGCAAATACGCCTAATTTCATTATTATTACCTCCTAAGGTTTGGCTGTCCCTATTATAGCATTCTAGTTGTGCGTATACCTCATTTTTACGAAAGAAAAACCAAAATCGCATATAAAATAGGCAATTCAATTGAAAGCATGCATCAAGGCGGCTTGCGGGGCGGGGAAATCTGCTGGTATCGCTTAGCAAGCAAAGGTTGTGGCATGTCAAATTACGTATATTTTTATCGGATTTTAAATAGCGTTTTTTCGCGTGGCTTGGTTCATAACTACAACAAAATGAGAGGATTATTTACTTTATTTCTTTACCCAAAATTTAGGTTTACGTCTTACAAATTTTTCTTGTTGCATAGTACTTTGGCATGATACATTTAGAACGTGTTTCCTATAAATGGATTCTCGTTTTTGATTGGATCTGGGAGAGTGATAGAGTGAAACGTAGTATGCTTCGCGCAGGCGCCATCGTCCTAACGGGAGGGCTGCTGGTAGCCGGTTCAGCGTTTGCAGCGGGAACGGCAACAAGTCCCGGAACAATGAAAATGAGCGCGACCAAGATTAACGGAGAGGTGTACGTCAAGGCATCGTCGCTGACGAGTACTTTGGGAGGTGCGGGAACGTACGACGCATCAACCAAGACTTATAGCTATACTCCTCCGGCAGATGTACCGTCTGTCGTCAGCAAAGTCTCTCCTTCCGTTGTAGGAATCATCGGCAAGCCGGAGGGCGGCGGCGACCAGCGTTATGTCCTGGCACATGGGACAGGCGTTATTATGAAAGCGGACGGCTGGATTTTGACCAATGCCCATGTTGTAAAAGACTTGACCAACATTACGGTTGTAACCGCGGACGGCAAGCAATACAGCGGGAAAAGAAGCAATGTCGACGAAGTAAGCGACCTGGCGCTTGTCAAAATCAATGCGACCAAGCTGCCGGCAGCGAAGTTTGCGGCATCGCCGCTGCAAGCAAAAGTCGGCGAGACGGTTATTGCCATCGGCACGCCTGTCTCTTTTTCGCTTCGCAACACGGCAACAACGGGCGTACTTAGCGGCATGAACCGCTCGGTATCTTCCTACTACCGTCTGCTGCAGACGGATGCCGCGATTAACCCGGGGAACAGCGGCGGACCGCTCGTGAATATGAAAGGCGAAGTCATCGGCATTAATTCCATGAAATTCGTGGATGAAGGCATCGATAACATGGGCTTCTCGATTCCGGTGGATACCGTATCGTACGTAACGGGACATTTCTTCAAGTACGGCTACGTGAAGCGCTCCTCCCTTGGAATAGGGCTGGAAGAGAGCTACGCGGCTATCGTTGGTTTGCCAACTGATGACGGTTTAACCGTTACTTCTGTCAAATCGGATTCTGCCAAGAAGCTTGGCGTTCAGGTTGGCGATGTATTGTATTCCGTTGCGGGCCACCAAATTTCTTCTATTGTAGAAGTGAACGAGCTTTTGAAATCGTATTTGCCCGGTCAGCAGATTGAAGTAACAATGATGATGGATGGCGACTTGGTTACCCGTAAACTGACGCTAACAACGGCTTAATCTTTTATTCCGTTATAAATAGGGAGAGTAGAGAGAATGAAAATGAAACGATTTATGTTTATGCTGTTAGCGGTACTGCTGGTCGTAACCATGGTGCCGGCTGCAGCATTTGCAGCGGATTCTGCAAGCGGACAAGTAGAAATCCGCCTCAAAACCAACAGCTCGACCGTTACGATTAACGGCAAACAATCCACCGTACAAGCTCCATTCGAAAAAAGCGGAACAACGATTGTGCCGCTCAGCATTATTACGAAAGCGTTCGGCGCAAAGCTGAAGCTGCAAGACAACAAAATTATTACGCTGACCTATAACAATAAGACCGTAGTCGTAACCATTGGCAGCAAAACCGTAAAAGTAAACGGCAAGGACCAGACGGTTGCGGTTGCTCCGGTTGTGATCAAAGGGACAACCATGGTGCCGGTACGGGTCATCGTTGAAGCCTTTGGCGCCAAGATCGGCAAAGATAAGAAAACAAGCGAAATCGTAATCACCGGTACTATTGCTCAATCCGGCACTAGTAATTCGGGCGGCGGTTCGACAAACCTGGACCCTGACTATGGCAAAACCAAGTTCGGCGACAGCTACTACGGCTGGACAATGAACTATCCGCCAGGGCTTGTGCTTGTTCAACAAAGCGATGACGGCACCTACGCGGAATGGGGCAGCACAACCAGCAAATCCAGCGTCATTGTATCGACTGAGCATTCGGCGGATGCTCTGACCAGCAGTGAGATCCGCGATAAAATTACTTTGGACTGGATGTATAGCGACGAAGTAGTTGTCGATAAGCGGAGCATTACGGTAAACGGCCAAAGCTTCGAAAAAATCGTAACAAGATCATCGAAGCAAGGCATGCTGTTCGAATACCGGGCTATTCAAAAAGGCGAAACGCTTTATTTCGTCATGGTAGGCGTAGTTGGAACGGATAAGACTGCCCTTGAAGCCTATCAGTCGCTGCTGGACAGCTTTACGCCATCCTTCAACAAAGCGGACAACGCGATTAAGGATATCACGAAAGTTAAAAACGGCCTTATGTCCATCAACAACAAAGAATTTGGCCTTTCCCTTAAGCTGCCGGCAGGATGGTACGGCGTGAAGGACAGCCCTACCCCTCAGTATGTAAGCGAGAACGGATACTTCTCCTTCAGCATCTCTTCGCTTCAGGCACAGGACACGGCAGATCAATGGCTCGCTCGCGTGCAAAAGCAGATTCATGACGATTTCCTGCCGAATTATATTAAAAACGAGAAGACTTCTTCTATTGTCATGAAGGACGGCAATGCTCTCGTCTTGTCTTATGAGTTCAGCTACGATCAAAAAATATGGTACACCGCTAACGAAGTATTCCTGATTGCAGGCAGCTATCGTTATGATCTTGAATTTAATTACGATTCGAAACTTGGGGCCCAAGGCGACGCATTGTTTAAATCCACGATGGCAACGGTAGACATTGATACGGCTTATGTGGAGAAGAACTATGGCCAAATCGAAGATGAGTACGACAACGTCGACCGTACGAAAGTGAATACGAAAAAAAGCACCACTTACGGGTACTCCGTTGATTTGCCTGCTTATTGGTTTGGGATGGATACCGACTTCAACAAAGACTCTGTAGCTTATTCAAATAACCATGGACATATGTTCATTCAGGTTTATGAAGACATTGACCGGGCATCAGCCAGCGCTGCTGCTCAAAAGGGATTGAAAGACGACGGTTATAATGTTTCCGAAGTGTCGACAACCTTTATTAACGGGAATGCGGTGCAAACCTTGGAAATCAAAGGCGAGCTGGTACAGGGTATTCCTGTGACCGAGAAGCTGTATTTCTTTGAGAACAAAGGAAATACGATTATATTCCAATTCGGCGTTAACGAAGCTAATGCGACGCCAAGCCAATTAAATGAGTATAATGCCGTTCTGCAGTCTGTTAAGTTCTTTTAAAAAATAAACAAGAAGCCGGTTCTCATCGAAGAGAATCGGCTTCTTTTCTCTTCCCTGCCAGTATTGGGTGGTGGCATATGATGCCGCGGTTTGATAAACTAGCAATAGCAGGTTTACAAATGGAGGAATGAATGTCGAATGACAATTGATATAAAACGAGAGGATATCGAGCTGCTGGCTCCTGCCGGCGACTGGGATTGCATGCGCGCAGCAGTGGCCAACGGCGCGGATGCCATTTTTTTTGGCGTAGAGAAATTCAATGCCCGCGCACGCGCGAACAATTTCCGGAGCGAAGAACTGCCGGAGATTATGGCGTTTCTTCATACGTATGGCGTAAAAGGTTTTCTGACCTTTAATATTCTTGTATTTGAAGACGAGCTTCGAGACGCGAAGCAATTGATAGAGATGTGTATTAATGCCGGCGTAGACGCGGTCATCGTGCAGGACTTGGGTCTTGTGAAAATGATTCGCGAGCTGTCTCCGGACTTCCCGATCCACGGTTCGACGCAAATGACGATTACGTCGCCTGAGGCAGTGGAATTCACGAAGCCTTTTGGCATGGAACGCGTCGTTCTTGGCCGTGAGAATAATCTGAAGCAAATCCAAAAGATCGGCGAGCAGGCGAAGCTTCCGATGGAAGTATTCGTGCATGGCGCTCTTTGCGTATCGTATTCGGGTCAATGCTTAACCTCGGAAATGTGGGGCGGCCGCTCCGCGAACCGCGGGGAATGCGCACAGGCATGCCGTCTTCCTTATGATCTGATGGTAGACGGCGAGCACAAGCCGATGGGCGATGTCGCTTACTTATTATCTCCGAAAGATCTGGCGGCTATCGACCTGATTCCGGAATTGATTCAAGCGGGCGTAACTTCTTTTAAAATTGAAGGCCGTCTGAAAAGCCCGGAATATGTCGCTAACGTGGTGAGCAAATACCGCCGTGCGATTGACAGCTATTTTGCCGGCGACCTGACGGGGCCTTCGAAGGAGGAGGTCCGCGAGCTGCAGCAAAGCTTCTCCCGCGGCTTTACTCATGGCTTCCTGAAAGGAACAAACAACAAGCAGCTGGTAGACGGAACATTTCCGAAAAGCCGCGGCGTTTATCTGGGCCGCGTAGAACGGATTTTGCGCGATGCGGTAACGATTCGTCTGGAAGCTCCGCTGAAGCGCGGCGACGGCATTGTATTTGATGCCGGCGATCCAACGAAGAAGGAAGAAGGCGGACGCGTCTACGACCTGCGCCGTCATGGCCAGAAGATCGAAGGCGAAGCGCAGGAAGGAACTCTTCTTGAACTCGTTGCCGGACGTAATGACGTAGACCTGCGTAAAGTCCATGTCGGCGATAAGATCTGGAAGACGAATGACCCTGCTCTCGACAAGCGTCTTCGCGCAACGTTCGAGACCGAGAAGCCGTACCGCGTATTCCCTCTGCACCTGAAGGTATCGGGCGTTGCGGGCGAACCGCTCCGCACTTGGTGGACGGATGTACAAAAAGGGATCACCGTAGAGGTTGAATCCGAGCTGCTGCTGGAGCAGGCGAATAAACGTCCAATGGACGCTGCGCTGCTTGAAGACCAGCTTGGCCGCCTTGGCGGCTCGCTGTATCAGCTTGATCAGCTGGAGGTTGCGCTTGAAGGCGATGTTATCGTACCCGTACGGGAACTGAACCGGATGCGCCGCGAAGCGGTCGAGAAGCTGACGGGCGAACGCCCGAAACCGCCGGTATACGTGAAGCATTTGATCGATCCGCTTGACGATGCGCCAAACGCAGACGCAAAAGCCAAGCCATCCAAGCAGCAGGTATCCAATCCGAAATTGACGGCTCTCTGCCGCAATCTGGAGCAGGTTGAAGCGGCAGTTCAAATGGATGTCGAGATGATCTATGCGGACTTTGAATTTATTAAGCAGTTCCCTGCGGCAATTGAAGTGGCTAGACGCGCGGGCAAGCCGATTGCGCTGGCTACGCCGCGTATTCATATGCCGGGAGAGAACGGCTACCATGCCAATATATTGAAACTCCAGCCGGATGCCGTGCTTGTCCGCAATACGGGTGCTTTGTACTACTACCTGCGTGCGCGCGCGGAGAATCCGGGCAAGCCGTTTCCTAAGCTGATCGGCGATTTTTCGCTTAACGTAGCGAACCACAAAGCCGTTGAAGTATTTGCGGAGGCGGGTCTGGATCTGATTACCCCGTCTTATGACCTGAACATTCAGCAGATGGTCGATATGCTTGAACAATCGGACACTTCGCGTCTGGAGGTCGTTATTCAGCAGCATCTGCCAATGTTCCATACGGAGCATTGCGTATATTGCACGTTCATGAGCGAAGGTACCGACTATACGAACTGCGGGCGTCCTTGCGAGGATCACCGCGCATCCCTGCAGGACCGGATCGGGATGTCCCATCCGGTGCGCGTAGACGAAGGCTGCCGCAATACGGTGTACAACGCGATCGAGCAATCGGGCGCCGAATATATCCGCAACTTCATGGAGCTTGGCGTGCCTTCGTACCGCGTTGAGTTCTTGGAAGAGACAGCGGACAAAGTACGCGAAGTGCTTGGCTTGTACCGCGACGCTCTGGACGGACGCATTAGCGGCACAAAGGTATGGAAAACGTTAAAAGCAACGAATCAGCTCGGCGTTACGCGCGGGCAGCTCGTGAAATAAGGAGAACCGCCTTTATGAGTGGAGCATGGTACAGCGGCTGGAGACATGTGTTCAAATTAGATCCGGAGAAGGAAATCTCGGATGAGGCTTTAGATGCCATCTGTATGTCCGGAACCGATGCGATCATAGTTGGCGGCTCCAGCGGCGTTACGTTTGAAAATACGGTTGACCTCATGGCGCGCATCCGCCGCTATGAGGTTGATTGCGCCCTCGAGGTTTCGACTCTGGACGGGGCCGTTCCCGGCTTTGACGGTTACTTTGTCCCGATTGTACTCAATACGGACAAGTCGGAATGGATCATTGGCCGACAGATCGAAGGGCTTAAGGAATACGGCTCTTTCGTGCCATGGGAAGAGACCGCTTCGCAGGGCTATATTATCCTCAACAGCGAAGCAACGGCTGCTGCAGTTACAGGCGCCGATACGGAGCTGGACGAGACGGCTTTGGTAGCCCATGTTCGGATGGGCGCGAGGCTGATGCAGCTTCCGGTTATTTATATCGAGTACAGCGGGCGTTTTGGCGATATGGCCCTGGTCCGCGCGGCGAAGGATGCGGCTCATGGGGCGCAGCTCTTCTACGGCGGCGGCATTCATAATGCCGATACCGCGGCGCAGGCTGCCGGCATTGCCGATACCATTGTGGTGGGCAATGTCATCTATACCGATCTGGAAGCGGCGCTGTCGACGGTTGAGGCTGTCCGCTCCGGGGCGCGGGGTTGAATGAACTAAGCTTGCGCTAATCAGGCTGATGACAGAAGCTTTTCAAGAGATGCAAGGCAGCACAGAGCTATTCCGAGAGCGTGATATCAAGCTTTAGGAATAGCTTTTTATTTGCAAATTGACACAATACTGGCCGTTGTCTACACTATCAATAAGAAGCGAACAAATGCGAACAGAACTTATAAATAAGGAGTACGTTTATGTTTAATCCGATAAATATTGATCAAGCCGTACAGAAGCTGAACCCTCCGCAGCGGGATGCCGTTCAGGCGACGGATGGACCATTGCTTATCATGGCGGGAGCGGGATCGGGCAAGACCCGGGTGCTGACGCACCGCATTGCCTATTTAATCGAGAAGAAGCGTGTTGCGCCTTGGAGCATTCTGGCCATTACCTTTACGAACAAAGCGGCCAGAGAAATGCAGTCGAGGGTAGCGGCGCTGATCGGCCCTTCCGGTCAGGATATTTGGGTCTCTACCTTCCACTCCATGTGCGTTCGGATTCTCCGCAAAGATATCGACCGTATCGGCTTTACCTCCAATTTCTCGATCCTGGATTCCGCGGATCAGCTGTCGGTTATCCGCAACTGTATGAAAGAATTGAATATCGATGTAAAAAAATTCGAACCAAAAGCCGTTCAGGCCGAAATCGGCAACGCAAAGAATGAGCTGCTTACGCCGGAACGTTATGAGCAGAAGACAGGCGACTATTTTACCGATATTGTGTCGAAAGTATATAAGATGTATCAGAAGCGCCTGAAGAGCAACAACTCGCTGGACTTTGACGATCTGATCATGACCACGATCCAGCTGTTCAAGGAAATGCCGGAAGTGCTGGAGTTCTATCAAAACAAATTCCGTTATATCCATGTGGATGAGTATCAGGATACGAACCGTGCGCAGTACATGCTCTGCCGCATGCTGGCCGACAAGCATCACAATATTTGCGTTGTCGGCGACAGCGACCAGTCGATCTACCGCTGGCGCGGGGCGGACATCACGAACATCCTGAACTTTGAGGATGATTATCCCGAAGCCCGTACCATTATGCTCGAGCAGAACTACCGTTCCACGGCCAATATTCTGGAAGCGGCAAATGCCGTAATCAAGCTGAATACCGGCCGCAAACCGAAGAAGCTTTGGACCGACCAGGGAGAAGGCGACCTGATTACCTTGTATCAAGCCGACTCCGAGCATGATGAAGGGTATTTCGTAACCGGCACGATTAGCAAAAACGTGAAAAACGGCCGCAGATACGATGACCATGCGATTCTGTACCGGACCAATGCCCAGTCCCGCGTAATTGAGGAAATTCTGATCAAGTCGGACATTCCGTACCAGATTGTCGGCGGCATCAAGTTCTATGACCGCAAAGAGATTAAAGATTTGCTCGCGTACCTGAGGCTTATTTCCAATCCGGACGATGATATCAGCTTGCAGCGGATTATTAATGTTCCGAAGCGGGGAATCGGCGATACAACGGTTGCGAAGCTGTCGGAAGAAGCGGTCCGCCGGGGCACTTCCATGTTCGATGTGCTCGGCAACATGCAGGGCATGGACATTAACGCCCGCACGCAGGGACTGCTGCATGAATTCCGTGATATGATCGATAATCTGACGCAGATGAATCTTTACCTGTCGGTAACGGAGCTGACGGAGAAAATGCTCGAGATGACGCAATACCGCCTTGAGCTTCAGCGCGAGAAAACGCTGGAATCGACAGCCCGTCTCGAGAATATCGACGAGTTCCTGTCCGTTACGATGGACTTCGAGAAGCGCAACGAAGACAAGACGCTTGTCGCGTTCTTGACGGATCTTGCCCTCATTGCCGATATCGATTCGATGGACAAAGAGGATGACGGAAAGCCTGCGGACAACAATTCCGTTGTTCTTATGACCATGCATAGCGCCAAAGGCTTGGAGTTTCCGGTTGTCTTTATTATCGGGATGGAGGAGAGCATCTTCCCTCACAGCCGTGCTCTTAATGACAATGAAGAGCTAGAGGAAGAGCGCCGGCTTGCTTACGTAGGCATTACGCGCGCGGAGAAGCAGCTTTACATGACCTGCGCGCGCAGCCGGACTCTCTTCGGCCGCATAAGCGCGAACCTGCCTTCACGTTTCCTGCAGGAAGTGCCGGACAACGTGAAGACATTGGCTTCGCCGGGCGGAACGATTGGCCGCTCCGGCAGCTTTGCCGGCGGCGCAAGCCGCGGAAGCTTTGGCAGCAGCAGCGGTAGCGCCGGCTTTGGCGCAGGGCGCGCGCCGTCCTTCGGCGCGGCTGGCGCCGGAGCCCGCGCCCCGGGACCATCGGGGGCGGGAGTGCGCGTGAGCACGCCGCTTGACGCAGCTGCGAAAGCGGCGGCTACCGCCGGATCGGCCGCGGGGAATGCCGCGGACCGGAACTTCGTTGCCGGCGACAAGGTTGCGCACGGCAAATGGGGCGAAGGCGTCATCGTTTCCGTCAAAGGGACGGGCAACGATATGGAGCTGCAAATCGCTTTCCCTGCGCCGGTTGGCGTCAAACGGCTTTTGGCCGGATTTGCACCAATAACAAAAGTCTAAATGGATGGAAGGATGGGACCCTCCCATGGAAAACCAGACGGCAACCCCTGAGCAGTTGACCCGCATGCAAGAGCTGGCGGCGGAAATTTCCGCCCATAATTATTCGTATTACACGCTTGACCAGCCGACGATTAATGACGCGGACTACGACAAGCTGTACGACGAGCTGGTAGCGCTGGAAGCGGCTACCGGCGTTGTACTGTCCGATTCGCCTACGCAGCGTGTTGGAGGAGAACTGCTGAAAGGCTTTGAGCCCCACCGTCACCGGGCCCGCTTATGGAGTCTCGACAAGGCGCAGGATACCGAAGACCTCTTGGCTTGGAATCAGCGGGTTCTTAAAGCCATTAACGACTATAACGCCAAGCATCCGGAAGAAGAGCCTCTTCCGCAGCCCAGCTATGTCATTGAGCTGAAATTCGACGGCTTAACCCTTAACCTGACCTATGAGAACGGCCAGCTTATTCAGGCATCCACCCGCGGCAACGGCACGGTTGGCGAGGGCATTCTGGCACAGGTGAAAACCATTCGTTCCGTTCCGCTGACTATTCCGTACAAGGACGGAATTATTGAGGTGCAGGGCGAAGGGATTATGAACCTGTCAGTCCTGGAGCGCTATAACCAGACGGCGGCAGAACCGCTCAAGAATGCCCGCAATGCGGCTGCTGGCGCGCTCCGCAACTTGAATCCGAAAACAACGGCGGAGCGTAAGCTGAATGCTTTCTTCTATAATGTCGGCTTTGCGGAAGGCGTTTCGTTCTCGAACCACCAGGAGATGCAGCAGTTTTTGAAAGATAACTTGTTCAAGGTGAATCCGTATGCCTTGTATTTCGATACGATTGAAGAAGTTCAGGAGGAATTGCTGCGGATTGCCGAGAAGCGCCTGGAGCTCGATTTCCTGATCGATGGGGCGGTCGTGAAGCTCACGGATATGCGTACGCGCGAGGCGCTTGGCTATACGGATAAATTCCCGCGCTGGGCGGTGGCCTTCAAGTTTGAGGCGGAAGAAGCGGCAACGGTGCTGGAGTCTGTCTCATGGGAAGTTGGCCGTACGGGCAAAATCACGCCGGTAGCGCGTGTAGAAGCGGTTGAGCTTGCAGGAGTTACGGTACAGAACTGTACGCTTAACAATATCGGAGACATTGAGCGTAAGAACCTGAAGTATGCTTTGGGTACGCTTGTATCCATCCGCCGTTCCAATGATGTAATCCCTGAAATACTAGGCAAAGTAGACGAAGAGCCCGGGCAGGAGATCGTATTCCCAACCGTATGTCCGGCCTGCGGCACGGAGCTTGAGCAGCGCGGAGCGCATCTGTTCTGTAATAACAAGCTGGGCTGCCGTCCGCAAATTATCGGGCGGATCACTCATTTCGCCTCACGTGACGCGATGGATATCGAAGCCTTCAGCGTAATGACCGCAGAGCAGCTGTACGCGGACTGCGATGTACATGATCCGGCCGATCTCTATGCCCTTGGTTATGATGATTTGATCAAGCTGGACCGTTTCGGTGACAAAAAAGCCCGCAAATTGCTCGATGCCATCGAAAAATCCAAAGACCGCGATCTTGCGGCTTTCCTCTTTGCTCTTGGGATTCCGAACACGGGCAAAGCAACGACCAAAATGCTCGCCGACCACTACGGTAGCCTTGATGCTGTCATGTCTGCGACGGCAGAAGAGCTCGTGGGCTTGCAGGATGTTGGCGCCATTGTAGCGGATAGTATCGTGAACTATTTTGCCGATCCGATTATCGCTGCGAGCATTGCCCGCATGCGCGAGCTTGGCGTAAAAGCCGAAGCCGAGCAGCCTGCGGTTGTCCGCCAGGACAGTATCTTCAGCGGCAAGACCGTAGTATTAACCGGTACCTTGTCGAAAATGTCGCGGGATGAGGCAGCCAAGAAGCTTGAAGCCTTTGGGGCCAAAGTAAGCGGCAGCGTGTCGAAAAAGACGGACTTCGTTATTGCGGGCGAAAGCGCGGGAAGCAAGCTGACCAAGGCTCGTGATCTAGGAATTACCGTTATAGACGATGAAGACGAATTGCTCCGCTTACTAGGCGAAGCATAAGTTTCATTTCATGTGTGGCGCCGCAGGTCTTTGAAAAAAGGCTTGCGGCGTTTTGTTTTGACGCAAAAGCCAGATGTCATTTATTACAAGTTGTATTTCAAAATCAGGCATGGTATATTATTTCTTGTCGCTTCGGAAGATACGACATCAACCGCGAAACACATCGAAATAAATAAAAATGTGAAACAAGCTGTTGACAAAGGATGAAGAAGCTGATATCATAACATCTTGTCACGACAAAATGTGACAGACAAGTTCCTTGAAAACTGAACAAATGAATCACGTCGATTCAAACAAGTTTTAAATAGCTAGTTAAGTAATGAGCAAGTCAAACACTTTAATGGAGAGTTTGATCCTGGCTCAGGACGAACGCTGGCGGCGTGCCTAATACATGCAAGTCGAGCGGATCTTACCTTCGGGTAAGGTTAGCGGCGGACGGGTGAGTAACACGTGGGTAACCTGCCCATAAGACCGGGATAACATTCGGAAACGAATGCTAATACCGGATACGCGAATCGGTCGCATGATCGAATCG